>NZ_QVRA01000017.1 GCF_003591655.1 Sphingobium terrigena
TTCTGGGAGAGCAAATCAAGCTCCTCAAGGCCCGATAGATTTTGCCATCCAGGGTGGGGCTCGCCCCACCCTGGATGAAATGCTACGCATCCCATGGATGTCGCGCTTCAAATCGAAACCGCCGATTTTCAGCAGGAGGACCATGCGGGCGACCGTATGGCCCTCCTTATCGGCTGACCTATCGACGCTCGATTGCAAAGGCCGGTTGCCCTCTCATGACTCCGTGATACATCGATGCCGCTGGCAGTCGGCTTTGTTGCGGTGCGAAGATGCTTCAATCTCCGTTCACATTCGGAATGCCAGAGAGAATTGCACACTGGTAGAGAATCAGCGGCAAAGTGAAGGGATGAATTGAAGCATGACAATCGCGCGGAGCTTGACGGGACTGACAATCGCTGTAACCGCCATGGTCGCTACGCCCGTGCTGGCCCAGGCTGGCGATGCCGCCAAGGGCAAGATTGTCTTTGCGCGCTGCGCGCTGTGCCATGATGTCAAGCCCGGACCCAAGAAAATGGGGCCGAATCTGGCGGGCCTGTTCGGCCGCACATCGGGTACGGTGGCGGGTTTCGCTTACTCGCCCGCGATGCAGAAGGCGAAGATCCGCTGGGACGCCAAGACGCTTGATGCGTTTTTGACGAAGCCAAGCGGCGTTGTTCCGGGTAACCGCATGGCCTTTGCCGGTGTGCCGCAGGCGGCGGATCGTGCCAATTTGATTGCCTATCTCAAGGCCGAAGCGAAATAGGCTAGCTGCTTAAACCTGCGTGCCGACAATGCGTTTCCCCCCGGCCCCGTTCGTTTCGAGCGAAGTCGAGAAACGGTGGCGCGGGGTTTCTCGACTTCGCTCGAAACGAACGGATGAAGGGAGAGCCATCGCCCGCGAGGGGGATCGGGTGCTGTACAGCTAGCCCTTCATGTCGATGGTGGCGATCAGGCCGCCGTCATCGGCATTGCGCAACCGCACCGACGCCTCGAAACTCATCGCCAGCGAGCGGGCGATGGTAAGGCCGATGCCGGTGCCGGTGCGTCCGCCCGGCTGACCGGTCGCGCCGCGCGTGAAGGGTTCAAACATCTGGTCGAGCCGGTCCGCGGGGATGCCCGGTCCACGGTCGCGGATATGGATCAGCACCCGCCCCCCTGCCCGCGCGCAGCTGATGTCCGCGCTGCCGCCATAGCGCACGGCGTTATCGACCAGATTGGCGATGCAGCGGGTCAGCGCATTGGGTTTGACCCGGACGGTGCCACCGCAACCAGTCAGGAAGCGGACCGGCGCACCCAGTTCCTCGGCATCCTCGGCCATGCTGGCGAGCAACGAGTCGATGTCGAGGACCGACCATTCTTCCCGCGCTTCAGTGCTGCTGGCCAGGTCCAGCCCCTCGCGCACCAGTCGTTGCATCGCTTCATGATCGGCCAGCAGGCGCGCGCGTAGCTCCTCATTCTCGACCAGTTCCAGCCGCAGCCGCAACCGGGTGAGCGGTGTCTGTATGTCATGGCTGATCGCGGCGAGAAGCTGGGTCCGTTCGGCAAAACCCGCGCGGGCGCGCCGCTGCATCAGGTTGAAGGTGGAGAGCGCGGCGCGCACTTCCTCTGGCCCGCGTTCGGGAATTTCCTCCGGGTCGAGCGAGACCGAAAAGGCCTCTGCCGCCTGCTCGAGCCGCCGCAATGGCTTTGACACGAAGCGGGCGACGAATATCGCAAGCCCGGCCGACGCGGCGACGATGACCAGCAAATAGAGCGGATTGAAGATGGTGCTGGGCGGTTTGGCCAGGCGCGGGAAGCTGAGCGCCATTTCGCGGCGTTGACCGGCATGATCGGTGAAGCGGACGATCCAGCAGTCGGGACGCGGCGCATCGACCAGGCCTGCCGCCCGTTCCCATCGACCGGTATAGGTGGCAAAGCACAGCCCGGTCGGCACCTGCCCGGCTTCGGGTTGCGAACGCGGACCAAAGCGTTCGACAAGCGACTGTTGCAGGGCCGTATCCGGCTCCGTCAGCGAGATGCCGGGCGGCACCGGCGCTGCGCCCATGATGCTGTGATCGGCCATCATCGATTCGATCCGGGCGGGATCGCGCCGCAGACGGTCGGCTATATCGACCGCGCTGGCAACCACGCGCTGCCGCCGCACCCGCTCAAAATCATGGCGACGGGTCTGTTCGGCGACCAATAGCGCGATGATGGCGGCGATCGTCATGCCCAGCGTCAGGATGACGAAAATCTGCCCCGCCATCGAGCGGAAGAAAGTGCGGACCCGGCCGCCCAGCCGCCTGATCATGAATAGTCCACCGCGCTGGCCAGCACATAGCCTTCGCCGCGCACCGTCAGGATCAGTTCGCTGCCGCCCGCCACGTCGGCCAGCTTCTGGCGCAAACGGCTGATCTGGAGGTCGATCGAACGGTCGAACGCGGCAGTGGCGCGCCGTTCGGGCAGCAAGGCTTCGCGCCCCAGCACAATATTGGGTTGCTCGATAAAGTGGCACAGCAGCCGATATTCGGCTGACGACAGCATCACCAGCCGATCGTCAGGTGCGATCAGCCGTCGCTGCACCAGGTCGAGCCGCCATGGGCCGAAATGGGCGTAGCGCATCGTGCTTGCCCTGCCCTGCGTTCCGGTGTCGCCCCGGCCCCGGCGCAGCAGGTTGCGGATGCGCACCAGCAATTCGCGCGGCTCGAAAGGCTTGGTCAGATAATCGTCGGCACCCAGTTCCAGCCCCAGCACCCGGTCGATCGCGCTGCCCCGCGCAGTCACCATGATGATCTGCACGTCCGATCCCTCCCCGCGCAGTTCGCGGCACAGCGACAGGCCGTCGCCATCGGGCAGGTTGAGATCGAGGACGATCAGGTCGACCGGATGATCACGCAGCATTTGGCGCAATTCGCCAAGGTTCGCCGCCGCCAGCAGCCGGTAATTTTCCTGGGCCAGTTGGCCGACGATCAATTCCCGAATGTCCGCGTCGTCATCGACGACCAGCACGGTAGCAGCACGGGCAGGAGCAGTGTCAGGCATCCCCCTTTCCTAGCGCGTTGCGGGGCGAAAGTCTGCCCGGCGGCCAGCGATGATACAGGCTGATACAAAGCGATACGCTATGCCGCACAGTGCCACAGATCGAAGCCAAATTCCGCTATGCTGCCGCTGCCAAAATAGCCAAGAGGCTGAGGTCGGCTGGCCCCCTCGCCGACACCATGCGGAGTCCTTGCGATGCCTGTCGGTCCACCGGGACGGACAATCGTTGCGATCGATCCGGCCGTCAGCGTGCGTCCTCCTCCCCCTCGTGCGCCCCGGCAGGTCGAACCCCGCGCGAAAGCGCATCGCAAGGCTCCGCCTGGTCAACAAGGAACCTGCCCGACGATGTTAGCACCTTTTTCTGCCCGCTCCCTGCCACTGCTGGCGCTTTGCCTGGCCGTCGCGGCCTGTGGCGACAAGCCGCCGCCGCAAAAGGGACCGGTCGAAGTGGGCGTGGTGACGCTGACGGCGCGCAATGTCACGGTGGCGAGCGAATTGCCGGGCCGCACCGTATCCACCATGATGTCGGAGGTCCGACCGCAAGTGGCGGGCGTCATCCAGAAGCGGCTGTTCACCGAAGGATCGCTGGTGAGCGCGGGCCAGCCGCTCTACGAGATCGACCAGCGGCTGTATCGGGCGTCGCGCGACGAGGCGATGGCGGCGCTGGCAAGCGCGCAGGCGACCGCCGCGGCGGCGCAGGCGAAAGCGCGGCGCTACGCTACCTTGTCCGACAATGAAGCGGTCAGCGCGCAGGATCGCGATGATGTGACCGCGACCGCGCGGCAGGCCGCCGCCGCTGTCCAGCAGGCGCGCGCCAGTCTGGCGACCAGCAACGTCAATCTGCAATTCACGCTGGTTCGTGCGCCGATCAGCGGCCGGATAGGGCGCACCCTGTTCACGCAGGGCGCGCTGGTGACCGCCAGCCAAGCCGATCCGCTGACGACGATCCAGCAGCTTGACCCCATCTATGTCGATATCACCCAGTCGAGCGCGCAGCTGTTGCAGTTGCGCCGGTCGCTGGCGGCGGGCAAGACGCTGCCGGCCAGCGCGACGATCCGGCTGAAACTGGACGATGGCAGCGATTATCCGCAGGAAGGCCGAATTGAATTTGCCGAGCCGATCGTGGACGTCAACAGCGGCACCGTAACGCTGCGCGCCCGCTTCCCCAATCCCGACGGGCTGTTGCTGCCCGGCATGTTCGTGCGCGTCGTCGCGCCGCAATCGGTCGTGCCCGGCGCAATCCTGGCCCCGCAACAGGGCATCAGCCGCGATCCCAAGGGCAATGCGACCGCGCTGGTGGTGACGAAGGATGATAAGGTCGAGCGGCGGATCGTCACAGCCGATCAGGCGATTGGCGACGCATGGCTGATCACCGACGGGCTGAAGGCGGGCGACCGGCTGATCGTCGAGGGCACTGACAAGGTGAAACCCGACGACAAGGTCAAGCCCGTCACCATCGCGACGAAGAAGTAGGGACCGGATCTTGCTCAGTCGCTTTTTTATCGAACGGCCGATTTTCGCCTGGGTCATCGCCATTGGCGTGATGATCGCGGGCATGGGATCGATGCTGTCGCTGCCGATCGCCCAATATCCCGACATCGCGCCGCCTTCGGTGGGTATCAACGCGACCTATCCGGGCGCGTCGGCGGATACGGTGGAAACCAGCGTCACGCAGGTCATCGAGCAGCAGCTGACCGGCGTCGATGGCCTCATGTATTTCTCGTCTTCCTCCTCGGCGACCGGGCGATCATCGATCACCGTGACGTTCGAGAAGGGGACCGATCCCGACACCGCGCAGGTGCAGGTGCAGAATAAGGTGCAGCAGGCGCTGAGCCGTCTGCCCAATGCAGTGCAGCAGCAGGGGCTGACCGTCACCAAGTCGCAAACCGACTTTTTGATGCTGGTCGGCATTTATGACGAGACCAACCGGGCGTCGCAGTCCGACATTTCCGACTATCTGGTCAATAATTTCCAGGATTCGATCGCGCGGATCAGCGGCATCGGATCATCGCAGATTTTCGGATCGCAATATGCGATGCGGATCTGGCTGGACCCCTATAAGCTCGCCGCCGTCAAGCTGATGCCGTCCGACGTGCAGAGCGCGATCAGCGCGCAGAATGTCGAAGTGTCTGCGGGACAGATCGGCGCCGATCCTGCGCCTGCCGGGCAGCAGCTCAACGCCACGGTGACCGCGCGCGCGCGGCTCCAGACGCCGGAGCAATTCCGCAATATCATCGTCAAGACGCAGAGCGACGGGTCGATCGTCCATCTGTCCGATGTGGCGCGGGTGGAGCTGGGCAATGAAAGCTATACCACCGCCGCGCGGCTGAACGGCCATCCGGCGTCGGGCATGGCGTTGCAGCTGGCACCGGGGGCCGATGCGCTCAAGACCGCCGAAATGGTCAAGGTGCGGGTGGCGGAGCTTTCGACCAACCTGCCCGATGGCTACAAGATCGTGTTCCCGCGCGACACCACGCCCTTCATCAAATTGTCGGTCGAGGAGGTCATCAAGACGCTGATCGAGGCGGTGCTGCTGGTCGTCGTCGTGATGTTCCTGTTCCTGCAAAGCTGGCGGGCGACGCTGATCCCGGCGATCGCGGTGCCGGTGGTGCTGCTCGGTACCTTCGGCATATTGGCGCTCTTTGGCTATTCGATCAACACGCTGACTTTGTTCGGGATGGTGCTGTCGATCGGCCTGCTGGTGGACGATGCCATCGTTGTGGTCGAAAATGTCGAGCGCATCATGGCGGAGGAAGGGCTTTCGGCGCGCGAGGCGACGATCAAGTCGATGGAGGAGATTGGCAGCGCGCTGGTCGGTATCGCGCTCGTCCTGTCCGCGGTGCTGCTGCCCATGGCCTTTTTTGGCGGATCGACCGGGGTGATCTACCGGCAATTTTCGATCACCATCGTGTCGTCGATGCTGTTGTCTGTGCTGGTGGCGCTGATCCTGTCGCCTGCCTTGTGTGCGACGATCCTGAAACCGATTGCGGAGGAACGGCGGACCCAGGGCTGGTCGGGCAAGTTCAACCGCTGGTTTGAACGGCTGACCAACGGCTATGTCTGCCGCACCACGCAGATGCTGGGCAAGCGGACCTTATTCTGGGGTGGCTATGGCGTGATCATCGCCATCCTGATCCTGTTGTTCGTGCGGCTGCCGTCCAGCTTCCTGCCGGTCGAGGATCAGGGGCAGGTGATGGTGCAGCTGACCCTGCCCGCCGGTGCGAAGTCCAGCCGGACCGCCCATGCGGTCGAACAGATGCAAAATTATTTCCTGAGTGACGAGAAGGACAATATCTCCTTCGCGTTCGTGATGGTGGGGTTCAGTTTTGCCGGGCAAGGCGAAAATACCGCGCAGGGCTTCATCAATCTGGCACCATGGGGCGATCGACCGGGGGCGGTGAACAGCGCCAATGCGATTGTCGGGCGCGCCAACAAGCAGCTGGCCGCCATCCGTGATGCGCGGGTGCTTGCGATGACGCCGCCTGCCATTCGTGGCCTCGGCCAGTCCAACGGCTTTACCTTCGAACTGCTCAACACCGGGGGGCTGTCGCGGGCGCGCTTCCTGGAGCTGCGCAACCAGCTGCTCGCCGCCGCGCAGAAAGACCCGGTGCTGGCCGGGGTGCGCGCCGCCACGCTGGAGGATACGCCGCAGCTCAAGGTCGATGTCGATTCCGAAAAGCTGGCCGTGCTGGGGCTGACCCAGGGCGATGTCGACAATGTGCTGACGTCCGCCTGGGGCAGCCGCTACGTCAATGATTTCGTGGATCGCGGGCGGGTGAAGCGTGTCTATATGCAGGCCGACGCGCCATATCGCGCGCTGCCGAGCGATCTCGACAAATGGATGGTGCGGTCGAGCGCGACGGGAGAGATGGTTCCCTTCTCCGCCTTTGCCACGACGCACTGGACGATGGGACCGACGACGGTTGCGCGCTTCAATGGCCAGTCGGCCTATGAGATTCAGGGACAGGCTGGCCCCGGCGCGAGTTCGGGCGAGGCGATGGACCGGATCGTGGCACTGCAAAAGCAGCTGCCGGCCGGCACCAGCTATGCCTGGAGCGGCCTGTCCTATCAGGAGCAATTGTCGGGCGGGCAAGCGCCGTTGCTTTATGCGCTGTCGGTGCTGATCGTGTTCCTGTGCCTGGCTGCGCTCTATGAAAGCTGGTCGATCCCGTTCGCGGTGCTGCTGGTGATCCCATTGGGCCTGGTCGGCGCGGTGGTCGCGGTGTGGGCGCGCGGGCTGGAGAATAATATCTATTTTCAGGTCGGGTTGCTCACGACCATGGGGCTGGCCGCCAAGAACGCGATCCTGATCGTGGAATTTGCCGAGCTGGCGCACCGGCAGGGCAAGGATGCGCTGTCGTCGGCGCTGGAGGCCGCGCGGCTGCGGTTCCGGCCGATCCTGATGACCAGCCTGGCCTTTATCGCGGGCGTCATGCCGCTGGCCATCGCCACAGGTGCGGGCGCGCAGAGCCGCATCGCGATCGGCACGGCGGTGGTGGGCGGCATGGTCACGGCGACGGTGCTGGCGATCTTCTACGTGCCGCTCTTCTTCGTCACCATCGCCCGGCTGTTCGGCAATGACCGGCCCGTGCGGCCAGACCCTGGGCCGGAACCGACACCGCCCGGCGCAGGCGTGCCCGCATGAGCCGCGCCGTCCTTCCGCTGATCCCGGCGCTGATGCTGGCGGGTTGCAATATGGCCCCGGCCTATGTCCGCCCTGCCCCGCCAGTGCCTGCGGCGTTGCCGACGGGTGAGGCCTATGCGCCGACACAGCCGGGCGTGCAGGCTGGGCTGGCCTGGGGGCAGTTGGTGAGCGATCCGGCACTGCGCACGGTGATCGAGCGGGCGCTGGCCAATAATCGCGATTTGCGCGCGGCGCTGGCCAACATCCTGTCGGCGCGCGCCCAATATCGGGTGCAGCGCGCGGCGCAATTGCCGACGCTGAGCGGGGACGCGGGCGCGAATGTGACGCGGCAGAATGACAGCTATAGCGCGGATATCGGCATCAGCGCGTTCGAGATCGACCTGTTTGGCCGGGTCCGCAACCTCAGTGAGGCAGCGCTGGAAAATTATCTGGCGACGCAGGAGGGTGCGCGGGCGACGCGCATCACCCTGATCGCCGAAACCGCCACCGCCTATGCGACGCTGGCGGCGGATCAGGAATTACTCGCCGTGTCGCGGCAGACGCTGGCGAGTGCGCAGCGCAGCCTGACGCTGACCCAGTCGCTCAAGGGCGCGGGGCTGAGCGGCGGACTGGACGTCTATCAGGCGCAAACCATAGTGGAACAGGCCGCGTCCGACGTCGCCGCCAATGTCACGCAGGTGGCGCAGGACCGCAATGCGCTGAACCTGCTGGTCGGCGCGCCAGTCGAGGATGCGCTGCTCCCCGCTTCGCTCGACGGCCTGATCGCAGGCGTTGCCAGAGTGCCTGCCGGTCTGTCGTCCGACATGCTGCTCCAGCGTCCCGACGTGTTGCAGGCAGAGCATCAGCTCAAGGCCGCCAATGCCGATATTGGCGCAGCGCGCGCGGCGATGTTTCCCAGGATCAGCCTGACATCGGCCATCGGCGTCGCGAGTTCCGCCCTGTCATCGCTTTTCACCGGCGACGCCTTCACCTGGTCGGCCAGCCCGTCCGCCAGCCTGCCGATCTTCGGCGGCCCGGCGCGCGGCAATCTGGACTATAGCAAGGCGCAGCGCGATCTGGCGGTGGCGCAATATGAGAAGGCGATCCAGACGGCGTTTCGCGAGGTTGCCGATGCGCTGGCGCGGGACGGCACGATCGACGCGCAGCAAGCGGCGCAACGCCGCCTCGTCACCGCCAGCCAGCGCGCCTATGACCTGTCGGAACAGCGCTACCGTTCGGGGATCGACACGTTTCTGAATACGCTCGTCAACCAAAGATCGCTCTATTCTGCGCGCCGGTCGGCCATCGCGACCGACCTTGCCCTCGTCAGTAACAGGCTGCTGCTCTACCGGGTGATCGCCGCCGACCAGTAGAGTCGCATGGTGGTGCCGGCGCTGCTCACCCCTTCAAGGCACGCAGATACTCCGCTGACCGCCCGATCGCTTCCAGGCGCGGTATCGTGAAGGGCGGTTCCTGCTCGACATAGAAATGCCGCACTCCGGCCTTATAGGCAGCAGGCAGAATTTTGCCCCAGTCCAGCACGCCACTGCCCACTTCGGCAGGCTTCATCGACAGCGCGAAATTCTGGCTGTTGTCAGCCGCGACATCCTTGACGTGCATTTGCAGGACGCGGCCCTTGAGCTTTTGCAGGAAGGCGACCGGATCAAGCCCCGCCGTGGCGATCCAGCCTGCGTCAATTTCGAAATGGACCAGGCGTGGATCACATTCGGCCAGCAATATGTCCCAGCCGGTTGTGCCACCGGTGGGCGCAAATTCCAGATTATGGTTGTGGTAACCCAGCCGGATTCCAAACGGCTTGAGCGCTGCTCCGCGTTCGTTGAGCATCGCGGCGGTCCGCTTCCACAGGTCCGGCCCCGCCTCCGCCATGCCGCGGCTGATGGCCGACTGGAATGTTTCGCCAGGCTGCCGCTTGATATTGGGCGGGAAGATCATGATCGGCATCACCACCTTGTCCGCGCCCAGAGCCTTGACGGCTTGCGCGATGGTTTCGGCGGGACTGGTCAGCATCACGCCGGTGGCGGTGCCGAACGAGCTGGCCGAAAGGTGCAGGCTGCTGATCGCGACACCGGCGCGATCAGCAGCGGCGCGTATGTCGGCAGGCTTGCGGTCATAAAGTCCGGGCAATTCGATGTCCCGATAGCCCAGAGCAGCGACGCGCGCGAAGGTGGCGTCGATGTCCCGCCCCGCTTCATCGCCCAGCGTGTAGAGTTGCAGGCCCATCGGGCGCCCGGTCCGCTCGAAAAAGGGCTTCCGGCTGGCGGCGTGCACGCTACTCTCCATCATCGCTGCGGCGATGATGGCACCAAGGCCGGTGGTGAAAGACCGGCGATTCGATAGCATGTCCATGGGCAATCCTTTCCTGCACCCTACCCGGATCATGGAAACGGGCGGCTTAAATATAGCGCTACCATTATGCAGCTTGACCTTGGCTTCTACACGGGCATATTCGAACCAACAAGTTCGATAATGGTGCTTGGCAGTCAAGGCTGCGGCGAAAGCACCGGGAGAGGAAGATGCGCCGCCTATGTCCGAGTCAGACACGTCCCTTGCCCGCCAGTCATGCGATTGACGTGATGAGCAGCCCATGGGTGTTAGCGCAATCGTCGCTGGCGGCAGTCAGCATCGGCTGCCTTGCCGGTCGCATTGGTGGAGACCGGGCATGAAACCTGTCCGTTACGGCATGATCGGTGGCGGGCAAGGCGCGTTCATCGGCGGTGTCCATCGCATGGCAGCGGCGATCGCGGGCAATTGGCAACTGGTCGCCGGCGCTTTTTCATCCACCCCTGAAAAGTCGCGCGCATCCGGCGCGGAGATCGGGGTGGCGGCAGACCGCACCTATGGTTCATGGGTCGAGATGCTGGAGCGCGAGAAGGCGCTGCCCGACGATCAGCGGATCGAGGTGGTGGCCATCGTCACCCCCAACCATATGCACGCCCCGCCCGCCATTGCCGCGCTGGAGGCCGGTTTCGACGTCATCATCGACAAGCCGCTGGCGGACACGCTGGCCAATGCGCGCGCGATCGCCGACGCCGCCGCACGCACGGGGCGTAAAATCGCGGTCACCCACACCTATACCGGCTATCCGCTGGTCAAGCAGGCCCGCGCGATGGTGGCGAGCGGCGAATTGGGCGCAATCCGCCGCGTCATGGTCAAATATACCCAGGACTGGCTGTCGCGCCCCGACGACCTGATCGGCAACAAGCAAGCCGAATGGCGGGTCGATCCGGCGCGATCGGGGGAAGCCGGGGCGTTTGGCGATATCGGCACCCATGCCGCCAATCTGGTCGAGTTCATCACCGGCGAACGCATCACCGCGATCTGCGCTGAACTGGCCATGCTGCCCGGCCGCCGGATCGATGATGACGGCGCGGCGCTGTTTCGCCTGTCGGGCGGTGGCAGGGGGACGCTGACCGCCAGCCAGATTTGCGTGGGCGACGCCAATGACCTGGCCATTTCGGTCTATGGTGAAAAAGCGGGCCTGCACTGGCGGCAGGAACAGCCCAACAGCCTGACCGTCGGGCGGCGGGACCAGCCGACGCAAACCTGGCACGCGGGCGCCAATCGCGCCTATCTGTCCCCTGCCCTCCAGGCGATCCAGCGCACGCCGGGCGGCCACCCGGAAGGCTATCTGGAAGCCTTCGCCAATATTTATGCGGCCTTCGGGCGATCCATTCGCGGCGTTGCGAGCGAAGATGGCGAACCCGGCTTTGCCACAATGGACGATGCAATTGCCGGCATGACCTTCATCCGCGCCAGTCTTGATTCCAGCAGCAAGGGTGCTGTCTGGGTCGATCTTTCCACCATAATCTGAAGGACATAAGAGGATGAAGGGACCGGCTATCTTCCTCGCCCAGTTTGCGGGCGATACGGCACCGTTCAACTCGCTCGATGCGATTACCCGCTGGGTGGCGGACCTGGGCTATAAGGGTGTGCAGATCCCGACCTGGGACGCGCGCCTGTTCGATCTGAAACTGGCAGCCGAGAGCCAGGATTATGTCGACGAGATCAAGGGCATCTGCGCCGCGAACGGTGTCGAGATTTCCGAGCTGTCGACCCATTTGCAGGGGCAATTGGTCGCGACCCACCCGGCCTATGATACGCAGTTTGACGGCTTTGCGCCCGCCGCGCTGCATGGTGATCCGGTTGCGCGGCAGGCCTGGGCGGTCGAGCAGGTGAAGATCGCCGCCCGCGCCAGCCGCCGCTTCGGCCTTTCCAGCCACGCGACCTTCTCCGGCGCGCTGATGTGGCACATGATCTATCCCTGGCCGCAACGCCCCGCTGGGCTGGTCGAGGCCGGCTTTGCCGAACTGGGCCGCCGCTGGAAGCCGATACTGGACGTGTTCGAGGAGGAAGGTATTGACGCCTGCTTCGAACTGCATCCGGGCGAGGATCTGCATGACGGCGTGACGTTCGAGCGGTTTCTGGACGCGGTGGACGGCCATGCCCGCGCCAACATCCTGTATGATCCGTCACACTTCCTGTTGCAGCAGCTCGACTATCTGGCCTTCATCGACATTTATCATGAACGCATCAAGGCCTTCCATGTGAAGGATGCCGAGTTCCGCCCCAATGGCCGCGCGGGCGTTTATGGTTCCTATTCGGGCTGGGTCGATCGCCCCGGGCGCTTCCGTTCGCTGGGCGACGGGCAGATCGATTTTGGCGCGATCTTCTCGAAATTCGCCCAATATGGCTATGCCGGATGGGCGGTGCTGGAATGGGAGTGTGCGCTCAAACATCCCGAACAGGGGGCGGCAGAAGGCGCGCCCTTCATCGCCCGGCACATGATCCGCAAGGCGGAAAAGGCATTTGACGATTTTGCGGGCACAGGCGCGGATGAAGCGGCGATCCGCGCCGCACTGGGACTGAACGCCAACTAAATAATCAGAATATATAAGGGGTTGAGGGACATGGAAGGCGATACGCATAACCGCAGGGCCATATTCTGGATATGCGTGCTGGCGCTGTTCACGGCGGCTTTGTCCTTTTCGATCCGCACCGGCGCATCGGGCGCGATCAAGGCGGCGCTGCTGGATTCGGCGGTGCCGCTCCATTCGGGTGAGATGATCGCCGCGGCGCTGGGCAACAGCTTCCTTGGCTTCGCGCTCAGCCTGCTGGTCATCAGCCCATTGCTCGACATTTTCGGGGCAAAGCGGGTCATATTGTTTGCGTCGGCCTGCTTCATCGTCGGGCCGCTGCTGATTTTGCTGTCGCCGCGTATGGACGGCATCGACGCCATATATCGGCTGCTGACCATGGGCATGGTCGTGTGCGGCTTTGGCTGGGGCGCGACCGAAGCGTCGATCAACCCCGTCACGACCGCGCTTTATCCCGATGACAAGACCGGGCGGCTCAACATATTGCACGCCTGGTGGCCCGCGGGAATCGTGGTCGGCGGGCTGACCAGCATTCTGTTCTTCGAGCAGCTGCATCTGGGCTGGCAGGCGCTGGTCGCGCTGATCGCGGTGCCGGGCATCATCTTTGGGCTGTGGACGATGACCCAGACCTTCCCCAAGACCGAAAGCACCGCGCTGGGCGTGCCGTTCCGCGACATGCTGGCCGAACCGTTCAAGCGGCCGACCTTCTGGATTTTCCCCGCAATCATGTTCCTGACCGCGTCGGCGGAGCTGGCACCCGGTTCCTGGGTCGACATCGCGCTGACGCAGAGCGTGGGGATGCCGGGCATTTTGGTGCTGGTCTATGTGTCGGCGATCATGTTCGTGATGCGCCATTTTGCCGGTGCGCTGGAACATCGCTTTTCGGACATGGGCCTGCTGTGCGTCTGCACGATACCGGCGGCGGCGGGGCTGTATCTGCTCAGCCTTGCCTCAACCCCTTTTACCGCGATTGTCGCCGCGACGCTCTGGGCGTTTGGCGTCTGCTTCATGTGGCCGACCATGCTGGCGGCGTCTGCACGCCGTTTCCCGCGTGGTGGCCCGTGGAGCATCGGCATTGTCGGTTTTGCCGGGGCCATGGCGATCTATTTCGTTCTGCCCGAAATCGGTAAAATCTATGACAAGGCCAAGCTGGCCAAGGCTGGCGGACAGACCGCGTTCGAGGCGCTGCAGCCGGGACCGGAGTTGCAACAGGTTCTGGGCTTTGCCGCGCAACAATCCTTTCAGGTGATCGCGCTGGTGCCGATCGCGCTGTTCTTCATCTTCGGCGCGGTCTGGCTGGCCGAACGCAGGCGGAAAGGCTGAACCCCATGAAAGTCGGCATCAACATGCTGCTTTGGACCGGCCATGTGACGGACGCGCATATCCCGGTTCTCCAGGCGATCAAGGACACAGGCTTTGACGGCGTCGAAATACCGGTGTTCGACGTCAGCGACCCGGCGCATTATCGCTGGCTGGGCGGTGTGCTGGACGACATTGGGCTGGAACGCACGGTCGTCGCCATCATCCCCGATGCGGCGCACAGCCCAATCTCGCCCGATGCAGCGGACCGCGTTCGCGCCGTGGAGCATTTGACGCGGGTCATTGATTGTTCGGCGGCGCTTGGCGGCACGGTGCTGGCCGGGCCGTGGTTTCAGCCGCTCGGCGTGTTCAGCGGAGAACGGCCCAGCGACACTGAACTGGACCATTGCGCCGATGTCCATCGCCAGATCCTGCCGCTGGCGCGCGCTGCGGGGATCATCGGAGCGCTGGAGCCGCTCAACCGGTTCGAGGCGCATCTGCTCAACACATGCCAACAGGCGATCGCCTATGGCGAGCGGCTGGCAGAGCCGGGCTTTGGCATCCTCTACGACACGTTCCACGCCCATATCGAGGAGAAGGACCCGATCGTGGCGCTGCACGCCGTCCATGCGTCGGGGGCACTGACCCATGTCCACATTTCCGAAAATGACCGGGGTACGCCGGGACGTGGCCATGCCAGGATCCGCGAGACGATCGCGACGCTCAAGGCGCTAGGCTATGATGAATGGCTCACGATCGAGGCCTTTGGCCGGGGCGTGCCTGAACTGGCGGCGGCGACCCGCGTGTGGCGCGATTTCTTCGCCGATCCAAGCGATGTTTATGTCGAGGGCCATGCCCTGATCCGCGACTGCTGGGCGCAGCCGTCATGATGCGGCCATCACATCCCGCCCAAACCCCATCGAACGACGACAAGGAGTGAAGCTGATGAACGACCTGATGGCCCTTGATCGCCGTTCCCTGATCCAGCAGATGCTCGCGCTGGCAGGCGCTGGCGCCGCCGTTGGTTTCAGCCCGGCTGCGCTGGCGAAAGCGGCTGCGCGCGCCAAGCCCTATCTGTCGCCGACCCATTATGCGCTGGTGACTGCGGTGGCGGATACCATCATCCCGCGCACGGATACGCCCGGCGCTGTCGATGCCGGCGTGCCAGCGACATTCGACGCGCTGATTGCCAACTGGGCATCGCCCGACCGGCGTCACCAGCTAAGCCACGCGCTGGGCGAGATCGACGCGCTGGCGCGCGAGAAGAAGGGCATGGGCTTCGCGCAATTGTCCGCCACAGAGCGGCTGGCGTTGCTGACCCCCTATGATGCCGAAGCATTGCAGGTCGTGCCGAGTCCGGCCGGTGGCCGCGGCCTTTCCATGATGCGTGGCCCCACATTCGCCAACCCTGGCTATGGCAAGCTCAAGGAGCTGATCGTCATCCTCTATTATATCTCGGAAACCGCGCTGACGCATGAGCTGACCTATGACCATACGCCCGGCGAATGGCTGCCTTCCGTCCCCGTGACCCCCGATACGCGCCCGTCTGGCGGCGCCGGCCTGTTTTGAACGGAGTGTTCGACAATGTTTGATGCAATCGTAATCGGTTCGGGCATGAGCGGTGCCATCGCCGCCAAGGAATTATGCGAACGCGGGCTCAAGACGCTGGTGATCGAGCGCGGCCGCAAGATCGAGCATGGCGTGTCCTACACCGACTCGTTGCAACCCTGGGAGCTACCCAATGCAGGCATGGTGCCTGAAGAGGAGGTCGCGCGCGACTATCCGGTGCAGAGCCATTGCTATGCCATGACGTCGGCGAACAAGGCATTCTGGGTCAAGGATAGCGACCATCCCTATTCGACGCCGGCCGACAAACCGTTCGACTGGATTCGCGGCAATCATCTGGGCGGCCGCTCGCTGATGTGGGGACGGCAATCCTATCGCCTGTCGCCGATGGATTTCGAGGCCAACGCCAAGGACGGCCATGGGTCGGACTGGCCGATCCGTTATGACGACCTGGCCCCCTGGTACGATCATATCGAACGCTTCATCGGCGTCGCAGGATCGAAGGAAGGACTGGCGCAATTGCCCGACGGCGAATTTTTGCCGCCCTTTGCGCTCAACGATGCCGAGGTCCTGTTCAAGCAGGCGGTGGAAAGCAAATTTCCCGGTCGCAACGTCATCCCCGGTCGCGTCGCCAACCTGTCCAAAGCGCAGCCCCATCATGAGGAACTGGGCCGCGTCAGTTGCCAGGTGCGGTCGTTGTGCGAGCGCGGGTGCAGCTATGGTGCCTATCATTCCAGCCTCAGCTCATCGCTGCCCGCCGCGACACGCACCGGCAACCTGACGATCGTGACCGACGCCATCGTCCATTCGATCGTGCATGATCCCAAGACCGGCAAGGTCACCGGCGTGCGGGTGATCGATGCCAATACCAAACAGGGCCAGCTCTACGAGGCGAAGATCATCTTCAGCTGTGCCTCCACCATCGGCACGACCCAGATCCTGCTCGGATCGACATCGGAAGCCTTCCCCAACGGTCTGGCCAACAGGTCCGACATGGTGGGCCGCAATCTGATGGACCATCTTTATGGCCTGACCGTCGCAGGCGTGCTGCCCAAGGGACCGAATACATTTTACAAGGGGCGTCGCCCGACCGGCCTCTACATACCGCGCTTCCGCAATGTGTCCGAACCCGGATCCTTCCTGCGCGGCTACGGCTATCAGGGCGCTGCGTCGCGCATGGGCTGGCGATCGGCGGCGCTGGGGAAACCGGGGCTGGGCACCGATATCAAGGACCGTACCCGTAAGCTGGGACCATGGATGCTCTACATCTCCGGCTTTGGTGAAATGCTGCCCAACCCCGAAAATCGCGTTACCCTGCACCCCACCCGCACCGACAAATGGGGCATCCCGATCGTCCATATCGAATGCGCCTTTGGCAGCAATGAGCAGGCCATGACCAAGCAGATCATCGCCGACGGCAAGGCGATGGTCGAGGCCGCTGGCGGCATGGTGGTCAACACCAGCGCGACGCCCGGTACGCCGGGACTGGGCATTCACGAAATGGGTACTGCCTGCATGGGCAAGGATCCGGCGAAGTCGGTCCTTAACGGCTTCAATCAGGCGCACGACATTCCCAACCTGTTCATCACCGACGGGTCAGCCATGGCGTCGAGCGGATGCCAGAACCCCTCGCTCACCTATATGGCGCTGTCGGCGCGGGCCGCCCATCACGCCACGGAATTTCTGCGCGGAGGCAAGATCTGACATGCGCAATATCCCCTCTAAAGGATCAAAGATCATGGCAATAAAACAGGCTATTGTGGGCTGTATTGCAGTTCTGGTCTCAACAATCGCGACTCCTGCTATCGCAAAGCCCGTCACTGATTGCCCAATGCGCGACATGCCTTTTTCGGCGGCCACGCCGCTGATCGACATATTGCTCAGTCCCGCGGCGCGGGCCGTGCTGGACAAGGCTGTGCCTGGCCGGTTCGACAAGCTGCCGCCGCAATTTGCAGGCACGACGCCACCGACCTTTGCTGCCATTCTCTCGCTGCGCGAAGCCGCCGGTTTTCTGCAGATCAAGCCGGACACACTCGCGACGATAGAGGCCCAGCTCACCGCCTTGCCGGTGACCGCCGCTGACAAGGTTGCGCGCTGCGCACGCTACGACAATGACGTGCCCAAATTCACGCTGCCCGCTGGCCGCCCGCGCCTGCTGCTGTTCGAGAAAATCAACGGCTTTCGCGACGTGCCATCGGTTAATGCCGCGCGCGAAGCCTTGCTGGCCATGGCCAAGCACAAGGGCTGGTCGATGGTCGTCACCGACAAGGGCGGCGCGATCAATCCCGCCACGCTGCGCAAGTTCGACGCGGTCATCTGGAACAATATCAGTGGCGACGTACTGACGCTGTCACAGCGTCGCGCGCTCCAAAACTATCTGGCACGGGGCGGCGGCTTTGTAGGGATGCACGGCTCTGCTGGCGACCCGGTCTATTTCTGGGACTGGTATGCCGACACGCTGATCGGTGCGCGGTTCAAAGGGCATCCATCCAAGCCGCAATTTCAGGAAGCGCGTATCGCCGTGAACAAGGCGCATCCGCTGGCAACCGCCCTGCCCGCCGAATGGCGCATGACCGACGAATGGTATTCTTTCCGCACCAACCCGCGCACGGCGGGTGCCGATGTGCTGCTGACATTGGACGAAAGCACTTACCAGCCCGCCGGGATGATGAACCAGGATTTGCGCATGGGCGACCATCCACTGGCCTGGACCAACTGCGTGGGCAAAGGCCGGATGTTCTATTCCGCCATCGGTCACATGCCTGAAACCTATAGCCAACCCCAGCATGTCGCGCTGCTGGAAAGTGCGATCGGCTGGACCGTCGACCGTGGTGCGGCGTGCAAGGCCAAGGGTTGAGCCGATAGGGCGACCGGGGCATGAAATGGCATGATGCACCATAGCAAACCGCCAAACCGTCCCGGTCGCCCCACGGCTGCGCGCGCAGAAACGATCGATGCCACAATCCGTCGCGCGGCACGGCTGCACTTTCTGGACAAGGGCTTTGGCGCGACGCGGATGGATGACATCGCGATCGCAGCGGGCGTTTCCAAAGGCACTGTCTATACGCGCTATGCCAGCAAGGAAGCGCTATTCCGCGTTGTCGTTGAAGATGTGCTGGGTGCCATGTCGCGGCGCGCGGCACGGCAGAATCATCTGCTCAGCGACGATCTGGAACAACGCCTGCACCATCACGCGCGGGTTCTGATATCGGTCCATGGCTGGAAGGATTATCGGCTGGCGACGCGGATGATTGCGGACGCATCCCGCACTTTCCCGGAAGTCGCCATCGTCTGGGAAGAATTGGGCACCCGGCGCTATATCGACTTTATGGCGGCCGACATGGCCGTTGCCAGTCGCTTGCCGCCAGGCACTGGCCCTGACTGGACGATGCTGGCCAACCTGTTTCTGCACGGCATATCGGGCTGGCATAATCATCAAAGCGCAGTCGGCAAGGTCAGCGAACAGGAAACGGAGGCCTATTGCCGCAAGGTGATCAGCGCGATCGTGACGATCATCGACGCGCAACGGGCGACAGGATAGGCCGGGTTGGCCTGTCCGATACGGTCGGCGGGGCGGGCAAGCCTGTCGCCAGCCCCGCCGTTCCAATCACTTGCGTGGCAGCAGAACCTCCGCCTTGGCTGTTGCCAGCACGGTGCCGGACTGATTGGCCATCCGCACGTCCACCTGTACGACTTCGCGGCCTTCATCATCGACAAACTTGTCGACGATCGTGCCGGTCATGATCGTGATGTCGCCGGTGAAGGCGGGACCGCGATAGGAGGCTACCGAATGGGTCACCATGCCCCATTCGCCTGCCCAGCCCGACAGATAATCGACCACCCAAGCGCCCATCGACGCGCCATAGCCATAGGCGCGCGGCATCCCGATGAAGCGCGCCCAGCGGGGGAAGAGATGCCCGCGCGACGGACCGAAATAGGCGCCGTCGGTCAGTTCCGGGTTGATCCGCTCCATCACCGGATCATTTTCATGGCCCGCCATTTCATCGACAAAGCCCAGCGCGGCCAGATCCAGATCGGTCCGCCGGTGCGTGCCGCCCCAGATGGTGAACAGATAGGCGCGCCATTCGGTGGTGAAGCTGGCGATGCTGTGCGGGCCGAACACCCGTTCGGGCAGGACATCGCCCACTGCGACATCCTCCAGATAGCGTTTGCCATGGCCCAGATCGTGCAGCATCTGGACCCAGCGGAACTTGCGTTCCTGAATCTCGACCAGTTCCTGGTCGGTCCAGACCGGATCCTCGGTATTTTCGACAACCTCAGCCGATGTCTTTTCCCGGCCCGCTTCCGCCGAATAGCGGATCGCGGTCGATCGCTGCTTGGCGATCAGTTCGCCATTCTGGTTGTAATAATTATTGTCGCCGCGCTGGAAGCAGGTGGGACCAGCAAATTTCGTATCCTTGACGACATAGTCGAACGGCACCCGCTCATTATGGACCATATCCCCGCCCTGGATGCGCGGGCCATAGAACCACCATTCGTCACCGCCGAACAGCAGATGCGAATTGGGGATGCTGCCGACACAGGCGGGGCCGGCACCATGGCCATCGTCCATCGTCACGGCGAAGCTCTGCGGCGCGACCAGCTTGCCCCAGCGGCTTTCCTCCGCATAGTCGGCATCATAGTGGAGCAGATTGGGATAATGCATAGCCTGCGCCCAGCGGCGAATGTCATTATTGTGGATCGGCTCGCGCATCCGGGCGGGCTGCATCGGCTTGCCGAGATATTGGTCGATGTCCGAACAGTCGAAGATGGTCTCGCTCACAGGTCAGATGCCTCTCTTACGCAATCATGGCGGTCGCCAGCGCCCTCCGTCATCGAGGCGCATGGCATGGATGCGCATAACAGTCGGGCGCGGCGCATCTGCCAAGAGCGGGGTGCCGGGCGACACCCGCGCCTGGCGTTCAGCATGGCGATTTTTCGGCGGATTTTCGCGGATTTTCGGGCTTTATCGTCGTGCCGATCTTTGCATGTGCATGTGATCATGGTGGCAAAAGCCGCAATCTAGCGCCGAGCTTGCCCATAGGCATGACATTCTTGACTGACAGGACGAATCGCACAGACGCTGTGCGGTCATTTGGGCATTTCGGCCACCACGCCTCTTTGCCCCGAAATGGCGGCAAAGGGTGGCGGCCCGTTCAATTGGATGGTAGGAGCGGTGCAAGGCAGATAGTGACATGATATTCTCACCCTCCCGTCCCGGCATCTATGCACGCGGGACCGAAACGGTCGATCAGATCCTGAAAGCCGCGCTGGCGGTGTTGATCGACGAAGGGTCCGATGCCTTCACCCTGCGTCGCATCGCCGCGCGCTGCGACATGAAGGTCGGCAATGTCAGCTATCATTTCCCGCGCAAGGAAATGCTGATCCAGGTGATGCTGGACGAACTGGTCGATTCCTATGGCGCGATGATGGACCAGACGGTTCGCAAGCCCGGCCTGACTGCCGAAGAGCGGCTGAGGCGCGTCATCATCCTGTGCCTGGACGATATACAGACCAAGCGCACCACCCATTTGTTCACCGAATTATGGGCGCTGGCCAATCATAGCGATTTCGTCGCCGATCGGGTCCGCGCCTTTTACGAGCGGGTTCATGGTGCCATCGGCGAATATGTTGCCGAGCTAAATCCGGCGCTGACCGCCGACGAAGTGCATAGCGTAGCCCTGTTCATCAGCGCGTCGATGGAAGGATCGACCCCGTTTCTGGGCCATGGCAAGCCCTGGGCGCACAAGATGCCGGCTTTCACCGCGCTTGCCGCTACGTCATTTGTGCACCTTGCCAAAACGGTGACGTCGCGCGACCTTGCAGGATTGATAGCGCAGGCCGCCTGAGACCCGCCGATAGCCCGATTTTACGCTACATTGCTGCAACGCAAAATATATTTACGTCCCGCCCGCCAAAGCGCTTGACCAATATCGGACAGCTGTCCAATCTTTGCGCAGACGCTGATATGTGGGCCGTTGAGTCCATCTGTCCGTCCGCACGATCAAGGGGGATCACGCCAGATGCCGAGGACCGCCGCCAGGGGATTGTTCGCCGCCGCCGCATGGGGCTGGGCACTGCTTGTCAGCCCGGCTCAGGCCGCGCCCGCCGATACCAGCGCCGTGCTGGAAATGGAGACGTCCGACGTCCTGACCATCACCCCGCCCAAACCGACCTGGTTCTTTGTCGATGGTGGCTGGGACATGCCCGGCACCAGCATCTTCGACGGCGAAACCGGCAAGATGAAGGGCATGGTCGAAACCCGCCGCCTGGCCGATTTCGCGATCGATCCGGCGGGCAAATTTTATTATGTCGCCGAAACCATCTGGTCGAAGGGCGATCGCGGTACGCGGCAGGACATGGTGTCGGTCTATGACAGCCAGACATTGAACCTGATCACCGAAGTCCCCCTGCCCGGCCGCATCTTGATCGGGTCGCGCAAAAATAACTTCATCGTGAGCGACGATGGCAAGACCGCTTATGTCTATGATTTCAGTCCTGTGTCCGGGGTGAATATCGTCGATCTGGTCAAGCGCAAATTCGTGACTGCGGTGGAACTGCCCGGCTGCGCCAGCCTGATGCCCAATCCCGGTATTGGCTTTTCCGCACTCTGCTCGGACGGCTCGCTCGCCACGGTAGCGATCAAGGGGACCAAGGCGGATATCAGCCATAGCGCGCCCTTCTTCTCGGCGACCGATGATCCGATTTTCGACAACTTCACTTATGACAAGCGCAAGAAGGAAACGACCTTCCTGACCTATACCGGCCAGATTTATCAGGCCAAGCTGGGTGCGACGCCGACCATCTCTGCCCCCTTCTCGATCCAGGCGGCGGCGGGTATTCGTCCGGGTGAAACCAAGCCGCTGGAGCTGAACTGGTATCCGGGCGGCCGCCAACCCATGGCGCTCCACCGTCCGTCCGGCCATCTGTTCGTCTTGATGCATATGGGCGAATATTGGTCGCACAAGGCGTCCGGCACCGAAGTGTGGGAGGTTGACCTGGCCACGCAAAAGGTTGTCAAGCGCCGCGCCCTCAAGGAGCCGATGAACAATATCGAAGTGTCGCAGACCGACAAGCCGCTACTGTTCATGAACGGCGAAGAAGGCAGCGCGATCGTCGTCGACGTCGCGACTGGCGAGGAAAAGCACAAGATTGAGAAGGCCGGGGGCAGCACCATCACGGTTGCGGACCCGTCCTGACCATGGCGCTGGGGCTGGCGATCATGGGATTGGCCGCATCGGTGGGCGTTGGCCTGATCCTGCTGATCGCGGGCTTGGAAAAGCTGCGGCATCGCATAGTGCTGCCGGGCGTGATCGCCAATTACCGGCTGCTCCCCGCCGGGCTGGGCGGGCCTGCCGCGATGATCCTGCCGATCGCTGAAATCGGGATTGGCGGCGCGCTGATCGCGGGTGTTGCGCCCTTGCCGGTCATACTGGCTATCCTCCTCCTGACGCTGTTCGGGGTGGCGATGGCGATCAATATCCGGCGCGGCCGCACCCAGATTGATTGCGGTTGTGGCCGGTCGCAATTGCGCCATCCGATCGGCTGGCCGCTGGTTGCTCGCAATGCCGTGCTGGCCCTGCTGCTGGTGCCGCGCTTGTGGCCTGCGGCGCCGCTCGGTGCGATGGATATCGGCACGGCCATGGTCGGCGGTGTCGCGCTCTATCTGGCCTATCTGCTCTGCAATTCCATCGGCGCGCTGATCGCGTCGCCCGCCGCCTACCGGAGATAAGCATTCATGATGACATCGCTCATTCTCTCGCAAATTCTGTCATGGATCGTGATCCTGGGCCTTGGCGTGGCGCTGCTGGCGGTCGCGCGGCAGGTCGGTGTGTTGCACATTCGGGTTGCGCCCGCCGGAGCGCTGACCACCAGCGGTGGCCCGGCGGTCGGCGACGCCACGGTCAAGGTCGACGCCCGCCTGCTGGACGGCGCGCCGGTGACGATCGGCGGTCATGCGCATGACGTGCCGCTGCGCCTGCTTATGTTCGTGTCGGCGCAATGCCCGTTGTGCAAGTCGATCATCCCGATGGCCAAATCCTTCGCCCGCGACGAGCGGGTTGCGCTCAGCTTCGTCGGTGATGATGACGCCGCCGCCCAGCGGGCGATGATCGCGCAGCACGGGCTGGAGGCCTATCCCTTCGTCAATGGTCCCGAAGTCGGCCAGGCCTTTGGCGTTGCCAAGTTGCCCTATGCCGTGTTGCTGGACGCGGAAGGGACGATCCTGTCCAAGGGGCTGGTGAACAGCCGCGAACATCTCGAAAGCCTGGTTGTGGCCCATGAAATGGGGATCAAAACCGTGCAGGATTATATCGGATCGTTAAAGGCGCAGGCAGCCTGAACGGCATATAGGGGGTCAGTGACATGAAGAAGTTTGACGCCGACGCCATGGGGGAACGCCTGTTGCGCAAGCTGGCTGGCGGCACATCGCGCCGTTCGATGCTCTCGCGGCTGGGGGCGGCGCTGGTGGCGGCGCCCGCTTTCCCGCTCTTGCCGGTCAGCCGCGCCGAAGCGGCCAAGCCCGACCGGTCGCCGGAGGGCAAGACAGGTTTCGCGCGTAACGCCCAGACCAAGGATGATACCAAATGCGATTATTGGCGCTATTGCGCCATTGACGGTGCGCTTTGCACCTGTTGCGGCGGCGGTATCCACAGCTGTCCGCCAGGGGCCGAGCCATCGCCTGTTTCCTGGGTCGGCACCTGCATCAACCCGGACGACGGCAAAGCCTATCTGATCGCCTATCGCGACTGTTGCGGCAAACCCGCCTGCGGCCAGTGCGGTTGCGACAATACCGACCGCGAAACCCAGCTCTATATGCCACAGCTCAATAATGACGTGATCTGGTGCTTCGGCACGACCAGCATGGAATATCATTGTTCGACCGCGGTGCTGGTGGGAACTGCCAGTTAGGGTGCAGACCCATAAATTGCGAGGTCGAGATGGAGACGAAAATGGTTGGTGGGAGGGAGCGAGCGCTGCGAGATAGCGGGACTATCTTGCAAGCGTTCGACCGCTCCACCGGTCATTTTCGTCCCACCCCTCCGGGGCAGGATTGTCCGGGTCCTGTGGCACGTCGAAGCCCTCGACCGGGCAATCTTGCCCGCTCTTCGCGCTTCTCCTCCCACAGAATCCCGGACAATCCTGTCTCGATCCTCGCAATTCATGCGTCTGCACCCTAGGGCTTTATTGCGATGCGCAGACTATTATTCGGCTCCCTGCTCCTGATCGGCGCGGTCGGCATTGGCCGCGCCGCGCTGCCGCCATTGGGCGTGCTGCCTGCTGCGATCACCGACCCGGATATGGCACGGACCGACTATGCCGAACATTGCGGCGGCTGCCATGGAATCCAGGGCAGCGCGGCCCCTGCGGCCCTTCCCGAACTGCGCGGGCGGGTCGGCTGGTTTATGTGTACGCCCCAGTCGCGCGCCTATCTCATCCGCCTGCCCAATATCGCGCATAGCCGGATTAGCGACAATCAGCAGCTCGCCGATCTGGTCAATTATATGGTCTTTGGCCTGGGCGGGGCGAGTGTCCCCAAGGGTTCAAAGCCTTTCACAGCCGATGAGGTCGCGCATGAGCGGCGATTCGCCCTGACATCGGCTTCGCTCAAGGCCGAACGCGCCCGCTATGTCGATGTCGCGATCCGTCAATGCGGTGCGCCGGTGACCATGCGGCTGCTGTATCCGGGGCAGAAATAGGCGGCTCTAAAACCAAATGGGTAAAATAATGCCGCCGGATCGCTGACCCGGCGGCATGTTCAATTTCATCCCTAGCCCGTTAGAATTTCTGGCCGAAGCGGATGCCGAAAAATTGCGGCTTGATGGTGAAGGTGCGCGACGAGCCGGAACAGAAGTCGATCGAACAGAAGGTATTTTTGGTCAGCTGCCCGCGCTTGTCAAAAGCGTTCTGGATGAACAGCGTCAGGCTCCAATTGTCCTTCTTGACGCCCCCGGAAAAGTCGAAGCTGACAAAGCCCTTCGTGTTGCCGAGCAGCGCATTATTGTCGACGTTCAGATCCTGCGTCGCCCCGGTCTGGTAGAGTGCTGCACCCTGCACATAGGCGCTATAGTCGCCCAGATAGGTGTCGTAGCGGATTGAGGTCGTGCCCTTGAACTTGGGCTGGCGCGGCAGGCGGGTGCCGTTTGCGGCAGCGACCTGTGGCGTTGGCGGACTAGATTCCGGCACATCCTCACCCAGCGTACAGCTGGACAGTTGGGAAATGGACGAGGTGTCACGGTCCAACGCGAAGTTACAGAAATTGCCCTTCAACTTGCCGTCATTATAAGCGCCGGAGGTGGAGATCGTCACCTTGCCCAGCTTCAGGTCGGCATCATATTCGATACCCTTGACCACCGCCTTGCCCGCATTGCCGGTCATGCCCGCACCCTGCGCGCCCGACACGACGACACCATATTGGATATTATTCCATTTCTCATAATAGACCGCCGCATTGAAGCGGAAGATATTGTTCCAGGTCGTTTTGACGCCCAGCTCGAAATTGGTGAGCGTTTCGGACTTGAACGGGGCGACATCCACTGGACCAAAGTTACGGATGCGCAGCGGACGGTTGAATCCGCCGGGACGGAAGCCGGTGGAATAGTTGAAATAGACCATCTTGTCGGGCTGGAACTGCCAGTCGAGCGCCACCTTATGCGTCTCGCCCTTTTCCTTGTATCGCCCGGTCTGGTCGGGCGCGCGGAAATTGGTGTTGAGGCATTGCAGGCGCTCGGCAGGAAGCGGGGTGGGGCAGCCCATTTCCCCGGTCGGGACAAAAACCGACGTGACCGTATTGGCCGCAGATCCCGCGACACCGGCAAAGCCCTTGACCGCATAATCGGTCCAGAAATAGCGGATGCCGCCGGTCAGCTTCAATGTCGGCGTGATGTTGTAATGGCCTTCGGCGAAGATCGCCTTGTCATGATAAAGCTGGTTCTGCTCCGTGATGTAGAAGCCGTCACCCTTTACCGCCTGTGTCCCCAGCAGCATCGTGCCAAGCGGATTGCCGTTGGGGTTGATGACGTTGCCGGTGTCGAAGAAGGGGTTGCCATCCTCATCATAGTCAATCCCGTACATGGCCGGGACGCCGATCAGGCCACCCGGCACGTCGCCGCCGCCGGTTGCGGTATAGCCGGTGATCGTGTCCAGCCCGCGAATGGAATAATAGGTGTTCGTCTTGTTCTTCTGCCGCTGGTAAAAGCCGCCGATCGTGACGTCGAACGGCCAGTCCTTGGGCGTCGACAGGCGCAATTCCTGTGTGAATTTGTTGCGGTGCGTATCGGCATGATAGAATTGCGTCGGGTCGATCAGCGAACATTTCTGCGCAGCGCCTGACCCGGTGCAATTGTCGAAAAATTGCAGATAGCTTTCATAGCCCGGCCCGAAGCCGTCATAGGTGACGGTGTAATAAGTATAATCGTTGAGCGTGCGGGTCCGGCGCTTGAAGAAACCGGTGGCGGAAACCAGATCCCAGTCGCCGATATGGCCATGGATGCTGAGCGCCGCCTGATACCAGCGATCGTCATTTTTGGTCTGGTCGTAATCATGCACTTCCAGATCGCCGACGCGGTGATCGAAGCCGAAATAGCCGTTGGCAACCTGCTTTTGCGCCGTGATTTCCGGCGCGACCGACCAGCCATCGACCGGTTCCCACAGCAATTGCACGCGACCGCCAAATTCCTTGATCGTGTTATAATCATCTTTGGCGATGTCGCTATTGTCGAGGTTGAAGAAGGTCGCCGGATTATTGTCGCCCAACGTGTAAACAGCTGGCGCGCCATTGTTGAGCAGGCCGTTATTGGGCGTATTGTCGATATAGCCGCCATCGCGCCGATAATAGCCCATGGCGCGCACGGCCAATGTGTCGCTCAGCGGCACGTTGATGTAGGATTCCAACTGACCGCCAAAGTCGCCCTTGCCATATTTATTGGCCTCGACATCATAACCAAACTCGAACTTGTCCATATTGGGCTTGTTGGTGATGATGCGGATGGTGCCTGCCAGCGATCCCGCGCCATAAAGCGTGCCTTGCGGCCCGGCCAGCGCCTCGACCCGTTCCAGATCATAAGCGTGAATATCGGGCACTTCGGTGCCGGTGATGGGAATGTCGTTAAGATAATAGCCGACCGAGGCATAGGCACCGCCCGCAGGCACGATGCCGCGGAAAAAGGCGGTGTTGCGGCCCGGCCCGATCCCTTCGAACGAAACCGACGGCAGCAGCGCAGCGAAATCGCTCAAGCCCTTGACCTGCCGTTCTGCCAGCGTTTCGGCACCCAGCGCCTGCATGGAGATCGGCACTTTCTGGATGCTCTGCGCGCTGCGGGTCGCGGTGACGACGATTTCAGTCAGGCCGCCGCCTGCTTCATCGGCTGGCAGCGCCATTGCCGGATCGGCGGCGGGGTCTGCAACGGCATCGGCGGCGCGCGCCATACCTGCTGCGCCCAGACCGGCCAATATGGTTGTCACCCCCAATATCTTTACAAACTGCGACCGGCGGCGAGACTGAATCTTCATGGTGTTGGACTCCCCCTTGAAAAGATGCCCTCCACTCTCCCAAATCGCGGTTTCCCCGCGTGATTATGACGCATTGCAGCACATTGTCAGATGGCGCGTCGCAGCCCGCATTTTGCAAGAGCAAAACAACCCCGCGACCAGAAACGGCGCACGCCTCCAGACCTGCCGTACAACGGCACGGCATCATAATTTACCTGTATTCCCCTTGGACTTTCGTCATTTCGTACGTTTGTCCAACTTTGATAATGCTGTAACGATTGCAGGAGTCAACAGCCTAATTTTGCTGTTCCTGCCCTTCAATCGCACCTTTTGTTGCGCAACTGCAATATCCTGTTCATTGTGCAGACGAGAAAGGAAGCAAAACCCGCCATGGAAGCTGCCTCGCGCCCTGCCACCCCCCCTTCCGTTGCGCTCAGGGAGGCGCTTGGCCATGCTGCCACCTTACTGGATGCGCAGCCGGCGGAGGCGCTGGCGCAGGCCGAATCGATACTGAAGCAAGCCCCCGGACTCCCGCCCGCAGAGTTGCTGGCGGCACAGGCGCTGCGACGGCTGGGTCAGGCCGAAACCGCTCTTTCGCGCCTTGCCGCGCTTGCCCGTCGCCAGCCCGGCGTGCCTGCATTGCTTTGGGAACTGGCGCAGGCCGCCAGCGAAACGGGCGACAGCCCGCAGGCCATCGCCGCGCTGGAAAGCCTGACCCGGCAGCAACCCGGCGTGGCAAGCGGCTGGTTTTTGTTGGCTAGGGAATTGCGGAAGGTCGGCCGCACCGACCATGCGTGGCGCGCCGACCTGTCAGGCATCCATGCTTCCTCGCGCGATCGCGACCTGCTCGAAGCGGCGATGGCGATGAATGAGGGGCGTCTGGAGGATGCAGCGACGATCCTTGATACGCGACTTGCGCGGTTGCCAGACGATCCGGCCGCCACCCGGTTGCTGGGCGAAATATATTGGCGGCGCGGGGATATGAGTGCGGCGCTGACGCTGGTCGAACGCGCGGTGGCCACCGCGCCCGGATTCGATCTGGCGCGCGATTTTCTGATCCGCCTGCTGCTCCAGAATAACCGCCTGACCGACGCGCTTGCCCATGCCGAGATATTGGCGCAGTCGCCGCTCGACAATCCGGGCTATGCGCTGCTGCGGGCGTCGGTGCTGGTGCGGCTGGGCGATCAGGCGCAAGCGGCGGCCATTTACGAAGGATTACTGGCGCAAAAGCCGGATCAGCCACAGCTGTGGCAGAATCTGGGCCATGCGCTCAAGACGCTGGGGCGGCAGGCCGACGCCATCCACGCCTATCGTCAGGCGGTATATTATCAACCGACCATGGGAGAGGCCTGGTGGAGCCTCGCCAACCTCAAGACGGTGAAGCTCGACGCGCAGGATATTGCGGCGATGGAGCAGGCGCTCACGACCCTGGCGCCAGAGGCAGCGGCGAAAAGCGAGGATATTTTTCACCTCCATTTCTCGTTGGGCAAGGCGCTGGAGGATGCACACAATTATGCCGCATCCTTTGGCCATTATGATCGCGGCAACCGCCTGCGCCGCACTTTGCTATCCTATGACGCCGATGAATTTGCCACCGAAGTGCAGGCGACCGCAGACTGCTTCACCAGCGCCTTTATCACAAAGAGCGGCAAGGGCGGCTGCCCCGCGCCCGACCCCATCTTCATCGTCGGCCTGCCCCGGTCAGGCTCCACATTGATCGAGCAAATCCTCTCCAGCCACAGCCAGGTCGAAGGGACGATGGAATTGCCGGAGATGATGATCATCGCCAGCCGCCTGCAATCGCGCATCGACGAGGGTGAATTTCCCGATTTCGCCACGATGATCGCGTCGCTCACCCCCGCCGACCGGCAAAGACTGGGCGAGGAATATGTCGAACGCACCCGCGTCCACCGCCAGAGCAACCGGCCCCGTTTCATCGACAAGATGCCCAATAATTGGCAGCATGTCGGGCTGATCCGGCTCATCCTGCCCAACGCCAAAATCATCGACGCGCGGCGTCATCCGATGGGCTGCTGCTTTTCAGGCTGGAAACAGCATTTCGCGCGCGGTCAGGCCTTCACTTACGACCTGAACGAAATCGGCCGCTATTATAGCGATTATGTCGCGCTGATGGCGGCGTTCAATGCCGCCGCACCCAGCCATGTCCACCGCGTCCATTATGAGCAGATGGTCGCCGACACGCCGGGCGAAGTCGCACGGCTGCTGGATTATCTCGGCCTGCCATTCGAGGAAGCCTGCCTTGCCTTCTGGCGGACGGAGCGGGCGGTGCGTACCGCCAGTTCGGAACAGGTACGCCAGCCGATCTTCACCGACGGCGTCGATCATTGGCGGCATTTTGCGCCATGGCTCGGCCCGCTGGAGCAGGCATTGGGACCGGTGATCGCGGCCTATCCAGCCTGAAGCGAGGCGGGCGAGGGGTGCCAGCGCCGTTGCCCCATCACCAGCGCAATGCCCAGCACGAGCCAGCCCAGCATCAGCCAGATTTCCAGTGGTATGCCCGTCGCCATGCCAAAGGGCGCGATGATCGCTGCACTTGTCACGATCGTCGCGCCGATCGCGACAGGCAAGAGCAGCCCCTGCCCGCCCGGCAGAATGAAGGCAGGGCGGGTCTCTCCCCTATCGATCGCGCGCAACCGCATCAGCGCAAAGAGCGCAACCGCCGCGATCGCCGTGGTGCAGATCGTCCCCATCGCAATGATCGGGCTGATCGCGCCGCGCCCGGCCAGCACGCCAAGGCAGGTCCATCCGCCGACCAGCAATGCCGCGCGCCGGGGCGCGCCGCTCTTTGCGTCAACATGGGCAAGCCCCGCTGGCAGGAAACCCGCCCGTGCCTGCGCCAAGATGACCCGCGTCGCCGACAAATGCATCGCGTTCCAGGTTTTGAGCAGCGACGCCATCGCGACCAGCAATATGCCCTTGGTCGCGACGCCGCCGGCCAGCGCATGGTCGAACGCCGCTGCAACCGGCAGCGCGCCCGACGTCAGATCGCGCCAGGGGATGAGCGAGGCGGAGGCGATGATGATGAGGCTGTAGAAGATCGCGGCGACCACAACCGCCAGCATCATCGCCTTGGCTACGGTATGGAAGCTGGTGCCGGGCGCGCGTTCCTCGACGGCGGACGCTGCCGTCTGGAAACCCGACAGCCACATGCCTGCCACGCCCAGCATCACGAACATGCCGCCAGCAAAACTGCCGCCATGGGCAGGCTCGAACAGGGGTTGCCAGTTGGCGGGATCGCCCTGAACGAAACCGATCACCACCAGCAGCGCCGATGCGCCGAGAAAGGCGAAGGTCACCAGCTTTTGAAAGCCCACCGCGACCTTGGCTCCCGCCGCATTGAGCAGCGTCATCACCACCGCCCCTGTTAGCCCGATACCCAAGTCCAGCGCCGTGATCGACTTGCCCAGAAAGCTGTAGAGCGGCGGCCACCCGGCCATCGCCGACACCAGATTTTCGAGGAACCAGGACAAGGCCAGTCCTTCAAAGGCGCAAATGCCCACAAAATAGAGGGTCAGGAACCAGCCGGTGACAAATCCCGGCCACGGGCCGAACGCCTTTTCGACAAAGACGAACTCGGCCCCGGCGCGCGGCACTCGCGCGACCAGTTCGGCATAGGCGGCGGCGACCGGCACCATCAGCAGCGTCATGCCCAAAAAGGCGAGCACCGCGCCGCCCGGCCCGGCGGGCGTCACCCACTCGCCCATCAACACCATCCATGCCGATCCGACGATGGTGCCGAAAGCAAGCGCAAAGAAGCCGGGACCGGTAACGCCGCGCCGCAGCGCCGGTTCGGGTGGAATGCCGGTGTCGCTCATCGGCGCAGATACACCAGGCAAAGCAATTGAAACAGCATTTGCGCGGCAGCCTGCGCCGTCACCGTGCCGGGATCATATTCGGGCGCGACTTCCACCACGTCGCCGCCGATAATGTCGATGCCGGCCAGCCCGCGCAGCAGTTGCAATGCCTCCCGCGTGGTTAGCCCGCCTACTTCCGGTGTGCCAGTGCCGGGTGCGAATACCGGGTCGAGGCCGTCGACATCGAAAGTGACATAGGTGGGGCCATCGCCGACCACCTCCAGCGCCTTGGCCACCACCGCGTTCATGCCCATGGTCGCGACATCTTCGGCATGGATGACCGTCATGCCGCTGGCATAGGAAAATTCCCACAGATATTCCGCGCCGCCCCTGATGCCGATCTGGATCGATCGCTTAGGGTCCAATACCCCGGCCAGCACGGCTTCACGGAAGGGCGCGCCGTGATGGAATTTAGAGCCTTCATAAATGCCGCCCGTGTCGCAATGGGCATCGAAATGGACCATGCCCATCGGCCCGCGCGTGGCCGCCAGCCCCTTCATGATCGACCCGGTGATGCTGTGATCGCCCCCCACCGACAGCGGGATCGCCTTGGTCGCGCCGATCATGGCATAGCAGGCTTCGATATCGGCATGGCACAGCGCCAGATCATAGCGGCTCTGCATCGCCACATCACCGACATCGGCGACCGTCAGATGGTTCATCGGCGCGACCCGCAGCGCATGTTCATAGGGACCGATGCGGTCGATCGCGCGGACGGCGCGCGGGCCATAGCGTGCACCGGGTCGATTGGTGACGCCCAGATCCATCGGCACGCCGATCAGCGCCACGTCCAGTGTATCAAGCGTCTCCGCTGCCAGCCCGCCCGCAATATAGGGCGCATCGAGCAGCGTCGAAGGCTCGGCAAAGGGCCACCGCCTTTTGTCCCCGCTCTTGAACTGAAGCCCAGCCACCTCGCGAAAATGCGAATCGTGAATGTCGGCCCCGCCGCCCCCGGCATAAAGGCGGCGAAGGTCGTCGAGATCGATCGGTTCGTCGGGCATGGCGTCCAGTCTGGACGGCGGCGAAAGGGCGGCAATGGGGCAAAGAACGTATGGCTTCGCGCGCGCGAAGCGTTGCGCCCCGATGCAAAGCAGGAAAGGGTAGTGCCATGACCCATATGGATTTCGACGCGCTGGTCGCGCTGCTCCGCCGCATCTTCCTGGCCAATGGCACGTCCGAAGCGGTGGCCGACATATTGGCCCGCAATTGCGCCAGCGCCGAACGGGACGGCGCGATGAGCCATGGCCTGTTCCGCATGGCAGGCTATGTCTCCACCCTGCGCAGCGGCTGGGTCGATGGGCGGGCGCAACCACAGTTGGAGGATGGTGGCGCGTCCTTCCTGCGGGTGGATGCCGCCAACGGTTTTGCCCAGCCCGCGCTTGCCATCGCCGCGCCAATGGCGATCGACAAGGCGCGCGCGACCGGCGCCTGCGTCGTCGCCATCCGGCGATCGCATCATTTCGCTGCGCTCTGGCCCGATGTCGAACCGTTCGCGCAGCAGGGGCTGGTCGCCATCGCCATGGTCAACAGCATGGCCTATGTCGCGCCGCCCGGCGCGCGGCACCCGGTCTATGGCACCAACCCGCTGGCCTTCGCCGCGCCGCGCGCCGACGAGCGCATTGTCGTGTTCGATCAGGCGGTCAGCGTGCTGGCCCATGGCGACGTGCAAATCGCCGCGCGCGATGGCCATATGTTACCCGCCGATGCTGGCGTCGATGCGGCGGGGCAGCCCACGCGCGATCCGCAAGCTGTGCTGGATGGCGGGGCGCTCCTGCCCTTTGGCGGGCATAAGGGCGCGGCCATTGCGCTGATGATCGAGATCATGGCCGCCGCGCTGACCGGCGGGTTGTTTTCGGCGGAGGTGGATTGGTCCGCTCATCCCGGCGCGCAAACGCCCTGTACTGGCGAGTGCCTGATCCTGATCGATCCCAGCCGGAGCGGATCGGCGGTGGGGTTTGCGGATCGGGTGGAGCAAATGGTCACCGCGCTGCAAGAAGCGGGGCAGGCCCGTATGCCCGGCGACCGCCGCTTCGCCGCGCGCGAAAAGGCAATGCGTGAGGGCATTCCGGTCAGCGCACACATGCTGCGCCAGTTGGAGGCGCTGACCACGGCATAGAGAGCGATAAACTCACCTTGGCCCGTTCGTTTCGAGCGAAGGTTGGGAGTTTTGCTCTAACCTCATCTCGCCCTAAATCTGCACCAGATGCGCGACATCTTTCGCGCTTTCCTCGGCAATCGCGCCCTGCCGGATGATCCGCCCATTCTGCATCGCGCAATAGCGATCGGCAAAGCGCCAGACGAAATCGAGATATTGTTCGACCACCAGCACCGTCATGCCCAGCTGGTCGCGGACATGGACCAAAGCCGCCTCGATCTGCTGCACGACATTGGGCTGGATGCCCTCGGTCGGCTCGTCCAGCAGCAGCAGGCTGGGTTCGCCCGCCAGCGCGCGACCGATCGCCAGTTGCTGCTGCTCGCCACCCGACAGAAACCCCGCCGCGCGGGCGCGAATGTCGTAGAGTTTGGGGAACAGGTCGAAAATATGCGGCGGCACTTTGGCTGCCCCCCCGCCCCGCCCGGTCAGCGCCGACAGACCCGTTTCCAGATTTTCCATCACCGTCAGTTGCGGAAACACATGCCGCCCCTGCGGCACGAAGCCGATCCCCGCACGCGACCGTTTGTGCGCAGGCAGCGCGGTGATGTCCTGCCCGTCGAAGCGGATCGTCCCGCCCGTCACCGGCCGCGTCCCCATGATCGTGTGCAGCAGCGTCGTCTTCCCCACGCCATTGCGGCCGATCAGCGCCATCACCTGCCCGCGCGCCAGCGTCAGTTCCACGTCCCACAAGACCTGGCTCTGGCCATAGGCGCTCGACAGGCCGTCCATTTCCAGCAGCGCGCTCATGCGGTGTGGCCCAGATAGACGGCGGCGACTTCCGGGTCGGCGCGCACTTCGGCGACGCTGCCCTGCTTCAGGAATTTGCCCTGATGCATCACCGTGACCGGCGCGGCCAATTGCTCGACAAAGCTCATATCATGGTCGATCACCAGCACGGTGCGGCTGTGGCCCAGCCCCAATATCAGCTCCGCCGTGCGGCTGGTTTCCGCCGGCCCCATGCCCGCGGTCGGCTCGTCCAGCAGAAGCAGTTCCGCGCCCGTCGCCATCACCATCGCGATTTCCAGCCATTGCTTCTCGCCATGGGCCAGCGTCCCTGCCTCCACCGTGGCGCGATGGGTCAGGCCGACGCTCTCCAGCGCCTCGTCCACCGCTGCGCGCTCGTCCGCCGGGATGCCGGTGCCAAGGCTCTTCCACCAGCGCCGGTCGCGGCGGGCGGCGAGCGCCAGATTGTCGCGCACGCTCAAGGTCGGCAGCACGCCGGGTGCCTGAAACTTGCGGCATATGCCGCGCGCGACGATCGCCTGTTCGGGCAAACGGTGGATTTCCTCGCCCTTGAAGATCACCCGGCCCGTGCTGGGCCGCACCCGGCCGATGATCGTGTCGCACAAGGTCGATTTTCCTGCCCCGTTCGGGCCGATGACCACGCGGGTTTCGCCCCGGTTCAGCCTCATCGAAAATCCGTCCAGCGCCTTGAACCCGCTATAGTCGATGGTGACGCCATCGACGCTCAGGATCAGGTCGGATATGGCCGACCCGCTCACGCTGCCTTGCCTTTGGCGATGCCAGCCAGCCCGCGCGGCAGCAGCGTGACGACGAAGATGAACAGCGCGCCCATCAGATAGAGCCACAATTCGGGGAAAGCGCTCGACACCGCATCGCGCGCCAGATTGACCAGCAAGGCGCCGACGATTGCGCCTGCCAGACTGTAGCGCCCGCCGATCGCTACCCACACGACCATTTCGATCGAGGGGACGACGCCGATCAACGCGGGTGAGACCACGCCTGCGTGCAGCGTGAAGAGCGCACCGCCAATCCCGGCCAGCATCGCCGCGATGGCGAAGGCCGCAACCTTGAAGGGCGTCGGGTTATAGCCCAGGAACCGTACGCGATTTTCGCCATCGCGTGCAGCCCGCAGCAATATGCCAAAGCGCGACGCCAGCAGCCAGCGCAGCGCAACGAACGCCCCGCACAATATGGCCAGCGTGATCCAGTAGAGCATCGACCCGGTGCCAGGGCTCGTCAGCCCCACGCCAAAGATCGAGTAGAAATCGGTGAGGCCGTTAAAGCCGCCGGTCACGTCTTGGCGCGAGATGATCAGCGTCGCAAAGGCAAGGCTCAATGCCTGCGTGATGAGCGCGAAATAGGTGCCTCCCACCCGCCGGTGGAACACCGCCCAGGCGAACAGAGCGCCTGCCAGTGTCGGCACAAGGATGATCGCCGCCAGCGTGAAGGCCGGACTGGCAAAGGGTGTCCACCAGAAGGGCAGGCTCTCGCGCCCGCTCCACACCATGAAGTCGGGCAATTCGCCCGCTGGCAGATCGGCCAGCTTCATGTGCAGCGCGATGGCATAGCCACCGAGGCCAAAAAACACGCCCTGCCCCAGGCTTAAAATACCGCCATGGCCCCAAATGAGGACTAGCCCGAGGGCAAGGATGCCCATCGCCATGAAGCGGGCGAGCAGGTTGAGATCATAGCTGGACAGCGCAAAGGGCGCAGCGATGCCCAGCGCCAGCAACAGCCACGGCAATACCGGTTTGAGCGGCGAAAGGCGGGAGAGATCAGGCATCGAGCTGGCGGGTCTTTACGGCGACGACGCCTTGCGGGCGCACCTGGATGAAGAGGATGACGAACACCAGCAGCAGCATCTGCGCCACGCTGACATCGACGAAGATCTGCGCCAGTGCGGCGAACAGCCCCAATATGATCGCCGATGCGGTCGTGCCGACGATGCTGCCAAGCCCGCCCATCACAACGACCAGGAAGGCGGGGATGATATAGCTTTGCCCGACATTGGGCGTTACCGGACCCAGCAGCGCGAGCATGACGCCAGCCAGCCCCGCGACCCCGGAGCCAAGGCAGAAGATGGTGAAATCGACGCGCTTGACGTCGATGCCGCTGGCCGACGCCATCATCCGGTCCTGATTGACGGCCCGCACCAGTAGGCCGATCCGCGTCTTGAGCAGCAGCAATGCCAGCCCACCCAGCACCAGCGCGGCAATCGCGATGATGAACAGCCGCGCCGACGGCAAAGTGACGCCGAACGCCACGAAGTTGCCCGTCAGCCATTCGGGCGCGCGCACCTCCACCCCGATCGCGCCAAACAGGTCGCGTGCGCCCTGTTGGAGGATGAGGCTGACGCCCCACGTCGCCAGCAGCGTGTCGAGCGGGCGCGCGGACAGGTGGCGGATGAGGGTCGACTGGATGAACCCGCCCATCGCCGCTGCGCCCAAGAACGCGACCGGGATGGCGAGCAAAATCCCCAGCGCGCCCGGCACCACCAGCAATGTCATCCAGGCGAGGTAGCCGCCCAGCATCAACATTTCGCCATGCGCCATGTTGATGACGCGCATCAGCCCGAAGGAGAGGGCAAGGCCAAGCGCGGCCAACAGATAGAGCGAGGCGAGCGAGGCGCCGTTGAACAGTTGGTTGAGGAAAAGGGCGTCCATTATACCACCGCCCGGAAGGATCGTTTCACCCCGTTTTTTCCGTCATTCCCGCGAAGGCGGGACACGAGAGTGCGCCGAAGGCAATCCATCTCCCGACTTCGCGCCGGTCGCTGGGGCCGGAGATGTATCCCCGCCTTCGCGGGGATGACGGGTTTGATCGGCATTTTACAGCTTGCAAGACTTGCCGGGGAAGGCCAGCGCGTCATAGGGTTCGGGGGCGATGTCCTTGCCGCTGTCGGCGATGATCTCGAACTGGCCGTCGGCCTTCAATTTGCCGATATAGGCTTTCTGCACCAGGCTTTGGTTGGCCGCAAAGCTGACCGTCCCCATCGGCGTGACAAAGCCGCCGAGCGAAGCCGCCGCCTTGCGCACCGCGTCGGGATCAAAGCTCTTGGCCTTCTCCACCGCCGCCTTCCACGCATAGACGTCCAGATAGCCATGGACCATCGGGTCGGTGATCGCCGCGTCCTTGCCGAACTTGGCCTTGTAGGCGGCGATGAACTTGGCGTTGGCGTCGCCGGTCAGGCTTTGAAAATAATTCCAGGCGGCATAGCTGCCCTCGACCAGACCCGCGCCCATTGCCTGCGCTTCCTGTTCGCCGATGGAAAAGGACATGACCGGCATCGTCTTGGGGCTGATCCCGGCGGCCTGCATCTGCTTGAAGAAGGCGACATTAGAGTCGCCGTTCAGCGTGTTGATGATGATCGCGGGTTTGGCCTGTGCGATCTTGGCGATGACGCCGGAAAAGTCGGTGCCGCCCAATGGCACATAGGCTTCGCCCAGCACCTGCATCCCGCCCTTCTCGATATGCTTTTTCAGGATCAGGTTGGCGGTGCGGGGATAGACATAGTCGGACCCGACCAGAAAGAAGCTCTTATAGCCCTGTTTCACCGCCCATTCGAGCGCTGGCAGCGCCTGCTGATTGGGCTGCGCACCTGAATACATGATGTTGGGCGAACATTCATTGCCCTCAAACTGCACCGGATACCAGAGCAGGTTCTTGGTCCGCTCGAACACCGGCAGCATCGCCTTGCGGCTGGCCGACGTCCAGCCGCCAAACACGGTGGCAACCTTGTCGCTCTCGATCAGCTTGGAGGCTTTTTGCGCGAAGGTCGACGGATCGGACGCGCCATCCTCGACCAGCGCGTTGATCTGCTTGCCCAGCACACCGCCAGTCGCGTTAATCTCCTCGATCGCCAGCATTTCCGCATTCTTCACGGTGATCTCGCTGATCGCCATCGTGCCGGTCAGCGATTGCAGCACGCCCACCGCCACGCTGTCGCCCGCAGGCGCGCTCGCCTTGTCCCCGCCGGAACAGGAAGCCAGCGCCAGCGCGCAGGCAGAGGTGGCAAGCATGAGCAGCCTGGATCGGATCATGATGTGTAGGTCTCCCCCTGGCAGGCCGGTTGTGGCGCTGCAGCAATCTGGACCGCTAAAGGCTATGGAAAGCCGCCTATCCCCCGTATGCGTCATTTGACGTAGGCACCCGCGCGCAGGCTCATCCTAATATTGCGCCATGGCAGACGGGGCGGGACAGATGGCGACGGACGCGATGGTGGCGAAATCTTCAGCTTCGGCACCCCATATCCTTGCCATGGCGCGCAAGGCCATCCGCGATCCGCTGGTGGCTTTCATGGCTGCCGGAGTAGCGCTGTTCGGCGGCTATTCCATCATCGAACGCGCCCAAAAACCGCCGGTCGTTTTCACCCCGCAGGTCGAACAGGCGATGGTCGGGGAATATGAAACGCTGGTCGGTCGCCCCGCCACTGCCGCTGACAAGGCGCGGATCAAGCGCGATTATCTGGCCGAGGAACTGCTGTTTCGCGAGGCGATCGACCGCAACATGCACCTGACCGACGGGGAAACCCGCAAGCGGCTGGTGGACAAGGTTCGCTACCTGATCGCGGGCGCGCCGCCCGAACCAAGCGAGGAGCAACTGGTCAATCATTATGCCGACAATCTGGCGCAATATCGCGCTGAGCCGCGCACAAGTTTTACCCAGGTCTACTTGGCGCAGAAGCCTGCCGACGCCGCATTGTTACTGGCGCAGCTCAATGCTGGCGAAACCATAGCGGGCGACGATTTCTGGCTGGGCCGGGCCTTCCCGCGCTATGGCGATTCGATGGTGCGCGGCATTTTCGGCCAGCCTTTCGTCGCCACGCTGAAAGCCGCGCCGGAAGGCCGCTGGTTCGGCCCGGTCCGATCTCCGCGCGGCTGGCATTTCGTGCGCAAGAGCGAGAGCATCGCCAGCGCCATGATCCCCTTCCCCGCCATCCGCGATCAGGTGCGGCAGGATTATATGATCGCCCACAGCAATGCCGCCATCGACAAGGCGCTGTCGGGCCTCAAGGAGAAATATGATGTGGAAGAATAGTCTGGCCGCGCTCCTGCTCTTGTTCGCCGCGCTGCTGCCGGGCGCTGCGATGGCCGACATCTTCCTGTCCGCCGATTTCGCCCTGACGCGGGGTGAGGACGCGAACACATATGAATTTACCGCCGCCGTGCCGGAAACGGTCGGCCAGCCTGCGCCGGTCGTCTGGCCGGATGGGTGTAGCCAGACCGCCATGACGCGCCAGTCGAGCGGCGGGCGGGCGCAATATGCCTTTGAATTTGCCTGCGAACGCCCCTTTGCCGCAGGTGACATGATCCAGACGCCGTGGCGCGCCGATGGCGGACGTTTCGTCACCAATGTCATGGGTAGTCAAGTCGATCGCAGCCTGACCGGGGATAGGAACGGTATTGCAATACCCGTTGGTGAAGCCGCTGCAACGCAGCGCCCCCTGACCCAGATCGCGCCGGAATTCCTGGCGCAGGGGGTCTGGCACATCTGGCTGGGCTGGGACCATCTCGCCTTCGTCCTCTGCCTCGCCCTGCTGGCGCGGGGCCGGGAATTATTGTGGCTTGTCAATGCTTTCACCGCCGGTCACTCTGTCTCACTCGCTGTCGCCTTTTTTGAACTGGTTCGCGTTCCCGTCCCCCCGGTCGAGGCCGCTATCGCCCTGTCGATCGCCTTCATGGCCCGCGAGGCGCTGCTGGTCGGGAAGGGGGAACAGGGGTTCGCCTTCCGCCGACAACTGACTGTCGTCTCGCTGTTGGGCCTGCTCCATGGCCTTGGCTTTGCCACCGCACTGGGCGAACTGGGCGTGAAGGCGGGCGAGAAGCTACCTGCGCTGATCTTCTTCAACATTGGCGTCGAAGCCGGGCAATTGCTGTTCGTCGGCGCAATCATCGCGGCACTGGCGGGCCTGCGCGCTATCTCGCTGGCCACACCGGTGCGGGTCGCTGCGCTCTATGCGGTCGGCGCGATCGGCTGCTTCTGGATGGTCGAGCGGGTCGCGGGGTTCGGCATTGCCTGACGCTCCCGCGCGATGATCCCGCTGACATTGGCGACAGCGAAGCTGACCCCGTAAAGATTGCGCCGCTGTTCGACACCGGGGATTGGGCGGGGATGGCCAGAGGCATGGATGATCCCGCCCCGCTCAACATAGGTTTCACGGGGACAGTCCCAGTCGAGACTGACGCCCCACACCCCGTCCAGACTGCCCGGATAGCAAAGCTGCCCATCCACATCGCGCGCCGCGACGATCAGCACCCCCGCAATCTCGGCCCGTGCCACCGCTGCCGCAAGGGCCGCGCCATGCGCCGGATTGATTGTACCAAGGCTGAGGTTGATCATATCGACCCGCGCCTCCACTGCCCGGTCGATCGCGCTGACCAAGGCGCGCGCGCTGGCACGCAGGGCTTCGTGAAAGACCCGGATCGGCAGGCATAGCGCATCGGGTGCCTGCTCCATGATCGCGGCAGTCACCGCCGTGCCATGGCCCAAACTGTCCAGCGTATCGCCTTCGCTTACGCCGCCATCGCGCGCCACGGCACAGCCCGGCAGCAAGCGCGCGGCATCGATATGCGGATGGTCGGGATGTACCCCGCTGTCGATGATGGCGATGCGCACTGGATCAGGCATGAGCCATTTCGCCGCGCTGCGCCACTTGCGCGCGTCCATCGGCCAGCGTCACGGTCATGTCGGCCATCTGCGCCATGGCGGGCTTGTGGGTGATGATGATGATCGTCGCATCCGGCAGCGCGCCACGCAGTCGCCCGGCGATCAGTTGCTCGGTCTCGCTATCCAGCGCGGAGGTCGGCTCGTCCAATATCAATATGCTGGGCGACCGCAGCAGCGCCCGCGCCAGCACGATCCGCTGTCGCTCCCCCGCCGACAGCGCCATGCCGCGCTCCCCTGCCCGCGTCTCATAACCCAGCGGCAGCCGTGCGATAAAGTCGTCCAGTCCCGCCGCATGGGCCGCTGCCTCGATCTGGGCCTGCCGCACGCCGGGCGAGGCAAAGCCGATATTGGCCGCGATCGTATCGTTGAACAGATAGGGCGACTGGTCGACCAGGATGATCTCCCGCCGCACATCGTCAAGGCGGTAGTCGCGCAGGTCGCGACCATTGACCAGCACCCGCCCCGCATCAGGATCGAGATAGCGGACCATGAGGTCGGCCATGGTCGATTTCCCCACGCCGCTCGGCCCCAAAATCGCGCACAGACTGCCCGCCGGGATCGTCAGGTCAATGTCGCGCAACACCGCGTCACGATCATAGCGCATCGCCACCCGATCAAACCGCATCGCCCCCGCCCGCGTCAGCTGCACCGCATCAACGCGCTCGACCACTTCAGCCTGCGTGTCGAACAGCTCGAAAATCCGCCCCAGGGACACCCGCGCCGACGCCAGCCCCGACGTCAGCCCCATCAGCGTCTGGATCGGCGAGAGCAGCCGCATATGATAGGTCATGAACGCGACCAGCGTGCCGATGCTCATCCCATCCTCGATGATGCGCCAGCCGCCATAGAGAATCACCGCAGACGTCGCCGCCGTCATCAGCGTGCCGGGCAGCGCCCCGGTCATATAGGAGGCGACCTGCATCCGCAGCATCGCGCCGACAAAAGCGTCATTCTTCTGCCGGAAGCGCCCGACCTCATGCTCGCCCGCGCGGAGCGAGGCGACGACCCGCATCCCCATCACCGTATCAACCAGCAGGCTGCCCAGATCTGCGCCCTTTTCCCGCATGTCGCGGGTCAGTGCGGTCAGCCGCCGCTGATAATAGGCGAAGGTTGCAAGGCTGGCCGGGACGAGCACTACGCTCACCAGAAACAACCGCCAGTCGAGCCACAGCATCATCGCCACGCAGCCGACGAAGAATAGCAGATTGCTGACCACCGACAGCAAGGTGTCCGACGCAATCCGCTGGACGTCGCTCACATCGCTGTTCATCCGCGACACGAGATCGCCCAGGCGGAAGCTGCCATAGAAACGCGGCGAGAGCGTCTGGAGATGGCGCAGCAGGGCCGCCCGAATATCGTAAAGCATCGCTGCCGATAGCGAAACATAGCGATAGCTAGCCAAGATATTGACTGCGAACCCGGCGATTGTCACAGCGATCATGATCGCCGCAATCCGCACCAGCGCGCCCATATCCCGCCGCAACAGCGCCTCATCGATCATCAGCTTCGACAGATAGGGTTGGGCCAGCCCCAGCGCGGTGGAGATGAGGCTGATCGCCAGCACCATGATGAGCGCGCCGCGATAGGGCCGCAGGAAGGGCGTCAGCCGCTTGTAGGCGCTCCAGTCGGCGACGGGGGGCGAGAGATTAGTCACCCGAATGATCTTCTACTCGTCGTCCCCGCGCAAGCGGGAACCCATCTCGCGTCCCGCAATCCAGATGTATGACGAGACATGGGTTCCCGCTTGCGCGGGAATGACGGAATGAAATGGATGTTCGCAATGCTCACGCTGCCTGTCGCCGGGGCAGCAGCCGCACACCGTCCAGCACAAAGGCAGGCTCCGGCATCTTGGCCAGCAGGCCGGTACACCAAAGATGCCCCTCCATCAGCGCGTCATGCTGCGCCCGCCACCAGTCGCCCGTCCCGCCGCTGGCATAAAACTGCGCGCAGAGCAGCAGATGCCGCCGCATCGCCGCGATCAGCATCGACTGGTAATGGGTCAGCAGCGCCGCCGCGTCACCGCCCTCCGCTATCCCGATCAAAACGGCGGACGCCAGTATCGCCTCCCGCACCGACTGCGCCGTGCCGTCGCCGCAGATCGGATCGAAACCCAACGCCGCCGTGCCGCAAGCCAGCCAGTCGTCGCCGCAAAGAGGCAGATGCAGGCGCGGCGCAGCGAGAAAAGGCGTCGATACCGCCTCCACGGCATCGACCACCGTCGCAATCAGCCCGCTCTGCGCCAGAAGATCGTCCAGCGATCCCCCCACGCCCAGCAACCAGCCTTGGTCCACTCCGGCAGGCACCAGAAACAGCCAGCCGTTCGGCACCGCCTCGATCCGGCCTTCTTCGCTACAAGCGGGATCGCGCAGCCGCACTTTGGTCGCCACGGCATGGCGATCGCCAAAGATGCGTGTCTCGCCCAGTGACATTGGCGGCGCGGCGTGGATGGTGAAGTCGACCGGATCGTCCCCTGCGACAGGCTCGTCCCCCGCCAGCGCCGCCTGTACCTGATCTTCCGACGCCAGCGCCGCGCCATGCGGCACCACCACCGGCGCGCCACCCCAGGCGACCACACGGCGCTTGATCCGGGGACTGTCAGCAAACAGGCCGGGCCGTGCGAAGATGTCGCGCAGCAGCGCCAGGGCCGGATCGCTGAGCATGATCGTCGGCACCGGCGCGCGACGGGCGGCTTCGCTTGCAACCCGAAGGCCCGCCCCCTGTAACAGATGTGCGCATGTCGTCGCGGCAATCCCGCTGCCCCTTATGCCGACGATCATGCGCTGTTCGTTCATTCCACCGCGACCATGCCCGCACCGGTGGTGTCATAGCCCAGGTCCAGCGTCACCTCATGCTTCAATGTCTTGGCGTCATAGACTTCCAGATCATAGCTCGCGCCATAAATGTAGAGTTTCGCCCCATCGGTCGACATGCCCAGACGGAAGCGTGATCGGCAGGGAAATTCCGCCTTGTCCAACACCGCGTTGCTGGCCATGTCCATATGCCAGAATTCGCAGCGTTTATTGCCATATTTGCCGTTGGTAACGACGGTATAGGCCTGCTTGCCGTCGGGCGTGACCTGCAACCCGGCCATGGCGTCGGGCGCGGGGCCGATGGGGGTGAAATCAAACTGCCGCGTGGACAGGTCGAAGCGCGCCATGCCGAACATCTTGTTATGGACATAGGCGTCGGCGGCATTGAACAGTGACACATATTGGCCGGGCGTGCGGATCGCATCCAACGTGCCGCCAAAGCCGACATTCTCCATGCCGGTGCCTTCGGGCTTGGCGAGGTCTATCCGGTCGGTGACCTTCAATGTCGCAACGTCGATAATCGCGACCTTCTCGCCAAAGGCGTAAAGCGTCTTTCCGTCGGGCGACACTTTATAGCCCGCGCGCCAGCCGCCGGAACGCTCATCCTCCTTGTCGATCTCGGCGGTGCGGACGACCTTTTGCAGCTTCAGGTCGATGACGCCATACATGGGCTTGCTGACGGTATAGCGGTCGATCCCCTTCTCGAATTTCGAGATGACGGTATAGAAATAGCGCCCGGTCGGATCGGGCACGCCGCCCCAGAAACGATAGCGGGTCGTGCCATCGTTCAGGCTGAACTTGTTGATCACCTGGCGCGTCGCGGTGTCGATCACCTCGATCCCGCTGGTGGTGATGGTGGTCACATAGATGCGCTTGCCATCGTCGGACAGTTGCATCGATGTCGGCAGGCCGGTGTCCAGCTTGATCGTGCCGGTGACCGCGCCCTTGCTCTCCTCGAACACCAGCAGCCGGTCGGGATAGGACCCCATGAAGAGCGTCGCCGCATTCAAGGGCATAGCGCTCAGCATCGCCAGGCCAGCGCCCAGCATGAGACGATATTTCGGCATGGCGGCCCTCATGGGAAAACGAGATCGAGACTGCGCCAGTCCTTGGTCGCAGTGGCGCAGTTGCTGGCCCAGTCGGGCGAATAGTTGACATGATCGGGCACCTGCACTGGCCAGAAACAGGTGACGTAGCAGTCGTAAATGTCGCGCTCGACCGGCTGGCACAGGCCCGCGGTGCCGCCACTAGCATCGACCTCCCAGCCCGGCGAGAAGGATAGCGAGCAGCCCATCGGTACATGCGGGCGCGGTGCCTGCTGGAGGGCGACGACATCCTCCTCCATGTCCGCGTTCGGCGCGGCGGCAGCCTCCATCTGCGTCACGGCCTCGTCGATCCGCTGCGCCTTTTTATTGATGGCACGAAGATGCTTCATGACAGCCCCTTTCTTTCGACGAAGCGTTCCAGGAAACCGGGATTACGCACCGACAGCACGCCGTAGATACGCAGGCAGGTGTCGGTCCACTGGCGTATCCAGTCGCAATAATGGAGGTTGGCGTGGCCGGTGTCGCCATAGCGGACGAACGCCTCATGATGGCACCCGCCCGCACAGAGCGGTCGCGCCCAGCAACTCTGGCAATCATATTTCGCCTCGACATGCCCTTTAGCCAGGAACTCGCCCTGCTTGGCCCGGTCGATGCCGCTGGAGACATGCCCCATCGTATGCGTGTCGGCGTCGGTGAAGCGGTGACAGGGCGACAGGTCGCCCGATGGGCTGACCCCCATCAGACCCAATCCTGCGCCGCAGGGATGCGATTTGTTGACGCCCGAAATCAGCTCGCTGATCGTTTCGCTGACGTTGGTGAAGCCGTGTGATTCCCCGCGCAGGGCATATTCCAGCCACTCGTCCGCTAGGCTGTTAAACTGCGCCAGCACGCTGTCCATGCCATTACCATCCAGCGAATAGGCGCGCTCCTCGCCCGTCGTCACCGGCGCGAAGCCGACCTCGTGAAAGCCCAGATCATCCTTCAGATGGCGGAAGATACGAACCACATCGGTCACGCCCTCGGTCAGCGTCACCCGCGCAGTGATCGCCCGCGTCTTGTGATGCGCGATCAGCGTGCGCAGGCGCGGTTCGATCACCGCATAGCTGCCCTTGCCATTTTTATAGACGCGATGCTTGTCCTGCACTTCTGGCGGACCATCCATGCTGACCGTCACGCCGACCCGGTTGTCCGACAGGAAGGTGACGATCTCCGGCGTCAGCAGGGTCGCGTTGGTGGTCAGGCTATAGGTGATCGCCTTCCCCGCTGCGGCCGTTGCATGATTGGCATAGGCCACGACGTCGCGCAGCAGCTTGAAATTCATCAGCGTTTCGCCGCCGAAGAAGGTGATATGCACCGACTTGCGCCCGACCGCCTCGGCAATCAGCAGATCGACCGACGCCATTGCCGTGTCGAGCGTCATATATTTGGGTTTGCCCGCTGGCGTCGCGATCTTGTCCGCGCCAAATTCGTAGCAATAGGTGCAGGCCAGATTGCACTGGTTGGTGACGTTCAGCACCAGCGCCTGCAATGGGAAGTCGGCGGGCGGTGCCTGCGGCACCTGCGCCACCGGCATGGCATGGCCCAGATGGATCAGGCGTGCCTGCCGCAATTCGCGCACCAGCCCGTCGGCTTCTTCCGCTGCGCGCCCTTCGGCCACCAGTTCGCGGACCAGCGCCGCATGGGTCAGTTCCTGCCCGTCGAGCCGATCCAGAACCGCGCGCACATCGGTGTCGATCTCGAAGATCGCGCCTGCGCTCACCAAATAGACAAAATCGCTGCCTCCGGCGTCAAAACCGTGATATTCCGCCCGGCGATAGGTGGGTGCCTGCATCACGGTCATTGCGACACCTCCGGTTGATCCCATTTCTGATAGGCAGGCACGGTGACGACCATGTAGGAACGGGCGGTCAGCGGCTTGCCGAACTTGTCCTTCTCGGCCTTGGCCGTGGCGACGACCCAGACATCACCATAATTGTTGCGGCCAAAGCGGCGTGCCGGGTTCGGCCCCTCGCTATTGGGGGTAAAGAGCGCAGCCGGGCTGAGCGCGCCGACATATTTGGCGTCATCATCATAATAGACCGCCAGATATTCCTGCGTGGACCAGGTGACGTCGACCGGCCCAACCGCAATGTCATCTGCCGTGCCCTGCTTGCCGTCGATGCCATTTTCGAACCCGGTCGCATCGAACTGCGCATAGCCTTTGGGGAATTTGATCCCGCCCAGCCGCGACACAGCGGTTTCGGGTGTCACCTTGATGTAGTCGATCTTGCTATAGACCGGGAAGGCCTGCTCCAGCACCGCGCCACCGACGGCAACGTTGCGCTGTCCAGATGCCGCCCCGGCGGCGACATCGGCAGTCACCACCAGTTCCTGCGGGCTGGCCGATACGATCTTGGTTGCGGTCACGCCAACGCCCAGATCAATGTCTGCGGGGGTGAGCGATACGGGCAGATTATGTCCCACGATACGGAATTGCGTGCCCTTGGTTCCGGCCTTGACCGGGCCCGGCACCACCGCCAGCACAGCGGGCGCAGCCGTTGCGCGGATCAGTTTCACGTCCAGCCCAAATTCCTGATAGTCGCCCCAATACCAGCGGCCGATGGCGCTTTGCTGGTCAGGGGCGAACCACATCGTCTCTCGCGCGGCGCTCGCCAGATCATCGGGCTTGCCAGCGGCTGCGGCGCCTTTGGACGATCCGCGCCAGCTATAGCCTGCATAGACGATGCCAGCGCCGCTGCGGCTCACGGTGCCGCCATTGGTCAGCGACCGCAGCGTGCTGCTGGTCACAAATTCGTCCGCCGATTTGCCCGGCTTGACGCTGAAGCTGCCCACGAACCGCCCCTGCCCCGGCGCGGATGCCACGACCAGCCATTCGCCTGCCAGACGCGGCACGCTCTGGCGCGATCGCCATGCCGCCCATTCGGGCGTGTGCAGCGGCGCAGTCTTGGCCATATAGGTCAGCGCATATTCGCCGCGCAACATCTTGTCCTTGGGGTCGCGGCCGGCTGGCTGTTCGCTATCCTCGGCGGGGCGACGATATTGCGCGTCCGCCTGCGAATACATGGCGACATGCAGATCCTGCAACTGCTTCCATTCCAGCTTCGACCGACGCCACGACAAGGTCTGGGCGAAACTGTGACAGGCGGCGCACGCGCCGCGCATGGTTTCGTTGGGGATATTGCTTTCGTCGATCGTCCGCTTTTCCGCCAGATACATGACCGGCAGCGCCTCTTGCGGGGCCAGGCCATGGGACGAGGACAGGGATTTGACGATCGCCCGCGATTCATCGGGTGTAATCGCCAGGCCGTTCAACCGCACCATCCGCTTGATCGCCTGCGACCAGCCCTCCGGCGTCGTGCGGACCCAGCTGATCCGCGACAAATTCCCCTTGGCATCGGGCGTGTGACAGGTGCCGCACTTTTCCTTGACCAGTGCATCGGCGACCGGGATGCCCGGATCGCTTTCCTTCATCGTCGCGCCGTCCGGCCCGCCATCGGCCTGTGCGACGACGATCGAAGCGGAAAACAGCGCCAGCAACCCGAATTTCGAGAGTGTTACCCGCTTCACCCTGTTTCCCCCTCAAGCACCATCTGGTGCGCGAAACCCAAGCCTAGGCAGGCGCACATCGCGCGCCATTGCCCAAATGACGTATGGCCCCATGACAATCCGCCATAGAAAACTGGACAGGTATCAAGATTTTTTCGGGCTGGTCTGCTCCGCATCCTTTTGCTCGGCCGAAACCGGGGCCGCAGCGCCCTTCTTGCGCAGTGCGATGCCGCTGAGGCAGGCGTGCAATATATAGTTGGCGCTCATCCGGCTGACATAGGTGGGGTCCAGGATCGGCGCGGCATCGAGCAGGTCGAAGCCAACCACCCTGGTCTGTGCGCAGAGTTGCCGCACCATCGGAATCGCCTCCCGCATGGTGATGCCGCCGGGCACCGGACGGCCCGACGCAGGTGCGTCGCCCGGATCAAGGACGCTCATGTCGAACGAGATAAAGACATGCTCCGGCCCCTGTTTCAGGCCCGCCAATATGTCCTTGGTCACCGCCTGCCAGCCGCGTTCCTGTATCGCGGCGGTAGGCAGGATGCGCGCGCCGCTGTCGGTCAGCCGCTTCTGCGTCGCCGGATCAGCGTCGCGTCCGTGCAGGCCGACCAGCGTCACGTCGCTGCCGCGCAACAAATTTTGCTGCATCAGTCGGGTCAGGGTCTGCGTGTCGGAGATCAGATGGTCGCCGTTCAGTTCCGCTCCGGCATGGGCATCGAACTGGACCAGTGCGACCTTGCCAACGCCATAGGTGTCAACCATCGCCGCGACATCGGCAAACATCACCGCATGATCGCCCCCGACGATGAAAGGCACCACGCCCACACTCGCCATCTCGGCGATCATCGTGCGGACATGGGGCAGCCCGCGTTCGGGCGCCATCGGGTCGATCGCCAGATCGCCATAGTCGGCGATCGACAGCACAAGGCCCGGATCGACCCCGCCATCGGCATCCGCGCCGACCAGCCCGTCCATGCCGCGCAACGCCATCGGTGCATGTTTGGAGTCGCGCCAGCCCGACGAAAAATCGAGCGGCACGCCGACAAAGGCGACCTCCACCTTGCCCGCGACCAGATCTTCCTTGCGCAGCGCGACCGGCGCGTCGGCAAAGGTCGGCACCGCGCCGCGCTGGAACAGATAGCGTTTCAGGCTGAACGGGCCATCGTCGCGCTGGCGCTTATCGAACAGCTTGGGGCGCACCGTCGTGCTGGCGTTCCACCCGCGCGCCTGCGGGTTGAGCGCGATCTCCGCCGGATCGCGCCCGGCCCTATATTTGCTATCCTCCACCACCGCCATCAGCGCGCTGGCATAGGCGTCGACATCGGCCGCTGAGCGCCCGGCAAGCGCCACCTGCAACTTCTCGTCCGTCAGGCCGAAGCGGGCCAGCACCGCCGGATCGGACAGAAATACCTTCTTCTCCGACGACAGGCTGGCCAGCGGATCGCTGCCCTGCGCCATGGCGGGGACGGACAGGGTTGCGAGGGCCAGAGCAAGAGTGGCGCCACGCACCAGCAAAGCGGCGCGCGCCATCAGTTCTTCTTCCCATAATAAGCGTCCAGCCCATGATCGACCGATACCGGGTTGAGATAGCCGGGCTTCAACCCTTTCTTGCGCATGGCAATGCCCGCCAGACAGGCGTTCAGCAGGAAATTGCTGTTGAGCGCGGTCTTGTAGCTGGTGTCGAGATAGGGCGCGACTTCGACGATATCGATGCCTGCAATGTCATTTTCAGCGCACAGGTTGCGCATGATCGGCTGCGCCTCTCGCATGGTCAGGCCGCCGGGAACCGGGGTGCCCGTGCCGGGCATGAAGGCGGGGTCCAGCACATCGACGTCGAAACTGATCCACAATTTCTTGGTGCTGGTGCGCGCTTCTTTTAGCGCACGGGCCATCACCTTGTCCCAGCCCCATTTCTCCACCTCGACCATCGTGTGATATTTCATGCCCTTGTTGCGCATCCAGCCAAAGGTTTCGAGATCGGGTCCACGCGCGCGCAGGCCCACCTGGATATAGTCGCTGCCCCGGACATGGCCTTCATTGATGACGCGATAGACCGGCTGACCATGGTCGAGCAGATGCACCCGGCCCCGGCCAATGTCATAATGGCTGTCGAAATGGATGACCCCGACATTACCCTTGCCATGGACATCGGCCGCGGCGGCGACATTGGGATATTCCAGGCTGTGGTCACCGCCGATGACGATCGGGATCGCGCCGGTGCGGGCGATCTCCGCCACCATCGCGCGGACATGATCCACGCTGCGCTCGGTCGAATTCTGGTCGATGGCGATGTCGCCATAATCGACGACTTTCAGCGCGGCATTGGGGTTGATCATCGAATACATGTCATTGCCGCCAGCCCCGCCGGTCATCCGCATCGCGCGCGGCCCGTCGATCGCGTTGCGCCAGCCTGACCCCATGTCGAGCGGCGCGCCGACGATGGCGACATCGACCTTGCCCGCTTTCAGATCCTCCGGTGTCATGGCCAGCGGCGCCCCCGCGAAAGTCGCAAAACCCCCGCCATAGCCACCGATATAGCGGGTCAGTTCCATCGGACCGGCCTCACGCCGTGGGTCCATCGTTGCGGGGCGCTTCGCCTTCCAGGCGTTGAACCAGGGCGATGATGTGTCGAGCGGGATCGCCGCGACATCGCGCCCGGCCTTGAACTCCACCTGCGCGTGCAGGGCCTGCATGGCGTCGATATAGGCGCTGATCTCCTCCGGCTTGCTAATGCGGATACGATCGAACAGGGCGTCCTTTTCGACATAGCGCCCGGTAACGCCGCTTTTGAGGAAATCGACTTTGGCCTTGTCGATCCCGGCCAGCTTCGCCTCGACATCCTTGGGCAATTCCAGCGGCTTTGGCTTGCCCATATCATCTTCGGCCGGCATTTGCGGCGCAGGCGTGGCCGCGTTGGGCAGGTCGCCTGCCAGCACGGCCCCGATCGCCGCGATCCCGGCCATGCTCCATCCTGTAACGGCGGTCAAAGAAGGCATCATCGTCTCCGGCCCGCGCGGCGCAGGCAAAGGCTGTGGGCAGGAAAAGGGCGCACCTGCCCCGATCCCGACAAGCTATGCGGCCAGCCCCCCACTCCCCATGGGGCATTTGACGTAGGATGGCGCGCCATAGGAGCAGACGAACAGGCTACGTCAAATGCCCCATGTCTGACTGCCTGCGCAATCCATAGCCTTTCCACCATTGCAGAAAAGCACGAGGCGGCATCGCGGTCGCCCACAGCGTGATGGCCCCCGCAAAAGGGGCAGCCAGACGCACACCGGGAGGGGCTGATGTCAGGGAGCTATTGGACAAAAAAGGGGAATAGCATGTCATATCGCAAGACGCTGAGGCTGGGACTGCTGTCCGCCACGATGATGACCAGTGCGGCCCTTGCCGCACCCGCGCTGGCGCAGGACACGCCCGCCGCCGCCGAAGCCGACAGCGACGTCATCGTCGTCACCGGCACCCGCCGCAGCACCACGCTGATGGAAACGCCGATCAATATTGCCGCCGTCGGGGCGGAGCAGCTGGCAAACGAACGGATCGACGATATTCGCGACATCGCGGCCTTCACGCCGGGCATCACCATCACCGATACCGGTCCCTATGGCGCGGGAAACATCGTGATGCGCGGTCTGTCGGCCAGCGATACCAGCTCGACTGGCGGTAACAGCGACACCGCGATCGGCATCTATCTGGGCGATGTTCCGCTCTACACCGATTACAAGCTGATCGATCTGGAGCGCGTGGAAACCCTTTTGGGGCCACAGGGCACGCTTTACGGTCTTGGCACGCTGGCCGGTGCGATCCGCTACATGCCCAATCGGCCCGATCCGACCAAATTCAGTGGCGAAGCCTATGGCCGTCTCTATGATGTCGCGCACAGCAAGGGGCTGGGCTATGTGGCCTATGGCGTGCTGAACGTACCGATTGTCGCGGACTCGATCGCCTTCCGCACCGTCACCGGCTATTATTATGATCCCGGCTTCATAGACTATCCCTTCCTACTGAAACAGCCCGGCGTATCGCTGCCGCAGCCGGGTCCGGTGTCCAATCCGATGGGCAGCGACGCCGACAAGAACGCAAATTTCGCGGGCAAGAAGGATCTGAACTTTGAAAAGACCTTCACCAGCCGCAACCAGCTGGGCTATGTCGGCACGGATTTTGAGGCCTATTTCACCTACGCCTTTCAGCAGACCAAGACCAACGGGCGTCAGGCGACGGGCGGCAATGTCGTGGGCGAAGGCAAATATGAAGGCCCATGGCGTTCGGAGGAGCCGTCCAAGCGTACATCGCACCTGATCTCGCTCGAAATGCAGGGTAATGTTGCCGACGTTGCGCAGGTCGTGTTCGTCTCTGCCTATACCAACAAGAAGCGGCGCAGCTCGATCGACGTCACCGATCTGCTGATCGACCTTGATTATGACTATGAACTCTTCCCGTCCTTCTCCGGCTACACCAGGTCGCGTGGAACCGACGAGCAATATAATCAGGAAGTCCGCCTGGTTTCCACCCATGGCGGGCCATTCAGCTGGGTAGTGGGCGGCTTCTGGAACAGGCAGAGTAGCGATTCCGATTATCGTGAAATCGTACCGGGCTATCCGGCCTATGCCGGTATCGACCGACCCGACGAAGTCGAATATGCGTCTTATGTGAACACCAAGCTCGACGAAAAGGCGGTCTTTGGCGAAGGCAGCTTCAAGATCACGCCGGAGTGGCAGGTGACAGCGGGCATCCGCTATTTCAAATATAAGGCCGATGTCATTGGCGGCACGGCGCTGCCGCTGTTCCAGACTTTTCCAGCCATCAACTTTCGTTCGCGCGCTGGCACGACCGGTCAGGATGGCACTGTCTGGAAATTCAACACATCCTACAACATTACGCCGGACCTGATGGTCTGGGGGACTTACTCGAAGGGCTATCGTATTGGCGGCGTAAACCGCGTCGCCCCCTGCGTCCTGCCGCTCCCGCCTGGCCAAAATCTCTGTGCGCTTGAAAACGAGCTGTTTTATGGCCCGGACAAGGTTAAAAACGCCGAAATTGGCGTGAGGGCGCAACTGTTCGATCGCAAATTGTCAATGAGCCTCTCAGCGTTCAAGATCAAATGGAACGGCATCCAATTGGACGGCCAGACCGTCAACGGCGCGATCGGCATCATTACCAACGGCGGCGCGGCGGAATCCAAGGGGATCGATTTCTCCTTCGATGCCCGACCGATCGAGGGGCTGAGCATCCGCGGCAATTACAGCTATCTGGACGCCAAGCTGACCGAAAGCGTGACACAATTGCTGTCTATCCAAGGCGGCGCATTAGTCGATGTGTTCGCCGGCGGTCGCCTGCCTGGTTCAACCAAGAATAGTGGCGCGATCGGTGTGACCTATGAAATGCCGATGGGCGACAATGCGCTGGTTCTGGGCTGGACGACCACCTATTCGGGCGGCATCTACAGCCGTCCGGGTCTGCGCGGCGGCGGCGAGCGTATTCCCTCCTACACAATGAGCCGGGCGAACATCACGTACAAGACCGACGTTTATGAAATCGGCCTGTTCGCGAACAACATCTTCGACAAATATGCCATCACCGGGATCGGCAACGACCTGACCCGCTACGGTCTGGTCAATGACGGGGTGATCTATCGCGGCTATGCGCAATCTGTCGCGCAACCCCGCGTGCTCGGTATCGAAAGCCGGGTCCGGTTCTGATCCGTAGGGGCGGCCTTGCATCGGCAGGTCGCCCCTATTCTATCTCTATCCCTTGGCTTCCCAGCCAATCGCGCACCGGGGCCAGCGCGACGACATGCGCTTTCCAGCGCGCCACGGCATCGGCGTTGATCGGCCTGCGGACCTGCGCGGCGCTGGGGGTGGCGACGGCGGCCTGATTTTCGTGGAAGGACAGGCAGGCCGCGTCCCATGCAAGCCCGCAATGGGTCAATAGCTGGCGTGTCTGCCCTTCCTGATCCGCGACCAGCGCTTCATAGGAAAGCTCTAGCACCCGGCCGGGAAACAGCCGTTCCCATAGCGCCATCAACCGATCGAAGCGCACATAATAGCGGGCGATGTCCATAGGATCGTAGCTATAGGCATAATAGGCCGACTGGCTGGCGAAGAGATTTTTATAATTGCTCCACAGCGTGTCCATCGGGTGGCGGCGCAGGCAGACGATCCGCGCCTGTGGCAGGGCGTGCAATATGTGGCCGATATAGAGGAAATTGGCGGGCAGCTTGTCGATGAAGTGGGGCTTGCCCGGCGGGCGATGATGGCTGGCGCGGGCCATATAGGCTTGGGCGATCGCTGCCGGATCGGCCGCAGCGCTGGCCGCGATCGTTTCCGGGTCGATCACCAGTCGCGACCTTGTGCCAGCCAGTTGCTTGACGGCCAGCGGCATCGCCTGCAATTCGCCCGCTGACCCGACGTCTGGATGGGATGACAATATCCGGTCCACCAATGTCGTGCCGGTGCGCGGCATCCCGACGATGAAGAGCGGCGCGTCCTCCGCCAGCCCCGCACCCCACCCGCGCGGCGGCCCATCGCCAAACAGCCGCTCGATGGCGTCGAAAATCGCGGCGTCCTGCGCAAAATCATAGCCGATGGCGCGTTTATGCGCGGCATTGGCCTGGCTCAGATGGGCAAAGGCGGCGGGCGCATCGCCCAGATCCTCCGCCTCTTTGGCCAGCGCATAGCGAATGCGCAGAGCATCGTCTGGGCGGGTCGCGGCGTTCAGCGCCGCCTCCAGCCGGGGGACATGGTTGGCTGCTTTCGTCTGGCGCGACAGGATGGCGAGCGCATAATGGGCGCGGGCATGGCCGGGATCGGCGGACAGGATCGCCTCATACTGGTCCCGCGCTGCCTCCACACGCCCGGTAAAGCCGCAGGCAGCGGCGAGATTGTAACGATAATCGAGATTGTCCGGTTCGCCGGCCACGGCGGCCTCGAACGGCGGCACCGACGCTTCATGGTCGCCCAGCCGCGCCAGCACGCAGCCGATCGTATCGGACGTCAGCGCATCCGCCCCGCCCAGCGCCAGCGCCTGCCGCGCTGCCTGCCCCGCCTCGCCATCGCGGCGCAGCAGGGTCAGCAGCCTTGCATATTGCGCCAGATGTTCCGCCACCGGCCCGCGTGCTACCGCCTGCTCCAGCATCGGCAGCGCCTTGGCCACCTGCCCCGCTTCCGCTGCCGCCAGCCCCAGCAGGAAGAAGCCGGCGGGCTGGTCGGGATGCGTCATCGCCAGTTGCTGCGCCGCCTGCGCCGCCTGCGCCAGATCGCCCCGCGCCAGTGCCGCGCGCGCCCGCGCCTCCAGGCTCATGCCGCCCCCAAGGTGAAGCCCACCACCCGTTCGATCATCCAGAAACAGCCGACAATCCCCGCGCCATAGAGCGCCGCCTGCCGCACCATCTGCTGCCGGTCGAAAATTGCGGCAAGCTTCATGACGCCCAGCACGCAGCCGACGAAGAATAGCTGCCCCAGTTCCACCCCGCCATTGAAGAAGAGAAGCCCCGGCAGCCGCTCCTGCGGCGCTACGCCCAGTTCGCGCAAAACGGTCGCAAAGCCAAGGCCGTGAAGCAGGCCGAAACTCGCCACCACCGCCAGTTGGCGGCGTTGTTTACCGGGATCGGGAAGCGCATCGTCGCGGGTGCGGATCGCCTCGCGCGCCATGAAGGCGATGGAGAGCGCGATCACCGCCTCGACCGGCGGCACCGGCACCGTGACGACATCGAAAAAGGCCAGCGCCAGACTAAGCGAATGGCCAATGGTGAAGGTGGTGACGAGCAAAAGCAGGAAGCGCCCGCGCGCCAACAGGCAGAGGCACAGCACGAAGGCGAGATGGTCCCAGCCACCCAGAATGTGGACGATCCCCTCCCATGTATAATCGACCGCAATCTCTGGCAGCGCCCGTTCGCGCGCCGCGACCGCGCCGATTGGCAGCGACAGGCTGTCGCCGTCGGGCTGGAGCGCCTGCTGGACGCGGGTGCCGGTCGCGGTGGAGAGGAACGTGCCGCCATCGACTGCCCAAGGGGTGACAATGACGTCATCGGGGGCAATGGCGCGGTCGCAGGCGATGGTGATGGCATAGCGGGTGACGGTCGCCTCATTGAGCCGTTCGCGCGCCGTTTCCCGGCACCCGTCGGGCAGACCGAGCGGTGCATTGCTGGCCAGCACGGAGGGGATGGAGGCGCTGAGGTCAAAGCTGCCGGGGTCGATGCCCGGCTGGATGCTATAGTCGCCGACCCGGAATATATCCGCCTGTGCCGGGGCGGCCAGGCCCAGCAGCGCAATGGCCAGCCAGAACGCGCGAACCAGCATATTATGGCTCCACCCGGATATGATAGCGATCCTCCAGCCGGGCGACTTCCTTGTCCACCCGCGTGCCGGTTTCCGCCGCCAGATAATCCTGCTTCACCTGATCGCGCACTGCCGGATAGGGGAGCATCGCCACGCCCCCCCGGTCCCGCACCCGCGCAAAATGCCAGCCACGGGTCGATCGGAGCGGGCCGATCCATGTGCCTGTCTGCGCCTTGTTCACCGCGTCAAGGAAGGGCGCGCCGAACATGCCGCGCAGCATCGACACACCATAATCGGGCAGGTCATGCCCCATCCAGAAATCATCGCCGTTCACCGTCCCGCCGAATTGCAGCCGTGCGAGCAACGCCGGGGCATTGGCAGGCGCTTTTTCAAAAAACACATGGGTAAGCGACAGGCGCGGTTCGGCGCGATAGAGGTCGCGATGGGTGGCATAATAGCCGATCAGTTGATCTTCGCTCGGCTCAGGCGGCGCACCGGCGATCAGGAAGCGGACGCGGTCGATCAGCCGCTGCTTGGTGGTCTTGTCGGTCATGTGCATCCCACGATCCACCGCTTCACGGAACAGCAGTTCGTCGGCGATATAATCGTGAATAAGTTTGGCTTTGGCGGCCGCGTCGGGTGCCTTGCCCGCCATCATCGCATAATCGTCGGACAGGATTTGCTGCACCGATCGCGGCACCTCTATCGTGTCGCGCCGGGCGGTGACCGCCCAGTAGAGCAGGAAGATCGCCCCCGCCACGGCCAGAAAGACGATGAACGGATCGCGGGCGGCGATCCCGCGCAGCATGGCAACCAGTCGGCGCATCAGCGCAACACCCTTTCACATGCGCCCGGCAGGCAGGCGTCGATGCCGGTTATGACGAGGCGCTGGATGCGTCCCTCTACGTCAAATGACGCATGGGTTGGGGGCAGAGCGGCGCGACGGCCGCACGACCAGCGGGTTACGTATGGCGAGGCGGAGGATGGCTGGTCCATCCGATCAGGTAGAACAGAGGAAATGCTGCATTGGAAGGGTGATGAAGGGAGGCAAGGTCGGAATTTATTCCCCTCCTGCTATCGGGACCGGGATCAAGGTTCGCTTCTGATCGCCATCCGCCAATTACCAACTCCGTCATCCCGACGTAGTTCAGGATCCATTGGCTCTACCTCTGCGCAAAATGCGCAAAGGTTGCGTGAATGGATCCCGAATCAAGTCCGGGATGACGGGGAGTTAGAAACGCCACGCTATCTTCCATGCTTCCCGCTCAAAGGATGTCGCGCTACGCGAGCATCTCCGTCGTGACCGGCAGCGATCTTATGCGTTTGCCCGTTGCGGCGTGGATGGCGTTGACCAAGGCGGGGATGACCGGGGGCAGCGCGGGTTCGCCCAGGCCGGTGGGGGAATAGTCGGTCTTGACGAAGTCGACGTGGATGGTGGGGGTGTCGGGGATGCGCTGGAGCGGGTGGGTGTCGAAATTGGCTTGCTCGATCGCGCCTGCGACCTGGGTGATGACCTGTCCGGCCAGCGCCTGCCCCAGCCCCTCGATCACCGATCCCTGTACCTGATGCAGCGCATTGATGGGGTTGATGATATGGCTGCCGACATCGCCCGCGACCCAGACCGTCTTGACCTTTGGCACGCCGTCGGCGACCGCGACCTCCAGTACCTCGGCGAAATAGCCTGCATGGCTGTAATAGAAGGCAAAGCCCTTGCCCTGCCCTTTTGGCAGCGCCTTGCGGTTCGCCCAGCCGCCCATGGCCAGCGCCTTTTCGATCACGCCTTTGGCGCGCGCGGTGACGAAGGGGGGACGGTTGGCACCCTGGCTGACCTGCGCAGTTTTGGACAGGAGTTCGAGCATGAGCGTGGGCAGATCCTTGCCCGCCGCCGCCGCGACTTCGTCCAGAAACGCCTGATAGACGAAGGCCAGCGCGTTGGAGCCGGGCGCACGCAGCCAGCCGGTGGGCATGTTGGTCGCCAGGAAGCTTTGTTCCAGCAGCACATTGTCCAGAAGGCCTGCGGGCAGTTCGCCCGGCGACAATTCGGCCGACCGCACCGGCTTGCCATCCTTGCCGAAGGTGATGAAATGATCGTGGAAGGCAGTCAGCGCGCCGCTTTTGTCGAGCGCCGCGCGGAAGCCGTGCCAGCCCGCCGGACGATAAAAATCGCGGCGCATGTCGTCGGCGCGGGTGAAAAGCAGTTTGACCGGCACACCCGGCACTTGCGCGGCAACAAGCGCGGCCTGCACCATATAATCGTTCATCAGCCGCCGCCCGAAACCGCCGCCGATGCGGGTGAAGTTGATGCGGATCTTCTCCGGCGGCAGATTGAGCGCCTTGGCGACGAGGGCGCGCCCGCTTTCCGGGTTCTGGGTCGGCGCCCAGATTTCGATGGCACCATCCTTGAACAGGGCGGTGCAATTTTGCGGCTCCAGTGTCGCATGGGCGAGGAAGGGGTAACTGTAATCGGCGGTCACGACCTTGCCCGCCGACGCGAAGGCTGCGTCGATATCGCCGGTGCGGGTAATGTCGGCGTCTGCCTTGCCCTGCGCGCGGGTCGCGGCCTGCGCGGCGTAACCCTGCGTCGAAAAGTTGGTGACGGCGCTGTCATCCCATGCGACTTTCAGCGTTTCGCGCGCCAGATTGGCGGTCCACCAGCTTTTGGCGAGGATCGCGACCCCGTCAAAGCCCGATTCAGGCGTGCCATCGCCCTTGATCGTCAGCACATGGGCAATGCCGGGCAGCGCGCGCACCGCGTCCAGATTGGCCGATTTGAAGGTGCCGCCAAAGGCCGGGCAGGTTTCCAGCACCGCATAGAGCATGTTCGGCAGCTTGAAATCGATGCCGAACAGCGGCTTGCCCGCGACGATGGCGGGGGTATCGACCCCGCCGATCGACTGGCCGATGATGCGGAAGCTGGCCGGGTCTTTCAGGGTGAGCGTGGCCGGATCGGGCGGGGATAGTTTCGCCGCCGCGACCGCCAGCGCGGCATAGGGGACCGACTTGCCGGTCTTAGGATCGGTCACTTTGCCGCTGGCTGTCGTGAGCGTGCCAGCCGCAACGCCCCATTGCGCCGCTGCGGCGGCGACCAGCATCGCCCGCGCCGCTGCGCCTGCCTGCCGCGTGGGCAGCCATTCGCGCGGGGTCGTGCGGCTGCCGCCTGCGCTTTGGCCGCCGAAAATCTTGGCGTCGGCATGGGTCTGTTCGATGCTGACCTGCGCCCAGTCGACGTCCAGTTCCTCTGCAATCAGCATCGGCAGCATCGTCTTGGCACCCTGGCCAATCTCTGCATTTTTCGCGCCGATGATGACGCGATTGTCAGGCAGGATGCGGATGAAGGCGTTGAGGATGACCGGGCTGCCGTCCGCGGCCAGCGCCATCGGCACGGCGAGGTCGAACAGCAAACCGCCGCCAGCGATCAGCGAGGCTGTAATGAAGCCCCGGCGCGAGAGGTTTGCGGCGCTCATGCGGCGGCTGCCTTGATCGCGGCGCGGATGCGGACATAGGTGGAGCAGCGGCACAGATTGCCCATCATCGCGGCGTCAATATCCTCGTCTGTCGGTTTGGGCGTCTGGCTGAGCAGCGCGGTGGCGCTCATGATCTGCCCGGCCTGGCAATAGCCGCATTGGGGGACGTCCTGCGCGATCCAGCTGGCAGCAATGCGCTTGCCGACATCGGTGGCCGCCGCGCCCTCGATCGTGGTGATCGCCGCGCCCTTCACATCGCCGAGCAGGGTCTGGCAGGATCGCACCGCCTGCCCGTCGACATGGACGGTGCAGGCGCCGCACAGGCCCGCGCCGCAGCCGAACTTGGTGCCGACCAGGTCGAAATCCTCGCGCAATACCCATAGCAACGGCTTGGCTGGATCGCCCTCCACCTGCCGCTTCTTGCCATTCACCGTCAGACTGATCGCCATCTCGCCCACCTTAGACTGTATCGCGCGCATTAGAGGCTGATCGGCAGGCATCTGTCCAGTCGGTTCAGGCAGCAACCGCAACGAACAAAGCTACGTCAATCGCCCCATTGGTGGAGCATGAATCACGCCCTAGCCTTTGGCGCGACGCAGCAATCGGGGGCAGGACTGTATGACGTTCAAACGCATGGCACTGGGCGCCCTACTGGCTGCGACGGTGATTTCGTCGGCGGCAGTGATCGCGCAATCGGATAAGCCGGCCATTCCAGCCGCGCTGGAAGCCAAGATCAAGGGGCTGTCCAAGGCCAAGCGCGACTTCCTGATTTCCGACCCGGCCGAAATGTTCGCCGGTTCCTACGACAAATTGTTCGAGCGGCTGCAAACCAAGACGCCGCAGGAGATCGACGCCTATATCGAGGGGATGATGGCGGCGGTCGAGGCGTCGAAGTTCAACGCCAAGACGGATATGGCGGCGATCCCGCTTGACACCGACAATGAGGATTTCAACGGCTGGAAGCTGCGCCGCCCCGACGGGCTGGACCCCAAGCGCGAGGCAGGGCCATTTTCCTTGAGCTATTATGCCCATAGCATGGGTGGTGGCGGCGTCTATGGCGGCGGGATTGCTACCTTTGCAGGAGCGCCGGTCGCGATCTTCCCCGAAGATCTTGTCGCGGGCAAGGTGGACGTGGCGATCGTCGGCGCGCCGCTGGATATGGGCTCGGGCTATCGCGGGGCGAAGGGCGGGCCGTCTGCGATGCGGACCCAATATGGCGCGGGCGGAATCGACATGTACACCATGGTCGATCCGTCCAAGGAATTGAAGATCGTCGATTATGGCGACATCGCCATCGACAATATGTCGACCGAACGTAGTGTCGCCCATGTCCGCGAACGGGTGGCGGAAATTGCCCGCACCGGCGCGCTGCCCTTCATCGTCGGGGGCGACCACAGCCTGGAATATAGCGATGTGGCGGGGCTGGCCGATGTCCATGGCAAGGGCAGTTTTGGCGTCGTCCATTTCGATTCCCACTATGACGCGGGCAAGGGCGGGGTCCATTTCATCACCCATGGCGCCCCGGTCTATCGCGCGGTCAAGGAAGGCCATGTCCAGGGCAAAAACTATATCCAGGTCGGGCTGCGCGGACCCTGGCCGGAAAAGGAAGGCTTTGAATGGATGCGCGACAATGGCGTGCGCTACCATGCCATGCCGGAGATCGAGAAAAATGGCTGGGCCGCCACCATGGAGCGGGCGCTGAAGGAAGCGCGGGAAAGCGGCAAGAAAATCTTTATTTCCTTCGACGTCGATGTGCTGGACCCCGCCTTCATCCCCGGCACCGGCACGCCGGTTCCGGGCGGACTGACCATGCGCGAAGCGATCCCGATCGTGCGGCGGCTGTGTGCGGAAAATGAGCTGGTGGGTTTCGAGATCGTCGAACTCGCCCCCGTGCTGGACCCGACCTATCGCAGCGCCTTGAACGCCAATTTCATCATGCACGCCTGCCTGACCGGGGTGGCGATGCGCAAGAAGGGGATCAAACAGGTGGGCTATCTGTCCGACCTGACGACCGAACATGGCCAGCCGGGCTATGGCGAGAAGGCGGCGAAGGAGGGCAAGACCGAGAAGGTCGATCCGGGTTACGGGCGGGGTGGCAGGCGGCGTCCGACAACCTGAGGCTTGGCGCAGTAGATGGCGGGCCAGAGCCGCCCTTTCGTTCCATACGTCATATGCCCCATGTCGTGACCTGCCGCGCCTGATCAGATGGTGTCCATGACCCTGCAACGCGCCATCACCGTGCCGCCCAAGTCACGGCACCAGCGCGTCGATGGCCGCGCCATGGTGGCGTTCGGGGCGCGCGGTATTCGCGACATGATGCAGGCCGCGCCGGCCCGACTACTGTTTCCGCAAGGGCGGGAGGGTGATTTTCCGCTGGCCGTCACCGTTACCACCTGCGGCGGGTTGACCGGGGGGGATAGGCTGGCGCTCGACATCATCGTCGATCCGGGGGTGGGCGCGACGATCGTGCCGCAGGCGGCGGAGAAACTCTATCGCGCGCTGGACGAGGATGAGCCGACGCGGATCGAAACCTGCATCAGCATCGGCGCGGGCGCGACCTGCGAATGGCTGGCGCAGGAAGCCATCTTGTTCGACCGCAGCAAGATGCGACGCAAGCTGGAGGCCGACATGGCCCCCGACGCGCGCATGTTGGCGATGGAAATGCTGGTGCTGGGGCGCAGCGCGATGGGGGAAAGCTATCAGAGCGGGCTGATCCATGACAGCTGGCGTATCCGCCGCGGCGGGCGGCTGGTCTGGGCGGATGCGCTGCATGTCGAGGGCGATTTTGCGTCACAAGGGCGCGCGCCCTTCGCCTTTGGCGATGCGACCGCGATCGCCACATTGGTCTATGCCGGGCCGGATGCCGCCGATTATCTCGATCTGGCCCGCACTTTGGTCGAGGCACCGACCGGCGGCGCGACCAGCTTTGACGGGCTGCTAATCCTGCGCCTGACCCGCAATGACGCGCAGGCGCTGCGCAAGGATGTGATGCGCGCGGCAGGCGTGTTGCGCGCCGCGATATTCGGACTGTCGCCCTCCATGCCCACTATCTGCTACTGTTGATCCCATGAACCTGACGCCGCGCGAAAAGGACAAATTGCTGGTCGCGATGGCCGCCATGGTGGCGCGCAACCGGCTGGCGCGCGGGGTGAAGCTGAACCATCCCGAAGCGATTGCGCTGATTACCGAGCATGTGGTGGAGGGCGCGCGCGATGGCCAGTCGGTCGCGGCGCTGATGGCCAGCGGCGGTCATGTCGTGACCCGCGATCAGGTGATGGAGGGGATAGCCGAGATGATCCACGACATTCAGGTGGAGGCGACCTTCCCGGACGGGACGAAGCTCGTCACCGTGCATCGGCCGATCCGGTGAGGGCGGTGGCAAAAAATATGATCCTGTTCCCGCGCAGGCGGGAACACGCTGTGTCGAACGTCAGGCCATGATACCCGGCGAAATCATCCCCGCCCCCGGCGACATCATCCTGAACGCAGGGCGGGTGCCGATCAGCCTGATCGTCGCCAATAGCGGCGACCGGCCGATCCAGGTCGGCAGCCATTATCATTTCGCCGAGACGAACCCGGCTTTGCTGTTCGATCGCGACACAGCGCGCGGCTATCGGCTGGACATCCCTTCGGGCACCGCCGTCCGCTTCGAGCCGGGGCAGAGCCGGGACGTGCAGTTGATCCCTTATGCCGGTGATCGGATCGTCATTGGCTTTCGCGGCGATGTGATGGGGGCGTTGTGATGCTCGCTCAACCCACCTCCGTTCGGTTCGAGCGTGTCGAGAACCCTGCGCGCCAATTCTCGACACGCTCGAACCGAACGGGGTTTTGAAACAATGCCCGTAACCATCCCTCGCCGCGCCTATGCCAGCATGTTCGGCCCGACAACGGGCGACCGGGTGCGGCTGGGCGACTCCTCCCTCCTCATCCGGGTCGAGGACGACCTGACCATCTATGGCGAGGAGGTGAAGTTCGGCGGCGGAAAGGTGATCCGCGATGGCATGGGGCAAAGCCAGATGAGCCGCGCGGACGGCGCGCCCGACACAGTCATCACCAACGCGCTGATCCTCGATCATTGGGGAATAATCAAGGCGGACGTCTCCATCCGCGACGGTCGCATCACCGCGATTGGCAAGGCGGGCAACCCGGACGTCCAGCCCGGCGTCACCATCCCCATCGGCCCCGGCACGGAGATCATCGCTGGCGAAGGGCGTATCCTGACCGCCGGTGGCATCGACGCGCATATCCATTTCATCTGCCCGCAACAGGTGGAGGAGGCGCTCAACGCCGGGATCACCACCATGCTGGGCGGCGGCACCGGCCCGGCGCATGGCACACTGGCGACGACCTGCACGCCGGGCAGCTGGCATATCGGGCGGATGCTCCAGGCGCTCGAAACCATGCCGATGAACTTCGGGTTGATGGGCAAGGGCAATGCCAGCCAGCCCGCTGCGCTGGTCGAAATGATCCGTGCGGGGGCGTGTGGCCTGAAACTGCATGAGGATTGGGGCACCACCCCTGCCGCGATCGACTGCTGCCTGTCGGTCGCGGACGAGTATGACATTCAGGTCGCGATCCATACCGATACGCTGAACGAAGCAGGCTTTGTCGAAAGCACGATCGGCGCATTCAAGGGGCGCACCATCCACGCCTTCCATACCGAGGGTGCGGGTGGTGGCCATGCGCCCGACATCATCAAGCTGGCGGGGCTGCCCAACGTCCTGCCCTCCTCCACCAACCCGACCCGGCCCTATACCGTCAACACGATCGAGGAACATCTCGACATGCTGATGGTCTGCCACCATCTCGACCCGCGCATCGCCGAGGATGTCGCCTTCGCCGACAGCCGCATCCGCAAGGAGACGATCGCAGCGGAGGATATTCTTCACGACCTGGGCGCTTTCTCGATGATGTCTTCGGACAGCCAGGCGATGGGGCGGGTCGGCGAAACCATCATCCGCTGCTGGCAGAGCGCCGACAAGATGAAGCAGCAGCGCGGGTCTTTGGGATCGGACGATGCTGACAGCGACAATTTCCGCGCCAAACGCTATATCGCCAAATATACGATCAACCCGGCCATTGCCCATGGCATCAGCCACATTGTCGGCTCGATCGCGGTGGGAAAACTGGCCGATCTGGTGCTGTGGTCCCCTGCCTTTTTCGCGGTAAAGCCAGATCTGGTGATCAAGGGTGGCAGCATCGCGACCGCACCGATGGGCGATCCCAATGCCAGCATCCCGACGCCCCAGCCGGTCCATTACCGCCCGATGTTCGGCGCCCTGGGTCGGTCGGGCGCACTGTCGGCGGTGCATTTCGTGTCGGCGGCGGGGATGGCGGACGGGATTGGCGAACGGTTGCAACTGGCGCGTCCGCTGGAGGCGGTGCGCAACACGCGCGGCGGGATTGGCAAGGCGTCGATGCTATTGAACGATGCAATGCCGCATATCGAGGTCGATCCCGAAACTTATGAGGTGCGAGCGGATGGCGAGTTACTGACATGCGAACCGGCGAGCGTGCTGCCGTTCGCGCAGAGATATTTCCTGTTTTGATGGGGGCGATACGCACCCGATCCCGTAACGTGCTCCCGCGCAGGCGGGAGCCCAGTTCAGCCGTCTCGACTGGGCTCCCGCCTGCGCGGGAGCACGTTATTCTTCATATCGGAGCATCCCCATGCTGACCGCCCACACCGTCATCCCCCACGGCCACTGGTCCGGCCCCGCCGCCGATCATATCATGCTGGATCATGACGCGCGCCACCGCCGCCGCTGGGTCTATACTGCCGACCATGGCACGCTGTTCCTGCTCGACCTGGCCCGCGCTACAGTGTTGCACCATGGCGATGCGGTGCAACTGTCCGACGGGCGGCTGGTCGAAATCCTCGCTGCGCCCGAAGCACTGGTCGAGGTCACCGCTGCCGATCCTTCCGCGATGATCCGCCTCGCCTGGCATATCGGCAACCGGCATCTGCCCGCCGAACTGCACCCCCACGCGATCCGCCTGCGCGACGATCATGTCATCAACGCCATGTTGGAAGGGCTGGGCGCGACCGTCACGAAAATCCACGCCCCCTTCACCCCCGAAGGCGGCGCCTATTCCGGCGGCGGGCATCATCATCATGGGCATGATCATGATCATTCCCATGATCACCATCACGACCATGCTGGCTGACGCCGCGCTGCACCGCCTGCTGGCCTGGACCTCGCCCTCCTATCCGGTGGGCAGCTTCACCTACAGCCATGGCCTGGAAACCGCGGTCGAGGATGGACGCATCACCACCGCTGGCCATGTCACCGCCTATATCGAGGCGGTGCTCGCGCGGGGCGGCGGCTGGATCGATGCCGTGTTATTCGTTCACGCCCATCGCGCTGCGCATGATGAGTCAATGTTCGACGCCCTTTCAGAACTCGCCGCCGCCTTTCGCGGCAGCAGCGAAACAGCGCTCGAAAGTCGCCAGCAGGGTGGCTCCTTCCTGTCGGTCACGCGCAAGGCGTGGCCCCACCCTGCGCTGGATGCGTTTGCGGCGCGAAACGGTGACCACCCCATCGCCCATGCCACCGTCATGGCGCTGGCCTGCGCCGTCCACGACATCCCGCTGGAACCCGCGCTGCACGGCTGGCTGCACGCGACCGCCGCCAATCTCGTCTCGGCGGGCGTGCGGCTCGTGCCATTGGGCCAGACCGATGGCCAGTTGGCGCTCGCCGCGCTATCCCATGCCATTCCCGCCATTGCAGAGAAGGCACTCCATACTTCGCTCGACGATCTCGGCACCGCCGCACCCGAACTCGAACTTGCCAGCCTTTCCCACGAAACACTCTATACAAGGTTGTTCCGATCATGAATCCGGTTTCTTCTGGTCATAACGGTCCCCTGCGCGTCGGCATTGGCGGCCCGGTCGGTTCCGGCAAGACCGCGCTGACCGACCGGCTGTGCAAGGCGATGCGCGACCATTATAATATCGCGGCCATTACCAACGACATTTACACGCGTGAGGACGCCGAATTTCTCACCCGCTCCGGCGCACTGGTGCCTGAGCGGATCATGGGCGTGGAAACCGGCGGCTGCCCGCACACCGCCATCCGCGAGGATGCCAGCATCAACCTGGCCGCCGTCGATACGATGCACCGCAAATTCCCCGGCCTCGAACTCATCTTCATCGAAAGCGGCGGCGACAATCTGGCTGCGACCTTCAGCCCCGAACTCGCCGACATCACCATCTATGTCATCGACGTGTCGGCGGGCGACAAGATCCCGCGCAAGGGCGGCCCCGGCATTACCCGGTCTGACCTGCTGCTGATCAACAAGATCGATCTTGCCCCGCTGGTCGGCGCGGATCTGGGCGTGATGGACCGTGACGCGAAGAAGATGCGTGGCGATCGCCCCTTCCTGTTCACGAACCTCAAGGACAATATCGGGCTGCAAGCGGTCATCGACTTCATCGTTGCGACCGGCGGCCTGCGCCCCTTCCCTGCCGCGATCTGATGGACCGCGCCGCCTATGTCCTGCGCGAAAAGCGGCTCTATAATAAGTGGGTCGCCAGCCAGACATTGGAGGATTATGCCCTGCGCTACACCGCTGACAGCGCCCGACGCTGGTCGGCGGGACAGGTCGCCAACACCGCGATCGGCGCGACCGCCTTCCTCGCCTGCGAAGCGATCGGCGCGTCGATTACGCTCACCTATGGTTTCGTCAACAGCGTCGCCGCCATCGCTGCTGCCGTCGCGCTCATGTTCGTCATCGGACTGCCGATTGCCTATCATGCTGCAAAGCATGGGCTGGACATAGACCTGCTGACGCGCGGCGCGGGGTTCGGCTATCTCGGCTCCACCCTCACCTCATTGATCTACGCCAGCTTCACCTTCCTGCTCTTTTCGGTCGAAGCGACGATCATGGCGGTGGCGCTGACCGCCATGACCGGCATGGCGATGAGCGTCGCCTATCTGGTGAGCGCGCTGGTCGTCATCCCGATTGCCCTTTACGGCATGAGCGCCATCACCCGCTTCCAGAATGCGACGCAAGGCATCTGGATCGCGCTGCAAATTGCGCCCATCGCCTATATCCTCTGGTCCGGCCCGACGGCGTTGGCGGAATGGTCGCGCTTCACCGGGCAGTTGGGCGCGAAAGATGGCAGCGTCAGCCTGCTCTATTTCGGCTTCGCGCTCTCCACCCTGCTCTCGCTCCTCCCCCAGATCGGCGAGCAGGCGGATTATCTGCGCTTCCTCCCCAGCGCCAAAAAGATCGGCAAAGGCAAATGGTGGGCGGCGATGCTGGCGGGGGGGCCGGGCTGGACGCTGATCGGCGGCATGAAGCTGCTGCTCGGCTCCTGGCTCGCCCATTATCTGATCGGCGGCGCGGCTTTGGCGAGTGACGCCGCGAACCCGACGGCCATGTTCCACGCGATCTTTACCGCCATGTCGGGCCATGCCGGGCTGTCGCTGGTCATCACCGGGCTGTTCGTCATCATCTGCCAGCTCAAGATCAACGTTACCAATGCTTATGCCGGGTCGATTGCCTGGTCCAACTTCTTCGCCCGTCTGACCCACAGCCATCCCGGCCGTGTCGTGTGGCTGATCTTCAACGTGTTGCTGGCGCTGCTGTTGATGGAAGTCGGCATTTTCGATGCGATCGAGGCAATATTGATCCTCTACGCTACCGCCGCGGCAGGCTGGATCGGAGCGCTCGCAGCCGACCTCATGATCTCCAAGCCGCTCGGCCTCTCCCCCGCCGGAATCGAATTCAAGCGCGCGCACCTCTATGATATCAACCCGGTCGGCATCGGCGCGATGCTCTTGTCGATCCTGATATCGGGCTGCGCGCATCTGGGCCTGCTAGGCGATGTGGCGCAGGCCTTCGCGCCCGTCATCGGCATGGTGGTCGCCTTCATTGCGGCACCACTGATCGCGCTCGTCACCCATGGCCGCTATTATATCGCCCGCCGCGCCGAGGCGACGGAAGGGGACGACGCCAAGAGTTGCATCATCTGCGAAAACAGCTTCCAGCCGGTCGATATGGCGCATTGCCCCATGTATGCCGCCCCGATCTGTTCGCTCTGCTGCACTTTGGAGGCCCGTTGTCACGACCGTTGCAAGACCGACAGCCGCGCCACGCAGCAGGCCGCGCGCTGGCTTGAACATCTGCTGCCACAACGCATAGCGCGTTATGTCCACACGCCCGTGGGCCATTTCTTCGCCGTCATGGCGGCCATCACCATCGCCAACGCGGCCTTGCTGGGCGGCATCAACTGGCAGATCGGTCGCTGGATGCCAGACATCGCTGTGGAGATGTCCGGCCTGATGCTGGGTCTCTTCCTGCTCTTTTCGTTGTTCGGTGGAGTCATCGCCTGGATGATCGTGCTGGCCCATCAAAGCCGCCGATCCGCGATGCAGGAAAGCGAGCATCATGTGCAAAAGCTGATGGAAGAGGTCATCGCTCATGACGTGACCGGCGCGCAGTTGCAAAAGGCCAAGGAGGCGGCGGAATCCGCCAATGCCGCCAAGAGCCGCTATCTCGTCAGCGTCAGTCATGAGATCCGGTCGCCGCTCAACTCCATCTACGGCTACGCGCAACTGATGGAGCGCGGCCATGACATCGCCCCGGTCGAAGCCGCCAAAATCATCCGTCGCAGCGCCGAGCATCTCACCAATCTGGTCGAAGGGTTGCTGGACATTTCGCAGGTCGAAAGCGGTGTGCTGCGCATCAGCAGCGAAACCGTGCGCCTGGCCCCCTTCGTCGACCAGATCGCCAACATGTTCCGCCCGCAGGCGCAGTCCAAGGGCATCGACTTCCTGTTCGAGCGCCCAGACCAGCTGCCCGATTTCGTCCGCACCGACCAGAAACGCCTGCGCCAGATCCTGATCAACCTGCTGTCCAACGCGATCAAGTTCACCCGATCCGGCGCGGTCACTTTCCGCCTTACCTATCGCAGCCAGATGGCGACATTCGACATTATCGACACCGGCATCGGCATCGCGCCCGATGATTTGAAGCGCGTATTCGACCCGTTCGATCGTGGCAGCAACCCGGATGCGCAACGGCAGAAGGGGATCGGCCTTGGCCTGTCGATCACCCAGGCGCTTGTCCAGATATTGGGCGGCGATCTATCGGTCGTCAGCGAGAGCGGAAGAGGCACGCAATTCACCGTCCGCCTGATGTTGGGCCATGTCGCCAATCCGGTGGAGGATGCGCCGCCGGTGGACCGGATTTCCGGCTATGTCGGCGACCGGCGCAAAGTGCTACTGATCGACGATGATCCTGCGCAGGTCGCAGTGCTGCGCGGGCTGCTCGAACCGCTCGATTTCACCGTCCTGGAGGCACTGAGCGGCCGCGCGGGGTTGGAGATCGCGGCCCGCGACGCGCCCGACATCATCCTGCTCGACATTTCCATGCCCGGCGAATCCGGCTGGGACATCAGTCGGGCTTTACGGGCTGCACTGGGCGGCGCTGTGCGGATCATCATGGTGTCGGCCAATGCCCATGAATATCATCGCGGCGGCGACGGGCAGGCGGCGCATGACATGTTCCTGATGAAACCGGTCGATCTCGACGCTCTGCTGGATGCGATCGCCGATCAGCTCCATATCCGCTGGACCGGCGACGCCCCGCTGCCGCCTGCGCCAGCGCCCGACGAGTTTGACCTGCCTGTCCTGCCAGAGGACGCGCTGCCCATCCTGGCCGATATCGAGCAAAAGGCGATCATCGGCCATGTGCGCGGCATCGAATCGAGCATCCGCGCGCTCGAAGCAGCCGTGCCGGAGGCTCAGCCGCTCGTCGCGCTAATGCTCGCCCATCTCGACCGTTTCGACCTTAAGGGGCTGATAAAAATCATAAGGGCCGTCAAATGACCACTCCCCATGCCGACACCGTCCTCGTCGTCGACGATACGCCCGAATCGCTCCGTTTCCTGACCGACACGCTGGAGGCCGCGAACATCTCCGTCCTCATCGCCACCAGCGGCGAAGCGGCGCTCGAACTGCTGGCCCATGTAACGCCCGACCTGATCCTGATGGACGCGGTGATGCCGGGTCTCGACGGCTTTGAAACCACCCGTGCGATCAAGCAGATGCCGCGCGGCGCGCCGGTGCCGATCATCTTCATGACCGGCCTCACCGAAAGCGAGCATGTCGTCCATGCGCTGGAAGCGGGCGGCGTCGATTATGTGCGCAAGCCGATCGTCGTGGAGGAACTGCTCGCCCGCGTCCGCGTCCATATGGCCAATGCGCGCCAGACGCAGGGCGGCCATTATGCGCTCGACGCGACCGGCCGCAACCTCATCGCGGTCGGCAGCGACGGCGCGCTGTCATGGCGCACGCCCGGCGCGGACAAACTCATGGAATCGCTCGAACCCGGCTGGTCGCGAACTGACGTTGCACTGCCCGCGATGCTGCGGACGCCAGTAGCCCGCCTGCTGCCCGACGATCTGCCCGCAGGCACCACGGTCAAGACCGACAGCCCCGGCGGCGACACGGTGGAACTGATCATCGTCGGTCGCCCCCGTGCAGGCGAAACCCTCATCCGCCTCAATCATCTGGACCCTCAGGCCGACATTGCCCGGCTGCAAAGCCATTTCGCCCTGACCCAGCGCGAAGCCGAAGTGCTGCTATGGATCAGCTATGGCAAACCCAACCGCGTCATCAGCGAGATATTGGTGATCAGCCCGCGCACGGTGAACAAGCATCTGGAGCAGATTTTCGAGAAACTGGGCGTGGAGACACGGGCGGCGGCGGCAGCCTTCGCAGTCAGGATCATCGCGCAATAGGCACGCCTTATTGGCGGCTAGCCTCAATGCGTTTCGTCCATGCCGAAAAGGCGAGGGTGACGAGCCAGCCGACCACAGCATAGCCGCCGAGCCACAGCAGAAACGCCGCAGCATCGCCCATCAGGACAAAAACAGCCCCTGGCAACAGGCTGGCGGCCGTGAGCAGTCGGCGCGCGGTCGTCCCCTGCACCCCGCCGGGCAATTTGATACTCCGCCGCCGCTTGGGATCGCCCAGGCACAGGAGCGCCAGCAGCGCGGCCGAAAAGGCGATCGAGGCGAGCAGCATGGCCATCATTCCGCAGCCTGCAAGACGCGATGGCCAGCGCCCTGGCGGCTCTGGCTGGTCCGAAGAACCGACCATAGCAACCAGCCGCCGGTCAGCAGGAAAGCCATATCCAGCGCCACGATGACCGGCTGCCCCGCCGCCATCGCGCTCTCCCAGCCGGGGCCACCGGTCAGCAGGCGCAGCGGCAGCAGGACCAGCATGATGGCCGCCATCGCCCCTTGCAGCACACGCGCGAAGGCGGTGCTGGTCGGCCACAGAAACCCGGCCAGGATGATGACGGCGGACGCGATCAGGAAACTGGCGGGCGTCCAGTAGGTCGCGCTGCCCAGCGGCATGGCGACAAGGAAAGCAGCGGTCGAAGCCAGCAGCGCAACGGGCAGGCCCAAACCGACGATGACCAGCGACCGATCAAGCCAGCCGAGCGACCGCGCGCCCTCCTCCCGCCGCACCAGCCAGAGGCGGATGCCGGTATAGGTGACATAGCACATGGCAAAACCCAGGCCGAACCAGATCGCCTTCGACAGCATCCCGGCGAAATTGCCGAAGTGGAGCGGCGACATGATCGCGGCCAGCGTGCCCCCGGCAGACGGCGCGGGACCGATCAGTGGCTTGACCTGATTGAAGCGCGCGGTCGCGCCATCATAGAGCAGGGAAATGGGGGCAAGGCCGCCGCTTTTGGGCGGGTGATAGGTCGTCACCTTGGCATCGGCGCGACCGAAATTCTCGACCGCGATAAAGGTGGGGATCGCCCCGGCCCGCGCGATCGCATCGCTGGTGATGTGGTCGAAATTGCCGATCGCGGCGGGGCGTGGATCGGGCTTGCCGGGGGTGCCATAGACAGCCTCGGTCAGCGCGACGACATCCCCGCCAAAGGCGGCCATCGCGACGATCGGCACGCCGATCGTGCCGAAAAAGGAAAAGAAGCTGCCAGTAAAGGCCAGGATGAAGGCGAAGGGCAGGCTCCACGTCCCGGCAACGCTGTGCCGGTCGCGATTGACCAGCACCGGGTTCGCCTTGCGCCGCAGCGTGAAGATGTCCTTGAACAGATGACGATGGATCAGCAGGCCGGATACCGCCGCGACCAGCATCGACAGGCCGACGATCCCGGTCAGCAACAACCCCCAGGGATTGGGGACATGGAGCCGGACATGGGTATCGACCAGAAAGCTGCTCAACGCATTGTCGTTGCGCGGGCCGTACACATCCTCGTCCGTCCCCTGCTGGCTGTGGGTGACACGGCCATCCTTGCCGACGACATAGAAGATGCCCCGGCTGATCAGTTCGCCCTTGTCCATCTCATGCCGGTGAAAGAAAGCGCCCAGATCATGATCGCCGACCTCAAACAGATCGACGGCTTCATGATATTGCTTGGGCGTACGGTCGCCCAGCGCGCGCATCGTGTCGGCCATCGGCCGCTCGAACGCCGATTGCGACGTGATATGGCCCGCCGACCAAGTGCCGATCTCTTCGGCAAACACTGCCGCCGTGCCGGTCAGCACCACCGCATAAAGCAGCAGGCCGAGCAAGATGCCCGACCAGCCATGCACCGCGACCATCGCCTTGGTTTCATCCTTGGGCAGGTGGATCATCGATGGCTCTCCGTCGCGGCGGGTTGTGTTGCGCCAAATTTCTGCGCGATCAGCCCGCCATGGATCGCTAACAGCCCACCTGCGATGATCGCGACCCGACCGAGCCGCCGGTCAAGACAGGCGTGGAAGAACAGCCCGGCCCAGATCAGCGGCACCAATATCAGCGGGAGTACAAGATTATCGATCCCTGCCGCCCCGCCCGGCAGCCACAGCGCCATGCCCGCCATCATGACCAGCGCCACGATCACCGCCCCCGGTCCGGCGAGCGCTATGCGTATCCAGCGGCGTGATCGGGGAGACATGGCAAGACCTCAATGGAACATCGCCAATCCCATATCGCCGTTACTGCATATTGCAAGTCATTATCATCAATAGCGACGGACATTATGCCGCTCAATGCAGCGGATCGCATCTCATTTTCGCTTGGCGGCCGCCGCCGCTGCGATACGATCCAATGCGCGGCGTTCGGCGGGGCTGGCGCTGTTATAGGTTTCTTCCGCCACCAGTGCGCGCCAGCGATCCAGACGGGCGGGTGTCAGCCGTCCATCGTTTATCGCCGCCTGAACCGCGCACCCCGGTTCACCTTTATGGGCGCAGTCGGAAAAGTGACACTGCTCCGTTGCCTCGACTATGTCGGCAAACACAACGGCAAGGCCTGACGCCACGTCGGTCAGTTGCAACTCGCGCATCCCCGGCGTGTCGAGCAACCAGCCGCCCTGATGCAACCGATGCATCTCCCGCACCGTCGTGGTGTGACGCCCCGTGCCGTCAGCCTTGCGGATATCCTGCGTCGCGATGCTATTCGATCCGCGCAGGGTGTTGACCAGCGTGGACTTGCCAACGCCCGACGATCCGACCAGCGCGACGGTTTGCCCCTTGCCACACCAGTCTGACAGCCGCGCAGCACTGGTGGGATCCTTGCCATTGATGGTTTCCACCTGCAATCCCGGCTGCAAGTCACGCGCCGCCGCCGCGAAAACCTCTGGCGTGTCGGTCAGATCGGTCTTGGTCAGGACGATCACGGGATGCACGCCCACCTCGCGCGCCAGGATCAGATAGCGTTCGAGCCGGGGGATGCTGAAATCCTGATTGCAGGAGGCGACGATGAAGAGCGTATCGACATTGGCCGCGATCAGTTGCGTTTTCTGGTCACCACCGGGCGCACGCCGCTTGAACAGGCTGGCGCGCTGAAGGATCTGCGTGATCTGGAGCGTGGCAGGATCGATCAGTACCCAATCGCCAACGGTGGGATGATCCTCCGCCGCCAGGCCATCGCCAAAGCCGGGCTGGATATCGAGCACCCCGCCCTCGCCTGCCACCGCGATCTTACCGCGATGCACTGCCATCACGCGATATGGCTTGCCGCCGTTGTCGTCAGCCTCTGGCACTTGCGCGCTGAAAAAGGCGCGCCAGCCCAGCTCGTCCAACGTCTGATGAGTTGCTTCCATACATTCTGCCATGCCGCGCAAATGGCCGTTTGTATAGGGAGCGTTGCGCGCGCCTAAAGGGTGACACCGCGTTTCCAGATGCCGATCGAGCGTTCGTCATTGCGCTCATTACAGGCCTGCGCACCACTTGCGACCGCAACGATGCGATCCAGCAAAGCGTTCGCGGCGGCATCCATGCCGTCTGTCAGCACCATCCCCGCGTCAAAGTCGATCCAGCCCGGTTTGGCTGCCGCCAGCGCCGCGTTGGACGCGATCTTCATCGTCGGCACCGGACTGCCCAGCGGCGTACCCCGGCCCGTGGAAAACAGCGTCAGCGTCACGCCCGCTGCCGCCAGCGCCGTCGTCGATACCGCGTCATTGCCCGGCGCCTCCAATATCGTCAGCCCGTGCCGGGTTGCGATATGGCCATAATCGATGACATCGACGACGCGCGCCAGCCCGCCCTTTTGCACCGCGCCGAGCGATTTCTCCTCCAGCGTGGTGATGCCGCCTGCGATATTGCCGGGGCTGGGATTTTCCGACACCGGCTCGCCATGGTCGAGAAAATAGCGTTTGAAGCGATTGACGACCTGCGTCAGCCGATCGAACACCGCCTGGCTCTCCGCCCGCGCCAGCAGCAATTGTTCCGCGCCGAACATTTCGGGTATTTCGGTCAGGACCGCCGTTCCACCCGCTTGGGTAACCGCGTCCGCCATCCGGCCGATCAGCGGATTGGCGGTCAGGCCGCTCATCGCGTCCGAACCACCGCATTTGACCCCCAACCGCAGCGCCGACAGCGGCACCGGCTGCCGCACATCCTGCGCCATAAGATCGGCGAGCGCTTCCAGCGCCGCTTTACCCGCGGCAAATTCATCCTGCTCGCTCTGCGCCCGCACAGTGCGGACCCGCGCCCGTTTTTCTGGCGGGATATGCGCCAATATCAGGTCAAGCTGATTGGATTCGCAGCCCAGCCCGACGATCAACACGCCGCCTGCATTGGGGTTTTGCGCCAGCGAAGCAAGGATCGCTGTCGTACCTTCCAGATCATGGCCCAGTTGCGAGCAGCCAAATGGATGGTTGAACGCATGGACGCCATCGACATGGTCGCCGACCAGACCCTCGCCCCAGCGGGCCAGCCTTTCGCCCAGACGGCCGACGCAGCCGACCGAGGGCAATATCCAGATTTCATTGCGGATACCGACGCTGCCGTCCTGCCGAACATAGCCCATGAAACCGGGCCGTTCACGGTCCGGCGTTTCGACCGCCTCCGCAGCCTTAGCCGTATATTCGTATGCAAGTTCGCCCCGCAGCGCGGTTTGCACATTATGACTATGCACATGCTCACCGACGCCGATCGGCTGCGTCGCGGTGCCAATCGGGGCGCGATAGCGGCGGACGGCGCTGCCGACGGATATGTCATGGACGGCAAATTTGTGGCCCGACGAGATCGCATCGACAATGGTCACTTCGCGATCACCGATGGCAACCACCTGCCCGGGCGCGAGCGGCATCAACGCAACGGCTACATCATCGTCCCGCGCGACTTGCAGCGCCGTGATTTCTGGGTCTGGCATGGCATTGGAATAGATCGTTGCCAGCGCTAGCACAAGCCATATCGGCCAGACACATGATGCGGATTCGCCATCAACTGATGCGTTGCAAAGCGTCTTTTGCGGCTTGCGCCAAATGATCGGCCCAGAGCATGCGTCCCTCGACACTGGTGATCAAATCCTGCCGCACCTCGATCTCCGCATAGGCAAGATCGCGAGGAAAGGCATGGAAAGGAACGGTAAAGTCCGTCGCATCCATGGCGTAGGGAACATTGTCGCCCACGGTAAGGGCCGCTGTGTCGCGCAACGCCGCCAACATGGCATGGGCAAAATGGGTGCAGCCAAGCCAGTGCAGGACACCCACCTCCCACGGTCGAGCAATCCCGCCCATAACCGGCGTAAAACTGTGGAGCGATAGCAGGATCGTGTCGCGCCCGGCCGCGCGGCGCGCGTCGATCCTCTCGCTGATCGCCTGATGATAGGGCGCGTGAATCGCCGCCACCCGCACAGCGCGCGCGGCTTCGTTCAATCCCTCATTGCCGCTGATCCGGCTGCCGTCGGACACAACCGGGATTGCGTCATCGCGCGCAGGATTGCGGTTGCAATCGATAACCAGACGCGAATAAATCTGGTGCAGAAAGGGCGCGTCGAGCCGTTCGGCCAACCTATGGCCCAGACCATGAACACCAATGTCGATCGCTATGTGGCGGCGGCGGTCAGCATCGCACAGGCCCAGATCACCCAGCGCCTCCGGTATCGCCGCCCCGGCATGATCGCCGATCAGCAGGAACGGGGACGCGCCTGCTGCGTTGAACAGCCCGAACGGTGCCGGATCGTTCAGACCCAATAGCTCATTTGCCACGCCTTTGGCCATCAGGATCCTCCCCCATGACCATGCTGACGATCAATAATGTCATCCGCACTCGCGATCGGCATTGGGCTTTCCTGTGCGAACATGGCACCTTGATGCACTTGCCAGAGACATTTGGCCAGCACCCCGGTCTGCACTGATCCCCGGCCTGCGTCGTCCTGCCCTACCTAAAGCCAATAACGGCCGCCCTGTCGGCACTTCAGGAAAGTCCCCTCCATGCTGATCCGCTGCGGATATGAAATCAGATTTGAAACCCAGAACAAGACCGCGATGATGGCGATGCTGAGCCTGCATCCCTCCCGCCATCTCGACCTGCGCACGCCCCAGCGACTGATGGCCAGCCCGGACGTGCCGCTCTATCATTTCGAGGATGACTTCGGGAATGTCGCAACGCGCCTAACAATTCCGGCGGGCGGCGTTACCCTGTCATGCGATTTTGTGATTGAGGATAGCGGCGGAGTGGATGTGCCGGCTCCCGATGGCCCCCACACGCCGGTCGAGGAATTGCCCGATGCGGTGATGCCCTTCCTGCTGGGTAGCCGCTATTGCGAAACAGACCGGTTGATGGCGTTTGCCTGGGGCAATTTTGCCCATTATACGACGGCCAAGGCGCGGGTCGATGCCATCGTTGATTTTGCCCACAACCATATAGAATTTGGCTATCATCATGCCCGGTCCGATATGACGGCCTGGAACGCTTTTCAGGAAAAGCGCGGCGTGTGCCGCGATTTTGCCCATCTGGCTGTCACCCTGTGCCGCTGCATGAACATTCCGGCACGCTATTGTACCGGCTATCTGGGCGACATTGGCGTTCCCCCGGTTGATGCGCCAATGGATTTCAGCGCCTGGTTCGACGTCTATATTGATGGCAACTGGTATACGCGCGACGCGCGCCACAACCGGCCCCGCATCGGTCGCGTCCTGATGGCGCGTGGCCGCGACGCGACTGATGTGGCGCTGACGACGGCATTTGGCCCAACAAACCTGGTCCGGTTCGACGTCCATACCGACGAGGTCCAGTCAGTCGACGAAAAATCATACTGATGGAGGTTAAGCGGGGCGCAATCGATGCGACTTTCACGAAGGATCGTCGTTGTTGGATCATGCAGTCGCCCACCGCCGCGGTGACTGCCACCCCCATAAGAGGAAATTCCTATGTCCGATAACAGCCACGATATTTCGACCCTGAACAGCCTGATCGCCACGACCATCGACAGCGCCGATGGCTATACAGAAGCCGCCAAGGACAGCGAGAATAGCCGCTTCACCACCCTGTTCACCAGCCGCGCCAGCGAACGGCGCGCCATCGCCACGCGCTTGCAGCAGCAGGTGACCGCACTGGGCGGCAACCCGGAAGATGACGGCACGCTGCTCGCCGGAGCGCATCGCATGTTCCTCAACCTCAAGTCCGTGGTCACCGGTAATGATGACAAGGCGATCATCAACGAAGTTGAAGCTGGCGAAGATCATATCAAGGCCAAGTTCGAGGATGCGCTGGAGGACACGAAGCTCAGTCCGGTTGTGCGGGCATTGATTGAAACCAGCTATGCGTCGGTCAAAGCCGGACATGACGAGATGCGCGACATCAAACATTCGATGCAGCATTGATGCAGAAGCGGCGGGGGCAACCCCGCCGTTTTTCTTGGGCAGACATATCAGGACAAGGCCCCCCAGTGCCAGTCTGCGGTCACTCCCCGCCCTCATCGGGCGGCAAAGCTGCACCTGGCGCTAAGAGCCAATGATGTGGCGCAACCAGACAGTTAGGGCGCGCATCCGCCGTTTACGCCCAGTAGCTGGCCCGTGACGTAGCCAGCTGCATCCGAAGCGAAAAATGCACAGGCGGCGGCGACATCTTCGGGCTGTCCTATACGGGGTATGGGGTAAGTGGCGACGATCTGCTCCCATGGTATAGGGAAAAGATTGCCGTCCATGGCGCGCCTGGCCATGGGGGTTTCGATAAAGCCGGGCGACACCGAATTGACGGTTATGCCCTTTGCACCGAGTTCGATCGCGAGGGATCGCGTCATGGCGATTACCCCGCCTTTCGTTGCCGTATAATGGACCATATTGGGTGCTCCCACCTGCGCGCCAAGCGCTGACAGGTTGACGATCCGCCCCCAACCCGCAGTGACCATGTCGGGTAGAACCAACTGTGTGACATGGTAGGTACCCTTGAGATTTACATCCGTCAGACGGTCCCAGACATCCTCGGCGATATCCTCAAACGCGCAAAAATCCTCTACCCCGGCATTGTTGACAAGGATTGTTATCGGTCCGAGCACTGCCCGGATATTGGCAAGGGCAACCTCTATCTGCGGACGGCGCGCAATATCGGCCGTGACGGCGAGAGCCGCGCCCCCGGCGTCAATGATTTCCTGCGCAACACCTTCGGCAGCAACGCCGTCGCGGTCAAGGACGCCAACCGCGCGACCATTCCGGGCAAGGTGCAGACATATCGCCCTCCCCATGCCTGCCCCACCGCCCGTCACCAGTGCTGTTTTGGCAGATTGGATCATTATATTGAGTATCCCTTCTCATGCGTCGGCTGGGCGCCTCAGAACATTGTGCTTCCGCCGTCGGCACCGATCGTCTGCCCGGTGATATAATTGGACTCATCGCTCGCCAGGAACAGCGCTAGCGGCGCGATATCATCGGGCGATCCGAACCGACCCAGAGCGACCTTGCCAAGCTCCAGATCATAGGTTCCGCTATCTTCCAGATACCAGCGGGCCTTGGGTGAAAGCGCCGACGGCAAAATGGTGTTGACCCGAATGGCATATTTGCCCCACTCGCGTGCTGCCGTTCGCGTCAGGGCGCGGATCGCTTCCTTGCTGGCAGCATAGGCCAAAAAGCCCGGTTCGCATCTTATACCGTAGCTGGACCCCATGTTGATGATTGAGCCACCGCCCACATCGCGCATGTGGGGGAAGCAGGCCTGCATGAGCTGCAACGATCCAATGAAGCCGGATTCCATATCCGTGCGGACATGATGCTCCATCCGTTCATCGTCCAGCGCCAGATAATCGGTAAATGTATGGGCGTTGTTCACCAGCACATCCACGCGGCTCCAGCGGTTGATAGCCTGACAGACGACCATTTCTGCGTGATCGCGGTTCCCAGCCAAGGCTTCCAACGGCAGCGCTTCACCGCCACCGTCCCGGACGAGAGCAGCGACATCGTCCAGTTTGCTCAGGGTGCGCCCGGTAAGCACGACTTTGGCCCCTTCACGGGCATAGGCATATGCGATGGCGGCTCCGATACCTTGCCCTGCCCCGGTGACGATAGCGACCCGGCCTTCAAGCCGCCTGATTACGCCGGTCATGCCGGACCTCCGCCAAGGGCGAAGCAGGTCGGCGCAATCGGCAATCCCGCGACGCGACTGCGTAATTGATAGAGAATGGACTGATTTTTCTCTGGCAATGCTCCGACCGCCAGATTGTCGCCGCTGTCGCGGGGAACGCTGGTGATATAGCAATCGCGCATGTCCGGGCCGCCGAAACGGATCTGGGTAATGGCACCGGCGGGTGTCGCAAAGGAAGCATGTGGCCCACCATCCAGCGCGATCCGCGTCAAGCTGCTCGATCGATATCCGGTGATCCACAGATTTCCGTCTGCATCCAGAGCCATGCCGTCGCAATCGTCCTGCCTGAGAAGCGGCTGGCGATTGCTGAGCGTCAGATCCGGCCCGACATCGAAGGCATAGGTCGCGTCGAACGTGTCGTTGTAGAACAGGCGGCGACGATCGGCGCTCAGCATCATGCCATTGGTGAAGCCTAGCCCGTCAGCGGCAAGAAGGACGCGGCGATCCTGTGTCAGCCTATAGATGGCGGACGGCCTGGTCTGTTCGCCCTTTTCGATTTGCTCCAGATCGACGGTGCCGAAGAACAGGCCGCCAGCACAATCGGGAATCATTTCGTTCACGCCGTTTACAGGTTCGCCGTCAATCGTATCGAGCAGCCATCCGCCAACACCGCTATCCGGATCATCCCACTGAATTCCGCCAGCGCCGGACGACAGGATAGATCCATCCGCGTTCATCAATATGCCTCCGGTCCATTTGCGCGCCCTGTTGATGGTGGTGAAGGCCGAGCCATCGGTCCGCACGCCATGGATACCGCCAGCGATCACGTCACTGTACCAGATGACGTTGCGGACAGGGTCGAATGCCAAGCCTTCCAAATAGAGGCCGTCTGCAATTTTCTTGAAGCCGTCAAACAATGCAGCGCCCTCTTGTCGGCAGTCCATCTCTGTTCGTCACTTTGTTAGCAAATGTGAGACGTGTCAATCTCTCGCTCATTGCCGCCTTTACGCTGAGCAGGTCCAAGGTTAGGCAGAGCGCAATCAGGAACAGGATGGATATGGACGCAGAGGACAAGCCAACGGAACGGAGAATGGGACCGGCTGGATCGGACAATTGGCACGCCATGCTGGACGGCGCGGAATATATATTGCGTGAACAGGGCTATGCCTGCCTGACGTCGAGGGCAGTTGCGGAACGGATCGGGGTGAAGCAGCGGCTGGTCTATTATTATTTCCGCACGATGGACGAATTGATCGTAGAAACATTCCGGCGCCTTGCATCGCGCGAGCTGGTGCGGTTGCGCGTTGCGTGCCAATCCGACCGCCCGATGCACGACATTTGGGATATCTGCACGCACTCGACCGATGCGCGGCTGATCACCGAGTTCATGGCACTCGCCAATCACCTTCCGCCGTTAAGGGTTCATGTGATCGCGTATATTGAGGACGCGCGCCTGTTGCAGATCGAAGCGGTCACGGCCGCAATGAATCGGTCAGGCACCAGCACCCACCTGACCTCGGACAGCCTGGTCCTGCTTGCGACTGGCGCTGCCCTGTTGCTTGCACGCGAAGGCCAGTTGGGCGTCAGCATGGGCCATCAGCAGTTGGAGTCCGCCATCACCGACCTTCTTGCCCGGTTTGAACCAGCATGAGCGACCTGCCCAACGCCCCGCGCAAAAAAAGGGCTGCCCCCAAGCCATCTGCCAAGCCCAAGGCAAGGCGTTTTGGGACCGAACAATCCTCAACCCGCACGGTCATATTAGATGCCGCCGAAAAGGTCATCATCGAGGAAGGCTATGCCGCTGTCACGACGCGGCGGATCGCTGAGCGCGCCGGGATCAAGGCACCACTGGTGCATTATTATTACAAGACAATCGACGACCTCCTGACAGCGGTTTATCGACGCGGTGCCGAACAAAGCCTGCAACGCCATGCCGAAGCGATGTCACGCGGCGATCTGTTACGTGCGCTATGGGAAGTCAATGCCGACCCGGAGCGGACCGCCCTTGCCATAGAATTTATGGCTATGGCCAACCATCGCAAGTTCATACGTGAGGAAATAGCCCGCTATGCCGAGCAGATACGGGCGATTCAGGTGGTGGCGCTGACGCGCCATTTCCGTGAACGCGAGTTGCCGGAAAAGCCATTTGCCGCCTTGCCTCTGACCGTGATGCTGGCGTCTGTCGCCCGCTCGCTGGTGATGGAGGATGGCGTGGGTATCCATCTTGGCCACTCGGAAACACGCCAAGCGATTGAGGCGTTTTTAGACTCCTATCCCGGCGATCTGACGGGCTTGTTCGGCGATCCAGTGACCTGACAGGCACACGCTTGACCCCCTGCCTCACCCGCGCTAACCAAATGTTCAAATATTCAGTCGTTTGGTGAGGGGTATCAGGATGGGCGACATATCGGCAGTAGCTGTCGTAACGGGTGCAAGCCGTGGCGCGGGACGCGGCATTGCGATTGCGTTGGGCAGCCATGGCTGCACCGTTTATGTCACGGGACGCTCCCAGCAGGCGGGAGACAGCGCGCTGCCCGGCACAATCTATGAAACCGCCGAAGCGGTAACCGCCGCTGGCGGCAGGGGCATCGCGATCCGATGCGACCATGGCGATGACGCCGATGTGCAGGCGCTCTTCGAAACGGTGAAAGCCGAGCAGGGACGCATCGACATATTGGTCAATAACGCCGCAGCCGTACATGACGAGCTAACCCATCCCGGTGAATTTTGGGAAAAGCCCTTGAAGCTGGCGGACATGATCACCGTCGGTGTCCGCAGCGGTTATGTGGCAGCCTGGCATGTTGCGCCGGTCATGGCGCAGCAAGACCGTGGCTTGATTATCTTCACCTCAGCGTCTGGAGCGGCGCACTATTCTCTAGGTGCAGCCTATGGTGCGCACAAGGCGGGCATGGACAAGATGGCCTTCGACATGGCCGCCGATTTTCGCCACGCCGGATTAAATGTCGCCGCCATGTCCATCTGGATGGGTGCGTTACTGACGGACCGCCTGAAGGCAATCATCGCGTCCAACCCGGCGAAATTCGGCTATCTGGAGGGGCAGTGTGAAACCCCGGAATTCACCGGCCATGTTATCTGGGCGCTCTATAATGATCCTGCCTTGATGATCCTGAGCGGGCACACTGTGGTCGGAGCCGAGATGGCCCGCAAATATGGTTTGGCCGACAAGGGGCGCACGCCACCAACGACGCAGGAATTGCACGGGTTTGGCCCCTTGCACTTTCATTCAACGGTGATTCGCTAAACGGCGGATCAGCGCGATTGCGCCAGCTGGATTTTCGCGCTAAGCAAATGTTCAGTTTTTGGATAACGGAAGAGGATATTCTTATGGCGACAACCCTGTCAGATAGCTTTGTCGTTACCCAGGTGAAGCCATTGATCGGCGCCGTGGTCAAAAGCGACAAAGAGACTTTGCTGTCTGGTCGGCACGCCGCGCAAATCCGCGCCCTTCTGGAAGATCGCGGCGTTATCGTCTTTTCCAGAACAGATTTCACGGATGAGGAACAGGTCGCCTTCACCAAGACGCTAGGTAAGTTTGCGCGAGAAATGACGGGCGATGTGTTCAAGATTTCCATGGACAAGGCGGTCAATCCGATGGCCGACTATACCAGGGGTGCTTTCTATTGGCACATCGATGGAACGATGGACCGCGTGCCACTGTTCGCCTCCATGCTGACTGCCAAGATCCTGTCATCGAGCGGTGGCAACACGGAGTTCTGCAACACCTATGCCGCGTGGGATGCCCTGCCCGACGATGAGAAGGCCCAACTGGAAAAGCTCCGCGTGGTCCATTCGTTGGTCAACGCGCAACTGTATGTCCAACCCGAACCGGGCCTTGCGGAATATGATGCCTGGGCCAAGCTTGGCACCAACGAACTGCCGCTGGTCTGGACGCACAAGTCCGGCCGCAAGTCGCTCGTACTGGGATCGACGGCGGAATATATCGTCGGCATGGATCCGGTCGAAAGTCGTCGTTTGCTCATCCGCCTGCGCGAATGGGCGACGCAAGACCAGTTCTCGCTGAGCCATACATGGTCGGTCGGCGATACCGTCATCTGGGACAATACAGGGACCATGCACCGCGCGACGGCCTATCCGCTCGACAGCAAGCGAGAAATGCACCGGACCAAGCTGGAGGGCGAAGAAGAGTTCGCCTGAACAGCGCGCGCCTAACGATAAACTGACGACCAGGAGAGAGATAATGGCGCAAATCGATATCGCCGCACTGGCCCGTGATGTCGCCTATCTGATGGATCGACGCGCGATCGAGGATTGCGTGCATCGCCATGCACGCGGCCATGACCGCTTCGACGTGGATCTGTTGACGGCAGCCTATCATCCCGACGGGATCGACGAACATGGTGCCGCGGCGATCAATAAGGGGACCGATTACGCCGAATGGGCCAACGCCATCCACGCGGCTGGAAGCCAGTTGCATCTCCACAATATTACCACCCATACGTGCGACATTGACGGGACTGTCGCCCACGCCGAAAGCTATGTCATCGTCGGCCTGCTCAACCCGGACGGCAAGAGCGTGCGCCTTATCAATGGCCGCTATGTCGACCGGCTCGAAAAGCGTGACGGCGCTTGGAAGATTGCGCTGCGACGCTGCACGGTCGACTTGCTGATCGCTGGAGACGCCTCGATCCTGGAAATGCCGCAATTCAAGGCGGGTGGCTATATCAAGGGGCAACGCGATGGCAGCGATGTTTCCTACCAACGGCCGCTATCGCTCGATCTGCCTGCCAGCCGGTGGTGATCATATGAGCGATAGGCAGTTGCCCATGATACCGATGCTGCCTCGTAGCGAATGGACCGATGCCGCCCGCGATGTCTTTGCCTTCTGGGAAGGGCCAGAGGCACGGGAAAATGGTTCCCGATCCAACACCATGATGACCCTGGCCCAACATCCCCAACTGGCGATGCACGTACTGGAGTTGGGCAAATATATGCTGGTTGGCTCTACGCTCAGCCCACGCCACAGGGAGATGGTGGTGTTGCGGGTGGCTGCGCGTTATAGAGTGGATTATGAATGGGCGCACCATGTCCATTCCGCGCGACTGGTCGGCATGACTGACAACGAGTTTATAGCGCTTCAAACCGGGGGGGCCTCATCGCTGTGGTCAAACACCGATCAGGCGGTGATCGATGCAATCGACCAACTATGTTCAAACGGCAGGATTGATCCAGGGACGCAGGCAATATTGAGCGACGATATGGACTGGACTTGTAACGGTTTTGCGCCGGTCACTTGAGCGTTTTATGTTCGTGACAGGAGACCGACGAGATGATGAAGCATAGTGAAGAGTTTAAGCAGGAGGCGGTGCGGATTGCGCTGACCAGCG
>NZ_QVRA01000018.1 GCF_003591655.1 Sphingobium terrigena
CGGGCCGGACGGTCACCGTGACGCTCAATGGCGCGGAAAATGCGCTCGGCCCCGGCCGGAGCGAATGACGATGGGGCGCGTCGGAACGAAAAGGCCGCTCGGACTGATGGGCGCGCTGATGCTGGCTGGCTGTGGCACGGTCGGCCCCAGCTATCGGGCGCCGCCCTTGCCCGCAGGCATCTCGGATCGGCCCGCGAGCTTTGCCGAAGGAAAATCGCCCGCCTATTCGGCTGAACCCTTGCCCCAGCGCTGGTGGCGCCTCTACGCTATTCCCCAGCTCGATGCGCTCGTCCAGGAAGCGATCGAGGCCAACACCGACCTCAGGGTCGCGGCGGCCAATCTCGAACGCGCGCGCGCGATTGTCCAGGAGGTCGAGGCCGGCGCGGGCGTCCAGACTTCCACGGCGGGCGGCGTATCGGTGGGCGAGCCGTCCAATCTCGGTCTCGGCTCGCCCAACGGGACCCATGCAACCTTCGACGCCGGCGTCGGCATATCCTATGAACTCGACGTCGTGGGCCGGATTCGGCGCACGATCGAGGCCGCGCAGGCCGATGCGGAAGCGCAGGCCGCCGCCTATGACCTTGCGCGCACGACGGTCGTGGCCGGAGTGGTCGGCGCCTATGGAGATGCCTGCGCGGCCGGCGCGCGGATGACCGTTGCCCGCCATTCGGTCGAACTGCAGCGGCAAAGCCTCGCGCTCACCGAAAGAGGCGTGCGCGCTGGCCTCTACACGCACCTCGACGCCACCCGCTCGCGCGCGCTCCTGGCTCAGCTCGAGGCAGCGCTGCCGCCGATCGAGGCAGGCCGCAAAGCTGCACTATTCAGCCTTGCCGTGCTGCTCGGCCGGACGCCCGAAGATTATCCGCCCGATCTCGCGACCTGCCGGATCATCCCTTCCGTCGACCGCCCGCTGCCGATTGGCGACGGTATGGCGCTGATCCGGCGCCGGCCCGACATCCGCGAAGCTGAACGCCGGCTCGCGGCTGCGACGGCGCGCATCGGAGTGGCGACGGCGGACCTCTATCCGAGCGTCAGCCTCGGCGCATCGCTCGGCACGACCTCGCGGAGCGTGGGCGGGCTGGTCGATGATTCGGCGTTGCGGTTCAGCTTCGGCCCGCTCATCTCGTGGTCCTTCCCGGACCGGCGCGTCGCCAGGGCGCGGATCGCGGAAAGCGATGCAGCGGCGCGCGCGACGCTGGCGGCATTTGACGGCAGCGTCCTCGCAGCTCTCCGCGAAACCGAGACGGTCCTCAGCACCTATGCCCGCGATCTGGACCAGAATGCCAAGCTCAGGGTCGCGCGTGATGAGAGCGGGAGGGCTTCCGCGCTACAAGCCCGGATGACTCGGGGCGGTCTTGGAACGGGTCTTGAACTGCTCGACACGCAGCGAAGCCTTGCCACAACCGAAGCGGCGCTGGCGGCCTCGGATGCGTCCATCGCCTCGGATCGCGTTCGGCTGTTCCTTGCGCTCGGCGGCGGCTGGGAAGGAGGGATGGCGGGGCCGTGATGGCCGAGCCTTCGCGAAGCGTACGCTCGGCCTGCCCACCAACGCCGTGCTGCGCGCCGATCTTGAAATCGTCACGGTTGCCGATGCCTGTGCGGTCAGGCGGGCGAAGGCGCAGCATCCGGTCCTGCGCAATTATGCCGAGACCACTACGGCGCCAAAAAATGGGCATGCCAGCGCCGCGTCCTCGCCCGCATCGAGGCCAGCACGATGGGCATGGACACCCTCGCGATGGCGCAGCGGCTTGGTACAGTGCGGCAGGCCGAACTTGCTGCCAACCTTGACCCCACCCAAAGCCGGCACCGTGCTGTCGGCACGACGGTCTGGGGGGCAGGGGGCATTTCGCCCGAGGAGGCTGGGTGGGCCATCGGCTCGCCCTCCTCACGACGCGCGGGGCATTCGACAGCCCGCCAACGGCTGAGCACTGCGCGATCTCAGGGCCGGCCTTTCGCCCGCCGAACTGGCCGGGCTGAGATCAAGTCGTCCCAAAGACGCCCGGATCGAAGCGGATTCCATCCTTGAAGAGGCCGCGTGGCATTATCGCAATCTTGCGAGAAGGCCGGACCATGCGCCGCCAGCGGCGCTGCTGGAACATATCGACCACGCGACGTAAGCCGAATTGGAAGCCCCGCTACCGGGATCCGGCGCGCGGCGATCCTCGTGCTCGTCAGCCTGCGTCGCAAACGTCTTTCCTAGGGCCGCGGCATGGGACGGAAGCCTCATGCGCGCATGAGGCGCTCATAGAGGATCGGCACCACGAAGACAGTGAGCACGGTCGAGACGAGTGTGCCAAAGATCAGCGAGATCGCAAGGCCGCCGAACACGGGATCGGGGATCATGATCGCCGAGCCCAGCACGATGGCAAGCGTGGTGAGCAGGATCGGCCGCAGGCGGACCGCGCCGGCCATCCGCGCCGCCTCCGCCAGCGGCATGCCATGTTTCTGGTTATCCTGGATGAAGTCGATGATGAGCAGCGAGTTGCGGATCACCACGCCGGACAGTGCGATGATGCCCACGATGGAGGTCGCCGAAAAGTCGGTTTTCAGCAGCCAGTGGCCCGGAAAGATGCCGATGACCCCCAGAGGCACTGCGGACATGGCAATCAGCGGGGTGAGGAACGAGCGATAATAAGCAACCAGTAGGAAATAGATCGCCGTCAGCGCCGCCCCGAGCGCCATCAGCATGTCGCGGTAGATATCGAGCGTCATCCGCATTTCGCCGCTCCATAGCAGTTGGTAGCCGTCGATGATGTCAGGTGCCTTTTCGCTGAGGCTGAGATTGCCGGTGGCGAGCGGCTGCCCGTCCGGGGTGCGCAATCTCGACAAGCGCCGGTTGAGATCGAGCACCGCATAGACCGGCACGCTCTGCGCAAGTTCTCCTCCGACGAAGATCACGCGCTCATTGTCCTTGCGCTGGACCGGCTTGTCGGCGGTAGATGGTGTGCGCCGGACCAATTCGGCCAGCGGTATCTGGCGGCCGTCCCTGCTGGTCACGTAGAGGCCTTCGAGCCGTGCGGGGGCGGGCTGATCCGCGCGCGGCACATAGGCGCGGATCGGAACGGGGTTGCGCTCTGGATCGATATGGGCACGCCCGACCACCTGGCCATCATAGACAAGTCCCAGAACCTCGGCGATATCGGCAGCTGACACGCCGGAGAGCGCTGCTTTCTCGCGGTCAGGAACAAAGCGCCATTGCGACACGTCGGTAGGCTCGCTGTTCGAGATATCGACCATGTCATAGGTGTTGGCGAACTCGGCTTCCACCTGCTTCGCCAGCCGGCGCAAGCCCACGAGATCTTCGCCGTGCAATTCGGCGAGCACCGTCGCACGCACCGGTGGCCCCGGCGGATCCTCGACCAGTCTCACCCGGGCGCCCGGATAGCGGGTCCGAATGGCTTCGATCTTCAGACGCAATTCGCGGACGAACGTGATCGAGCTTTCCGAACGCTGGTGCTTGTCCAGGAGGTTGACGCGAATTTCGGCGACATTCTCACCCGTGCGAGCCGCCGTTCCCTGCATCAATCCATTGAAATCCGGGACCCCAGCCTGGCCGATCCAGTTCTGGTAGTTCACCACCAGCGGATTGGCGGCAAGCAGGCCATCGATCTCGTGAACCATCCGGGCCGTATTCTCGACGGGGCTGGCTTCGGCCATGGTGATCACGATGTTGAAGGTGTTCTTGTTGTCCTTGGGAAGGAAGCCCATGGCAACCCCAAGCGGCGGCACCGGCCCGCCGACGCCCGCCGGGCGGATGAACTGCCAGCCGCCTTGCGCGATCGAAAGGAGCAGGGCAACGACCGCGCCGATCATCAGGGCACGACGTGCCTTTGAGTGCTCCTGAAGCGGTCGGATCAGCCAGAGATAGGCGTCCCGCAACTTGTCGGGCTTGCGCTCCGCATGAGCACCGGCCTCTTCCGCGCTTCCATCATCCAATATGCCGCCGGTAGAGGCAGGTCGCTTGACCCAGCGGTTCGCTGCCCAGGGCGTGACGATATAGGCGACAATGATCGACGCGAGCATCGCGATCGGCACATTATAGGCGATGGGATAGAAATAATCGCCCGCCATGCCGGTCACGAGCAGCAGGGCCGCGAACACCAGCATCACGGCAAATGTCGCGAGATTGGTGGCGCCGCCGATCTCGTTGGTGGCAAGGACGGTCACATCCTCCTGCGAAGCGTCGGAGCGCTCGTGATGGTAGTGGCGGTGGATGTTCTCGATCACGACGATCGAGGCATCGACGAGCAGGCCCAGCGCCAGGATAAGCGCGAACAGGGTGATGCGGTTGATCGTCACCCCGCCGAGCAGGTCCGCTCCGAGCGTGATCGAGAAGATGACCGGAACGGTGACGGACACGATCAGCGCCTCGCGCCAGCCGAGGAACAACAGCATGATGAAGCTGACGGTAATCAGCGCGATCGCCAGATGCTCCATCAGCGCGTTGACGGCCTCGTCGGCTTTCTGGCCGTCGTCGCGGGTGGTTACGACATGGACCGCGCGCGGGATGAAGCTGGCCTGCATCCGCGCGACCCGATTGGCCACGGCTTCGGACACGGTGACCGCATTCTCACCCTTCTTCTTTGCAATGGCGATGGTGACGGCGGGCATTTCGCCTTCACCGAGCTTGGCGCGCGGGTCGCCCGCCGCAAATCCGAAACGGCTGAGGCGCGTGATTTCGACATGCGGGCCGTCGGAGATGGTTGCGACATCTCCGATCTTGATCGTGCGGCCATTGCGCACCCCGATCACGAGATCGCGTACCGCCGCCACCGATCCCAGCTCGCCGGAGTAGCGCAGTCGTTCCAGTCGGCCCGCCCGTGCCGGCCCAGAGAGGTTGAGGCCCACATCGGAGGCGCCCAGCGCTCCGCGTGCCTCGGCGAGCGAGATCGAGAAGGACTGCAATCGGACCGGATCGAGCGCGACATCAATCTCTCGGTTGCGCCCGCCATAGACGGAAACCACCGAAACGCCCGGCGTGCTGCGCAGGCGCTCAGCCATCGAATCCGCCAATCGCTTGAGGCCGAAGTCGTCATAGGCGGAGGAAGCGAGGGTCACGGTAACGATGGGCACATCGTCGGCATCGACCGCCTGGATCAGTGGGATAGCCGCATCGGCGGGAAGCCTGCCGCGGTTGGCGATCACCCGGTTGTAGAGCTTGACCAGCGAATCCTCGGGCGGCTGGCCGACCTTGAACTGCACCTGCACCGTGCCGAGGCCGGGTTGGGCGGTGCCGTAACTGTGGTCGAGCCCGGTCATCTCGCTGAGCACGCCTTCAAGCGGTGCCACCACCAGCCGGTCCACCTCTTCGGCGGTGGCGCCGGGCAGGGCGACCGTGACCATCGCACCGGGCACCACGATCTGGGGATTTTCCTCGCGCGGGGTCAGCAACACGGCGAGCGCGCCGAGCAGCAGCGCGGCCAGCAGGAAGACGGTCGTCAGCTTGGAGGTGATGAATGTCCTGGCAAGGCGGCCCGCTAAATTGAGCGGCGCCTCGGTCATCGCGTGGCTCCGCCGGCGAGGCGTGCGCCGTCCCGAACGGTCCGATCGACACGGGCGAGGATGCGTTCACCAGCCGACAGGCCGGAGGTTACGGTGACCCGATCGCCCAGCCGGTCACCCGGCCGCACCCAGCGGAAGGTGAGACGCTTGTCCTGGCCCACCACGAAAACCCCGGTCAGCCCGCCGCGGTCGGTGATCGCGGCGGCAGGCACCGCGACGGTATCTCCGCTGACCCCGTGATTCGTCGCCGATGGGAGCCGGACGCGACCGAACATGCCCGGCATGATTCCGCTATCGGCGGGAAGAACGATCTCTACCGTGTAGCGGCGGGTAGCCGGGTCCGCGGAGGGGACGACGCCCCGGACCGTGCCGGTTACGGGGCGATCTTCGCGCCCGTCGAGCAGCACGGGAGTCGCCGCTCCCGGCACGAACATCCCGAGACTGGCCTGGGGCGCGGCAAAGCGGAACACCAATTGGCCACGGCTCTCCACCGTCACCAGCGGCGATCCTGGCATCACCATATCTCCGTCGCGGATTTGCCGGGAAACGACGAAACCGTCGAAAGGGCTGGCAATCGAGGTGTAGCTGCGGTCCACCTGGGCAGCGGTGAGCGCCGCCTGTCCCTGGGTGACTCCGGCGGCGGCCGTGCTGTCTCGAAGCTGTTCTTTGCGATAGGCATCCATCGCCAAGGCACCGCTTTGGGCGAGCGGTGCATCGCGCGTGACATCCCCATGCGCATCGCGTTGTTCGGCCAGCGCCGCATCCAGCGCGGCGCTGGCGCGCCGAACAGCGGCCTCGGCCTGCCGCGCGTCGATGGTCGCAAGGATTTGCCCGCGCCTGACGGGCTGGCCGTCATAAAGGTCGGCTGCCCGGATAGTGCCCGAGGCGCGGGCCACGAGTTGCACGCGATCATCGGATTCGACCGTGCCGCTCGCGGCAGTTCCGTCCATGGATGTCGTCAGGGAGGCAGTCGTCACGGGCAGGTTGACGGCGGGAGGTTCCGCCGATTGCGATGTCTGGTCCCCACCGCCGCAGCTTGCGAGAAGGATAGGAAACGACAGGGCGATCGCCTTCGCCACACGGTGCTTGCGATCCATGTCAGCCCACCACCGAAGCGGACTGGATCAGGGCGAGAAGTTGAGAGGCCACCTGATCCACGGATTCGGACCTCTCGCTGTCTCCGGTCAGGCCGGGGGCGAGGGGCAGGATCAGGACCTGTCCAAGCGCGAAGCCAACCAGCGACAACGCGACCTCCTTGGCAGATATGTCCGTTCTGCCTTGCTCCACTGCAGCGACGATCGATTGGAATGGTTGCCGAAGTACCGTGCTTGAAAGGGTGGCGATGCGGGCTTCGTCTCCATCCAGCAGTTCCCGATACAGCAGGCGGGCGAATATCCGGTCGGTCATCAGCCTCCGGACGAACCATCGCACAAAAGCCTCGAGCTGGTTCGACGGGTGCTGGGCCAGCCACGCATCCAGATCGCGGGCGCAAGCCTCGAACACCGAGGCGAGGGTGGCCTCGATCAGGTCGGCCTTGTCCCGGAAGTGATAATAGAGGTTCGCCTGGGTCACCCCGACCAGCCTGGCGATATTGCGCATCGACACGGCTTCGTAGCCGCGCTCGGCGAAAAGCCGGGCGGCGGTTTCGAGTAATTGGGACCGCATATCGGACATGGAATGCTCACTTGTTGAACGACCGTTAAGTGGGTTAGTAAGTGATTCGTCCGTGGCTGTCCAGCAAGCTTGCGTCGCTACGGCCCTGAACCGGAGATACTGTCGATGCGTGCGCTTGTCTTTGTCCCTCCGCTCCTGCTGTTGCCCACACTCGGCGGATGTATGATGGGGCCGAATTACAAAGATGCACCGCCACCCCCCGCCTCGATGGGCAATTCCTTCGTGCGAACGGATCAGGTTTCGATGCCCGCCACGCAGCAACTGACGCCATGGTGGCGGGAATTGAACGATCCGCTGCTCGATCAACTGATCGGGCGGGCGCTGTCCTCCAACCCGGCGATCGATATCGCCGAAGCGCGTGTCCGGCAGGCGCGGGCCCAACTGCGAAGCTCGCGCGCGGCATTGGCGCCGGTTGTCGGCACCGGGGCAGGGGCCGGGAATATCCAGGCATCGAGATTGGTGACGGGTGGAGAGGCCAAGTCCTCGTCGCTCTTCCTCGCAGGCTTCGACGCCCTTTGGGAAATCGATCTATTCGGTGGAGCGCGGCGGAATATCGAGGCCACGCGCGCGCAATTCGATGCCGCGCAGGCCGATGCGGAGAATACCCGCCTCAGCCTGACTGCGGAGATCGCGCGCCAATATCTTGCCCTGCGCGCCAGCCGACAACGTCTGGACCTCGCGCGCCGTCTGCTTGCCAACCAGCAGAAGATCGCGAACCTCACGGCGCAGCTTGAAGGCGCGGGCAAGCTGTCGCGCATCGAGCGCGATCAGGCCGATCGCACCGTGGAAGTCCGGCGGCAAGCCATCGCGGCTCTGGAAGCGGACCGGAACGATCGCAAGGACGCGATAGCCGTGCTGCTGGGAGAAGCCCCCGGCGAGCTCGATGCCATGCTCGATGGCACGGGCCCGGTGCCGCTTCCCCCCGCCGCCGTCCCGGTCGGCGATCCCACCGCCATGCTCGCCCGCAGGCCCGATATCCGGGCGGCCGAGCAGCACCTGCATGCCGCCAATGCCGGGATTGGCGTGGCGGAGGCCGCGCGGATGCCCAAGGTCAGCCTGGCAGGCGTGGTCGGTCTTGGCAGCGCCATGAAGGGCGATATTGCGAGTGCCGACAATCTCTGGTCGCTCGCCGGTCCGACGATCCAATGGAACCTTGCCGATTTTGGACGCGGGCGGGCGGGCGTGTTGCAGGCCGTCGCCGGTCGCGATGAGGCGGCGGCAGCGTATCGCGCCGCCGTGCTCGTGGCCCTTCAGGATGCCGAAAGTTCACTCAACAGATTCGGCGAGGCGCGCAAGGCATTCGCGATGCAGACGCGCAACTCTCTGCTGGCGGACCACAGCGCTGGCCTCGCCCAGCAATCCTGGCGTGCAGGGCGGTCGTCCGCGCTCGCCGCGCTTGCCGCCGAAAACGATCAGTTGGCGGCTGCGGATCTACAGATTCAGGCCCGGATGGCCCTGACGACACAGTTCGTCGCGCTGCAAAAAGCACTAGCGATGGGGGTGAGTGGATAAACCAACTGAGCCAAGAGACGACAGGCGAGCTTGCAGCTTTGTCGATTGGATGTGTGTTGTCGATGAAGCTTTCGATGTCCTCGATTAGCGCCCTCCTGGAGCTATCGGCCCCTCGTTTTGATCCTCTTTTCGGTCAGCAGGGCGAAGAAGCGCTCGACCTGATTGGGCCAGCACGATGATGTGGGGCTAAGCGCATGTGCCAACTCGCTGCTCGGCAAACCAGTCATCATTGATCCAAAGGTACTTTTTGGCGAAACTCCTAACCCGCCTTATTCTCGAGGCTGGTCGATAGGGATTGTCGGGGGTTTGTCCTGGCGTGTCGGGGTGAGTCGGACACGGTCGGCTGTGGCGCCTGTTTCATCGCTGTTTTGCATGGCTGGGGGTTGGGCTGAGGGGATTGTTGGCGGGCACGGCCGCGCCGTTCAGGGGTTAGCTGGCGGCGCGAAGCGCGATGGCAAGCTCGCGGTAGAGCCCAGCCTCGGGGCAAGCGCTGGCGAAGGCGATGCGGATACGGCTGGCGGTTTCGACGATGCGGGCGGCGACCTTGATGAGCCGGAGGTCGCCTTATCGCAATTCACGGTGCAACATGTTCGCAGGTCGTTGAGCGCATCATGGGGATCGGCTCTGAACTTCGGGTCGAGAGGAGTCAGGGCGAAGACGTTCGGTAAGGCTTCAGCCGTCATAGGCTCGCGTCTGCCGGTCCAGCCGCTCAAGAAATCCGACCGCGGCGCTGAGAAAGGCGTCGTTGCGATCACCAGCTACCATGTGCGACGCGCCGGCGACATCGGTGAACTTTCCGTTCGGAAGCTGCGCGACGAAGGTTTCCGCCGCCTCCCGAGAAACCAACTCGCTCAGCCGACCCCTGATGAGATGCACCGGAAGCGTCAAGCCGGTCAATCGGGCTTGGAACGCGTCGGCATCCCGCAAGGATCGACAGCTTTGCATGCCAGAGACAACGCCGGGATCCCAATGCCAGCGGAACCGCCCGTCATCGCCCTGCTGCAGGTTCTTGGCCAGTCCAGAATGATCCGCTGGCCGCGGTCGGTGAGGTAGATAGGCCGCAATGACGTCTGCGGCCTCTTCAAGGTTGCCAAATCCCTGGGCGACATGGGCGTTCATGAACTCCATGACCTTGGCGGCGCCGTCTGGGTCCATGTTCGGAACGATGTCGACCAGGGTGATCGAGCTGAAACCCCCGGGCGCGATCTCGGCCTCCGCGTACAGTCCGGCGAGACCGCCGAGCGACGCGCCGATCAACGCCGGACGGCCACCCATCGCGCGCGCGACCTCCGCGAGATCTTCCGAGAACCGCTGAATCCCGTAGTCGCCCGTCGGTGACCAGCCACTCTCGCCATGGCCGCGAAGATCGAGCGTGACCACTTCCCAGCCCCGATCCGCAAGCGCCGCCGCCGTCTTGGCCCAGGCATGCCGTGTCTGGCCGCCGCCGTGCGCCATGAGTACTGAGCCGCGCGTTGGCCGACCATACATATCTGCGGCGAGGTCGAGGCCATCGGTTGTTCTGAAGATCGCTCGGCTTGGTTCATTCATAGGTGATCTCATTTCTGCGCCCGACCCGACAGCCCGCATTTCGATCGCCTCCACCGGGCGGTCCCGCTTAAGTGTTAGCGCATCGTTGTCTCCCTCGCCAGTGTTGGCTGCAGGTGGAGCGAAGCGGAACCGGAGGGTGATTTGGCGAAGGAACGACCTCTGAAATCGTGTAGCGCTCATGGTCGCGGGTAGTTTTACTGTAGAATTCCGAGCCTCTCCGATTCCAGCAGCGCTTGGACTCTGTTCTTGACTGCCAGTTTGGCAAATAGATTGCGAATGTGCCATTTGACGGTGTCTTCACTTATGCGATGCTTGGACGCGATGTCACGATTAGAGAGGCCTTCTCTTATCCTTTGAAGCATCGCCAGTTCCTTTCTCGTGAGCACAACCGAAGTTGTGCTTCTCGGCGAGCGGACGCGATAGTCGCCGGGCGCGGGTTCTCGACGCCCCAATTCCTCCTCGCTCGGAATGAGATTCAACAGTGGCGTCGAGATGGGTCCAAGCGCTTCCAGATGCCACCGTTCATCGAGGAATGTGCGATAACATCCAAGTCGCGAAGCAATGGCGATCGCGTCGGCTACGCGCTGTTCAGACACGGCCGATCTTCCTGTCCCGGCACAAGCAACGGCGGTGCAGAGTAACGCCGCAACCTCCAGCCGGCCAAGTTCTGATCGGCGTGCGTGGTCTAAAGCGACGTTTGCAAAGCGGTTGGAAAGGTGAAACTTCCCCTGTCGCGCCGCAATGCGCGCTTCGGTCAGCGATTGCCGTGCGCGGAGATACGGTCCATGTGTCGAAAGAAAAATTGGGTGATTGTGGTTCGGCAAGGTGGAGAGCGCCTGCTCCGCGCTCTCTGCAACGAACATATCCGCGAGCGTCAGTCGCGCCAGGACCTCAAGCCGGACGAAACCAGATTCTCCCGCTATCACGCGCATCTCGTTAAGAAGCTCGGCAGCACGTTTTGGATTGCCCTTGCAGCGGGCAATTGCTGCAGCGGTGCGATAGGCCGAGAATGTAAAATCGACAATGCCATGCCGCCGTACAAAATCAAGAATCTCGTCGACGTGTGCTTCTATGCCGTCAAGTTGGTTCGCCTCGTACTGAATTTCTAGTTCCAGCGTGTTCAGAAGGTTTACTGAGAAAGGTGTCGTGTTAATTTGAGCATTTTCGTCACCGCGCGCTTTTTTGAGTAAGGCAGCACCTGCGCGCATATCTCCTCTTGAAAGCTCGGCGAGAATCATGGCGCCGTAAAGCCATCCCAGTGCGTAGTGGTGATCCGCGATGTTGTTTACCGATGACGTCTCCAAGGACAGTGTCCTTAAATCACCAAACCGGTGCTCGCTGGCCGCAAGGAAGCAAAGACAGGTGAGCACAGCACCTTTGCTGACGAGGTCCGCCTCGTTATAGACTTTCATCCAGGCTTCGCACTGACGCCGACTTTCCGACAGATTGTCGCCGGTTGCTTCTCCGATGGCTTCGATGAGGTCGCACCAGCACTCTATTTGTCGGCTTACTTGTTGATCAAGACCGCTAAGTTCCGTGGCCCGCAAATCGGCCAACAGCCCACTCGCCCGCCGGTGGTCGTGACTAAAAATCTGGGCCCAGGCCAGGCCAAGGGCGATTGTTGGAGAACCCGAAATGACAGCAGCGGAAAAACGGCCTTGCCAAAACTGGATTTGGTCTATCTCGCCTTCCCGCAGAGCAATATCCATCATATTTTCAGACGCAACATCAGCGGCCGATTCGTTCTCACCCGCGCGTAAGGAGAGATTGATGCTGTCGCGAATGTTGTTGTTTTGTCTTTGCCATTGGGCGGCGCGGGCGAGCAGGTTCGGCTTCAAGCCGGGGTTCTCCACCGAGAATCTGTGCTCTAGAAATTCGCGAAGCAAAGGGTGGAACTCATAAGCTGTCTGCGATCGGTCCAGAGGCTGGAGAAGCATCTGCTCGGTGGAAAGTTTGTCTATAAAATAAGCCGCATCGTTTCGTTGGAACGCATGGTTGAAATATTCTGCTGATACCGATCCAAGAATGGAGGCGCAGAGACAAAATTCTCGAATATCATTCGGAAGTGAGTGTAGTATTGTGCTCCGGAAATATTTATCCAAGTCAATATCTACGCCTGTGATGCTGTTGACTATAAGGCGATTGGTTGAGTGGTTCTCCGATGCTGCTTGCATCAAAAGGCAGAATATCTCTGGCCAGCCTTGGGTGCGCTTCCAAAGCGAATAAGTTTCAACTTCTGAGACTGCTCGCCTTTCCTCCGTGAGCCCGACTGCTTTTGCTTCGTCGAAATTGAAGGCAAGCGCGTCATGTCTTAGCTCGTGGGTTTCTCGTCGCGCTTTCATGCGCGCAAAGCCGATGTCTGCCGAGCTTGCCGCGATGAATTCCACTTCGGCTGGCGTCGCCAGCATGAAGGCCTCGATCTCGTCTATCGAATGCAGATCAAATTCGAGATCATCGAAACAGATGAGAACCTTCGATCCTAGTCGATCCTTGGTCTCCCATAGCCAAGTGGCGAGGTCATAGAGGCTGCGAGGACATTCTCTCGGCCGCGGCGGGGGCGGCGTGTCGTGGCCGCCGGCCTCTTGGGTAGCGGCGAGCTGCGCGCAGATACGGTCCGCGAGGAGTTGCAGATCGCCCCGGCATTCTTTGATGGAAACCCATGCCGCCGCAGCACAGACTTGTCGACGATCGGCCCAATGCTGTGCCATCGCGACAGTCTTTCCGTAACCTTGAGGCGCCCGAAGGAGATAGCAGCGCGTCGGCTTTTCGGCAGCGAAGAGGCGAGGGCGCGAAAGGCATCCGGAGGCCAACGACGCCACTCGCTCATTGATAGAGCCTGTGGGAGGCTGTGCCCTTTGTCGCGGGCTAGAGTCGGTCTCCCGAGGCCGCATCTCAAATCCGAGCGGATGAGTCGACGCAGGCTCATCCGCTCGAATGCCTCTCACTTTCGCAGATGCTGTGTCTGTTTTTACATGCGTCATCGGGGCGGAACTATAGCAGCAGGCCGCCCGTGTGCAATCCAGAACCACTCTTTAGTGTGGGCTTTGGGCCGATTGGGTTGGCCGACCGCAGGCCCTCACTCGCCGTTCGTATGCGTTCAAGGCAGTGTCCGTGTCATCAACTTTCAATCTCCGGCTGTTAGTTAGGCTGCGATCTCCGCGATCTCCTTCAGGGCGAAGGCGGGTTGCCCAGTTCGGGACTTCGCCCGTCGAGAGATGAACTGCCTTGGTTTGACGCGTCAGCTTTTCCGCGCGAACACCAGGTCGGAGGCCAATGCCGTGTCCGGCGTAGAATTCCACCGGCTTCAAGCGGAGCGATGCGGCGCCGGGACCGTTCCGGAGCCACGCTTTGGACAGCGGCGGGCGATGATAAGGCGCGATGAGTTCCTCGCCGACCAGCGTTACGGCTCCCTCAAACCAATATTGACGAAGCAGGGCGGCGACCGTTTCCCCCGGCGTGGCCCGCGCCAAAGATCACCCCATGCGCGTCCGATCGGCTCATAGAAGCCCTCTCGCCCAAACCGAGCGCCTCGCGCGGGATGTCAAAGCACCCGCCGCGCCTGCGAGCCTGCTCCAAGCATAAGGGGGCCTGAAGGGGAGGGGTTGAAAACCACACTTTAGTGGGGTTGTTCCGTGCCTTGCCGAACCCCATTCGCTGAGGACTGTCAATTAGAACTGATTTTAGAACACAGTGAATGTGTCTTCCAATGGGATGAGGAGAACGCCGGATGAGCACCATCGCATGAAATCCGTCCACCGAACCGGCGCCAGCACCTTGCTGGTATCGAAGCCCGCCGCTGCGCCCAAAAAGAAGACTAGGAGACTAGAGATGACTCAGAAGGAGACCAGGAGATGACTCAGGCTGCTGCGACCGCCGATCGCGCCGATGCATATTCGATTCCGCTGGACAGGATCAACGTCGCCGATCCGGCGCTGTTCCGCGACAACATGATGTGGCCCTACTTCGAGCGCTTGCGCAAGGAAGATCCGGTTCACTACTGCAATGACAGCCAGTACGGGCCGTACTGGTCGGTCACCAGGTTCAAGGACATCATGAGCGTGGAAACCAACCACAAGGTGTTCTCGTCCGCGTCCCGCTCCGGCGGCATCACGATCATGGACAACAATGCGGCGGCGTCGCTGCCGATGTTCATCGCGATGGATCCGCCCAAGCATGACGTGCAGCGCAAGACGGTGACCCCGATCGTCGCGCCGGAAAACCTCGCCAAGCTCGAAGGCCTGATCCGTCAGCGCACCCAGAATGCACTCGATGCGCTGCCGGCCGGTGAGACCTTCAACTGGGTCGAGCGCGTCTCGATCAACCTGACCGCGCAGATGCTGGCGACGCTGTTCGGATTCCCGTTCGAGGATCGCACCAAGCTGACGCACTGGTCAGACGTCACGACTTGCGAACTCGGCACCTGCGGGGTCGAGACCGAAGAGCAGCGCATCAAGGAGATCCAAGAGTGCGGCGCCTATATGACCAAGCTGTTCAACGAGCGTGCGAACTCTGATCCGCAGCCCGATCTGCTGTCGATGCTGGCGCACTCGGAAAACACCCGCAACATGAGCCCGGAAGAGTTCATGGGCAACATGGTGCTGCTGATCGTCGGCGGCAACGACACCACCCGCAACTCGATGAGCGGTGGCCTGCTCGCGCTCAATGAGAATCCGGAGGAATACCGCAAGTTGTGCGCGGACCCGACACTGATTCCGTCGATGGTATCGGAAATCATCCGCTGGCAGACGCCGCTGGCGCACATGCGCCGCACGGCGCTGGAAGACTTCGAACTCGGCGGCAAGCAGATCAAGAAGGGCGATAAGGTTGTGATGTGGTACGTCTCGGGCAACCGTGACGGCGACGAGATCGAGAACGCCGACCGGTTCATCATCGACCGTGCCAATCCGCGTCATCACCTGTCGTTCGGCTTCGGCATCCATCGCTGTGTCGGCAATCGCCTCGCGGAGATGCAGTTGCGCGTGCTGTGGGAGGAAACGCTCAAGCGATGGCCGAAGCCCGGGCAGATCGAGGTCGTGGGCGAGCCGCGCCGGGTTTTCTCGACCTTCGTCAAGGGCTTCGAGGCGCTGCCGGTCCGGATCAATGCCTGAGCGATCGACGCAATGAGCGCGAACGTCGTGATCGTCGGCGGCGGGCACGCCGGTGGGCAGGCGGTGGCCAGCCTGCGGCAGGGTGGCTTTGACGGGGACATCACCCTCGTCACGGCCGAACAGAGCCTGCCGTACCAGCGGCCGCCGCTGTCCAAGGCCTACCTCGCCGGCGAGTTGCCGCGCGAGCGCCTGCTGATGCGGCCGTCCGCCTTCTACGAGGGCGCGGGAGTCGATGTGCGTCTGGGCATCGAGGTGACCGGCCTCGACGCCGGGCGCCGTAGCCTGACGCTGTCGGACGGAGGGCAACTGACGTACGATCATATGATCCTGGCTACCGGCGGCCGGCCGCGGCCGTTGCCGTGTCCGGGCGCGGATCACCCGGCCGTGCACTATCTGCGCACGATCGCCGATGTCGACGCGATGCGTCCCCGCTTCGTTCCGGGCGCGTGCATCGTCATCGTCGGCGCCGGTTACATCGGTCTGGAGGTGGCGGCAGTCGCGATCAAGCACGGGCTGCGGCCGGTCGTCCTGGAAATGGCGCCGATGGTGCTGGCGCGCGTCGCCAGCCCGGAGGTCGCTGGCTTCTTCGAAAACGTTCATCGCGGTGCTGGTGTGGATCTGCGCACCGGTGTCGCGGCCAGCGCGATCGAGGACCGGGACGGCAAGGCGGTGGTGGTGTCGACGGCGGGTGACCGGATCGAGGCCGATCTGGTCGTCGCCGGTGTCGGCCTGCTGCCAAACGTCGAGCTGGCGCAGGCGGCCGGGATCGACTGCGACAACGGCATCGTCGTCGACGCGTTCTGCCGGGCGTCGGCATCGGGGGTCTATGCGGTCGGCGACTGCAGCAACCATCCGAGCCGCCTGTACGGTCGGCGCTTGCGTCTTGAATCCGTGCACAACGCTCTGGAGCAGGCCAAAACGGCGGCGGCTGACATCTGCGGTAAACCGCTGGCGTACGACCAGGTGCCGTGGTTCTGGTCCGATCAGTACGAGCTCAAGCTGCAGACCGCCGGTCTGAGTCAGGGCTACGACCAGGTCGTGATCCGGGGCAACATGGCGATGCGCTCGTTTGCGGCGTTCTACCTAAAGGACGGGCGGCTACTGGCTGTCGACGCCGTCAACCGGCCGGCCGAGTTCACCCTGGCCAAGCGCTGGATCTGGGACCGCAAGGCGCCGTCGCCGCAGCAGTTGGGTGACGACAGCATCGAAGCAAAGGCGCTGGCGGTATGATTTCATGCGCGGCCGAGTGCCGCATCCCCAATTTTTTCGAATTTCCGCATGATGCGGATCAACACTAAAAGGGTTACAACGTGACCAAGATCACTTTCATCGAATTCAACGGAACCGAGCGCAGCGTTGATGCCGAAAACGGCCAGTCGCTGATGCGGTCGGCGGTCGACAACTTAGTGCCCGGCATCGACGGCGACTGCGGTGGCGCCTGCGCCTGCGCGACCTGCCACTGCTACATCGAGGGTCCGCTGGCGGGAAAACTGCCAGAAATCGGCGAGGCCGAGCGCTCGATGTTGGAGATGGTCGAGGGTGTCACCGCCGCGTCGCGGTTGGCGTGTCAGATCACCGTGTCCGGCGATCTCGAAGGCTTGGTCGTGCGCACCCCGCAATCGCAGCACTAAACCGGCGTCTCCGTTCACTGTTTCAGCCGGTGCGTTACTGTAGCGCACCGGCTGCACGGCGCCCCGAGAACAGGTAGTCCGCTAGTACCTCTGCACAGAGGTTTTGACGGGTTGGGCGTCACAGGGCGAGGCACCGTTCGTGCTGCGATCCGACCGCGCAAGGGCCGCATCCAGCACCGGCCGGAACAGCTCGAAGTCTACCACCGCACTCAGTCGGTCCAGCGGGTCGCCCGCCGCCGACAATGCCGCAAGCCGCTCATCCACATCGAAGAAACCGTGCTGTACCATCGCTGCCTCCCGCTCTCGCCGGTGGCAGTGAATCGCCTCACGCGGTTAAAGGCTGCAGGATTTTAGAGGCGCCCGGCTAAAACCACACTTTAGTGGGGTTGTTCCGTGACCTTGATGAATCCAATTTGGTGGGAACGGGCAATGAGAGCCGATTTAATAAGTCCAGTGAAGTGTGTCTTCATTGAGATGAGGAGAGTACCTGATGAGCACCATCGCACGAGATCCGTCTCCCTATACCGCGCCTGATCGCTATGTCGACAGGAAGCGCTATCTATGGATGTTGTCGGTCGTCTGGCCAGCGGCGCCGCTGATTGGCCTCTACCTTGTCAGCGTGACCGGGTGGAGTGTGTTTTACGCCTTTACGCTGGTCGTCTGGTATGCCGTCATCCCGGCGCTGGACGTCTTGTTTGGAAATGATCCGAATAACCCCCCGGAGGCGGCCGTGGCCCGTCTCGAGGCGGATCGGTATTATCGAGTTCTAACCTATCTTACCGTCCCAGTGCATTATGCCTCACTCATCGTCTCGGCATGGTGGGTGGTGACCAAGCCGATGGCCTGGTGGGAAGTTGTCGCGCTTGCGCTGTCTCTGGGCATCGTCAACGGCCTGGCTCTGAACACCGGCCATGAATTGGGACACAAGAAGGAAGCCTTTGACCGCTGGATGGCCAAGATCGTTCTGGCCGTGGTCGGCTACGGCCACTTCTTCATCGAGCACAATAAAGGCCACCATCGCGACGTTGCGACCCCCGAAGATCCCGCTACGTCCAGGATGGGTGAAAGCATCTATAAATTTTCGCTGCGCGAAATTCCGGGCGCCTTCAAGCGCGCCTGGAATCTGGAAAAGGTGCGGCTGGAGCGCTTGAACAAGGGTGTCTGGAGCCTGGACAACGAAATCATCCCGCCGCTGCTGATTACAATCGTCCTTTACACGTCCCTGTTGCTGGCGTTCGGACCCGACCCCAAGCTGCTGGTGTTCTTGCCTATCCAGATCGCCTTTGGATGGTGGCAGCTGACCAGCGCTAACTACATCGAGCACTATGGGTTGTTGCGCGAAAAAATGGCGGACGGACGTTATGAACGCGCCCAGCCCCGGCATTCCTGGAACAGCAATCACATCGCCTCCAATCTGATCCTGTTCCATCTCCAAAGGCACTCCGATCACCACGCCCACCCGACCCGCAGCTATCAGTCGCTCCGGGACTTCGAGGGCCTGCCGGAGTTGCCGAGCGGCTACCCCGGCATGTTCTTCATGGCGCTGATTCCGCCTGTGTTCCGATCTGTCATGGACCGCCGCGTCGTGGGATGGGCTGACGGCGATCTTGGCAAGATTCAGATCGACGGCGCGCGCAGGAAGAAGATCGAACGCAAGTTTGGTGCTGCTTCACACCGGCCGACGCGGGCGGCCGCCGAATAGTCGCCTGCCTTGGCGACTAGCCGAGGAGCTCGTTCCGAGTCTCCTCGGCCGGCAGTCGCGGGCCGCGATGGCGTCCTGAAAAGGGCGTGCCGCGCGATCGCATCCTCGTCAGCGGCCTGTCCCGAAGGTTTTTAAAAACTCAAGTCGACAAAAGGAACAAGGCGCCATGGCGCGGTATCAGTGTCCCGATTGCAGCTACATCTACGATGAACTTAGGGGTGAGGCCCACGAGGGATTCCCGCCCAATACGTCTTGGGCGCAAATCCCCGAGGATTGGGCCTGTCCCGATTGCGCAGTGCGCGACAAAGCCGATTTCATCCCTCTGGACTCGGGCGAGGTCGGAGAAGAGGCGGGGCCTCAATCTGGTTCCGGAGCCGAACGATGACCAAGGGCGACCAGGAGGCGGAACCGTCAGGTGCCGTCGAAACCGTGCCGTTCGCGAAATGGCACTGCGTGACCTGCGGCCATATCTACGATGAGGCCCTCGGTGATCCCGATACGGGCGTGGCACCTGGCACCCGTTGGGCAGATGTGCCCGCCGATTGGTACTGCCCGGACTGCGGCGCGACCAAGGAAGATTATGACCTTTATCGGTGACCCATTCGAGCGGACGCTTGTCTTCCCGCTTTGCAACCTTGCGGATTCCTTGAGGAGGGCCGAGTGAACGTTCATGCAGTCACCGCGACAACCGCGGCACCGATTCATCCCGACGGCGAGATCGATTCCCTGTTCTCATCGCACCGCCGATCGGCCGTAGAGAACAGGACGAAATTCACGCTAAAAGCGCGACTGGTTATGTTGTCGCGACTAAAGGCAACGATGAAGACCCGGGAAGACGAGATTATCCGAGCTCTCTACACGGATTTCAGGAAGCCAGAATCCGAGGTGCGTCTGACCGAACTGTTCCCGGTCTATCAGGAAATATCGCATGCCCGGCGCCACCTCCGATCCTGGCTGAGACCGCACCGGGTTCACGGCTCTTTGGGGATGTTCGGAATCGCGGCCGAGGTCCGCTATCAGGCCAAGGGCGTCTGCCTGATAATTTCCCCGTGGAACTATCCGGTGAATCTCAGTTTCGGGCCGCTGGTGTCCGCGCTTGCGGCCGGAAACACCGCCATCATCAAGCCTTCCGAACTGACGCCGGCGACGTCCGCCCTGATCAGGGACATCGTCGAGCAAACCTTCCCCCGGGATCTAGTCGCCGTCTGCGAGGGCGACGTCCAGGTTTCGCAGGCCTTGCTGGATCTGCCCTTCGACCATATCTTCTTCACGGGCAGTCCCCAGGTCGGCAAGATCGTGATGGCGGCCGCGGCGAAACATTTAACATCCGTGACGCTTGAACTCGGGGGCAAGTCCCCGACCATCGTCGATTCGACCGCGAATATCGAGCAAGCCGCTCGCAAGATCGTCTGGGGCAAGTTCGCCAATAACGGCCAGACCTGCATCGCTCCGGATCATGTCTATGTCGCTCGAGACCAGGCCCCGGCGCTGATTGATGCGCTGCGGCTCGAGATCAGGCGGGTCTACGGGCAAACGGACGGCCAGCAGAAAAACGGGCCGGACTATTGCCGAATCGTGAACCGGCGGCATTTCGAGCGCCTGACTGCCTTGGCCGATGACGCCACATCGCGCGGCGCGACCGTCCTGGAAGGCGGAGACCGAGATCCAGGCCAGAACTATTTCTCGCCGACCATACTCGGCGGGACGACGCCGCAGATGGCGATTTCCCAGGAAGAAATATTCGGTCCGGTTCTTCCGATCATCGAGTATGATGACATCAGCGTCGTTGTCGATGCGATCAACGCGGGTCCAAAGCCGCTTGCCATCTATGTCTTCAGCAACGACGCCGCCGTTCGCGAGGATATCATACTGAGTACCAGCTCAGGTGGCGTCTGCGTGAACAACAATGTCGTCCAATTCTTGCATCCCAACCTGCCGTTTGGCGGTGTGAACAACAGCGGTATCGGCACGGCACACGGATTCTACGGCTTCAAAGCCTTCTCCCATGAACGTGCGGTTCTGAGAGACAAATTCTCTGTCCTGCGCCTTCTATTCCCGCCGTACACCCCGGCCGTAAAGAAGCTGATCAATCTAATCGTCCGCTTTTTGGGTTGAATCGAGAAACAAGAGAGCGGCGTCGGTAGCTGCCGTCTGGAGATCAGGATGTTTGACTATATTATTGTTGGAGCGGGATCTGCCGGATGCTTGTTGGCGGAGCGGTTGTCGGCCAATCCCAGGACGCGGGTCTGTCTGCTTGAGGCGGGCCCGTCCGACCGCAGCCCGCTGATTCACATGCCCATCGGGATAGCGCTGCTGGCAAAGAGCAAGACTCTCAATTGGGCATTCGAAACACAGCCACAAGCCAATCTTGGCGGTCGACGGCTGTTTTGGCCGCGCGGCAAAACCCTTGGCGGATCGAGTTCGATCAATGCGATGGTCTATATTCGCGGGCACCGGGATGACTATGATTCGTGGGGCGAGGCAGCCGATCCGATCTGGTCTTATGATAATGTACTGCCGCTATTCAGAGCAATGGAGTCCAACGAAAGATTTGGAACCGACGCGTTTCATGGCGGCGACGGTGAGCTTCACGTCAGTGACCTGCGAACCCGCAACCCCTTGAGCGATGCCTTCGTCGAGGCTGGACAACAGGCCCAGTTTCCGCGTGCCGTCGATTTCAACGGGGAGACGCAGGACGGCGTCGGCCTGTACCAGGTCACCCAGCACAAAGGCCGGCGCTGGAGTTCCGCGCGCGCCTTTCTTTCCAAAGCCAAGGGCCGGCCCAATCTACGGATAGTCACGGGCGCGCGGGCTACCCGGATCATTCTGGAGGACCGCAAAGCGGTCGGCGTGACCTATGCCGTGGGGGGCAAACTCGTCGATGTGCGAACCAGGGAGGGTGAGGTCATTCTTTCGGGCGGCGCCGTCAATTCCCCGCAACTACTGCTGCTTTCCGGTATCGGCGACGCAGCCGAGCTGAACGCATTCGGTATTCCGGTGGTCGTCGACCTTCCGGCAGTCGGAAAGAATCTTCAGGATCACCTCGATATCACAATCATGCATGAGGCGAACGACCATACACCGATCGGCATCGCACCGTCATTCATCCCGCGTGCGCTGTCCGGAGCGTTTTCTTACGCTTTCCTCCGAAAGGGCTTCTTAACGAGCAACGTCGCCGAGGCGGGCGGCTTCGTCAAAAGCACACCTTCGCGGAGTCGGCCGAATCTACAGTTTCATTTTCTCCCCACGCTTTTGAAGGACCATGGGCGCGAAATTGCGTTCGGGTATGGCTATACATTGCATGTCTGCGATCTTCTCCCCAAGAGTCGGGGCCGCATCGGGCTCACAAGCCCCAACCCGCTCGACGATCCGCTGATCGATCCAAGCTATCTCTCTGCCCCCGAAGACATCGAGACCATGGTCGCGGCGGTGAAGATCGGCCGGCAAATTCTGTCGGCGCCGTCAATGGCGGCCTTCTCGAAAACCGAACTGGTCCCTGGGCCAGCGGTCCAGAGCAAGGCGGATATCGTGGCGGATATCCGTCGGCGAGCGGAGACGATCTATCATCCTGTGGGAACATGCCGGATGGGACGAGACCCTCAGTCGGTCGTCGATCCGTCTCTCCGGGTGCGTGGCGTGCAAGGTCTTCGCGTCGTCGACGCCTCGGTGATGCCGACGCTGGTCGCCGGAAACACCAACGCCCCGACGATGATGATTGCGGAAAGAGCTGCCGAGCTCATTCTTGGGAAAACGAAACTCGCACTCAGCACCGACATGGAGGCAGCCCGCTAACTCGTCGCAGAAATAGGACGACAGTTGGAACCGTATAGATCCATCAAAAAATGCCGATCCAGAATAGTGGCGGCACATAGGGAGGATAATTTCATGAGAAAAAATGCAGCACATACCTATACAAGGCTTGCGCAATACACCGCCGCTCTCGCCGTCTTGAGTGCCTCCCCTCAACCTGCGTGGGCCCAGGACTCGGGAGATTTCAAGCGGTGGGCAGTAAGTGTGAATGCAACCCGGGTCTTGGTGAGTGAGAATGCGCCCGACATCACCTTGGCGGGAGGGCATGTCCCCGGCTCGAATGTGAGGATCGGAGACGCAACGACGGTGACCGCTGATATCGGATATTTCGTCACGCCCAATATTGCCGGAAATTTGTTTCTCGGCGTACCACCGACCGCGCAAATTGACGGCGCCGGTTCGCTTGAGCCGCTCGGAACAGTGGCCAAAGTCAACTATGGACCCATCATCTTGTCGGCCCAGTACCATTTCAACAATCTTGGCAAGGTTCATCCCTATCTGGGAGTGGGGGTCGGACGGATCATCTTTCTGAATGCGCGTGACAGGGCTTTGGCTAATTTCAGCATTGACGACAGTTGGGCGCCTGCGGCTCAGGTGGGTGTTCGGTATGAGCTTGGCGCAGAATGGATGCTGAACGCCGACGTTCGATACGTTCCCTTCTCCACGCACGCCACCGGTTCACTGGGTGGAGCGCCTGTCCGGACCCGTTTGGACATCGACCCGGTCCTGACCAGCGTCGGAGTAACTTACCGGTTCTAGGTTCGATCGGGCGCTTCTTAACGGGCGGTCTGAATTTCAAGGGGAAATCCGAGTGTCGAGTCTGATGATGGACCGCCCGTTGATGATCTCGCAGCTTACTTCGCTCAACTGTCCTCCATGCCTATGCCATCAACGGCGCGAGAATGCCCCCGATCTGACGGTCGATAACTAACACATCAAGGAAGACCGGAATGGCCGAAGCCTATATCGTCGATTATCTGCGCACGCCGTTCGCTCCGGCCTACAGGGGTGCGCTCGCCCCGGTCCGACCCGACGATCTCGCTGCCAGCGTCATCGCGGCGCTCGTAGCCCGAGCGGGATTCCCGGCCGACGAGATCGAGGACGTCAATCTCGGCTGTGCTTTTCCGGAAGGTGAGCAGGGGCTCAACATCGCTCGCTGCGCCGCGCTGACCGCCGGCCTGCCGCAATCGGTCGGCGGCTCAACGGTCAACCGCTGGTGCGGCTCTTCCATGCAGGCCATCCAGATGGCCGCCGGCGCGATCGCCATGGGAGCTGGCGACGCCTTCATCGCCGGCGGTGTCGAATCCATGAGCCGCGTACCGATGATGGGTTTCAATCCTCAACCCAACCCCGGTTGGACGGATGCTCAGCGGCTCGTCTTCCTCAACATGGGTCTGACCGCGGAGACCCTGGCGGAACGCTACTGCCTTTCCCGCGAGGAGCAGGATGCCTATTCGCTCGAAAGCCAAAAAAAAGCGCTGGCGGCGCGGGCGGACGGCAGGCTGGCTGCCGAGATATCCCCGGTCGGCGATATCCCTTCCGATGGTTGTCCGCGGGAAACGGATGCGGAGAAGCTTGCCGGATTGAAGACGGCGTTCAAGGTCGACGGCTCCGTTACCGCTGGCAACTCGTCCCCGCTCACCGACGGCGCCTCCGCGACGCTCGTCTGCTCCGCTGACTTCGTCAGGCGGCACGGGCTCGATCCGCTAGCGCGTGTGGCGGGTTACGCGATTACGGGTTGTGCTCCAGAGATCATGGGCATCGGACCTGTCGAGGCGAGCCGAAAGGCCTTGAAGCGAGCCGGCATCTCCGTGGCTGACCTCGACGTTGTGGAGATGAACGAGGCCTTCGCCGCGCAGGTCCTCGCCTGCTGTCGCGATCTCGGGATCGATCCGGCCAGTCTCAACCGGGATGGCGGTGCCATCGCGCTCGGTCATCCGCTCGGCGCCACGGGCGCGCGTCTGGTGGGCAAGGCGTCGAGCGTACTGAAGCGCGATGGCGGACGTTATGGGCTGGCCACCCAGTGCATCGGGGGAGGACAAGGCATCGCTATGGTCCTGGAAGCGGCGTGATGAGGGTGATTGCCGAAGCCGCCGTGATCGGCGCGGGCGTTATGGGTTCCGGCATCGCGGCCCATCTGGCAATGCCTTCATCGATCGGGGTCACGCTACCTTCAGGGCGATCAAATATGCCCCGTTCCCGGTCGTCGGCGCACTCGCGGGGATGGCGTTCGGCGGCGGCTGCGAGATCCTGCTCCATTGCAGTGCAATCCAGGCGCATGCCGAGGCGTCGATCGGTCTCGTCGAGACGAAGATCGGCGTCGTCCCCGGCTGGGGCGGCTGCAAGGAGATGTTGATCAGGCAGTACGCACTGACAGCCGCACCGCACGGCCCTGTGGCGCCCGCGATCGCCGCCTTCAATCTGATCGCATCGGCCAGGGTCTCCGGGAGCGCCTTCGAGGCGCGCAATCTCGGTTTGCTGAGGGTAACCGACGGTATCACCATGAACCGGGACCGACTGCTCGCCGATGCGAAGCGGAAGGCGTTGGATCTCGTGCCCGGCTACTCGGCTCCGGAAAGGCCGAAGATCGCGTTGGCCGGTCTATCGGGAGCGCCCGCCATCCGCAACCTGCTGGATAGCGAGGTGATAGCCGGTCGCGCCACAGCGCATGATCGGGTCGTGGGCATTGCCCTGATCGACACCCTGACGGGCGGTGTCAGCGCCGATCCGCTGAAGCCGGTCGGCGAGGACGAGATTACCGCGATGGAAAAGCGCGCGTTCATCGCCCTGTGCGGGACGCCGGGGACAGTGGCCCGCGTGAAGCACATGCTTGCGACCGGCAAGCCGCTGCGCAACTGACGAGAGAAAGACAGAACAATGACATCCTATGCACCGCCTGTCAGCGACATAACCTTCCTGCTCGGAGAGGTCTTCGACTTCGACGGCCTGATGCGGAGGCTGCCGGGCCACGAAGACGTCAACGCGGACCTCGCTGTCTCGATTCTCGATGAGGCTGGCAAGTTCTGCGTCGGCGTGCTCGAACCGCTGAACCGGTCCGGCGACGAGGAGGGCTGCCGGCTTGAAAACGGGGCCGTCTCCACGCCGAAGGGCTTTCCCGAAGCCTATCGGGCATTCGTAGAGGCCGGCTGGGCCGGTCTTTCGGGCGATCCGGAATATAGCGGCCAGGGTCTGCCGCGCGTCGTACAGATACTGGTCGATGAGATGATCTCCTCCGTGAACCTGTCCTTCGGCCTGTTCCCCGGGCTCACCCGAGGCGCGGTGGAGGCGATCTCCCGCCACGCGAACTCGGACCTCAAGGCGACCTATCTGCCGAAGATGATCTCCGGCGAATGGACTGGCGCAATGGCGCTCACCGAAGCCGCGGCCGGTACCGACCTCGGCCTTTTGACAACGAAGGCAGAGCCCGTTGGCGACGGCTCCTATCGGATCAAGGGCACGAAGATATTCATCTCCTCCGGCGACCATGACTTCGGCGGCAATATCATCCACCTGATCCTCGCGCGCTTGCCGGGCGCGCCGAAGGGGGTCAAGGGCATCAGCCTGTTCCTGGCTCCGAAGTTCCTCATCGGGAAGGACGGTTCGCTCGGAGCGCGCAACGACATGTCCGTCGGGTCGCTCGAACACAAGATGGGCATTCACGCGCAGCCGACCTGCGTCATGAACTACGACGGCGCGATCGGTTGGCTCGTCGGCGAGGCGGGCCGCGGCCTCAACGCCATGTTCACGATGATGAACGCCGAGCGTCTTTTTGTCGGCATCCAGGGACTCGGCATCGCAGAAGCGGCGAACCAGAAGGCCACGGGCTACGCACGCGAGCGCCTTCAGGGCCGTTCTTCAGACGGCACCCGCGGTCCCGTTGCGATTATCGAACACCCCGACGTACGCAGGATGCTGCTGACCGGCCGCAGCCTGGCCGATGCCTCCCGGGCGCTGGCGATCTGGACCGCCATGCAAATGGACATCGCCGCCCGGCATCCTGACGAGGCCGCGCGCAGGGAAGCCGACGGGTTCGTGGCACTGCTCACGCCGGTTGTGAAGGCAGCGTTCACCGATTTCGGCTTCGAGACGGCCGTGGCCTCGCAGCAGGTGCTCGGCGGCCACGGCTACATCCGCGAATGGGGCATGGAGCAGTTCGTCCGAGACGCGCGCATTACGCAGATCTACGAGGGCACCAACGGCGTTCAGGCGCTCGACCTCGTCAGCCGCAAGTTGCCGATGGAGGATGGCGCGCTGGCCTCGCGCTTTTTCGCGCTCATCGAGCAGGATCTGCGTACAGCTGCGGATTTACCCGCAGCGGGTGTCATCACGAAGGCCACTGCCCAGGCGCTCGGTCGCCTGGAAACCACGACGCGCCACCTTCTCGCGGCGCGAGCCGCGCCCGCGGAGGCCGGAGCTGCCGCCGCCGATTATCTGCGCCTTTTCGCACTCGTGGCCTTCGGCTGGGTGTGGGTCCGGATGGCGGCCCAGGCGGCCACCGGACAGACTCCGCTTCATCGCCGCAAGCTGGCGACCGCGACGTTCTTCGCAGAGCGGGTGCTGCCGCAGACGCTCTGGCTGGAGGCGGCAATCATCAGCGGGGCAGCGTCTTTGATGGATATCGAAGCCGAACTGCTTTGATCAGAAATTCCTTGGGAGGAAATGTGATGCTTGGACAGATGATGCACTCGCCGCTGCTCGTGTCGTCGATTCTGCGACACGCGGCGGCCTATCACGGCGACACGGAGGTCGTATCGCGCACGGTGGAAGGGCCGATCCACCGCTATACCTATGCCGAGCTTTCAAGGCGCGCGCAGAAGCTCGCCAATGCCCTCGGACGCCTCGGCCTCGAAAACGGCGACCGGGTCGGAACACTGGCCTGGAACGGCTATCGGCACATGGAGCTCTATTATGGCGTGTCCGGATCCGGCCTCGTCTGCCACACGATCAACCCGCGCCTCTTCCCAGAGCAGATCTCCTATATCATCGCGCATGCCGGAGACAGGATCCTCTTCTCGGACCTGTCGTTCCTGCCGATCCTCGAAGTGCTGGCGGACAGGCTGAAGGATCTGAAGGCCGTCGTCATCATGACCGACGAAGCCCATATGCCGAAATCCGAGATCCTTCCCGGTCTCGTCTGCTACGAGACACTGATCGCGGGAGAATCGGACGAATACGAGTGGCCGGATCTCGATGAGAATACTGCGTCGGGCCTGTGCTACACCTCCGGGACTACGGGCGAGCCCAAGGGCGTGCTCTACAGCCATCGGTCCAGCGTATTGCACGCCATGACCTGCGCGCTGCCCGATGTGCTGGGACTCTCGGCCCTGGATTCGGCCTCGCCGATCGTGCCGATGTTCCACGTCAATGCCTGGGGTGTCCCTTTCGCGGCACCGATGGTCGGCGCCAAGCTTGTTATGCCGGGGCCGAGGCTGGACGGCGCCAGCCTGCATGAGTTGTTCGAGCAGGAAGGCGTGACATTTACCGCCGGTGTGCCGACCGTTTGGCTCGCACTGCTGGACTGGATGGACTCGCACGCCCAATCGTTCACAAGTCTGAAGCGCGTCGCGATCGGGGGTTCCGCTTCGCCTCCGATCATGATCAGCCGCTTCCAGAACAAGGGTGTCATGGTCCGGCACGCCTGGGGGATGACCGAGACCAGCCCGATCGGCCTCGCCGCGACGTTGAAGACGAAGCACGAAGGACTACCGGCCGAACAGAAACTGGCGCTGCAGGCCAAGCAGGGACGGCCGCTTTTCGGCATGGAGTTCTGCATCAAGGGCGCCGATGGCGAGCCGATCGCGAGGGACGGCAAGAGCTTCGGTTCGATGCTCGTGCGCGGCCCCTGGGTCGCCGCCGGCTACTACAACAGCCCCATCAGCCCGGCGCACGCGGCAGAGGGCTGGTTCGACACGGGCGACGTCGTGACCATGGATGCCGATGGTTTTATCCAGATCGTCGACCGCACCAAGGATGTGGTTAAATCCGGCGGCGAATGGATTAGCTCGATCGAGCTGGAGAATATCGCCCAGGCCCATCCGGCCATCAAAGAGGCCGCTGTCGTCGGCAAGCCGGACGAGCGCTGGGGCGAGCGCCCGGTGCTCATCGTGCAGCTCAAGCCGGAGATGAATTTCTCACGTCAGGACATGGTCGAACTGTACACGGGTAAGATTCCCAAATGGAGTATTCCGGACGATGTGCTGGTCGTCGAGGAGCTGCCGCATACCGCGACCGGGAAGCTGCTGAAGACAGCCATCCGCGAGATCGTCGTGAAGGAACTGCAGGTGGGATCGCTGGACGAAGGTACTGCAGGAGGCGACCTGGATCTGCATCCGGCGCCCGGCAGAGCTTCATAGCGAAGCTCCCCACATCGGGCAGATATACACGAACTCGACACTGCCCGATAGCTGATCAAAAAGGGTCTGGATCCTGGCGCGGTGTTGCTTTGGCGCGGCCACCGGTGTCGCTTCGACGATCTGACCGCCCATAGCGAGATAACCACGTTCCTTGAGCTGTTGGTCGAAATTAGCGAACAACACATCTAGTTAGCGGTATCGGGAAGACTCGGCCTGCGACGAAATGAAAGAGATTTTCGCTCAAAAGTACACGGTTCAGGAGAGGGCTCGAGAGGCATTCCTCCTTTTAGAAGGGTCTGCCGTTATGTTGACCAAACTGGATCTGAACCACTTCCTTAAGGCCTTTCGCTCGGTTCTGACCGAAGACGATTTAAATGAAGCCCTAAGGCGGGTCACCAATATGCTCGGGTTCTCGCAGTTTGCGATGGGCCACCATGTTGACCTGACGTGCCCGCCGCAAGGAGCAATCCGGTTATCGACCTATAACGAAGACTGGGTATCCCATGTCCTCGAGCGCGCATATTTCGCGGAGGATCCTATCCATCTTGCAAGTACCAAGACCGTCAATGGCTTCTCGTGGCACGACGTCGGAGACATCATCCGTCTGACGCCCCGTCACAAGCAGATTCTTTCGGAAGCCATCGGCTTCGGCCTTGGCGCTGGTTTCACGGTGCCTGTGCATCTGCCCGGTGAATATCAGGGAACATGCTCCTTCGCGGCGCGATCGCTCGACCAACTCCACGAAAACGCACTGCCAATCGCCCAACTGTGCGGTACATTTGCATTCGAAGCAGCCAGGCGGATCATGCGGAAGAAATTGAGGCTTGAGGATACCGTTGTACCGGACCTTACGCCGCGACAGATGGAAGCGCTTGTCCTCGTCGGAAGGGGAAAGACCGACCGGGAGATCGGCAATATTCTCGGCGTATCGCGATCGACCGCCCATGAACATGTCGAGGGGGTGAGGCGGGCTTATGGTAACGCGCAGCGCGCCTATTTGATCGTGCGGGCGCTCTTTGATGGACAGATCGCCTTCACCGATCTCCTTCGGCGCTAACAGGGCAGGTAACGTCAACGCTGATGGCGTTATCGCATCGTCCCGCCTACCGATCGCCAGCGCGACTGTTGAAAATTAGCCCGGTCCGCTTGGAAAAGGATTGCGCGTGCCACCGCGATATAGCTTCGCGGATGGACACCGTCCCTCGAGCCGGCGCTTTTTATATCGACCGTCCGGTCGCCAAAACGCCGCGCCACGCGATACACATCCCATGCAGGCGTCGGCTGCCGAGGGTATATCCACGTAACCTTTGCGCCCCACAGCTTACGTCGCAGTGTGACAAGGTCGCGTGCACGCGACGGGCTCAGACGATCATTGGAGCCTGCTGAGACAACGACCTGGCGATACCCGATTGAAGGTGCCATTGCCGCTATTGACCCGACAGAGGCCCCGTTCCGCGCCAGGACATCGCACCCTCCGAAATGAAGGATCTGCAGCGCTGCGGCGACACCGATCGCGATGCTGTCTCCGAGGATCAGGCAACTCGACAACAGACCACTCCAGGGTGAGGAGAGAAGTGGGAAAGGGCGGTCGGCCGCTCGCCAAGGGAATGACCATAGGACGTGAATTGGAGCCGAAGTTCGCCATGACGGGATTCCAATCTTTCCTTGCCGATGGTATTCTCCACGGCAGAAAGGATCCGGCATGGGCCCAGTCGACGTCATGAGCGAACAGGCAGAATTGGACGCGAGCGCTGTGCGGTCGCGGCCCCGAGCATCGGCCTGGCTGTGGCGCCCCTGGTATGCGAAACTCTGGTGGGCCAGCATCGCTATCTATTGGACGGGCAAACTCGCCTCCTATTGGAGCCCAGTTCTCGACGATGCTTATTCGACCGCGGTGGCCGGCTATCTCAATATCGCCCTCTATCCGTTCACCGCTTTGATGGTTCTTGGAGTGCGCTTTGTACCGGCGTGGATGGAATATTACGGCTGGGAATGGGTCGAGCCATCTCATGACGAGTTGTTTCCGAAGCGCTCCGTTGGTGGATACCTCGACCCGATGGCCGACCCCCTCGATCCTCGCTCGCCCAACCACTGGCGATATCTAGGGAACCTCTGCGCAGGTAGAGAATTGGGCGTCGTGCGGCGTCAACGGTGAGCTTTGCCGCGCCGCGCTCCTTGCGGTGCGCGAATTTGGCCAATATTGTGGATTTTCGGCCTATTTCCGTCGGTATTTGGCTGTTTTCCGGGCCGTTTCCCGTTCTGCGGGCGCAATTAGCCTGCAGTTCAGGCCAATTGCTCGCGCATGATGTAGATATTGGCCAGGGTGAGCTGGCAGAAAATCTGCTGGTTGTTCTTGTACAGTCCGCGATAACGGGTCCTGGTGTAGCCGAACTGGCGCTTGACGACCCGGAAGACATGCTCGACCTTGGAGCGGAACGAAGACGTCAGCCGGTTGATCCGGCGCTGTTCATCGGTCAGGGCCTGGCCCTTCTTGCGCTTGAAGGGCGTGGCCCAGACGACGTCGGCTTCGGTTCGATCGGCTTCGAGCGAACGCTCATTGCTGGCATAGGCGCTGTCGCCAAAGGCAATTTCCTCCTCGCCGTAAAGCAAGGCATCGGTCGCCACGCTATCATGCACATTGGCCGATGTCATTTCGGCCGAATGCACGCAGCCCGAAGCCGCGTCTGCGCCGATATGCGCCTTCATGCCGAAATACCATTGATTGCCCTTCCTGGTCTGCTTTATCTGGGGATCGCTCGACTTCGTGCGGTTCTTGGTCGATGGCGGCGCGGCGATCAAAGTCGCATCCACGATCGTGCCCTGGCGCAACAGCAAACCGCGCTCGGTCAAAACCGCCGTCATCTCGTCAAACAGCGCTTTGCTCAATTCATGCTTCTCAAGCAAATGCCGGAACTTCAAGATCGTCGTCTCGTCGGGTACGCCCTCGAAGTCGAGGCCCTGCAAATTCCCGCAACAGTGGCGTCTCCCACAGCGCTTCTTCCATCGCTGGATCGGACAGGCCAAACCATTGCTGCATGAAATGGATCTTCAGCATCGACCGCAACGGATAAGGACGACGCCCCCGCCCCACCACCGGGTAATGCGCAATGATCAACTGCTCGAACCGCTCCCACGGAACCACAGCCGCCATCTGATCCAGAAATACCGCCAGCCGCGTCTGTTTGCGTGGCCGTGAAATCCCAATCCCTGAAAAACGACCCTGCTTAATGCGGCCCTCCTTTTGCGAAGAGAATCATTCCATCATTGCCTCTGCAAGGCCTACTTGCTCAGGGGTTCCCTAGATGATATGAAATAGTTTCATTTATCCCGCCGCTCCTTGAATTTTGGATCACCATCAAACGGGCCGTTAGCGAGATCATCCGAAAATCTGCCGCTGCCTAGGACTGACGATTGCTCGATCGAGGTAAGGGGTCCGGTAATATCGGCTGTCCCACGCGCGGAATCAGCGTTCTCGAGGTACCGGTTCCGCAATCCACGGTCGCCAAGCAACTGATCGGAGAGAACTCGTGTAAAAGCTTGCTCCGGATTGGGCGAGCGAGATGCCGCGCGTTCTGCGGAAGCTACGGCTCCTCTCACGTCATAATTCACTATGTCTAGTGTAGCGTCGGCATTCTCTGAAGTTGTTCCGCGGTCGCTGCCTGCGAAACCTAACGAACCGCCCGCGCCGCCGGAAAGAGATGCCGAGCTCCCTTTTCCGCCACCCTTGGAGGACCCGCGCTGCGCGCTTGCTGAAACCGAAAGACCGACATCGGTTCCCATAGTGGTGCTGTCCTCCGCGCGACGAGTGATATTCCGCGACCATCCGGTTTGAGCCATAATTGCTTGAACATCCCGTTCGAGCGTGTCGGCGACCTGCGGTTTCAGCCGCCAATTCCCCTGGCGGTCCATCTCGAACCCGCCCTTGAGCCAATGGGCCATGGCGGCCTTTCCTTCGGCACCGCCACCGAGGAAATGCTCGATCGTGTCAGGGCCGGCCTGCTTGCCGGCTTCGAAGCGTGTGCTGGTGTCGCTACGCGCCGATCTAGTGAAACCCGTGCTGCTCGACACCAAGAGGTCATTATCGGCGAAACTGAACCGCGCCGAACCGCCACCGGCAATTGCACCATATTGGCTGTCATTGATCAGCCCGGCGCGGCGCAGTTGACCAGCGACCTCTGGCGTTACGTTCATGGCAAGGTCGCCATTCTGGCTCATCGCTAGCTGCTTCTTCGTCATCGTGATGCCATTGGCGCGCAGCAGCCCCTGCATTCGCGTCAGGCGCTGATTGTCGACGATTCGAGACGTACGCTCATTACGCGCGCGATCCGCGATCCCACCGGCGCCGCCGTCAGCCATATCGACCTGATTGCCGGCCGTCCCGGCAAGCGTGCGGATGAAGCTATCGAGCCGCGCAGCTTCGCGCGTCGAGACGCCTGCCGCCTCCGCGCCCTCCGCAAACCCAAAATTGTCCGACTGTCGACGCTCTTCCCCGATGCGCGCCGCGCTCCTCGTACCGTCCCGCCCAACTTCGCGTTGCGCGTCGAGCTTGCCCGCGCGCTCGGCAAAATCGAACCCGGCTGTCTCGCGCGTCCGTCCGTAGACACTCGTTCCCTCGCGTCCTGCTTCCGCGGTGGCCCCATCCGCCGTACCGAGTTGCGTCGACGCATTATAGGTTTCGAGCGCGTGCTCGACCTGCGCCTCATTGCGGCCAGTCGCGCGGGAGAGTTGGGTGATCGCGGAAGAGCGCGCTTCGCCGGCGAGCGCGTTGATAAAGCCGATGCGGCGGCTGGTCTCCTGAACCGACAGGCCAAGCATGCCGGCGGCGTCGCGTTGTCCCTGGTTGGTGCCGGTCCGATGGGCCTGCTCGGTTGCCACGTTTCCGCGCTCGATGCCGGCGACCTTGTTGCCGGCGAAATCGCGCCGCCCTTCCATAGCACCGACCTGGACCTGCGCGGAGGTGATGTCATTGCGGAGCATCGCTTCCTGGTCGAAGGCATTGGCGGTCAGCTTTGCAAAGGTCGGGTCCGCCGAGGCCTGAGCGATGACACCGGACGCCTTCAGCGCAGCGTCCTTCGGCGAGTAGCCGCCTCGCTCGAAGGCCCGCGTCGCGCCCTGCTGCATCATGTCGTAAGCGCGCTGATCCCCAAAGGCGCGCCATTGCACCAGATGCTGCGAGAACGCAGCGAAGGCGCGCTCACCAGCCTGACCGGAACCGAAATAGGTTGTACCCAAAGCCCGGAGCGCGTCCTTCTCGGCGAACTGTTGAAACGCGGCCGTCGTGGCGTTGGCCCTGACTGCGCGTTGCGTCGCAGGGTTGGACAGATCCCCATTGACGAGCGCCGGTGCGAGCCCGCCAAGTTCGCGCGCCGCGTCGATCCCGCCCATGCCGAATGCCGGCACTCCTGGCACCCCGCTGTTGCGCTCACCCAACATCGTGCTCGCCGCGCCGAAGCTGCGGTTGGCGCCAAATGTCGATCGCTCGCCAAAGTCACCAAAGCTCGACGAAGCCCCGCGTCGCGCGGATGTGCCCAACGCGGACGCCTGTGCCTCAAGGGCCGAGGCGCGACCTTCCGCTGTGCCCATAGGCGACGCGGCGGCAGTGCCCTGACCCTGGACGCCGAGCGCGCCGCTGGTGAACGCCGTGAAGACATTCCCCGAGAACCGGAACACCGTGAACACGAACGCGCCCGCCAGGCCCGCCGCCGCCGTGCGGAAGCTGCCGAAGATCGCAAGGGCCTTTTGCGCGGAAGAAGGGGCGAGAAGCCAGGCGTTGGCGCCGTTGGCGTTCGAGCGCATCTCGGCAAGCGCGCCCATCGCGCGCCCAAGGGTAAGCTGGTAAATGCCGGCATCGATCACGCCCCACAAGGCGACGAACACGAACAGCCCAAGCGCGAAGCTCATGACCCGAAGGTTGATCGGCGTCAGGATGAACAGAAGCGCGATCGGGATCATGAACAGCATGATGCCGAATACGACCGCGCGGATCGTCGGCATCCATTCGTTTGCAACCGACATCGTGGCAAGACCGCTCGACATTACGGCGCGATTGGCCATGACCCGGGCCGCTGTTGCCGGGCTATCCTCGAACAGGACGTCGCCCACGGTGTTGCCGAGCAGGACATCTGTCATGAATGCCTGAAGCGACAGCGGAGAGCCCATCATCATGCCGCCCACCTCGCCGAGCTGGGCGCGGCAGCGAGTGAGCTGATTGGCATCGGTCGCGTCGAAGCCCGTCCGCAGGCAAACCTGCCTGGTGTAATCGTCGAACAAGGTCGGATCGGAGAGCCTGTCAGAAATATATTGCCAAGACTCGTCGCAGCTCTTCGTCGTGCCGCCCTTGTCCGCCGCCGTATAGACCGTGCTGAAGGTCGCAGGTCCCGCCATCGCTGCGAACGCGGCTGGCAGATCGGTTGTCGTGCGGAACAACTTGTCATCGTCGATGCCGTAAGCCGGCGACACGCGCGCGACCGGATAGCATTGCCGGACATAGTCCTTGATCGTTGCATCAAGGAAGGTGTCGGTCATCGGGCCACGCGGCGCGACGGCATTGAAGAACAGGTCGAACGTGTGCCCCCCGGCGCCGAACTCGATCTTGGAATCCGGATCGAGCGTGTTGTCGTCGATCGTCTCGACCAGGGCGCGCTCCATCAGGTTGGTCGTGCCGGCGACCAGCACGAGCAGATTGGGGACGCCGCCGACCGGCTGATAGGCGTTGCGCACCTTGTCATAGACGTGGACCGTCCCGGTGGTCGCGATCATACCGACGAACAGGCCGATGCCGACCAGCATCTGAAAGCCGAAGGCGACAAGCCCCATACCCTGGCCACGAATGGCGGTCAGCGTCGCTCCCACCGCAATCCCGATCGTCGCAATTACAACGACCAGCGTCTCGTAACGCGGGTCGGCAAAGATCATCGCGACGAGGCGGAATGCATCCACCGTCTCGGCGAATCCGTCATAAGTATAGAAGCTCGTGTCGACGGCAAAGGCCGGCGAGGCGGCGAGCAATGCGGCAGCTGTGACAGCGGGACGAAGGATCCGACGCATCATTGGAGCACCTATTGGTTGCGGTTCGCGGCGGTACCGGCGGCGTCGCGCGCATCGCGATCGCGCTGACGGAGAAGCCCGGCATAGGATGTCGAGAGGTTCGCCTGGCTTAGCGCCGCGAGATAGGACTGACGCATCTGCGCGCGCTGGCGGAGGACCTCCTCGCGCAGGTCCCGCAATTGCTCGATGCCCTTGGTCAGGATGCGGGTCTGGCAGATATTCGTGCTCGTCGCACTGGCAGCGCCGGCCGCCGTCGTCCCACGCTCGGCATTGCTGAGCGCGAAGTCGATGGAGCGGGTCAGGTCGTTCAGCATCTGATAGGCGAGCGTAAATGCGACCAACTCATCGGTATCACTGATGACCGAGCCCTGGACGCCCTGGCGGACGCCCCATTCGAGCATCCGATAAACGGGAAGCGTGCTGACATTGGCGACGAACTGGCGTTCATCAGCCGAAAGCCCACCGCGCGTCCTGATCTTGTCAGCGATCGACTCCATCCGGGTGCGCGCGAGTTCGAGCGCCCCCTTCGTCCCGTCCTGACTGCAATCACCGGCAGTGGGCGGAACATTGAGCGCGCGCTTCTGCACCCGGCCGCTCAGAAAATCGTCCGCCGACTCGGTATCCTGTTTCGGGCAGGCGGGGATTGCCGAGAAGAGCGGCACCTTGTCGGTCGGGTCCCAGCGCATATAGACGTCGCCGACGCGCGCACGCATCACATCCGCCCAGTCGCCGGCGCCGACCCGCGAAGCCGCATGCGACAGCAGCGATCCTGTGCGGAAGATGTCGGTGACTTCGGCCGGGCAATTCTGCAGCGCGTCCTTCAGATCCTCGGTCGGGTTGTTCTGGTTCGCCTGGATCTTCTCGCGGCTCTGCTGGTAGCTCTTGGCGAACCCTTCCTTTACAGACTTGTAGCCGGTCATCTCCTCGATGATGCCGCTCATATTGTCGTCGCCCTTGGCGATCTGGACAGCGCGGTTGGCCAACCGGCAATCATTGACCTGGATCGAATTCAGAAAGTTGGTCGCCGCCTCCATCTTCGAAATGATGTTGCCCATCTTCTCGTCGAGCGTCTCGAGCAGATACTGGAAGGCGACTGCGGGGGCCGCCTGAAGGATGCTCTCCAGCTTCTGGACGAGATAGTCGGGGTCGAGGAACGACATACCGCCCAGGAACATGTCGATGCCGCCGCAGCCGGCCTTGATCTTGGGCAGGCTCAACGACATCAGATAGTCGTTATGGACATCCACCCGCCCCGACATGCCGCCCGCGGTCACATACCCGCGCGTCTGATCCTCGAAGCTGCCGGGAGAGGTATAAGTCGCGTTGTCGAACCAACTCTCCGCCCAGCTCTGCGCATGTGCCGGGGCCGCGGTGCCGCACGCAGCGACGATCCCGCACAGGCTGAACGAGAGACGGCGAGCTAGACGACGATAGAGTCTGGGAACGGCAAGCGACATGGCGGGCTTCCTCGGGTTCGAGTGAGATGAAAGAGGTGCTGGCCCGCCATGCTCAGCCTCCTCGGTTGGCCGGATTCCGCGGCGCGCCCACGCCGACGATCCCGGTATATTTGGACATGGCCCGAAGGCCGACATCAGGTCGCACGCCCGTCAGCATCTTGACGGCGAGATAAACGTTGCGGGCGAGGTTCGGCGCATGATCGGTGCCGATCGCGATCGGCACGATCCTGTTCCAATCCGCGATCGGTCGGACCCAAACGACCGGATGGCCAACCCAGGGCAGCCCAAGCCGGCCCGAACGGACCATCGCTTCCTGGCCGCCGATCGCAGCGACGCGCCAGCCATATTGCCGGCCAAAGGCCGATAGCTTGGTCCACATATCGCCGCACGGTACGCAACCCGGGCTCGTGCTCATTTCGATGACGAACGCCGGCGCCTGGCCGCGTAACGTATCGGCGAAGTCCGGCGGGAACTGCCGCGTCAGCGGGACGCGGGCGAGCCACGCCTGCAGGCTGGCAGCGTCGGCAACAGGATGGATTGCCGCGCGCCGCGCCGCATCTTGCCCTGCCGATGCCGATTGAGCCATCGCGCCCGCAGCGATACCAACAACGGCGGACACCATGGCTGCAATGGCGAGCGCGCGCCGCGTCACGGCCGCGGACTCCCGCCGGTGTTGACCAGATCGCCCCCGAGCACGCGTGGATCGGTCGCCGAGACCGGGCCGTTCGCGAGCGCGTCGAAGAATCCGTCCTCCTCGCCGGCGCCGGTCATGAACTGCTCAGGCCGAATGTCGCCGGTCAGCAGCCGAACGGCCTGATACGCCATTTGCGCGAGGTTTGGATACGCCTCGACCCCGTTCGCGATCACCATGCGCTGCTGGCTGTTCCGCCTGATGATCATCGTCGTCGGTGTGACCTCGACGCCGAAGCGCTGGCCGACATCGGGCCTGCGGCCGATATCCATCATCGTCACCTGCCAGCCCATCTCCTCCTGGAAGCGCTGGACGATCGGCCATTGCACCTGACAATAGCCGCAGCTCGCCCTCGAGAACATGACGAGCGCGAATTCCGACGCATGGGCCCGAAGATACTGACGGCGCGTATCGTCCTTGAACGCGGTGAGCTGGTCGCGCGCATCGCCGACCATCGGATTGGCCGATTTGGAATTGAGTTCGGGATGCTGAAGCATCGCGATCTGGGTCACGCCGGCGAACGCCCGAGCCTTGCGCCGCGCGAAATCCTCGAGCTTCCAGAAGTCCGAGACGGCATCCACCGTAAGGACGGTCGCGGCATAATCGCGCTGCTGCTCGATCAGCTTGTGGATCTTCGGCGGCGTCCAGGTGGCGAGCTCGGCCATCGGCGGGATCAGCGGCTTCACCAGCGCATCTGGATCGGGCTTCTCCTCGGCAGGCTTGGGCGGCGCCTGATACCACCAATATCCATCCTTTCCGGTCATGGCCGGCCTTTGATCCTGGGCCTGCACCGGTAGGGGGAGGGTGCTCGCGGCGAGGAGGGCCGCGCGCAGTAAGCGCGTGCGGGCAATCACAGCATTTTCTCCATCCGGGTCAACTGGTCGATGGCGACGGGACCGTAATAGCGACTGTCAAATCCATCCGGATGGCTCGAACCGACATAGGCATAGCCCGATGGGATGATCACGCCCTTTGGCTGATAATGATCGAGCTTCTGTCCCTTGCGGCCGTAGGGCTTGCTGACACCGAGCAGCTTGCCATCGCAGAAGTACCAGCCGTCCCATGTATGCCCTCCGACTGACGGCTTCTCGATCATGTCGAGCCGTTCGCCGGGCATGCACAGCACATATTTGGTGACCGACACCGGCTTGGGTCCCGCGACCGCGTTCGTGAGCATGAACGAGACGAGATCGCCCTTGTGGATGGGGCCCGGATCGCCCCGCACCGCCCAGGCATGGATCGATGGGGTCATCACGAGGGTGAATTGCGGGATCGCCCACCAGGTCAGCAGGCCGACCGGCAGCACGATACAATAGGCCTTCAACAGCTGGTCGGGTCGCGGTGGTTCCCCGAGGCCGCTACAGCCGAGCGCGACCGCCGCGCGCAGCGGCAGCTCCTTCAGCTGCAGCCAGATCCATTTAGCGAGCGCCCAAGCGATTCTGAGCATCGCGCACCTCCTCTTTGCCGCCAAGGCGGACATATTCCTCAAGCAATCCGGAGAGGCTCGCGTCTCCGAACACGATGCGAGCGATCGGCGGACTGGCGGCGTCGCGCTCGCAATAGGGCTGGGTGGGATCGCCCGGGATCATCGCCAGCGCCGGCACCCGGGTGATGCCCGCCAAGCGAAAGACGATCGGATCGACGATCAGCTGGACATTCCGCATCACGCACGCAGGGCCCGAGCAGCCGGGATCGATCCGCAGGATCTCGGCGGACAGTTTCGCCATGGGCCCAACGCGGGTAAGACCGCCCGGCATACCCCGGAACGCCAGCACGCCGCCCACGCGCTCAAGCTGCGCGGCATAGGTTCGAAGCGTGGCGATCGGCATCGACGACGATGCGAACAGGACCGGCACCCACCCTTTGATAGTATTCGGCGCGGTAGCGCCCGCGACGGCGGCCATGTCGGGCGCGCTCAGGCCCAGGGCCTGGCCAAGCTTTGCGGCCATGGCCTCGCGCTCGGCATCGAGCCCAGCCTGTCCCGCGGCGTATGCTGCGCGAGCGCGTGCATCCATCGCAGGCGAGTGGGCACGTCGGCGCACGGCATCGAAAGCCCGCCGACGAAGTTCGGCCGAAGGTTGAACCGATGGGCCGGGCTCCGCCGTCGTCGCGCGGCCCTTCTGCGCGCTGACGGCTTGCTTGAGCCGCTCCATCGCGGCATCGCCTTCGCTGGCTGCCTTGGCGCGCGCGTCGGCCGGCGGTGGGCTTGGCGGCGATCCGGCCACGGTCTGCGCCTGGGTGGCCGGGATCACCCCCAGCGCCAGGGTCAGGACGAGGCTAATTCTTGCCGATCGTCTGCATATACGCATCGACGCGGTCCTTCATATCTATCTGGATGTCGGATTGAGCCCGGGCCTCGATGTCCAAATAATATTCGGAGAGGTCCATCTTCGAGAAATCTAGGGCCTGAAATTCTTCAGGCGTGAAGCCCCGGCACATTGGCTTCTTCGGCGTGCCCCAGCCGATCGCGTTGAACGATTTGAGCTGAGGCCGGCCCTGCTCCTGGATGATCCGGCCAAGCTTGGTGTTGAAGCAGCAATGGCCTTTGGCCTTCTGGATGCAGATGCCGAGGATCTTGGAGGTGCAATAGCTGCCGATCTCATGGCACATGCCCGAGCCCCGCAGCATGCCGGTCTCCATGTCCTGCTGGTCGCAACCCTGGAGCAGTACATCGATGATGAAACTAATCGCCAGGCTGATCGCGAGCGAGGTCGGATCGATACCGATGATGCCGTGAAGGCCGGCGGTGGCCGCCTGACTGGCGGTCGCGCCAGCCTTGAAGGCGGTGTAGGCAGCCTTCATGCCGGTCAGCACGCCCTTGGCGACCGCGATCTTGGTGCTGAGCGAGGTGAGCGACGAGCCCATCCCGTCCTTGACGATCTTGCCCTTGTCCTTGCAGCAATTCTCGAAGGTATCGAGCAGGCCCGGCGGCCGGCAGCGCAGCGCGCGGCCCGAGAAAATCTCGATATGATCGAGGCAATTCCCCTCTGCGTCGACCTGGCCGTCATTGGGCACGCCCGGATCGTCGACGACTGGATCGGTGACGACCGGATTGGCGCCCGTGTCGATGCAGGCGTCGGGCGAGCAGGTCGGAGCCCCGCCGCCCGCGGGCACTTCGCACGCAAATTGGGATCCAAGCGGGCAGGCATAGGTGGCCGGACCCGTCACCGTGCAGGCGACAGCGCGGATCGGGCATTGCCAGCCGCCGCTCGCCGTCGCCGTGCAACTCGCGGTCTCGCCTTCATCGGCGGCATCGCCATTGCCGTTCAGATCGACCGCGCACATTTCATTGGCGCTGGTGGGCGCGGGACCGGTAGGCGCGGTAGGGCCCGATGGGTCGGTCGGTTCGACCGGATCGGTGGGCTCGACCGGAATGGCGATCGCCGCGCGCGCTTGCGGCATCGCGGCGGCGCTCGCCTGCGCATAAGCCGCCGACTGGGCGCTCACGACCGATATGGCCGAGATTAACAGCACGGATCGCGTGAGGAAGAGGCTCTTCATGGCGTGGCACTCGTGCAGGTCATGTCCGCGCCGCCGAGCCGGACCGTCTGCATCATCACGACGGCTTCAGGGAAATCGTCGAGGCAACCGCAGGCCGAGGCGATCTGCTCGCCGGGTCCGGTCGGGCAGACATTGTCGGCCGAGCAGACATGATAGAAGGTATCGATCCCTGTCGGATCATTCTGCTGGCTTCCCATCACACCCGAGGGCGCCGCCGCGGTGTTGACCTTGGGCGCCTGGGTTTTGCAGATCGTCTCGCAGGCGGGCACGCTGCCCCGATCCGGAAGGCTGAAGGGCCGGGTCGTAGTGGTGACGCTGCCATCCGCCTGGGTTTGCTTGTCAGCGAGCAACGTCTCGGTCGAATGGTCGATGATATAGGCGCCGCGGCTCAGGTCCGGATCGGGCAACGCCGCGTTGTCCGTCTCGCAGACATAGTTGCGCTTGCGCAGGAAGAAGTCGCGGGTGAGCTGCAACGTGCACCGGTCGGCTCCGAACAGCCAGGTCTGGGGCAGGGGCCTCAGGCCGGTGGCAACGCCGCCCCGGAAGGTCTCAACGCCGTCGACATCCTCGCTGTCGAGATGGCATTTGCTGTCCGCCGCGTACCCTGAACACAGGTCGACGAGCTGCTCCGTGGAACCGCAGCTGTCATCCACCTCGACATGGACATCTGCGAACGCCTCACCACCGCTGCTGACCGCCGCCCGCAACCAGATCTCGTGGTCTCCCTTGGTCAGATAGGGTTTCAGGTCGAGATTGGGGAAAGCGTAATAGGTCTTCTTCAGCTCGCATTTTCCGGGCGGCAGACCGCTGGTTGTCCAGGGCGAGGGTCCCGAATCGACGAGGTTGCCGTCGATCCGCACCTGACCCCAGTCGTCCGCGAACCATTCGACCAGGGATGCTTGCCGAATGCGCGCGGGGTCGGATACGTGCAGTGTCATGCGGAAATCGAAGAGACTGCAGGACCCTCCGCTCAGGCTGTTGTCCGGTGGGGAGCCCATTAGGAAATCGGCAACGTTGTTGGCGGTCCGGCTGGTCGCATAACCGCCGGCGGTGCGGGCGATGATGTCATCGAGTTGTGGGTCGATGACATTGACCTGACGCTCGATCGTGCAGGCCCTGGTCTGCTGCGCTTTTCCCGAACCCGCAGGTGACGCCGCGACCATCTGGAAGATGCTGTTGCCGGCGGCGATCGACGCGGCATCCCCCTGGATGGCGGCCGGGTTGTTCTTATACGCCGTCTGCGCGACGGTCCCGTCGCTCGCGCAAGCGGTCGACTGGGCACCGACATAGTCAATCACCGGACCATTGATCTGTGCCTGCGCCACGCCGATGCGCGGATCGGCGGTAGTGAGCGCGCCCACCATGCCGCCGCCGAGATCGCCCAGCACCGAATTGAGGTTGTTCCAGACGAGATTGGCGCCGCAGCTATTGTTGACGCAGTAGCAACCGGAAAGCTCGGGCATGTCGACCTGGGTCAGCTTCAAGGACTTGGACGAGTCGACATCCCAGCGAAAATACTTGCACTGGTTCCAGGTACCGGGCGCGCAGGAGATGATGCCGTTCGCGCAGATACCGGACACCGGCACGGGCAGGTTGCTCACCGTGTCGAACGTCCCGTCGAAATCCTTGTCTTGGCTGATCCGGACGATACCAATGTCACCGCTGGCCGAGGGCTGGACCAACACTTCGAGCAGGCTCTGCGTCTTCTGGCAGGCGATCGTCGGCGTGAACGTCTTGCTGTTGTCGACGGTCGCGATCGGCTGCCCGCTCATCGCCGGCGTGATCGTGGTGTTGAGTAGCGTATCGCTGTCACCCGTCTTCGCACGCGACGCCTGCGCGGCCGCGCGGGCGCGATCCTCCATCGTCTGGGCATGCGCCATCGCGGGAAGCGCGCTGACGACGAGCAGAACCGCGACAGCTCGCCTCATAGCACGCGCTCCGACGGCCCGTCCTGCCGCGATCTTTGACGAAGGCGGAAACGGTGGAGCTGCCTGGGAGTCCGAAGAACGGGAAAGGCGGGACACCGCCCGGCCTTCAAAAATGGTCAGCGCGGCCGCCGCCAGGACAGAGGCACGGGGGAATGCCATCTGCCGAGCCGGGAGGGAGCCGGCCGCGCTGACCGGGGTTGGAGCGGCACCGCGGGGGCTGTGCAGCGCCGCTCCCACCTCGCTTTGTCCCGGGAGACCCAACGGGTCCTGGCGGGCAGACCCGGCCTGACGTCCGGAACTGACGAGGTGTCCGTGAAACGATCCGCTCATGGCACCGACACTCCGGCGCAGCAGATCGTCTTTTCGAAGAGCATGAATTGGGCATTGTCCTTGCCGGGCGCGTGCTTCGCGCTCGACCACAAGGAACCTGGCCGGCCGATATTGACGCAACTCCCGCCCTTAACCGGCTCCATCAGCTGGAGCTTGTAGCGGGACTTGGTCCAGATCGGCTGGGCCTTGAACGAGCAGCCGTCAGTCGACGAGATGGTGAGCGCGCCGAGGCGGCCCATCATGAAGGTACCGCGCGCGGCGAGGCCAGCCCAGGCTTCGACCGAGTCATCGAAATGAATGTCGCCGGCGATCGGATAGGTGGCACCCCAGCTGCCCATGCACCAGAAGAGCGGGTCGAGAACCTTGCCGGCAGCCGCGGCCGCGCTGTCGGCCATGCAGGCGAGCCCCGCGGCGGGGTTGCCGAACAATATGCCCTCGGGCTGGATGATCGCGCCGAGCGTCCCCGACTGCCAGGTCGGCAGCACCTCGGTGATGAGCGCCACGTCGAACCCGTCATCCTGGAAGCAGGGCAGGTCCGTGAACATGTCCAGCATCTTCCAGACCGGCGAGATATAATAGTGCATCTGCGCGAACATCTTGCGCGTGTTCGTCCCGTCGGCGATCGACGACTGGCTGCCTTGCAGCTTGCCGTGGGTCGGCATCAGGTCGACGCCGAGCGCCATCATGCATCCTGGCTCGGTCACCACGTCGACCATGCGATTGGGCGACCAGAAGGAGACCTTCACCCCGAACCAGAAGGTCGCACCCTTCCGGCAGGCGCAGATCGGACTCGAGGACGACTGCGCGTCGAGCGCCTTGCCGAGCTTGTCGCCCGTGCCGATCTTCACGCCGCCGATAGTGATCGGAAAGATGCACGTCCAGCGCACTTTCGTGATCGGGTTGAACACCGTCCCGGTCGGACAAGACGACGCATGCGCTGGCGAAGCCGGGGACAGCACGAGAAGCAGAAAGGCAGCCGCTATGCTGCGCAACAATGCGAGACGGGTCATCGCGGCGCGCTCCCGGTGCGGTTGAGCTTCACCTCGGTCAGCTCCAGTTTCTGGCCGATCTGCGACACGATGACCGGCGCCACCTCGAGACCGAGACGGTCTTTCACGCGCTGCTCGAGGATGAAGAGCGAGCGGCCAACCTTCTGGCCGAGCGTGATCGGATCGCTCCCGCCACGCGGGCCGGCGGCAAGCAGGATCCAATCTGATGGCGTGGCGGTGCGCAGCGCCCAGCCAAGATCCTCGGGGCGGACGACGACCAGGCGTTGCGGCAGCGACACATAGGTCAGCGGGTTGAAGGTGAAGCCCTTCGGATAAAGCAATTTGCCGTCCGGAAGCTTCACATCGAAATCGAGCGTGTAGAAAGGAACGACGCTCCGCACGCGGTTCGCCTGCGCTACGGCCAGCGGAGCGGCCTTCATCGCCGACCAGCTCGCGCGCGGGCCGAAACGGCTCGCCATATTGGGGGGCAGCTTCTGTGTGCGACCCTCGATTTCCTCCAGGGCATCGGGTTCCGCGATCGGCCAGGTGCGTCCGATCACCGAAGTCTGGGCATGCGCCGCAGCGGTGACAAGCGCGCAGGCGAGCAGAACGATCGTTGTGGCGCCCTGGAACAACACGACACGAATGCGCGCAGGGGTGGTGAAGCTTGCCGCGCCGCCAATAGCCTCATTCATGATGACGACCCTCCGCTCTGCGCCGCCACGGCCGGTTATGGTCTTCGGCGCTGTCGTCCGGCTCGCCGATGACGGCGCCGACGAGACACAGGATGGCGATGACGACGATCGCGCCGACGACAAACCAGTGCATACCGTCCAGAAGCTGACCGCTGCGCAGCACGATCCACGCCTGGATCAGCAACAGCAGCTTGCTGCCGAGCAGCAAACGGATCGAGCCGAGCGACGGCGTCGAGGACAAGATACCCCTCATCGCCGCCACCACCGCGCCATCCGGACGACACCCTTGTCGAGGGCCGGCATGAAGAATGACAGCACCAGGCTGGCACCCAAGGTCAGGACCGCCACCGGCATCGCGATAATCCAGGCGTCACCGACCGTGTCGGGCCGGATCAGGACGCTCGCGACCAAGCCTGAGATGAAACTCTGCCCGACCAGCATCGCACGTCGCCGCCGCACGACGGACGCACGCTCCGCGCCAAGGCTCGCCACATGGGCATCGAGCAGGGCGCGCAGCGCTCTCGCCTCGAGGCTTGTCTCATGCGCCGAGCGCAGCATGAAATCGTACAGCGTCTCGCCCGGACGGCGGGGTTCGATCTCGCGCTCGATAAGCTCCGCGGTGCCGTCGGCGAGTGTCACGCGTATCATCGCGCCCTCCACCGACGAACGGCGGAGATCGCCAGACCGGTAACGCCGGACAGGCCAACCAGCATGACGCCGCTCGCGAAGCAGGCCGCTCCGACGATGAGCGCGCTGCGCACCACCATCGCATGGGGCTGGTTGAGGGCGAACCCGGCTGCGAGCACCAGGCTCGTCATCATCGCCGCCTCGATCACCATCAGCCGGAACCGCCAGCGGATCGCCGCCGCCTCGGCGCGGATCGCGACGCGTGCTTCGATCATCCGTTCGAGCTGAGCATCCTTGCTGCTGTCGAATGACGTCAGATCAAAGACCATCTGGTTCTGCGGAGGCTTGCGCTTCAGCATCACGCAATCTCCTCATGTAGGCGCAATTCGGGCCGAGACCCAAGAATCTCGGCCGGATCGACGCCGGCGAGTTCACACACCGCGTCGAGCGGAGAGCGGCCGGCGCGCAGCAGCGCCTCGAACGCGGCAACCTCCTGCGGCGCGCTGGTGTTGATCCAGTACGAGAAGGGGTCGACGACGAGCCTGGCGATGCCGAGACCCAGCGGAGAGTCGATGAAGACCTCGCTATAATTGGGCTTCGAGTTCCGGACCGACTTCAGCAGCTCGAGGACGAACCCCGAATAATCGAGGATCTTGTTCTCGACCGCCTTGTCATAGGTCGAGCCCTGCAGCAGGAACCGCGTCGCGGCATTCTCGAGGATGACCTGACCGGTGCCCCCGAACAGCATCAGGTCGTTCATCGACTGCAGAACGATACCGAACGAACCCTGATATTTGCGCGCGCGGCGGTAGCCCTGGCCGAACGCTTCGGCGAGTCGTGACAGATCCTGCCCTTCGGTCTTGGTCATGAACTGGGCGGCTTCGTCGCAGAGCACGAAACGCGGCCGGTCGCGGCCTGAGAGATACAGCTCCTGGGTGACCGCGTTCACCACCACCATGACGATGACGTTGAACAGGTCAGGCATGCTCTTCAGCCGTTCGAGCTCCAGCACGACGAACTCGTCGGCCGTGATGTCGAAGGTCGAAGGGCCGTTGAAGAAATGGCCGTAAGCGCCCTCGCTCGCGAAATCGCGCAGGTTGAAGGCCAATTCCCTCGAGACCGGTATCAGATGATCGACGCGGTCGAGATCCGATGCCGCGAACGCGGGATAGGCGCCGAGCCATGCACGGACCGCATCGATGCCCTCTTCGGAATGACCTTCATCGATCGTCCACTGGACAGCCGATTTCAGGAGATTCCATTCCGAGGTGGTGACACCCTTGCGGGTGGCGGCGTTCGCCATCTCGGCGACGATCGCGACCGCCATCGAGATCGCCGACTGCTTGTCTTCGCCGTCGAGCGCGAAGCCCATGTCGAACGGGTTGAGGACGAGCTTCTCCTCGCCGATGTCGATGTAACGACCCGAGCAGAGCGTGCAGAGCTTGCGATAGCTGCCGCCGATATCGATGATGCGAATGAGCGCATTCTGCGCATAATATTGCTGGCAGAGATTGTTGAGCAGGAAGCTCTTGCCGGCGCCGCTCTCCGCCGAGACGATGAAATTGTAATTGTTGATGCGCGGATCGAACAGGTCGAGCGTGACCAGTTGGCCCTTCCGGCCGGTGTAGAGGAGGGCAGGGCGCCCGCCACCGCGAAAGTCGGTCTGGATCGGCGCCATCAGCACCGCAGCCTTCACCGGCATCCGGAAATCGCGCTCGAGCATTCGCAGGGTGCGCCCGTCCGGGTACAGCCCGAACGGCAGGCTCATCGTGAGCAGGATCGGATTGAGATAGCTTTCCTCCTGCATCATGAAGGGCAGGGGTTCGCCTTCCCAAAGCCGCTTGGCGCGCGCCGCCATCTCGCGGGCATGGGCGCTGGTGCGGCCGAACACCCATACCGTCGGGATCACCCGCACGAATTTGGAGTTGCCGGCCTCGTCGAGGATCCAACCGATCTCCTCGATCTGTTTGCTCACCTCGACCGCGAAGCTGCCGGCGGCCTTCTGCGCCGAGAGCACCTGCGCGCGCTTGTGAATCTCGAACTGCGAGTGATCGAACAGGACGTTGAGCGTGTAGAGGAACGGCCCCCCGATCTGGTCGCTATCCTCCGCGCTCCCGCGCATGCCGCCGGTCAGTCGGTTGGCGCGCTCGGCCGTGATGCGCCGCGCCGGTGACTTGGGCGTCAGGCAGCGCGCCACCTGGTTGCCGAGGAACAGCTCCGGTCCCTCGAACAGGAGATCGGGACCGGCGTCGATGATCTGCTTGCGGACCGGCGGCGCCGCGCCGGTCGCATCGGGGCTCGACGAGAAGACGCCAGGAGCGGCGGCGAACACGCCATTGAAGATGCGCCGATAGAAGGAGACGATCTCCTCTGGCGGCAAGCGAACGATGCCAAGCTTTGCAAGCTGCTCCTCGACCTGACGGCGAAGGTCGCTACTCAGCGGCCGCCTCGTCTTCACCGACAGGATCGTACGAAAATCCCGGACGGGAATGCCGTGCATTGCGCGAAGCCCGTGCGTCCCCGCCAGCAGATAATCGGCGGTGCGCCTGGCCGATGCCTGGATCAGGGGATCGTCGCGGGTCTTGAGGTCGAGAAACGCATCGAGCGTCGTCTCGATCAGCGGATCGGCGAAACTGTGAAGCTGAAGGACCGTGCCATCGGGGAAGTGGATGTTGAGGAGCCCGAGCAGCGCCTGATGCACATGCGCAAACATGTAGGCGCTCGGCACAAGCTCCCAGCCATAACCCCAGCCATCGTCGATGCAGAGGAACGCCTCCTCATCCTCGTCCCATGCGACGAGCGGCAGGTAATCGGAGAAGCGATCACGCGCGACGCTTTGCCGAAGCTGGGCAAAGCTCAGGTCGCCGCCAGTTCGGGTGCCGCGCGCCTTCACTTGCTCTGATCCTTCGGCCCGGGCACGAGCCTGCTCGAAGCCCTGGGCGTCGGTGCCAACGGGCGCGCATTCATGGGCGCAGGTACCAGCGTGCGCGGGTCCCTGGCCGGCGGTGCCAACGCCGTTGCAGAGATCGTCCCGTCAATCTCGCGCTCCTGAACCTGACCCAGGACGGGCGCCTGGGTCGATGGCTGGACCGGATCGACCAGATAGTCGCCGACGACCCAGGCGGGCGTCTCGACGATCGAGAAGACGAAGCGCGGCATGTAGAGCCGGTCGGGCCGCTGACGGTCGGCATAAGGCAGGATCAGCGTGCGAACGGTTCGCGGCGGTTTGAGCATCGGCGTGACCGGTTGGTCGATCAGCCCCTGAAGCTCGCGATAGACGCTGTCCTTATACCCGAGATAGGCACCCGCGGGCGCTGCCGCGCCTTTGCCCAGCGCACCAGACACCATGCCGGGCATTGCCGGTGCAGCAGCCTGGCCACGCAGCAGCTTCTTGTCGTTGGTGACGGCAGGGTCCGACCGGGACGGCCGGCCGGCGACCGCATCCTCATAGGCCTTCTCGGGATGGACGCACTGCCCATGGTCGCTGTTCTTGCAGCTATATTTTTCGGAGTAAGGCGACATCACCGAGCCGAGTGTCGCGCACCCGCCGAGGGCCGCGATTACGGGCATGAGAAGCAGTCGGTGACTGCGGATCGAGACTTTGCGTGAAAGGGTCCTGGGCATCAGAATTTGCTCCCCGCCGATGGTTTGATTTCGAGGGTCACGCCCTCCTGGATGACAACGACCACGTCCTTCGCCGCGCCGACCTCGACGATCGGGCCGGCCTGGCGCGCGAGATCGAGATAGAAATCGGTCAGCTTGTCCGAAGATTTGGAAAGGCCGCCCGCTATGCCGGACTTGGCGGCATCGCCGGCATTAAGCGTCCTCACCGTGCCGAGCGCCGAGGTCGACGTATCACCAAAGGTGTTCTCAACCGTCTGGGCGATGCCGCTGATGGTCCCCGCGATAAAGGTCCGGGCCAATGCCGCGCCGGCGCGGGTGACGACCTTGCCCGACAGGCCCTTCTTGCCGTCTGTATCGACAAAGAAACCCTTGACGCTCTGGTCGACGACCGAATGTTCGTCGAAGTCGACGCAGGAAAGCGTCACGAGCTGGATCTCGACGCGCTCCTTGGCGAGGCTGCCGGTCGCGTTGCCGATGACGAAACAGCCCGAGAGGTTCGCCTTGACGTCATTGGGGAGCACGGCCGGCGCCTGGACCCGCGCGATAATCGGCTCCGGGTTCGAGGTTGCGTCGTGGCTCGCCAAGGCGTCCACGCCCGTCAGCAGCCGCGCCTTCATGAAACCAGGCGGCAAATAGATCGTCCGAATCTTTTTTTTCGACTCGTCCGACGCCGCGGCCGCATCCTTCTGGACGACCGGCGATGTGGCGGCCCCGATTGCACCCACCACTTTTTCGACCGGCGGTGCCGGCGGAGCGGGGGGTCCCACCGGTGCGGATGGCGGGGCTGGCAAACTATTGTCGCCCGCCGCGCCCGAAGCACCGGATGGCGATGGCGGAAACTCCGGCGCGCCGCCGCCGGGAAGGGCAGGCGGCAATGGCGCGCCGTCCGCCCCTGCTGCCACGGGGCCGGTGCCTTGCGCTCCGATCGGTGTCTTGCCCTCCTCGATCGCCGTCACCCGATCGCCGAGCATGGACTGGCCGTCCAGAACCTTTTTCAAATCGCCACGCAGCTTCACCTCGAGGCTGTCGCCGCGCAGGCCCGCGCCCATATCGAGCTTGGAGGCCTCGGGCGCCGCAACGACCGGCTTGTCGGCCGTGCTCGCAGAATAGAGGCCGTAGCCAAGCACGCCGATCGCCGTGGCCACGCCGAATTGCTTCACGCGCAGCTTGCCCGTCGAACTCAGCGAGTCCCAGCGCGCGCGCCAGTCGAGCAGCGCCGCACCCCGCGCGTCGTCACCGCCGTCCTGCGCCGCCTGAGCGGCGAGATGCGCCTGGAAAGGGCTCTGCTCACCAGGCCCAGCGGCATCCGGTGCGGTCTCTTCTGGTCTCTCGCTCATTGGACAGCTCCCCGGCGAATGATGATGAGCCGTGCGCTATCGCCCGCCTTCAGCGCGATACGATCGAGCGTGACCGCGAAGATGTTCGAGCCGAGCAACGACACCAGGAACTCGGGCTCGGCGAGGACAAGGTCGGCTGACGCCTGAACCAGATATTCGGATGCCGAAAGGCCAGCGCCTTCAATTGCAAACCGCCGGCGTTCATGGAGGCGCGCCGCGGGCAAGGTCGGCAGGACGATATCACCGGCGATCGGCGCTACCTCGGCAAAGCTTGCCGGCACGCGGTCCTGCAACATCGACAGCGTAATCGAGACGGCGCGCTCTTCCTCGACCAGCGGACCGAGCAGATCCTGATTGGCGCGGGCGCGCTGCGCGGTGCCCGAGGCCAGGATCACGGTCTGCGCGGGGATGTCCGACGGCTCGGTGTAGAGCGGGTAGATCGCCCCATTGCACGACACGAAGAATTCGGAAGGCGTGGTCACATAGGTCCGCGTCGGCGTGCCTTCGCCGTCGATCTCCTTCACCAGGAATTTGATCCACGCGTCCGACCCGCCTCGCTCGACCGCGATCGCCTTTTCGGCCGAGAATTTGACGTCCTCGATCTCGCCGCCCTGGCAGATGATGTGGTTGACGTCGCGATTGGACAGCCGGATCGAGGCGGTCTGATCGGGCAGCGCGGTAATCGCCTGGGCGAATGCCGGCGGTGCCGCGAAGATGAGGCCGGCCGTCAGCAGGCTCGCACGGCCGCGATTACCGAGTTTCGGCATCGAAATTCTCCTCATGCAGGGACGTCAGCCAGAAGCGGCCGTTGTCGATCGCGTAGCCAATCCGAAGATTGCCCCGGAACTTGCGGATCACGCCGCCGATCACGCGGACCTTTTCGACCGGCACGACGATGTCGGTGCTGGTGGTCAGGACGGGCTGGTCTGGCCGGATATAGGTCGCGATCGAAAGCGTCGGATTGTCCGAGAGCTCGTCGAGAATGGCGGTCAGGGTGTCGCGGATGCTGTTATAGGCGGAGGGGTGGACGATGCTCAGCAGTTCCTGGAACTGCGGATCGGCGGAATAGGCCGAATAGGTACCCGACAGGCTGACGATGTTTCGCGTCATCGTGCGCAGGTACGGCGCCGAGGGCGCATTTCCCGTCACATAGAGGTCGCCGCCCGTCCCGAACGGCACGATGACCGTCCGCTGATTCTGGTTCGAGGTGTAGATCAGCATGCCGAGCACAGCGGTGATGCCGAACAGACCGGCGATCGCGAATTTGAGCAGCCTGTTCTCCTCGAAGAGATTGGCTGAACCCTGAAGATAGCGGTGGATGCCCCAGCTCGCCGGCTTGTCGGCGAGCGGATCCCAGTCCTTCGGGCGTGATTTGCGGAAAAGCGCCATGGCCATTCTACTCGAAGAAGCGGGTCTGGGTCGGACCCGGATAATGACGGAAGCGAAGCAGCCCCCAGCGCCAGGCGAGGTGGGGGATGAACCCGCGCGGCTTGGTGCGCTTCCAGGGGATGAAAAGGAGAAGAGCGCCGATCAGCGTCCATCCGATCACGCCGCCAACGATGACGGCGACAAAGATCGTCGACATGACCAGGATGAATTCATCCGCGCCGAACCAGAGGATCTGGACCGGCAGATGAAGATACTGGGGCAGACGTTCGTCCAACGCTCTTCTCCTCCTGCTTCAAGACAGCCCGAAGAGCCCGGGTTGTCGTGTCCAGGCCTCTCGGCCCGGCTCGTGGGACGCACGGGGACTTGATCGGCCCCGCACGGCCGATCAGTTCAGACGACCATCCCGAAGGTCTGGAGGATGGTGTCCGCCTTGATGAGGCACACCGCGGCGACGATCGTCGGGATCCCGATCATGACGTTCGAGAACAGCCGCGACACGCCGAAGAGGAAGGCCGCGACGCCGGCGACGAACCCCATCGGGCCCTTGACGCCCTTGTTCACGACAATGTTGTAGATGTCGTAGCCAAGGTCGCCCGTTGCGGGCGCGGTGAACGCGTGGGCGCCCCCGCTCATCGTTGCGAACAAAACCAAAGGGACGCCGATATTCGCGACCCCGAACACATGCTTGCCAATTTTCCTGATCATTTTGCCACTCCGTGCACTGGTAGAGCCGCCCGGGAAGATGCCTGCCGACACCGTGAGGACACGTTGGCGGCCGAGCGGCGTGGTGGACGGCTCCAAAGGAGCCACGGCCGTCGGCATTCCGGCCCGTGTCGGTGGGGCCGAGGCGCTACGCCCGGACCGGCCCCCCGAACGGCCGCCAAGAAGGAAGGGCGCGCGCGTTCGCGCGCGACGATCGTCAATGCTTCGCATCGATCTTCGCCGAATGGTCCGCGAGAAATTGCTCAAGCTCACCCTGCTGGAAGCCCGAGACGAGCTTGCCGTCGATGATCAGCGTCGGCGTGCCGCTGATACCGATCTTCTGGACGGCGATCGCATCGGCCTCGACCTTGGCATGGCCCGCCGCGCATTTGCGCAAGCTTGCCGGCTGCGCGCCGCCATAGATCGACTTGAACTCGGCCTCTTTGTCCGCCGAGCAGAGGATGTGTTCGGACTTCGCCGCGGCCTGCGGGTGAATGCCGCTCACGAAATAAATGAGCCGCCGGACCGGTTTCCCCTCTGCTGCCTTGGCGATCCAGAATTTCTCGAGCGCGCGGCAATAGGGGCATTCGGGATCGGTGAACTCGATCACCGTCGGCGCACCTTCGGGCCCGATCGCCAGTGCCTTCGCAGGATCCAACACGCCGAGCTTCTTTCGCGCGCTCGCATCCTGGGCCAACGCCGTGATGTTGACGCCATTCTTGTCGTAGACTGCGGCAAAGAGGATTTGCTCGCTCTCCGGCGCATAATAGATGATGCGTCCGCCCGCGGTCGCCTGATAGATGGGACCCTTGACGGGTGCCGGTCCGAAGTCGTCGAACTTCAGGTTGGTGAAGGTCTGCTGCAGCTTCTGCTGCGCTTCCTCCGTTGCAGCACTGAACGGCGCCGTATCGCTCTGCTCCGCCGTTTGCGCCGACTGCGCGATCGCGCTCGGACCAAGCGTCATCGCGCAAGCAATCAGTGACACGCGCCGAACCGCCCTGGACGTCGCGCCACTCACGGGCGGGCACTCGCGAAGCGACGCGTGCTGCACTCGAAGGCATCACGGTCGATCTGCATCTGTACGCCGAGCGGCACAGCCGAGTGGGGCGCCGCCGCCGCAGGAGCCTCAGTCTTCGCCGCGATGGCAAAACCATCGGCCGTCGCGATGACCCGAACCCGCGGCGCCGGTGTGCTGACGGGCGCGGCAACTTGCCGGGGGCAGGCCGAAGCTGGCATAGTGATGAGCGCAAGCAAGACGCCGCCCAGACTGTTCAAGACTATTCGTTTGGTCATCAGACACGCCTCCTCTGTCCGGGAATCGCGTCTGCGATGACCGGGGAAATTGATCGGGATCGGGCTGGGAGCGCTGAGTTGTCGAACGGTGCTCGCCGTCACCCCAAATCGGGATGACCGCGTCATGAAGTAAGTGATCGGGGTACCGCAATAGGCAGGGCACTGCCGTGCCGAAGGCGGCAATCGCGGACCGCAATCGGCACATCCGTGCCGCAATTTGGGTCTCTAATCGTTCATCAAGTGCCCATTTGGGCTCAAATCTCGTCAAGCCATAAGGAGACAGGCACGAGTCGCAGGGAAGGGGAAAATGGGAAAGGCGGCCTCAAGGACCTACAAATTGCGACTGTCGGACCAGGGAATCGACCTGTTCCTTGCGTGCCACTACCGCCTGGCACAGGTCCTGCGCGACTTCATTCCTTATGGGGCGACTTTTTCCGTCGCGGTCGCGCTTCTCGAGCGCATGGATCCCGACGATATCGCGGCCGAGCTCGAGACGCGCTCCTGCCTGCAATGCACGGGCGACAAGACCTGCTTTGTTGGATCTTCGGCGGAACTCGCCGAGATCATGCAGCTGGTGTGCGAACGCTTGGTCGCATCCGATCGATTTGCGCAGAGCCCACCAGTCGGCAAGCTTTACGTCGTCGGTCTTGCTTCATTCCGAACCGCGGAAGATAAGGACCTTGCCCAGGCTTATCGCCGTATCGCCGGCCAGAGACCAAGACGGGCAAAGAAAAATTAACGGTATCCACGTTAGTTAAGGGGCCGCACTTCCGGTGTTGCGACCCTCGCCGTCTTCCAATTTGGAAACGATTGGATTTGACCGCGGGCATATTTAACACCAGTTTCCGCCCTGTCGAACTGTGCAAAGGGAGCTTTGAGCAACAGTCAGGGAGAACCTGCACGTGTCGCTTCAAAGCACATCCAGCATTGGAGATGCGACTGTCCTTGCGCAGATCAAGGTGATCTCGGGAAAGTGCATCGAAGAGCGGAGACGGAAAGAACGGAAGACGCAGGAGCAGCTTGCCTCCGATGTCGGCATCGGTGTGCGCTGGCTGCGAGAGATCGAGTCGGGCAATCCGAAATCCTCGATTGAGGATCATCTGCGCTGCGCTTCCGGCGTGGGGCTTCCAGCCTCCTATTTCCTGATCCCGCTGATGTTCATGGATCATAAGATGGCGTTTCCACGGCAACTACTCCTCGATGATATTGCTGCTCTTGAAGAGCACTGCATCAGATGCATCGGCGACTATTACGTTGATTCGATCGCGAGCCGGCTACGGCCAACGGCTCCGTGTCCGTCAACTGACGACGAAGATTGAGGTCGCGCGGAAGATGGCGCCCGAAGCGCTTACCTCCGAGCGGGTCTATGCAGGCCTGCGCCGTGCGATCGTCGGCGGATATTACGCCCCCGGCACCACGCTTGTCGCACAGGCAATAGCCGAGGAATTTGGCACAAGCATCGCGCCAGTGCGCGATGCCATTCACCGACTGGTAGGGGAGGGTTTGATCGAGGCACATCATGGCGGGGGCTTCCAGCTTCCCGTCCTCACCGAACAAGATCTCCGGGATCTGTATGTCTGGCATGGCCAGGTCTTGCGTCTCGCGATCAAACATCGCTCAAGCCCCAGCATCAGCATCGACATGTCTTCTACCTTGGGCGCTCTTGACCCAAACGATACCCGCGCGATCACCGACGCAACGACGGAATTGTTCGGCCGACTGGCAGCCGGCTCGCGCAACCGGCTTCATGCGACGGCGATCGCGACCGTGGCTGACAAGCTGTATGCGACTCGGTTGCGCGAGTCGTCGATCAAGGACCGTGTTGGCGAACTCCAAGCGGTCTGGATCGCGACCGTGTCCGGTCGAGAATCGACCATCCGTGACGCTATCTGGGCCTATCATCGGCGGAGATTGCGCCGCGTTCCAGCTCTTATAAAATCGGGCGGCGGCGCGATGGCCGCGCAAGAATTTGATTAGATTGGCCCAATCCGTAGCGACGTGAGCGTCATCTCCGGTCTAGCGTCGGCCACGCATATAAGCTCCCATATCGGGCACTTATAACGTCTCGAATACGCTCCCCGGCCGGTAGCATTGCACCGCCGCAATCCGCGGCAAATGAAGGAGCTTTGTTATGGACCGCGCAAATTCCGAACTCGACCAACCCATCATCGATCTCGGGTCGGTCGTGACCGAAACCAAGGGCGCCAACAAAGGCGGCCCTGACACGTTCACGCTCCCCATGAACCAGTCGGGGATCTCGGACGACTGACCGCCTGCGGCGCGCACTGCTCGGGCAGTGCGCGCCCTTCTCAGATTTCATTCAGAAACATTGGCAACATGCTCGCTATGGATAGTCGCGGCTATAGTCTCCGAGCCGATATCGCCTTTTGCGTTGCTAATCGACGTGTGGTTTTTCTGAACTTGGCAACTGCACGATATTTCGCCTTGTCGCCCACACTCGATGCAGCGTTCCAACGAACCATGCAGTCGGAAATGGCCGAACCAACGGATATCGCCCAACTGGTCGAAGCAGGCCTGATGTCTCAAGATTTTCAACCGCGAAGATCGCATTCAGCGCCAAATCTTCCGACTCCCACGCGGGATATCCCGTGTGTCACGCGGTCCAATACCAAGCGATTGCTCGCCCACTGCATTCTGGCTCAGCTTATGGCGGCCCGACGCCTACGGCGCAGGACGCTTATCGATACAGTCCGGTGGATATGCCAACGCCGCACGTTACTGTCAGACAGGATCTCGGCTAACTCCGAGGGGCAGTGGCCGAAAATCGCTGGCGCCTTCCTCGCCACGCATATGCTACGCATAAATTCCGATCACTGTCTCACCAGCTCATTGGCGGCGCTTGATGTCGGACTCTCGCTTAGTGCCGACGCTCAGCTGGTGTTCGGCGTCTACCCGTCGCCGTTTTCGGCCCACAGCTGGCTGCAGGCAGGAGACACCGTGCTGAACGATCGCGTGGAATATGTCCGAACGTTCACGCCGATCATGGCCGTCTAATGGTCACCCGATACCTGATCCTTGTCGGTCGCGTGGCCGACGAAGACCGGCAAAAAGTGGTGCTAGGTAGCGCCAGCGCGATGCACGTTGCAATCGAACGGCCTGGTTTCCGGGCGTTGGTCAACGATGAAATGGCCAGCTTGATCCTCCCGCGCGGTACGGGATGTATTATCGGAAAACTCTTCGCGAAATTCGGCCCCGCCCGTTCGATATCTCCTGAAGATCAGGAGGAGGGGGATCGCATCGCGTCACAGAGCGTCGCCGGCTTGATCAATCGCTACTGGGGCGAATATGTCGCGTGCTTCTTGCAACCACGCGGCGTGACGATCCTCCGCGACCCAGGCGCTGCATGCCCATGCTACTATCTGAGGCTCGTGGATGGCTATGCTATCGCCTCCGACATCAGCCTTCTTGTCGAATTCAAGTTCCTCCGCCCTCATGTCGCGTGGGACCAAATCCCTCGCTATCTCAGCGCGAAGGACCTGCCTTTCGAGCATACCGGCCTCCAGGGCGTTCGCGAACTGCTGGCTGGAACGACGTTGACGGTCAGCAATGATCGCGCGGAAATTGCTTTGGCTTGGTCGCCTTGGGACCATGTGGAGCGAGATGCTCCGCCCGAGAGCGAAGACTTGCCGGCCCGGCTTTGGCGCACCGTTCATCAGTGTGTACGGTCCGCAGTCTCCGACATCGATTCAGGCTTGCTAATGTTATCGGGGGGCCTCGATTCCTCCGTTGTGGCATCATGCCTTGCTGGCGCGGCGACGCAAATATCCGCCATGACAATGGTCTCGTCGGATGCCTATGGTGACGAACGGCAATATGCTCAGGAAATGGCCTCCCACCAAGGCCTCCATCTCCACGAGCACCATTACAGCCTCGACGATATAGACCTATCCAAGTCTGTCGCGGCACGCCTTCCAAAGCCGGTCGCGGCCATTCACGAACTTGCTCTCTATTCGGCTGTCGTCAGAAGATGTCGGGAAATCGGTGCCAGCGCGGTGATAACCGGTAATGGCGGAGACAACGTATTCTATAATAGCAGCTCGGTTCGACCATTCTTCGACCGTCTCAAGGATGATGGGTTTTCCGTAGGCGCCTTTCATACCTTCAATGACATTTGCTCCATCACACGGGTTAGTTCGGGGAAAGCCCTGAAGGCTATCGCCTCGTTCGCGCTCCGGCCGCGGCACGAGTACGTCTGGGAGAGAGAAACCAGCTTTCTAGACGCAGCCCTGACAGCGAGCCTCCGCAAAACAACATACGATCACGCCTGGTTATCCAGTCCACCCGGGGCGGCGGTTGGCAAGCTGGGCCATATCGCCTTTCTCTTGCGCATGCAGAACCACATCGAAGGGTATCTTCGATCCGATGATCTTCCCGTGATCAACCCACTTACCAGCCAGCCCGTGCTTGAGCTTGCCCTGGCAATACCAACCTGGCGCCAATTCGAAGGTGGTATCAACAGATCTGTCGTACGACGCGCGTTCCAGCAACATCTCCCGCCTTTGATCCTTGATCGCAGGCAAAAGGGAAGCCCGGGAGGTTTTGCACTGAGCATAATCGAAGCCAAGGCTACTGAGATTCGCGAGCGATTGCTGGACGGCGAGTTGGTGCGCAGGCGATTTCTCGACGGCGGCGCCATCGACCATGCTCTCCGTCAAGGACCCGCGATAGGGCTTGGATATATGCGCCTTCTGTCCTTCCTCGATATTGAAGCCTGGATCCGAAATTGGGAGGAAGGACAAACGAACGCCCCGTAGGGCCTGACCCGAATTCGAACTAGAGGGCCTCATGACAGAAAGTCTGATACGAGGCCTCCATGGTGCGGCACATGGCGCTCCACCGATTGAACTCTTCCACATGGTCTGGGGCGGATTCCGGCTTGAGCCCACGAACCCAGAAGTTGAACCAATCCAGGTTGCGTTGATACACCGCGAGACGATGAGCCGGTTGCAGCTTCACATGGTGCTCATGCGGAAACACATAAAGATCGACGGCACGGCCCTTCTCGCGCAAGCCCGTCAGACTTTCCAATGCGCCCAAATACTCGTCATCCGGTGCTTGTATCAGAAGCGGAGCCCGCACGCGCGACGCATTGCGCGCGAGTGAAACAGGCGACCAAAAATCTTGCCGATCCGCGGTCAGATCCGGCCATCCGATCTCCCGATAGTAGGATTGGCCGGCGGGGCCAAGGATCCAGGCTTGCGATGGTTCCCAGCAACAACCGCTCGCGGACGCGGCGCTGAAAAGATCGCTATTGATCATAGCAAACTGAACAGTGGTCGAACCATCGCTCAAGCCTGTTATCCCGACGCGCTCAGGGTCAGCGATCCCGTCAGCGATGACCTGCTTCACCCCCGTTTCCACGGCAGATAGAATGCTTCTGCGCTCGCGAAAATTCTCTAAATTTGCCCGGTCCCGCATCGCTTGCGAGACGTCGCCCGCCGCCACGATCGGGGAGCGCGGTCTTTGCACGCTTAAAACGGCATATCCTTGATTGGCGAATAACTGAATCGGGAACTCGTCGCCCGTCCCACCGCGCAAAAATCCACGGCTAGTATATTGTACCACGATCAAAGGGTAACGCTTGCCTTTCCTATATCCCACGGGAAATACAAGATCACCGAAGCATGGGACGCGCTGGTCATTGCTCCATCGCAAACGCCGAACAGCCCCGAGATCGAGATGGGCAAAACCCGGGTTTGGATCGAACACCGTGTCCGTTCGGCCCGTACTGAGGTCGATGCGCACCAGATGTCTTGGCTGAAGCGACGTCTCACGCGCGCAGATGGCGCTCTCGCCCGCAGGAATGCAATCGATCAGCGCGGCATCGGTCTCATATAGCTTCCTGGGCGTCGCCGTTCCCACCTCCCAATCATAGAGAGCCGTCTGACTGTCGGCCCAACCACCGCGCCGCAGGTACAGGACGTGATTCATTCCGGCGAGTTCGGGCTTACCGATTACCCCACCGCACAAAGGGCTGGGGCAAACGATTTCCTTGTCCTCGCGCCGAGCAACGACGCGACCCACCCCCAAACTGTCTTCCCTGGTGCCGGCTTGCCATCTGTCCACCGATGGAGCTGCTCCAAGGCCACTAAAAAGCTCTGCCTCCGCGCTCGTTGCGCTTCGTACCTGTCCGGTCAGGATAACGACGCTATAGGACACGGGGAGGGGGCCGGGAGCGAACGGCTCGTTTCGAGCCACCGGTGAAAATCGGCCGTCAAAATGATAGCCGATCAGTGCCTCGCGGCCCAGCGCAAGACTGGAGGATTCCCGGTCCAGGGTCTTGACGACGATCGCACTGCCATCAGCCGTGAAGCGGAAATCCTCGATGTCCTGATCGCCGTGTGTCAGGGCTCCTCCGCCTGATCCGTCTACTGCTGTTCGCCAGACCTGGACTTTGTTGCCGACGAGCTTGAGGAAAGCCACTGTCGTCCCATCTGGCGCCCAACGCGGAGTGATCACCAACGGGAAGCCGGTCGGGAAGTCTGCCTTCCCAAGAAGGTTATCGAACTTCCAGAATATGGCTCCCGGCCCGCTATCGACGAGATTGGCCCGCCCATCTTTTGAAATAATATAGATTCCGCTGCAGTAGGTATTGGAGTCCGGGACTGCCCGCCTGACGCCGACGGCGATTTGGCTTCCGTCCGGCGACAATGTGAACAGCGGATCCTCGGTGAGATCGGGCAGTGATCCCATATCAAGCAAGCCCGCCAAGTCCTCGGCTCTAAGTGTGCGGGCTGCAACTGACCGGTCGACCGCCAAAACACGATCACAATTCGCCGCCGCTGCCGCCGCGCAGGCAGGGAAAGTGAGTAGCCACAGGGCCACCCAGCACAACATCGGACGGATCACGATCAGAACTGCTTGGTCAGCGTAAGGCTTATGAAGCGACCGATGCTGGGATAATTGGTCGCGTCATAATTCGGACTTGTTCCGCCCGATGTACGGATCAACCCCGGCTTCTCATCGAAGAGATTGCTGATAGATGCGACAATATCCAGCCCCGCCGCGAGGCCAGATCCCTTGGGTTTTATCCGCAGTATCGCATTGACCGACACGAAGTCGCGAACTGTTACAAACGGCGTTGCCCGATTGTCCTCGGTGCTTCCGATATAGTTGATGACAGCCGTCAGCGTGAAAACATCGTGTGACCAGTCGGCACTCCCCTGCGCCCGCCAGTGCGGCGGATTAAAAATGACGCCGGCTCGCTGGAGATCTGGTTGGTTGGCGCTCAGTCGCTGGCGACTTTTGAGATAGCTCGCGGTGCCGGCTAGATTGAAGTTGTCTCGGCCGATGTTGAAGTCATAGGCCGCATCAAAATCAAATCCCTTTATAACCTGGCGTGCTGCATTCCGGTATTGGTTACCGATAATCGCTCCGACGTTTGCGGGATCATAGGCACCCCCGGTTTGGTTGTCGACGCCGAGAGGCAGTCCTGCTGTTTCCGCTGCGACTTGCGCTAGCGTGGGATTGAACAATATCAGGTTTTGATAAGTCGTGCCGCTAAACGCCTGCGTATAATCCAAAATTGGTACAACGACCCTGTCAGAATAGTGAATTTCGAAACGGCTCAACTGGACTTTGAGACCGGGCACCGAAGAAGGGCGTAGCTCCGCAGTCGCGGTCCAACTCGACGCTTTCTCCGGTTTGAGCGTTTCGTTTCCCCCGCTCACCAGGAGAATGTTTCTGTTATCGGCTGGCAAGGGGAAGAAATCGGTTGCTGCCACGAGCGCAACCGATTTTGGCTGGTTGATCTGTGCCAAGGTCGGCGCTTTGAACGATCGACCCCAGCTGGTTTTGAGCGTCAAATCATCAAAGGGCTTGTAAATGAGGCCGAGTTTGGGCGTCGCCAACCCGCCGATGCCGCTATAGTGCTCGTAGCGGGCGGCGGCGGAAAGTTGTAGCCGCCTGACCAGCGGAATGTCGTTCGCCTCTGCGACGAGGGGCACGGACAATTCTCCGTAGCCGTAGGCGACGGTTCGATGATCATCGTATGCCAGAAGCGGTTGCGCGCCGGCACTCGTGATCTGCTGTACCGAAGCAACCAGGCTCAGCGAGCGGATACCCGCTCCGACAGCAACCCTGACCGGGCCCCCGGGCAAGGTGAAGACCGGCCCCTCACCGCTGAGCTCTCCCGACCACAAGCCATTATCGTATCGGACCATATTGCGAGCGAACAAGCTGCCCGAAAAGTATATTGCTGCTTGCGCCTTGCTGTCGCTTGCCGCGCGGCTGCCGCGGGCGATCAGTTGCCAATTCGCGGGCAGGTCGATTTTCAGGGACGGACTGATCGAATAGCTGAAGACCTTCGGCGTCGTGACCACGCCCAATTGGGTTGCGTCGGCGGAGTTCGTAAAAGGTAGCGACGCTCGCGATTCATGCTCGTTAATGTTCCCGTCGATATCGAACTCTACTGCCGGGCTGAGCGATTGATGACCAGAAACGACACCGCTGATCTCGCGTTGCGAGGGTAGCAGCGACATGTTCGGCTGCAGTGTTTGGGTGTAGGATCGCTGCCCCGCGGTGATGGACGAACTCCTGTTAAAGTCGCCAGCCACCATGAAGCCGCCCGTCGACCACCGATGCCCGGTGACCGCGCTGGATTGGTGTTGAACATCACCGCCATCTGTCGCAGCGCCGAAGCGTGCGCTTGCCAACACGCCCTCGAAGTCCCGACGCAAAATGATATTCGCCACGCCGCCGACGGCATCTGAACCGTACAAGGCTGATGAGCCGTCCGCTACCAAGTCAACGCGCTCGATTGCCGCAAGCGGAATTGACGATATATCGATGCCCTGGTTGACGGCATCATAGGCGAGTCTGTGACCGTTTAGCAGCGTCAGCGTCGCATCCGGCCCAAGGCCCCGCAGGTTCAGGGTGGACGACGAATTGAAGTTTTCCGATCCGCTTTGCACGCTCGAAATAACGCCCGGATTCTGCCCACCGACATAGTTTTGAGGAATACTACGAGCGAAAGAACCGAGGTCGGTGAAGCCGCCACCTTCAATCTGGCTTCTGGTTGTCTGCGTTAGAGGCGAAGCAGGCTCCGCACCGCGGATCCGCGAACCTGTGACGACGATATCCGCTCCACCGCCCGCCGCGTCGGCTACCGCCGCGCGAGGGGCTTCAGCTCGCCCCGTGATGTAAATTGTTCCACCGCTAATTTCCGCGACGAGCTCGGTGCCTTTTAAGAGCTGAGCAAGCGCCTGTTCAGGTGTGTAGTGCCCTTTCAGAGCCGGCGCATGCTTGCCCCGCAGGTCGCCGCTTGGCGCCACGAGCTCAAGTCCGGACTGTCGCGCCATATCGCGAAGCGCGTATTTCAAATCCTGAGATGCAACGTCGTAATCTCGTGGCGACGAATCCTGGGCCCAGCTCGCCGAACTCAATAGGAGAGAGGCAGCGACCGCTCCCGCGCACACACCAACCCGAAACCGCCTCATGCCAATGCCCCCATAGAGCCCACCGCAATTTCGGGTGGGTGCATTGGCTTTGACGGGACGTTTTCAAATGTGGGGCATTTCGCGCCCGGATGTCAGTTTGGACTCTTGAGTAACAATCGACCTGGCTGCCCTCGATCGATCAACAACCCCAGCACCTTCGCGAGTTTTTGCGCAACGGCTTCGGCATCGGAAACATCAAGGTCCGCGAAAACCTCCCGGCGTCCGATTGCTTGATCGGCAAACACGATCTTCACCGAGGAAGAGCGATTGACCCTCTCGGCGATCTCGGCAGCGGGAACGTCGTCGAAGTTCTCCAGCGAACGCGCCGAGCTTGTCGCCGACCTTTCTGGCGTGGGCGCCGGAGCCACCGCCGCCGACGGCGGATAGGAGGCTTGTTCCCCGGGTCCCAGACGGACGACCTTCTCGGGCCTGTTCGCGGATGATCGCGGATAGGTAACCTCGATCGCACCACTGATAAGGCGAACTTTAACCTCCCCGTCGATCGCCACTTCGAACAGCGTGCCAGTCGCTTTCACCTTGCCGCCCGCCGCGTAGACAACGAACGGCCGCGTAACATTGTGGGCCACAGCAAACCGGGCTTTGCCGCCCAAGAGACGGACCGACCGCTCGGACTTCGAGAAATCGGCCTCGATGCGGCCATGTGCGAAGAGCGTGACGACCGACGCGTCGCTAAGCGTGAAGCTGCGATCCGTCTCGCCCGCGGCATAGGCCAATATCGGCGCTTTGCCCGAGACACCGATCCCGCCGTTGCCGAGTGACATGTGGAGCACACCGAACACGCCAGCAGCAGCGATGCCGATTGCAACCATCCCACCGACGGCGATCATTCTTCCTTTTGGAACCCACCCGACCGACTCCCGCGCGGGTCGCGTGATGGCGCGCAGAACGGGCGCCTGCGCAGCGGCGTCGCTGGCTCGACCAACCTCGATCGCCACGCGCTTATAAACGGCACGGTACTCGTCATCCTTCGACAACCAGCGCTCGAGCGCTGCGGCGTGCCGGACCGGATCATCGAGCATCTTCATGACCCATTTGTAGGCCTGCCGCTCTATCCTCGTGGGATGATCGCTCATCGGTTCCTCCGATGCTGATCGATATGAGCAATGGCCTTTAGCATCTGCCTCTTAACACCCCAAACGCTCATCCCGACTTTAGCGGCTATTTCCTTGTAGGTGAAACCATCGACGCGGCTCAGCAGGAATATCTCCAACGTCTTCGGCTTTAGCTCGCGCAGGACTGCTGTGTAGTGAGCGAGTTCCTGACGGCCCTCCAACTCCCGGTGCTGATCATATTCCGTAGGATGATCGAGCCCCTCTACCAGCGGCACCGACACTTCCAATAGACGGGTCGAGGCGCGCTCGGCACGATCCCGCAGCAGATTGGTCGCAATGCGTCTCAGATACGCCTGCGGCGTCGCGATCTGGGTCGCCGGTGACGCCCGTAGAAACCTGGTCAGTGCTTCATGGGTCAGATCATCAGCTTCGTCGTGGGAGCCAAGCCGTCTCCGAAAAAACCGCATGAGACTTGGAACCTCCGACCGGTAAATCGCCTCGAATTCCACGCCGCCCGAAACCTTGGAGTCCGGTAGGTCACGCCGCCCGGCGTGCTCGGCACTGTCCTCCAGCGCCATTAGAAGATCTGCAGAGACGCGTTTGCGCGATGTGCATAACGACCGTCATCAGCCCCGCTCCGATCCCGGCACAAAGATCCCCACAGAGCCCCCCGGTTGCGAACGACATCAAGCCGTGGGAGCCGAGCATTCCGCCTTCCGTAACCCAGTCGGTTGAACCTTGTAGGTGACTCGCTCGCTTCGAGTTTCCCGCACATCTCGATATCCCTTGGCCCACGATCCCGCCGTTTTGTCCGGAAGGAATCTTAGCCCCTTCGACGATATGTGCAAGTAGAAGCATCATATGGTGTTAAAAACACCTGGCATGTGTGGGTGTCCCGTTGAGCTCCCCGTAGGTGGGTTGGGGAGCTCACGATGGATTTGCACAAACGGTTCGGTAACTTGGTGCGTGCTCACCGCCTTCGATTAGGCATGAAGCAGGCCGAACTGGCGGAAGCAGCCGGCCTATCTCCCAATATGATCGGGAAGGTTGAGAGGGGGGAGGCTGCCCTCAGATTTCCTAACATCGAACAAATTGCGCGTGCCCTTGAAGTGGATCCTGCAGAACTGTTCGCGATTGATCCAGGGTCAAAACACTACCAGCGGCCGGACCTTTTCGATCTGACGGCCGAACTCTCCGGTTTGAGCGATGTCGAGTTGAAGTGGGCTAGCGAAATGCTTGCCCTTACGCTTCGGATGTTTCGATCAAACACGCGGTAGAAAAATAGCACGCCCGCCATTTCGCACCTACGCGCTCAGCAATCCGGCGGCGCTGACGACCAGTGACTGCCGCCGTTGGGGGTGAGGGAAGGGGGCAGGAGAAGGTGGTCGTAGGAAGCAGTGTGCCCTGTCAGTCTCTCAATGGTCGACCAGGAGCGCTGTGCCGGAATCGGTCATAAGCTGCAGCAGGATGGGTCCGAACGGGAAGGACGGCCTGTCCCACCATCCGTCGCCGTGACACGTCGCGGCCACCCCGGCTTCCACCTGCGACCCGCGCTACCGTAGCCGGTCAAAGAGATCATTCAGCAGCGAAATGCAGGCTTGCGTCAACCCAACGGATACACGCCGACCGTCCTGCCCGTCGGCACTGCGCGTCAATAGCCCCTTCTTGGTAAGTTCGGCGATCTTTCGATGCGCGCTGGTCGTCGGCACATGGGAGGCCATGCACAGTGACCAGAGATAGGTCTTTCGACCTTCGAGGTGCGCTAGATAGAGATCCAGCAACATATCCCAGGTCGGAACCGGGCAGAGGTCGAACCCCAACGCAGCGCCGACAAGCTTGCGCTCGGCAAGGAGCCGGAGGCAGACCTCTTTTCTACCTTTTTCAGGATCGTCAGCGTTCATCTGCGTCGAACTTTTCTGGGACAGGCTCAATGCCGGGCGTGACGGCCCCGCACACGACGGTGCGGGGGCGCCATTACGCCGCAGGCACCGCCGACCCTTGAGGAACGATCGCGCCAGCTCGATAGAGCTCGATCAGCTCCTCCTGCTCCAGACGCAGCGCATCGATGGCGCCGAGCGCGTCGGAATCACCGTTGAGCATATGCGATGGGCAGCGCCCTTCGTAGGTACCGAGATTTGGGCGATGGGCGCGATATCCGGCAAGCGCCGCAAGCTCCGGATCGAACGACCGTGCGATCTCAGGCGGATAGGCCAGCCAGGGCAACTCGTAGGGCTTCAACCAACCCAAACTGTAGCTCACGATCATCCCGCGTCTTGGCCGTCGGGTGCGGTTCGCGCCGCCGGCATGCAGGATCGATCCGAGGAACAGTAGCGCAGCACCTGGCTGCATCTCGATACTGACGCCTTCGGCCGCGTCGATCACAATCTCGTCCTGTCGCCGGTGGCTCCCCGGCCAGACAACGGTCGCGCCATTTTCCGCTGTGTACGGCGAGAACGGCCACATCACGTTGATGAGATACTCGACCCCCTCGGTGTGAACCGGCCACATGTCCTGATCACGATGCGGTGGCTGTGCGTCCCCTCCCGGCAAAATTTCGATCGCCTGGGTGAGGTTGAGCTGGATCGTATCGCAATGACGACCCAGTATCGCCTCGACGGTCGAAAGCACCGTCTTATGCTGAACGAACGCGGCCATATGCGCGCTGCGGCGCAACAGCCCATGAAACCGCTTGGTAGTGTCACCATAAAAGGGACCGACCGAGAGTTTCGTGGCGTGGAATACAGGCTCCAGGTCGGCTGCCAGCGCGCGCACGATAGCGGTGGGCATGGCATTCGGGATCACGCAGTAACCATGGGCGAACAACGCCTCGGCCTGCTCTCCCAATCCGGAGTGAAGCGGATCACCGGTGACGGTGGACATCTCGTTCATGCCAGCGCCCTTTCCGCGACATCTGCAAACGAGAGCGGCGCAGGCCTATAGGTGCCGGCATCGCGCAGCAGGTGCGGCGTTTCGGGTGTGATGTCGATTCTGAGCGCGCCGGTCAGGCTGCGGCCGATCTTCTGCGGCAGGCCGAGCGGCCAGCAATCCCAGCCGAGCGCCAAAACCTGGCTGAGCCAGCCGGAATCAGCAATGCAGGTAAATGCCGTGATCCCATGCAGAAGCGCGTATTCAACGGCCGCGGTCGTCAAAGCGTTGCGTACAATCAGGCGCTCCGGCGCCCGCAGGCGCATCGACAAACATCCCCGGCTTATCTCGAAGATTTCAGGCGAGCGCGGCACAGCGTCGTCGCACAGCTCGGGAAAGATCGTCCCCAGTATGTGCGGCCCATCGGTCGGCAGAAGCCGGATCGAGCCGCGATGCGCTCCGCTCTCGTCGGCGGCAACCAGGTAGATTGCACGCTCGTCATCGAACTGGTCGATCTCGAAGCAACCATCGACGACCGGAACGTCCCACTTCAGAAGATCGACGAAGACATGTTTGCGATCGCGATGCATCGCATCGAGGATCGCGCTGGACCCGGGCGCCTGGGCGCCCCGAAAAATCTGGATCATGATTTTCTCCCGATTACAACGGGATGCATCTCGTTCGAAATTTAGGCAGCGCGCACCCGGCTAGGTAGAGGGTTGAACCGCATTTCGGGGCGAAATCAGCCGATTCACGCCGGCACTGGCTGTGCAGGGTCGACCGTCACGGTTGATCTTGCGCCAGACGCGATGCGGGCGGGAGGGGAGAGAAGGGCGAGCGGGCGAGTCGTTCGGATCAGCGACAGGCTGTCGAAGCTGATCTGGGTGCCGATCCCTGCAGGAGCTCGTCCATGCCCTTCCGCCATCTCTGGGAACGACTGCGCGCGGGACGCACGGTCGTACCGCAAACGCGCGCCGCACAGCGCCGTCACCTTCTCGAAAGGTCCACGCGGCTAGGTTCCCCCGCCGTGGCGCTGGCCAGGTCACGCTACGCGGATCACGACAATATCGTCATCGACCCGCTGGAGACGGAAGCCAGGATCCATCCAGACGGATTTGCAGTACGAGCCTGGGTGCTGGTGCCAAAGGGCGACGTGCCCGAAGATCGGCTCGAGGCGATCTCCAATAGCCTCCACAAACTCGCTCGACTGTCCCCGGATGCTCAGCAGATCTTCTTCCTGGCTACGAGTTACGGTTTACGCGTCCAGGAGATTGCATCCCTGCTTGGGGTCAGCCCGCGCAAGGTGCGCCGTTCGATCCTCACCGCGATCGCCGCTCTCGATACGCGAGAAACCTGGAGCAGGCTCTGAAGCCGTTAAGTCCACCAGGAGTCGGCCTTACATCTTGCGATGAGAGCAGACGTACAACGGCGCGGGCAGTTCGGCCCACATCGCCTCGAACTCCTCTTCGGTCGTGGGCACGGGGCGCTGCTCGGCGACGTCGATCGCGAGCGAAAGATGACACGCAAAGGCCGTCAGACCCGCGCCGCCCCGATCGAGAATCTCCAGCGCTTCCTTCATCAAGGACACGGCTTTCACGACCGCAGGGTCGGCTGCGCTCACGAGTTCTTCATCGCGAACGATCGACATGACATTTCCCATCGCATTCCCTTCACCACTGGCATGTTCGTACGTAGGCGTGCGACACAATCGCTCATCCCGATCCGATAGGATCGTCGAGCGCGGCGTCAGCGAGGTCCTTTATCGTTATCCTATGGTTGATCGAATTCATCGACCAGACGGCAATCATAAATTCGTGCCCATTTTGGGAGAAGCCCTTTTGAGGGCAGCCGACGCACGCGACCTATTGCGTGTTGCCCGGAGAATTTCCCGACGAAAGTCATCTCTATGCCCACAACTGATTGCACTGCCGGCCGCGCGGAGCTGGAAGCACGCGGCATGGCGCTCGTCCGTTATCTTGGCGGACACTGGACTGGCGGCAAAGGCATGTGCCGCTGCCCTGCGCACCCGGACCGAACCCCAAGTCTTTCGGTGCGGACCGGCGACACCGACCTCCTCTTCAAATGCTTCGCGGGCTGCGACACAATCGATGTCCTGCGCGCGATCACTCGGCTTGGACCGATACCTTCAAGCGGAACCGCGACCGGAATCCTTCTGCCGCCAGCCGCCGATGAGGGCTGGCTGCGATCACGTGCCACCGACCTTTGGGACGAGGCGCGCGCCATCATGGACACGCCGGTCGAGCGATATTTGCTGAACCGTGCGATCGGCCATGTCTCGCCGGCGCTCCGCTTTCACCCGCGCACGCCGCTCGGGCCACGGCGCCAGATCGTCTTTCGCCCCGCGATGCTCGCCGCCGTTCAGGAGGGCACTCGCGTGATAGCCGTCCAGCGGACCTTCCTGGACACGTTGCTCGCGCGGCGGGCACGAGATCTTGGAAATCCCCGTCGCATGCTGGGGCATCCGGCACGCGGCGCCGTCATGCTGTCCGATGCCACCGACGTGCTTGGCCTGGCGGAAGGCGTTGAAACCGCGCTCTCCGCCATGATCCTGCTCGGCTTCCCCGTCTGGGCCGTCCTTGGCAATGAGCGGCTCGGCAGGATTGCGGTCCCATCCGACGTAGAACGTCTGATACTCCTGCCCGACAATGACCGACCGGGCCGCCGCGCAGAGATTGTCGCGCGGGAAGCCCATGCCACGCGCGGACGGACGATCGAAACGATCTGGCCATGGCACGGCCTGAACGACTGGAACGATGTTCTACGACGGGAAGGGGAGAGGGGTGGGGGGCGGAGGCGGCAGGCGGCCTGACGGTCGGGTCGCGTTCGCCTTCGGAGAATATCCATGTCCCAGCTACCCATCCTGGTACCGGCATCGAAGCTCACCAAGTCGCCGACCAACGTCCGCAAATCAACCGACCCTGTCGCCGACGCACAGCTCGAGGCGAACATCGCCGAAAAAGGCATCATCCAGAACCTCATTGGCGTGCCCGTCGCACGCAAGAAGGGTCAGTATCGCATCACCGCGGGCGGACGCCGGCTCGACGCCGTCCACCGGCTCATCGACAAGGCCGTTTTCGATGCCGACTATCTCGTGCCCGTGTTGCCGCTCGCCGACCCCAAGGACGCGATCGAAATCAGCCTCGCGGAGAATTTCTTTCGCTTGGCCATGAATCCCGCGGAGGCCTGCCGCGCCTTTCAGGATGTCATCGAGACCGAGGGCAAGACCCCGGCCGATGTCGCAAAACGGTTCGGCGTGACCGAAAAATTCGTGCACGGGCGGTTGCGCCTCGCAGCCCTTGCCGAACCCGTCTTCGATGCGCTGGCCTCCAACGCCATCACCCTCGACGTCGCCATGGCGTATGCCGCCACCTCGGACACCGAACGCCAGACTGCTGTTTTCAGCCAGATGGGCGAGGGCTATCATCGCTCCAACGTGAGCGAAATCCGCCGACAGCTTGCGTCGTTCAGTTACAGGGCGAGCGATCCACGCGCGCTGCTGGTTGGCCGCGATGCCTATCTCGCCGCAGGCGGCCGAATCGATAAGGATCTGTTCTCGGACGCCGACAGCGAAAGCTGGCTCGACACGCAGATTGTTGACGCTCTCGCGGAGGAAGCCCTCGCTGCAGCCGCCGAAGCCATTCGCGAGCGTGACGGTTTTCAGGAAGTAAGAGCCGTTGCGGCGACGCATGTTCCCTATACCGAGACCTACGCGCTGCAGCCACTTCGTGGCGACCTGCCGCCGCTCGCGCCCGAGCAGGAAACGCGCCAGGCCGAGATCAAAGCCGAACTCGAGGAGATCGCCTCAGCGCGCGAGGATGAAGGTTATGCGCCCAGTGTAGATGACGAATTGCGGAACGACGCCCTCGAAGCTGAACTCGCCTCGATCACCGAGCGCACTCCGGTCCTGACCGACACGCAGAAGGCAGAAGCCGTCGCCTATATCGTCATCGGTCCAGACGGCTCCCCGCGCGTCCACGAGCAGCTCTATGTCGCACCTGAACCGAACACTGCGGAAGATCAGGGCGATGGTGCCGAGCGGGACCCCGAAGCTGACGAGGCAATCGTCATCGCGAACGATGCCAAGCCTGTGATCAGTCAGCGCCTCGCCGATGAGCTGGCGGTGATGAAGACCGAGCTTATCGCCATCCATGTTGCCAGCGACCCGGTCTTCGCGCTTGATCTCGGCACCTTCATCATGGTCGAAGCGGCCTCCCGACCGATGGACAGCGACGACGTTCCGAGCGAGCTTCGGGCGACCCGCCCGACACCGCGTGTGCAGGGATTTGACAGCGGCACGCCTGCTGCAGCCGAATGGACCAAGCTCGAGAAGGCGCTCAATCGCAGCTGGATCAGTCACGAGACGATCCAGCAACGCTACGACGCCTTTTGCGCGCTTGACGATGCTGATCGCGCTGCCTGGCTGGGCTGGGCAATCGCCCGCACGATCGACGCGGTTCCAAGCGGAAGGACCGGCAGCGACTTCCTCGACCATCTGGGGGCCAAGCTCGCCATCGACGTCGCGACGTGGTGGCGCCCGACCGCGCGGGCCTATTTCGACCGCATCACCAAGCCGGCGATCCTGGGTCTGTTCGAAGAGGTCGGTGGAGTCGAGCTCAAGCAACGCTACAGCGCGAGCAAGAAACACGACCTCGCGGCCTCGGCCGAACGTCTGTTCGCGGGCGACATCATCGTCGAGGCCGATGTGAAGGCCAGGGCCGTGCGGTGGATCCCCGACGGTATGCGCTTCTCGGCCAATCCGGCTGCGGCCAGCACCGAGACCGTGGCGGATGAGACGATCACGGACGAAGCGCCAGTTGGCTCTGCGCCCGCCCAGGGGGCCCCGCCGCTCGCCGACGCCGCCTGACGCTTAACCCGGCGGCCAGCTTCGGCCGGCTGCCGGGCATCTTCGCCATCGCCGCGCTCCGCTCGACCTGCACCCGTCACCAATCGCCACCGTGAGGGGAGGGAGCGGGAACGGATGTGGTGCGCCATGCGCCCGCCATCAGGAGAATCCCTTATGTCCCAGCCCTTGCTCGCGCTCATACCGCCCGATCCCGCTGATCGCCCTTACGCGACCCTGATCACCGTCGCCCGCTCGATCCATCAACTGCTCCATCGGCAGGGTACGATCAGCCGACAGGCCCTGCAGAAGTTGATGACGCAAGGCTTCGGGGGCACCGACGCTTCCGGGGCCTGGTCGATGCGAGATGCTTATGAAGCGCTCGAAACAGCGCAGGTACTCCTCCTCCGCGCGTGCGACTGCCGCCATCTTTCCGGCGCGACCCCGCAGGATCGGTTTCGTTCGCTCCAGTCGCTCGAGCGCTCCCTCCCGACGCAGACCTACCGCTCTGAACGCCAGGTCGATCTGCAGCAGTTCAGCACGCCGCTAACCCTCGCCTGGCTCGCCGGAATGGCCGCCGCCATTGACAAGACCGACCGCGTTCTCGAACCTTCCGCCGGCACCGGCTTGCTGGCAATCCACGCGGCCCGTGCAGGCGCCTCCCTCATCCTCAACGAGCGCGATCCCCAGCGCGCAGCGTTGCTCGGCGAGGCGCTCAACCAGCCCGTCACCGATCATGATGGCGAGCATATCGACGATCTCCTGCCCGCCACGGCACGTCCGACAACAGTGCTGATCAACCCGCCCTTCAGCCGCAGCGCATCACGCGGGCATGACCGGCACGCCGGCGCGCGTCATCTCCGGTCGGCATTGCTGCGACTTGCCCCAGGCGGGCGCTGTGTCGCGATCATGTCCCCAGGCTTCGCCCGCGCCAACACCGGAGGCCCTGGTTATGAGGCGGTCTGCGAGGTCGCGACGCCGCGCGTCGAGATCGACATCGAAGGCAGCCCCTATGCGAAACATGGCACCTCGATCAATGTCCGCCTGCTGGTGTTCGACAAGGGCTGGTCAGGCGCCACCGAACATCACCGCGCGGCCAATCTGGAAGCTGCACTGCCGCTGGTCCTGGCTCTGCCGCCGCGCCTCACGCTTGACCAGCCGCCGCCGGCGCCGGCCGCTGCCGGAATCAGACCCCGCCTGCCGACCCGGCCTGCTTCAAATGGATTGCTGCGCGGCCTGACGACCAAGGCACTTACTGCTCCCACGCCGACAGCCCCGCCGCCATCACCCATCGCCCCGCTCGCGTATCGCGTCCGAGACGAGATCCGCCCCGCCGGCGAGGCCAGCGGGATCTATGCACCCTGGCGGCTCGCACGCATCGATATCGATGGTGCCAATCCCCATCCCGACGCCCTGGTCGAGTCGCTGGCGATGGCATCGGTTCTGCCGCCCGCGCCGCGCTATCGCCCGATGCTGCCCGACCGCACCGTCCGAGCGCTTTCCGACGCCCAGCTTGAGGTCATCATCCAGGCCGGCGACGCCTTCGAGCGCAACTTGCCCGGGCGCTTTCGGGCTAACGACGCCGGCGATCGCCTGATCGAGGACGAAAACGGCAAGGCGTACCGCACCGGTTTCTATATCGGCGACGGCACCGGCGTCGGTAAAGGGCGAGAGGCGGCCGGCTGCATCATGGACCAATGGTGCCAGGGACGCCGTAAGGCCATCTATCTCTCGAAGAGCAGCGCGCTGGAGGTCGAAGCGAAGCGCGACTGGACCGCCCTTGGCGGCCTCTCCGTCGACGTTCAGGGGCTCGACGTTTTCCCGCTGGGCAAGCCGATCGCCATGCCGTCCGGAATCCTCTTTTGCACCTATGCCACATTACGCTCCCAGCGGCATGATGAAGCCTCCCGGCTCCAGCAGATCCTCGACTGGCTCGGGGAGGATTTCGATGGCATCATCGTGATCGACGAGGCCCACGCGCTCGCCAACGCCGCCGGCACCGAAACGCAATTCGGGGCCGCCAAGGGCTCCGAGCAGGGGCTTGCCGGCGTCCGTCTCCAGAATGCGCTGCCGCGTGCCCGCATTCTCTATCTGTCCGCGACCGGGGCCACCGACCCCGCCAACCTCTGCTACGCAACGCGGCTCGGTCTCTGGGGACCGGGCACAGCCTTTCCCGACCGGAACGCCTTCATGGCGGCGATGAACGAAGGCGGCATTGCCGCCATGGAGATCGTCGCGCGCGACCTGAAGGCCATGGGCCTCTATACCGCCCGGGCGCTCAGCTTCGCTGGCGTCGAATATGAAGCGCTCGAGCACCAGTTGACCGCTGACCAGATCGATATCTACGATGCATTTGCGGATAGCTGGAGCATCATTCACCGAAATCTCGACGAGGTGCTGAAAGCCTCCGGTATCGTCGATCGCATGTCGGGCGACGTCCTCAATGCCCAGGCGCGCAGTTCCGCCCTCAGCCGCTTCGAAAGCTCGAAACAACGCTTCTTTTCGGCCTTGCTGGTCGCGCTCAAAATGCCGACCCTCGTCAAGGCTATCGAAGCCGAGATCGCCCACGGTCACGCGGCGGTCGTCCAGCTTGTCACCACGGCGGAAGCGATCCTCGATCGACGCCTTGCAGGGCTCTCCGACGAAGAACGTGCGAGCCTGGACCTTGAGCTCTCACCGCTCGACACGCTGATCGAGTATCTGCGCAGCGGCTTTCCGACGCGGCAGATGCGGACCTTCCGCACCGATGGGGGTGACCTACGGTCGGAGCTGATGGTCGATGAACATGGCAATCCCGTCCATTGTCAGGAAGCGATCCGCGCCCGCGACAATCTGATCGAACAGCTTTGTTCGATGCCGGCTATCCCCGCAGCCCTCGACTCCCTGCTCCGGCATTTTGGTACCGACGCCGTCGCGGAAATCACCGGCCGCAGCCGCCGTATCATTGTCGACAGAACCGGGCGCCAGAAGCTCGAACGGCGCGGCGCCCGTGCGAGCATCGCCGACGCCGACGCCTTTCAGGACGGGCGCAAAGCCGTGCTGGTCTTCTCCGATGCGGGCGGCACCGGGCGCAGCTATCATGCCGAGCGCAACGCCAAAAGCGCCGGGAAACGCCGCATCCATTTCCTCCTCGAGCCCGGGTGGCGCGCGGCCGCCGCCGTCCAGGGGTTGGGTCGCACGCACCGAACCAACCAGACCGTGCCCCCGGTGTTCCGCCCCGTCACCACCGACTGCAAGGGCGAGCGCCGCTTCATTTCCACCATCGCGCGTCGACTCGACAGCCTGGGGGCGCTCACGCGCGGCCAGCGACAGACCGGGGGCCAGAACCTGTTCGACCCAGCCGATAATCTCGAAAGCGATTCTGCCCGCGAAGCACTCAATCAATGGTATCATCTGCTCCACGACGGCAAGCTCGCCAGCGCTACGCTTGAAGCCTTCGTTGAACTGACGGGGCTGAAGCTCGTCAATGCCGACGACGGTTCGCTGCTCGAGCATCTGCCGCCGATCCAACGCTGGCTGAACCGCATTCTCGCGCTGCGCATTGCCACCCAGAACGCCATTTTTGAGGAATATCTCGGCCTCATCCAGGCCCGGGTCGACGCGGCACGCGAAGCCGGCACCCTCGATGTCGGCGTCGAAACCATCCTCGCCGAGAAGATCATCCGTCTCGACGACCAGCTTCTCCGGCGCGACCCGGTCACCGGCGCCGAAACCCGCCTGCAGCGTCTCGAACTGCACATCAAACGCCATGCGACCAGTTTTCACCGATTGATGACGGTCTGGGGCGAGACTCCCGACATCGGCTATCTGTGGAACAGCCGATCCGGACGTGTCGCGCTGCGCGTCCCATCCTGGTCCGTCACCGACGAGGAAGGCCGCATCATTCCGATGTGTCGCATGGTGCGCCCGACCGGCAGCGATCGCCTTGATGCAGCGTCGCTATGGCATTCACACTGGACCTCGATCGAACCAGCCGATTTCCAGTCGCGCTGGGACGAAGAAGCCGTCGAAGCGCAGTCGAAAGTCGATGTAGAGACGATCAGTATCGCAACCGGCCTGCTCCTGCCGGTCTGGCACAAATTGCCCACCGATGATGTCCGCGTATGGCGCGTCTCGGACGAAGGTGGCAACAGTCTCCTCGGGCGCATCGTGCCCGACCACGCCATCGGCGCTCTGGCGTCCGCCTTCGGTATCGACGCGGAACTCCGGCTCACGCCGCAGCAGATCATCGCCGCCGCCAGGGACGGCGCCGGGGCACCGCTGCCAGGATTCGGCGACGCGCGCCTGGTAACGGCGCTCGTCAATGGACAGCGCCGCCTTGAGATCAAGGACTTCCCGCCCGAGCGGCGCGAGTGGCTGAAATCGCTCGGATGCTTCGTCGAGATCATAACCTATAAGGCTCGGATGTTTGTGCCGGTCGCCCGGGCGGAGGAGATACTGACAACCATCATGCCGGATTCGTGATGGCCCGAACTTCCTCACCCGATTCAGGTTCAAAAGGTCCTTGCAACCTCTATTATGCGGGAATGAGGAGCACGCCACGTCGAATGCGAGCGTTTCGTCCGCGGAGTTCCAGAAGACTGTCGGCCATTTCGGCCGCGAGGCGATGCGCGCGCCGCTGACGATCACCAACCATGATAGCGCCAGCCTCGTCATGATGTCTGCGGCCGAATATGACCGCCTGAAGCGCCGTGATCGCCAGGTTCTCACTATGGACGATTTTACCGACGAGGACAGGGCCGCCGTCGCGGCGAGCAAGGCGCCTTCTGACGCTGCGACGTTCGATTCCGAACTCGACACCTCATCGTAACATTTCCGGCGCCGGTGCCGAGTCTCATCTGCACACGCGGTTCTCGGGGCGACGAGTCTAGGCCTGGGTGGGAAGAAGACGGAATCGGTGCGCCACGGCCGTAAGGATCAATCTTGCCAATGTAGATCAGATAATCTACATAGTACATATATGCACCTACACGGGGTTCGCCATGACCATCAACGTCAACAATCCGCAAGCCGACGCCCTTACGCGCAAATTTGCCGATATGGCTGGCGTCGGCATTACAGATGCGATCGTCATTGCCATGAAAGAAGCGATCGAGCGCAGGCGTGGCATAGAGACGCCCCTTGAAACAGCAGCGAGGCTTAGAGACAGGCACGGCATCACGATCAGCAGCGAGACCAGGAAGCCGCTGCCCAAGCACGTCTTCGATGAGATGTGGGACGAGCGCTGATGTTCGTCGATGCCTGCGCGATCATTGCCCTTCTCTCCGACGAACCGGAAGCGAACCGGGTATCTGAAGCTATTGCCGCTGCCGAAAGGAGAATGACCTCTCCGGTCGCGGTGCTGGAGGCGGCGCTCGGCCTTGCCCGTCCCGACAAGTTCAACCTGTCGGTCGAAGCCGTTGCACCTGTCATTCTCGAATTCCTGGACGAACGCGGGATCGAGGTTCGAGATATGCCTCCCGCGACCAATACGACCAGCCTCGCCCTATACGCAGCGCATCGATATCGCTCAGGACGCCACGGCTTGAACCTCGGCGATTGCCTGCATTATGCCTGTGCCAAATATTATCATGTGCCGATCCTGGCGACCCATGATGAGTTTCGGCAGACGGATCTCGAAACGGTCCCATGACCGCCGATGGATCACATAGTAGGTCCGCCACTCTGGCTCGGCAGCTTTATTCCAATGATATCCTTCAGGGTTCCAGTTGGGCCATGATCCGCTCAGCATAGCGCGCGTCGCTTAGATCAAGGCCGGCAAACGGCACAAAGCCTTCAATCGTCATCGCGATTGATTTGAGCCCAGCTACCCTGAAGCTAGCCAGTTTCGCCTCCTCAGGCGCTCCACCGTTCCGTTCGATCACGACCGCATCAACGAAGGGCGCATCGTGACGTGTGTAGAGAATGTGCGGCGCTAGAATGACCATGCCGCGATTATAGGTGGCACGAACGCATAACTGATTGCGGATCGCCTGCGAAAGCAGCGCCAGGGCATCGAATTCTGCGGAACCGTCGTCGCTACGAGGCCGAATCGACAGTGTCTTCCGCGGGGCTTGCATATCCCGACAGCTAAAGGTGGGGCATCATCATCGCAAGCGACCAACGAGACGCGCAACTCCCCCGATACCTGTTCCGCTGACCCCGCCCCATCAGACTGAAGCCTGGTCGATGGGCGGGAACAGGATCCCGCCCACCATGGTCAGCTTGCTTCCGACACCGCCTCCACCGCCGCCTTCCGACCGCGACGCGGCTTCGCTGCAGGCTTAGCTGCCGCATCCTGCGCGGCTGGCTCTGTCTTTGCCTTGCGACCCCGCGTCGGCATCACGATGGCCTCATTGGTCTCGGCAGCGGAAGCCGCTGGTACAGCCGCGGCAGACTTTTTCGGTTTGCGGCCCGCCTTCAGTCCCACATCCTTGGCTGGCACGGCCGACTTTGCTTTGGCGACACGCGCTTTCCTCACGGTCGGAGCCTTCTGCGCCGTCTCCACCGGTGCCGGCGCTTCCTCGCTTTCGCTCACTACCACTGCCGGCGCCGCTGGCTTGCGCCCAAGGCCCAATCGCTTCGCGACCTCCCGTCGCTGCTCTGAATAGCCTGGCGCGACCATGGGATAATCCTTCGGCAACTTGTACCGGTCCCGATACTCCGCAGGCGTCAGTCCGTTCGTCGACAGATGGCGTTTCAAGGTCTTGTACGGTTTGCCGTCGATCATGCTGAGAATGTGATCACGAGACGCGAGGCTCTTGCGAGCCGTCGTCGCCGGCGCAAATTCGGGCACTGCAGGTTCCACGGCCGCGACGTCGCCCGACAGCGCCGTGCGCGTCGACTGAATAAGGCCGGCCAATTCCGCGCTCGGCAGCAAATTGTTCGAAACATAAGCGCTCAAAAGCTGGACTGTCAGCGTCGTGAGATCGGGCGTCTCGGCCTCGGCCATGGGATACTCCTTCATTGTGCGAACAGATGCAGCACAGCGCACTAACCGCGCCAATTTTCAAAGAGGTAAACACAAATTCTGCCGTGGCCCGGTCGTGAAGTCAAAGGGAAGGGTGGGGAGGATGGTGAGTCCCGGAGATCTCCGCGCACCACCGTCTTTCCCTGGAGGAGTACATGGCAGACCGCGTTTCCGTAGCGATCAAGCTTGGCGGACAGCTTCCGCAGTCCTTGATCGCCGACTTCGAAGCGGCGATCAACAGCGACGGCGCTTCGACCGACTGGCAAGGCTCTGAATTTACCGTCGCCGAACTGCCGATCGATCAACCCCTTTCCCTGATGGCCAACGAAGTGGCCTGGGGAAGCTTCGAGGCGATCGAACAATTCTGTCGCGCCAATCAGCTGATATTCGCTCGCTGGGCAGGCGGATGCGCCGGAAGTTTGGGACCGGAACGCCTCGTCTTCAATGGCATAGAGGAGATGACGTTCGCCGTCACAGATGACGACGAGGTCATGATCTCGCGCGACGATGTGCGCCGCCTGGGCTCGATCGCTTCCATCGAGACGCATTTTGCGGCCGCTGACCTCGCTGTGCCGCCGCTCGTCATCGTCGAGGCCCGCCAGCCTGACGGAGGCAATCATGGCTGACACCTGGATCCAGGGCAGCTTTGCCTTCGTCTGCAGCAACGCCGAAATGGCTTTGATTGAGGAAGGATTTCAAGCCGCGGCCGATCTCATGGACGATTGCGAACAGCCAGATCCCACGCCCGAATTCCTCGCCATCTTTCCCCCGACCGATCCGGCCCATTGCTGGAGCGGCTTTCGTGCGATTTTCAGCGACCCGAACTTTCCCAGCTTCGGTGTCGACTTCGAGGGTCGTAACAGTCTCGAAGCGCCTGATGACTGCACGATATGCTTCTTCAGCGACACCGACTTCCAGCCGGATCCTCTAGCTCAACTCATCTATCGGTGCTGCCGCGAAACCCTCACGAAGGCACCGATCGGCTTCGAATGGGCAGTGAGCTGCTCCAGGCCGAGAGTGGGTGAATTCGGCGGCGGATGGTGCGCCATCTTGGCCGATCGCATCGAAATCGAAAGCACCGGCGAGGCACTCAGCCGCGCCCTTGAGGGAGGCATCATCTGATGGACCCTCTCCTGCAGCTTTATGGACCCTGGGGCCAACATCCCGATCATCCCGTCGATGACTGGAAGGCCGAGGTCGCCAATGACGACACACGGCTCGGCTATTGGGCGTGGGTCGCATCGCGCGCCGACGATGCGCAAAACCAGGTCACGCCTCGGCCAAATTGAGACGTGCCGCTCGCGCCAACCAGGCTTCCACCGATCCCGAAGCATCGGCGCCATCTTTCACCTGTCCCCAACCAAGCTCGGGACCACGCCGGGCTTCAGCACCAGGAAATCTCGCATGACCACCACCGCTCAATCGATCTTCGACGATGCGCCGCTGGGTGCGATCATTCGCTATTCGGACGGGACACCGCGCCCGCCAGACCGCTTCAAGCGCAAGGTTCAGGCATGGGAAGGGCGCAACGGCAAAGGGCAGCTTACCCAGCGATCGCCGGCCGGCACCGGTCAATATCCCTATCCAGCGACCTTCACCCTGCACGAGGGTGACTATGGGAGCGGCGAGACCATCGTCCTCTCGCTCAACAAGATCCTCTCGGTCAGTGATGCCCGCACATTCGAGATCGTTCGAATACCTCCGCCCGGCGCCGCGCTTGTGCTTCAGGAATGGGAGGGTCACCGCGAGCTGCTCCATGTCGCAGCCGGCGCGGCAGCCGCCACCGCCTGGCTCGACCGTCACGGCTACAGCCGCGCCCATGTAGAAATCGTCGGCGACCCGGAACCGGTCGCCACGGCTGCCTGACATGGCATTCATCCATGCTGGTCCCAGCAGATCGCTACGGGACGCCGAGGCCGAAGCAATCGGGCGATACGTCAGTACTGGTATCCACCACTGCCTTGTCCGGCGTGACGGCGACATGTCCCCCGTTATCCTGCCGGAAACGGATGTCATCACCGCCGGCATCGCGCTGATCGATCGCATCCTTTGGAGCACCGACGGCTCCGAAACCGATGGACTCGATCCGGCGCTCCTCGCCTGACCTCTTCAAAAGGGCAAGCTCATGACGCAGGCCCAGCCGGCGAGCGCGCCGCCGCGCCTTTACAGCCAGACCGATCATGATGATCGGGGCAATTTCCACTATGATGGCGATCTCTATCGTCCCGGCGAAGCGCTTCCCGCGCTCTGTGCCAGGATCGAAAACCACCTCCATAGCCTCATCGGGGATACCCGATTCACCAGCCGCGGCGAGCGCTATTCCGGCGGTCGGAAGGTGACAGTCGAGCTTCTCGATTCGCCTGTGGACCTCACTGACGAATCCGAGCGCCGCGCCTTCACTATTATGGTGCGAGACGAGATCGAACGCTTCGGTTTCACCCGATCCAACTTCTACCAGGACTATCTGCAATGCGCGTTCCATTCAGACGTGCAAATCGGCAAAGCCTATTGGTCGGCGCTCGCCGCAAGACGCGGCAAAGCCAATAAGGTCGAGCCGCTGGTTTCGCTCGCGGCATTCAAGCGCCGCATCAAGCCCGGCGACCGCCTGAAACTCGTCGCCGCACCCGACGGACACCGTGCCATCGGGACGACCAGATCCATAAAAGCCGTCCGCTCCGGCGATCTCATTTTCGAGGGCAATGTCTATCTCGACTTCCCGCGCGCCGCCGGCTTCGCCTGCGATGGCCGGCTCGTCCGGATCGCCAATGGGAATGAGCACGAACCCGATCGGCATCTTCTCTACGAGTGGATACCAGCGGAGCAGTGATCGCTCGGCCGTTCCGCCGCCAAGCATTTACGTCGCGATCCAGTCCCGTCCGCACTGGGCGGTTGTCCCCTCGGACTTTGCGGCCTCGAACGCGCGCCCGCGCAATCCGCGCTCCCTCTCTTCGACTGACACTATCGGAGAACCGTCATGACCGAACCGGACGACGCCATGTGGCGCGCCCTTGTCGATTTCCGCGCGCGCCACGGACGTCGCTGGAAGGAAACGCTGTCGATCAAATGGATGAACGGCGGTGACGATTACGAACCCTTTGGCAGCTCGCTCAGGATGGTCCGCAACCATCTCGGGCCATCCTGGCTACGCGATCTCAAAAAGGCGACGCTCGACGCGGCCGCGCGCAGGTTGGCCGTACTCGACCGCTTGCCCGAGATGTGCGCGACCCATCTTCCTGAGACGGGCGAACCGATCGTCATCAAACGCGGCGAAACCGGCTATTGGCCGCTACCCGATGGCATGACCGTCGATCGGATCAACACGACCTTCGAGGCGAGGCCGGCCCAGCTCGCGGCCATGCTAGCCGGCTCCATGTTCGGCTGGGACATACCGGGCGCTGACCCCGATCGCTATGACGACGACGGCCGCCCGATGTCGCGCGACGTCTGACCCTCATGGCCATCGAGGTGATCGTCGGACTTCCCGGACTCTCGGAAGGTCCGCTGCTCGATCGCGCCCGAGCCATGCAGGTGCCCGTCCTGGTCTCGGCGAACAGCTTTTCGCGCTGGGACCGGCGCAACGGCACCCGCGAGTGGCGCGGATGGCGGTTGGGATCACTCGCCAACGCACACGGCCTGGCATCGATCGATCTCGACAGCGCCGGCTTCGTGCTGGCGGTTCGCGAACGCGGCATCCCCTGGACCATCGACGATTACATTGCGCTTGCCTCAAGCCATCCATTCCGGCGCTTCGCCAGCCTCGATCTGTGCGTCGAACAAGCAGTCGCGCATGATCGAGACGAGGTCCTCGACCGGATCGCCCGTACGATCCAGCTCAATCGCGCCTGTCACATACGCGCATGCGACGCCGGCATCGCGCACCGCTTCATGCCGGTCGTACAGGGCCGTCTCCCAGAGGACTATATCCGATCCTTCGAGGCGATCGCCGACCTCATCCAACTCGGCCAACCTCTCGGCGTCGGCTCGATGTGCCGCCGCCATCTTCACGGCCCCGAAGGGTTGATCGCCGTCATCGAACTCCTGGATCGCCGCCTCCCAAAGACATTGCAGCTTCATCTCTTCGGCGTGAAGGGAAGTGCGCTTCCATCGCTCGCTGCCTTCGGCGATCGCGTCGCCAGCATCGACAGCCAGGCCTATGGGGTCGCGGCCCGTCAATCCGCACTCATGTCCGGACAATCGAAGACCAACCGCTTCGTCGCCGATCATATGGCGCGTTGGACAGGCCGCCAGCTCGATCGCCTGCGCGAGCCCGTTCGGGCAGTTCAACAGATGCTCGATCTGCCAATCGGCCAACCACGAAACTCCGATCCCTGGGAACAGGCCCTTACCAGCGCACGCCAGCAAATCCGCGACCTCATTGAGCAAGGCGAGATCGGCTTCGAGCAAATCACCGAAGCCTGGGTGGTCGAATGGGCTGCCGACCTTCTGAACGCGGCCTGACCACCGGGAAGGGGAGGAGGGGGCGAGGTTACGGCGCGGGTCGGTGATTCCTTGTCACCTCCCCCAACCGTCCATCATCAGGAGAACTCCCATGGCCAGTCTCGCTCCGACCGCCGACCGTCCCGTCAGCGGCGCCTACCGTGTCGACATCTCGCGCGGCCGCAATATCGGTCGCGTGTCTTCCGAATGGTTCTCGCGGCCCGACGACGAGAAATTCCTGTCCCTGACCGAGCTGTACGACAGCGTCCGTTCCCGCGCGGATCGCGCCACCACGCGCGTTGTCGAGAGCAAGTCCGTTCGCGTCGAAGCGCGCAGCGAGGATCCCGAACGGCTTTCGCTCATCGTCCCTGGCGATGATCGGCCCGTGGCACCCACCAACTGGTCCTTCGGCCAGCTATCGAGCCTCGTCGGAGCACCGGCATCCTATCTGCGCACGCTCCCGGCGGCGCTGGCCGGCATCAATCTTCAGCATGGCCTCCTCTCCCACCGCGGTGAACAGGTGAAGATGCTCCAAACGGAAGATGGGCGCACCGAACTGCGCGCCGTCACCGGCCCCGATTATGGCCGCATCTGGGATCATGAGCTTGTCGGCGCCGTCATGAAAATCGCCGGGGACGGCGTATCCGACACGCGCTGGAAAGTGCCGGGCGTTCTCGACTGGTCGAGCATGCGCTACAATCCCTATGTCGATGTCAGCCTGGAGACGACGACGCTCTATGCATCCGATCGCGACGTCTTCCTCTTCCTGGTGGACGATACCCACCCGATAGAAGCGGGCCGGCTGCCCAATGGCGATCCCGATCTTTACTTTCGCGGCTTTTATTGTTGGAACTCAGAAGTTGGCTCCAAGACATTGGGAATGGCTACGTTTTACCTACGCGCGGTGTGCATGAATCGCAACTTGTGGGTGCGCCATGGTGGCGCGATCAATTGAGTGAAGGATGACTTCTCAGGAAACCAAGAACAGCCTGATGCTCACCCGACTTACCTTGGCCAGCAATGGCTGCGACCGTGAAAACGGCAGG
>NZ_QVRA01000019.1 GCF_003591655.1 Sphingobium terrigena
GATCTCAACTTCACGCAGCTTGCCGATAATCTCTTCCGGCTTGTGTTTCTTGCTCGGCATTCGTCATCCCTTTCGTGGTCCAGACTATCACAGTCTCTGGGCCACTCAGCGGGGGGCAGATCATTGCCTCAACCGCGATCATGCGCAATAATACGGCCCTGCCGTAATTCCAGCTTGGGTATGCTGGAGCAATGTCAGATGATGTTCAGATCGCTACATAACTCAAATCGGATTATCATGGACCACCAAAAAAAAGTAATAGATTCGACTGAAGATAAATTCGAAGACAATGATAGTCCGAGAAAGTCGATTCAATCGGTTGAAATTGGAGTAAGAGTCCTCCTGGCTTTGATGAAGAAGGGGGAGGGGGCGTATCTCCGAGAAGTCGCTGAGAATTCCGGCCTATCTCGTAGCCAAGCTCATCGTTATTTGCTGTCTTTTGTCAATACCGAAGTGGTCGAGCAGGACCAAAAGAGCGGACGATATTCGCTAGGGAGCTTCGCAGTACGTCTGGGCTTGGCGGCGATGGCCCGACTGGACACCGTACGGATAGCTAACATGCATTTGGAAAATCTGCTGGCAGAATTGAAGGCCACGGGCTTGCTCTGCGTTTGGGGCGACTACGGTCCGACGGTCATTCGGTGGGTCGATGGAGGAATGCCGCTGTCTACATCGCTGCACACGGGGTCAGTCCTTCCGTTGCAGACGTCATCGACCGGCATCCTCTTCTTGGCGCATTGTCCCCGAGCACAGACTTGGGAACGGGTCAAACTGGAACGGGCGGAAGGCATTATTGTTGATGACCTCAGGCTTGAGGCCCTGATTGACGAGGCGAGGCAACTTGGTTTCGCGGGTACTTTCGGAACTTTCGTGCCGGGACTATCAGCCGTGTCAGCGCCGATCCTAGACTCGCAAAATCGCTTGGTTGCGACGGTAAGTGTCCTAGCCCGCTCTCAACATAAAGCGGTTTTCAGCGAGGCCAAGATGGCAAAAATTATCGAGGCAGCGCAAGGCGCAAGCAGGGCGCTCGGCTGGCAGGGCTAGCCCGGTCGCAGAAGGGTAATCTGGGATTCCTGTTGAGATGAGGCAACGGCATGGTCATGAGGAGCAAATCAGGTGAGGCAATGCGCAGTTCACCTACTAGTGCTAACTGTAATGCTTGGTTCGATAAATCCGATAAATCCCGAGACTTAACTTTTATGTTCCATATCACGTGCTCTCTCGCACAATTTTTGCTCCGAGCGACGCTAGGCGCGCCTCCAACCGAGCGAGGAGCGATGCACGCACCGGCTTTCCAGCTATCAGCTTACGCCACGTATTGTAACTTATGCCGAACTGCGCGTTGAGCGCCTCATCGGTGAGATGGGTTACCATCGCTTGCATCTGCCGCACCAGATGAGGATCGACAGCTCTGCACCCGTTAGAGCTACCGACTTTGGGAAAACTATGGTCCTGCATAGAATCTCTCTCTCTTACGGATCTTTCGTTGTCTGAATCGCAGTGGCTGGTTTTGAGGGCTTTCCGCGCATGATGTGAGCATAAATTTCATCAATTTCCGCTTCGCTTAATTCCGTTGGACGAAATGGCGGCATCTCGATTAATCCCTGCCGCACAACCGCGCGCAAATATTCAAGCTCAAGATCTTTCCGACCGATCAGTGCTGGCACTGGTCGCCCTGCTTGCTGAAGTAACATGGTTGCCGGGTGTCCTGGGCCAGGATCGTGGCATCCGGCGCACATCAACGCATAGTTTTCCGCGCCGTCAGCCTTCTGATCTTTCGCTTCGGCGATGCAGCCGCTCAGCGTAACTAGAAGCGACATGGCAAAGACTATTTTCATTATGCCTCCAACTCGATTGATCGCCCTCCAAATCAGGCGGATGCAAATAGCCCCGTGGGGTCGAGAGCCTTCTTAACCTTATCGTGCAGTATCGATAGTCCACCCTCAGCGAACGTCTTGTCGACGGTTGCACGCAGACCCGGTTCGGTGAACACTTGACCAAACCCGGCGGTCGCCTGCATCGCAATTAAAGCTTCGGCACATTGGCGACTGCGCTCAACACTATTTTTGTCCCCGCCAGCGGAAGGTAGAAACTGGCGGTGATTGGCGGACCGCCAGATGGCAACAGTTTCGCTGAGGAGGTCGAAACCGTGTTGCGCGCAGGCGTCACGTGAAAGCGCGTAGAGCCGCATCACTTCTTCCCCATCGACCGGGCTCACCGGATTCACTGTGAGCGCTTGGCCGCCGCTCCATCCCGCGACCTGCGTCGGTGGGCTTGCCACAGCACCGGTCATCGTGCCCATCCTCCATGACCAAAGCCTGGGATCGACACCCTCTCCGTTTGCAATGACTTTCGCTCCAGGAACTGAACCAAAGGCACTCTTTACGCTATCCCACAGAAGCGAAACGTTGTCCGGCAAACCGTAAAGCGCGCCATAGAGGTTCCAGTATCCTAGCCCCATCAACTGGCCGGCCGCCTTGACGGCGCTTGCCGCCATGGGACCTTGACCGGCAAAGTCGCGACGCTTTCTGCCGAGCAAAGCGGCTTCATGCAAGGCATTACCTACGGCTACGCCATTGGCGACGACCATGTTGAGCTTGAGCGGTCCGAGCACGTCAAACATCGGCGCAAGCCCTTCCTCGTCGGAGACAGTGACCATGAATGTCTTGGAAGCTGGCGGTACTGGCATCAACCAGGTCCCAACCTTGGTCGGCACGGCAAAATCAGATTGCGTGAACAGCCCGTCAATCCAAGGGCCGTAGCCGAACTTGAACAGCTGCCAGCAGGTGCTCTTGGGCATGGCACCCATGCCGGTGCGAACCATCTTGCCATCGGCAAGCATGACCTCGAGTCCGCACTGCATCAGGAAATGATCAGAATAGGGCGTGTACCCTGCGCTACGGCTAACGAAGCTGGCAGCCACGCTCGCGTCGGGATTGCCGGTAAAATCGATCCACAGCTTAATTCCCTTGCCTTTGATATAGGCGTCAAGCTCGCGAAAGGTGACGCCGGGTTCGACCAGGCAATACGCCAGTGACTCATTCACCTCGAGGACTCGGTTCATGCGCTGCAAATCAAGCACTATGACCTGATCCAGGCCAACTTTTTCAAGTCCGTGCGCACCATTACAGATGGGCTGCAGCACAGCACCGGCCTTTTTTGCTGTGGCAAGTGCCGCCGTCAGCTGTCCCACATCGCTAGGCATCACGACACCGATTGGAGTCGCAAGCGCTGTAGCGTAACGAGACAGTATTTTTGCAGATCGTTCTACCGCTGCGGTACCCAAGACGGCTTCGAGCGCTGCAAGCGCAGCCTTCTGGCGGGCTTGATCTGTCATCGTGTCTTCCTCACTTGCCAACTTGCTGAAGAATCTTGGGATAGCGATCTAGATTTGCCGCATCGACAGCGAAGTCCGCCGAACGCGCACCAACCCCAATGGTGCTAGCGGGCTCGCTGTCGCGCCATGAGAAACAGCATGTAATACAGCGAAAGATCGTCCAAACGACGGTGTCGTCCTGCCACCCTTGATAGTCTACTATCGCGTTAGCTCTCGAACAGCGTGGACACAGCATATCGCTCATTGTGCAACTCCTTGCTGAAGTACCCGGATGGCTTTGCTCAGGGCATCGATTTCCAGGCCGGTTGGCGGGTTGACAAGATGCGCTTCGCCAATGGGGTCGGGACGCAGATAGCTTGTCGCGTCGATGATCAGGCGATGGCCCTTGCCCGGAACGACCGCCGACGGATCGATCGGCACGGCCGGCATGTTCGGCAGCACGATGATATCGTCGGCGCGGGTGCGGGTTGAAAGCGCCCACATGACCTGATTTAGGTCAAAGGGATCTACATCGGCATCGACCATGATCAGATTCTTGAGGTACATCACACCGTGAGGGGTGCTCAGCGCGCGTAGGGCAACGGTCTTGGCAAAACCAGCCATCCGGTTCTTGACAGAAATAATTCCTGTCAACCCATGTTGGTAGAGCGCATTGACTGCGGTTACTTCTGGAAAGTCCTTGCGCAACTGTGCGTAAATCGGCGCCGACGTGTGCAGCCCGATGAGCGTATCATGTTCGGTCCATCCACGACCGATGTAGATATTTTCGAAGATCGGGTCTCGACGATGTGAGACAGCGGTGACTTTGAAGAGTGGCGCCTTCCGGACGCCGCTATAGGAGCCAGGGAATTCGCCGAATGGTCCCTCCAAGACTCGTTCGCCCAATTGCATTTCAGCTTCTATAACGATTTCGCTGTCCGCGAGAATATCGACACCGTTTCCCGACTTGGTCAGTCTGATCGGCGCACCCATCATCGCGGATGCGTAGGAGTATTCGGATTCCTCATAACCTATGGGAGTGGCTGCGAAGACGGCAAGCCCCGGGTGATTACCGAGCATTACCGCAATTTTGAGCGGCAGACCGGTACGTTCAGCGGCCATGATCTGCCGACCCATGTCGTGCGACGGAATGGTCATTAGGCTGAAGCAATCCGGGCCTTGCAGCTGCAGCCGGTAGATGCCGACATTCTGTTTGCCAAAATTGTCGGGATCTTCCGGATCGCGCGATGCGACTGATGCCTTTCCGAGGTAAAAGCCGCCATCATATTCATTGATACGGTATACTGGCAGAATATCATAGAGATTAATTCCGCTTTCTACCCGACACTCGTGGACCGGAGCTTGCTCCTCCGGAACAAAGCTGATCTGCGCCTCGGCGTCGCCCCACCGACCGGCTATCTCAAAAAAGAGTTCGCGTATCGTCGTGCCTTTCGGACGCCCTAACAGTAGCGCGATATTGTCCCACGAACCGTGTACGCCGACCACGGTCCGCTTGCCAGGATAGCCCGCAATGTTGTCGAATATGATGGCAGGCGCGCCGCTGGCATCGCGCGAAGCTGCAACAGCGATGTTTCGCAGGTCTGGTTCCGGCATCACCCGATCACTCCAGGTGATCGCTTGGCCTGCATCTTTAAGCAGTTCCAGAAAATCGCGCAAAGAGGAAATGCCGCGCGCCCTATCGGCCAAATCGTTCATGTCCCGTTCCTTCCGCTGCCGTTCAGTGGCTGCTGGCAATAGCCGTTGCAGATTGGATTGTTACCCATTTCCATTCGGTCATGATCTCAAGATCTGCTTCGGTTCCTTCCCGTCCGAACCCGGAAGCTTTGGTTCCCCCGAATGGAACATGCGGTTCATCGTACAGGGTTGGGGCGTTGATGTGCACCATTCCGCTCTCGGCTTCCCTGGCAAAGCGCAAGGCTTTGTCGAGGTCGCGCGTGAATATCGCGGCAGAGAGGCCATAGTCGGTCTCGTTGGCCAGTTTGATCGCTTCTTCGAGCGTATCGAACGGATAGAGCGACGTTACAGGCCCAAAGGTTTCTTCTGCAAACACGGTCATATCAGCAGTAACGCCGCTGAGCACCGTGGCAGCGCAGCAGTTGCCATTCCATTCACCGCCGGCGAGCACTTCAGCGCCCTTGGCGCGGGCATCATCGACATGGCTGCGCACACGATCACGCTGGCGGCTGGAAATGATCGGCCCTAACATGGTGGTTGGATCGCGAAGGTCGCCCGTTCTGGCGCCAGTGGCTGCGGCGGCGAAGGCTTTGGCAAAAGCTTCGAATACGGGGCGTTCAACGTAAATACGAGAAGCGCCCATACATACCTGACCTTGATACATAAAAATACTGAACAGCGCTGCGCTAACGGCTTTGTCCAGATCGGCGTCGGCACAGACGATCAGGGGGCTCTTGCCACCCAGTTCAAGCGTATATTTCTTAAGGTTCCTCGCTGCGATTTCGGCAATGTGCTTGCCCACGCGGGACGAACCGGTGAATGTTATCGCGGCAACATTGGCGTGGCCGGTAAGAGCATCTCCGATCTCCGCGCCATTTCCGTAGACGATGTTGAACAAGCCATCGGGTACGCCCGCCTCACGCCACAGCCCGGCGAGTAGATCGGCAAGGCGCGGCGCAGCTTCCGAAGGAAGCAGTACAAAAGCGTTGCCGGTCGCCAGCGCCATGGCCGACTGCTTTATACCCTTGATGAGAGGCACGTTGAACGGGGTTATGCCTGCCACGACGCCCACGGGCAGGCGCAAGCTCATGCTGAAACGACCTGGGGTGTCGGACGGGATTGTTTCGCCTCGGACGCGGCGAGGAACGCCTGCGGCTGCGCGCAAAAAACCGATACCAAATCGGGTCTCAAACCCTGCCTTGGCGACAGGCGAGCCGACCTCGTCGATCAGTACGTCCTGGAACTTGGCGATATCCCTTTCCAGTATCTCTGCTGCCTTGACCATCCAGCCTTCGCGAACTGCGGCCGGCAGATCACGGTGGAGGCGAAATGCAACAGTTCCTGCCTGTACCGCGCGATCGACATCGTCGACAGTGCCAGCCGCTACTCTTGCATATACACTGTCGTCGATCGGGTTGAGATCGTTGAAGTAGGCGTTGCCACCCGGCGCTACCGGGGCTCCGCCGATCCAGTGGTCCAAATTCTTCATTGCTCTTCGATCCTTGATTTGGGCGCGGAACCCGCGGCTTCGATCATGACAGCGCGCGCATCGCTTTGGGCCAGATGCCCTGCTTGCCCGGTGAGAGGATGCCATTTGGGTCCATTACATCCTTGATGCGATGGTGAACGTCCCACAGCGCGCCGTCATTATGCTTATAGGTCTTGGCGATCTGATCCATGAAAGCGAGGTGGGTGCGGTACTCTCCAAAGCCGCCTTCCGCCGCCTCATTGACCAGCAAACCAAACAGATCGTAGGCACCTTTGCGCATAGCCTCATCAGCCCGGTCGTACATGATCATCAGGATGTGATGCATGTCGCGCCAACCGACGAGAAACTCGCCGATATAATCGAACCCATGGTCATGGCAGCGCCGCTTGATGAGATTATATTGCGCAAGAGCTTCCGAGCCACTTGGCGCGGATATCGGTGAGAAGTTAATATGCCCGCCGCCACCAACCCAGTTCATGATGCTAAATTCAGTCATATTTGGCTCGCCGCGCATCAGTCGCACGCGGTAGTCCCAGGCCGGGTCGTTCTCACGGTTGAGATACAATTTGGCCCCCGGGATGCTCATCAGCGCGTCCTCGACGATCTTCCAGTTGTTCGCGATCACAGGAAGTGGTCCATACAGCGCCCCATAGTAATTCCACATCCCCAAATGCAGGTCCGAGGCGATCCGAGTGCGGATTGAAGGTGGCAGGGGGCCCTTGCCGTCGAAGTAATGACGACGCGTCGTCTTGGCAGACGCTTCCCACAAAAGATCAACTGCGACAGCGGCGTTGGGGATTATCTGATTAACCTTGAGCGGGCGCGTGATCTCGAAGATAGCCTCGAGGTCCTCTTCCCGCTGGTAAGTTATCATGAAAGGTTTGTAGCCGGGGGGTTCAGGCATCAGCCAGATGCCCATTTTGGTAACTACGCCGAAGTTTGATTGGGTGAACATGCCGTCGAACTGAGGCCCAGAGGCGTGCTTGGTCGCCTGCCAATGTTTCGAGCCTGCAAGAGCCCCCTGGCCGGTCCGTATCACGTCGCCGTCAGCGAGCACCACTTCCATGCCGCACTGCATGATGAAATGGTCGCCATAAGGTGTATAGCCTGCCCCATGCTCCAGCGCGTTGCCCATCACGCCGCCCCATGCCGGTGCAGCTGGATCAACCCACAACTTACTGCCAATTGCGCGCAGGTGCCGGTATAACTGCATGTATGATACACCCGGTTCGACAAGAGCGTAACCGTATTTTTCGTTGACTTCGAGAATTCTGTTCATGCGTCGCAGGTCGAGGATGACGTAGCCGGACTTGCGGGGGGCAGGGCCGCCATAGGCAAGATTTCGACCGGTGCCGATCGTCCAGAGCGGGATTTTGTATGCGTTGGCGATCGCCAGGATCTTCTGAATCTGTTCGACCCCGTCAGGTGCAACCGCTGCGGACGGCAGCATGGCATCATCGGCTAGTGGCGAATAAGCGTCGCGATAACTCGAAAGAGGTTGTTCATCAATGAACACCCACGCTTTGCCTACCACCCCGACGAGCTCGTCAAGCGCCTTTTCGAAGTCGGCAGGTGCAATTCCCTGGGGAAGAATAGGGCTCATGACCGGTGTCCTTCCAATTCATAAACCCACGAAGTCAGCATACCCGGGCTGCTGTCGGGCAGCGAGCACTCGGCTGATGTGCAGATGTTCGCCGATGGCTCAGATCTGCCATCAACGGCGTCACGCAACTTTTGCGCGACCGCCACTGGCCAGTCGTGCGCTGCGGCCTCGAGGAGGCGAGCTTCGCCCACGGTCCGATGAACCCACCTACTGTCTGTATAATGATGTTGCCAAAGAAGACGCGAATAAGCGCCACGATGGCTCAACACCATGCCGGCGATCATCGCGGCGGGGTCAGAGGTTAGCCCAACAATCATGCCTACTGGCGCTTCGAGCTCTTCGAGCAACCCGTTGAGCGAGCGGTCGATACGGATTACTTTATCTACTGATCCGCCAACAGCCAACGCGGAGGCGAACTGGCGGCTTTCGGGGACGGCGCTTTCCTCAACCAACGTGACGCCATAGTGCGCTCTTGGCATTCTAAGAAGAAAGCTTCCCAAGCCTGTTGCTGCAGCTCCGGCCGCGCAGGCCCCTAACACATCCCTACGTCTGATCATCCAATCCATCATCACTGCCTTTCGGGTTGGAGTGGGGTCGAAGTTTCGGCGCGTTCGCCGGTAAGGCCCTGCCAGCGATCCTGTATGTTACCATGTACGCCAAACTGATCGAGCACCCGCATACAGCTATGATCGACGATGTCGCACAGGTCGATGGGGCGGCTATAAAATGCAGGAACCGGAGGAAAAATCACCGCTCCCATTTCAGTGCATGCGATCATGTTGCGCAGGTGTGCGAGGTTTAGCGGTGTTTCACGCGTCATCATCACCAATTTGCGCCTTTCCTTGAGCATGACGTCAGCTGCGCGTGTGATCAAATTGTCGGATAGCCCGTTGGCAACCGCGGCGAGCGTCCTCATCGAACATGGAGCGATCACCATACCCTCGCACAGGAAAGAACCGCTCGCGATGCTTGCGCCAACATTGCGAATGCTGTGAAGCACATCGGCGGCGGCCTCGATCTGCTGACGACCGTCAACAAGTTCCTCGCGGATGTTAAGCAAGGCGGCTTGCGACATGATGAGATGGGTTTCCCAGCCTCCATGATCTCTCAGCATTGATAATAGACGCTGCCCATATATCGCACCTGTCGCTCCGGTTATGGCGACCACAATACGTTTCATGGGTGGGTGGCAGCCAAAACCGATTGTTTTAGAGATTCAGTGAAGAGAACTGCGATCGTCATTGTTCTGCCGCCTTCATGTTGCCAAGTACCAGGGACGGCGTGTGTCACCGCCCCTGGCCCCAATGATCAATACTTGTAGCCTACTTTGAGAAACCATTCGCGTGGTCGGGAATAAGTGGCGCCTGCCGCACCGCCAACGTCCAAATCGACATATCCGCCTTGGATGTAGCGCTTGTCGGCCAAATTGGTTACGCCAGCAGTTACGGTGAAATGTTCGCCTGGCAGCGCGTAAGATGCGTTCGCACCAAAGACGCTGTAGCCTGATTGATACAGTTGCGGGCTGTTGACGGCATCCTTGAAGGTGCCGCTTTGATAGTACCAATCTCCTCGGATTGTCAGCTTACCGTTGTCGTTGTCGAATGCGGTAATGTTGGCTGCCACGGTCGTCGTCCACTCGGGCACGAAAGCGAATTTCGAACCGAGCATGACGGGAAACGCTGACGGATCAACTGTGCGATATTTGGCGTCGAGATAACCTAGGCCATAATCGATCCGCAGCCAATCGGTTGGAGCTGCCTGTCCTTCGACTTCGAAGCCTTTGATCCGTCCCTTGCCGGCGTTGCGTACCTTCGGCGCGATCCCCTCGTTCACGACGATCTGGATGTCGGAGTAATCCGATTGAAACAACGCCAGGTTCAAGCGGAGGCGCCGATCGAACAGTTCGGTTTTAAGGCCGATTTCATAAGATGTCACGAATTCCGGTGTAAACGAGGGCGTGACTTGTTCGGCCGGGAAGATGCGTTGGCTGAAGCCACCATTTTTAAAGCCCTTCGAGTAGGAGGCATACCCCATGATGTCATCCGTGAACTGGTAGTTCGCCGCGACCGACGGTGTCCATTCCTTCGCCTTTGCATTAACCTCGACGGCAGGAATGGGATGGTTGCCGCCGGGATTGACCGCCGCAGGCACACACGCCGGGTCAGGGAACCCATTTGGCAGAAGCTGCGGTACCGCCTGTCCGACAATGCAGCGACTATACTGTATAAATACGCCATCAGGATATGGCGGAAGTACGCCTTGCGTATAATCACGCGTAATGACCTGTGCCGAAGGATCGAAGCGTTTGGTCTCATCTGTGTAGCGAATACCGGGAGTTATTGACAGGCGATCTGTAACGTCGAACGTTGCCTGAAGATAAGCGGCGTAGCTGTCATTGTTAATTTTGCCCCCGCTGAAGAAATTAGCAAAGCCGAATCGTAATGGTTCGATGTCCTCACCTTTCTCCTTAAGGTAAAAGGCACCCAGGGTGAATTTAAGCCGGTCATCTAGCACGCTTCCTATCAGTTGAAGCTCCTGTGACGCCTGCCAGAGATCGATATTGTTGGTAAGACCCAGCACCTCAAGCGGGGTCACGTCAAAATCAAATTCAATAGTCGACTTCTGGTCGCGATAGGCGCTGATCGACTTAAGCGTCACATCTCCCATGTCGTATTCCAGCGTCAAGTTCGTTCCCCAGAGGTCGAAATCGGATCGGTTGGGGCCACCGGCCCAGGTCTCGTCGATGTCGTCGGTTAGCCAACGAGAGGAGACGCAATTGGGATTACTAACTGGAGCAAGCTCTCCAGGTGCGCCGCACTGCCCAGCACCGCCGCCAAGTTTGTTATATCCGAAGTTGGAGCTGGGAAATGCCACCGTCCGACCGTTAATGTTCACGATCTGCAATAGGTCGGGCGAGTCCCGATTCTCAACGAGCGTGTAGGCTGCTGATGCTTCTCGGCGGATGTTCACGTCGCCCGCGAGGGTCGCGGTGAAAGCATCGCTAGGTTCCCACTTAAACGTTACACGTCCTGAAAAGCTGTCCTTGTCGCCTTGCCGGCCGCCGTCGAACAAGCGACGTTGGTACCCGTCTCGCGTTTCGTAGGAGGCAACTGCGCGCATGGCGAGTGTATCGCTGATGGGTATATTCACAATGCCCTTAACGTCGGCTCGGTTGAACCGTCCGGTTGTCGCCTCAAGCTGCAACTCGAATTTGTCCGTCGGCTGTTTGCTGTTGACAATGATTGCGCCGCCGATCGTATTCTTGCCAAACAGTGTGCCCTGCGGCCCGCGCAGAATCTGCACACTGCCGATATCGGCCATGTCGAGCAGACCGCCGACCGAACGCGCAACATAGACGCCATCAACATAGATTCCGACACCAGGATCTACTGTGATATTGAAGTCGGTTTGACCGACACCGCGGATGAAGGCTGTGAGCGACGCGCTAGACCCAGAGATATTGCCTACCGGCTGAATATTGACGTTTGGTGCGTAGGATGCGACCTGCGCCACGTTAGCGATCTGCCGGTCTTCAATCATACTGCCGCTCATTGCCGTGATGGCAATTGGCGTGTCCTGCGCATTCTCCTCGCGTTTGCGTGCGGTTACGACAATATCGTCGAGACCTCCCCTGCTCTGCTCACTAGCGGCTTGGGGAGCTGCCGCATCCTGGGCCCAGGCCGAGGTCGACGATGCGACTATATATCCAATCGCTAAGCTGCTGCCCGCCAAAAAGAATGCCCGCTTCCTAGCAATGCGCAAAATAGTGTTCATTTTTCTCTCCCTGATAGAATAAAGTGAAATTTCCACCACATTTATCCTTTATATTATTATTATAAGTACTTAAAGTAATCGTTTATCAAGTGAAACAACCTAGATACAACTAGTAAAAATTCTTCCGTCTGGAAAATTGACTAAATGTCATGTCCATGAACGATTTTATTTATAAGGCCGATCTTTGAACGAGGTTATTAGCCTTGCGAAAAACTGCTTGAAGATCTGGGTTAATGAGCGTTGCTCAAAGACTTGAACAGCGCCACCGATAGATGAATCCCTTGATGCCAGTTCCTGATCGGGAACAATAGCGTCACATTTGTCGAGCCTTGCGAAATCAGCATGGCAATCGCCATTTCTCGCTGCAATATTGTGCGCCCATGCAGAAAACTCTCCAAAGATCAGCTTAGCGGCCATAGAGTCAACGGACGGCTCTGTTTGTTCTTCGATCAACATAAACACGATTCCAAATCAAAATAGACTATCGGCTATTGATCAAGTACGATTCAAGAAAATCGAGCCGATCGTTGCCCCAAAATATCTGTTCATCGACAAACATTAGCGGTGCGCCAAACACACCCCTCTGGTAAGCTTGACTCCGCACTTTACGAAATTCGTTCCGGCCAATGGACGAATTAACAAACTGTAACAATGCATCAGCATCAAGCCCTACGTCGTGGGCGCACCGACGCAGCTCACTGGCATTGCCTGGATCGATGCCAAGCCCCCAGATCTGATGGTACGCTGCCGTTACAAATGCCTCGGCCTTACCTTGGCTGCGAGCGTAGAGCACCGCGCAATTCCAGTCCGCACAGGCGAAACTGGCGGGGAACTTCAATGGCGCTGCATATTTAATAGCCCACCGCTGCAGATCGGCCATCATGACCTTGATCTTCGGCACCACTTCCCGGTTGGAGGGCCCATAATTGCCGGCAGCAATTTTCGCCTCTGGAATGTCAATCGGCCAATATTCGAGCGTACAACCTGTCTTGCGTGCCAAGTCTGGAAGCTTTAGCTGCGCAAGATAGCTAAAGGGACTAATAAAATCGAAATAGAAATCGATCGTTTTGTTCATGAATTGAACTCGTATCCAACCAGCTTCTCATAGTTGTGCCAAAATCCGATAATTGCGCCCTCGGTGACCAGATGATCGGCGTCATCCGGGCTACCGCCACCCATGGCGATGTAGGATGTCGCGTCATTCTCGCCAATAATGGATCGCTGCACGATCTCGACCGCTTCGCCATCTTCCATCGAGATCAGCCCGGCAGGCCCGATCAGATTCGCCTGTTTTTGCCGGATCGATTGCATCTCGGCGTCATCGTCCGCGTACCCGAAATGGGTCCAGACAAGTTCAAACGCATTGGTGCCCTGCGTCACAATTTGCCGGACCGCCAGCGTGTTCTGAATCTGTTGGAGAACCAGGTTTGGGAACACGGCGAGGATGACGAGGGAAACTCCGTCATCGAATTCCTGCCGACCCTTCAGGAGCGACATATCCTGAAGCTTGAACTCAGTATCGAAAGTTCGTGAGTCGCCATAGGCCTTTTTGTCTGACGCATCGTCGTTACTCGCAGCAATCGAGTAAAGCAGCGAATGGCGCTTGCTCGCGTCCATGACACTCTTGCCAGTCTGGGTAGAGCGGTAGAGCCCAAAAGTATTATGAAACAGATGGAGCAAGCTCGCATGATAGGGGTCGCGGGTGTTTTCCGCATAAAGCTTCCAGTTGCCGTGAACCTTCTGCCGTTGATCTCCAAGAACCTTGATTGGCTTGCACATGATGCGCGCGATTTGCTCGACCACAATCGGACCTAAGAAGTCCGTTAGAGGTTCAACAGTCTCTGAAAAAGTTGCAAACACAAGGCCATCTACCGAGCCAGCGCGCAACTTCTTAAGACCATGCTGCTTCATGTCGAAGTCGCTTGGCATGCCGCCTTGACCCTTGAGCCCGCGGCGGAACGGAACCCCGACGAGATTACCTTCCAAATCGTAAGCCCACTGATGATACACGCATTCAAGGTTGGGCCGGTTGCCGCGAACCTCGCGGCAGACCATTGCACCGCGGTGGGCGCAGCGGTTCACCATAACATGAACTCGGCCGTCGCTTGCGCGGGTTACTATCACCGGCGTTTCACCGATGAACGTGGACTTAAAGTCACCCGCCTCAGGCACCTCTGCTTCCAGAGCGACGAACGACCAGGTCTCACCCTGGAAGATTTGCTCTTGTTCGCGCCGGTAATAGGCCGGATCAGTGAATACCCGATAAGGAACACGGTAGCCAGCTGTGCCCGTCGTTTCCGAAGCCACTTTGTCTTTAAGCGCTGTTTCTACCATGGCTAAACTCCCAAAAAAAGCGTCAGATTGGACGAACCATCATCGTGTCCATGACATTGGTATCGAATACAGCGATCTTTGAAATAAAACGCGATTGGTCTTCGTCGCATTCTATCTCGTCAATATACTTTCCAGAATTGTATATTGTCGTGTGCCCGTCGGTTCGCGTCATAAGAACGACGTAATTGGTTTGTGCGGTAACCGTTAATCCCCGTTCCGAAACGATGCGTGTTGGACCAAGAATATGGCGGTAGTTGTGAACGGGAAAGATATTCGCCTTGCGCAGTGACACGATGCGGTCAAGCAGCATGCCCCTGCTGTCGCAGAATATCGCGGCTAACGTCAAATTGCGGTCAAAGTTTTCACGCGCTATGACCCTGTAGGTGCAATTGGATACAAAGAGTTCGGCCCATTCCTCCAGCCGATCTTCATCAATAAATTCAGCATGGGTTGCGTTTAAGTCGCTCGCAAATTGCTGCAGCCGAAGTCGATCAAATGTCGCGCTGGTCATTTTTAGCTTGGCTCCCCCGGCTTGTCGATCCAAACCCAGCCCTCGTCGATTGCCACGGTGTAGGTCTTGATCGGTACTTGGCAGGGAAATGCCTTGGCTGCACCGGTGACAATATCGAACGAGCCGCCATGAAACGGACATTCAATGATACCTCCATCCTGGTATCCGTCGGTCAGCATTGCGTTTCCATGGGTACACATATTATCGGTGACATATATATCCCCGCTGACGTAGTAGACAGCCAGTGCTGGGAAGTGCTCGAGGAAGACGCCTACGGGCTCGCCCTCCTTCACATCGGCAACTGGGCAAAGGCGTACCTTATTTGACATCGTGCTATGTAATCCTCTTGCATTCTAGTTTGACAGCCGATCTCAAGCCCTCTTACATGAGAGGAACATCCATACCATATCCCTGGGCTTCATTTCCGTGACCGAAAATATCGCGGGTGTAGAATTCCTGCTGTTTGGGGGCTTTGCGGGCACCCCATCCGAACTCCCACAACCACCCTGAAGGATTGGCGCAATAGAACGTAAGAGCTTGGTCGTTAGCATGCTTACCGAGCTGTAGCGCAACATCGATTTGCCGCTCCCGCACGATATCGTGTGCAAGACCTACGTCGTCGAGATGGGTATATTCAAACATCAGGTGATTGATGCGCTTTTCCATCGGGCCGAGGCCGAAGGCGATCGAATGCTGGCGATCATTACAATGCATGAAGTAGGGCGACGCAACCATGCCGTTGGGCAGATGCAGATGGTATTCGACCGAACCGCGCAGGCCCAGCAAACCATAAAAGCTGGCTGCTGCGGCGACATCATCTTGGCGCAATATACAATGGCCGAGGCCCTCCGAACCGGTCAAGAAGCGCCCGAACATTGCCCGACCGGGGTGGAAAGGTTTATGAGCATCCACTTGAGGACCGTAAAAGATTTCGGTTGGGTTACCGCCTGGATCCACGAGTTTTGCCAGCGCCAGGACGCGGCGCTCACGCGCTTCGGCATCGCTCGCAACGGTAACTGCGATACCCGCAGCCGATAACTTGCCAACCATAGCCTCAAACTCGATTGGATCGCCAACCCGCCATCCGAGGTAGGCGAGGTCGTCGACCTCGCCCGCGTGTAGCACAATGCGATGGTGCCACGCGTCCATCCGGAGGTAGATGCGATCGCCCTCTCCGTCATCGACGACTTCCATCCCGGCAACCTCGGCTGCGTAGGTCCGCCACGCAGCAAGATTTGTCACCGAAAGGCCGAGATATCCAAGCTCTGTGACCGATGGCATTGGCAGCTTCTCCCCTTAATCTTTGTTCCGGACGCTCTTTTTCGAGAAAGAGGCGCAGGCAGTCGCGCAATGGAGCACGGTCGCATGAAAGCGTCTAGCCCCATATTTCATAGTGTGCAATACATTGCACGACAAAAATTATCCGTGTACTAGGCTCAATGCAAGTCTGGGTTTCGAGTCGTTCCTTAGCACGAGGTGCGCGTTCCCTGTTTTTCCGGTGGATTTTGGGAAATCGTGGCTTGGCAGTTTGGGATCGTCATTATCGGCGGCTGACTGAGGATCAATAAGTGCGGGAGAGATCAAACATGAATGCTATGGAAGATCTGGCGGGCCGTATACAAGATCTGCAAGTCCTTCGGGGGCGTCTGCAATCCTGGCTGTCCAAGGATCCGGCGCGTGGTATATATCAGGTTGATCGCGCAGCTTTTACTGACCCCGATATTTTCGAGCTTGAGCTTAAGTATGTCTTCGAACGCAATTGGGTATTCGTTGCGCACGAGAGTCAGGTCGCCAAGCCGCACGATTTCGTCACGACGAAAATCGGGCGGGTGCCCATCATCATCTCGCGCGACAGGGCGGGTGTTATCCGCGGCATGATTAATGCCTGCGCGCATAGGGGGGCACGGGTATGTCGGGAGAAGGCTGGCAGCAAGAAGGTTTTCATGTGCCCGTTCCACGGATGGACATATTCGTCTGCAGGGGACCTTCTGGATGTAACGGAAGAAGCGGCTGGCGGCTATGCTCCCGCCTTCAACAAAGCCGATTTCGGCTTACCGCAAATTGCGCGCGTCGAAAGCTATCGCGGCTTCATCTTCGCCAGCCTTACCGAAGACGTCTTACCGCTTGAGGATTATTTATCCGGTTCTAAAGCCTTCATTGATCTGCTGGTCGACCAATCAAAGAACGGCGAACTGGAGGTAATTCCTGGCGCAACGCGTTACCGTTATCGGGGTAACTGGAAAATGCAGGTTGAGAATGGGCTGGATGGGTACCACGTCAGCACGGTACACGCGAACTACTTCATGACCGTTCAAAGGCGTGTCCTAGGTGAATCGAAGAACGATACAAAAGCTATCGACTTTGCGAATTTCAATCGGCAGGATGGCGGCTCGTTTTCTTTCAAGAATGGCCATACTGTATTATGGGCTGACTACGCGAATTTCAGCGACCGGCCTAACTTTGAGGCGCTTGAGTGGCTCACTGCCAGTCATGGCGATGAGAAAGCATTATGGATGAACAAGCGCATCCGCAATCTGCAACTGTTTCCTAATGTGTTTCTGATGGACCAGACCAGTAGTCAAATCAGGATCATTCAACCTGTGTCCGTCGATGAAACCGAAGTTACGACATATTGCATTGCGCCCGTTGGCGAAAGTGCCAAAGCCCGTGCTTTGCGGATTCGCCAGTATGAAGACTTCTTCAACGCTAGCGGCATGGCCACGCCTGACGATCTAACTGAGTTTAATAATTGCCAGATAGCTTTTGCTGCCGGAGAAGGCCGGATGAACGACATGTCGCGCGGTGCCCCAAGGTGGGAACGGGGAGCCGGCCAATTCGGTGTGGGGTTGGGCGTAGACGCAGTTCTTAGCAGTCCCGCCGTGGCTGACGAAGGCCTTTACGTGGCGATTCACGATGAGTGGGTGAACCGGATGCACTTGGCGATTGATCGTGAAAGCGCTGAACTAATGGCTTTTGGGGACAAGGAATTGATTTCTTGACGGACGTAGATGCAAGATGGGTAACGGTTTGCCGTTTTTTGGGCCGGGAGGCTCAAGCGCTCGATGAAAAAGACTGGGATTCCTGGCTCGCACTCTATGCCGAGGACGCTGAATATTGGGTGCCTGCCTGGGATGACCGCGAACGCCTGACGGTCGATCCGCAACGTGAAATTTCCCTGATTTATTACCATAATCGGGGCGGGCTGGAAGATAGGATCTTTCGCATCCGGACTGGTCGGTCTTCGGCTAGTACGCCTCCTCCTCGTACACAGCATATATTTAGCCTGCTATCTCTGGAGGACACGGACGATGCGTTGCATGCGCGCACGTCATGGTCCGTGACATCGGTGCTTGAAGGGGATGTTACCGTCTACAGCGGAACCGCGCACTATGATCTCTCTCCGGCAGGCAATTCCTTCGTAATCAGGCGCAAGAAGACGATTGTTATCAACGACGTCGCGAAGACCATGCTCGATGTCTACAGCATCTAACCGACTGATGGTCTCGTCAGGCCCTAGGCCGGTTGTTGGTACGCTGATAGGTGACCCAGCGGGTATCGGTCCGGAGGTTGTAGTCAAGGCCCTTGCAAGCGGTCTCGTTCACGACGAATCGGTCCCTGTTCTGGTCGGATCGGCCGCTGCCGTAGAGCGGGCTGTCGACTTCACAGGCGTGAAAGCGCGCGTTCGTATCATGAGATCGTTCGAGATGCCAAGCGACGATCGGGGCGTTATCGACGTGATTGATACCGGGGCCTTGCCCGCTGGGTTTCTACCGCTGGGCGAAGATACCGAGGCCGCGGGTCACGCCACCGCGGAATGGCTCGATCAACTGGACGCGCTAGCGCGAGACGGGTCCTTCGCGGCGACGATCATGGGTCCGATCAGTACCGGCTCTCTCAAGATGGCAGGGAAGCTGGACAAAGTCATCAGCCCCACACCTGGTGAGAGCTATCTTGTTCTTTTGACCGGACCTTTACGAGTCGCGCATTTGACTGATCATATGCCCCTACGCCAAGTGATCGACGTCATAACGGCTGACTTGGTGGCTAGGGCTATCGGGCAGGTCAACGACGCCATGCGGTCCTGGGGCATTACCCACCCGAGGATTGTGGTTGCCGGGCTCAATCCCCATGCCATGGGCGACGAAGAGCGGCTCTCCATTGCGCCGGGTGTCGAGCAGGCGAAGGCCATGGGGATCGCCGTTGAAGGACCCGTCGCACCGGACTCGGTCTTCCGCCAGTGTATTGAGGGTCGCTACGACATGGTTTTGGCCATGTTCCACGACCAGGGGCATATTGCCGTCAAGACGTGGGGATTTTCCGGCAACTGCGTGATCATGATGGGGCCGCCCTATCTCCACATGTCGGTTGCCCATGGCACTGCCTATGACATCGTCGGCACTGGCAAGGCGGACTCTTCAATGATGCTCAGCGCGATGCGCATCTGCGGACAACTCGCATCGGGACAGGGCTTTGGAGGAGAAACGAAATGAATTCCATCGGATGGGTAGAGGCCGAACGATCCACTCCGACGGCGATCGACTACAGGGTCTACCACGAGCCGGACGTCTTCGCCGCTGAGCAGCGAAACGTCTTCAAAGGTCGAACCTGGTGCTACCTGGGGCTCGATGCGGAAGTCCCCAATGCTGGCGATTTTCGAGCGACGCATGTCGGCGAAACACCCGTGGTTTTGGTGCGTGGACGAGAGGGCCAGATTCATGCCTGGGTTAACCGATGCGCGCACAAAGGAGCAACGGTGTGCCGGTCGCTACGCGGCAACCAGGCAGATGGCGCGTTCGTCTGTGTATATCACCAGTGGGCATACGATGCCGAAGGTAAGCTGGTTGGCGTGCCGTTCCGGCGTGGCATGAAGGGCGTCGGGGGGTATGACAAGGATTTCGACCCGGCCAATCACTCGCTCGAAACGCTACGGGTTGAAAGCTACAAGGGGATGGTGTTCGGAACGTTTTCGTTGGAGATGGAGCCGCTTGAGGATTTCCTGGGTCCTGTGATGCGCAAATATATTGATAGGGTTTTCCATCGTCCAGTCAAAGTGCTGGGCTATGCACGTCAGTACATGTCCGGCAACTGGAAGCTCTATTCCGAAAACAGTCGGGATAGCTATCATGGTGCCTTGCTGCACCTGTTCTATCCAACCTTCGGCATCTATCGCCAAAGCCAGGACAGCGCCGGGGAGCTTGCCGAGCAAGGCTTCCATAACGTCTTTACCGTCTCAAAGCCTAAGGGTGACATCGATTATACGTCATTTGGTGACGAGGCCAATCGGGAGATGCAGGGGGCCACGAAATTGCAGGATGAAAGTCTACTCCAGTTCCGGCCGGAGATTGCAGATGATATCGGGCTGCATATTCAGTCGCTGTTTCCATCCGTTGTGCTGCAGCAGATCCAAAACACGCTGGCGACGCGACAGATCGTGACACATAGCGTTGACAAGACCGAACTGGTCTGGACCTATTTTGGTTACGCCGATGACGATGAGGAAACGACCCGACACCGGCTGCGCAACCTGAATTTGGTGGGACCTTCCGGGCTGATATCGATGGAGGACGGCGAGGCGGTTGAACTGTGCCAGCAAGGTACCGTTGGAGCGGAAGGCAAATACAACTTCATCGAAATGGGCGGGGATGACGTGCGCGGATACTACGCGCCGATGGGCATGGATGAGAACGCCGTACGCGGGTTCTGGAAAGGATATCTGGAGCTGATGGACGATGCTTTAGCCCCTTCGACCGCGGAGGTGCTCGCGTGAGCCTGGTTGATCCCGTTCTACAGGGTCTTGTCGATTCTTTGAACGCTGCTTACGGTCTTTGCTTGGATGACGGACGGCTCGAGGAGTGGCCGGAGTTCTTCGTGGATGACTGTTTATATCAAGTGATAGCCCGCGAGAACGTGGACAACGGCTTTCCGGCTGCGGTCATGTATTGCGACAGCAAAGGCATGCTCGCCGACCGCGTGGTCGCGTTGCGTCGAGCCAACGTCTTTCCTGAACACTTCAGTCGCCACTTGATCTCGCGAGCGGTCCTAACGGCGGTCGATGCTCACGTGGTTACTGCTGAGGCGAGCTATGCCGTGCTGCAAACCCGTAACGACGGTGAGACGCGCATTTACAACGCGGGGAAGTATGTTGATCGGTTTCTTGTTGAGGACGGCGCTGCAATGCTCATGAGCCGAACGTGCGTCTACGATACCCACCGCATTGCCACCCTGCTGGCGACGCCGATCTGACAGTAGAGATTTTTCTGCGGTCGTTTTTACTGAAAGATGCAAGAGGAGAACCACAATGCAGTTGTTCATCAGCCCCGGTGCCTGCTCGCTCGCTCCACATATTGCCCTTCTCGAAATTGGTGCGGATTTTGAAGCGGTAAAGGTCGATCTCGCCACCCGCAAGACCGACGCAGGCGACAATTTTTTGATGGTCAATTCCTCCGGGAAAGTCCCGGCCCTTGTCTTGGACAGTGGCCAAATTTTGACGGAAAATCCGGCTATTTTGCTTTATGTCGCTGATCAGAGTCCGTTATCTGGGCTGGCACCAAGCGAGGGGAGCCTTGAGCGCTATCAGTTTTTGAGCCGTCTCAACTTCCTAAGCTCTGAATTCCACAAGGCCTTTGTGCCCCTATTTGCTCCCGGAACGTCTGACGATCTCAAGGCGGCAGCAGCAGTATCGGTCCAGAATCACCTTTCTCTGCTCGAAAAGGAGCTAACCGGTCGAGATTATTACGCCGGCAATGCGTTCAGCGTTGCGGATATTTACCTGTTCGTGATGCTGGGATGGACGCGATATGTGGGGATCGATATGTCCGGCTATCCCGCACTTGGCGCTTATTCCGGCAAGATCGGTCAGCGTCCCGCAGTGGGGGCCGCGTTCAAAGCTGAGGGATTGGACTGAGCCTTCGCAAAATGCGTCTCGCAGGCACATAATCCGCGACATGCATTCCCCATTTGCAAATGCGTTCTCTTTAGTGCAATAATGAGTAAGTCGTTCGAAGCGTTCTAAGCAATGCATTTCCCATTTTAGCGACAGAAAATAGCGGCGCAGGAGTGTAGAAAATGATAGATTGGGAGAGCTAAGGTGGCCGTAACGAAAGATGTCGCGCGCCCCGAGATCGGCACGTCGCTGGTTGTCGATGGCAGTGTAACCAACTATCATGATGTGGGAGAGGGCGCTCCGGTTCTGCTGATCCACGGATCCGGTCCCGGAGTAACCGCTTGGGCTAATTGGCGGCTAAACATGCCTGAACTTGCCAAGCGTTTCCGCGTTATCGCACCGGATATGTTTGGGTTCGGCTATTCCGATTCCAAGGGCAGGATCGAAGACAAGCAGGTCTGGGTCAGCCAGTTAGTCACCTTGCTTGACGAAATGGGTATCGACAAGGTGTCAATGGTCGGCAACTCGTTCGGCGGCGGTATTACCCTCGCTTTCATGATCGCCCATCCAGATCGCGTGGAACGGGCTGTGCTAATGGGGCCGGCGGGCATTAATTTTCCGATCACACCGGCACTGGATCAAGTCTGGGGCTATGAACCATCGGTAGAGGCCATGCGCTCTTCTCTAAAGTTTCTGGCTTGGGATCAGAGCAGGCTGACGGAAGACCTGATCCAGTCCCGGTACGAAGCGAGCGCGCGACCGGACGCGCATGAGCCCTATCACGCGACCTTTGGCGGCGAAGACCGTCAGCGCAATGTAGCGATGTTGGCAAGCCGCGAAGAAGATATTGCCGCGTTGAAGCATGAGACACTGATCCTGCACGGTCGTTTCGATCAGGTCATTCCGTTGGACTCGAGTGTGCGCATGGCAAATCTGCTGCCCCGCGCCGACTTGCAGGTGTTCGGCGAGTGCGGCCATTGGGTCCAGATCGAACGGATGGCCAGTTTCAATCGAATTGTGTCTGAATTTTTCACGAACGGCCTGAAGGCCTGATTGGACTAGGAGAACTAGAATGGCTTTGACCGGTGTACTCCGCCCTGGATATGTGCAGTTGCGGGTTCTGGACCTTGAAGAGTCCATCCTTCATTATCGCGACCGGATCGGTCTCAATCTCGTCAGCGTTGAAGGCGGTCGCGCCTTTTTCCAGGCTTTCGATGAGTTTGACCGCCACAGCATCATCCTGCGCGAGGCGGATTCGGCCGGTCTGGACAGAATGGGGTTCAAGGTCGCGAAGGATTCGGACTTGGATCATTTTGCCGAGCGCCTGCTCGATGCGGGCGTGCATGTCGATGTCATTCCGGCCGGTGAGGAACCCGGGGTTGGGCGGAAGATCCGTTTCAATACGCCAACCGGACATATGTTCGACCTTTTTGCGGAAATGGAGCTGTCCGAAACCGGACCTGCAGTCCGAAATCCCGATGTCTGGATTGCCGAACCGCGAGGAATGCGCGCGACGCGTTTTGATCATTGCGCACTCAACGGCGTGGACATTTCAGCAAGCGCCAAGATTTTCGTCGAAGCTCTGGACTTCTCAGTAACCGAGGAATTGGTCGACGAAGCCTCCGGTCAACGCCTCGGAATATTCCTGTCGTGCAGCAACAAGGCCCACGACGTCGCTTTTCTGGGATATCCGGAAGACGGCCGTATTCACCACACCTCTTTCTGCCTTGAATCCTGGCATGACGTCGGGCACGCAGCTGACATTATCAGCCGTTACGATATCTCGCTCGATATCGGGCCGACGCGCCATGGTATCACCCGCGGCCAGACGATCTATTTCTTCGACCCGTCCGGCAATCGCAACGAGACGTTCAGCGGCGGTTATTTCTACTATCCGGACAACCCACGCCGCATGTGGCAGGCCGAGAATGCCGGCAAGGCGATCTTCTATTATGAAAAGGCACTGAACGACCGCTTCATGACGGTCAATACCTGACCATGGACGGCCTGGTGACCATCCGGACAATCGGACACGCCCTTGCCGCTCAAGCGGTTTCGGCTTCGGTTGCCAAGGGACAGGAAGCCGGCTGCGCGGTCGTTGCCGCAGTCATCGGGGGAGGGGGCGATTTGGTGGCAATGCTGCGCGCGAGCGGCGCACCATTCCCCTCGTCGCAGATCGCTCAGGACAAGGCTTATACCGCTGCCAGCTTCAGGGTTTCGACCCTTGAAGTGTACCAGATGGTAGCGGGCAATCCAGCTCTGAGCACCGGTCTGGCGATTCAACCGGGAATTGTAATGTTCGGCGGAGGACTGCCGATCGTAATCGACGGCGAATTCGTCGGCGCAATCGGCGTCTCGGGTGGGTCTGAAGAACTCGATATTGCATGTGCGAACGCCGGCTTGTCAGCGATCGGCGGGCGACAGTACTAAGAAGTCTGCACATGCAGATAAGATTGGAACGAAGTAAGCAGATGAACAGCAATATGTCTAGATCCGTGACCGACACCATTCTTAATTTCATCGCGGGTTCATATCGCGAGGGCGGGGATGGCAAGACGTTTGTCAACGTTAACCCGGCGACCGGCCGGGAGATTGGCACGGTTCATGAAGCGAGCGAAGCTGACGTGGCCGACGCTGTCGCGGCGGCAAAGGCAGCGCTCAATGGTCCGTGGGGCAGTATGACGACGGCCGAACGGCTTAAACTGATTAGTGCCGTAGCCACGGAGATCGAGCGTCGTTCGGACGACTTTCTCGAGGCCGAGGTAGCCGACACGGGCAAACCGCGTCACATTGCCTCGCACATCGACATTCCTCGCGGCGCCGCGAATTTTCGCATGTTCGCCGATGTCGTTGCGACCATGCCGACTGAATCGTTCAACACGCCGACGCCTGATGGCGGGCAGGCGATCAACTATGCCGTGCGCAAGCCCAAGGGCGTGATCGCGGTGATATGCCCGTGGAATTTTCCATTGCTGCTTATGACTTGGAAGGTCGGACCCGCTCTGGCCTGCGGTAATACGGTGGTGGTCAAGCCGTCGGAAGAGACGCCCAGGACCGCGACCCTCTTGGGCGAGGTGATGAATGCAGTCGGGATGCCCGAGGGTGTGTTCAATGTCGTCCATGGTTTCGGCGCGGGTTCGGCTGGGGAATATCTGACTTCACACAAGGATGTCGACGCAATTACCTTCACCGGCGAGACCGGAACTGGCCAGGCGATCATGCAGAAGGCCGCTGTCGGGGTCCGGGACGTTTCTTTCGAGCTCGGCGGAAAGAATGCGGCGATCGTCTTTGCCGACGCCGATCTCGACAAGGCAATCGAGGGACTTTCGCGCTCGGTCTTCCTCAACACCGGCCAGGTCTGCCTCGGCACGGAGAGGGTCTATGTCGAACGTCCGCTATACGACGAATTTGTCCGGCGGATGGCGCGGGCCGCAGAGGCGTTTAGACCCGGCGCCATCGGCGATCCGGCCTATCTTGGCCCGCTGATCAGCGCGGAGCACCGAGACAAGGTCCTCAACTATTACGCGAAAGCGATAGAAGAAGGGGCAACGGTCGTGGTCGGCGGCGGGATCCCCAAGATCGATGGAGAGCACGCGGACGGCTTCTATATCGAGCCAACATTATGGACCGGCCTTGCGCACGACAGCACCGTGATGCGCGAAGAAATCTTCGGACCATGCTGCGGGGTTATTCCGTTCGACACGGAGGATGAGGTCACCGCACTGGCCAACGACACCGCTTATGGTCTGTGCGCGACGGTATGGACCGAGAATGTCTCGCGCGCGCACCGGGTGGCTGCGACCATGCGCGTGGGCGTGTGCTGGGTCAACTGCTGGTTCCTGCGCGATTTGCGCACGGCATTTGGCGGATCGGGTCAATCCGGGATCGGCCGGGAGGGGGGCGTCCATAGCCTCGAATTCTACACTGAAACCGCAAATATCTGCCTGAAGCTTTGAGATCATGAACATGGAAAGCACGATAGACCCTCAGGTCATTCAACAAGCCGCCGAATTGTTGCGCGGCGCAGCGATAAGCGGAACGCCCGTAACGCCGGTACGCGATCTCATATCGGCCGGTGGCGTTGATGCGGCCTATGCCGTGCAGGAGGTCAATACGCGACACTATCTCGACAGCGGTCGAAGGCTGGTTGGCCGCAAGATCGGCCTTACTTCGCTTGCGGTCCAAAGGCAGCTTGGTGTCGATCAGCCCGATTACGGTATGCTGTTTGCCGATATGGACGTTCCCGAGGGCATACCGATCTCACTTAATCAGGTCATTCAACCCAAGGTTGAGGCGGAGATCGCCATCGTCATCGGCCGCGACCTTCTCTATCCGGACCTTACGACTGCCGAAATGATCCGAGCGGTGGAATATGTCGTGCCGGCGATCGAGATCGTCGATAGCCGTGTAGCCAACTGGGACATTCGCATCTGGGATACTGTGGCCGATAATGCCTCCAGCGGCCTGTTTGTGCTGGGAGCCGTCCCGCGCAAACTCGAGGCGCTCGACTTGCGCGAGTGCGGAATGGTCATGGAGATCAAGAGTGAGCCTGTTTCAGTCGGGGCAGGCATCGCCTGCCTGGGCAGCCCGATCACCGCATCGTTGTGGCTGGCGCGGGTCATGGCGCGCGTCGGGCGTCCGTTGCTCGAAGGCGACGTGATCCTGTCGGGCGCACTCGGGCCCATGGCGGGGGTGAGCCGCGGCGATGTTGTGGAAGCAAGAATTAACGGAGTCGGAACGGTACGGGCGGCCTTCGCCGCCGACGCCGTCTGAAGATTGGAAGAGAAACAAGCATATGGCAAAGATGAAGTGTGCGATCATCGGCTCGGGAAATATTGGTACTGATCTGATGATCAAGTTGCTGAAAGGTTCGGAGAGGCTCGAACTCGCCGTAGTGGTTGGCATCGACCCGGCTTCAGAGGGTCTCGCTATGGCCCGCGAGCGAGGAGTGACGACTACGCACGATGGCATCGAGGGGCTACGCAAGCTTCCAGTCTATCCAGAAATTGGCATCGTCTTTGATGCTACCTCGGCTTACGCTCACAAGGAGCACGACGCCGCCCTGCAAAAGGACGGCAAGCTGGTCGTCGACCTGACACCTGCTGCGCTGGGGCCGTTTTTCGTGCCACCGGTCGATAGCGCGCTGGATGACCATGTTCGCAACGTGAACATGGTTACCTGCGGAGGCCAGGCGACTATCCCGATCGTCGCGGCGGTGTCGCGCGTGAGCCCAGTTCATTATGCTGAGATTGTCGCATCGGTTTCGTCGCGCTCGGCGGGACCGGGTACGCGAGCCAATATCGACGAATTTACCCGGACAACGGCGAAGGCGATCGAAGTCGTCGGCGGTGCGAGCCGCGGGCGTGCGATTATCATTCTCAATCCCGCCGAACCGCCGATGATCATGCGCGACACGATCTTCACGCTGACTGATCAAGTCGATGAGGACAAGATCCGCCAGTCTGTGCAGGACATGGTGGCGACCGTTCAGTCCTATGTTCCCGGCTATCGTCTCAAGCAGGAAGTGCAGTTCGAGCGGTTCGGCTCTAATCAGCCGCTGAAAATTCCCGGCTATGGCGAGTTCGCTGGTCTGAAGACCAGCGTTTTTCTCGAAGTCGAGGGTGCGGGCGATTACCTGCCCAAATATTCGGGTAACCTCGACATCATGACCGCCGCTGCCAAAGCAGCCGGTGAAAGGCTTGCCCAGAAACACCTTGAGAAGGCGGCATCATGACTTTCGATCCCGAAACCGACAAGCTTTACATACAGGACGTCACCCTTCGTGACGGCATGCACGCCATACTTCATATGTACGGCACCGATAGCGTCCGCACGATCGCCAAGGTCCTTGACGATGCTGGTGTCGATGCTATCGAAGTATCGCACGGCGATGGCCTCAATGGCACCTCGTTCAACTATGGGTTTGGTGCCCACACTGATTGGGAATGGATCGAGGCGGCAGCCGACGTGATCAAACGGGCTGTGCTGACCACGCTGCTTGTGCCGGGCATAGGCACGGTCGAAGAACTCCGTCGCGCTTATACATTGGGCGTTCGCTCTGTGCGGGTTGCTACCCATTGCACCGAAGCGGACGTTGCCAAGCAGCATATCGGCATTGCTCGAGATCTCGGCATGGACGTCTCGGGCTTTCTCATGATGAGCCATATGATAGACGCCGAAGCTTTGGCCCAGCAAGCACTGCTGATGGAAAGTTATGGCGCGCACTGCGTCTATGTGACGGACAGTGGTGGTGCGCTCGACATGGACGGCGTGCGCGATCGGTTGCGCGCGTACGATCGCGTGCTCAAGCCGACGACCCAGCGTGGTATGCATGCCCATCACAATCTTTCATTAGGTGTCGCAAATTCAATCGTTGCCGCCCAGGAAGGAGCTGTACGGATTGACGCTAGTCTCGCCGGTATGGGAGCGGGGGCGGGCAACGCGCCGCTTGAGGTGTTCATTGCCGCCGCTGACCGCAAGGGCTGGAATCATGGATGCGATGTCATGGCGCTGATGGACGCGGCCGAAGACATTATCCGCCCGTTGCAGGATCGCCCGGTCCGGGTCGATCGCGAAACGCTCAGCCTCGGTTACGCCGGCGTCTATTCAAGCTTCCTACGCCACGCCGAAAAAGCGGCCGGGCAATATGGTCTCGATACCCGCGAGATCCTGATCGAACTGGGCAAGCGGCGCATGGTCGGCGGGCAGGAAGACATGATCGTCGATGTCGCGCTCGATCTCGTTTCCGCGCGAGCGGCATAGGTAGATGGCCATGGATAAACTTGCACGATATGCGGAAACTTTGGATGGTGCGGCGTTGGGTGCCCACGCTACACCACAGTTAACGTCCAGCGATCCGAATCTGAGTGTGGCTGATGCGTATCAGGTCCAGAAGCTCTCGGTTGATCGTCGCTTGGCGCGCGGCGAACGCCGGATCGGCGTCAAGATGGGGCTCACCAGCAGGGCCAAGATGCTGCAGGTCGGTGTCAATGAAGTAGCCTGGGGCCGTTTGACCGATGCGATGCTGATTGAGGAAGGTGCGGCGATGTCGCGCGCACGCTTCGTTCATCCTCGGGTTGAACCGGAAGTGGCCTTCCTGATGAAGGCACCGCTCTGCGGCCGGGTCACTGCCGCTCAAGCGCTCGCAGCGGTCGAAGCCATCGCACCTGCAATGGAGATCATCGACAGCCGCTACGAAAACTTCAAGTTCGCGCTTTCCGACGTGATTGCCGACAACACCTCGTCCTCCGGCCTCGTAATCGGGCCGTGGAATGATCCGACCAAGGATTTCTCGAATCTGGGTGTGATAGTCGAGATAAACGGACAGGTGATAGAGGTCGGTTCGACCGCCGCCATCCTGGGTCACCCCCTTCGATCGCTCGTCGCAGCAGCGCGGCTCGTCGCCGAAGGCGGGGAAGGGATTTCGGCAGGTGATATTGTCATGGCAGGCGGGATTACCGCCGCGCCAACGCTCGCGCCGGGCCAGACTGTACGCACGACAATTCAAGGGCTTGGTTCTGTTATGTTCCGGGTGGAGGCGTAAATGCCGATCATCGAAGTAAATCTGCTCGAAGGGCGATCGGCTGAGGACAAGGAGCGACTGATTCACGCACTTACCGAGGCAGCGATAAGTTCCATTGCTGCGCCCCGTGAATCTGTGCGGATTATCTTGCGGGAGATGCAAGCGGAACATTTTGCGGTGGGTGGGCTATCATTTGCAGCGAAGGCCGCGGAAGCGGCATTGCGTGATGCCTGAACCCTATGAGATTCGTATAGTGGGCGGAGCGCACTTCCGTTGTGCGGCGGACGAACGGGTTCTAATCGCGATGGAGCGATGCGGAGAGAATGACATAGGAGTAGGTTGCCGGGGTGGCGGCTGTGGTATTTGCCGCATCAGGGTCGTCGATGGCGATTACCGAACCGGTAAGATGAGTACGGCGAGAGTCTCCGAGGCAGAACGGGAAGCGGGCTTTGCTCTTGCTTGCCGATTGTTTCCGGCGAGTGACCTTTTGATCGAAGTTGGATAAATTCTAAGGAGAGTTGCGATGGCTACCCAGTTGAAGAGCGACACAAACGACTACGGAATCAAGAGTGAATATGGCCACTTTATCGGGGGAGAGTGGATCGCCGGTGACAGCGGTAAGACAATTGACCTAGTCAACCCTGCAACCGGACAGATCCTTACCAAGATCCAGGCCGGCAATGCAAAGGATGTCGAACGCGCAGTTGCTGCCGCTAAAGGCGCTTTCCCTAAGTGGTCGGAAAGCTCGCCCGCTGAGCGTCAGGATATTCTGATAGAGGTCGCCCGGCGGCTTAAGGCACGGCATCAGCATTACGCAACGCTCGAAACGCTGAACAACGGCAAGCCTATCCGCGAATCGATGTATTTTGACATGCCGCAGGCTATCGGCCAATTTGAACTGTTCGCCGGAGCGGCCTATGGCCTTCATGGACAGACCATGGATTATCCTGACGCCGTGGGCATCGTTCATCGCGAGCCGCTGGGGGTCTGTGCTCAGATCATCCCCTGGAACGTGCCGATGCTTATGATGGCGTGCAAGATTGCCCCCGCCCTTGCTTCGGGTAACACGGTAGTGCTCAAACCTGCAGAGACGGTATGCCTGTCAGTGATCGAATTCTTCGTGGAAATGGCCGATCTTCTGCCGCCGGGCGTTATCAACGTGGTCACCGGTTACGGCGCTGACGTTGGCGAGGCGCTTGTCACTCACGAGGACGTCCGTAAGGTGGCGTTCACCGGTTCGGTGGGAACGGCCCGCCGGATCATGCAGTATGCTTCGATCAATATTATCCCGCAGACGCTGGAATTGGGCGGCAAATCCGCTCACATCGTCTGTGCCGATGCCGATATCAATGCTGCGGTCGAAAGCGCGACGATGTCCACCGTGCTGAACAAGGGCGAGGTTTGCCTGGCGGGTTCGCGTCTCTTCCTGCACGAAACGATCCAGGAAGAGTTCCTGGCCAAGTTCAAGGTGGCACTAGAAGGCATTCGTCAGGGCGATCCGCTTGATTTCGCGACGCAACTCGGCGCGCAGGCGTCGAAGATGCAGATGGACAAGGTCGAGAGCTATCTCAATATGGCGACCGAAGAAGGTGCTACCATTTTGACTGGCGGCACCCGTAATGCCAGCCTTGCAGATGGGCATTTCATCATGCCGACGGTCTTTACCAACGTCAACAACTCGATGCGCATCGCGCGCGAGGAGATTTTCGGGCCCGTCACCAGTGTCATCAGTTGGAAAGACGAGGAGGAGATGATGAAGGCGGCCAACGATACGAACTATGGCCTCGCTGGGGGCATCTGGACCCGCGACATTATGCGTGCGCACCGCCTGGCGCGTAAGCTCGAAACCGGCACAGTGTGGATCAACCGCTATTACAATCTTAAGGCAAATATGCCGCTGGGCGGCTACAAACAGAGTGGTTTCGGTCGTGAATTCAGTCATGAAGTACTCAATCATTACACCCAGACCAAATCGGTCGTGGTTAACCTGCAGGAAGGTCGCACTGGTATGTTCGATCAGTAATTTCTGACCGATCGACACGTAAATGGTGGAGGAGAAGGCATTGTCTGCAAGGCTTGATGGACAGGTGGCGTTGCTGACCGGTGGCGCAACTGGGATCGGGGCAGCGGTCGTCGCCCGATATATAGAGGAGGGCGCCAGGGTAGGTGTCCTCGTCAGGGGTGAAGACCAGGCCAAACTCGTGCGTTCGCGCCACGGCGACAAGGTTGTGGTGGTGGTGGGAGACGTGCGGTCCTATGCGGACAATGCCCGCGCCGTGGCGGAAACTGTCAGGGCATTCGGAAAGCTTGATGTCTTTGTCGGAAATGTTGGGATCTGGGATTTTATGGTGCCGCTAGAGCAGCAGGAGCCCGAACAGCTTGCTAAGGTCTTTGATGAAATCTTTGATGTAAATCTGAAAGGCTATTTTCTAGGTGCCCGGGCGGCCATTCCTGAACTCAGGAAGGTTAAGGGCAGCATCATTTTCACCGCCTCGACTTCGAGCTACTATACCGGTGGGGGAGGCACGTTGTACGTTGCGTCGAAACACGCCGTTCTTGGCCTGGTCAAGCAACTGGCTTGGGAACTAACGCCCGACATCAGGGTCAACGGTGTTGCGCCGGGCGGGACACGCACCCCGCTCAGCGGTGCGATGACCGGAGGTTTTTCAGACACGAAAATGGAACAGATGCCGGGGCTTGACGTCCTGATATCCGAAATGACCCCGCTTGGGCGGATCGCGGAGCCTGCCGATCACGCAGGTCTGTACGCCCTCTTGGCCTCGCGGCGGGACTCTTCATACGTGACCGGAACGGTGCTGCTTAGCGATGGCGGCATCGGCATCGGTAAGCGCCCTCAAGGTTGAACAGCATACAACTGGCCTAAGGCCGTCAATAGCAAGCACATCGGAGGGAAACGGCCATGGCTGAGAGATTTCAATTTTCTGATCTTCTCATCATTTCGGGAGTCATGGGCGCTGCTAGGTGGAAGCCGACCCATCTAGGCCCAACGGTATCTCCCCCTCAACTCGTGGAATTCGGCGGCAATCTGACGAGAGATCGTGCGGAACGAATGATGGCGCATGCCGAAGCTGGAGGGCTTGCGATTTATGGGATTGGCCAGCTGAGCTACCATCGGGCACCGGTCGATAAGACGGTGGTTTATCCAATCGACGCTTTTTATGCCCACGGTCAATATACGTCCGTTATTGCTACTATGAACCGTGTTGCCGTACTGTTCGATAACGCTCAAAAAGTGGATGTCCAGGAATTGGCTGGAAAGATGATCCGGGTCGATAACTGATTTGTTTCGATGTCACCCTCTGCCATAGCCGCGATCGACAGGGGGCTTGAGAGCGGTCCCTACCATGTCGGCTAACGTACGTCGCTGCGGTCCACGAAACGGTCTGCGGAGATCGCATCGGGAGCTAACCCGGCCTCGAGTAATTCTGCTTCCGCGAGGTCAACCATGGCGGGCGGTCCGCAAAGATAGGCCTCATACCGCATCTCAATTGGCAGTTCAGCAATCTGCTGGGTCACCGGACCTCTGGCGCCCTGCCAAGGGCTATCGGCCGCCTCGTCAGAAAGCACCGGGATGAAATCGAATGGCCCCCTCCAGGTGGCCTTGAGTCTCCCGATTTCATCAAGACAATAAAGGTTGGTCCGGGTTCTTGCGCCATAAAGAAGCGTTACCGGCCGCGTCGCCCCCAGCGCAAGTGCTTCCTGTAATATGGAGATGATAGGCGCAAGGCCGCTGCCGCCTGCAATGCACAGAATGGGCGCTGCGCTTTGCTTCAGGTGGAACGCGCCATAGGGTGCTCTCAACGTCAAAGAAGCCCCGACCCGATCATCTGCGAACAGCCAGTCCGTGAACGCGCCGCCCGGGACATGGCGGACGTGGAATTGCAAGTTCCGGGTCGAGCCTGCTATGGGAGCGAAAGCGAACGAATAGCTTCGTAGACCATCCACACCCGGCGCACCAATATCTGCATACTGACCAGGGACGAAGGAAAGCGGCCGGTCCAGCTCGACCGTAAGATTGATAATGTCAGGGCAAAGCCGAGGAACTGACACGATTGTTGCGCGATAGTCGTCCACGGTTTGCTGGACCGTCAGTGGCGCGTCGAGTGCAATCGTCAAGTCTGACCGGGGTATCGCTTGACAGGCTAGCCTGTATCCAGCGAGCAACTCATCACGTTCCAGAGCCAGCGCCGAAGGACTGAGCTCCCTTATTTTGCCGTCAAGAAGCTTGAACTTGCACGTGCCGCAGGACCCGACTTTACAATCATGAGGCATCGCCAAGCCCTCTGTAAGCATGGCTTCGAGCAACGTCTTGTCTCGAGCGACCAGCAGTGTCCGGGCTTCCGAGGCAAAGATTACCTTGTTGCGTTGGGGCTTCTTCAAGAAGGAAAACATAAAGCGGATCTACTATGTTGAGTGAGGGCGGTGCGGTGAAGACAAGGGAGCGTCATCCCATAAGGATGACGCTCAGTTCACATAGAGACAATCAAACGCGTACGTCTCCATGCGGGGTGGACTGTTTCATGCAGTGGCGAGCCACTGCGGCCAGCCGGCCTGCGCATTCGCGGCATCTGCCAACTTGCGCTCGCCGGGCGATGCGAACCTTGTATCCCAGTCTTTCAGACGCGGCTGGGCTATGAACCGGTGCCAGATCGGAGGGACAAGTCCGCAGAGGAAACACAGGAACAATGACGGCATCTGCGGCGCGTCGCACTCGGGTTGGAGTTCGTAGAACGGTGTGTGGCCATCGAGGTGGTGGTTGATGTGGTTTGTAATCTCCACCCCGATCGGACGGGAGATCATGCCCAGATGGTTCCAGGCATGATGCTTGGCGATGGGTTCGCCTTCAATCCGGATCAGCCCGTAGTGCTGGAAGTAATTGAAGCCTTCGATCAACATTTTGGCGAGAAAAATGGCGACGGCAGTGGCGATACCAGCAACAGGCCCCGCGAGTAAGGTTGCCCCGCCAACAATTGTGCCAAGCAGGATTGGGAGTAGCCACATCGCGTTGCGCCAGCTCCACGTCGAATAGCCCATGCGTGATAGCATTTCGCCCTGTTTTTCCCAAGTATCACGATAAGAACCCCACGTCGCCGAAAGGACGAAGCTGTAGATCGTCTGCCCTCGGGGCGGCGTGTCGCTATCCTTCTGCGTGTCTAGGTGGACGTGATGGGTGACGATATGCGCGATATCGCGATTGGGGTCGCCGTAAAAGGCGCTAAGCCCCTTGGCGAGAGCGCGCGGGAACCAGTGCCGACGGTGCATGAGTTCGTGCGCCACGGGCAAGGTGGGAACCGAGGATAGCCAGGCAAGGCTGGCGATCGACCCAGCCAATTGCCAGGATGAACTCGGTGCCCCCCAAATTAGGTTGGAGCCTGATTCAACAGAGTAGGCAAAAGCGAGATAGAGCGCAATCATCAGCGGAAAATGCAAGTAGATAGCGAAGTCCGCAGCGGCCGATATGCCGCGCACGCGCATCTTGCGATCACTAGGCAAGGCGATGTCCAGCAGCATGAGCACAGGGAATGTACCAATGCCGAGCCACACAAATGGCCCGCCAAGGACAAATCCGGCGATGGCCGCGAGTGTAACCATAGGCACCAGATAATATCGCAGTGCGTCCATTTCATCTCTCCATCCGAAAGACAGCAAACAATTCAGACCAAAGGAATGAATCGGGCGGTCAGAAATCATCCCGTCATCATCAATTTTGTTAACGGAGACCAGCACAGCTTGCTTAATACCGTAAGATATAGGCTGATTAGAGAAAGATGTTAAGATTTTTACTGAGGAGAACATTATGCTTTAGAATGATACGACGCATCACTAGCTGAAAACTATTTTCTACTTCACGCCAGATATCGATACGGTTGCCGATCAGCGAGTCTTCCTCGCGTTCATTACGATTGCGATATGCATAGAAGTTGGAGAAAACCTGGTACTCGCCGGGTATTGCGGTCAGTTCTACCTCAACGTTTGTAATGATGTGAGTATAACGCGTGGCGGGATCCTCGGACCAGGCAGTACCTGTCTCCAATCGAGAGAGACGTTTCTTAATTTCGGTAAGATTATCATTATAATAGGCCATCCTGGTCAAGTCCTTGACCTGGTCTGTTTTGTCACGGCGATAGCGAGTCTCGATGCCAGGCATATGGTAAAGCAAATCGTCGGCCAGCAGCTTGACCCAATCGACGTAATTTTCTTCGTCGAGCATCCGCGCTTCGCGGTATAGCGTCTGTGTCAAACTATGCGTCTGTTCAACGGAGGCGCTCTGTCCAGTGGTTGGACGTTCCAATGTAGCATTCTGTATCATTGCAGTGATCCTTTTCAGAGCGCGAACAGGCCGGGGAGATTGCGTGTCTCGCCAACGCCGGAAAGGCGAGGTTCCGGCCGTTGGGGCATCGTGTCCAGCTTGTCGGCCTCCATCATATCGAGCCACCGCTGGTAAAAGCCCCGCTGGTTGGCATCGTTATATTGCCCGCGGTAAACGATACCCGGAAGCGTATCATGGTCGATCTGGCGTGAAATACCGCAACGGTAGTGCAGGCGTTCGTGACGCGTGATTACACCACGGTTTACGGTGGTGCAGTTGCTCCAGTTCTCACCATCATCCATCTCGAACGTGCCTCCCGGGCCAAAGGTTTGCATGACCCCCTTTGTGATTTCATCCTTGATGTCATCAGGCATCGTCTTGTTGACGATCACCCAAGTCTTAAGCTCGAATTCCATAGGGCCTTTGGGCTGCCACTGCCGGAAGGTCGAAATACCTGGCAGGAACGATACGTTGGGGAAGATCGAGGCAGAAGCGACCGATCCGAAGATCTTTGAGCGCATTTCACCAAGCCGTTGGGCCATCTTCGGGCGAATTCTCTCATAATATTCGAGAACTTTCGGTCGGCCCAGCAGGAACAGGTCGCCCACACCTTCGGTGCCAAACTCCCACCCATGGCCATTGACGCTGGCATGGTAGGAATTTTCCATATCGATCGGCGGAAAGGGCTCGCCATTGTTCATCGAGCGGCAGCCTGAATCATGCGTCCATCCAGCATGGTAGGCGTCGCCGATGAAATTTTCGACGCCAAACTTCCAGTTGGCGTTCATCACTGACTTGATGCAGCCGCCGATCAGTTCGGTGCCGCCGTCCTCGTTGTCGAGCAGCATGTCCAGATACCAGCGGAAGTCGCCCAGCCAAGCATCTAGGCTAGGACCGTCCTCGGCGAACGTCGCAAACACCAACCCCTTATAGCTGCCAACCCTGGCAACCTGCTTCAGCCCGTTCTTACGGCGATCAATATCGTTGTCGTCGTAACAATATTCCTCATGCATGCCTTTCAGATCGCCAGCAGTATCGAACGCCCAGCCGTGATAATTGCACACAAAGCGGCGGGTGTTACCTGCATCGGCGAAGCAAACTTTGTTGCCGCGATGGGGACAGGAATTCAAGAACACCCTGATCGAACCGTCGGGCTGTCGCGCGACGATTACGCCATCCTCACCCATGTGGGTTGTCAGGAAATCGCCAGCCTTAGGCAACTGACTCTCATGGGCAACGAACAGCCAGGACCGTGCGAAGATACGATAGAGCTCTTCTTCATAGATATCCGCATCACTGAAGATCCTGCGGTCGAGCCAGCCTTCCTTGAGATTCATGTAACGCGAAAACTCCGGCTCACGACCGATCCGCTCAATGCGCATGTCATTCTCCTCTCAATGATTACATGTTAGAAAAATACGTTGATGTTGCTGTCGGGCAGTACCGCGTGATCAAGTGCTATTTCGCGCGCCGCCAATTTCCAGCCATCGGCATGCATACGCCAACGATCGGAGCGCCCGGCAGTAAGAACCCTTGTCAGGCCGTCGATGCGGTTGCGATGGATGACGATCACCGAGTGCACGATAGCCTCGTTTTCGGCATCCGCGCGCTCGACCTCAACATTTGAAACGACGCGGCGCACAAAATTTGGCGGATCCTCAGCCCATACAAATCCGGAGCGCAGGCGATCGATCCTCAGCTTGAGCCGCGCAAGATTCTCGTTGAAAACGACGCCGACGCCAACCGCCGCGGGCGGCGAACGATCCGCCCGGAACCGCCGTCTCTTGAGCTCCATGCGATAAGTCACATCGTTGCACATGCATTCCAACCAATCCTCGAAGCGCTCCGCGTCGAGCAGACGCGCTTCGTGGTACAGGCGCTGAGTCAGGCCGGTGACACTCTCCGTGGACATCGGAGCGACGCCCGACTCAAGCATCGATTGTCTCCTCGGCGACCACTGAATTGATGTTGTAGGTGGGAACACCGGCCCAGTTGTCAGCCTGCATATGTTCCTGCCAACGGCGGTAGAAATAACGCTGGTTGTGCTCGCTCACCAATCCGGCGGCGATGTCGCCGGGGAAACCTTCGCGCGGCCCTGAACGGTTTAGCGCCATGTTGGTGAACACGTCCATTTGCGCTGTGCGCCATCCACGGGACTGTTCGGTGCAGGCAGCAAGATTATCGCCATCGTCGTTGTCGAAGAGGCCGGCCAGGCCGAAGGTCAGGCACTGATTGTCCAGGATCGCCGCCTGTATCTCGGCGGGCATGTCGTTTTCGACCATAGCCCAGGTCCACTGCTCGATTTGGCCCGGACCCTTGGGATGATAGACCCGGAACCAGTTGAGGCCCGGCAGGAACTGCAGGTTGGGAAAGATCGTGATATTGATCTGCGAACCCCAGAGCTGCTCGCCGCGCACCTTGCCCAGCCGTTCGATCACCTGTGGACGATTGAATTCAAGATAGTCCAGCATTGGCTTTGGTTTGGGGTAGAAGGCATAGCCCGAAACCCCGTCGAGGGAGGTCAGGGCCATGTGGCCGTTCAACCCGGCAACGGAAAGCCCGCCGTCGAGATCCGTGCTCGAATTGCCGACGCTAAGACCGGCAAGATCCAGAGACTGCACCGCCCTCATCGCCCCGGCGTGCGCCCAGCCGAGATGATAGCCGTCGCCACAGACATTCTCTACTGGCAGCTTCCAATTACTGGCGAGCACCATCTTCTGGGTTTCACCGACGAGTGACGTTCCACCCGGCATTGCATCGAGCCAGACGTCGAGGAAGAATTTTGCATCGCCAAGATAGTCTTCGAGTGAAGGCGGATCCGCATCGAAACAGCCAAAGACGAGGCCTTTATACTCAGCAACGTGGGCCACGGGAACAAGGCCCAGCCTGCTGCGGTCCAACTCACCGAAATAAGCTTCTTTCTCCAGCGGTACAGCGCTGAGCGAGCCGTCCGGTGCGAACGACCAGCCATGATAATTGCAGGTAAACGCCTTCGCGTTTCCTCGGTCGGAGCGGCAGATCCTGTTGCCGCGATGCGTGCAGCTGTTCAGGAAGGCCTTGATCGTTCCGTCCTTCTGGCGAATGACGATGACATCGTCCTCGCCCATAAAGGTACGGAAATAGTCGCCAGCCTCAGGAATCTGGCTAGTATGCACGAGGAACAGCCAGCACCGCCCGAAGATGCGTTCGAGCTCCTGCCGGTAAAGTTCCTCGCTCGAATATATCGCCCGCGATTGACGGCCCGTTGCCGTATCGACCAGTCCGGAAACATCCATTCTGTCTTCCCTCTCCCAATGGCCGCCGTCAGATTCTCGCGGTCAGCGCGCTCCGACGCCTGTTCCAAGTGTTGTTAGCATGAACCGTGCCAAATCATGGAACAGCGTATTTCCAGGAAGATTGCGCAGATGGGGTATCGCAGCCACCCGAAATATCGACATATTTGTCGAATGCTGGGACTTCTATGGCAGCCAGTGGCCATATATGTTATGACGAGCCATGAAGCATCTCCCCACATATGCCGATTTGACAAGCCGACTGCGGTTCTCGCCCGAACAGGGCCGCATCTGGCGTGACAGCGAACGTTGCGTTTTGCTCAGTAACTCGGCGCTGACCATGTTGCGGAACGCGATGGTCGTCCAGTTGGGTCTCGCCAGCGCGCGGCAGCTATTTTGGGAGTTAGGTTTCGCGGAAGGCGCGCGGTGTGCCGTGGAGGCAAAAAATCTTCGGCCCAACCGTGATTTTCTCGAAGCCTTTTCAGTGGGTCCGCAGGCTCATGCGTTGACCGGGTTCGGCTGGACCGAAATCGAAACTTTGGACAGCGACCTTGCAAGCGGCCATTTCGAAGGGCGTTTCCTGGTCCACGATTCGATCGAGGCGGGAATCCACCTTGCTACCGAAGGGATCAACGCCGATCCGGTGTGCTGGTTGCAGACCGGTTTCGCCAGCGGGTTTGCCAGTACATTTGCTGGACAGTCGATAATCATGCGCGAAATCGAGTGTCAGGGGATGGGTGATCCGGTCTGCGTGCTCCATGCTAAACCAGAATCCGAATGGTCCGGCCTGGAGGATACGGAAAGGGCCGCGGTTCCGCTCGTGTCGGCTGGAGGTCAATGCCCAGAAACTGACTTTGTCGCCGGCGTATCTGCGGGCTTTCACGCAGTACGTAATCTAATCGAGCGGGCGGCGGGAACCGACGCCAGTCTGCTGTTCCTGGGGGAAACCGGCGTCGGCAAGGAGGTGTTTGCCAAGATGGCCCACCAACTTAGCCTTCGTCGAGATGCGCCTTTTGTCGCTCTGAATTGTGCTGCGATTCCTGAAGGTTTGATCGAAGCGGAACTATTTGGCGTGGCCAAGGGGGCTTTTACAGGAGCCGTGGCCAACCGGCTGGGGCGCTTCGAACTCGCCAACGGCGGCACGCTGTTTCTTGACGAGATTTCGATGCTCTCGCCATTGGCCCAAAGCAAAGTTTTGCGGGCAGTTCAGGAGGGCGAATTCGAACGGGTAGGAGACACCAAGACAATCCATGTGAATGTCCGCCTTATCGCCGCGTCGAATATTGATCTAGAGGCTGCTATGGCTGCGGGTGCCTTCCGGCCCGATCTGTATTTCCGCCTTTCTACGCTTCCGATACGTGTTCCGCCCTTGCGGGAGCGCAGGGAAGATATTCCGCGTCTGATGGAACATTTCCGGGCCAAATATGCCAGGCGCCACAGGCGTGCGGTTCAAGGTTTCACAGCGCGCTCGATTAACGCGCTGCTGATGCATGATTATCCGGGAAATGTGAGGGAATTGGAGAGAATGGTAGAGCGCGCCGTTCTCCTTGCCGACGAAGCTGGTGCTATTGACTTGGGGCATATTTTCATCGGGTCTGATCGGCTGCACGTCAAAAGCGGACTTGCTTTGAACGAGAAGGGCCACCTCGTCGGAGCGGATGCGCAGCAGGAAGAGACACCATCGATCGAGCAGCTTGCTGGCTTGATGCGTCAAAAGGGTGAAACGCTTGCGTCGATAGAACGTGTCATCGTACAGGCTGCAGTTGAAGCCACTGGTGGCAACGTTGCTCAAGCGGCCAGAGATTTGGGGCTGACACGTCGGCAACTTGCCTTCAAGCTCGAGAAAATGCACCGACCCGACTGATGCTGCTGTTGACGCTTCTTAACCAATTGTATAATGTGCAATGGTAGATACATATTAGAATAGATTTTAGGGTATGGATGTGTCCATCGAACTGGGAGGTAATAATTGCGATCGGTAGCGATAGTAGGTGCCAATCTCGCTGGTGGGCGAGCGGCAGAGGCGCTGCGGCAGGCTGGATTCGACGGTCGGATATCGCTGATCGGTGAGGAGCCTTTGAGGCCCTACGAACGGCCGCCTTTATCAAAGGAGTTCCTTTGGAATACTTCCCAAGCTCCAGCCAATTTTTTCCTGCAGGATGAAGAATGGTACGCCCAGAACAGGATCGATCTGCTGCTTAATACACGGGTCGAATCACTGGATTTGACCGGGGGCGGAGTGCGCCTGGCGGGTGGGCAGATGGTCATCGCTGACAAGGTACTGCTAGCGACCGGTGGACACGCCCGCAAGCTCAACTTAGCAGGCGCTGAATGCTCCAACGTGCATTATCTGCGCACTTGTGAAGACGCCGCCAGAATGGCCGTCGATCTTCGGCCGGGGGCGCGGGTCGTCATCGTGGGGATGGGCGTGATTGGCGCTGAAGTGGCCGCTAGTGCGATCAAGCTGGGCTGTGATGTGACCGTAGTTGAGCCGTTGGCGGCGCCGATGGAGCGGGCGCTTGGCAAGCGGTTCGGGCAGTGGCTCGGCAATGAGCACCGCAAGCGAGGCGTCAAAACTCATTTCAACCGAGGCGTAACGGGATTCAAATTCGCGAACGAGCGTGTCTCCGCTGTCGAGATAGACGACGGCACTCTCATCCCCTGCGATGCTGTCGTTGTCGGAGTGGGGATCATTCCCGCAACGTCTCTTGCGATTGACGCAGGTTTGACAGTGAACAACGGGATCGTTGTCGATCGTCGATGCCAGACCAGTAATCCGGCGGTATTTGCCGCAGGTGATGTGGCCGAGCAGGATGGTTTTTTTGGCGGACGCTTCCGGCAGGAAACATATCAGAACGCGGTCGACCAAGCTCAGGCTGCGGCCTTGGCTATGCTGGGCCATGAGGTCGCTTACTGTAAGCCGATGTGGTATTGGAGCGATCAGTTCGATTTGAACATTCAGTTTTCGGGACAAATTCCGGTGCAGGCAGAAATCGTCGTTCGCGGGGATATCGAAAGCAACGCTTTCGTTGCTTTCTTCCTGTCAGACAAAATCATTGACGGCGTCCTCACCGTCAACAGGGCCGCTGATATGGGGATAGGCAAGCGACTTGTCGAACGTCGGTTGAGCGCCGGCGCGGATCGGCTAGGCGATACAGGCGTGTCTTTACGCGAATTGCTCCAGCAGGCAGCTTAGCCATTTTTTGGCTAAGCTGAGGGTTCTTATCCGATCCCTCCGCCTGCAACGAATAGAGTCTGCCCGGTGATATAGGACGCTTCCTCAGAGGCGAAAAAGCAAATTGCTGCGGCGAGTTCCTCGGGTTCGCCGAACCGGGCCATTGGGGTGTCGCGCACGGTCTGCTCCATGACCTTTACAAAGCCTGATTTCACAGCATCGGTCATCGGAACAGGATCGCGTGGCGTTACACGCGTCACATTGACACCGCCCGGCGCAACGCAGTTGATGCGAACTCCGCTCGTTTCCAGTTCAAGCGATAAAGCGGCAGTCAATGCAGCGACCCCACCCTTGGCCGCAGCATAAGGCACCCGGTTTACGCCGCGCGTGGCGACAGAACCGATGTTGACAATGGAACCGCGCCCGGCTGCCAACATAAAGGGTAAAACGGCGTGGCAGGACCAAAGAGTCGGCCACAATGACCGGTTTATTTCAGCTATGATCTCGTCTGATGTATAGTCCCAGTAGGGTTTGGCCCAAATAGTACCGCCAACGTTGTGAACCGCCACATCGATTCTTCCGAAGCGATCGGCAACCAGCCGGTACAGTTCGACGGCCCCCTCGCAAGTCTCTAGGTCGAAGTTGGCGGCGTGGACATTCGCGCCACTGGTCTGCAGCCGTTCGACCGCAGCCCGCGTAGCCTCAACGGCGCGGTCGGCGATGATTACGATCGCACCCTCTTCCGCCATGCGTGTGGCGGTGGCTAGCCCGATCCCCTGCGCTCCACCCGTCACGACTGCGACTTGTTTATCGAACCGTCTTGTCGAAGTCATAATTAGGGCGTCCATCCTTAGCGAGCTCACGCAACGAACCGAAAAGCCGTATCGCGCTGCCCTTGTTTATCCTCTCGCCTTGTGTCATGCAAGGCAAAGCATTACACAATGAATAACGTCCAGCAGCTCGGCTGCATCATCGGACCAAATGTTAGGAGAGCCACGAAGATGACCCATAGACTTATGACCCCTAGTGAGGTGACAGGTGCGTGGGCGATTATTCCCACTCCGGCGAAGGATAATGCGTCGGATTGGAGAGCGACGAATACCGTAGATCTCGATGAAACTGCTCGCGTTGTAAATGGCCTGGTAGAGGCGGGTATAAACGGGATACTCAGCATGGGGACGCTTGGCGAAGCGGCGACTATGACTCACGGGGAAAAGCTCGATTTCATAAAGGCGCTGGTTGATGCCGCAGCCGGTCGAGTGCCAATATTTGTCGGCACAACCTGTCTCAATACCCGCGATACCGTAACATTGACCCGGCAAGCACTAGAGCTCGGTGCGGATGGTACAATGCTTGGAGTTCCTATGTGGTGCGCGCCAAGTCTTGAGGTTGCAGTCCAGTTCTACAAGGATGTCGCTGAAGCCGTACCAGAGATGAACATAGCGATCTATGCCAATCCCGAAGCCTTCAAATTCGAATTTTCGCGCTCCTTCTGGGGTCAGGTGGCTGATATTCCTCAGGTCGTAACAGCGAAATATATCGGTGTCGGCAATCTACTGGCAGACCTTGCAACGATCCGGGGCCGCATAAAGCTATTGCCGATCGACTTCGACTACTATGCTGCGGCCCGCATGGACGATTCGATCGACGCATTCTGGTCGAGTGGTGCTGTATGTTGCCCGTTGGTAACCACTACCTTGCGCGATGTAGTGTTGAACGCGCGCTCGACCGGTAACTGGAAGGAGGCACGTGCCTTTCAGGCGCTGCTCGGTCCTACCGCAGCGCCGCTGTTTCCTAATGGGAGTTTCAAAGACTTCTCAACGTACAACATCGCGCTTGAAAAGGCTCGGATGAATGCAGGTGGGTGGATGAAAGCTGGTCCGGTGCGCCCGCCCTATCATCTATGTCCCGAACCGTTCCTGGAAGGTGCCCGTAAATCGGGCATTATGTGGGCGGATCTCGGCAGAGCGCTCGAAGCCGAGAAATAAGATAAGCGTGATAACTGGGAGAGAGCGATGACCGAAATGAAGTTGTCCTGGCCAAAAAACTACAATGAAGTTCCAAAAGAGGCTTTTGTCCGAGAGGACATATACGCGGAAGAGGTCAAGCGTATCTTCCACGGTACTGAATGGCATCCGGTCGCTCATGAAAGTGAATTGCCTAACGCAGGTGATTTCAAGACATACCGATTGTCGGGTGTGCCACTGCTTATCGGGCGCGACGTCGAGGGCGTGGTGCGGGTGTTTTATAACGCGTGCTCGCACCGCGGCAATCAACTCGAAACGGCGGTCATGGGCAACAAGACCGAATTTGAATGCCCCTATCACCGTTGGCTGTTCGATTCGAAAGGCGATCTGGTCGGCTGTCCGAACCCTCGGGAATTTCTTCCCGGCTTCAACAAAGCAGACTATCCGCTTGCCCAGCCGCGGTTTGACATTTTTTTCGGCCTTGTTTTCGTCACGCTCTCATCAGAAACCGAGCCGCTATTGGCATATCTTGGAGATTCGCAGAATACGTTGCGCGAACTGCTAGCAGGCGATGGGCGTCTCAAACTGCTCGGCTACCAGAAAGTGCGCTATGATACGAACTGGAAGTCGTACACCGACAATGATGGCTATCATGCCCCATTGCTTCATCAGGCGTTCAAGATGCTTAACTGGCAAGGCGGCAACGGTCGCCAGTTTACAGCAACAAAACGCGGCCACATTTGTTTCGAATCTGCGCTTTCTGTGGCAACCGGGCCCACCGTGCTGAAAGACAAATCGCTGATCGAATTCAAAGGGCAGGATCCGGCGGTCGGCTCACGGATCGTTTCTCTCTTTCCCACTTTTGTTTCGACGAAGCATCTTGATGTCATCAATTTGCGTTTTGCGACACCAATCGATGCTGAGACGGTCGAGGTCCACTACGCCTATTTCGCACATCAGGATGACGACGAGGACATGGTTCGGCACAGACTGCGGCAAAGTTCAAACCTGCTGGGGCCATGCGGCCTGATCAGCATGGAAGATGCCTCGATTTTCCATCGCATCCATATCGGAAATCATACGCCCGGCTCTGCCATCTTCCAAAAGGGAGTGCATGACCCTTTGAAGCTGGAATCGGAGTTCCTTCAAAACGACGAGAGCGGCAATCTGCCGCGCTGGGAATATTATCGGTCGGTCATGGGTTTCGAGAGGGCGACGGCATGATAGAGACAGATATGTCGCTTGAAGCGGCGCTCAATGCCGTTCTGCTAGCGGATGCTGACGCGCTTGATAGCAAAGATATGCAGAGATGGCTTGATAATTACGCGGACGAGGAGAATGCGTCGTATTTCTGCCGTTCGGCGGAAAATTCAGAGCACGGACTTGCCCTTGGCTTTATGTACGACGACTGCCGGGCGAGGCTCGAGGATCGCGTCACTTTCGTAAATGACATTTGGGTCGGCACATTTCAGGACTATCGTACACGTCATTTCGTGCAATTGACCAGCTATCATCGAGCCGATACAGCCACTTTGGAAATGCGGTCCAACTTTTCCGTGTTCATGACGCCTAAAGACAGTGGCATCACCCAGGTGCTTGCCGCAGGCCAATATCTTGACAGCGTGCGGCAACAAAAGAATGGCGGGCTGAAGCTATTGTCGCGGCGGGCTGAGCTCGATACCTCTGTGCTTCCACGATATTTGGTCTATCCGATATGACGATCCGGTGATAGGTGTTGCATATTATGCAACACCTGCTATAGCTAAAGCTGTTGAACGACAGCCAAAATTGGGACGCGCGGACCGTAATTGGCCAATTGGCAGACTGGGCGCTAAACTTGATTGGCCGCCCTCATCAACAAGTAAGAATTCGGGAGACGTGGCATGGTTGCGAGTGCTTTTCCAAAAAGCCAGCAAGAATATTTTGAGCAACTTCGCCAACCTCCAGTGCTGGCGCTGCCAACCGCCTTGTTGTTTGTCGCCTCGATGGGCGGTATCGGCTGCGTCTGGTATCTCTCCTTGACGGGGAAGATGCCCATTTGGCTTGGCACCATTGCCAACGGCTTGATCACTTACCTACTTTTCAGCGTAATACACGACGCAGCGCATTATTCTCTCTCGAGAGTAAAATGGCTGAATGAGTCGATTGGGGCGATCGGGCTCTTCTTCTTGTTCCCCTATGCGCCGATGGTGCTATTACGCTGGGTACACAACAAGCATCACAGTTACGCCAATGGTCCACTCGACCCCGATCGCTTCGAGCATGAATCGCCTTGGTGGCAGGTGCCCTTCCGTTGGACGTTTTTTGATGGTGCGTACATCCACTACTTCCTGAAACGAGGCCAGAGCGTTCGCAAGAGACACGGGAAAGAACTCGTCCTGTTCTATAGCGGTTTGCTCTCCTTGTTCGTAGGTGCGCTCTATTTTGGATTTGGTTTTGAACTGTTCATGCTATGGTTCCTGCCCTCGCGCATAACGTTATTCCTGATTGCTGTGGTTTTCGTGATTCTGCCGCACTATCCGGCTATGGTCGCGCAGGACGAGCAGCCCTACATGGCGACAACGATGCGCTATGGATGGGAATGGCTGCTGACGCCATTGCTGGTCTATCAGAATTACCACTTGATCCATCATCTCTATCCGGAAATTCCTTTTTACCGGATGCACAGGGCCTATTTCGTTAAATATGACGAGATCAACCGTCAGGACATCAGCAGGCAGACAGCATTCGGGCTCAAGCCAGAAAACATCGCATCTCATCTAGCCTATCGTCAATCTAGAGACTCGACAATCCAACCGGCGGAATGATGGCGGTCGGCATCCGTGGCTCGGTGACGGAGTGGTCATGGCGCTGGCTTTGAACCGCGTTTGGCTACCGAGCTTGAGGGAGAGCCACGGCAATACAGGGAGATGCGAAGGGTGGGAATGCTTGAGAATAAGGTCGTTGCTGTGACTGGTGCGGGAGGAGGGATTGGTCGTGAGATCGCGTTGCTTTGCGCTCGCGAAGGCGCCTGCGTTGTAGTCAATGATTTTGGCACTTCCTCTTCGGGCGAAGGCAAGGATGCGGGTCCCGCATCACAAGTGGTTGCCGAGATCGAGGCGGCGGGCGGCAAGGCGTGCGCTAATCTCGCCAGTGTCACTGATTCGTCTGGCGCGGCTTCGATTATCGAGGATGCGGTCAACACCTTTGGACGCATCGACGCCGTGGTGAACAACGCCGGTATCCTTCGCGACCGCATTTTTCACCGAATGAATGAGGCCGAATGGCGCGCCGTGATAGACGTTCATCTGCATGGTAGCTTCCTCGTGTCGCAAGCTGCCGCGCCGCACTTCAAGGAGCAGGGCTCCGGGGCATTCATCCATTTCACGTCAACGTCAGGATTGATCGGCAATTTTGGTCAAGCGAATTACTCCGCCGCGAAGCTGGGCATTGTGGGCTTGTCAAACTCGATTGCGCTCGACATGCAGCGCTTTGGCATACGCTCAAACTGCATCGCGCCCTTTGCCTGGAGCCGAATGATCGGCACGATCCAGGCCGAGACCGAGGACGACAAGCGTCGCGTCGAGCGAATGAAGTCGATGTCGGCGGCAAAGATCGCGCCGTTTGCCGCATTCCTCGCCAGCGACGCATCGAAAGATGTGAGCGGCCAGATATTTGCGGTTAGAAAGAACGAGATTTTCCTTTTCAGCGTGCCGCGTCCGCTCCGCTCTGTACACCGCTCCGACGGCTGGACCGTCGAGACGATCGCGAGCGAATTGCTGCCTGCGCTTAAGCCCAGCTTCCACCCGCTGCAGAGATCGACAGATATTTTCAGCTGGGATCCTATCTGAGGTGGCGCTCGACCCGGATCGACTGCTACAGCTACCGCCTCAGGAAACCCGGCACAGCTTCACCAAACGTGACACGATCTTATACGCTTTGGGTGTGGGTGCTGATGATTTGCGCTTCGTGTACGAGAAGGGGTTGCAGGCCCTGCCGTCAATGGCAGTGGTACTCGCCTATCCCGGCTTCTTCTGGCAGGATCCTGCTTACGGCATTTCATGGCAGAAGATCCTTCATGGTGAGACCTCGGTTGAACTGTTTGCGACACTTCCCACAGAAGGCGATCTTTTGGGCCGTACATGCATTGATGCCATTTTCGATAAGGGCGTGGACAAGGGCGCGATCATACTTACCTCGCGTCGTATCGAGAATTCTACCGGTATACACCTCGCGACGGTGCGCAATACTCTGCTCCTGCGCGGCGACGGCGGTTTTGGCGGCCAGGCCGATGGCGCTCCTCGCCCCCGTCCGCTCCCGGACGATCGCGCACCTGACCATGTCGTGAAGCTGCCCACCGATGAGAAACAGGCGCTGATCTACAGGCTGTCAGGCGATTATAATCCGCTGCACGCCGATTTGGACGTGGCGCGCGCAGCAGGGTTCCCGCGTCCAATCCTACATGGCCTGTGTACATACGGCATTGCGGGCCGCGCTGTTCTGTCGGCTCTATGCGGTAACGATCCAACGCTGCTTAAGCGGATGGATGTACGCTTCTCGAGCCCAGTCTTTCCGGGGGAGACGATCAGGGTAGAAATTTGGCGTGAGGATGGCGACCGCGCCGCCTTCCGAGCGACTGCTGAGGAGCGCAGTGTCGTCGTTCTCAACAACGGTTATGCGGAGATGGCACCATCATGAACGCCAATTCCGGAATCCTTTCCTATGGCGCCTACATACCTCGCTTGCGGCTGCAACGTTCGGCGATATTCGCGGCCAACGCTTGGTTTGCGGCCGGCCTCAAAGGCCTCGCGATGGGCGAGCGTGCGATTGCCAACTGGGATGAGGACAGCGTCACGATGGCAGTCGAGGCGGCGCGCGATTGCCTCACCGGGTTTGACCGCGGCACAGTCACAGCGCTGTCGCTCGCCTCGACCACCCACCCCTTTGCCGATCGGCTAAACAGCGGCATAGTCAAAGAAGCGCTGACTTTGTCGGACAGCATCTCAGCGCTGGACGTCGCGGGAAGCCAGCGTGCTGGCACATCGTCGCTTATTCAGGCGCTGAACGCCGGAGTAAACGGGGGAACGCAGCTTTGCGTCGCGTCCGAGTTGCGCAAGGCGCGTCCCGCATCAGAAGGGGAACTGGTCCAGGGCGACGCTGCCGCCGCGATACTCGTTGGCGCTGGCGATCCGATTGCGCGCTTTATCGGGTCACACAGTGTGACGCTCGACTTCGTCGACCATTTCCGAGCATCGGGTGCCGACTTCGATTATACGTGGGAAAGCCGCTGGATCCGGGACGAGGGCTACTCCATGCTCCTCGGCGATGCGCTCGCCGCTGCGATCGAAACTCTTGTCGTTGATCCGGCGAAGATCGACCGCCTCCTGATCCCCATCACCGTGCGTGGCGTGCCCGAAGGCCTTGCAAAAAAGCTTGGCGTGCCCGCCGCCGCCGTTGCCGATACCCTTGCGCCGAACGTCGGCGACAGTGGAGTTGCCCATCCGCTGCTGATGCTGGCGGCGGCGCTGGAACAGGCAAGGCCCGGCGAGACGATCATGCTGGTCGGCTTCGGACAGGGTTGCGACGTGCTGCTGTTCGAGACGACCGAAGCCATCGCTAACCTGCCGAGGCGTGACGGCTTTTCCGGCGCGCTTGCGCGCGGCAAGGCGGATGAGAATTACCTGCGCTTCCTGTTCCACCGCGGCCTGCTCGATCTCGACCGTGGCATGCGTGCCGAGGCCGACCAAAAGCAGCCCGGCACAACCTTGTTCCGCAACCGCAAGACAGTGCTTGGTCTGGTCGGCGGGCGCTGCACCAAGACCGGGACCGTCCAGTTCCCGCGCTCGGAAATCAGCGTCAATCCGACCGACCGTGCCATTGGCACGCAGGAAGATTATCCGCTCGCCGAAAAGCAGGCGCGGATCGTCACCTACACCGCTGACAGCTTGACCTATTCGCCTGCCCCGCCGCAATATTATGGCATGATCGATTTCGAGGGCGGCGGGCGGATGTTTACCGAATTCGCCGATGTCGATGCCGAGAGCATCGAGGTCGGCTTGGCGATGAAGATGATGTTCCGCATCAAGGCGGTCGACGAGAAACGCGATTTCATCAAGTATTTCTGGAAAGCCGTGCCGGTGCAGCAACCGGCAGCGGGGGAGTAATCCGATGGCTAAAGGCATCAAGGACAAGGTCGCAATCCTCGGCATGGGGTGCGCGAAGTTTGGCGAACGCTGGGACAAGGACGCCGAGCAGCTCGCCGTCGAGGCCTTTCAGGAAGCCATCGCCGACGCGGGCATCGACACCTCGCAGATCGACGCTGCATGGCTGAGCGTGGCGTTCGACGCGGTCAATATCGGCCCGTCCGGCATCCCGCTCGCCACCGCGCTGCGCCTGCCCAATATCGGCGTCACCAAGGTGGAGAATTATTGCGCCAGCGGCACCGAGGCGTTTCGCGGCGCCGTCTATGCCGTCGCATCGGGTGCCGCCGACATTGCGCTCGCGGTCGGGGTCGAGAAGCTCAAGGATACCGGCTATGGCGGGCTGCCGGTGCGCACGCGCGGGTCGACCTTCGACATGATCGGCGTCACTGGCTCTGCACCCGGCAATTTCGCCCAGCTCGCTGCGGCCTATCGCAACGCGCATGGGGTGTCGAAGGACGACCTCAAGCTGGCGATGGCACATGTTTCGGTAAAGAGCCACGCCAATGGTGCGAAAAACCCTAAAGCACACTTGCGCAAGTTGATCGACATTGACACAGTCATGAACGCGCCGATGATTGCCGATCCGCTGGGGCTTTTCGATTGTTGCGGTGTTTCCGACGGCGCGGCCTGCGCGATCGTCACGACACCCGAGATCGCCCATACGCTGGGCAAGCGGGACCTGGTAACAGTCAAGGCGCTACAAATCGTCACCTCCAACGGGTGGGAGAGCCAGGGCACGGGCTGGAACGGAAGCTATTTCCACACCACGCGTACCGCCGCCGTCAAGGCTTATGACGAGGCCGGTGTCACCAACCCAAGAGACGAAATCAGCCTAATCGAGGTTCACGACTGCTTCTCGATCACCGAATTAGTAACGATGGAAGACCTTTACATTAGTCCCGAAGGCGAGGGTTGGAAGGACGTGCTCAACGGCTTCTTCGATGCCGACGGCAAGGTGCCTTGCCAAATTGACGGCGGGCTCAAATGCTTTGGCCATCCGATCGGCGCGTCGGGACTGCGGATGATCTACGAGAATTATCTGCAATTGCTCGGGCGCGCGGGCGAACGCCAGCGCAGCACACCGCCAAGGCTCGCCCTGTCGCACAACCTTGGCGGTATGCCCAACCAGAATGTCAGTGCGGTCGCCATCGTGGGCCTTCCGGATGCGTAGTTACCAGGCCGGAACTGCGGCACGCCCGCGCGCTACGCCGGGCTGATCGGCGATGTACCGGCTGCTTGACAGGATGCGCGTGGTCGAGGCGTCATCGTTCGTCGCCTCTCCCACTTGCGGCATGTATCTGGCGCAAATGGGGGCCGAGGTGATCCGCTTTGATCAGATTGGCGGTGGGCCCGATTTCAGGCGCTGGCCGCGCGCGAAGAACGGAGCCAGTCTCTATTGGGAATCGCTCAACAAGGGCAAGAAGTCGATTGCGATCAATCTCGCAAGTGCTGAAGGCCGCGCACTTGCGACCACCTTGATTACCGCGCCAGGGCCAACGGGCGGACTGTTCGTCACGAACTATCCTGTCGAAGGGTTCCTGTCGCATGAACGCCTTTCTGCATTGCGGCCGGACCTCGTCACGCTGCGGATCATGGGCCGCGCCGATGGCGGTCCCGCGCTAGACCACACCGTCAATTGCGCGGTTGGCTTTCCCCAGATCACCGGACCGTCCGGCCTTGGCGATGCGGTGGTCAATCATGTGCTGCCCGCCTGGGATTTGCTGACCGGTGCCTATTCCGCTTTTGCTTTCCTTGCTGCCGAACGCCATCGACGCGATACCGGCGCTGGCCAGGAAGTGCGCGTCCCCTTGGCGGATATGGCGATCGCCAGTGTCGCCAACCTTGGTATGCTTGCCGAAGTGCTCGACAGCGATGCGAACCGGCCACGGCTCGGCAACCAGATATTTGGTGCGTTCGGGCGCGATTTTACAACCACCGACGGCCACCGGCTGATGCTGATGGCGCTTACTGTGCGCCAGTGGCAAGGTCTCGTTGAGGCGCTCGGCATTGCCCAAGGGGTTGCACAGATCGAGGCCGGGCAGGGCGTTTCGTTCGCACGCGATGAAGGTATCCGCTTCGAGCATCGCGATAAGCTGGTGCCGTTGGTCGAGGAGGCGGTCGCCAAGCGCACACTCGCCGATCTTGCCTGCGCGTTCGAACCGCTCGGGGTTTGCTGGAGTCCCTACCAGAGTATGCGGGAAGCTGCCGATGATCCCGATCTGGTCCGTGCCAATCCGATCTTTACCGAGGTCGAGCAGCCAAGCGGTGCACGTTACCCGATACCCGGCGCGCCGGCCACAATCCCAAAAGCCGAACGGCTGCCACCGGCCCGGGCGCCGCGGCTCGGCGAGCATACCGATGAGATTCTCGCCAACGTGCTTGGCCTAAGCTCCGGCGAGGTCGGCAAGCTGCACGACAGCGGCATCGTGGCCGCGGGTTGAGATGGGCTGTTCGGCTTATCCGTCGCTCGAGGCTCTGGTCGACCAGACGGCAGCGGCGCTTGACGCAGCGCGCAGCTTCGCCGCCGACGTTCGTAGCCGGCTCCTGGGCAATGTCGGTGAGGGCGCCGCAGTCAATCCCGCGCTGCTCGACCACCATCAGCATGATGCCCATGGCTATGCCTGGATTGAAACGACGATCGCCGCGCTCAAAGCGCTGATGGGCTGGGCGGTGGCGGCGCAGGAGCGTGGCGATTTCGGCGAAATCGATGCGCTGATCCTGCGCCTCGCCTTCGCCGACTATCTCAGCCAGCTTGCAGGGGGACTCGCCATCGGCCCCAACGAATATTTTCGGCCCGGGCGAATGGGGCTCGAGGCGTCGGCACGCCGGATGGTGGATGATCCTGCAGTCTGCGCGCTGATCGCGTGCGCGGACGCGCGAAGCCGCGCCAGCCTGATCGCGCTGGTGCGTGCCGGGGCCAGCGTGAACGAGGCGTCCGGCGACGCAGCGCTCGACGAAATCCGCGCTCAGTTTCGACGGTTCACCGCCGAGCGGATCACGCCGTTTGCACATCGCTGGCATCTCGACAACGCGCTGATACCGGACGCGCTGATCGCAGAGCTCGGCGCACTCGGGACGTTCGGCATATGCGTCGATCCCGAATATGGCGGGCTTGGGCTTGGCAAGCTGGAAATGTGCGTCGTGACTGAGGAACTGAGCCGCGGCTGGATCGGGGCTGGTTCGCTTGGCACGCGTAGCGAAATCGCCGCCGAGTTGATCGGGCTCGGCGGCAGCAAGGCTCAGAAGGCCCGCTGGCTGTCGGGCCTGGCAAGCGGCGAGATTCTGCCAACCGCGGTGTTCACAGAGCCCGGTGCCGGGTCCGACCTTGCCAGCCTGACCACGCGCGCGGTGGCGGCGCCCGACGGGAGCTGGCGCATCTCAGGCGCCAAGACCTGGATCACCCATGCCGCACGTACCGATCTGATGACCATGCTCGCACGCACCGGCGGCGAGGGCCATCGTGGGCTCAGCATGTTCCTGCTCGCCAAGCCGCGCGGTAGCGAGACCGACCCGTTCCCTGGTCCTGGTCTCGCCGGAAGCGAGATCGCGGTCCTGGGCTATCGTGGTATGCGCGAATATGAGCTGAGTTTCGATGGCTTCGAGGCATCCGCTGAGAGCCTGCTCGGGAACGTTGAGGGCGAAGGCTTTCGCCAACTCATGCGCACCTTTGAAGGCGCACGCATCCAAACTGCTGCGCGCGCGGTCGGCGTTGCCTGGCGTGCGTACGAGCTCGGGATCGATTACGCCCTTGCGCGCAACCAGTTCGGACGCCCGCTGGTCGACTTCCCGCGGGTTGCCGACAAGCTCGTTGCGATGCTTTTCGAGACGGTGGCTGCCCGCGAACTGGCCTATGCTGCGGCGCGCACCAAAGACGCCGGCGGACGCAGCGACGTAGAGGCAGGGATGGCGAAGCTGCTTGCCGCGCGGGTTGCCTGGACCAACGCCGACGCGAGCCTGCAGATCCACGGGGGCAACGGATATGCGCTGGAAACCGAGATCAGCCGCATCCTGTGCGACGCGCGCATCCTCTCTGTGTTCGAAGGCGCGGCCGAGATACAGGCGCACATTATCGCACGTGGTCTCCTCGAGCGCGGGACCGCAGAACGATGACCGAGGCGTATGAGGCGATCCGGGAAGAGGTTGCCAAGTTGTGCGCCGACTTCCCGGGCGAATATTGGCGCGCGAAGGACAAGGACCGCGCTTATCCGGGCGAGTTTGTCGAGGCGTTGAACAGCGCGGGTTATCTCGCCGCGCTGATCCCGGAGGAATATGGCGGTGCCGGGCTGCCGCTTTCGGCGGCCGCAGCGATCTTGGAGGAAATCCACCGCTCGGGTAGTAATGGGGGCGCCTGCCATGCGCAAATGTACATCATGGGCACGGTGCTCCGCCATGGATCGCAGGCGCAGAAGGCCGAGTATCTGCCCGGAATTGCCAGCGGCGCGCTGCGGCTCCAGGCATTCGCCGTGACCGAACCGTCAAGCGGCACCGACACCTTGTCTATCACGACTTTCGCGCAGCGCGACGGCAATCGCTACATTGTGAACGGGCAGAAAATATGGACGTCCCGCGCCGAGCATTCGGACTTGATGCTGCTGCTCGCTCGTACGACCCCCCGCGACCAGGTCGAAAAACGCACCGATGGCCTTTCGGCCTTCCTCGTCGATATGCGTGAAGCACACGGGAAGGGCATGTCGATTCGTCCTATCGACACCATGATGAACCATTCGACGACCGAAATCTTCTTCGACGATGTGGCCATCCCTGGCGCCAATCTGATCGGCGAGGAGGGCAAGGGCTTCCGATACATCTTGTCCGGGATGAATGCCGAGCGGATACTGATCGCTGCCGAATGCGTTGGCGATGCCAAATGGTTCATAGACAAGTCCGCCGCCTATGCCAGGGAAAGGTGCGTTTTCGGGCGGCCGATCGGACAGAATCAAGGCATTCAGTTCCCGATCGCCCGCGCCTATGCGCAGATGCGCGCCGCGGAGTTGATGGTTCACGACGCGCTGCGCCGCTACGAGGCGGGCGAGAACCCCGCAGCTGAAGCCAATATGGCGAAAATGCTCGCGGCCGAGGCAAGCTGGGCCGCGGCCGAGGCCTGTGTCCAAACGCATGGTGGCTTCGGCTTCGCCGCCGAATATGATATCGAGCGCAAGTTCCGCGAGAACCGCCTTTATCAGGTCGCGCCGATCTCGACGAATCTCATCCTATCCTATCTCGCCGAGCATGTCCTTGGCCTGCCAAGGGCCTATTGATGGCGAGGGTCGCACGATGAGCCAACGCTGGAACGATTGGCTCGGGAAGCCTTTGCGTACGCACGACATGGTTTCGCAACCGGCGGTGAACCGCTTCGCCGCGCTGCTCGACGTGCCGCAACCCATTGGCGCGGATGCGCCCCACGGCTTCCATTGGTGCCTGTGCTTGCCGGATGCGAACATGGCCGATATCGACAGTGACGGGCATCCCGTGCGGGGCGCGTTCCTCCCGCCGATCGCGCTCCCGCGACGGATGTGGGTGGCGAGTGATGTCAGTTTCCATACCCCGCTTCAGATCGGCGCGCAGATCGAACGTGTTTCGACGGTAATGTCGGTCGCTGAAAAGGACGGGAGCGCGGGCAGCCTTGCGTTCGTTGAGGTCGATCACGTCACCAGCGCGGGTGGAACCGTCGCGATCCGCGAGCGACAGACGATCGTCTATCGTGAAGCGGTGGGATCCGTCCAGGCGACGGCCTATACGGGGGGAGCACGGCCCGATCTATCAAACTGGACCTGGCACCGGCACATGGTCCCGAACGAGGTGCTGTTGTTCCGCTATTCGGCGTTAACCTTTAATAGCCACCGCATCCACTATGACCTTCCCTATGCGACGGCGGTTGAGGGCTATCCCGGCCTAGTGGTACAAGGGCCGCTGACGGCAAGCCTGCTGCTCGATTTGTGCGTGCGTGAACTCGGCTCGGACGTACTCACCAGCTTCGCCTTTCGTGCCCGCACGCCCGCTTTCGCGGGGCCTGAAATGCATCTTGTGGGGCGGCGGGACGGCGGTGAAATCAGTCTTGCCGCAATCGGACACGACGGCCGTACCATTATTTCTGCCTCTGCAACGATACGGTCGTGAATATCAAAAGATGAAAGGAAATGCCGCCATGGCACTCGATCTGGAGACACGAGATCAGTTGATCGGCACCATTCGCCGTTTTGTTAGCGAACGGCTGCGGCCGATCGAGGCAAAGGTCGCCGAGGCGGATGAGATCCCGAACGAGGTGATTGATGAAATGCGCCAGCTCGGCTTGTTCGGCCTGTCGATCCCGGAGGAATTCGGCGGGCTGGGGCTGTCCATGGAAGATGAAAGTCTCGTCGCGCTTGAGATCGGTCGTACCAGCCCGGCATTCCGCTCGGCCTTCGGCACCAATGTTGGCATCGGCAGCCAGGGCCTCGTGATGTTCGGCAATGATGAGCAGAAGCACCGCTGGCTTCCGGGAATCGCGAGCGGAGAGATCATCACCAGCTTCGCGCTGACCGAGCCTGAGGCCGGCAGCGATTCTGGCTCGGTCAGGACACGCGCGCGGCGCGAGGGTAACGAATATGTTCTCGACGGATCCAAGATCTATATCACCAATGCCGACAAGGCCGGTCTGTTCACGGTGATGGCGCGGACCAACCCGGATGAAAAGCGCGGGGCAGGCGTCACCGCTTTCCTTGTACCCAGTGAATTGCCGGGGTTGGGCGTCGGGCCGCCCGAGCGCAAGATGGGCCAGCAGGGCGCGCATATCTGCACGGTCAACTTCGACGGCGTGCGTGTCCCCGCGGCGAACCGCCTCGGCGAGGAGGGAAGCGGGTTCCGTGTGGCGATGCAGGTGCTCGACCGCGGCCGGCTGCACCTCTCGGCTTTGTGCGTCGGCGTGGCCGAGCGGCTGATCTCCGATTGCGTCGCCTTTGCCTCCGAACGGCGCCAGTTCGGCAAGCCTATCGCCGAGTTCCAGCTCGTCCAGGCGATGATCGCAGATTCCAAAACCGAGGCGCTGGCCGCGCGAGCGCTAATGCTTGAGACCGCGCGCAAGCTCGACGCCGGCGAGAGTATCACACTGGAGGCGGCCGCTTCAAAATTGTTTGCGTCTGAAATGGTCGGCAGGGTTGCCGATCGCGCGGTGCAGATCTTCGGCGGCGCCGGATATGTCGCCGGTCATGGTATCGAGCGCTTCTATCGCGACGTGCGCATCTTTCGTATATACGAGGGCACTTCTCAGATTCAGCAATTGGTGATCGCGCGCGAGACCCTGAAGCGCGGCGGTTGAGCTGGTCTTGCCCTGTCTTGAACAGGACCAGGCAGAGAAGGGTGCGGCGTATGTGGTGCAGTCGAGGGCCTACTTGGGGCATATGGACCGTGGACACGAAGGTATCTTGACCATGCGGAGCAGCATCACACTGCTTTTCGTGCCTGGCGACCGGCCCGAGCGTTATGCGAAGGCGGCCACCTCGGGCGCGGATGCTATTATCATCGACCTTGAGGATGCGGTTGCTCCCGCCAATAAGGTGCAAGCCCGTACAGCACTTTGCCACGTCGTCGCCTTGCCCGCTGACATGGATATTTTTGTGCGTGTAAACGCAGTCAATACCCCATGGCACGAAGAGGATCTGGCGGCGATCGCATCGCTTCCCCTGTCCGGGTTGATGCTCGCCAAGACCGAGTCCGCGCATGACGTCGAGCAGGCTTCCGAAGTGGTCGCGGGCCAGCCGGTCATCGCCTTGCTCGAAACGGCGCTTGGCTTGTCGAGGGCGCGAGAGATATCCGCCTCCGCCTGCGTGCGGCGCCTGGCGTTCGGCAGCATCGATTATTGCGCGGATATCGGCGCCGCGCATCGGCGCGAGCCGCTGCTGGCGGCGCGCAGCGAGATTGTACTCGCCTCGCGTCTGTCATCCTTGCTTTCGCCAATCGACGGCGTGTGCACGTCGCTGGGCGAAGAAGCGCTGCTGGAAGATCACGCGCGTTATGCCTTGGATCTTGGGTTCGGCGGCAAGCTCTGCATCCATCCCAGTCAGATTGCGCCGGTGCGAAACGGCTTCGCCCCCACACGGGAGGAGCTGGCTTGGGCGCAAAGGATATTGGCTACAGGTGAGGATGGCGCGACTTCCGTGGATGGAACCATGGTCGATGCCCCGGTCAGGGTCCGCGCCCGCCAAATCCTGCGGCGCGCCAATCGTGCGGGCACGGCTATTCAGGAAGAAGCATCATGAACAATTCAGAGGGTCTGTGGAAAGCGGACGCCGGCGAGAATCGTGGCGACCAGTCGCCTGCTGGTCTGACAGATGCTTGCTCGGCACAACTGTGGCGGGCGGAATGGGAGCGCCGCCGCATTGCGCCGCTTAGCTCCGCTCATCCCAGGCTGTCGGAGGACGACATCTATGCAATTGCCGCGCGCACCTTCCAGAGGCGCGACCGACAGAAGATCGGTTTCAAGCTGGGCTACACTAGCGCCGAGATGCGCGCGCAGATGGGCATTAACGACCCCAATTTCGGCGTGCTGACAAAGGATCTGCTCGTGTCCGAAAGAACGGGTCGGGTAGATAGCGAAAACCTGTTCCATCCCCTGATCGAGCCTGAAATCACACTGCGTGTGGGGCGCGACGTCCATGGCCCCGATCAGACGCGCGTTAGCATCAGCTATGCGGTGGATTCCGCAATTGCGAGCCTCGAAATCGTGCATACCCGCTATCAGAGCTATTGCTTTTCCGCGGTCGACAATATCGCGGATAACAGCTCGAGCGCGCGGGTGGTGCTCGGCCGCCTCGATCATTCCGGTCGCTCGATGACCTGCGCCTGTGCGCCGTGCTAATGTCGTCGAAAGGCGCGACGATCGCTCATGGGATCGGCGCGAACGCGCTCGGGGATCCGCGCGCGGCGCTCGCCTGGCTCGCCAATTTCCTGGTGCAGCGCGGCGAATGTATTCCCGCCATGAGCATCATAATGACGGTCGGGCTCTCACGCGCCCACGCCGCCCAAGAAGGAGATACAGTCACTGGTGAGTTTACCCTGCTGAACATTGTTTCGGCCATTTTCTGATGTGGCCGTCAATGCCGGTCGAAACCAAGAAGGGATCCTGTCGATGGATTTGAAGCTAAGCGGCAAAACTGTGGTGCTGACGGGTGCTAGCAAGGGCATCGGGCTAGCGGCGCTCCGGACTTTTGCCATGGAAGGTGCCCGGGTGATTGCCGCTGCGCGTGCAAGCCCGGCTTTGGAGGTGGAGGTCGCCGCGTTGCGCAAGGCAGGGCATGACGTAATTGCATGCCCCTGCGATATTACACGCGATGACGATGTGCAAAATCTGATCGAGACCGCGCAGCGTTATGCGGGGCGCATTGACGTGTTAGTCAATAATGCCGCTGGTAAACTACCCGCTGGCGACTTTATGGCGATCTCCAGCCAGGAATGGCTGGATGGTTGGAATGAGAAACTGCAATGCTACATCCGCACCGCCCAGGCGGTGTTCCCGCTCATGCGCGATCAGGGCGGCGGTCGCATCGTCAACGTCGTTGGTGCTGCTGCGCGAAACCCGAAAGCGTCTTACATGGCGGTCGGCGTCACAAACGCCGGATTGATCAACTTTACGAAGTCGCTGGCGGATCATGGCGCGCCGCATGGCATTCTTGTTGCCGGGGTAGCGCCTTCGGGGGTTATGACGGATCGCTGGCGACGCCTGATCGAAAAGCGCGCCGAAGGCGAAGGCAAGACGCCCAAAGCGCTACAGGCGGAAATGGACGCAACCTTCCCGCTCGGGCGAATGGCTGATCCTGAGGAAGTCGGCGATGTCATTTGCTTCGTGGCGTCGCCCCGGGCCTCATATATTTCTGGCAGCATCATCACGGTAGACGGAGCCTCGACGACTGGCGTATTCAATTAGAAGACCTGGGCACCTCCATCAACCCGTTGATCTGAGCGGACTTGAGCGTTCAGCGCAGGATTTGGCATGATTGGGGCCGCTTGGGTCTCCATTCTGATGGCTTTTGTTGGCATTGCCGTCTTTCAGGCGCAGCTATCCCGTCGCTACCCGTCGTTCATGGAAGATGAGTCGGTGCATTTTGTAGACGAGGGGGGCGTGGGTGATCTTGGCTTCGGCGCGCTAGATGCCGATGGTGCGGATGAACAGCCGCATCTGGTCTTTCTGCCGGGCGAACACATGTTCGACGCGGGCGCGGATTTTCGATTTGGCGGCGTTGGCTCTGGCGGTGCGTTCGGGCATCGGCTTGCCGCGTGGCTTCTTGCGATGGATTCGGCTGACCCGGCTCTGCCGCTTGAGCCATGCCTCGTTGGCTTGGCTCCGATAGGCCGTGTCGGCCCAGACATCGGAGGCGGTGTTGTCGCTGGTGACTACATCACGCAGCATTCGTCCGTCGAAGCGCGCTGCGTCGGTGACCTTGCCCTTGCGGATGAAGCCGAAGGTCCGGCAGATCGACACGCTGCTCTTGTAGCCGAAGCTCGGGATGGCGATGTCGATGCCCGGCTTGCCGTTCGCCAAGGGTTTGGCCTTTGCGAACTTGAGCGTCCAGCGTGCGTCGGTGTCCTTCTGCGCCGCCCTGACTGGCTCATCGGGCCAGATCTCGCAGGCCTTCTTGCCCGCCTTGATCGCATCCTTTTCAGGCGCCGTGTTGCGCTGCTTGGGCGCAGCCACCAGTGTGGCATCGACGATCTGCCCACCCACGGCGAGATAGCCGCGTTCCTTGAGCTGGAGACCCGCAAAAACCTGTAGCGTTTACGCGGTCATGGTGATTCACTGATCGGGAGCGATTATGGAGAGCCGTGGTGGATCCGAAGTCCCTGTTCAGTTTGAGCGACCATCTTGAAGCGTTGAGCAAGGAAGGCGGTACGCCTCCGGTGAGGGCCGCCTTGCGGTGATCGGCTGATATTTGGAGATGGCACCGGTGCAAGCACTGGTGTTTGCACCGGTACTAGAGACGGTGCGATGGGTCAGGTGACGATAATTTCGGGCGTTGAGCGGCGGCGGGTATGGTCTGACGACCAGAAGGGGGCACTTCAAGGTTTGTTACACGGACAGCGGTAAGTTGAACATAGAGGCAACATTGCGGGGTCAGATGAGCTTCGACCCCCTTCATGCAACTTGGTCGATGGGTTCGACGCCAAGATTGAGCGGCCTGAAGCCGTCGTTATCGACGCCATGGCCGGTGTTCTGCCAAAGATAGTCGCCGGTGAGGCTGATATGCCGCCAGCCCAGCGGCGCGACATGCGCAAGCAACTCGTTGGGGGCAGGCTCGCCCGATCGGCGTAGGTGATCGACTGCCCGGCCCATATAAAGTGTGTTCCAATAGATGATGGCGGCGGTGACAAAGTTCAGCCCCGATGCCTTGAGCGCCTGGTCCTCGAACGTGCGATCCCGCAACCGGCCCTGCTTGTGCGCGAAGACGGCCTGGGGTTGGGGTAGACAGCGCTATTTCAATCGAAGTTCCCTAGAGGAGGGTTGGACGTGGCCCACGGTTCGATTGTTCAGGAGCAGGTTGGCTTTGCTGGGCGCACTAGGGGTTCCATCATCGCTGGACGAACTCGGAAAGCTGATCGACTGGGTAGGTGAAGCAGAAAGAAACGATCAGCCGTCGCTGACGATCGTATTTTCGATCACCCCAACGTCTGACACCTCAACGCGGACCACATCGCCCACTTTGAGCAGGCCATTAGTTGCCGCGCCTACACCCGATGGCGTGCCCGTCGATAGGATGTCACCGGGTTCTAGAGTCATTACCTGCGACAGATAAGCGATCTGATCGTAAATGTTGTAGATCATGTCGCCGGTCAGGGTAGACTGCCGCTCTTCACCATTGACCGTGAGGCGGAGCGTTAGTGCGTGTGGATCAAGGATTTCGTCGTCGGTTATGATCCACGGACCGATTGGGCCATGCGTGTCAAACGACTTACCGAGCGTGAAAGTGGGTGTGCGGTGTTGCCAGTCGCGTGCCGAGACATCATTGGCGACGGTGTAGCCAGCGATCACTGAACGTGCATCTTCTGGCAGCACATTGCGGCAACGCTTGCCGATCACTACAGCAAGCTCGGCCTCATAGTCCAACGCATTCGAAACAGCCGGATAAACGATCGGTGATGCTGGGCCAGTGATGCACGACACCTGCTTGTTAAACCACAGCTGGCTTGTTGGCACGGGTATACCAGCTGCGATCGCCTCTTGCGCATGCGCTTGATAGTTCATACCGATCGCCAGAAACTTCTGCGGATCGGTGATTGGGGCTTCGAGAATGACGCTCTCCAGCGGGAGCGCCGGTTCATCTGCCGCTTCAATTGAGCCGCGGATCTCGGGCAGATCGTTCAGCAACTGCCGCATTGAGCCATGCGGCGCTATCGCACTTAGATCGACAACATTGGTGCCCACGACTTTGCCCAACCTGGTAATTCCGTTCGCAGTGTACCGAACCAGTTTCATATTCATTCCTCCCATGAACTACTTTTTCGCTACTTTGATAGGGCACTTCAGAACAAGGTACAAAGTATATAATCTAGTTGAAGACCTAGGCACGGTTGGGGTCGACAGCGCTATTACAATGGACGTTCCCATAGCAATTTCAAAATCGGGATGCTCTTTGTTCACGCACAGCGTCCACAGCGAAGAAGATCAATCCCGACCAGATGGATCCGAACGTGAACAGGTGCAAAAGACCGAAAGGTTCATGGAATAAGAGGACGGCCTGCAGGAGCTGGAGCGACGGGCCAATGTACTGGAATTGGCCTGCAAGCGAATATGGCATCTGTTTGGCTGCGACTGAGAAAAGCAGCAGCGGTACCGCCGTTACGAATCCAGTAAAAATCAATAGTACGTTGGTAGATGTGTCGCCGCCAAACACCGGTATCCCGTTTTGGGAACTTAGAAATAGCCACGCCATCGCTAGCGGTGCCATGAGAGATGTTTCGATCAGAAGGCCGCAAAGCGGATCCAAAGGAGCAACCTTTCGGATCAAGCCAGCGGTGCTGAATGTAAATGCCAGAACCATCGCGATCCACAAGCTGTTGGGGCCTTTTCCAACAGCAAGGGCGACTACACCCACAGCAGCCAGGCCGACGGCAAATGTTTGAAGCCGCGTCAAGCGTTCGCCCAGCGCCACGACGCCAAGAACCACGGTTATCAAAGGAGTTATGAAAAAACCGAGACTGGTCTCGAGTATACGATCGTTCAGAACGGCCCAAATATACACGAGCCAGTTCACTCCAATGAGCGCCGCAGTCGCAGCAAACAACCCGACCAGACGCATATCAATCGTCCGGCGTAGCGAGGTCCATCGCCCGAGCACGCTGACGATAATTGCTAAAAGAAAAACCGACCATAGGACACGATGTGCCATGATCTGACTCGGCGGCACTGCCTGCAATTGCTTCATGTAAAACGGCATGGCTCCGTAGATCAGATAGGCCAAAGTTGCGTAAACAATACCGGATCTCAACCTTAGTTTCTGACCGGAAACCTCAGGATCTGCCGTCTTGCTCAAGGTAATATTCTTTCGATAAGAAATGTCGATTAACATGTTTGAACTAGTTCATCATCCCTATTAATTTTCCTTCGAAATGACGGCGGGATTACGTCGTCCGATCGACCGTGGTTCTATTGCTGTTACTACGCATCTTTTAGCCCGGCGGCACTTGACCTTGCTTCGCCTCGGCCTTCTCGCTTCCGAAATCGAGTTGAGGTAGCCTGAATAGCCCTATCTGCTAAACCCCTAAAACTGGTAGCAGGGTTGGCCAAAGATCGCTGACAGATCGCGACATAATTACTCTTGCTCAAAGGAGAAGAGCGGGTGCTCTGATCGCCCGCTCTTCGTCACGGAGTCACCAGGCTGTTAAAGCGCTCTCAAATCTTTTCACGATCGATGTTGCTCAACGCTAGGATCAACCGCGCCTGTCAAACATTCTCGTTATTTCGCAATGTCAGAATCGAACCTCGAACGAAGCACCTATTTTACGCGGTTGTTCGTAGAAACCGTCGGTACTGAAGGCACCCGGGCGAATAGTCTGGAAGACTTTTTCGTTAGTCAGATTGGTGACCCACAAGCTCGCCTTCCAGGCCTGGCTGTCGGGGGTCCAGAAAATCGAGGCGTTCGTAAGTGTGTAGGAGGGTTGAGAAAAAATGTTCAGGAAATCGTAATATACGCGCGAACTCCAGGAAAGATTTGCGCCTGCGCCAAATGTACCTCCACCCATCGCGGTTGTATAATCCGCCCCAAAGTTACCCGACCACTTAGGTGCACGAGTCATCACGTTGCCAGAGGCATCCGTCGTGGCGACGATGTTGCCGCCGCTACCCCGGGGAATGAAGCCCTGCGCCGCCGTGAAATCTTGGTACCGGGCGTGCGTGTAGGCGACAGCAGCACGAAGCTTGAGGCCGTCGACCGGAGAAATGAAGGTCTCTAGTTCTCCACCGTAAATCTCAGCGTTGCCAGCATTCTGAAGAATATATGCAGAGCTATTAGCCGCCCGGGCCTGCAGCTGAAGGTTCTTATAGTCGTAGTAGTAAGTAGCAATGTTTATACGTAGCCAGGGCAGGGGGTCAGTTTTCAAGCCCACTTCATAGGCAGTGATTTCTTCAGGAAGAACCGGAGTGCTCAACGTCGCAGCCATGTTGTAGACGCCGCTCTTGAAAGCCGTGCTGTGAGTCGCATAAACATTCGTGCGTGATGTAATTTCGTACCGAACCCCGACCTTGTAGTTGAACTTATTAAATGTTTTGCTGACGTCGTTTGCGACCGTATTTCCGTTTAGAATTTGCGTAAAGCTGCGTTTTTCGGTTGTATAACGTCCGCCAAGCGTAACGAAAAGGCCGCCAGAAAGCTCGTAAGTTCCCTCGCCGAAACCAGCAAATGAACGACCCGAGAGCTCGGGTTGAAGGTGCGGACCTACCAGGGGACTTGGCGGCGTTGTCGTCGCAAACGGGCTAAGGTCCGCGTGGCCACCGAACTGATAGAAATATCCGCCGACAAGCCATTGAAACGGGCCTGCGTTTGTAGAGCTCAGTTTGAGCTCAGAGCTTCCAGATTCTGTAGCGAATAAAGCAGGAAAGTTGCCAATGTCGACATTGGAAGCATCGGAGTCAGTTTCTTGGTACCAACGGAGATTGAGAAAACCACTTGTCGATTCAAGGTTCACGGTTTCCAGATCGACTGAGACATGTAGCGCCGCAGTCCATCTGCGTAAGTCAAGTACTGGAACGCGGGTAAGCGAGGCTTCCCAAGGGCCGCGCGGCAGAATTACACCCGGAAATGCTCGACCTAAGGTGTTTCCATCGATCGGTTGTGGGGCATTTGTCGTGCTCTGCTGATCGAAAAACTCTCCGGTCAAAACCACCTTGACATTGTCGGCTGGTTTTAGCAGAAGTTTGCTGCGGAGGTCGATGACCCGCTGACCGCCCAGCGTTCCGCCGCGCACAAGGTCCTTGATATAACCATCGTTCTTACGGAAGAGCGAGGCGAAGTCGAGCGCCGCCGTTTCACTGATCGGTCCCGTAACATACATTCGCGCGTCGTAGTCTCCGGCATCATTGCGCATACGGCCCACTCGAACTGAGGCCTTGCCACGAAAATCAAAACTCGGGTCAGGCGTGATTACATTAATAAGACCGCCAGTTGCGTTGCGTCCAAAAGTTGTACCTTGCGGACCGCGCAAGACCTCGACGCGCTCGACTTCGACCAGATCAATCCAGTTCGCTGCCGATTCGGGCTGATAAACGCCGTCAACATATGTCGCGATATTTGGCTCGTCACCGATCGAGATGCCGGTCGAACCGACCCCGCGGATCACCGGTTGGAACACGCCCATGTTGCGGCTGCCGATGAATCCGGGAACCACTTGGGTCAATGTACGAAGGGTCGAAACATCCGCTGCCGCCAAGCCGGCTCCAGTAATGGCGGTGACTGCGACCGGCACATCCTGAAGGCGCGCCTCCCGACGGGTGGCGGTAACTACGATGTCCCCGAACGCCGAAGCCGGTTCTTGTTGCTGCGTCGAGGCAAGCTGAGACCCCGTAGTTGGAGCCTGAGGCGTTTCCCCAGCAGCATCCTGTGCGATCGAAGCCGATGAGCAAAGCATTGCGCCCATGCAAGCACCTGAAAACAACACAAAACGACTCTTGTTATATTCCCGTTTCACGACATCTCTCCCCACTTTTTAGCTGCAACTTAATTTCAAGTGTCAGCTTACATGCATTCTATATTCGGCGAATAAGCGCAGAACGAATGCTTCCCGCCTCTGGTGCCGACTTCGAACCTTGACAACGGCCCTTTGCAGCGGTTTGCTAGCAAACGCAATGTACAATATGCAACAGAGATCGACTCTCCGCGCTTTTCTCAGGTGGGTTAGGGCCTGAATCGACACAATCGACTTTGACGAAGGCACCGGCTGATTACGATGTGCAACTGAAGCTGGACCCCGGCAAAAACTCTGGCGGATTTGGGGCATTCGTGATTCATTGATTGGGTAGGCATCGGAAGTAATGATCCATGGACCCCGAGTCTCTTTTCAGCCTGCATGACCATCTTGAGATGCTGAGCCGTCATGACGATCCGCTTGATGTTCTGGAACGGACCGTGGACTTTGAGTATTTGCGGGTCTGGCTGGTCGATGGGCTGAGTTATGGCGATAGCAGCACGGGCGGTCGTCCGCCGTTTGACCCTGCCGCGATGTTCAAGATCCTGATTATGCAGGCCCAACATAATCTCTCCGATGCCCGGATGGAGTATATGATCCGGCCACCGGCTGAGCTGGATGCGGTTTCTGGGTTTTGCGCTCGGCGATCGCACCCCCGACGAAACACCATCCGGCACTTTCGCAACCGGATGACGGAGACCGGGACGCTCATGCGGGTGATGAAGGCCTTCGACTGGCAACTGCACAAGAAGGCCTACATCGGCATGTCGAGGCAGATCATCGATGCCAGCCTGGTGCCAGCACCCAAGCAGCGCAACACCGATGACGAGCGGCAGGCCATCAAGGATGGCGAGTCGGCGCAGGATATCTGACTGATAACCCGGCCAAGGCGGCACAAAAGGAACACAGATGCGCGCTGGACGCTCAGGATCGGCGGGAAGGTGCGCTATAAGGATTGCAAGCCGCTGCCGATGTCGCCTTGCCGGTGTTCGGGTATAAAAGCCATATCAGCATCGACCGCCGGTATGGCTAGCCGATCGTATGCTGACCAGTCGCATCCACCGTCGCAAGCCCAAGGAAAGTCCATGCCCAAGGCCACCGCCCGCGCAAATGCCGCAAGTCCGCGATCCGTGCCAGGATCGAGCATGTGTTCGCGCATCAGAAAAACCGCTTCGGGCTGTTCATTCGCACCATCGGAATCAAGCGGGCTGAGGCGAAACTGACATTGGCCAATCTGGCCTATAACTTCAACCGCCTGATCTTCCACGAACGACGCGCCGTCAAAGCATGAATCTGCCCTGAAACCCGGAAACGGCTATGTGAAATGTCCTATCCGGTGACCGAAAGCCGCCCGCGAGAGCGCCCAGCGCCGCGCTCATACCGTCATCACCGCAACGGCAGCAACAAAACGCCGGTTTTTGCGGGTGCCCAGCTAATCGCCTCGGGGCACCCATGCGACCTGCACTCGCCCCGCTCGACCTTATCCTATTTAGAAGTCGAATTTGACGTTCTCGGGAACGCCGGGGGCGGGATCGTCGGCAACCATCCTCACCCCATCGATTACGATAGGGCTGGCCACCCCGGGCTTACCATCGTGTTCAATCGCCATGCCTCTCGCGATAACCTGCGGGTTCGCAAATACCTCGTCCAACTCATTGATCGGACCTGCAGGAATCCCTGCACCATCGAGCCGTTCGAAGAGATCGTCCCGGCTCCATTTCGCGGTGATCTCTTCGAGCGCTATGATCAAATCCACGCGGTTGCGGATCCTTTGTGGATTATTGCTGAACCGCTCATCTTCGTGCAGTGTCACGTTCAGTACACGACAAAGCGCAGCAAACTGGCCATCGTTCCCGACTGCGATGATCAGATCTCCATCACGGGTCGGGAACGCTTGATAGGGTACCAAATTAGCGTGGCCATTGCCTACCCGGCGTGGCACTACTCCCGAGGTCATCCAGTTGAGCGCCTGATTACCCATGACGCTGACTTGGGTATCTAGCAGCGCCATATCGATATGTGCGCCGACGTGCATTTCGCGACGCCGGTTCAGTGCTGCCAGAATTGCCACCGCGCTGTAGACCCCGGTGAAAAGATCGGCGGCAGCGATCCCGGCCTTCTGCGGCTCGCGCTCCGGTTCACCGGTCATCGACATGAGCCCGCCCATCGCTTGTGCGATATAGTCATATCCCGGGCGGGCAGCATATGGCCCGGTTTGCCCAAACCCGGTGATAGAACAAGTAATGAGATGTGGATTAAGCGCTGACAACGAGGGATGATCAAGTCCGTATTTCGCCAGCCCCCCGACCTTATAATTCTCGATCATGATATCGGCCCCTCCCGCAAGACGGCGGATGGCAGCCTGACCCTCGGGGATTGTGATATCAATCGCGATGGACCTTTTCCCCCGATTAGCCGAATGAAAATAGGCCGCGCCAAGGTTATCGCCACCGTCGGACATTACAAAGGGTGGCCCCCAATGTCGGGTGTCGTCTCCGCTTCCAGGGCGCTCTATCTTGATCACTTCGGCGCCGAGATCCGCAAGCAGTTGCCCGCACCATGGCCCGGCAAGGATCCTGGCAAGCTCAAGCACCCTGATGCCGGCAAGCGGCTTTCCAGATGCTTCGCTTTGTGCGGAGCGCCAGTCACACTGCTTCATTTTGCACCAGCGACCGCTGTATCGATGCGGCAACGCCAGTCCCGCGCAAGGTCTCCTGCGGCCTTTGCCAAAGTGAAAGAGTCTATACCCACCGCTAGGAACCGGGCACCGCCTTCCAAATATTGCTGCACCAGACGCTCATCGCGCGACAGGATGCCGCAGGGAATGCCGGTGGCCCGAATTCGGTCGAGAGCCGCTCCGGTGGCCTGGGCGAGAGCTGAGGCGTTAGCGGGCCCGAGCAGGCCGAGCGAGGCAGCCAGATCAGCAGGGCCGATAAACAGTGCATCAATGCCATCGACTGCCGCAATGGCTTCGAGATTCTTGATCGCTTCGGCCGTCTCGATCTGGGCGATGATACACAGTTGCTCGTTCGCGTCTGCCACATAAGCGGGAAAGCGGCCCCAGCGTGCGGCACGCGCACCACCGATCCCGCGATCGCCGTCCGGCGGATAGCGCGAAGCCTTTACGATTGAAGCTGCTTGCGTTGCGTTATCAACCATCGGAACCATGATCGTCTGTGCACCTAGGTCCAGGATCTGGTGGATCGTCACCGGATCGTGGCCAGGAACGCGCACGATTGCTGAGCAGTCCGATACGGTGTCAACCGCGCGCAGTTGATGGGCAATCCCTGGCAGCGTCTGCGCGCCGTGCTCGGCATCGATCAGAACCCAATCGTAGCCAAGACCTGCGCAGATTTCCGCGATGTCGGGATTGGCGAGCGCGAGCCAGAAGCCGAGCTGCGGCAAGCCGTCACTGAGTTTATTCTTGAAGTGGTTTTGCGGTGTCAGCATCGCCCTGCCTCAGATAAACCGGAAGCCTATGGCACCCAACGGCCCGAAATCGGCGCTGAACACATCACCCGGGCGGGCTTCGACAGGGCGGGTGAACGAACCACCGAGCACCACTTCGCCCGCCTCGAGCGTCTGGCCCCATGGCGAGAGCCGGTTGGCTAGCCACGCCACGCCGATTGCCGGATTGTTGAGCACGCCCGCAGCAACCCCAGTCTCCTCGATCACACCGTTCCGGGTCAGCAGCGCACTGACCCAGCGCATGTCGATCTTGTCAGGTCGCATCGGCAACCCTCCCATGATAATCCCGGCGTTGGCGGCGTTGTCACTTATAGTGTCCTGCACTTTGCGACGCCCCCCGGTTTCGGGGTCAGTAGGAAAGGTGCGGCTGTCAATTACCTCCACTGCGGGAATAACATATTCGGTCGCCCGGAGTACGTCAAAGATGGTCGCGCGGGGCCCTTCGATCCTTCTGCCCAGCACGAAAGCAAGCTCGACCTCGACCTTGGGAGTGATAAACCGTTCACAAGGCACGTCGCTTCCTTGCTCAAACACCATATCATCGAGCAGTGTGCCGTAATCGGGTTCGGTAATTCCGGCAGCTTGCTGCATCGCTCGCGACGTCAAACCAATCTTGTGGCCGATGACCTTTCTCCCAGACGCGAGCTTAAGGTCTACCCATCGTTTGCTGATGCGATAGCCGTCGGCAATGGACATTTCCGGACAGCGCTGTGAGAACTGGCGGATCTGCTGACGCGACTGTTCGGCCTGATCGAGTTCAGCCGCAAAAACGCCGACTTCGGCTTCGCTGAGACCCGCCCCGACCATGCCGGGTCCGTCACTGCGGCGGTCCATAAATTGCTCCTCATCCCCGATCTGTATTGGCAAACGCATTGCACAGTTATAAACGCTAGTCTATAGCCCGGCGGCAGAACAGACCGTACTTGGCAGAACGACACTTGATTTGGAGGAGAGGCATGATGGCAGGCGATACGAGCGTGAGAGAAGAGAAAATAACCGGTCGCGGACTGACTTCTCACACCCTGCTTGCCGGCGACCGGAGCAAGCCTGCTATTCTTCTGCTGCATGGAGCAGGGCCGGGTGCCCATGCCGGTTCCAACTGGCTCCACCTCATGCCCGACTTGGCGGAGAATTTCTTCGTGATCGCGCCCGACCTAATTGGCTTTGGGCAGTCAGTTATACCTGATCCTTGGCCAGACAACGTAATGGCGTGGATCGGAACGCGAGTTGAACAGTGTTTCGGCTTGCTTGAAGCGCTTGGGATCGAAAAGGCCCACGTCGTCGGCAACTCGATGGGCGGTGCGCTCACCTTGCAGATGATGAGCGAAGAGCCCGACCGTATCGATCGTGTGGTCCTGATGGGGTCGATCGGCGCACCTGGCCCGCGGACTCCGGAACTAATCCGTCTGCTTTCCTTTTATTCCGATCCTCGGCCGTCCCGTTACCGCCAGCTGATGCACAGTTTCGCGCATGATGCCGACAAATTCGAAGGCATGGAGGAGATCGTCAGTAACAGGTACAAGATTGCCACCGATCCCGAGATTATGAAGACTGCGGTCAAAATGATCGATTCGATGAAGCAGGGAATGGAGGGGCTTAATATGCCGCCGTCGATGCTTTGCAAGATGCCGCATAAGGTTTTGATCTTCCACGGAAGGCAGGACCGCATCGTTCCGCTCGACACCAGCCTGTACCTTATAGAGCATCTGAAGCATGCCGAACTGTACGTACTCGACCGGTCGGGCCATTGGTCGCAGCTCGAGCGCTGGGACGTCATGCGCCCGATGATGGAAATACATTTCGGCGCGCGCACCTTCTGATGCTTCCGTTGTTCCGGCATCGGGTTGCCGGGCGGGCGTGATGCTCTGCATTCGTTTGTCTGGTTCGGCGTGGGGGTGACCAATATGGCCCAGACAGCGGCCTCGGCATTTTGGCAGTTCTCGCTGGATCTGTATGCTAGGCCGCACGTGTCCACGCTGTGCCTCGCGTTGCAGGATAAACATGGCTTCGATGTCAACCTGTTGCTGTTCTGCCTGTGGTCGGCTCAGGTTTCCAAAGTGGCGCTCGATAGTTCCGAGATCAGTGAGCTTCTTGACAGAATATCGCCGCTCAATGACAACCTTGTGCATCCCGTGCGAAGCGCCAGGCGATGGGTTCGCCTGTGCATCGCCGGATCGCCGGAGACCGATCCTGCCGTTGAACTGGTCAAGGTCCACGCGTCGCTGAAGGCGGTCGAACTGCAATCGGAACGCCAAGTCCAGTCAGCGCTGGCCGGTCTTTCGCGGCAAACTGCCAACCGGGATCGGACCACACAACAAAGCGCTGCATCGGCGAATTTATGCATTTACCGTCAGGTAATCGCGGCACCCGACGCAGCGGCCGTCCTGTTATCGCAATTGGTCTTTATGGCTTTCGCGCCACCTATCAAACCCGGCGTTTCGCTGACATGATACTGAGGGACAAGCTCGAAATTTTCATCGCTGGGTCAATCATCCTTGCCTTGATTTAGGCCGCATCTTTCCCGTCCACGCGGCTAATAAACGAACCTGGTGGCACAGTTACCTTAAACGGGTGCGTCAAACACCGCCTTACCGGTCGTGGGATCGAATGGCACCGAAAGATTGTGGTATACAACCAGCCATTTTCCGTTGACCTTGCGGTAACAGTCGACCTGCCGGAAAACCCAGTCCTGAACTTTGTTCATAGCGATATTGGTGAACACGACCCGCTGGGTACTGAAAGCATAGGCGATGTCATGATCTGTACTGATAGACATTTTAAGGATCGTAGCTCGCAGATCTTTAGTTCCCGCAAAGAGCGTGGTCGCCGCGGTGGCCACCGCTTTGCTGCCTCGGGCCTGGCCTGGAAAGAATGCATCCATCACAGCGTCAGGCGCGAAATCTTTCAAAAATTCCGCTGCGGTCTGCGCAGCAGCCATGTCTTGCTCGATCTTCAGAATCTTTGCCTCATCGGGATTTTCTGCAGCGTGAGCGGTGCTCGCAACTGCAAGCAGCAAAGGCAGGAACGCTGCTCGGATGGATTTCATCACGCATCTCCACATCTTGTTGCGGTCAAATGACTGGTGCAGTCTATTCTAAAATGCAGCAAGTATACAAGAATTGAGCGAACCTTCCGAACCGGTCGGCGGGCAGGCTCCGCCTCGCTTCTTGACCGGCACCAAGATCAGGTGCCCTCAACGATAAATGCCGCACTGGTAGAGGCAGAAAGCCTCATCGAAGCCAGTTTTTGATATTCGTCGGATCGGTACCAGCTCTGAGCCTCCTCAAGAAAAGCAAACCGGATAATCACTGCTCCCTTCGGAGGCGATCCTTCCAGAGTTTCGGCGACGACCGGGCCGGCCATGAACGAAACGCCCTGCGTCCCAAGCAGATACTGAGCCTGTTCCTTATATTGATTCATCAACTCCGGATTCGAAATTTCCCCGGTCACGATGACGACATAAGCTGCCATATTAGTATCTCCTTGCCTAAGCTTTCGGCCCATTGTCATGAATTCAGTCCGCAAAGATCGAAACCCATCGCTCGAGCACGGTAAGCTAACATGCTCGGGAAACTATCCGTCATCGGTTAAATTTAAACGGGATACAACGGTTAGGCGAAACTTCTCGATCATGGCTCCTGGTTGCCTATTACCAGATATGCATCTCCGGCATTCAGTCGAAAAAGCGGTTGCTTGGGCGGGGGAGGCCCAAATGGTCACGCAGCGTCGTGCCTTCATACTCGGTTCGAAAAAGGCCACGCCGCTGAAGTTCCGGGATGACTTGATCCACGAAAAGGTCGAGCCCTTCAGGCAAAAAAGGAAACATGATATTGAAGCCGTCGGCCCCAGACTCGTACAGCCACTGCTCCATATCGTCGGCGATCGACGCCGGCGTGCCTACGAACGCGAGACCGGCATAACTTCCAGCGGTCGCCGCCAGTTGCCGAATGGTCAGATTCTGTGTTCTGGCCATCTCCAGCAATCTGTCGCGAGCGGTCTTGCTGGCATTCGTTTCGGGAATTTCGGGCAACGGGCCATCGGGATCAAAGCCCGAAACGTCAAAGTTCAGCGCACCCGACAGCGAATGGATGCCGCTGTCATAATGGACCAGGCTGTCAAGATGCGCTCGCTTGGCTCGTGCTTCCTCGATCGTATCGCCCACCACGACAAAGGCGGCAGGTAGAATCTTGAGAAGGCCGGGATCGCGTCCGACTCTTCTCATCCTGTCCTTGACGTCTGCATAGAAGCGCTTGGCGCCTTCGAGCGTGTTTTCGGCCCCGAACACGGCTTCTGCCGTCTCGGCGGCGAGTTGGCGGCCCGGTTCGGAAGCACCTGCCTGCACAATTACGGGCCAGCCCTGCACGGGGCGAGCGATGTTGAGTGGGCCGCGCACCGAAAAATGCGCTCCCTTGTGGCGGAGCACATGGAGCCGATCCGGATCAAAATAGATGCCGCTTTCAGCGTCGCGGACAAATGCGTTGTCGGCGAAGCTATCCCAAAGTCCGGTAACGACATCGTAAAATTCGCGCGCACGGGCGTATCGCGCAGCATGATCGGGCTGGTCTTCATAGCCAAAATTCTTCCCATTGTCGGGATTGGCTGTCGTAACAACGTTCCATCCTGCGCGTCCGCCGCTTAAATGATCGAGCGACGCAAACCGCCGCGCGACATGGAATGGCTCCTCGAAGGTTGTCGACGCAGTAGCGACTAAGCCGATCCGTTCCGTCACCCCGGCAAGCGCCGAGAGCAAGGTAAAAGGCTCGTATGACGTGACGGTATGGCTACGTTTCAAGGCTTCAACCGGCATATTGAGAACGCCTAGGTGATCGGCCATGAAAAAAGCGTCAAATTTGCCCTCTTCAAGCTTCTGGGCGAAGCGCTTCAAGGCAGCAAAATTGAAATTGGCGTCATGTATCGCGCCGGGATAGCGCCATGCTCCTGTATGCATACTAACTGGGCGCATGAAAGCGCCGAGGTGAAGCTGTCGAGAGTGAGCCATGTTCAATTTCCTGTAACCCGCTGGTAGGTGCGCCGATGATCTGCGCGCTCGGCGTGACCGTCACAACGGTACAAATGATCGAGATGCTTCCAAGGCGACAGATCTTACGCCGTTTCCCTGATTTATGCGGTCCGGATCCAAACTGGGATCCGCACTTAGTTGACAGCGGCGTCCCAAAATCATATGGGAAACGCGATGCACAATATGCAAAATAAAATGCAATTGCAAGATGCTATAGCTCAGCAAGGAGATAGGACATGAGTGCTTTTGCGCGATACGTCTCCTTTATCCGGTGCTCGGCGCCAGCAATGTGGAACTCCCCGACTTTGCTCCTTTGCGTCGCGTCCGTCTGCTGGGCTATGAACCCCATTATTGGGCGGGCGGTGCGCGACCTTGCGTCTCCTTTGTCACTCGCATTCTGGCGGTGGATGGTCGCTTTTTTGTGCGTGCTACCCTTCGCCTGGCGTCATCTCAAGGTTGACGTCCAAACGCTGCGTGCTTCCTGGCTCCTTGTCACGCTGCTCGGTTTTTTCGGTGTCGGGCTGTTTGCCTACATCGTCTACAGCGGCCTGCAATACACTACCGCTACAAACAACCTGCTGTTGCAATCGATCATGCCGATCATGATCCTTTTGATGCCGACGGTGCTGTTTGGGGAGCGGCTGCTACCCCTCCTCGCTTTAAGCGCTGCGATGTCGTTCGCGGGGATCATGTGGATCGTGACCAAGGGTCATCCCTTCAATCTAGTAGGGGGCATCTCGGTCAATCGCGGGGACTTGCTTTCCGTGGCAGGGGTATTTCTCTATTCGGCTTATGCCACCTTCCTTCGCAAGGTTCCGGCTGTACACCACCTCTCATTGCTAGCGGCGCTGTTCGCGATCGGCGCCGGCTCGCTGGCACTTCCCTACATCTCCACGCTGGCCAGAAATGGCCTGTCGATGCCGCCAATGAAACTGGCGGCGGCCATACTGTATGTCGGAGTTTTCCCTTCGCTCGTTGCTTACGCTCTTTTTAACCGTTCGGTGACGCTGATCGGATCCGTTCGTGCCGGGGCCTACATGAACCTCCCGCCAGTCTTGGGTGTGGGCCTTGCGATGCTGCTTCTTGGCGAAGGCATTGCATCCTATCATTTCATTGGTGCCCTTCTAATCATCGGCGCGATCGCCGTTTCACGCGGGTACCGCCCCAGAGCCAACGCGTGATCAGACCAAGAAAGTACTAGATATGACGGTCGGACGAGGCAATCTGGAGTATAGTGATATTTATCGTCGGGCCTCCGAAGACCCGGTGGGTTTTTGGGCGGAGGCCGCGCGCGCGATCGACTGGTTCGTTAAGCCCCGGCTTGTTTACGATGAACAGAAGGGTTGGTTTTCCGACGGGATCCTCAACACTTGTCATAATTGTCTAGACAGGCATGTCGACGCTGGTCGTGGCGATGCGGTAGCGCTGACCTATGACAGCCCAGTCACCGGCGCACTACGATCCTTCACCTATTCGCAACTTTTGTACGAAACCGGGCGGGTGGCAGCGATGCTAGCCGCGCTGGGTGTGACCAAGGGCGATCGCGTCGTCATCTTCATGCCGATGATACCTGAGACGGCATTCGCGATGCTGGCCTGCGCGCGTCTCGGGGCGATCCATTCCGTGGTGTTCGGCGGATTCGCCGCGCCGGAGTTGGCCAAGCGTATCGACGACGCCAAACCGAAGCTTATCCTGACCGCTTCGTGCGGGATAGAGGGCACACGGGCGATCGCCTACAAGCCACTGGTCGATGAGGCTGTTGCTCTTTCGTTGCAGGGTATCCAGCATGTCGTCCTTCTGCAGCGCGACCGGCTGGCTGCCGATCTTGATCATGCCCACGATATCGACTGGCAGGAATTGCGCAGCCGCACCGCCGGTGAACCTCAGCCTGCCTGCGCGCCGGTAGGCGCGACCGATCCGCTTTATATCCTCTACACGTCGGGGACGACAGGAACGCCTAAGGGTGTCGTAAGAGAAAACGGCGGCAACGCGGTGGCGCTCTCATGGTCCTTGGCAAATGTCTATGGAATTGGCCCGGGCGACGCCTTCTGGGCTGCATCCGACGTCGGCTGGGTCGTGGGCCACAGCTATATCGTCTATGGCCCGCTGTTGGTTGGCGGGACAGCCATCCTGTTCGAGGGAAAGCCGGTCGGAACGCCCGATGCCGGCACCTTTTGGCGGACGATCGTGCGCAACAAGGCCAAGGCTTTTTTCACCGCGCCCACTGCCATTCGGGCGATTCGCAAGGAAGACCCTGAAGCGAAATTCCTGAAGGACATCGGCACCGGTGATTGCCGTGTGATCTTCCTTGGCGGCGAACGTGCTGACCCCGCGACCATCGCCTGGCTCGAACGAGCAAGTGGATTGCCGGTCATTGATCACTGGTGGCAGACCGAATTGGGATGGCCGGCCATTGCATCGTGTTTTGCCATAGGCGACTTGCGTTGTAAACCGGGCAGCGCTGGACATGCGGTGCCCGGATATGAATTTGCTATCCTCGATGACTATGGCAGTCCAGTGGACGATGGCGAAAATGGCAATGTTGTTATTCGCGCGCCCCTTCCGCCTGGTGCCTTCCGTACATTGTGGAACAACCCGGCCGGATTTGCCAAAAACTTCGCCAGTTTCCCCGGCTTCTACGAAACCGGTGATTCCGGCTATCGCGACGACGCCGGCTTTCTCCACATCATGGGACGTACCGATGACGTCATCAATGTCGCGGGCCATCGCCTTTCTACCGGACAGATGGAGGAGATTGTGGCGCGACTCCCTGATGTTGCCGAGTGCGCGTTGGTCGGCGCGAAAGATCCTGTCAAAGGCATGGTTCCTGTTGCATTCGTAACCACGCGCAGAGGTTCGGCCGATGATGGGATAATTTCCAAGCTCGCGATCGACGCTGTTCGCGCCGAGTTGGGTGCCGTGGCGGCACTGAAAACCGTTTACGTTGTCGACCAATTGCCAAAGACGCGCTCTGGCAAGATTCTCCGGAACCTTTTGCGGAGGATCGTCGATCAGGAACCTTTCACTCTGCCGCCGACAATAGACGACGCCGATATACCCCAGGCCATCGCCTTGCGAGTGAATGGCGCCTGATCATTGTTTACGTGGCCGCGAACATCCCGGTCAAACCGGAAGAACCGATTTAACGCGGTGCCCCGCTCCGAGCTTGAACTCCACCCAGCGGCGAACCCTCAGAAAAAGGCCTGCAGACCCGTCTGAGCGCGTCCCAGAATCAGCGCATGGACATCATGCGTACCCTCATAGGTATTAACCGTCTCCAGGTTCATCATGTGGCGTATAACCTGATAATCCTCTGAAATACCGTTGCCGCCATGCATGTCGCGGGATTGGCGGGCGATGTCGAGCGCCTTCCCGCAATTGTTGCGCTTCAAGATAGAAATCATCTCGGGCTCCATCCGCCCCTCGTCGAAAAGGCGACCGACACGCAACGAGGCCTGCAGTCCCAGCGCAATTTCGGTCTGCATGTCGGCAAGCTTCTTCTGAAACAGCTGGGTCTGCGCGAGCGGCCGCCCAAATTGCTTGCGGTCCAGGCCATATTGGCGCGCGGCATGCCAGCAGAACTCAGCTGCGCCCAACACACCCCAGCTAATGCCATAACGAGCTCGGTTCAGGCAGCCAAACGGCCCGCCGAGGCCCTCGACATGCGGTAACAGCGCTTCCTCGCCGACCTCGACCTCGTTCATGATGACCTCCCCAGTAATAGAGGCGCGAAGCGACAGCTTGCCACCGATCTTGGGCGCCGACAGTCCTTTCGTTCCCTTCTCCAGGACGAAGCCGCGGATATTGCCACCGTGCGCATCGGACTTCGCCCAGATTACGAATACGTCAGCGATCGGCGCGTTGGATATCCAGGTCTTCGCACCGTTGATCCGGTAGCCGCCCTCGATCTTTGTCGCGCTGGTAGTCATGCCGCTGGGGTCAGATCCGGCTTGGGGCTCTGTCAACCCGAAGCAGCCTATCCATTCTCCCGACGCGAGTTTCGGCAGAAATCCGCGCTTCTGTTCTTCCGAGCCATAGGCAAAGATCGGGTGCATCACAAGCGACGATTGCACCGACATCATCGAGCGATACCCCGAGTCGACGCGCTCCACCTCGCGTGCAATTAACCCGTAGGCGACATAACCGACTCCTGCGCCGCCATACTCGGGCGGAACCGTGGGACCAAGCAGTCCAAGCTCCCCCATCTCGCTGAAAATCGCAAGGTCCGTCCGCTCCTCTCGGAACGCGTCAATGACACGCGGTTGTAGCCGCTCTTGCGCGTAGCTCCGCGCAGCATCACGGATCATGCGTTCGTCACTGGTGAGCTGGTCGTCAATAAGAAAGGGATCAATCCATTGAAAGCTCCCGTGTACTTGTAGCTCAGGTTCGCTCATTTCCGGACCTTTATTTTATTGCTCATTAGAATAGAAGCTTGGCCCGAAACTGCCCTATCGAAGCACTCCTCCAGAGACAATTCCAAATGCATTTGGTCGACCATATCAAAGTTTTTTTGAAAGCGGCATATGAATTATTTTTCGGCTTCAGTGGCACTGTTCCCATCAGGCTGAACAAACTGGCATTGTTGCGCTGATGGAGCCGATTGTCGAGCAGAGTGCTTTGACGATCAAATGTTTGACGCGACCCGACCGGTCGCTACAGCGCGACCATGTCTTTTTTTAAACGCCTTGATGCAAAGCGATTCCGCCCAACAGACCTTGTCAGTGGCGCCTGGAACGTCCGTGAGCAGCATGTAGCACCCGCATTGGGTTTGCTCGCTCATGCTATTGAACTTGACCATGCAGTTCGTCGTGACAGCATACTGACGATGGCTCGCGTTTCCTACGACATCCTCGGCACTCTGCCGATCGATGAATTCGAAATTGACGTGTCGGTGATCAGGCCAGGACGGACCATCGAGCTGGTCGAAGCGCGTCTAAGCCACGCCGCGCGAGCCATTGTGATCGCACGGGCGTGGCTTCTTCAAACGCCGGATACGTCCGCCATTTCTGGAACACCGGTGTTGGCTATCCCAACCCCCGAGACCTTAGCCTTGTGGAAGCCAGAGACATTGTGGCGGGGCGGATTTGTCCGATCTATCGAGGTTCGTCGGTCATTGCTCGGAGTAGGCCGCGCCGTTTCGTGGATCCGTTCTGAAGTGCCACTTGTTGCGGGCGAGAGCGTAAGTCCAACAGCCAGGGCCTTAGGAATTATCGACATAGCTAATGGACTCGCAGCGAGGGAGGACGTCAACGAGATCGCATTTCCCAATATCGACTTGACTGTTCACTTTATTCGCAAGCTTCGAGGATTATGGTTGGGCTTGGACACCACGGTCTCCTTTGGTCCAAGCGGTATCGGCTTAACTCATAGTATAGTTCACGATCAGGACGGGCCAATCGGTGTCGTTTCACAAAGCTTGACAATACGGCACTAAATCAAAGCCAAATATCAGCAAATAATCGTTGCAGGAAAACGGGCTAAAATCGCTATCAAAGCAGTTGTGCGAGAGAAAATTGCCACCCCAATGCCTTTTTCAAACCAAATCGCTTCTGGCTTAATATTCTGCTTGACTATCACAGATACTCTAAAAGTCGGGTTTACAAATTCCTAACAATAAGCGATATAATGGGCTATTAGTATAAGAGTTTTATGTTAAAATCGATATTTTTAAAATTTAAACAAACGGATTTTTGGTACGGAATGCGGCTTCCGACGAAGCCGCCCCTCGTTTCCGAGATGATCGCGCCCCTTAATCCGGGATATTGCCGCCCCCGGAACGGGGCCTTCGGCAACGATCGTTGTTGTTTCGTTTGAAGCCTACGTCAAGCGGGCCGATTGCCTTTTGAGCGCCGCTTGCTGTCGCCATCGAGGTCAAGGCGATGTGCATTGTGAACCAGACGATCGAGGATCGCGTCGGCGTATGTGGGGTCCGCGATCACCTGCTGCCAACTGGTCAAGGGAAGCTGACTGGACTTGTAACGGATTTGCGCCGGTCACCTGAGCGATTAGAGCTCGCAACAGGAGACCGACGAGATGATCAAGCACACAGAAGAGTTCAAGCAGGAGGCGGTGCGGATTGCACTGACCAGCGGGTTACCCCGCGACAGGGTTGCATCGGATTTGGGGATAGGGAAGTCGACGCTGGGCAAATGGGTGTCACAGTATCGGCCATCTGACCTGGTGGCAGCGCCGCAGGCAGATCTGGCGCGTGAGAATGAACGCCTTCGTCTTGAGAACCGTGTGCTGCGGGAGGAGAGGGAAGTGCTAAAAAACCGTCGCCGGCTGAGCCCGCCTGTGCGCGGTAGAAACGGGTCGTGCTATGGTGCGGTCGGGAGGGTCGCGGCCGATGGCTNTGGACTTGTAACGGATTTGCGCCGGTCACCTGAGCGATTAGAGCTCGCAACAGGAGCCCGACGAGATGATCAAGCACACAGAAGAGTTCAAGCAGGAGGCGGTGCGCATCGCGCTGACCAGCGGGTTACCCCGCGACCGGGTCGCATCGGATTTGGGGATAGGTAAGTCGACACTGGGCAAATGGGTGTCACAGTATCGGCCATCTGACCTGGCGGCAGCGCCGCAGGCAGATCTGGCGCGTGAGAATGAACGCCTTCGCCTTGAGAACCGTGTGCTGCGGGAGGAGAGGGAAGTGCTAAAAAACCGTCGCCGGCTGAGCCCGCCTGTGCGCGGTAGAAACGGGTCGTGCTATGGTGCGGTCGGGAGGGTCGCGGCCGATGGCTTATTGGAGGCATGATACCCCGTTAAAAAACGTGGCCCGTGGGTGTTTGCGTACTTGAGAGTGGTGACGCCGTCTTGCGGCGATCCCGGTTAGGAAGATGACGTTTAGCATCGCCCATACCCTCCTGTTTTGAAGGAGGACTTGGAATGGAACGATCAAAATCCGGCGCGTTGTCTATGGTCAATCCGCGCGCCGCTGCCATCGACATCGGGTCGACTATGCATATGGCGGCCATAAATCCCAACGCCGACGATAATCCGGTACGAGCGTTTGGCACATTCACCGGCGATCTCCATGATATGGCCCGCTGGTTCAAGACATATGGCGTCACTACTGTCGCGATGGAATCGACCGGTGTTTACTGGATTCCGGCCTATGAAGTGCTTGAAGGACACGGCTTTGAGGTGATCCTGGTCAATGCGCGATATGCCAAGAATGTACCGGGTCGCAAAACCGACGTCAGTGACGCTGCATGGTTGCAACGCCTGCACAGCTACGGGCTGCTGCGGGGGAGTTTCCGTCCCGAGGCGGGCGTGGCGACCATGCGTGCCTATCTGCGGCAGCGCGAGCGGCTGATCGAATATGCTGCCTCACATATTCAGCACATGCAGAAGGCGCTGATGGAAATGAATGTGCAACTCCATCACGTCGTCTCCGACATTACCGGCGTGACAGGAATGCGGATAATCAGGGCCATTGTGAGCGGGGAACGTACGCCCAGCACGCTGGCACAAATGCGCGACGTCCGCTGCCACGCGACTATTGAGACCATCTGTGCGGCATTATCGGGGAACTGGCGCGACGAACATATCTTCGCGCTTGGCCAGTCTCTGGCCCTGTTCGACTTCTACCAAACCAAAGTTCTCGAATGTGATCGAAAGCTTGAGATCGCACTCAAGGCGCTCGAAATCAACGAGGGACATGATGTTCGCCAACTCCCAAAAGTCCGGACCAAAAGGCGACAGGTGAACACGCCCGACTTCGAGGTCCGGTCAGCGCTCTATCGCGTGCTGGGCGTCGACCTGACACAGATCCACGGAATCGGCCCTTCGCTCGCGCTCAAACTGGTTGGCGAGTGCGGCACCGATCTTGCCGCATGGCCCAGTTCGAAGCATTTTACGTCTTGGTTGTGCCTGGCACCAGGCAACAAGATATCGGGGGGTAAGTTGCTGTCGTCCAAAACCCGACGATCTTCGAGCCGCGCTGCAGCACTCCTGCGTCTGGCCGCAACCACCATCGGTCGAAGTGACACCGCGCTGGGCGCTTTTTACCGAAGGCTGTCGGCGCGCGCTGGAAAAGCAAAAGCGGTCACCGCAACCGCACGCAAAATCGCCGTGCTGTTCTATAACAGCCTGCGCCACGGCATGGCGTATCATGATCCCGGCGCCTCACAATATGAGGAGCGCTATCGCAGTCGGGTGATCGGAAATCTGCAGCGCCGCGCCAAGGCCTTCGGCTTCATCCTGCACGAAATGCCTGGGGAGCCTGATATGGCTGTTTCTTAGGAAGGCCACGCAGTTCTTCGCGAGCCAAA
>NZ_QVRA01000002.1 GCF_003591655.1 Sphingobium terrigena
AAGCAGGTCGCGCGTCGTTTCCAGATAATTGGCGATCGCGGTAAGCGGCTGGTTCAACTCATGGGCCAGCGTCGACGCCATCGTGCCCATCGCGCTGAGGCGCGAGACGTGAATCAATTCGGCCTGCAGCTCCTTGAGCTGCAGTTCGTTGCGGTCGCTTTCTGTCAGGTCGCGAATGAAGCCCGTGAAGACACGATACCCACGGTGACCGGCCTCTCCGATCGAGAGTTCCATCGGAAAGGTGGTACCGTCCCTCCGTTGGCCAACGACGATCCTGCCAATACCGATGATCCGCCGTTCGCCGGTGGACAGATATCGGCCGATATAGGAATCGTGCCGTTCCCGGTCAGGTGACGGCATCAGGCTGCTCACATTGGCGCCGAGTACGTCCGCTTCCGAATATCCGAACAAGCGCTCGGCCGCGGCACTGAACGAGGTTATCAGCCCGCGCTCATCGATAATGACCATGGCATCGGGCACGGTGTCCAGGATCGACTGGAGATGCTGCTCGCGCGCAACGATCGCTTCCTTGGTCGCGGCTTCATCGGTGGTGTCGCGCAGGATCTTGCCATAGCCGCTCAGCTGGCCGGTTTCATCCCGGAGCGCCGTCGTCGTCAGATGTGCGAGAAACTCTGACCCGTTTTTCCGGACGCGCCACGACTCCTGCTCGACCCTGCCAAGCTGCTCGACCTGCGCGAGGTGCCTGTCCGCAACGCCCGCCGCGACATCTTCCGCGCAATACAGGAACGAATGGTGTTTTCCGATCGCGTCTGAGCTGGCCCATCCCGTAATGTCTTCACAGCCCTTGTTCCAGACTGTTACGAGGCCCCCAAGGTCAAGCGCATAAACGGCGTAATTTGGTGCGCTCTCCACAACCTGGAGGATCGTGCCCGAAGCAGCATCATGCCGATTTGCCTTGTCGCCCTCAATCATGCCCCCGTCCATCTCCTCGTCATCCACAGTCACACAAGGTTGGAATGGATTTGCGGACAGGCGCCCACAGCCGTCGGAGGCAGGGTTTCTGCCATCGTTCCCACCATGCACCCGGCGAGCGAAAATCGGCGTTGGCTTTCGAAACGAGACATCAAGCGTGGCTCCCCATAACCCTATACGCAGGAGCAACGGTTACCCCTCACGCTCCGTTTCCAGTCCTTCGATGGACCGGACATCGTCCGGATGGCCGTTGTGGACCTTGGACCATAGTCCAGGGTCAAGCGGTATCGACGAGCCGGGCGCGTTCATGATGACACGCGGATAGCGTTGAATGCGGGTGGGAGGGCCGGTCGCTGTCGATCGAGGGGCAAGAAAACGTGGCGTTGGCTGCCGCGATGAGCTGCACCCGCTGTTCGCTGGTCTTCTGCGAGTTTCCGGACGGGATCAGGCGACCGTGAATTGCCCCATCATGCCTTCATCCTCATGTTCCAGGATATGGCAGTGATACATAAAAGGTGCTTTCGTCGCCGGCTTGTCGAACCGGACCAACAGTTCCACTGCCTCCTTCACGACGATCGTATCGCGAGGCCCCTGATCGAGAAGGTCCGGGTCATCGCCATCGCGGCGTAGCACATCGAAATGCACGCCATGGATATGGAAGGGATGTGGCATCTTCCGCCCGGAGACTTTCCATATCTCGACGTCCCCGAGGCGGACTTCCTCATCGATGCGGCCAATGTCGAACGGCCTGTCGTTGATCGTGTATGCGTCGCCATCGCTACCCATCATCCCCTCCCCTTCCGTCGACATATTGAGCACGAAGCGCCGGCGCGTTACGGCCGCATCGGGATCTGGCACGATGCGTGCTGCCAGGAGCGTTGGGACAGCGGCTGCGGCCCGCCCGCCCAAGCCTGGGCGCGGCGAGAAGGCCAGCACCGTCTCCGTCGTTGAAGCGTCGTCTTCATCGTCGTGATGGCCGCCCATCATGCCCATGCCTCCCATCATTCCCATCATCGACGCGTTCGCATCTTGGCCGGTGACCAGGGAGACCGGCTGGCCGTCGGCGAAGCTGACCAGTATCTCTGCACGCTGACCCGGCGCCACGGTGATGGCCTGCAGTTCAACGGACCTCGCCAGGAGACCGCCCTCGGTGCCGATCCAATGAAACGTCCGATCATCGCTGAACGAAAGTTCATAGATGCGGGCGTTCGAACCGTTCACGAGCCGCAGCCGCACCAGACCGTTCGGAACGTCGGCGCGAGGCGTGGGTGCGCCGTTGACCAGGATGGTGTTGCCGCGGCGGCCCTGCGACGCAATCATCATGCCGGTCGGCATGACCAGACGGCCGTCCTCGAATTGCCGATCCTGGATCAGTACCGGGAGATCATCCACGCCATAGTCCGATGGCAGGCCAAGCCCCTGCTCTTCCTCGTCCGTCACGACCAGCATGCCCGCCAGCCCGGAATAGACTTGCTCGCCCGTCAAACCATGCGCGTGCGAATGATAGAAGAGGGTCGCCGCCGGCTGGCGGATCGGTAGCGTAGGACGCCAGGTCGCACCGGGTGCGATCAGCTGGTGCGGGCTGCCATCCAGTTCTCCCGGCACCAGCAGCCCGTGCCAGTGAACCGTCGTATCGGCCGACAGGCTGTTGCGGACGGCCATCGTCACATCGTCGCCGCGGTGAACCCGCAGCGTCGGGCCGAGATAGCTGCCATTGTATCCAAGAGTGGCGCTTCGCCGTCCCGGGAAGAACGCGGTCTCGCCGTCCTGTGCTCTCAGGCTGATCATCTGGCCTTGTTGGCGTGCATCGATCAGGCGCGGGATTGGAAGCGTACCGGCGCGCTCGGGCGACCCGAATTTTCGCGTACACGCCGCCCCCAAGAGCAGGCCCCCGCTCGCCAGCAACGTCCGCCGGTTCAGCATCGTCATGACTACCTCGTGAATGGCGCGCGGCGCCTGTATTGCGGGATGCGCATTCAGCGCGCCGCCAGTTGATCGATGATCGGACAGACTGGCCGGTCGTCACCGCGGCATTGACCCGCGAGATCGAGCATCGCCTCAAGCTTGCGCGCCTTGTCCCCCAGCTGTTCGGCCCGTGCGAGCGCGAGCGACTTGACCTCGGCGCTGGAGCGCTCACGATCGCCCCAAAGTAAGAGCAGATCTCCGATCTTCTCCATAGGAAAGCCCCGATCGCGGGCGTTCGCGATGAAGCGGAGCCGGTAGACGTCGGCATCCGAATAGTCGCGATACCCGCTATCGCCCCGAGGTGCCGGCAGTACCAAGCCGATCTTCTCGTAGTGCTGGATCATGCGCCGCGAGACGTCGCTCGCTTTGGAGGCGTGGCCGAAGTTCACAGGCTCCTCCGATTGAGCCGCAATGCGTTGGTCACGACGCTGACGGAGGAGAGCGATGATGTTCTTGCGTATCATGCTCTGCAGTCTTCATCGGAAGCCTCCTGGCATGCCAGCGCATGTGGGGTTTGACACTGTGTTAACGTCAACGATGTTTGACCGCCTTCCGGTTTATTACTTACGCCACCGCCCGCGCGAGGGGCCGCTAAAGGGCCGTAAGTTCGCCCTCTCCAAGGCGCAGGTTCGTCTCGCCCAGGTAGCCATGGCCCAACGCGATACTTCCATTTTGGACCTGTGTAAGGAGCTCGGGATCGAGCGCGCCACGGGGACCGGTGAGAGGATGGTCGAAAACGTAGCTAAGCTCGCACTGTGCCGATTAACTCGTTGAACATCGATACAGCCAGCCACCATGCCGTACGCGACATGTAAGGCCGACGGGCATCGCATCGTCCCAAGCCTGCCCCTGCCGTTTCGGCCGGTAATTCCGAGGCGGGTGCCAGCGCCACGACGGGAAGCCGTTAGGTGGCACAATCACATGCGATCCAGGACGACCGCGCTCCTTTAGACAGAGACGTACAGTATTTGTCCACGCCCGCGCGGGTGACATTGATTGATGTCGTGAAACCCAAGTTGATCGAGAGGCGAGATCGAACACGACCGGCCACTTCATGCTGTCCCGGTCCGATCCTTAAAAGCAAGAAGGCGAAGGGCATTGAACACGACCAGCAGCGTTGAGCCTTCGTGCATCGCCACCGCCGGGCCGATGCCCAGGCCGAGGATCGTCGCGGGCACGAGGAACGCGACGACGCCGAGGCTGACGAACACATTTTGCCGGATGATGCCACGGGTGTGGCGGCTCAGGCCCACCGCAAACGGCAGATGCGCGAGATCGTCGGCCATCAGCGCGACGTCGGCCGTCTCCAGCGCCACATCCGAGCCTGCAGCACCCATTGCGATGCCGACCGTGGCACTCGCCATCGCTGGCGCGTCGTTGACGCCATCGCCGACCATCGCGACCTTATCCTCGCCGGCGAGCTTCTTAATCGCCGCGACCTTATCCTCCGGCATCAGGTCGCCCCACGCCTCGTCGAGCCCCACATCCTTAGCGATGGCGTCGGCGACCTTTTGATGATCGCCTGAAATCATAATCATGCGGGTGATCCCCATGTCCCGCAGACGCTTGAGGGCGATCTTGGCCGCCTCGCGCGGCGTGTCCATCAGCCCGATCGCGCCGATGTCCTTATCGCCCTTGCGGACCACCATCGTCGTGCGCCCGCCCTCGCGCAGGGTCGCAATCGCGTCGGTCGCGGCCGCGTTCAGCATGGGGATGCCCTCCACGCCGAACATCTCGGCCTTGCCGATCCAGACTGTCTCGCCACCGACCGTCGCGGTAACACCGCGTCCGGTCAGGCTTTTGAGATCGGTCGCGGTCGGCAGCTCGCGCCCGCCCAGGCGCTTGCGTCCATCTTTGACGATCGCCTGTGCCAGCGGATGATCGCTCAAGGCCTCGACCGCGACGGCGAGCGCCAACAGATCCTCTTCGCTCGCGCCGTCGACGGGCACGACGTCGGTGATGCGGGGCCGCCCTTCCGTCAGTGTCCCGGTCTTGTCGAACGCGATCGCCTTGAGCGAGCCCAAGTTTTCCAGCGGCGCGCCGCCCTTCACCAGCACGCCGCCGCGCGCGGCACGCGCGACACCGGACAGGACCGCGCTGGGGGTGGCGATCGCCAGCGCGCACGGGCTGGCTGCGACCAGCACTGCCATAGCGCGATAGAAGCTGTCGCGGAATGGTTCGTCCACCACGACCCAGGCGAACAGCAGGATGAATGAGAGGGCCAGCACCGCCGGCACGAAGACGCGCTCGAACCGATCGGTGAAGCGCTGGGTAGGCGACTTTTGGGTCTCCGCTTCGCTCACCATTTTCACGACCTTGGCTAGCGCGCTTTCGTTGGAGCGCCGCGTCACCTCGATCTCGATCGCGGCGCCGCCATTGATTGTGCCGGCGAACACCCGCGACGTCGCCTCGACCGCATCGGGCTTCGCACGCGCCGCCTCGACATCGGCGACGGGTTCCTTGTCGACAGGGATGCTCTCGCCGGTAACGGGGGCCTGGTTGATCGCGCTCGCCCCCTTAATGACGAAGCCGTCGGCGGGCAGTCGCTCGTTCGGGCGCACGACCACGACGTCGCCGACCACCAGCTCCTCGACCGGGATCTCCGTCGTCTGCCCGTCGCGGCGCACCGTCGCCTTGTCGGGCGCGAGTTCGGCCAGCGCCTCGATCGCGCGCTTGGCGCGACCCATCGCATAATGCTCGAGCGCATGGCCGAGGCTGAACAGGAACAGCAACAGCGCGCCTTCCGCCCAGGCGCCGAGCGCTGCGGCGCCGGCGGCCGCGACGAGCATCAGCGTATCGATCTCGAATTTCTTGAGCTTCAGGTTGTCTATCGCCTCGCGCAGCGTGAAGAAGCCGCCGAACACATAGGCGCCTACATAGAATGCGGTCGGCAACCAGTCGGGCGCGCCTGCAACCAGCTTCTCGATCGCGAAGCCGATCGCCAGCAGTGCGCCGCACGCCAACGCGAAGATCAGCTCAGTGTTGGGGCCGAGGAAATTGGCGTGGGCGTGATCGTGTCCATCGCCCGGTCCATGTTTTTCCGCACCTTCAGCATGACCGCCCGGCCCGTGATCGTGCTCAGCATGATCGCCGGCCTGATCGGAGCCCGTCCGCTTGCCCGGCTTGACCTTGAGCTTGCCCAGTGCCGCGAGGATCGCCGCTTCGTCCACCCGCTCCTTGTCATATTCGACTCGGACGCTGCCCGAGGCGCTGGCATCGGCCTGCAGCACGCCGGGCACCTGGCACAAGGTTTCGCCCACGGTGCGGGCACGGCGTTCGTGGCTGATCCCCTCGACGTGCCATGTCGCATGACCATATCGCCCACTGATCTCGGCGCCTGCAGCCCGCACCATGTCGCGCACGCGTGACAGCGGCAGCGCTTCGCCATCGAAATGGATGCAGAGCTTTGCCGGCGTATCGCCATCGGCGGCCAAGACGTGCGCGCGCTCGACGCCGGGCTTTGCGCTCAACGTCGAGACGAGGCGTCCGACACAGGCATCGGCTGCATCAGGAACCTCCGGCAGAAGGACGGGAATATCGAGTTCGAGCTTTTCGGTCATCACGCCGTCTCCGCGTTTGTCTTGGTTTCTACCCGCGCATCGCGCAGGATTTCGATGCCGCCCTTGATCGCGATAAGGGCGGTAGCCAGGCCAACCAGTAGATCGGGCCAATTCGTCCCCAGCCAAAGCACCAACGCCCCAGCGAGCAGGATACCGCCGTTGGAGATGAAGTCGTTGAAGCTGAAGGTGGTCGCCGCGCGCAAATTAACATCAGGCTGCTTGAGCCGTTGCAGCAATCGCAGACAGATATAGTTCACGACGCCGGCGATCGCCGACATCACCATCATTGTCGGCCCAATCGGTTCACTGCCCTGGATATAGCGGCGGCCGACGTCGAGCAGGATGCCGCCTGCGAAAATCAGCAGCATTACGCCGGACACGGTTGCAGCCCGTGTCTTCCATGTACGCCCGTGGCTGAGCGCGATCAGGCTGAGCGCATAGACCGCGGTGTCGGAGAGGTTATCGACGCCATTGGCGATGAGCGCGCTGGAATCGCCTGTCAGCCCCGTCACGAAGAAACCCGCAGCGATCGCCGCGTTGAGCAGTAGCACAATCCAGAGCGTACGGCGCTCGGCCGAGTCCTTGCCGTCCGGTTGATCCGTCATGCCATAATTTCCTCGATCAGAAGGAGGACTAGGAAGCCGACGAAGAACATCGCGCTGATGAGCGGTGAGTCCGGCTTCTCGTGCGCCTCGACCAGCAGTTCTTCGGTGACGAGGTAGAGCAGCGCCATCAGGCCGAAGCTCAGAAAGCCAGTAATCCATATTGGCGTCAGCAACGCCACCGGCTGCGCGATCAGCGCGCCGATCGGCACCAGCACCGCCAGCGCGCAGGTCAGGCCGATCGCCTTCACCTTGCGATACCGCCCCGCCAGATCGTTGGTGAGGGTCAGGGCCAGGAACAGCACTTCGAGGGTCAATGCGACGGCCAGCAGCGTGCCCGCCTTCTCGCCGGCGATGAAGGCGAGGCCGAGGACCAGGCCGTCTATCGCCAGATCGAGCCCGATCGCGGCGAGCAGCGCCACCGGCCCTTCGAAACGGCTTTCCGCCGCCTTGAGCCCTAGCATCACGGCGACGCCCAGCGCCCCGCCGATCAGCGTCGCGGTCGGGGAACCGCCGTGCATCACCAGCGGCAGGATTTCCGTCGCAGCAGCCGCGAACACCACGCCGGCGGCGAGATGCTGCATGGCCGCCACCAGCTTCTGGCCGGGGGTTCGCCATCCGGCGATCAGCGCGCCGATCATGATCGCGATCATCGGGATCAGAGAGAATTTGAGAGCCGCCATCCTCAGCGCCCCTGTGTGCCGGGTGGGTTGGTCACAAGCTCGTATCCTTCCTGCACAAGACAGGGGGCTTGTCCCCTTCCTCGATCTTGATTTCGTTGCCCGCGAAGGTCGCGCTCATCGTGTCGCCGACATATTGAAGCCCTGCCGCGGGCGCGGTCAGGACAACCGGCGCAGCGTTCCCGTCGCGGCGCAATTCGAGCGTCATGCCCTCATTTTTGAAGTCGACGAGCAGCGGGCGATCGTCGTCGCACCGATAGGGGTGGCGACCGGCGATGCCGCTGGCATCGCCGCTATCGCCGGCGTGGATTTCCTGTTCGGTTGGCGGTGCCTTGCGAGGCTGTTCCGAACAGCCAGACGACACCAGAAAAAGGCTTATGCCGGCGATTCCAATACGCAATGCCGTCATGTGTGCCTCCGGGAACATCCTGATACTCATAAAAGCCATTGAGCCGCTCCAATGACGCCGGCGATGATGACCATGACACCCACCACCAGCAGCTTTTCCTGCCGCGGATCGGCGACGTTTCATATTCGCGCCGCGATCTGCCAGGCCGGGCGCACAGGGACGCGCCAAGACCCGCATGCGATCCGGTCGAGCTCGGTATCCGAAAGGCGGAAAAATGATTTTAGGTCAGCCCGAGAGCGTCCCGTGAGACCCGTCACGCGAAAAACCGGGTCGGCAAAAGCCAGGTCGATGATACTTGGTTCCCCCGCCATCGGTGCGATGTCGTCGGCCGATGCCCGTGACGGACGTAGAAGCGGAACAAGCTGATGTGGGTCGCGTTCGAGAAGAGAAGCCCAGCATACCAAGCGCGAATGACGCTCGTCGTTCGAAGCCAGAGACACGGGGCTGAATTGCCCGCCATTCTTGGGCAATTGCCACTTAGCGCGAGTTTTTGAGGGACGCTTGTGCCTCATTGCCGGTCAGCCGGCTCAACTTGATCTTGCGAAGCACGCTTCAGCGGGTGAGAGAAGTGCAACGTCAGGAAGGTCGTCAGGCTGAGAACGACCGCGATATCGTAAAGACCATATCCGACTGCGGCACCCAGCGCCCCGGTCGCCCAGAGGCTTGCAGCGGTAGCGGTCCCGGACGCTTTTCCGCGATGCTTCAATATGGCGCCGCCGCCGATGAAGCCAACGCCGGTTATCAATCCTTCGAGCAGGCGTGCTTGGGCGGGCGACGTGCGTCCGAGAATGGCGATACCGACGAGCACGAACCCGCAACTGGCGATGGCGACCAGCGGAAAGGTTCGGATGCCGGCGCTGCGTTCGTCCTTCTCTCGGTCCCAGCCAACCGGAAGCGCCAGACCATAGGCCAGCGCGAGACTGACGATATGGGAAAGAGTTTCCCCCCAGAACGGCAGTGTCATCATGCGGCCGATCCTTCGGCTTGGCCGCCTGCCACTCTGTCCGCTGCATCTCGATAGGCGAGCACCCTCTTGCAGGCCAGCGCGCGCGCACCGGGGCGCTTGAGTGTGATCCGGTCGCCGCCTGAGATCGACACTTCCAGATTGGGGCCGACGTAGGTCTGCCCGCTTGCCGGCGACGTCACGCGCACGGGTGCGGCGCGCGGCCTTGTCTTTATGTCGAGGGTCAGGCCATCGCCCAGAAAATCAACATCGACGCGTGATCCATCAGGACAGGCGTAGAAATGCTCGCCGATGAAGTTGGGCAGCTGGCGATCACGGGATGCTTTGGCCTCGTTGTCGCTCGTAGATGGCGAGCAGCCGAGCAAGCCCGGCGCCAGGGCAAGCCCGGTTACGGTGAGGATCAATCGAACCGGGCCGCTGCTAGCTCGCCGAGCCGTCATCTGCCTGTCCTTCCACGATCTATCGCCATGGGCGCTACAGGGGGCACGCCCATGGCGCGGGCCGTTCTCACACGGACACCCGAAGGACTCGTTGTGCGGCGGCCGATCCACATCAGGTCAGTCGAACAATTCGCTCAGGAAGCTCTTGCGGCGGCCTTTATGGCCCCGCTCGTAACCGTGCTGTCCGCCATGATCGCCATGGCCGCGACCGTCGGATATTCCGAGACGACCGCCGCTCAACGGCCGCACGCTGTCGTCACCGGCACTGCGCTCGATGATCTTGTCGAGTTCGCCGCGATCGAGCCACACCCCGCGACATTGCGGGCAATAGTCGATCTCGATGCCTTGACGCTCGCTCATGACGAGGTCGACGCGGCACGTCGGGCACAGTAGTCCTTGGGAAGGCTGGTAATCTACCATGATAAATTCCTTTCTCGAAAGGTTGCCCTGTCAGTCGTTCGCGGCACCGGGAGGAGGCGGTGGCTTGATGGGGCGCCGACGATGCCGCTGGGACTGCCCGGGCAGTCGCGACTGACGGCGCAAAAGCGCCAGAAATGCCGCATCCTGTATCCGCATTGTCCGCCGCAGACCTTTGCGCATCATGCGGCCGACCAAGACGCCAATGATGCCCCGACATTCGACCGAATGGTGAAGACAGACGCCGTTTGCGATCGGCTCGATCTCGTAGCGCTCGTCGAAAGTGAGGAAGCCCTTTACGCCCATCTGCCACCCGATGAGCTGCGGCTTCGTCAGCCGGTTGATGACCATTTGCGTCGTCATCTTCCGATCGCCTTTGAACAGCAGCCAGGTAACATCCATTTCGGCACCGCGTTCGGCATCGCCCGCGATGCGATAGAAGGGGTGCCATCGTGCGAAGCCTCTCAGGTCGGAGATCAGCGACCAGACCCGCAGCGCTGACATATTGAACTCGAAAGTGGTCTCTTCCTTCATGGCTGCCTGTCCTGTCCGGCCAATGCGCCGCGAAACCGGAGGCCGCGCAACGGCGACCTCCTCGCTGATTAAGCGGGGGATTGATGGAAGCTGGTGGGGCGTTGGGGGCTTGCATGACGCAAGCCCCGGCGCGTGTCGTGCCGAGCCTCATTGGCGCGGGTTTTCCAGCGTCTGACTGGCCTTGCCCCCGATGACCTCGACGGCTTCGAGGGTCATCAGCCCAATGTCTGGCACATCGCTCAGGGCGGAAACGAACGCGCGCAAAGCGTCCTCGAAATCGACGATTTCGATCACCACCGCCCGATCGCTCTCAAGGACATGGCGCCGGTGGACGTGCGCTGATGCCCCGAACCCGATCAGCGCCTCAAGCACCGTCAGGCCCGCCATCTTTCGGTCGCGCGCCAGCGAAGCCACATATTCAAAGACCTTGCGATCGCCAATGTAAGCCGCTTCATCTGTGTAGATCCGCAGCAGTTTCCGGGTCGATTCTCCCATCATGCTTCTCCTTTCAGGGGGGCGGGTTCCTCGCCATGCGGCGTGCTCGCCTCTTGCTCATTTTGACGATCGGTCCGCCCGAGGATCACCTTCGCGATTGCGGGCAGCACGAGCAGTGTCAGGATGGTGGCGGCAACGAGACCGCCGATCACGACCGTCGCAAGCGGCTTCTGGACCTCAGCACCGGTGCCGTGCGCAAGCGCCATCGGTACGAAGCCGATCGCCGGCACGAACCCCGTCATGATGACCGCGCGCATCTTCTCGGCCATTCCTTCACGGATCGCCTGCGCGATAGGCAGTCCAGCTTCACTCCGGTCTCGGATTGCCGTCATGACGACGAGCCCATTGAGCACCGCCACGCCAGCGAGACAGATAAACCCAACCGCCGCCGACACCGAGAAGTTGATGCCGGTGAGCAAAAGCGTGAAGACGCCGCCCGCGAGCCCTAGAGGAACCGCCAGGAACACTGCCGCCGCCCGGCCGAATCCACCCAATGCCATGTAAAGCAGCCCGAAGATGACCAGAAAGCACAACGGCACCACGATCGACAGCCGCTTCGATGCCGCGGCCAAATTCTCGAACTGACCACCCCATTCGAGGTAGTAGCCCGCCGGCAGCTTCACCTGTGCAATCTTCGCCTGCGCCTCCTGAACGAACGAACCGGCATCGCGTCCGCCGAGATTGACCTGAACGACCACACGGCGCTTACCGTTCTCCCGGCTGATCTGGTTTAGCCCTTCGGACAGCCGGATTTGCGCAACTTGCGCGAGCGGCACCTGAGCGCGCGGTCGCCCCTCGACCTCGGGCAGCAACACCGGCAATGTCCGGATGTCGTCAAGATTCGCACGCGTCGCCTCGGGCACGCGCACCGTTACATCAAATCGTCGGTCGCCCTCATACACAAGCCCCGACTCACGCCCGCCGAGCCCTGCGGCAACCGTATCCGCAACGTCGCGGACGGTGAGGCCGAGGCGCGCGATCGCGGCGCGATCAAGCCTCACGTCGAGCGCCGGAGCGCCACCGACCTGTTCGGCCTTGACGCTGGCCGCTCCGGGAATGGTCTGGAGTACTCGCACCATCTCATTGGCCGTCACCGCCATCTTGTCGAGATCATCGCCGTAAAGCTTGATCGCAACATCGCCGCGGACCCCCGCGATCAGTTCGTTAAATCGTAACTGGATCGGCTGACTGACCTCGTAAAGATTGCCGAGGAGACCGCCGGTCGCCTTCTCAATCTTTGCGACCACGTCGGCTTTGGTCGTGCCCTCGGCCCACTCTTCCTTCTCTTTCAAGATGATGAACCCGTCCGAGACGTTTGGCGGCATCGGGTCGCTCGCGACTTCCGCCGTGCCTGTCTTGGAAAACATCAAGGCGACTTCCGGCACCTTTAGCACCGCCTCCTCGACCTTGCGCTCCATCGCGAGCGATTGATCGAGGCTGACCGAGGGCACACGCGTTGATGCGAAGGCGAGATTTTTCTCGTCGAGCTGCGGGATGAACTCAGAGCCGAGCAGCCCGAACGCCGGGATCGCCGCCAGGAAGAAGGCTAATCCACCGAGAATAAATGGCCACGGTCGCGCGATCGCCTTGTCCAGCAACGGCAGATAGCGCTCCTTGGACTTCCGGATCAGCCACACGTCCTTTTCCGCGACCTTGCCGCGGATCAGGATCGCCACCAGCGCCGGCACCAACGTGATCGCCAGGACGAACGCCGCCACCAGCGCGAGCATGATGGTGATCGCCATTGGCGAGAACGTTTTGCCCTCGGTGCCCGTAAATGTGAGTAGCGGTGCGAACGCGAGCAGGATGATTGCTTGGCCGAAAACGGTCGGCTTGATCATCTCCTGCGACGCCCGCATCGTCTCCTCCAGCCTTTCGCGGAGCGAGAGCAGTCGGCCCTCATGTTCCTGCCGGTGCGCCAGTCTGGCGAGGCAGTTTTCAATGATGATAACGGCGCCATCAACGATCAGACCGAAGTCGAGCGCCCCCAGGCTCATCAGGTTACCAGGCACGTTAAACGCGTTCATGCCCATGGCCATCATCAGGAACGAGAACGGGATGACCAGCACTGCAATCACTGCTGCGCGCCAGTTGCCGAGTAGCAGGAACAGCGCCACGGCAACAAGGATCGCGCCTTCGGTCAGATTGCGCTGGACGGTGGCCACCGTCGCGCCGACCAGTTCAGCGCGGTTTAGCACCACCTTGATCTGGATGCCGGGCGGTAGAGTCTTCGCAACTTGATCAAGCTTAGAAGAGGCCTCTGTGGCAACGACTCGGCTGTTTTGACCGATCAACATTAGCACAGTGCCGATGACCGCTTCCTGGCCGTTCATGCTACCTGCACCCGTTCGCAAATCGCCACCTACGCGAACGTTGGCGATTTGGCCGATCGTGATTGGGGTTCCCCCGCGCGTCGCCGCGACAGCATTGCTGATCTCATCGACCGTGCGCACGCGGGAGTCGACGCGCACAAGGTACGCTTCACCACCGCGGTTGTAGTAATTGGCGCCAACCGCGAGATTTGCGTTCTCGAGCGCTTGGCCGAGTTCACTGTAAGAAATACCGAAACTGGCGAGTTTCGTCGGGTCTGGTTCGACCACGAACGTCTTTGCATAGCCGCCAATGGAATCGACGCCAGCAACGCCTTTCACCGAGCGAAGCTGCGGGCCGATAATCCAGTCTTGGACAGTTCGCAGATAGCTCGCTTTGGCCACCGCGTCCGTTAGTCGTTCGCCTTCGGGCGTCAGGTAGCTGCCGTCAGGCTGCCACCCTGGTTGGCCTGCGACTTTTTTCGCGCCCTTGCCGTCTGGATTGGCATAGCCCACCGTATACATGACGATCTCACCGAGACCGGTTGAGACCGGTCCAACCTGCGGTTGAACACCGTCCGGCAAATTTTCGGTTGCCTGGCGCAGGCGCTCACCAACCTGCTGGCGCGCAAAGTAGAGATCGGTGCTGTCGGTGAAGATCGCACTGACCTGGCTGAAGCCATTGCGCGAGATCGAACGTGTGGTTTCAAGACCTGGAATGCCGGCTAGTGCGATTTCGACGGGATAGGTAACAAGCTTCTCGATTTCGACCGGCGACAAACGGGGGTCGATCGTGTTGATCTGAACCTGATTGGTGGTGATATCCGGCACCGCGTCGATTGGCAGCTTCGTAAGCTGCCAGAGGCCGAGGCCGCCGACGACGAGGAAAAGGGCGAGTACCGTCCAACGCATGCGGACGGAGAGCGCCATGAGATTTGCGATCATGGTCTATTCTTCCTCGCCCGCGCCCTTGCCGAGTTCGGCTTTGAGCAAAAATGCGTTCTTGGTTGCGACTTGGCTGCCACCGGCAAGACCCTTCAGGATCTCGACGCGGCCGTTGCTGCGTTCGCCGATCGTGACGGTCTGAGCCCTGAAGCCCTGCGCGGTCCGCACGAACACGATGTCGCGCCCTTCGAGCGTCTGCACCGCATCCTCCGGCACCACGATCGCATTTGACGTGCCGCCACGGCTCGGCAGCAATCGCACCCGAACCGCGAGACCCGGCTGAAGGCTGCCGGGCACATCAAGCACCGCCGTCGCCGAGCGCGTGTCATTGGCCAGGCCCGGCGTGACCGCACGCACCTTTGCCTCCACCGTCCGTCCATCGGGCAACTCTATGATCGCTCGATCACCCGGCGAGAGCCGCTGCGCGTCGGTCGGTCCAACCGACGCCTCTATTTGGATCTTCGACGCATCCGCGACGCGCATCAGCTCGGTCTCGGGCTGGACGAAGGCGCCCAGGGTGACGTTCTCCGAGGTGACACGGCCCGAAATCGGGCTCGACACCAGCACACCGCGACCGTCCGGCGTCACGCGGGCGGCCCCTGCCGCCACGCTGGCGCGGCGCGCCTCTGCGGCGGCCGATGCGGCCTCCGCCTCCGCCTGTTCCAGCTCGACACGCGCCGACACTTTCTGACGGAACAGATATTGCTCGCGGGCGAGCGCCTTCTGCGCGAGCGTCGACTTGGCAGCGGCAGCGGTACGATCGGCGGCAAACTGCGCCGCGTCCCGGCTTTCAACAATGGCGAGCGTTTCGCCGGCGCGCACGGGATCGCCGAGCCGCTTCATCAGCCGCGTGACGGCGCCGCCCGCACGGGCGGTCACGATCGCCTCACCTTGGGGGGATGCGCTGACCGTCGCCTGCGCGACGATCTCCGCGCCGAGCCCACCCGGGTTGATTGTCTCGGTGGCAATGCCGGCTTGCTGGACCGCCTGCGCGGTCATCGCCACCGTATCAGGTGCCTTTCCCTCCTCCGCCGGCGCAGCGGCATTGCCGCTTGCCGCTTCCGTCGCGGCGGGTTCGTTCCCAGTCCAGCGTGCGATCCCGAAACCGCCAAGTGCGGCGACAATCGCGACGGCGGTGCCGCCGCCTAGCAGGCGCTTATCCATCATCATCGATCATCTCCGGAATTCGTGGGGGCCGGCGTCGTGAGCCGGTCGAGCCGAGCCTGGGCGTCGTGATACGCAGCGAGCGCATCGACGTAGGTCTGGCGAGTTTGTGAAAGGGTGCGCTCGGCATCGAGCAGCGCGATCTGGTCGAACTTGCCTTGGCTCCAACCGATCCGCGCGATGCGGGCGGCTTCCTGTGCCGCAGCGAGGCCAGGACCACCCGCCGCCCGCGCCGTCGCGGCAGCATTCGCCACCTCTGTCTGCGCGCTGGCAATCTGTTGGCGCGTGTCGACCACCGCGAGATTGCGCAGCGCGATCGCCTGCGTCTGTTCGGAGCGCGATTGCGCCACAAAGGCGCTACCATTGTTGAAGAACGGGATCGGGATCGAGATACCCACCACCGCGGCCGTGTCGTTGGTTGCTTCTAACCGGCGAGCGAACGTACTGACGGTCAGGTCGGGCACGCGAAGCGACCTTGCGACGCGCACCTGTGCATCGGCGGTGCGAACATCCGCTTCCGCAGCGACCAAGGCGAGCGTCCCATCAACATCGACAGGCCGGGGAGGTCCGAAGTCATCGATCCGCTCAAACCAAGCGCGATCAAGCGGCCCTGTCACCGGCGCCGCAAGTAGCGTCTCAAGGTTGGCACGGGCCGACTGTGCCTGACGGGCCGCACTGTCGGCCGCGACCTGCGCATTAATCCGCAGCACGTCGGCCCGCTGTTGCTCGATCGGCCCAACGTCGCCGGCTTTGACACGCTCGCTAGACACGCGGAATGCATTGTTGGCGATCCCGGCTTGCTCGCTCAGCACCTCGGCGCGTCGCTCGAAAGCGGCGGCTTCGATATAAAGCTGCGTAATTCGCAAGCGGAGATCCGCCTTTGCGATTTCAGCTTGGACCTGCGCGCGGGTGAGGCGTGCAGTTGCAAGCGCGACCCGCGCAGGCCGTTTGCCACCCAGCTCTAGCGGGAGGGATACGCCAACCGTCGTCTCGGAACTTCGCAAACCCTTGTAAACGCCAGTCCCTGCAAGATTCTCGACTTGCACCTGCACTTCGGGGTTGGGCCGCAGCCCAGCAACGCGGCGTGCCGCAGTTGCGGCATCAACGCCGGCCGTGGCCGCCGCGACCGCTGGCAGCGGGGCCGAACCGCTACCTCCCGGCCCCGATGGCGGGCTGTTGCCGGTGGTCGTCGATGGCATGCCACCCGCAGCGAGAGCGTTCTCAAGCGAGAACGTATCTGCCGTTTGCGATGATGTGGTCGCCGCCGGGAAGCCGGGCGGCAATGCTGTCTGCGCGCCCGCCGCACTGGCGAGAGACGCCGCGACCATAACGGCCGCGATTGTACGATGCATAAATGATAACTCCTGACAAACCGGGTTGGCCCCGCGGCAATGGCCGGCGAGGTCAGCGGATCGTCAGGCTTGGGGGGGCCTCAGCGCCGGATCGGCGGTGGAGAGTGGCCGAAGTGAATGAATCGAAAAAATCGGCGCGAGCCGAAGATCGGGTTTCAGCGCATTATTAGCGATCTTGACGGGCGCTGCGACGTGATCGCCGTGGCAACCGCCGTGATGATGCGGATACCCTTTGTCACCATCGGAGGGCACCTGATCGGCGTCGCCGGGCGCATGGCCCAAGGCTAGTTCGTCGACGCCAGTTTCATGCGATGAAACGCTTACATCCGGCCGCTCCAGCACATGCGCCGTCGCCGTCGTCCCCAAGGAGAGGGCGATCGTCAAATAGGCAAGGATGTTCAGCAGCCGTCGCACGGCACACGTCCTAACAGGAACGCAGGTGGCGAGCTAGTCTCGCCCGACGTACGAAGAAATAAACTCGTCATCGCTCATTCTGCGATAAGATATAACGCGCGTCGTGTCTTGCCGGACTCGCCGACGAATGTTGTGCCTCGACTCGACTTGCCGGTGTCGGGCGTAGCTCTGTACGGGCCTGACTGATGATCTGCAGGCCGCCCCAAATACCCAAGCCTGCCATAATTAGGGCAACAGCGAGATCCGGCCAAGCCGTGCCCGTACCGACGACACCAGCGGCGGCCAGCAGGACCGCCAGATTACCGATTGCGTCGTTTCGCGAGCAAATCCAGACCGAGCGCATGTTGGCGTCACCACCGCGGTAGCGATAGAGCATGAGCGCAACGCTGCCATTCGCGATCAGAGCGATCACGCCGACAATCCCCATCGTCTCGGCCTGCGGCACGCCGCGGCCCAGCGCCGCGAGCACCGTCGTGACGAGGACATACAAGCCAAAGGCCAGGATCGTGCCGCCCTTGAGCAGCGCGGCACGCGACCTCCAGCCAAGCGCCATCCCGGCGACCCCAAGGCTGATCGCATAGTTGGCGGAATCGCCAAGAAAATCGAGGGCATCCGCCTGAAGGGATCGCGATCCCGAAGCGATGCCCGCGACGATCTCGCCGAGAAACATCGTCAGATTGATCGCGAGTGCGATCCAGAGCATGCGACGCCAGCGCGGATCGGGCGTCGGCGGTGCGTCGGACTGGCAGCTGTTACAGACCATGATCATGTACTCGAACAGGCATCATGGAATCCCTATGCACCCTCTAGCAACTAGAGGGTCAAGGCAAATCGTCGTCGTTGTCGCCGGCGGCATCAGCCGACCGCCGCAGCGGCACGGCGCCGGTTGAAGAGGAAGCCACCAAGCACCGCGATGAGCATCAGCAGCTGCGCGCCCATTGACTGCAAGGTCGGGAAGATACCGAGCATGGAGACGCGGATGCCGCCGCCAAGCGGCGCGATGTCGATGATGCCGGCTTCCTGTAGCGCCGACACGCCCTTGCCGGCGAGGACGATAGTGAGGATCGCCATCAGCCATGCGCTGTAAGCAAAGAACTTCGCGATCGGCAGGTCGCGGCTGTAACGCAGCATGGCCCAGGCGATGAGTCCCAGCAGCAGCACCGCCGAGGCGGCACCTGCCAACATCGTGCCGCCATTGCCCTGGGTCCAGAGCGCGGCGTAGAACAGGATCGTCTCGAACACCTCGCGATAGACGACGATGAAAGCGAGGCCGAACAGGAACCAAGCCGACTGCCGTGACAGTGCGCGCGACATCTTCTCCCTGATGTAGCGTTGCCACTGGTCTGCCTGCGCCTTGCCGTGCATCCAGATCCCGACGGATAGCAGGACGACGGCCGCGAACAGCGATCCGAACCCTTCGGTAAGCTCCCGGCTCGCGCCGCTGATCCCGATCGCATAGGTCGCGATGGCCCAGGTCACGCCGCCCGCCGCCAGCGCACTGATCCAGCCGCCGTGAACATAGGTCAGCACTTCGGGCCGCTCGGCCTTGCGTAGGAAGGCGATCATCGCAACGACGATCAGCAGGGCTTCGAGCCCCTCGCGCAGCAGGATGGTGAAAGCGCCCAGGAAAGTCGATGCACTGCTCGCCGCGTCCGGGGACAATGCCGCGTCGGCGTCGTCGAACAGGCCGTCGAGCACCTGGACGCGCGTTGCAACCTCATCGGCGGGGCGATCTTGCTGGAGCGATGCCCTGAACTCGCCCATGGCGCCCTCGATATGCCCCATGAGCGTTGCATCACGCGCGGTCAGAATGGGCTCGAGCGGCTCGAATCCGTCGAGATAGGCCGACAGCGCCAGCTCCTGCGCGGCGTGGCGATTGCCCGCGCGATAGGCCGCGAGGCTCTGTCCAAGCTTCGCTCGTGCCACATCGAGTGAACCGGGCGCCTGCTGAACGACCGCTTCGGGGTGGCGGCGCAAATAAGCAATGATCGCATCGGCCTGCCCGGTCCCAATGCTCTTGGCGAGCGTTTCCGGAGTCAGACCCGCCAACGCCGTCAGGTCGGGAATCCGCTGACGGAGGCTGGGATCGGCTTTCCACAATCGTTCGCCCTCCTTTGCGGCGGCATCGGAAAACGCGAAGCGGCCGGCGTAGAAGGCCAGCGCCCAGCGATCGTCGCTCGGGAGGTTTGCGAAACTCTGCATCGCCGTGCCGTCGATACCCTGGTCGATGACCTGATAGAGCGCGAAGGGGCTGCGCTGACGCGCCCGCGCCATTTCGCGAAAGGCGATTGGCGGCGTCGAGAGCTTTACGGCGTCGGGGCCATGTCCATCCCCGGTCATGCCGTGGCAACTCGCGCAGTTCTGCGCGAACAACGAGCCGCCGCGAACAAGGTCAGGCGCCTTGCTCGGCGCGAGAGGCACTGGATAGGCCTTGAGGAGATCGGCGGCGAGGCCATGGGCGATGCGCGCGACCTCCTTAGGTTCGCCCCTCGCGGCGATTACACCCTGGAGTAGGGTTGCTCCCGTGATCAGTTGTCCGCGCGCCGGCGTGGGTGGCAGGACCGTAAGGCGGGCGGATACCGAGGCCGCGAATTCGGTCATCTCGGCATATTCCGAGGCGCTCTTGATCCGGCCGCCGCTGACGGCACCGCCATAGTCGACCGCCATATAGTCGAGCAGCCGCCATACGGTCTGCACGTCGGCGGTATCGGCGTGGGCCACACCGCTGACCCCGGCGAGGCAGAGTAATGCTGCCAGGATGGCTATGGCGCGCTGGATCGATGGCATCGGCGCGCGCATGAAGGCAGGGCTGGAACGGCGAGATTCGCCAAGGTCTGGGCGGGGCATCCCGGCCTCATAAACCCTCCAGCTGCTAGAGGGTCAAGCGGTTTTGCGACTTAGTTGCAATAGTGGCTTGACGATTGGGCCTTACTTCTGGCGCTCGGCCTCCGGTGCCAGGGTCTCGATGATGCGGCATTCGGAGATCTTGCCGTGCCCGCACTGGACGATGAGGCTGCTGAGTTCGGACCGCAGCGTTGTCAGATCCTTGAGCTTGCGATCAATCTCCGCAAGATGTTCGCGCGCGATCAAATCCACCGCCGAGCAGGATATGTCCTTCTGATCCGACAGGCCGAGCAGCGCCTGAACCTGATCGAGCGAAAAACCCAGCGCCCGCGCTCGCCGGATGAAGCTGAGTCGCGCGAGGTGCTGCGAGGAATAGGCACGATAATTGTTCTTGGTCCGCTCCGGCGCGGAAAGCAGGCCCGCGCTCTCGTAATAGCGGATTGTCTCGACCTTCGTTCCCGTTGCGGCAGCAAGTTTGCCGATGCTGAGCGACCCGAACAACATCATTGGTGACCCTATAGTGACTTCAGGCTTATATAGGGAAGCTCCTCCCAAAATGTCGAGGCCGTACTAGGCAAGCCAGGCTCCAGCGATCGCTAGGATGCCGAGGCGACGACCGGCGGGGCCGCGCACCCCAACAGCGAACCCGGCACCAATATCGCCGCATCTTATTTCGTAGCAGCCGCTTAAACGTCCAGTCTCACAACCGGTCCAGCCTTCGCAAATATACCAGTGAGAGCAGCAGCGGGAGCGCTGGGCTTTGCGCTGAAAGAGACAGTCTGCCGGCGACGGACCACAAACCTCATTAGATTTGCAAGGTTCGACGCTAGTGATACCGCGTCTGTGCCCAACGCGAACAAGGCTCCAACGATCAAATTATGGGCAAGCCAAAATGGAGCACCTAGAAGGAAGAGCCCCTTCATACGCGTTGTCGATGTCTGCAAGCGCGCCAGACTACCCAGCGAGCTCCCCGTCAATGCCAACGCGGACGGTATGCCGTGCCATGTTACAACCGAAAGGAAAGACAATATAATGAGGCTGGCCCCATAAAGCCGCACGACGACATAGCGATCACGCACCGACGCCGAAACGATGAGTTGCGCGCAGGAAATGAGGCAGGCGATCGCCGCGGTCGGAGATCCCAAGATCAGAAAATACATCGCGAAGGCGGCAGCGCCTGCACTCTGGATTTTGACGACCTTTTTATAGTCGCTGAAAAACGGCCAGCTGATGACGCACAAAAGAGCCATGAAACCGAACGCGGTGGCAATCACGACTGCCCCCGCGCGGTTGTTCCTGTCTTGATCTGCGTGCCGCGCTCAGCCCTGTCTTTTCCCATAGCTGAAGCGTGACGGAACGAGGTTAATTACGCTTTAATGGCCCTCATGAAATCGACTGTTCAGGGCTGCTTTTGGATCGCCGTCACCTCACCGGCACTGCCGACAAGCGTGACGTCGAAATCGACCTTGTCGCCGACCTTGGCCGCATCGGCGATCGCAGGCGCTGCCTTGAACGCCATCGTCATCGCCGGCCATTTGGCTTCGGGGATCGGGCCATGGTCGAGCGTGATCGTGCCTGCCGCCTTATCGATCTCCTTCACTGTCCCGTGGCCCTTGGCCTTGATCGCGGATGTCGCGGAGGGCGCCATCGCCATATTCCCCATATCGCCGCTCATGGCCGCGTCGGGCGATGCCTGATTGGTCTCGGCCGCGACGGGCGTCTCCGCCTTTTTGCCGCACGCGGCGGTCAGGGCGGCAAGGCCGAGGGCAATTGTCAGTCGTGCATAATTCATGGTCTTCTCCTTGCAGATTAAGCAGGTTGATGGTTGGTTTTGGGCTTGGGCTTGCGCAGCAGCAGATAGGCGGCCGGCAGAACGAACATGGAGAGCAGCGGCGCGGTCAGCATTCCGCCGATCATCGGGGCGGCGATCCGACTCATGACCTCGGAGCCGGCACCCGAGCCGAGCAAGATCGGCAGCAGGCCGGCGAGGATCACAGCCACCGTCATTGCCTTCGGCCGGACACGCAGCAAAGCGCCTTCGCGGACCGCCGCCTGAACCTCGGCCGTATCCGGATCGGCATGGCGCTCCTCCAATGCGTTCTTCAGATAGATCAGCATGACCACGCCGAACTCGGCCGAGACGCCGGCCAGCGCGATGAATCCGACGCCCGTCGCAACCGACTGGTTGAAGCCGAGCAAATAGAGCGTCCAGATGCCGCCGGTGAGGGCGAACGGCAGCGTGCCCATAATCAGCGCCGCCTCATCGAACCGCCCGAAGATCATGTAGAGCAGCACGAAGATGATCAGCAGCGTCGCGGGCACAACAAGTTTCAGCTTGTCGATGGCACGCTGGAGATATTCGAACTGCCCCGAATAGGCGATGCTGACGCCCGGCGAGAGCCTGACCTGTTTCGCGACCGCGCGCTGCAGGTCACCGACCACCGACGCCAGATCGCGCCCGCGCACATCGACATAGACCCAGGTCGAAGGCCGGGCATTCTCGGTCTTGAGCATCGGCGGCCCTTCGGCGATCGAGACATTGGCCACGGTGCCGAGCGTGATCTGCTGGCCCGACGGGGTCAGGACAGGCAATGTCCGCAGACCCTCCAGGCTATCGCGCAGTTCGCGCGGATAGCGCACGCTGATCGGGTAGCGCGCCAGCCCCTCGACCGTCTCGCCGATGGTCTCGCCGCCGATCGCACCCGAGACGATTGCCTGCACGTCGGTAATGTTGAGCCCGAACCGCGCCGCCGCGGCCCGATCGATATCGACATCGACATAGCGTCCGCCGGTCAGCCGCTCCGCAAGGGCGGAGCTGATGCCGGGCACCGTCTTGGCGACCGTCTCGACATCATGGGCGATGCGATCGAGCTCGGCGAGGTTGGCGCCGGAGACCTTGACGCCGATCGGGCTCTTGATGCCGGTCGCCAGCATGTCGATACGGTTGCGGATTGGCGGCACCCAGACATTGGCGAGACCAGGGAGCTTTACCGTGCGATCAAGTTCGTCAACAAGCTTGTCGGGCGTCATGCCTGCTCGCCACTGGTCACGGGGTTTGAATTGGATGGTCGTCTCGAACATTTCGAGCGGTGCCGGGTCGGTTGCGCTCTCGGCGCGGCCGGCCTTCCCAAACACGCTCTCGACCTCGGGCACCGTCTTGATCAGCCGGTCGGTCTGCTGGAGCAGTTGCGAGGCCTTGGACGCTGACAGGCCCGGAAGGGCCGAGGGCATGTAGAGCAGATCGCCCTCATCGAGGTTAGGCATGAACTCGCCACCGAGCCGGGCAAGCGGCCATGCGGTTGTCGCGAACACAAGCAGCGCGATCAGCAACACGGTCTTAGGCTTTCGCATCGTCCAGTCGATCGCCGGCCGATAGAGGTTGGTCAGCCAGCGGTTGACCGGATTGGCCTGCTCGGCGGGGATGCGGCCGCGGATCAGCCAGCCCATCAGGATCGGCACCAGGGTCACCGACAGGATCGCGGCCGAGGCCATCGCATAGGTCTTGGTGAAGGCGAGCGGCGCAAACAGCCGACCTTCCTGCGCCTCCAGCGTGAACACGGGAATGAACGACAGCGTAATGATCAGCAGGCTGTAGAACAGCGCCGGCCCGACCTCGGCCGCTGCCTCGGTGACGACGATCCAGCGCATCTCGCCCTCAAGATGCGTGTTCGGATGCTCCTGCTCCCAACGCTCGATCTTTTTGTGGGCATTCTCGATCATGACGACCGCCGCATCGACCATCGCCCCGATCGCAATGGCGATCCCGCCCAGCGACATGATGTTGGCGTTCACGCCCTGAAACCGCATGACGACGAACGCGGCGAGCACGCCCAAGGGCAGGGTTAGGATCGCGACCAGCGCCGAACGGACGTGCCACAGGAACAGCCCGCAGACGATAGCGACGACGATGAACTCCTCGACCAGCTTGTGGGTGAGGTTCTCGACAGCCCGATCGATGAGCTGCGAACGGTCATACACCGTCACCACCTCGACGCCGGGTGGCAGGCTTGCCTTTAGGGTATTGAGCTTGTCCTTGACCGCAGCGATCGTTTCCCGGGCATTCTTGCCCGAGCGCAGGATCACGACCCCGCCCGCGACCTCGCCCTCCCCGTTCAGCTCCGCGATGCCGCGCCGCATCTCGGGTCCGATCTGGATGGTGGCGACATCACCAAGGCGGACCGGCACGCCACCGGCGGCCGTTCGGAGCGGGATCGCCCGGAAATCATCGAGCGTCTTCAGATAGCCCGAGGCGCGGACCATATATTCGGCCTCGGCCATCTCCAGCACCGACCCGCCCGCTTCCTGATTGGCCTGTTGGATTGCCTGGACGGCCTGCTGGTGGGTAACGCCGTAGGCAGCCAGCTTCACCGGATCGAGCAGCACTTGATACTGCTTGACCATGCCGCCGATGCTGGCGACCTCGGCAACGCCGGAGACGGTCTTCAATTCGTAGCGCAGGAACCAGTCCTGCAGCCCGCGAAGCTGCGACAGATCATGCTGGCCAGTCCGATCGACCAGCGCATATTCATAGACCCAGCCGACCCCGGTCGCGTCGGGGCCGAGCGCGCTGCGCGCGCTCGCGGGCAAGCGCCCCTGCACCTGGTTCAAATATTCGAGCACGCGGCTGCGTGCCCAATAGAGGTCGGTGCCGTCCTCGAAAATCACATAGACGAAGCTGTCGCCGAAGAAGGAATAGCCGCGCACCGTCTTGGCGCCCGGCACCGACAGCATGGTGGTCGTGAGCGGATAGGTGACCTGGTTTTCGACGATCTGCGGCGCCTGCCCCGGATAGTTGGTGCGGATCACGACCTGGACGTCAGAGAGGTCGGGCAGCGCATCGATCGAGGTCGAGCGCACCGCCCATAGCCCGACCCCGACCAGCGCCAGCATGCCGATCAGGACGAAGAAGCGGTTCTTGACCGACCAGCGGATGAGATGGGCAATCACTGGCCCGCGACCTTCGCCAGACGGCGCACGGTCGGCCCGGCCGGTGGCTGGTCGAACCCAAAGCGCACACGGTCGCCGATCTTCAGACCGCGCGCGATGCGCGCATCGGCAAGGGCGAAGGTCATCGTCATCGCTGGCCACCCGATCGCCGGGACAGGCTCATGGCTAAGCGTCACCGACTTTGCGGTGATCTGTTCGATCTTGCCCACGGTCTCGTAGAGAGAGGCTGCAGGCTTGGCGGTGGCCGCGCCTGCAGCGATTCCGCCGATCGGCCGCGCCGCGACACCCGCCAGGCTCGCTTCGGAATCGATCAGGAACTGGCCCGAGGCGATGACTTTTTCGCCTTCGCTCAGGCCCGCCAGGATCTCGGTCTGGTCCCCCGATTCCCGCCCGGTCTGGACCTCGGCAGGCTGGTAACGGCCCTTGTCGAGCGCCAGCATGACCAGGGTGCGTTTACCGGTGCGTATCAACGCTTCGGAAGGCACGAGGAGGGCCGGTTGCGTGCTGCCACCGAACGACACCGTCGCGAACATGCCGGGACGCAAACGCCCGCCACGGTTGGGCAGCTCGATCCGCACGGTGAGCGTCCGGCTATCGGCCTGGGTCTGCGGCAGGATCGCCGATACGCGGCCCGACAAGGTCTCGCCAGGAAACGCTGCGAGCGTGGCTTGTACGGGTTGCCCGGGTTTGAGCGGACCGGCGATCGCTTCAGGCACGGCAGCATTAAGCCAGACCGTGGCGAGGCCGTTGACCTCGGCGAGCGTCTGGCCCGCCGTCATCGTCATCCCCGCGCGCACATCCAATGTCTTGATCACACCGCCGGTAGGGGTGGAGACCGTGACGACATTGTGCGGCCGTCCCGTTCGTTCGACCGCTGCGATCGTGCCCAACGGCATGCCAAGCAGCATGAGCCGCTGGCGCGCCGCCTGGATCAGCGCCGCGTTGCCAGTCCGCCGTACGGCAAGAAATTCCGCCTGGGCGCCGCCCCACTCGGGGACGAGCAGATCGGCAAGCGGGGCACCGGCGCCGATCATGTCGCCGGGCGCCCGAGCATAGACCCGTTGGACGAACCCCGCTGCGCGCGCCTGGACGATCGCAACATCGCGCTGATTGACATCGATCGTGCCGGTGGCGGTCAGGCTGCTGGCCAGTGCGCCCCTGCGCACCGTGACGATCCGCAGGCCGAGCGCCTGGGACGTGGAGGCATCAATCGAAATGCCCGGCGCGGTGTTTCCAGCACCCCCCTCGTCAGCATAGCGCGGAACGGTCTGCATTCCCATGGACGAAAGACCCGGACCGTCATGATGTTCGGCCGGTATCATCGGATCGTACCAATAAAGAATCTTGCGCGCTGCAGGCTTTGCGGCCCCACTATCTTTTGAACCCTGGATATCGGCCAGGGTGAAGCCCACGCCGCCGGCAGCAAGCGCAAGAACGGCGGCAGCGCCAAAGAGCCACCCACGGGCAATCGTAACTTCGCTCATCGGTCGTCGCTCCGGTAGGTAAGGGTCAAACGAGCGCCGTCGGCGGCAACCAGGGCTTCGCGGTCGAGGACCGAGAGGGTCGCATCGGCAAGGGCGGCATAGGCATCGGCGACATCAACGAGACTGGCGCGTCCGGCACCATAGCTCGCGGTCTCCAGCCTGACGCGTTGGTCGGCAAGCGGCTGCAGCGTGTCGCGCGCTCGCATCCATTGCTCGTGGTGCATGACATGATCGGCAAGATCGGACTCGAGATCGGCGGCGAGTGCGCGCCGCGTCGCCTCGCGTTCGGCCAGGACCCGCCCGGCATTGGCCTGGGCCGCGGCGATGCCAGCATTTTGGCGATTGCGGGTGAAGAACGGCAGGCTGACCGTCACGCCGGCCGAGACATAATCGCCGAACCGGGGATCGCGGCGCTGATAGGCGACATTCACACCAAAATCGGAGCGCCGGCCGGCATCGGCCAGGCGCACATCAGCATCCGCCTGGCCGGACTGGGCCTCGACCATCCGGATGGTTGGATGGCGATCGAGATTGGCGCGTAAGGTAATCGGCTCGATCGGAAAATCCGGGATTGGCCCGGCGATCTCGGGGCCGGTCTCGCCCGTCCAGCGAGTTAGCGTTGCGCGTGCCCGCGCCACACTCGACACCAGCTCGCTGCGGCGATCCTGCAGCGCAGCGACCGCCTGCTGGCCGGCAAGCGTCTGCGCCGGCCGTGCATTGCCCGACGCGACTGCGGCGGGCGTTGTTCCCACCAAATGTTCCAGGCGGGACAGAACATCATCGAGCGCGGCAAGCCTGCGCTCGGCATAGGCCAGATTGATCCAGGCGAGCGCTGTGCCGACCTCGACGGTTCGGGCCTCGACGGCGGTGTCGGCTTCGGCCGCCTTGATATCGCTCTCCGCGCGCGCCTGCTGGGCATGGCGCTTGGCGAGATTGGGAATGTCCTGCGACACGCCGACCCGCGCCATGGTGAAATCATCCCGCCGAGGTTCGAACGCAAGCGGCCCCGAGATCGGGAAGCTCTCGACACTCACGCCCAGCGTCGGATCGGGTAATGCGCCGGCGGCGCCACGCGCGGACCGTGCGGCATCAGCGCCCAGCGCCTTTGCCTGAAGAGACGGGGCCTGATGCTGGGCGCGCTGAAGCGCTGCATCAAACGTGAGCGGACCAGCCAGAGCCATGCCGGGGATCGCGGCGATGATCGGCGCGAGATAGAAGAGGCGCATCAATTTCTCCTGATCGGAAGATCAGGCCAGTCAGAGTCCATGCAGATTCGGCACAGCGATACCGGCGAAACAGAAATCCGTTTCGCCGGTATCTCAGGCCTGACCGTCAGGGGGAACTGAACCAGCCAGGGTCTGATCCTAGCTGGCAGCAGCGCCGGAGCCGGACGGCATCATCATGCCGTGCATCTCCTTCATACAATCCGCAGCGCTCATCTTCATCATGTCACAGCTGCAATTCGCCATCTGCGCGGCATCCGGCACCCAGACACGACGGGGTGCCTGCAATGGGGCACGAGGGCCGTACTGGGGCGCGCTGCGCCATTCATGATGGCCCTGCCCAGACGATGCGCTGCCTTGGGCAGACGCTGGCGCGATGGCGAAGCCAGAGGCAGTGGCCGCAATGATGACCGCGGCAATTTTGAACGTCTTCATGACACTATTCCTTGAGCAAATAATCGTGGGATAGCCGCAGATCCGGTGGCGATTTTTTGCGCACGCGACGCGCGCATAGCCACCCTGCTTACGGCCGAAGTCGATTAGCCAAGGATAGTGGGAGGTTCAGGCTCGGGAGTCAGATCACTGCCATGCAGGATCGTCGTGGTCGTCCAGAACGCCATGGCCTGATGAGGTATTGGCGCTGCCGGGACCCGCGGCGCATCCCGCAGAACGATCGGCACAACACATCCCATGGCCGCGATGCAGTCGAACGTGAGGCCCTTGCAAGGCTGGCCCGACGGCTGCTGCTCTTGCGCCATCGCTTTCATGCAATCCGCGCTCATCCCCGCCATCGCCATTGGCGGTGCAGCCACCGCTGGCGCCGATGCATAGGCCGCCGCTTGGCCGATCAGGCCAATGACCGCTCCCAACAGGAGAAAGAGATGCGTAAAGCGTTTCACAGCCGTTACTTCTTACACCAGCCCTGCTGATCGAACAATGACACAATCAGCCGCCATGCCGCGCGAAGAGTCGTTGTCCGCCTGAACCAAAAGCCATGACGTTATAAGCTTCAGCGCGTTGTCCAGGGACTTCCATTCCCGGTGAACCCATAGGCATCCCGGCGACCGCGAGTCCGCGCACCCCGCGCGGCTTTTGGGCAAGAACCCGTTTCATGTCGGCGATCGGAACATGGCCTTCAAAAACCATCCCGTCCACGAGCGCCGTGTGACAGGACGACAAGGCTGCAGGAACGCCCTGGGTCCGCTGGAAGCCAGCGCGCTGACGATCGTCGATGATCGTCACCTGACGCCCGAATTGCTTACGCACCTGCACGGCCCATTGTTCACAGCAACCGCATCCCGGATCCCGATGGACAACGATAGGCGCGGCCGCAGTGCTCGCGATTGAGAGCGACGCGGATAATACCGCAAGAGCCATTTTGATTTTCATATCAACCTTCAGTGTTTCCCCCGCCCCTTGAGGCGGGGGAGGATTTTACTGCGCGCGCTTGCCATGGGCCTTCAGCCAGTCCTGAAGCTCGCCCACTTCCCGGGTCTGCTCGGTGACCGCCTTATTCGCCATCATCCGAACCTTCGCGTCTTTAGTATCTCGCAGTACTATGCGCGACATCGCGATCGCGCCCCTATGGTGCTCAATCATTTTGCGAACCCAGGTTTCAGTTGCATCGCCGCCCATCGCGGACATCATCTTTTGATGCATTTCCATCTCGGCGGGCGGATACGGGTTGGCCCGTGTCGGCTTCATCATCTGGCCCATGTCCATCTTGGAATGGTCCATGCCCTGCATTTGCGCGATACCGGGCGTGGCCAACAATCCGACGATCATGACGGCGATTATTTTCTTCATAATATTCTCCTTATCGTCCCCGGATTGTTAATACGCGCGAGCGTGCTTTTCCCCTCCGCGAAACGCAGACACTCCCCAAGAATTAGGGGTCAGGATGCTATTTACGGGCCAAAATTGCCTTCATCTCGTCGATCTCGCGCCGCTGGGATACCTCGATGCCGCTACAGAGACGAACGACTTCCGGATCTTTGAGAGATGCCTCACGACACATGAGGATCGCCCCCGAATGGTGGGGGATCATCGACCGCAGGAACGCGGTATCGCCGATCGTCGTTTGCGTCCGGATGAGCGCGAACGATCCAGCAAATATCGCGACAGAGCCGATCAAAAGGGCGGCGTTCGCGGTTTTCGATGGAAACATATGCCCCATTGCGAGTATCATCAACACCACCATGGGTGCGACCATCATAAGCGTCATGTAGACCATGTTAAGGTTATTATAGAAGCTCCCCAGACTATCGATCATGACGAACATCACCAAATACATGATGATGCCGCCAACGAAGGTCTGCAGCGCGAGGCTGGTATAAGCGTTCTTCATCATTGGTCGTCTCCTTTGGCCCCCGCCCAAGAATTCCCCATAGTCGTTCAACTCTTGCGGCGCCGCTTTCGCGGCCAGCGGAAATACAAAAGAGCAGAACCCGCGATCGCGAGCGCAAGCCCCCCACCGGCAAATCCAATCAGCCAGGGCGTGTTGAAATCTTCGTGGTTCTTCCAATCCATGATGTGAAGGCCCCAGAAGAAGTCATAGAGACGCCAAGTGCCGTTCCTGACGGCAACGATCCGACCGCTATTTTGCGCAATATAAACGCGGGTCGAATCCTGATCTGGAAAGTCGATCCGCCATGCCGGAAGCACGCCCTTATATTCGGTGCTCGCGGACGTAACGGCACGGACGCTCGGCGGCGCCGACTTCCCACGATATGCTCGCACCGCCACCGCGCGAGCCATCGCGGCGTTGACGGGCGGGATGGCCGACGCCGTTTCTGCGTCGTGTATCTGCACCGAGCCGTCAGCCATCTCCACCTCGGCGACCTCGCGCCCAGCGAGCATACGGTACCGCACCTCGCGGACAGGTGCGGCCACCTGGCGCAGAACGATATCGAGCGGCGCCCGGGCACGGCCCTGATCGAGCGTCGCCAGCGATGCGCGATCTACGATATGTTCACCGCGAACCCGATCGATGGGCAACACACTCATGATCAGGCCGCTCGCAAACCACAGCAATAACTGGACGCCGATGATCAGGGCCAGCCAGCGGTGCACCCGGCTAACCCCGACATGGAGGCGAAGCCGGTTGCTCCTCAGAACCAGGTCCGCACGCCAATGACAAAGCTTGTCGCCTTGACACCTTCGCCATCAGCTCGCGCATAATCCGCGGTCTTGCCCAGCTTGCGATCGTAGGAGACGCCAATATAGGGCGCAAATTCGCGTCTGACTTCGTAACGCAGGCGCAGCCCAAATTCGGCGTTCGATATACCCGCGCCGATGCGGGTTTCCGGCACGTCCTGGGCTGATAGATTCAATTCGACCCGGGGCTGAAGGATCAAACGTTGCGTAATACGCTGATCGTAATAGCCCTCGATCCGACCCAGAACCTCACCCTTGTTCGACAGGAACAAGGCTGCCTCTGTTTCGAACCAGTAAGGCGCAACGCCCTCGATCCCGATCGTCGCATAAGTGCGGGAGGGATTGGGTTTGAAATCATATCGAACACCAGCCTGCAGGTTCCAGTATGGATCGAGCGCGCGGCTGTAGAGCGCCTGAATCTCCGCAGTTTCCATAAAGGTGCCGTTACGACCGCCCAAGACGCCCTCGCCTTCTGACTTGATTGTCAACCGATCGAGATCCTTGCCGAACCACGCTTCGCCATCCCAGCGATAACCGTCCCGACCATTTCGGACCTGATATTCCGCCAGATTGAACAGGATCATCGAGGAGGTGCTGGCGCCATGCTCGTTGTGCAGCATGGACCGTGAATCGACCATCGCACCGTTCTGATAAATCCGATCGGCATAATGATCGCTTGGTGCTGCCGGCGCCGGTGCATTGCCCGGTGCAAGGCTCGTGCCCCCTGCGCCATGACCGGCCATCTGCCCGTCCATCGACATGCCGGGCATGGACGACATGTCATGCTCCATTGGCTGACCGGTTCCACCAGCAGGCATATTCATACCGGGCATATCGTGGTTCATGGTGCCACCCGCCGTGTCCGGCATTGTCATGCCAGGCATGCTCGACATGTCATGTCCTGCATGGGGATCGGGCTTCGGAGATGCCTTGCTTCCTGCCGTTCCCGACATATCCATTCCTGGCATGGCGCCCATTCCCGACATGTCATGGGCGGCCGCTTTAGGTTGCGCGACGGGCGCCCCGCGCTTTGCTGGAGTTGGTTTAGCAGCCGGTTTGGCGGCCGTTTTGCGCTTAACGGGAGTGGCGGGTTTGGCTGCCGGCTTTTTCTTCGGAGGTGCTTTGGCCGCAGGCATGTTCATGCCCGGCATATTCTGCATCGATTGCGCGTTAGCCGGAGCCGCGAGGGCAAGCGGCGCTACGCTAATGAGGAGAAGCAATGCCTTCATGCTGCTTCTCCCCGAGGCCGGACAGAGACGACGCGCATCATCCCGGCGTGCATGTGATAAAGCATGTGACAGTGGAAGGCCCAGTCTCCGATCGCGTTGGCGGTGACGTCGAAACTCACTTTTCCGCCCGGCGCGACGTTGACCGTGTGCTTGCGCGGCGAATATTCGCCATGCCCCGTAACCAACTCGAAAAAATGCCCGTGGAGATGGATCGGGTGCGACATCATCGTGTCGTTCACCAGCGTGACACGCACACGTTCATTTTCGAGGAATGGGATTGGCTCGCGCTTGTCGCTCAACTTAACGCCGTCGAACGACCACATATAGCGTTCCATATTGCCGGTCAGGTGGATTTCCATCGCCCGATCTGGCGCCCGCACGTCGGGGTTGCGATCCACCGCCATGAGGTCGCGATAGACCAGGACGCGGTGTCCGACATCTTCCAGGCCCTGCCCGGGCTCTCCGGTGCGATCCATCGGCATAGGTGAAATCGTCTGGACGCCAGGCCCCATCTTGACCTGCGGGGCTTTGCTACCGTCGCGCATATTCATGCCGCCCATCTCGCCCATCGCCATGCCTGCCATAGCGTCGCCGGCCGGAGCGCCCATTCCAGGCATGCGCGCCATCGAGCCGCCGGGCGTCTTGTCGGTTGTCGGCATGGATGCGCCGGAGCCCATGTCCATGCCCGCCATGCCACCAGCAGCGGCGGCGCCTGTCGGCATGTCATGACCCATTGCTGCATGGTCCATGCCGGCCATCGTAGAACCGCCGGAAGCGTCCATGCCTTGCATGCCGCCCATGTCCATCTCGCCCATGCCCATATCCTTCATATCGGCAAGGGGACGTTTGCGAAGCGCGGGTACCTCGGCTGCCATGCCTTCGCGCGGGGCCAGAGTTGCGCGCGCCATGCCAGACCGATCAACAGATTCGCCGATCAGAGTGTAGGCACGGTCATCGGTCGGGGTGACAATGATGTCGTAGGTTTCCGCCACCGCAATTTGGAACTCGTCGACCTCCACCGGCCGTACGTCTAGGCCATCGGCCTGAACGACCGTGAGCTTGAGTCCTGGAATCCGGACATTGAACGTCGTCATCGCCGAGGCGTTGACAAAACGTAGCCGAACCCGCTCGCCGGGCCGGAAAAGCGCTGTCCAATTGTCCCGGGGACCATGGCCATTGACGAGATAGGTGTAGGTTGAACCTGTGACATCAGAGACGTCCGTGGGGTCCATCCGCATCTTGCCCCAGTCGAGACGATCCTTGAGCGGTTGATCTTCTTTTGCCATCAGGCCAGCCAGCGTCTGGCGCTGATAGTTGAAATAGCCCCCGCCCACCTGCTTGAGCTTTCTGAAAATCGCGTGCGGATGCATCTGGCTATGGTCGGACAGCACGATCACATGCTCGCGGTCCGACTTGATCGGATCTTCGCCTGCCGGATCGATCACGATCGGCCCGTAATGGCCCATCTGTTCCTGCAAACCCGAATGGCTATGATACCAATAGGTGCCCGCCTGGACGATCGGAAATTCATAGACGAAGGTCGATTTTGGTTTGATGCCGGGAAAGCTGATCCCGGGCACGCCATCGAACTGGAATGGTACGAGTAAGCCATGCCAGTGGATCGAGCTGTCTTCGTCGAGATCGTTGATCACCGACAGGCGCGCCGTCTGGCCCTGGCGCAACCGGATCAAAGGCGCCGGCACAGTACCGTTAATGCCAATGGCATGGCTTGCACGACCATCGATCATCATCATCTGATGAGCGATTTTGAGAGTGATATCGTTGCCAGTGACGGTCGGGAGCGGCTTCACGATTCCGGCCGAAACGGGCTGAGCCCATGCCGGCATCCAGGCCGACAATGCCAGGCCACCGCCGGTCAGCGCGGCACCGCGGAACAGATCGCGGCGGTTCAATACCGGGGGCATATAATCTCCTTGTTCATCGTTCAGCACCCTCTTGTCCGCAGCGAGGCTCGAGCGCGGTATCTCTCTCATCCTTACGCACGAGCACGGCGCACCCCTCAAATGTCGGCCAAGATTTCAGCAAGACGGACGCGGGCGCGATACAGCCGCGTCTCGACAGCCTTCCCGCTGATCGAAAGTGCCGACGCAGCTTCCGATTGGCTCAACCCTTCGACGGTGCGGAGCAGCAGAACCTCTCGCAACGAAGATGGCAAGGCCGCGATCGCAGTCGAGAGTTGTTCGAGTTCCATCTTGGAAGCTGCGCTGGCATGAGCCGAAGGTGCGTCGTCTGGGACCTGTTCAATTTCGTCGTCGGACGTGGCGGCACTGAAGATGAAGAGCTGTCGCACTCTTTGGCGACGGCGCCAATCACGGCATTTGTTGATCGCGATCCGCGACAGCCAGGCGCGCAGCGGTCGGGCACCATCATATTTCCGCAAATGGCTGAACGCCGAAACGAAGCAATCCTGGGTAAGGTCGAGCGCCTCTTCCGCATTGCCTACGAGTCCGCGGACCAGCCGAAATATCGCGGATTGATGCCGGTGCATGATCTCCGCGAATGCCGCTTGCCGGCCACCGATCGTCAGCGCGGCAAGTTCACCATCGGAGCACGACTGGAGCTCCAGACTCACCGCGCATCGTCGGTAAGCGCATGTACCACCGCCTGATCGAAGGTCTTGGCCTGATCCGGGCGTAAGATCTGGCGCATGGCGAAGATATGGCCGAGCGTTTCCTTTTGGAGCTGACCCATTGCCTGATGCGACTGATCGACGGCCGCAGCGACACCCGGACCGTTGCCATGTTCAGTTTCGATGGCATCGGCAAGCCGTGCATTGTCGGCTCTCAGTTCGAGTTCCAGCGCCCGTCGGCGCACGGCAAATCGCTGCTCAAGCAACTCGATCTGAGCCTTCTGACGATCGTCCAGGTCGAGCTTGCTGTGCAATACGTCATGCAGTTCGACGCCGCCAGCCACAGGATGTGGCAGGAAATGACGGCCGAGAAACACGCCCGCGACGGCTGCGGCAAAGGCGACAATCGCGACCAGAACGAGCAGCCGCGGCTTCATCGCGGACCTGCGAGCAACGTGGAGGGAGCAAGCGGATTGGATGGGCCGAAAGGCGAGAGCGTAACCGAGGCCTCAACTGGCGACGTGACCCCGTTGCTGGCAACACCGAGCAGCACTGCGCCAAAGGCGGCGACCGCGCCAAGCCTCAACTGGGAACCCGCCGAAACTTGCGGCATGGCGGCAATGCGCCTGAACACTGCCTCTTCGAGACCGGCCAGACCGGGATGCCCCGGTTCGTTGCGTAAGCGGCTCAAGAGCCCATCCAAGTCTATATTCATCTCAAATTCCTATTTTTTCTTTCCGTCCGACTCGCTGGCGCAAGAACCGTCTTTTCCACCTCCGCTATCGGCCCGTTCGTCAAAAGCGCCCCTCGGTTTTCGGGGGGCTGAACGACGACCTTCAAGGCACGGTGCCACATAGTTACGGCATCGTCTTTGTCATGCCAGGCATATCCTTCATCATCGCATCGTGATCTTCAGGGGCACTGGCAATCGCCGCCTGATATTGCGCAGGACTCATTTTCGGCATCTGCCGCACGAAAGCCACCATGTCCCAGATCAGCTCGTCGCTATGGGTTTTGCCCCAGGCCGGCATCGCTGTGAGCTTGACCCCATGCTTTATGATCCAGAACTGCTCCTTTGCCGATCTCAGGGGCTCATGGAAAAGCTCGGGAGCCCTGGGATAGAGGCCCTGGCTGATCTCGGACTTCTCGAGGCCCGGTGCGAGATGGCAGCCGCTGCACATCTCGGTATAGAGCCCCGCTCCGCTCTGCAGACGTTTCACATCCATCAGGTTTGCCGGGACGCTGATGTCGCGAGACCTTACCGCGATCGAGCGATCACGGAATTGCTCCACGAGCCAATAGACTGGTTTGCTGTGGGGGGCATCAGCGCCAATATCGTAAGCGCCGACATACACGACGATGCCGGCGAGCGCGCCACCGGCCAGCGCCGCCGCCGCGACGAAGCCCACGCTCGGAAAATGTCTCCGGAGCCATGCTTTCCTTGAATCTTCCATCGCGTCCTCCCCAGCAGAAAGTCTTTGGACGATCGATGATTTCACACCCCATCCAATTGATCATACGCGCGGCGCGCCTTCACCCCTCAACCCTACGCCGATCCCGCGCGCCGGCCGGTTTCCATGCAACCGCCGAAGAAATTTCGCGGGTTTGATGAGGGGTTGCACTCTGCGGTGCGTAAATCGCTGTGTCGGCAGTGTCGCCGCCTATGGAGAAATCGATGTTTCGTAAAACAGCTTTTGCCGTCGCCATGGCGACTTCTGTCTTTGCCGCCACCGCCGTCCAGGCTCACCCCAAACTGAGCAGTGCTACGCCAGCCGCAGACACCGTCGTCGCCGCCCCGACGAAGGTTCAACTCACCTTCACCGAAGGGCTGGTCGCACAATTTTCCGGCATCGACCTGACCATGACGGAAATGCCAGGCATGAAGATGGGGCCGATGAAGATGAATGGCGTCAAGGCCACGCTCGCCCCCGATGGCAAGACGCTCGTGGCGACGTTGGCAAAGCCACTATCTGCCGGAACGTACAAGGTCGACTATCACATCGTGTCGACCGACACGCATCGCGTCCAGGGCAGCTACACGTTCAAGGTCAAGTAAGACCGTGCCGGACACGGTGGCGACTGCCGTCAGGCTGGGGCTGTATATTGACCTCATGCTTCTCTTTGGGCTGCCGATGTTCGGGCTCTACACATTGCGCGGGGCCGAGCGGCAATCCGGCTCGGTCCTGCGCTTCCGCCCCGTTCTCGCCACCGTCGCCCTTGTGGGCATCGGACTATCGATATTGGGCGTGATGGTTTTGGCCGCATCGATGGGGGGTGTCACGATCGGCGAGATCGACCGCGCCACGGTCAGCATGGTGATTTCAGGAACGACAATCGGTACTGCGTGGCAGCTGCGTATCGCTGCGCTGCTGCTGGTATTGTATTTCTCGATCGTGGGTTGGCAGCGGCCGACCTTCGCGCTGGTATCCCTCTCGATCACGGCTGCCGTAGCTCTGTCTACGCTGGCGTGGACCGGGCATGGAGCTGCCGATGAAGGCCTGCTTGGCTGGTTTCACCTGGCCGCGGATATCACCCATCTCCTGGCGGCGGGAATTTGGATCGGGGCGCTATGTGCCCTCTGCCTCCTCATCTTCCGCTCGGCCGCGCGTATGGCCGCGGATCATATCCATCTCTCCCACCGGGCGTTGGACGGATTTGCAAGGATCGGCTCCATCGTCGTCGGCCTGCTGATTGTCTCGGGCCTCGCAAATAGCTGGATATTGATCGGGCCATCAAATGTCGGCGCGCTGTTCACCACGCTGTATGGCATGCTGCTTGTGGGCAAATTGCTGCTTTTCGGTGCGATGCTCCTCTTGGCTGCGGCGAACCGTTTTTTCCTGACGCCGGCTCTTGCGGCGGCACTGGAGCGGGGAGATGGCGAAACCGCAGTGGGAGCGTTACGCCAGAGTCTCCTGATCGAAAGCGGCTGCGCTATAGCGATCCTTGCGCTGGTCGCCTGGCTTGGGCAGTTGGCGCCCCCGGCGTCGGGGATGTGATTTTCAGGGCAGCGCCCGGGCTATGGCCTTGATCGCCTTCAATCCCGACCCGAACCTGGAAATTGCGTCCTTGTGACGCTCCAGTTCGCCATAGGGGAGATAGGCGATCTCGAGATCCGCGACCCGGCTGAAGGCGGGCCGCGCCAGTTGCGCCCGCACGTCGGATTCCCGAGCGTCCGGGGCGACGAGAAACAGCCCAGCGGTCGCGTGTAATTCGCTGCCGCTCAGGGCGAGGTCGAGCATACGTACGATACCCGAATAGATCGACGTCGAATGCTCCACCTCGAATGCCGCTGCGACACGATCGCCGCCCCGCTCAAGCCACAGCACATCGATCAGGCGGATGGCATCTCCGCCGGTCGAAGTAGAAATGGATGCCGGCAAACTTTCCAGGCATCCCTCCCCAAGGCGCAATCCGTCGTGAAGACGCCCGCGATCATTGGCCGCGATCCAGACATCGTAACCAAGCGCCCGCCCGATATCGCGAAGCCAGGCTTGAACTTCCGAGTGGGTCCGATCGCTTTCACCCTGCTTCTGGACCGCCTTGTTGAGGCTTTGCGCTTCGGCCCGGGCCTGCTCCAGCCGGGCCGTCCAGCTACCCGCGCTTTGATCCTCCTCACCACGGGGCGGAGCTGGGTATCGGCCTGAGCCGATATCGAACAACAGGCCGCCAATGGCGCCAAGATCGTTGGACAGCAGGTCCCGGAATTGCTCGTTGAGGTCGAGAACGCCCGACCGCATTGCCAGAAAATGCTGCCAGCTACCCAGCTTGACCTTTCCGCCCGTGAGCTTGTTGTAGCCGGTAACGATCGCCGTATTGAAGGGAGGCACCAGGGTCGGGTGGAGAAAATACAGCAGATTGGCGACTGCTGGCCCGAGCCCCTTAATGTTCAGCCGATCGATCGTGTGGATGCCTGCGATAATCTCCTCCGCGGTATCGCAACATGCGCAATGATCCAGTAGCCGCCCAAAAGCGCGCTGGTTTGCCGGGTTCTCATAAATGTCGGGGATCCGCAGCTTTGGTTTCCACAGAAAGGCATGGTCTGCGCCCTTGAAGATCTGCCGTTGTTCCGCGACCGAGTGGACCACGGTTTCGAGCGACGAACCCCGATAGGCGACGCCAAATCGCCCGGTCTCGATCTCGGCGACGACCTGGGCCAGACCGCGCCGGATCGAGCGGAAATTCTTGATCCGCTCATCCCACAGAAACCAGCTCTGATAGGTTGCGTTAGGATCTTCCCTCCACCGCTGGATCAGCTGCCGCGCCAGCAATTCAAAATCGGCCAATCCAATCCCCCTGATGCTTACCCAATCAGCCCGAGAGGCTAACATTGTGGTCAACGGCAAGCCATATTTTCGATCGTTGCCGCGCCGCGTGACAATCGGTCGCCTCGCTGTTCACTGGATCTCGTCTGGAATGTGCATAAGGAGATCGCGCGTATAATCGACAAGCAATGCTCCCATTGCGGCGCCAAAGAGGGCGAGGAATAGCAACAGTGCGAGCAATTTGGGCACAAAGCTGACCGTTTGCTCATTGATCGAGGTGGCAGCCTGGATGATCGAAATGATCAGCCCGACCACACCCATGATGATCAGAGGCGGTCCCGCCACCATCGCCATCACCCAAAGCGCCCGCCCCATCGACACGGAAAAAGGGCTGTAGCTCTCCATCTGCGCGTCCCCCATGCTCTTGCGTTCGCAAGGGCCAAGGAGCTGACAGTCCCGCCCATCGCGGGGCGAACGGCCAAGGAGATGATCGTTGTTCCGACCAGCCTTCCCTTGAGCGCTCGCCCCGCTCCACGCTGCGACCCGTGGGCTCCCGAACAGCCCGTCCAATCTTCGACAGGCTACTCCTGACTTACGCATCGACGGCGCGAACCCCTCGCCCCGACCCGCATTTTCTTCAAATATCGATGGCATTCGAGGGCAGAGGTGCGGGCGCGCGTAATAGAAGTGACGATTACCGTCGGCGAGGTGCGCATGTACGACTGCATTGTCATTGGCGGAGGACCCGCGGGCCTGACAGCTGCCACCTATCTGGGTCGGTTTCTGCGTACCACGCTGGTTATCGACGCCGGAGCAGGACGTGCCGCCAGCATTCCCAGAACACATAATCTTGTTGGCTTCCCGGAAGGGATATCCGGTGAGGATTTGCTGTTGCGGATGCGTCAGCACGCTGATCGCTATGGTGCAGAATTGGTCAGTGACGTCGCCCGCAGTATCACGCAGTCCGAGAACGGCTTTGTCGTCGGCATAAGTTCCCGCACCGTCGAGGCTCGAACGGTGTTGCTTGCGCCGGGCGTGGCCAATCACCGACCAAAGCTCGCGCAGGCAGCACACGACAAAGGCGTTTTGCGCGGCCTCATCCGCTATTGTCCAATTTGCGATGCCTACGAGGTACGCGGCAAGCGCGTGGCCGTCCTGGGCTGCTCGGAGCATGGCGCGGCCGAAGCTCTCTTCGTGCGGCGCTACAGCGAGACCGTCACCCTGCTTACTGAAGAGTCCGCGCAGCTTTCGCGCGCCGATCAAGCAGAGCTTTCCGGAAGCGGAATCGCGGTCGAACCTGCGGCCATTCGAACACTTTCGGTCAACGATGATGATATTCTCGTGCGCCTGTCCGATGGCCAGTCGCTCAGCTTCGATACGCTCTATGTCGCGCTCGGAAGTTCAGGACGGTCAGAGCTGGCGCGGATGGCAGGTGCAGCGTTAAGTGCATCGGGCTGCATCGTTGTCGATGATCACCAGCGAACGTCGATCAGCGGTCTGTTCGCTGCCGGCGACGTCGTCGAAGGGCTCGACCAAATTGCCGTCGCGGCGGGTCAGGCGGCCAAGGCAGCCACCGCGATCCACAATCTTCTGCTCGAATGAACCGGCTCCAGCCTCGGGCGGGCAGATTATTTTAACCGGGGTCTTGACCCTGACACAATGTCAGACCCCAAATTGCTTATCGTCGATAAGGAGACGAGCCATGACCGATCCTATTTCCGCGAGCGAATCTGGTGCGCATAGCTGTTGCGCTGGAAAGCACCGCGAGGCGCAAGGCTCGAAGACAGCGAAGGATCCTGTCTGCGGCATGATGGTGGATCCCGACGCGACCGCGCACCATGCCTCCCATGGCGGAAAGGATTTTCACTTCTGCAGCGCCGGATGTCGTTCGAAATTTATCGCCGAACCGGAACGATATCTGGCAAGCGGGAGCAACGAGGCCCCGGTCGCCGAGCCGGGCACGATTTGGACCTGTCCGATGCACCCGGAGATTCGGAAGGATCGTCCCGGTCCTTGCCCGATCTGCGGGATGGCGCTCGAGCCAGAGCTCGTGACGGCGGAATCCGGCCCGAGCCCTGAACTCGTCGATATGTCGCGGCGCTTCTGGATCGCCCTGGCACTGACAGTACCCATATTCCTCCTTGAAATGGGAGGGCATCTTTTCCCCGCGCTTCATCAACTCGTCTCCGAACGAATATCGGGGTGGGTGCAGTTCGCCTTGGCGACCCCGGTCGTACTGTGGGCGGGCTGGCCGTTTTTCGAGCGCGGTTGGGCCTCCATCCGGTCGCGAAACCTCAACATGTTCACGCTGATCGCGATGGGTACTGGCGTCGCTTGGGCCTACAGCGTGGTGGCCACGCTGGCTCCAGGCATATTCCCGGCGGCGTTCCGCATGATGGATGGCACTGTCGCGATCTATTTCGAGGCCGCCGCCGTCATCACCGTCCTCGTGCTTCTCGGACAGGTTCTCGAACTGCGCGCCCGAGAGCGCACCTCGGGCGCAATCAAGGCCCTGCTCAATCTGGCACCCAAGACTGCCCGCCGGATCCTGCCGGATGGTAGCGACGAGGAAGTCGATATTGATTTGATCGCCGTCGGTGACAGGTTGCGGGTCCGCCCCGGCGAAAAAGTGCCCGTGGACGCAGTTGTCGAAAATGGCCGCTCTTCGATCGACGAGTCTATGGTGACCGGCGAGTCGATGCCGGTCACCAAGACGATCGATGCCCATGTGGTAGCCGGCACGATGAACCAAACGGGATCTCTTGTCATACGCGCTGACAAGGTTGGCCGCGATACGATGCTGGCGCGGATCGTCCAGATGGTGGCGGATGCGCAGCGTTCGCGCGCGCCGATCCAGCGCACGGCCGACAAGGTCGCGGGCTGGTTCGTCCCGGCAGTGCTTGGCGTAGCACTGCTCTCATTTGCGATCTGGGGGATATGGGGTCCGGAACCGCGACTGGCGCACGGCCTCGTGGCAGCGGTCGCAGTGCTGATCATCGCTTGTCCCTGCGCGCTCGGCCTGGCGACGCCGATGTCGATCATGGTCGGGATCGGACGGGGTGCGGGCCTTGGCGTCCTGATCAAGAATGCCGAGGCGCTCGAGCGTATGGAGAAGGTCGATACGATCGTCGTCGACAAGACCGGCACGCTGACCGAAGGGCGACCTTCGGTGACGAGCATCGTGGCAATGGACGGCTTTTCGGAGCATGACCTTCTTCGCCTGGCGGCGGGCGTCGAGCGGGCATCAGAGCATCCGCTGGCGCTCGCGATCGTCGCAGCCGCAAAGGACCGTGACGTCAACGTTCCCGAAGTCTCCGATTTTGACTCGCCTACCGGCAAGGGTGCGGTCGGGACCGTGGACGGCAGGCGCATCTTTCTGGGCGGCGCGGCCTATCTCGAGGAGAATGGGATCGACGTGTCAGCCGCGGCTGCCCGGGCCGATGAGCTGCGGGCGGACGGAGCGACAGCGATTTTCGCCGCCGTTGACGGCCAGGTTGCCGGGATCCTCGCCATTGCCGATCCGATCAAGGCAACAACGGCGGAGGCACTGGCCACTCTACGCAAGGAGGGCGTGAGCGTCGTCATGCTGACGGGCGACAACCGGACGACCGCCGAGGCGGTGGCCCGGAAACTCGGCATCGATGCAGTCGAAGCCGAAGTGCTGCCCGATCAGAAGAGCGCTGTCGTCCTGCGCCTGCAACGCGAAGGCCATGTCGTCGCCATGGCTGGCGACGGGGTGAACGACGCGCCCGCTCTCGCAGCAGCGGACGTTGGTATCGCGATGGGTTCGGGCACGGATGTCGCCATCGAAAGCGCCGGTATCACCCTACTCAAGGGTGATCTTAATGGCATCGTGCGAGCGCGACGGCTGAGCGAGGCGACGATGGCCAACATCCGCCAGAACCTGTTCTTTGCTTTCATCTACAATGCCGCCGGCGTCCCCATAGCCGCTGGGCTGCTCTACCCGGTGTTTGGTATCCTTCTGTCACCTGTCATCGCTGCTGCCGCGATGGCCCTGTCATCGGTCAGCGTCGTCACCAACGCGCTGCGCCTCAATCGGGTGAGGCTGTGAACATCGGTGCGGCCTCCGACGCGAGCGCTGTGTCGCAGCGGATGATCCGCCATTATGAGAAGATCGGGCTTATCCCGTCGTCGCCGCGACGGGACAGCGGGTATAGAGACTATTCGCAAGCCGACGTGCATCGCCTGCGCTTCATCGCCAACGCCCGCGATCTCGGCTTTCCTATCAAAGAAATTCGCGTGCTGCTCGATCTCTGGTCCGACCGCGATCGCGCCAGCGCGGAGGTCAAGGCGCTGGCGGAAATGCGCGCGGCAGACCTCGGCCGGAAGGCGGACACGCTCAATGCGATGCGCGAAGCGTTGCTTGACTTGGCGAACGGCTGCCACGGCAACGAGCGACCTGAATGTCCGATAATCACGCGCCTCGCTTCCTGAGCCTATCTGGCGGGATCGGAAGATCGCCAGCAGGGCACGCTAGCCGCCAGGCTAGCCGGTTCACTTGTCCCGGCCGCATCCTGCCAGCTTCGCGAGCCGGCGCGGAAGGTCGGCGGCGATCTTGCGTTGTTGTTGCGGCTGCGCCTTCTTCCATGTCCTGCATTCGGGTTTGGACCTGCCGCACCCCCGGCACCAGCCGGTCGAACCGTCGAACGCGCACAAGTCTATGCACGGAGAGTTCATGCGTGCGCTTTCAATGGCACTCGACCGTCAGATGCTTCAGTTCGTGGACGGGGACGAGACGATTACGGATGATAGTCGCATCGATTCCCGCGCCGCCGACAACGCCGACGATCGCGGCATGTGCTTCAGGGCCGACACGCCAGACATGGAGATCGGAAATGCGCGCATCTCCGGGGCCTTCGACGAGATCCAGTATTTCCTCGGCCACATGATTATCAGTCGTATCGAGGAGAACCGCGGCGGTATCGCGCATCAAGCTCCAGGACCAGCGGGCGATCACCACCGCTCCAACGATTCCCATGATCGGGTCCATCCATATCCAGCCCAGATAGCGCCCTGCCAGAAGAGCCGTGATCGCCAACACAGAAGTGAGAGCATCGGCGAGCACATGCACATAGGCTGAGCGGAGGTTATTGTCCCCACCATGGGCATCATGATCATGGGCGTGATCGTCATGACCGTGATGATGATGGTGGCTACCCGACAGCAGGAATGCGCTGACGATGTTCACGCCCAACCCGATGACCGCAATCAGCGTCGCTTCGCCGAACGCAACCTTGATGGGTTCGAACAACCGCAGGATCGATTCGATCCCGATTCCAAAGGCGATAAGGCCCAGCACAAGCGCCGAAGCGAAGCCCGCCAGATCGCCGACCTTCCCGGTTCCGAAGCTGAACCGCCCGCTGGATGCATGCCGCTTGGCATAGGCATAGGCAATCGCTGCGACACTCAGCGCCCCGGCGTGGGTCGCCATATGAAAACCGTCGGCCAGGAGCGCCATCGAGCCGGTGACATAGCCGGCGAAGATCTCGCCGATCATCATCACAGCCGTCAGCACCACAACCCACAACGTCCGGCGGGCGTTCTCGTCGTGAGAGGCCCCCAGATACACATGGTCGTGCGTAAAGGCGTCAATGTCGCGGGACGTCGTCAATTTCTCAGCCTCATTTTGCGTAGCGGCGTATGACCGCGATCAGTTCTTCCGCCCCTGCGGCGCGCTCCTCGGCCGGAAGATCGGGATGCGCCACATGCGCGCGGACATGCTCCTCGATAATCTTGTCCATGAGGCCGTTGATGGCACCGCGTGTCGCTGCAACCAGATGCAGCGTCGTCGTGCAGTCCGTCCCTGCCGCCAGCGCTTTCTCAATCGCCGTGACCTGACCGGCGATGCGGCGCACCCGTTTCAGGAGTTCATCATTGCCTTCGGTCAGATGTCCCATAGGTTACCCCCCTACCCTATCTACAGAGTGTTGGCCAGTCCACGAAAACCGTTCAGTCGAATCCGACTTCAATCGCCTGGATTTTACGACCGTCGGAAGCGGTCAATTCGCTTCAGGGAACCACGTTAATCTTCGCCATAGAGGTCGCGCTGCGATCGATCGATCTCATCAGCGTAGCGCTTCCGGACATATTTCTCTGTCAGCATACCCAGTATGCGGCCCTCCGCATCGACAACGGCAAGATCGTCCGCACCGCTCTCGTCGAAACGCTCCATGATCGATCCGATCGATAAATCTGGAGACAAGGTGACGCCCTTGAGGATTGAGAGATCAGCGATCGCTCGCTCACCCTCCCCGGTGTCGGCGAAAACGGCCGCCGTAGGAACCAGACCGGCATAGTGGCCCACCGCATCCTGAAGTAAAACGCGACTGGTTGATCCCAGCGGGAATTGCTGTCGGAAGGCAGCCATGGGCAAGGTCGGCAACGCGGTGGCAGGTGCCGCCCGCATCATCTTGCGCGCCGTCAACAAGCGCATCCAGCCTATGTCCCGCGCGCTACGGATCACTTCGCCGCGCAGATGCAAGCGCCAGGTCGAAAACGAGTAGCCAAACCGCTCGCGGACCAGCGCACTTGAGCAAAGCGCGGCGGTCAAGACGACCGCCGTGATCCCGAAATCATGGGTTGCCTCCAGAACGAGAAGAGACATGGTCATCGGCCCGCCGACGACCGCAACGGCCAACGCCGCCATTCCCACAAGCGCTGCATCGACCATCGACAATGGGACGACGCCCGGGATGAGCATCCACAAGCCAGCAAGAATCTGCCCAAGCAACGAGCCCAGAAAAAGCGAGGCAAAGAACAGCCCACCCCGGAAGCCGAAGCCCAGCGAAACGATCGAAGCGAGGCATTTGAGAACGAAGATGAGCGCCAGCGCGCTGAGCGCCAGTTCGCTGCCGATCGTTAGGTGCAGCGCGCCATGTCCGGCCGAGAGCGCGTGGGGCGAGCCCATTGCGATCGGAATGAGGATCAGGCCACCGACGACGGGTCTCGCCCACTCGGGCAGCATTGTGCGGCGGACGGCAGCCTCCGCAAAGGACACCAGCCGCATCAGCGCGATGCCGATGACCGCAGCGATCAAACCCAAAACCGCATAGAGGAGATAGTCCACAGTCGCGAGGTTCTGGCTACTCGTCGCGGCAATCAGATAAGGCGTCGCGCCCAGTGTCCGCGCCGTAACCACCGCTGCCAGCGTAGCCGCGACCACAGGGGCAATACTGGCGGGCGTGTAGGCACCTATGACAATTTCGAAGGCATAGAAAGCGCCTGTCAGGGGCGCGCCAAACGCAGCCCCAATTGCTGCCCCGGATCCGGCTCCAACCAGCACGCGCAAGTCATTGCGGCGCAAGTTGAGCCATTGGCCAACAAGCGAGGCGATCCCTCCTCCCGCTTGTGCATAGGCCGCCTCGAGCCCGACGGATGCTCCACAACCGTTGGAAACAAGGGTCTGGCCAGACACAAGCGCCGTATCGCGAAAGGGTATCCGTCCGCCGTGCAGCGCATTGGCCTCCACCACGTCGATCGCAGTCCGCTTGTTGTTGCGAACCAAGACCAGAATCACGCCGAGTACCAAGCCTCCGAACGGCAAAGCTAGCAACCGGATCGGAGAGATTGAAGCAAGGCCGCTGAGGCGGTCGGCAACCTGGAGGCCGTACAGGGTGGATTGTAGCAAATGTGCCGCCGCGCCGAGGACGGCGGCCAGGAGTCCAGCGGCAATGCCAACGCCGACCGCGAGCAGAATGAAACTCGCTTCGCTGGCCCTGAACAGGCGCCGTGCGGCGGACACAAATCCGCGAGGTCGCAAAAGCCGATCATTCATGGAACAAATCGCTAGGCGCCTTCCCGTGCGGCGCGGAGGACATGGCTGGAAACATGGGAAGGATTACCGTTTGAGCGCGAGTCTGGAACATGCGAATGAGCAATTTTCCCTTAGATCGGACTGCACCATGAGTCTCGCGGGTCATGCCCAAACCGCGATCTATTTTTCATCGCTACACCTCAATCCAGTGCTGCTCCAGATTGGCCCATTTGCGCTCCGGTGGTACAGCCTTGCCTATATAGTCGGCATTCTACTTGGCTGGTTCTATCTTGTCCGGCTCCTGGCAGAAAACGCTGCCCCTATGACGCGCGAACAGGCCGATGGCCTGGTGACATGGATGACGGGAGGCATCATCATCGGCGGTCGCCTCGCCTATGTCGCCTTCTACGATCCGGAAGCCTATCTCGCGCAGCCGCTGAAGATATTCCAGCTTTGGGCGGGCGGCATGTCCTTTCATGGCGGAGCGCTCGGTGTTGCCATTGCGATCATACTGTTCGCGCGCAACCATCGCCTGCAATGGCTAAGGATCATCGACTATGTCGCGATGTGCGCGCCGATCGGGCTGTTCCTCGGACGCCTCGCCAATTTCGTGAATGGCGAGCTTTGGGGAAGCCCAACCACCGTGCCGTGGGGCATCGTCTTTCCCCATGGCGGACCTCTCCCCCGCCATCCAAGCCAGCTTTATGAGGCAATGCTGGAGGGACCGATCCTGTTTCTACTGCTCTGGTGCCTGTTTCGTTTCACGAGTTCACGTCAGCGTCCGGGCCTATTAAGCGGCGCGTTCATTCTCGGTTACGGTCTTTTCCGTTTTCTCGTTGAATATGTTCGTGAGCCTGATCAGCAACTCATCGGCTTCGCGGCCGAGACGGGCCTTCATATGGGCCAATGGTTATGCCTGCCCATGATTGTCGGCGGCGCGGGCCTGATGCTCTGGACCTGCCGAAACCCGCGTCGCGTCGCTGCCCACCAATCTTGGTCGGCACATCTCTGGAGAATTTGAAGTCCCCATATCGCGTCGACCGCTATTCCGAACGCAAGTCGGCGGCCGTCAAGCTGGACGCCGTAAAGGATCTAGCGTCGCAGTCCGTCGCTTGAACTGCTGCGGTCAGTGCCTGAGCGGCGCAGTACGCAGACGGCATTCCCCAAAAGGCCATGTCGATACTGGAGCGCAGAATCTGGTGCTTCTGCTGTGATGCTCAGACCGATCGGCAGTTCCTTCGAGTTCACCATCCTAGTCTAGCCATGAGCCGACTAGGTGCAAAAAGGGTAGATTCGTGCCCATTTGCCCGCGTTGCTGCACAAGCGGCACTTCAGTGCCCTCCCCCTTGCGGCAATCAAAATCCTAGGCCATCACCACTTTCAGATCGAACCGAGAGAGAGCCGAGCTACACGCTTTTAGGAGCGATGAACCGCTGGACCTCGTGCCACGATCAGAATTGAACGCTGATTTATTGGCTCCAAGCGCAAGACAACAGCCACCCCAAAACGGGGAATGGCAAGTTTTCATGCGCCACTTTGGACAGTGAACGACGTATTATTCGTCGTATAGATCTATCTCAAGCAGCGTTCTTGAACGCGGCACGGTAACGCGTGACCAGTTTCCTAGCTTCCATCGTAGGAAGCCGAAAGAAGTTCGCGATGTAGACTAACGGGGGAGCCAGATTTTCCTGCCAGCGCGGCGATGCTGCCGCCCGCAGGAAAGGCTCCAGACTTATCCGATACTCTGCTTCAGTCCCCCTCGTCCGGCGGACTGAACACCGACCAGCCGGTGCGGCGGGCCAGTTCCTCCAGCGCCAGCGTGCCAAGGCAGCTATTGCCGCTGGCGTTGAGGCCCGGCGACCAGACCGCGATGGCAGCGCGGCCCGGCACGATCGCCAATATCCCCCCGCCCACGCCCGACTTGCCGGGGATGCCAACGCGGAAAGCGAAGTCGCCCGATGCGTCATAATGACCACAGGTGAGCATCAGCGCATTGATGCGGCGCGCCCGGCGGGGCGAGATCACGCGCCCTCCACCCGGATGCTGCCCGTCGAGCATCAGATAGCGCCCGGCAAGCGCCAGTTGCCGACAGCTCATCTCGATCGCGCATTGATGGAAGTAGCTGCCCAGCACCAGTTCGGCGGGATGGCGCACATTGTTGAAGGCGCGCATATAGTTGGCGAGCGCCATGTTGCGGAAGCCCGTTGCAGTTTCCGACGCGGCCACCGCTTCGTTGATGGTGATGCTGTCATCGCCAGCCAGATAGCGCACGAAGCGCAGCATCTCGCCAATGGCGACGCGCGGCTCATGACCGCCCAGATTGACGTCAGCGACCACGATCGCGCCCGCATTGATGAAGGGATTGCGCGGGATACCCTGCTCATGTTCCAGCTGGGTGATCGAATTGAACGCATTGCCCGACGGCTCGCGCCCGACCCGGTCCCACAGCTGGTCGCCAACCTTGCCGAGCGCCAGGGTCAGCGCAAATACCTTGGACACGGACTGGATCGAAAAGCCGGTATCAGCATCGCCCCCGGTCAGCACCCGGCCATCGGCAGTGACGATGGCGATGCCGAATTGCGCCGGGTCGACCGTGGCGAGTTCGGGGATATAGGTCGCGACCTGCCCGCGATCCTCCATCGACGCCATGCTGGCAGTAATGTCGGCTATGACGGCTGGAAGATCGAGGCTCATGCCTTTGCCCTAACCCTGTTGCGCAAAGCCGAAAGGCCGCATCGAACGATCATACAGACTGTATGACGCCTCGATACGGCCTTTCCAAACGCTCAATTCAAAGGAGGCGGAAATACGCTCCGAGCAGGTCAGTCGTCCTGTTCATTCTCGCCCGACAGGTCGAGCGAATGGAGCGGCTGGACCGTGGAAATGGCGTGCTTATAGACCAGCTGGACCATGCCATCGCGTTCCAGCAACATGCAGAACAGGTCGAACGCGGCGATTTCGCCTTGAAGCATCACGCCATTGACCAGGAACATCGTCACCGGGCTGCCCGATTTGCGGACGGCGGTCAGGAATATTTCCTGCAACAGCTTGGCCTTGCCATTGCCGTCGCTGGCCTTGCGCAGGTCGGTCAGGTCCATCGACTGGGCGGGCATCACGGTGGAGATGGCGTGCTTATACACCAGCTGGGACTGGCCATCGCGGCGCAGCAGCACGGAAAAATTATCGAACCAGGTGATGATGCCTTGCAGCTTCACGCCCTTGACCAGGAACATGGTCACCGGGGTCTTGCTCTTGCGCAGGCTGTTCAGGAAAATATCCTGAAGATTGTTCACTTTATCGGCCATATCTCTGACGGTCCTTTATTCTTGGCGGGACGTTACCCGCTCTTGCACCCCTGGGCAGGGTGTCTTGCCTGCCCCCGCTTGTCGGGGGCAGGGATAATCGTATCGCAATTGCGAAGGGGCGTCCATGGGGAATGGAGCGCCCCTGATCGCCATCCTATTCCTTGCCGTCGGTGATCCCCAGCAGCTTGAGTTTGCGGTGCAATGCGGACCGTTCCATGCCGATGAAGGTCGCCGTGCGCGAAATATTGCCCGAAAAACGGCGGATCTGGATGCGCAGATATTCCCGCTCGAAACTCTCCCGCGCCTCCCGCAGCGGCGCGCCCATGATGGCCGACTGGCCCATGCCTTCGCCGCCGCCGCTGCTCGTCAGTTCAGCGGGCAGCATGTCCAGCTCGATCCGGCCGATGCGATCACCCGGCGCCAAAATCATCGTGCGTTCGATGACATTGCGCAGCTGGCGGACATTGCCGGGCCATTCATTGGCTTGCAGCGCCGCCATGGCGTCACTCGCCATATCTGGCGGCGGCACGCGGCGTTCGGCCGCGAAACGGGCGAGATAATGTTCGACCAGCGGGGGAATATCGTCGCGCCGTTCGGACAATGGCGGGATGACCAGCGGCACGACGTTGAGCCGATAGAAAAGATCCTCGCGGAAACGGCGTTCCTCAATCTCGGTCGACAGGTCGCGCGCGGTCGAGGAGATGACGCGGACATCGACCTTCACCTGGCGCTGCCCGCCGACGCGGGTGAAGCTCTGGTCGGTCAGGACGCGCAATATCTTGCCCTGCGTCGTGATCGGCATGTCGGCGACTTCGTCGATATAGAGGGTGCCGCCATGCGCCTGTTCCAGATAGCCGGGACGCACCAGACCGCTCTGATCCTCCAGACCGAACAGTTCCTCCTCTACCCGGTCCGGGTCCATGCGGGCAGCGGCGACGATGATGAACGGAGAGTCGGCGCGGCCGCTCCAGCTGTGCAGCATCCGCGCGGCGACTTCCTTGCCCACGCCCGCGGGGCCGGAAATGAGGACACGGCTACCAGTGCCGGCGACCTTCTTGATCGTGGCGCGGACGCCATTGACCGCCGCCGATGTGCCGGTCAGTTCATCATCCTGCCCGAACCGGGCGCGCAACACCTGATTTTCGCGCCGCAACCGCTCCGTCTCGGTCGCGCGCGATACTAGATGGATGAGCCGGTCGGCCTCGAACGGCTTTTCGATGAAGTCGGCGGCCCCCTTGCGGATCGCGGCGACGGCTGTGTCGATATTGCCATGGCCGGATATCATCAGCACAGGAATGGTCGGGTCGCGTCGCTTGATCTCGTCCAGCAATTCCAGGCCATCCATGCGCGATCCCTGCAACCATACGTCGAGCAGGACGAGCGAAGGACGGCGCGAATCCAGCGCCTCTATCGCGCTGTCGCTATTGGCGGCGGTGCGGGTGGTGAAGCCCTCATCTTCCAGCACACCCGCGACCAAATCGCGAATATCCTCTTCATCGTCGACTATCAGAATATCAAGCGCCATTGGCCGTCACTTTTCCTTTGGGCATGGCAATAACCTGCCCCTCTTCCAATTTTTCCAGCGCCGCCGCAGCAAAACGCAATGTTACCGATGCGCCGCCACCCTGCGCGTCATCGAAGCGAATTTCCCCCAGATGCTCCTCGACAATCTTCTTGACGATGGCGAGGCCCAGACCCGTCCCCTTGGTCCGCGTCGTCATATAGGGTTCCAATATCCGGTCGCGTTCCGGGGGCAGGCCGATGCCGTCATCGCGCACGGTGATGACCAGATCCTCGCCCATCTGGGCGACCCGCATGGACACATGACCGCGCGGTTCGCCTTCCGTCGGTTCCGGCTTGGGTTCAATGGCTTCGACCGCATTTTTGACGATATTCGTCAAAGCCTGTCCCAATTGCCGCCGGTCGCAGACCAGTTCCAGATCAGGCGTATCAGCCTGATAGTCGAAGCGGATATCGGGATGCGCGACCTCATGCAGGAACAGCGCGTGACGGGCAATGTCGCCCACCGTCTCGCGCCGGAACACGGGCTTGGGCATCCGCGCGAAGGAGGAGAATTCATCGACGATGCGGCGCAGGTCGCCCACCTGCCGCACGATCGTGCCGGTCAGCCGGGTGAAGGTCGGCCGATCGCTGGTGATTTCGTCGGCATAGCGGCGCTGAAGCCGCTCAGCGGCCAGCTGGATCGGGGTCAGCGGATTCTTGATCTCATGCGCGATCCGGCGAGCGACGTCGGACCAGGCGGCGCGGCGCTGGTCTGACAATTGCTGGGTAATGTCATCAAAGGTCAGAATATGACCGGACGCATCATCCGACACTTTCACCGCCAGCGTACGCAGGTCGCCATGGGCGCGGACCTGCACGATGCCTGCGCTCTCATCCGATGCGATCAGATCGGCCAGTTCGGTCGATACGTCGCTCAGCAGACGGCCGACCGGATCGTCGCCCTCCTCCACCAAAATGGCGGCGGCGGAGCGATTGAGCAGCTGGATCACGCCCTTGCGATCCACAGACAGCACGCCAGCCGTCACGCCCGACAGAATCGCCTCGATAAAGGCGCGGCGTTCGTCCAGCTGGCTGTTGGCGGCGACCAGCGCACCGGTCTGTGCCTCCAGCCTTTGCGTCATGCGGTTGAAAGCGGAAGCCAGCGTGCCGATCTCGTCACGGGCGAGCGGACTGGTCACCCGCGCCGACAGGTCGCCCGCGGTGATCCGCCGTGCTGCCGTCACCAGTTCGTTTACCGGGCGCACCATCCAGTCGGCGACGGCCAGCGCGATATAGACGGCAATGCCGACCAACAGCAGCGATCCGACGAACAGGGCGATGTTGAAGCGCAGCTGCAACGCCCGCGATTGCGCCGAAAACACATCATAATCGGCGATCACCTTCTGCGCGCGCTCGACGTTGCTGAACGCCCATGACCCCGAATCGCGGGTGGCATAGAGATAGATTTTCGACCCCGGATACAGCAATGTCACCGCCTCGATCTGCTGCGGCTTGGCCTGGACGACGACATTTTCGCCCGCGTTCAGCCGCTTGACCACGGCGGCGGTCAGCATTTGCGCGGCGGGGCGGTTTTCCGGATCGACCGTGGCGGCGGTGCGGGCGACCCCATCCTTGCCGACTTCGATGATGGCCGATCGGTTGAGCTTGCGGGTCACGACCTGATAGATGAAGCCTTCGGCAAAGCGCGGGCTGTTGACCTTCGACTGGGCCAGATAGTCGCGCAGATCGCTGGCCATGGTGACCGTCTCGTCGCCGACTTCGCGCAGATTCTGCTCATAATAGCCGCGCGCCAGATCGCTGGCATTTTGGAGCATCCCGCGCGCGCTGTCGGAAAACCAGAATTGCACGCCATATTGAAACAGCAGGGACGCGAAGATCACCACCAGCAGCATGGGGACGCTGGCGACGATCGAGAAGATCGCGACCAGCCGGACGTGCAACTGGCCATCGCTGCCGATGGCCGACGCCGCTGCGCGGCGCTTGGCAACCCGACGCCCCAGCAACACCAGCAACGCGATGGCGGGGACGAGATTCGCTACCAGCAGCAGCGCGACAATCGGCGGGGTCAGCAGTGCGTAGGATTGGCCGCTGCCCGACACGAGCCGATAGGTCAGCACTGCCATGCCCACGAACAGCGCCAGCGTCACCGCCTCGACCAGTGCGGCCAGACGCCGTCGGCGCAGGAAAGGCGGCAGATGTTTCCGCCAAGCCGGCACCCGCCGGGAAACTGTAGTCGCGCCGCTCATAGTGGCTTTGTTACAACAACCCCGTGCCCGATCAAACACAGTATTTGTCGCATCTGCTGTTACTGGTCGATCCAGACCGTCGGTTCGTCCCGCGTAGCGCTGATCTCGATCAATCGGTCAGGCGTAATTGCAGCGGGTCCAGCCCGTAATCGGTCAATTTCTTGCGCAGCGTATTGCGGTTGATCCCCAGCAGCCCGGCGGCGCGGATCTGGTTGCCATCGACGGTGGCCAGCACCTCTTGCAACAGGATCGGCTCGATGACGGCCAGCAGATCGTCATGCAGATTGCGATTGGGCTGGCCGATGCCGACGCCCAATTGCCGCCGCGCCCAGTCGCGCACCGCATGGGCCAGATGATCGGCGGGTGCGGCATAGTCGGCCGGGACCGCATCCATCGGCAGCATGTTGCGCAATATCTCGCCGGTGATGACATTTTCGCGGCTCAGCACGGCCAGGCGCTGCATCATATTTTGCAGTTCGCGGACATTGCCGGGCCAGTGATAGACCATCAGCAACTGGGTCGCATCGTCCGCCAGCGTCTTGCGCGGCAGCCCTTCCTGCGCGGCGCGTTCCAGAAAATGGCGGGCGAGCAGGATCACATCCTCGCGCCTTTCGCGCAGCGCTGGCAGGGCAATCGGCACGACGTTCAGGCGATAATAGAGATCCTGCCGAAACCGGTTTTCCTCGATCAGTTGCGGCAGATGCTTGTTGGTGGCGGCGATGATGCGGACATTGACCCGAACAGGTTTGGAACCGCCAACGGTCGTGACCTCGCCCGATTGCAGCACCCGCAGCAGGCGGGTCTGTGCCTCCATCGGCATGTCGCCAATTTCGTCAAGGAACAGCGTGCCGCCCTGCGCCTGCTCGAATTTGCCCGCGGTGCGAGCGTGGGCGCCGGTGAAGGCACCTTTTTCATAACCGAACAGTTCTGCCTCGATCAGTTCGCGCGGAATCGCGGCCATGTTGATCGCGACGAACGGCTTGGTCCGGCGCTGGCCCAGGCTGTGAATCGCTTCGGCCACCAGTTCCTTGCCGGTGCCCGATTCGCCCAGTACCAGGATCGACAGATCGTTCGACAACACGCGGGCGATAGTGCGATAGACTTCCTGCATCGCGGGCGATCGCCCGACCAGCGGCAGTCCGTCATGGGGCAGCCCTCCCTCCTCCGCCGCTCCGCCTGCCTCATGCCGGGTGCCGAGCGCATCGGACACGGCGCGCGTCAATTCGTTGAGGTCAAAGGGCTTGGGCAGATATTCAAACGCGCCCTTTTCGGTCGCGCGGATCGCGGTGTTCAGCGTGTTCTGCGCCGACAATATGATGACGCTGAGCGCCGGGCGGGCGGCGATGATGTCCGCTACCCCGTCCAGCCCGTCACCATCAGGCAGCATGACGTCGGTAATCAACACGTCGGGCGTGAAACTGTCCATCAGCGCGGCACGCTCGCGGATCGACCCGGCGGTCTTGACCTTATGCCCCTGCCGTCGCAGCGCTTCGCCCACCACCACGCAGATGGCGGGATCGTCATCGACCACTAGGATCGTCCCTGTCGCGGCCATCAGCCCATCCCCATCGGCAGCAATATGCGGAAGGTGGATTCGCCCGCCTCCGCATCGCGCGCATATTGTACAAAGCCGTTCATGTCGCGGACCAGCTTGTCCACCAGCGCCAGCCCCAGTCCCTGCCCGTCGCGCTTGCCGGTGATGAAGGGGTTGAAGAGATGGTCCAGAATATGTTCCGGCACGCCCGGCCCATTATCGACCACGACGATCTCGATCGGCAGCACCGCGCTGCCCTTGCCGCCGCCGACCATGACGGACACGCCATGGCGAAAAGCGGTTTCGACGCGGATGCGGGGCTTGGCGACATGCTCCAGTGCCTCCGCTGCATTTTTGAGCAGGTTGATCATCACCTGCACCAGCGCATCGTCATTGATGTTGGCAAATGGCAAGGATGGATCATAACGCTTTATGATACGGACATGTTTGGCAAAACCTGCCGCTGCAATATCGGCCGCGCGGTCGATCAGCGGATAGATGTTGCCGGGGTGGCATTCCAGCGTCCGGTCGGTGGTGAAGTCCTGCATCCGGTCGATCAGCGCGGCGATACGATCCACCTCGTTACAGATCAATTGGGTCAGCGCCGCGTCGCGCCCGCCCTGCCCACCTTCCAGCAATTGCGCCGCGCCGCGTATGCCCGACAGCGGATTTTTGATCTCATGCGCCAATATCGCCGCCGCGCCCATGGCGGACCGCGCCCCGCCCGACGTGCCGCGATGACCGATCTTGCGCGCCTGGCTCTGCGCATGGAGCGACACGACCCGCCAGCCATCATGATCGACGATCGGCGCGATCATCAGGTCGACCTCCATTTCGGCAGTACGCCCGGCATGGACCTTGATATCATAGGCCGCGATCGGCTTCTGGCTGTGCCAGATGTCGAAGCGCGCACCGGCCTCTGCGATGCGGATGGTGCGCGCGACATCGCTGCCGACGATGGCGGACCGGGCCATGTTGAGCAGGGTTTCGGCCCGGACATTGGCTTCGGCAATGCTGTTGTCGGGCCGGATCACCAAAGTCGCCACCGGCAGCGCGGTCATCTGTTCGGCCAGCGATGGACCGTCCTGCTGCATCCGTAACGGCGGCACCAGCGGCAGCGTGCCGCTCATGCCGCCTGACGCGCGTCCACCGCCTCGACCTCGCCCGCAATCAGCGGTTCGTAAAAGCGGGCGAGCATGTCCAGCACCTTGTCCGCATCCGGCTCCTGATTGACCGCATGGCGGAACTCGGCAGAACCGGTCAGCCCCTTGGTGTACCAGCCGATATGCTTGCGGGCCATATTGACCCCGGTATAATTATCATAATGATCGAGCATTGCCTTATAATGCTCTATGATAGCGTGATATTGTTCTTCCAGCAACGGGTCCGGCACGCGCTCGCCCCGGTCCAGCCAGGCCATGACCTGACTGATCAGCCAGGGGCGGCCATAGGCACCGCGCCCGATCATCACCCCGTCCGCGCCGCTCTGTTCCAGCGCCATGTCGGCGTCCTCGATCGAGCAGATGTCGCCATTGGCGATGACCGGCAGCTTGACCGCATCCTTGACCGACCGGATGAAGCCCCAGTCCGCTGACCCCTTATACATCTGGCACCGGGTGCGGCCATGAACGGTAATCAGCTTCGCGCCCAGATCTTCGGCAATATGCGCCAGTTCGGGCGCATTGAGGCTGCTATGATCCCAGCCCATCCGCATCTTGACGGTGACAGGCACGTCGACCGCCTCGACCGTCGCCTTGATCAGCGCAGCGGCCAGCGGCAGGTCGCGCATCAGCGCGCTGCCCGCGTCGCCATTGACGACCTTCTTCACCGGGCAGCCCATATTGATGTCGATGATCGCCGCGCCGCGATCCGCGTTCAGCTTAGCCGCATCGGCCATTTCGGCGGGCGAGCAGCCTGCCAATTGCATCGACACGGGTTCCTCCAGCGGATGCCAGGCAGCCTTTTGCAGCGACTGGCGCGTCTCGCGGATCATCGCGGCGGTCGCGATCATCTCGGTCACGTTGAGGCCGCAGCCATAGCGGCGCACCAGCGTGCGGAACGGCATGTCAGTGACGCCGGTCATCGGCGCCAGCACGACGGGCATGTCGATCGTCAGCGGACCGATGGAAATGGGGGAAAGCCTGCGCATGATACTCGAACGATACTGCCTAAAAAACAGGCAGCCCATAGCGGTTATTGGCCTGCGGGGCAAGCGAAGGGGTCTGGCGGGGGCAGCCCCAAGCGTCTATGCCCCGCGCCATGACTGACAACAGGCACAGAACGCTCGCCCTGCTGGTCGCCGCTGGCACCGGCAGCCGCGCGGGCGGCAATATTCCCAAGCAGTTCCGCACCGTTGGCGGCAAGGCGGTGATTGCCCATGCGGTGGACGCTCTGGCGGCGCATGAGGGCATTGACGCGATCCATCTGGTCATCGGTGCCGGGCAGGAGGCGCAAGTGCGCGCGCTGCTGGGAGATCGCGCGATTGCCGGGGTGACGCTGGGCGCGGACAGTCGGCGCGGATCGGTACGCGCGGGGCTGGAGGCGATTGCGGCGGCGGGTGGCGCGGACCGGGTGCTGATCCATGATGCGGCGCGGCCCTTCCTGCCGGGTGCCGTGGTGGACCGGTTGCTGGGAGCACTGGACGGTGCGCAGGGAGCGATACCGGTGTTGCCGGTCGCTGATACGCTGGTCCGTGGTGAGGGCGACGTGATGGGCGAAGGCGTGGCGCGCGACGGGCTGTTCCGCGTGCAGACGCCGCAGGCTTTCCGCTTCGACACGATCCTGGCGGCGCACCGTGGCTGGGACGAGGGCCGCGAAGCCACGGACGATGCACAGATTTTGAAAGGCTGGGGCCATGACGTCATCTTGGTTGCAGGCGACGAGGGACTGGAAAAATTGACCTACCCACAGGATTTTGCCCGCGCCGAGGCCAGGCTGGCAAGCGCCCGCACAGTGCGCGTCGGCATGGGCTATGACGTCCATCGCCTCGCCCCGGATGAGGAATTATGGCTGGGCGGCGTGCTCGTCCCCCACGATCGTGGGCTCGCCGGGCATAGCGATGCCGACGTAGCGTTGCACGCGATCGTCGATGCGCTGCTGGGGGCACTGGCAGAGGGCGACATTGGCAGCCATTTCCCGCCATCCGACGCGCAATGGCGCGGGGCCTCGTCAGACCGCTTTCTGGCCTATGCGGGCGACCGTGTGGCGGCACGCGGCGGGACGATCGACCATATCGACCTGACCATCATCTGCGAAGCGCCCAAGATCGGCCCGCATCGCGACGCCATGCGGACGCGGATCGCGGAGATACTGAGCATGCCGATCGACCGTGTCAGCGTGAAGGCGACCACCACCGAGCGGCTGGGCTTTGCCGGGCGGCGCGAAGGTATTGCGGCACAAGCGGTTGCCACCCTCTTCCTTCCCGCGCTATCCTGATCCGATGCCAGACAGCATCCTCCCCACCATCCTGGTCGAACTTGCCGACCGGGTCATCATCGCCAACCGTCGCGCCGGGCGGACCATTGCCGTCGCCGAAAGCTGCACCGGGGGGCTGGTGTCCGCCGCCCTCACCGAAATCGCGGGCTCATCCGACGTGTTCGAAGCCGGATTCATTACCTATTCCAACGATATGAAGGCGGAACTTCTGAAGGTTTCGCATGATGTGCTGGAAACATTCGGGGCGGTGTCCATCGCCACCGCCTGGGCCATGGCGCAGGGTGCGCTGCTCAAAAGCCATGCCCATGTCGCCGTCGCCATAACCGGAATTGCCGGGCCGGGTGGCGGAACGGAGCAGAAGCCGGTCGGCACCGTCGTATTCGCCCGCGCGGAACGCGGGGCAAGTCCCGACAAGATCGTCGCGGACATGCGGCATTTCGACAATGATGGCCGGGGCGGCGTACGGCTTCAGGCGGCGCTCTGTGCGCTTGAACTGCTGCTGCCCGATTCGCCGGGCGCATAAAGCTGCGCAGCGCGCGTTTCGAACGCGCCGATCATCTTGCGCAGCGCCTTGTCGAACATCTGGCCCGCCAGCATTTCGAACAGGCGATTCTTGAAGGCGAACTCGACCTCGAAATCGACCAGCACCCCGCCCTGCCCGTCATCGCGGAAGCGCCATTCATTGTGCAGATGCTTCAAGGGACCGTCGAGATAATCGACCCGGACATGGTCGGGCCGATGCTTGTGAACGCGGGAGGTGAAGCTTTCCTTGATCCCCTTGAACCCCACGATCATGTCAGCGACCATTTCCGTGTCGCTGCTCGACCGCACCCGGATCGCACTGATCCAGGGGAGAAATTCGGGGTAGGCCGGGACGTTCGATACCAGATCGAACATCTGGGTCGGGCTGTAGGGCAGATGCCGTGTCTCGTTATGGCGGGGCATGGATTTACTGGGCAGCCTTGGCCAGCTTCGCCTCACGCGCGGCGCGCATTTCGGCGAAATCCGCGCCGGCATGATAGCTCGACCGGGTAAGCGGGCTGGATGCGACCTGCAGGAAGCCCTTGGCCCGCGCGATCGCGGCATAGGCATTGAACGCGGCGGGCGTGACGAACTCGATCACCTTGGCATGTTTGGGCGTGGGCTGGAGATATTGGCCCATGGTCAGGAAATCGATGTCGGCCGACCGCATATCATCCATCACCTGATGCACTTCCAGCCGCTCCTCACCCAGCCCCAGCATGATTCCGGACTTGGTGAAGATGGACGGGTCGAGCCGCTTGACCGACTCCAGCAACCGCAGCGAGGCATAATAGCGCGCGCCGGGGCGGATGGTGGGGTAGAGGCGCGGCACCGTCTCCAGATTATGATTATAGACGTCGGGTCGCGCCGTAACGATCATCTCGACCGCACGCTCATGCTTGTTGCGGAAGTCCGGCGTCAGGATTTCGATCGTCGTGTTCGGCGTCGTGCGGCGCAGCGCCTCGATCACCTTGACGAATTGCGACGCGCCGCCATCCGGCAGGTCGTCGCGATCGACCGAGGTGATGACGATATGTTCCAGCCCCATTTCGGCGCAGGCATCGGCCAGATTCTGCGGCTCGTTGACATCGACCTTGCGCGGCATCCCGGTCTTGACGTTGCAAAAGGCGCAGGCCCGCGTGCAAACATCGCCCAGGATCATCACCGTGGCGTGCTTCTTGGTCCAGCATTCGCCGATATTCGGGCAGGCCGCTTCCTCGCAGACCGTATTCAGCCCCTTGTCGCGCATCAGCTTGCGCGTCTCATGATAGGCCGGGCTGGTCGGCGCCTTGACGCGAATCCAGTCGGGTTTGCGCGCGCGCTCCGGCTTGACAGGGTCACCGGGCATGGGGATCGGGGCGATGTCGTTCATCTGCCCCAGATAGCGATCCAGCGCACCACTTGCCAGTCCCCATATGGCCATACTTGCCAGCATCCTTATTGTGCGGCACAGACCGGCGCATGGCTGATTTTTCCAACATGATCGAAGGCTATCGCCGCTTCCGCCAAACGGGCTGGACTCAGCAGCGCGAGCGATGGGATGAACTGAGCGAAGGACAAAGCCCCAGGGTGATGATCATCGCCTGTTCCGACAGCCGGGTCGATCCCGCGCAGATTTTCGACACCAATCCCGGCGAGATTTTCGTCGTCCGTAATGTTGCCGCGCTGGTGCCGCCGTTCGAGACGACGCCCGGTCATCATGGCGTATCAGCGGCGCTGGAATTTGCCGTGCAGGTGCTTCAGGTCAGCGAAATCATTGTCATGGGCCATGGCAAATGCGGGGGTTGCAAGGCGGCGCTCAGTCATGATCTGAAGGATGCAGAACCCGGCGAAGGCGGTTTTATCCATAGCTGGATCGAGCTGCTGGACCCGGCGCGCGACACGGTGATTGCGCGCTATGGCGAGGATCGCAGCCGGGACGTCGAACGGGCGATGGAGCAGGAAAGCGTCAAGGTGAGCCTGGCAAACCTGCGCACCTTCCCCTGCGTCCGGTCCAAGGAACGCAAGGGCGAGTTGAAACTGATCGGCGCTTTCTTTGCCATTTCCGACGGCCAGTTGCATGTCATGGATGAGCAGAGCGGCATCTTCACGCCTGCCTGAAAGGACATAGCATGACGTCTCTGGACGGGCCGAGCGGCAATATCGCCCTGCTGATCGATGCCGACAATGCGTCGGCGGCCCATTTCGATCCGGTGATGACAGTGCTGGCGGAACTGGGCACGGTCAATATCCGTCGCGCCTATGGCAATTGGAGCAAAGCGACGCTCAAGACCTGGGCGGCGCTGTCGATTGCGCAGGCAATCGAACCGCAGCAGCAGTTCGACCTGACCAAGGGCAAGAACGCGACCGACATGAAGATGACGATCGACGCCATGGACCTGATGGCGAGCGGACGGGTCAGCGGCTTTGGCCTGATGTCGAGCGACAGCGATTTCACCCCGCTCGTCACCCGCATCCGGCAGCAGGGCATACCGGTCTATGGCTTTGGCCGGATGAATTCGCCGGAGGGTTTCCGCCGCGCCTGTACCCGCTTCATTGACGTGGTGGCACTGGCAGCAGCCGAAGAGCCGATCGTCAGCAAGGCACCAGCCCCGGCGCGCACGCCCAAGGCTGACGAAACCAAAGCCGCGCCCGCAAAAGCCGCGCCTCCCGCGTCTGCTCCAGCACCCGCCCCGGTCGTGAAGAAGGCCGTCGATGCCGAAGTCATCAAATTGCTGATCGACGCCTATGATTCGGTCAAACGCGACGAGCGCGGCTTTGTGCGGCTGGGATCGGTGGGCCAGCTGGCGGGCAACCGCTCCAGCTTCGACGTGCGCAACTACGGCTATAAGCGGCTATCCGACCTGGTGCAGGCCATCCCCAACTTCATCACCGAATCGCGCGAAGGCGGTCAGGTGTGGATCAAACGGGTGAATTAATGTTGGAGGGAGTGCGACTGCGCGCGCCTCTGTTCACCGTTCGGGCTGAGCCTGTCGAAGCCTTGTCCTTCTTCAAGAAATGCGACCCTTCGACAAGCTCAGGGCGAACGGAAGAATGAGATGCGGAGATAGATGCTCCTGCGATCCACGCCTCTCTGCGCAACTTGCGTAAAAAAAGGGCCGATCCTGTGAAGGACCGGCCCGTAAAGTTTAGGAGAGGATGCCTGAAAGGCACGGCTCTCTTCAAATATTAGCGCTAATATCGCAAGTGCGAAAAGGAGTCGGGCAGTTGCAACTTTTGCAACCACCCGACTGAAGCATCAGATCAGCGGGTCAGCTTCTTGTAGGCCAACCGCGTCGGACGATCGGCCGCATCGCCCAGGCGGCGGCGCTTATCTTCCTCATATGCCTCGAAATTCCCCTCAAACCATTCGACATGGCTGTCACCCTCGAACGCCAGGATGTGGGTGGCAAGGCGATCGAGGAAGAAGCGGTCATGGCTGATGACCACGGCGCAGCCCGCGAAATTTTCGATCGCTTCTTCCAGCGCGCCGAGCGTTTCAACGTCAAGATCGTTGGTCGGTTCGTCGAGAAGCAGGACGTTGCCGCCCTTTTTCAGCATCTTGGCGATATGGACGCGGTTGCGCTCACCGCCCGACAGCTTGCCAACATTCTTTTGCTGGTCCTGCCCTTTGAAGTTGAAGGCGCCGACATAGGCCCGCGTCGACATGTCATGGCCGTTGACCTTCACATAATCGAGGCCGTCGGACACTTCTTCCCAGACATTCTTGCTATCGTCCAGATGATCGCGACTCTGGTCGACAAAGCCCAGACGGACGGTCGTGCCGATGTCGATCTCGCCCGAATCGGGCTTTTCCTGGCCGGTGATCAGCTTGAACAGGGTCGATTTACCCGCGCCGTTGGGGCCGATCACGCCGACAATGCCGCCCGGTGGCAGCAGGAAGGACAGATCCTCGAACAGCAGCTTGTCGCCAAAGGCCTTGCTGATGTTCTTGAACTCGATGACCTTGCCGCCCAGCCGTTCCGGCACCTGGATGACGATCTGCGCCTTGCCGGGTGAGCGGCTGTTCTGGCCAGCGACCAGCTCCTCAAACTTCTTGATACGCGCCTTGGACTTGGTCTGGCGGCCCTTGGTCCCGGCCCGGATCCATTCCAGCTCGTCATTGATCGCCTTCTGGCGGCCGGACGCTTCACGGTCCTCCTGCTCCAGACGCTTGGCCTTCTTCTCCAGATAGGTGGAGTAATTGCCTTCGTACGGGAAATATTTGCCGCGATCGAGTTCGAGGATCCAGCCCACGACATTGTCGAGGAAATAGCGGTCATGGGTGATCATCAGGACCGACCCGGCATATTCCTTCAGATGATTTTCCAGCCAGGTGACGCTTTCGGCATCCAGATGGTTGGTCGGTTCGTCGAGCAGGAGGATGTCGGGCTTCTGGATCAGCAGGCGGGTGAGCGCGATGCGGCGCTTTTCACCACCCGACAGATTTTCCACCGACCAGTCGGACGGCGGGCAACGCAGCGCCTCCATCGCGATTTCCAGCTGATTGTCGAGCGTCCAGCCATCGACCGCGTCGATCTGTTCCTGCAACGTGCCCATTTCCTCCATCAGCGCGTCGAAATCGACGTCCTCCGGCGGATCGGCCATGATGTTGCTGATCTCGTTGAAACGATCCATCTTGTCCGCAGTCTCGCGCGCGCCGTCCTTGACGTTCTCCAGCACGGTCTTGGTCGGGTCGAGCTGCGGCTCCTGCGCCAGATAGCCGACCGTGATATTCTCGCCCGGCCAGGCTTCGCCGGTGAAGTCGGTGTCGATACCGGCCATGATCTTGATCAGGGTCGATTTACCCGCACCGTTCGGGCCGACGATGCCGATCTTGGACCCGCGATAAAATTGCAGGTTGATGTTGCTCAGCACCGGCTTGGCAGCGCCGGGGAAGCTCTTGGTCATGTTCTTCATGACATAGGCATATTGCGAGGAGGCGGACATGTTCGGGCAGCTCCGAGGGTAGGATAAGAGGATTTGGCGCGGAGTTAGCGGAGGCGGGACGCATTGGCAAATGGGCGATGGCTCGCTACGTTCCCATCCATGCAGAAAATCCGATCGGGCACGCTTGCCGCCCTCCTCCTTGGCAGCCTCCTCACCCCCGCTTTGTCCTATGCCGCACCGGCAGACAGCGCCGCGATTCGCGACGCTGCGCTCAAGGATGATGTCGCATGGGACTTCACCGAAGGGCTGACCACCGAAGTCGGCCCGCGTCCGGCCGGCACGCCGCAGGAAGCGCGCGCGCGCGACTGGGCGGTGGCAAAGCTCAAGGCGATGGGGTTCAGCAATGTGCGCGCCGAACCCTATACGATGCCGGTATGGGTGCGCGGCCGGGATGAGGCGAAAATCCTCTCCCCCTTCCCGCAAAATCTGGTGCTGGCGGCGCTGGGCAATAGCGGATCGACCCCGGACAAGGGGATAGAGGGCGAAGTCGTCTATTTCCCGACCATTGCCGATCTGGAAGCCGCGCCCGCCGCCAGCGTGAAGGGCAAGATCGCCTTCGTCAGCCACGATATGGCAGCGACGCAGGACGGTTCTTCCTATGGCTATTTCGGCGCGGCGCGGCGGCAGGGCCCCAGCATCGCGTCGAAAAAGGGCGCGATCGCCATATTGATCCGCTCGATCGGTACGGACCATCACCGCCTGCCCCATACCGGGGTGCAGATGTGGGCCGATGGCGTGACGCCGATTCCCGCCGCCGCGCTTTCGGTCCCCGATGCAGAGCAACTGGCGCGGGTGATAGGGCGCGGACAGCCGGTGAAGCTCCACCTGACGCTGACCTCGAAAATGCTCAAGGACCAGCCATCAGGCAATGTGATCGCGGAAATAACCGGCACTGATCCTGGCGCTGGCATTGTCGTTGCCGCCTGCCATCTCGACAGTTGGGACCAGGGCACCGGCGCGATCGACGATGCGACCGGCTGCGGCATCGCGGCGGCAGCGGCGTTGCAGGTGGCCAAGGCGGGCCAGCCACGCCGCACCATTCGCGTGCTGATGGCGGGCGCGGAAGAAGTCGGCGGCGACGGCGCACGGGCCTATTACAAGGAGCATGGCGCGGAGAAACATGCGCTGGCGATCGAGTCGGACTTTGGTGCAGACCGCGTCTGGCGCGTCGATTTCAAATTGCCGCAGGGGCATGAGGCGCTCGCTACCCGTATCGCAGCGGCCCTCGCGCCGCTGGGCATCGGGGCCAGCAAGCAGGAAGCGGGCGGCGGGGCCGACATCGCGCCGCTGGTCAAAGGCGGCGTGCCGGTGATCGACCTGCAACAGGATGGCACCCGCTATTTCGACCTGCACCACACGCCCGACGATACGCTGGACAAGGTCGATCCGGCGCAGTTGCGACAGAATGTCGCTGCCTGGGCGGTAACGCTGAACCTGATCGCTCATGCATCAGAAACATTGGGCGTTAACTGAACTTTTATAGTAGACAACGCCCTGTCGCGTGATTCCTTCGTTTCACCGGCGCAGAAAAGCATTGATTTGTGCAACGCACACGTTAATGCGGGTCGCTCGCGTAGGGTCACATCGTAACGTGCCTGACGCGGCATAATGCTATGGGAGCCGTACACAATGAAGAAGATCGCTGCTGTTTTCGCTTCGGCCAGCCTGATGGCCCTCGCCGCTTGCGGTGAGAAGCCGGCCAACGAAACCGCGAACGCTTCGAACGCCGTCGTGGAAAACGTTGTTGAAAACGCCGTGAACGCTGCTGAAAATGCAACGAACGCTGCTGACAACGCCGCGAACGCTGCGAACAACGCTGCGAACGCGATGTAATCTTCGCATTAGCGAGATTTCCGAAGGGCGGGCCGTATCCACGGCCCGCCCTTTTTGTTTGTGCCCAAGGGATCGGGAACCTCTCCGTCTGCCCATCGGTTGATTCTAAACCGCAGCAGGAGAAAATATCATGGGCAAGGGACTGCTATTATGGCTGATCGGCGTGCCGATCCCCATCATTCTGCTACTTTGGCTCTTCTTTCACTGATCGCCGATTGACGGGACGCGCGATAGGCCGCTAAGGCGCGAGGCGTCGGGGAGTAGCGCAGTCTGGTAGCGCGCCTGCTTTGGGAGCAGGATGTCGCAGGTTCGAATCCTGTCTCCCCGACCACTTCATATAAATCGCTAATGAAAATCGCGTGATCCGGGCAATATCCGCACGTTGCGCGGATGGCCATGGGTACGCACGCGCGACATGACTGGGTGAACAGCCTTACCCTCAACACCTGCTTCGCCCGATCCCGTCTCGATCAGCGTCGCATGATCCTCCGACAGGCGATCCAACTCGACGGTGCGATCCACGATGCGATCCGCCATCAGGTGCAATACATCGACCGGCCCCTCCCGCACCCGCTGCACCACGCCATGCGCCTCCATCAGTCGCGCGGCCATGACCGGCAGGCGATAGCGGTCCAGCATCCTGGCCCAGAGAAGGATATTGACGATGCCGGTCTCATCTTCCAGCGTCGCGAAGATCGCATTGCCCTTGCCGGGTCGCTGCCGCACCAGCACTACGCCCGCCACTTTGGCCCGTGTGCCATTTTTCACGCTGTTCATCTGCTCGCTGGTCAACAGCCCTTCGACCGCGAAAACCGGGCGCAGGAAGGTCATGGGATGCTGTTTGAGCGACAGGCGGGTCAATTGATAATCTGCCGCCACCGCTTCGGACAAGGGCATGGGCGGCAGGGCCGCATCGCTTTCCTCTCCCAGTTCACGCGCGCTGGCGGCAGCGAACAGTGGCAACTCGCCCACTGGCATCCGCCGCACGTCCCAGGCCGCGTCACGCCGTTCGCGCCCGATCGAGCGGCAGGCGTCGGCATCGGCCAGCAGATGCAGCGCACGGGCAGGCAGCCTTACCCGCCGCCCCAGTTCCTCGATCGTGGCGAAGGGACCGGATGCCGCGCGATCTACCGCAATCGCCTCTCCCCAGGCCTCGCGAAACCCATCAATCTGGCGAAAGCCCAGCCGCAACGCGAACGCCCCGTCCTTGCGGTGGCGCGGCACGATGTCGCCCCAGCGGCGATTGGCCGGGGTCCAATGCTTGCCCGCATCGGGATCGTCCGCCGCAATCGGCTCCAGCCCATTGTCCCAGCCGCTGGCATTGACGTCGATGCCGCGCACGATAACGCCATGTTCGATCGCGTCGCGCACGATCTGCGCCGGGGCGTAGAAGCCCATCGGCTGCGCATTGAGCAAGGCAGCGGCGAACACGGCGGGCTGATAGCATTTGAGCCAGGCTGACACATAGACCAGCCGGGCAAAGGAGATGGCGTGGCTTTCGGGGAAGCCATAGCTGCCGAACCCCTTGATCTGGTCATAACAACGCTGGGCGAAGGCGCGCTCATAGCCACGCCGCACCATGCCGCCGACCATCTGCTCCTCAAACTCGCCGATCGTGCCAACATTGCGGAACGTCGCCATCGCCCGGCGCAACTGATTGGCGCGCGCGGGCGAAAATTCGGCTGCCGTGATCGCCAAATTCATCGCCTGTTCCTGAAACAGGGGGACGCCATAGGTGTGGCCCAGCACATGATGCAATTCGTCGGCGGGATAGGGCGGTGAAGGCGAAGGAAAGCGCCAGGATGGCGGCTTGCCATCGCGTGCCTCGGCCCGGCGGGCGAGATAGGGGTGGACCATATCCCCCTCGATCGGGCCGGGCCGCACGATCGCCACCTGCACCGCCAGATCGTAGAAAGTGCGCGGGCGCAGGCGGGGCAGCATGTTGATTTGGGCGCGGCTTTCCACCTGAAACACGCCCACACTGTCACCCCGGCACAGCATGTCATAGACCGGCGCTTCCTCCCCCGGCACCGACGCCAGCGTCATGTCGCCCAGGCCATGGTCGCGCATCAGCGCAAACCCCTTGCGGATGCAGCTGAGCATCCCCAGCGCCAGTATATCGACCTTCATCAGGCCAAGCGCGTCGATATCATCCTTGTCCCATTCCAGAAAGGTGCGGTCCGCCATCGCGGCATGGTGGATCGGCACCGTTTCATCCAGCCGGTCCTGCGTCAGCACGAATCCGCCGACATGCTGCGACAGATGGCGCGGGAAGGTCAGCAGCCGGTCGACCAGTTCCTTCAACTGCATGATCAGCGGATTGCCCACGTCCAGCCCGGCGTCGCGGAAGCGCCGTTCCGCCATGCCGCTGGCGTGGCTGCCCCATACGGTGCTGCCGATCCGCGCGGTCACATCCTCCGACAGGCCCAGCACCTTGCCGACCTCCCGCACCGTGCTGCGCGGGCGGTAATGGATCACGGTCGCGGCGATGGCAGCGCGTTCGCGGCTATAGCGTGCATAGATATGCTGGATCACCTCCTCGCGCCGCTCATGTTCAAAATCGACGTCGATGTCGGGCGGTTCGTCACGATCCTCCGAAATGAAGCGGGAGAAGAGCAGGTTGTGTTTGGTCGGATCGACCGATGTGATGCCCAGATAATAGCAGACCGCCGAATTGGCCGCTGATCCCCGCCCCTGACACAGGATCGGCGGATCGAGGCTGCGGGCGAACTGCACCGCTTCATAGACGGTCAGGAAATAATAGGCATAGTTTCGGCTGCGGATCAGCGCGAACTCCGTCGCCAGCATCGCATTGACCTTGTCCGGCACGCCATCGGGATAGGCTTCGCCCGCCAGCCGCAGCACTTCATGTTCCAGCCAGTCCTGCGCCGCCCACCCCTCCGGCACCGGCTCATGGGGATATTCATATTTGAGGTCCGACAGATCGAACGCGATCCGGTCCAGCACGTCGCACCACGCACCCACTGCCTGCGGCCAGTCGCGGAACAGTCGGGCCATTTCGCGCGCGGATTTCAGGTGCCGTTCGGCATTGGCCTCCAGCCGCCGCCCCGCCTCACGCAGGGTGACGCCATGGCGGATGCAGGTGACGACATCGTGCAGCGGCCGATCTTCTGGCATCGCATAGAGCGCGTCGCAGGTGGCGAGCAAAGGCAGCCCCAGCCGCTGCGCCATCGCCGCCAGCCGGGCTAGACGGCGGCGGTCCGGCCCGGCGCGCGGCATGGTGACGCCGATCCACACCCCGCCCGGCACCAACTGCGCCAATGTCGCCAGCAGCGTTTCGTCCGCCTCCCCCGCCATGACGATCAGGACCATGTCCTGCGCATGGTCGATCAGGTCGGACAGGCGCAGGTCGCAATCGCCCTTTTGTACCGTCTCTTTGAGATTACCGACACTCAGCAGCCGGGTCAGCCGCCCCCAGCCATGGCGGTTGATGGGGTAGGCGATAATGTCCGGCGTCCCATCGGCAAAGCAAAGCCGCGCCCCGGTGACGAGACGGAAAGCCTGCGCCAGCCGCAATGCCTGCGCCGCAAAATGGCGGCGCTCCGCAGCCGACTGCGCGGTTTCGCCAGTACGGATGCCCTGATCCTCGGCATCCTCGGCCAGCATCTTGCGCACCGATTTGAGCGCGCTCCACGCCCGCACCACCCCGGCGACCGTATTGCGATCGGCAATGCCGATGCCCGCATGGCCCAGCGCCAGCGCCTGCCCCACCATATCGGCCGGGTGGGACGCGCCGCGCAGGAAACTATAATTGGTCGCCGCCACCAGCTCGGCGAAGTCCGGCGCAGGCGATGGCGGTTCCGTCCGCCGCGCCCGCAACGCCGCATCCAGAGCGATGGGCCGCCGCCCCTCCTCCTCCGGCCCCGGATCACGCCCCCGGCTCATGCGAACAGGCCGTGCATGTACCAGCGCGGCATGGGCTTGTCCGGCTCGAAGAAGCCCAGCCGGAAGATCCAGAAACGGCGACCGCGCCGGTCCTCCACCCGATAATAGTCGCGAATATGATCGGGCGCATCGCCCAGCAGATAGCGGATATCGACCTCGCCCGGATCGCTGCCGGGCCGGGGCAGTTCGATCGATACGGGCCGCCTGCGCCACCATTCCCCGGCGATCCGCTCCGGCCCCTCGAACCGGGCGACTTCGTGCAGGGCGCGGCGCCAGCGAAAACGGCGCGGCGGGCCGTCGGGGACTTCGGCGCCCAGCACCTCGATCGGCTGGGGCGGATCGAACAGATGGATGGGGCGCAGCGGCGGCTCGCCCGTCTGGGGCGTCGCCCACAGGTCGGACGGCGGCGCATCGAGCGCGGGCAGCGCAAATTCGGCCTGTTCGGGCATATGGCTATCGCGCGCGCCAAAGCGGCGGACGCGGTTGCGCCCCAGCCGGGTGCTCAATCGCTCGACCAGAGCGGTCACTGCCGCCTCGCCGGTCGCGCCGCCCTCCAGCCGCAATTGCGACGCACCCAAGGGCTCGGTCAGCGGCACGTTCAGGCGCAGCAGGTCGAAGCCGAAACCGGGGTCAATCGGATCGTTGAGGCTGTCGATCCGTTCCCGAATCAACCGCATCAGCGCCGGGACATCACGCATCGGCGCGCCGGTTTCCACGGTCAGCCGGCGCACCAGCCCGTCGCTGCGGAAAAACAGCGCCTCGAACCGGCGTCCGCCATGGCCCCTCTGTTCCAATATCTCTGCCGCCTCGCCCGCCAGTTCGGCCAGGATCGTCATCATGGTTTCGGTGCGCGCGACCGGTTCGGCAAAGCGCCGCTCGACACCCAGCGGCGGGACGACCCGGCGCGGGGTCAGCGCGCTGTCCGCCTCCCCCACGATCCGGCGGATCGCCATCACCGCGTCCGCGCCGAAGCGAGCAGCGATGGACGACATGGGGCGACGCGCGACATCGCCAATGGTTTTCAGCCCCGCGCGACGCAGCGCCAGCGTTGCCTCCTCATCCAGTTCAAGCGCCGCGACGGGCAGGCGGCGGATCGCGCTATCTTCATCACACGCCGCCCCCGCCACATAGCGGGCCAGCGCCCGCGCGCCCTCCGGCGTCCCGGCAAAGGCCAGTCGCACGGCGACGCCCAGCCGCGCCAGCCGCCGTTCCAGATCGACGGCCAGCCCCGCCTCCCCACCAAAGAGATGATCGCACCCGCTGGTGTCGAGGATCAGCCCGTCGGGCGGATCGAGCGCCACGGTCGGGGTGTAACGGGTGCAGCCATCGGCCAGCCGCTCCAGCCAGTCCTGATCTTCATGCGGGACATGGTCGAACAGGTCGAGGTCCGGCACGCGGGCGCGGGCGTCGGCCATTGACAGGCCGGGCGACAGGCCCAGCGCCGCCGCGGCCTCATCCACCGCAGCCAGCCGCAGCGCGCCGCGGACCTTCTCGACAAAGGCACGGGGCCGCTCATCCTGCCCGGCGCACAAATGGGGCCGGGTCAGGCGCAACCGCTCCGCCGGGAGCCAGGGGAAGAACAGGGCGAGATAGCGGCGGTGCCGGGGTGCCGGCGTCGCGATCGTCATGCTCTCCGCCTCCTGCCCAGACCCTTCCATTAGCGCCTCGTCCATCTGTGGCAGGACGTCTGAAACATAGTCGGTCACGGTCCCACTCCATGCGCCATGGCCCGGCCGGGAGACCGGCGCGCCGACGCAGCAATTCGATTTGAAACAAGGATGCGCCCGGCGCGTCCGCCTCCAGCGCGATCGAGGGTGAAGCACTGACCCGCCAGCGTGTGTCGGCGGTGCTCGGCGCGGCATCGGCGGCGATCCGCAGCAGGAACAGGGTGACACCCGATGCTTCGGCGGCCAGCATCAGGCGGCGGCTGGCGGTCAGGTCCAGCCCGCGCATTGCGCCCCAGCCTTCGACCAGCACCGCCCCCAGCCCGGCACAGCGCGCTGCCTCTGCTGCTGCATGGAGCAAAGCCGCATCATCGGGGGCCAGCACTAGCAGCATATTGGCGGGGTCGATGCCCAGCTCGACAAGGCCGGTGGCGTGCAATTGCCCGACCCGCTTCTGCATCGTTTCGGTACGCAGCCACAGGAAAGGGCGCCCTTCCCCCGCGCGCAGGCTGAACAGGGCGGCGACGCCCGCGCCACTGCTGGCATCCTCCTGATCGGCGAAGATTTCGTGCAACCGCCCGCGCGCCAGCCCACCGCCCAGCGCCGCGTCCACCCCGTCATGCCCCAGCGCAAACAGTGCCGCAGGCGCGGTCGCGCGGCGCGGCTCCAGCTGTTGCAGGCTCTCCCTCAACCGGGCAAGAACAGGGGACGAATCGCGCATATGTTCACTATATGTTCTATAGTTCCTTTGCGCCAGTCGTCAGTATAGGAAGCGAACGCAATACCAGCCCGGCACTGCCGCCAGCGCCAGAAACGTGCCGAGCGGCACCCGCGCCGTCGCCTCTTTTGCCCGGCCCGTCACCAGCATGACGCCCAGCCCCGCCATCGCCGCGATCAGCAGGATGAAGGGCAAGGCCTGCCAGCCGAACCAGGCGCCGAGCGCGCCGAGCAGCTTCGCATCGCCCAGCCCCAGCCCCTCACGCCGCCGCACCGCGCGATAGGCCAGCGCAATCGCCAGCAGACTGCCATAGCCCAGCGCCGCGCCGATGATCCGGTCGACCAGCACCACATCGGTCGCCCACAAGCCGAGCGTCAGGCCCAGAAAAGCGAGCGGCAGGGTCAGCGCATCGGGCAGCCAATAATGCCGCCAGTCCAGCACCGCCAGCGTCAGCAGCAGCCAGCCGAGCAAGGCCCAGCCAATCCCGCCCAGATCCGGCATCGCGCCGATCGCCAGCGCGCCGATGACCGCGCAGCTCAGTTCCACCCGCCCATGCAGCGGATCGATCGCCGCGCCACACGTCCGGCACCGGCCATGCTGCAACAGGGCGCTGAGCAACGGGATCAGATCGAGCGGCGTCAGCGTCCGGCCACAACCATCACAGGCCGACCGGCCCCGCGTCACCCCCCGCCCCTGCGGCCAGCGCAGGATCAGGGTGGCGAGGAAACTGCCGAAAATCGCGCCGACCACCCCGCCCAGCAACGTCGCCAAGATCACAATGTGCCTTCGACCTTCAGCACCTGCGCATTGCCGACCGTCGCAAAGCCGGCCTGCCCCAGCGATGCCGCCAGCGTGGGATCGGCGGTTTCGACCCGCATGGTGGCGCTGTAGCGGCCCGACCGCCAGATGCGCAGCGCGATCGTTTCCATGCCCGACTGGCTGGCGAGCGGGAGCGACAGCGCGTCGCCATCGCACGCCACCGCGCCCGAAAAACCCTGTAACAGGTTCAGCCCCGGAAACTGCCCGGCCATCCGCGTCCGCACCCGTCCTTCGGCATGACCGCAACGGTCGCCGATAAAATAGGCGGACACATCCTCCATCTGGAGGCTGGCGATCGGCAGCGGCGCGAAGGTGCGGCCCAGCGGCACCGCGCCACCCACATCATCCACCCCGATCCGCCCGAACCCGACGGTCAGCGCGCCGGATATGTCGTCGGCCAGCCCCTTGGTCCGGGCAATGTCGAACCGCGCCCGGCCGGTGAGCAACGCCAGCGGAGAAAGCCCCGCGCGCACGCTGCCCATCGGCATGTCGCCCAGCATCAGCTGGTCGATCCGCCCGCTCCACACCGTGCCACGCACGTCCCGCGCCGCCACGCCCAGCCGCTCCAGCCCAGCCAGCCCCAACGCGACCCGCATCGGCAAGAAGAGCAGCAGCCCAAGCAGCACGATCACCAATAGCGTGATCCGCATCCGGCGCGAGAGGGTGAGGCCCATCATTGCCCCGCTCCCCGCACCAGCACCGCCTGCACCGACAGGCTGCCAGCGGTCGGCGCAGGCCGCGCACTCATCGTATCGACCCGCACCCCCTGCGCCTCCAGCGCCGCGATCCAGGAAAAGAGCGCGACCGGCCGGATCGAGGCGATGGCGATCTCCATCCGGTCCGGTCCCTGCGCCTGCGCGCGTTCCAGTGTCAGGCCCGCTTCACCCGCGCCCTGCCCGACCAGCTGGTCGAGCGGCGCGGACGTGCCGCCTTCGACCGCGCGGGGCAGCGCCTTCAACTGCCGCACCGCCGCACGCACGGCCGCGTTGCGATCGGTCGCCTCCAGCAACGTATCGCGCGCCGACCGCTGCGCCCGGTCGAGCGGCATCGCCACCCCGAACCAGAGGATCACGCCTGCCAGCAGGGCGAACATCACGCCCAGCATCACTTGCTCGCGGGGCGATCGTTCCGCCCAGAGTGCCTGCATCCGTTCCATCATGACCGCACCGTAATCTCTGCCAGCGTCCGCCCGCCCGGCTCCTGCGCGGGTGTCGCCGTGATCGTGAAGCCCGCCGCCTGAAGCGCGAGCAACACGATGTTGATGTCATCCGCCTTCGCTGCCGCCAGCGTCGCGCGCAGCATTCCGTCCGGGTCGCGCGACAGGCTGGTCAGCGCGACGCCGGGCGCATCCTGCATCGCTGCCATCAGCGCCGCGACCGGGGCGGTAAAGGCCCGTCCGCCAGCACCCCGCGCGGCCAGTTGCTGCTCCATCGCGCCAAGCGCTTGGCGCGCATCGCTCGCGTCGGGCACGACCTGCTGCGCCAGCGCCAGACTCTCCGCGTCAAGCCGACTGGCCTCGCGATGGCTTTTGATGATACCGACCAGCGCAATCAGCAGCGCCGCGAGCAGGATCAGCCCGCTCCACAACGCCACCCGTTTCAGCGCACGCTGATCGACCTGCCGCCGCACCCTCTTGGCAAAATCCCCCTGCCGCAGGTCGATGGGCGGGGCATCCAGCGCGGCGATCGCGCGTCCCTCGATCACGCCCTGCGGCACATCGACAACCGGCGCGTCGCCGATCAGCGCGGGCAAGGCCATGTCCCCGGTCAGCGCCATGTCCGCGCCCCGCAACACCGTAACGCCGCCAATCACGCCGCGCGCAAAGCCACTCTCCGGCTCCGGCAGCAATAAAGGCGCAGGCACGATCGTGTCGGGGTCCAGCCCATGATGCTGCGCCCAGAGCAGCCAATGCTGCATGTCACCCCGCGCCGCCAATGCCACGATATGGGGCCGCGCCGGGTCATCCTGCGCATCGGTCACCGCAAACAGTTGATCGGCAGGCAGGATTCCCTCCGCCAGCGCCGCCAGCCGCGCCGCCGCCCGCGCCTGCCGCACCGGCAGATCAGGATGCAGCGTCCAGTGCAGTGCCACCAGAGCCGCAGGCGGCACCAGCATCACCCGCGCCTCTTCAGGCAAAGCCGCTATGCCGCACGCTGCCAACCAGTTCGCGCCCTCGCCCGACTGCACCAGCGCGCCATCGACCACCCGCATCCAGTGCGGCGGCGCGTCCTGCGCTTCGGGCAGAAAGACGATCAGGGCGTCGCGCGCACTCATGCCCCTGCGCCCCAGCTGCGCCGCACCACCGTCGCCGGGCTTTCCCGCGCGTCGATCAGCGACCGCTCCACCAGCTGCGTTCCCCCGACAGTCACTGCCACGTCCACTCCGAAAAACCCCGTCGTCAATTTGACCTGCTCGGCCACCTCGGTCATCGGCGACAGGCCGGCGAGCGAGGGCAAGGCCCAGAATTGCACCGTGCTGCCGTAGCCGTCCACGGGCCGCTGCGCCAGCAATTGCCGCGCCTGCGCGACGCTCAATTGCCCCGGCAGCAGCATCGCGAAGAGCGGCGCCTGTTCCGGCAACAGCGTATTGATGTTGATCGGCGACAGATCCGTGACCGGCAGCGCACAGACCCAGGGCCGCACCGTCGCATAGATGGCGGGCGTGATCCCGTTCACCGCACGCAATTCGCTGGCGTCGATCATCAGCCGGTTGGCTGCGCGATAGGGCCGCTGCATCTGCCCGTAAACCACATCCTCCGCCCCGCCCGGCTGCGGATCGCCATCACTGTCGATCCAGTCGGCCAGCCCCGCCGCCGCGCCCTGCGCCTGCCGCGCATCGACACCCAGCGCCACCAGCAAAGCCTGAAATTGCGACACGCCGATGGGGCGCACCTTCAGGCTCGCCTCACTCTCGCCGCTCACCACACTGTTGAGGTTGAAGCAATTGCCGCCATCGGTAACCCGCGCCGTCGCCGTGCCGCCCGGCACCGGGATGCTCTGCGGCGCGCCCAGCCAGCCGCCCGCCAGCGTGATCTTCGCCGGATTGGCCGCGACCAGATCGCCGATCCGCAAGCGCGCGACCGCCGTGGCGGCATCGGCATAGGCGCGCGCCTGATCGATCGCGCCGCCATTGCCGGTCATCCGCGTGGCCAGCGCCACCCGCTCCAGCGCGGTCGCGGCGACGACCGCCATCACCGCCACCAGCAGCAGCACGGTCAGCAGCGCCGCGCCACGCTCGTCGGGTTTGCGCGGATCAGGCACCGGGGGTGCTTTCGACGATGGGCTTTTCGACCGGGCCGGGCGCGACCAGAAAGCGCAGGGTGACGGGCGGCTCGCCGGTGCGGGTGAGCGTCATCTCCACCGCGCGGGGCAGCAGGTCGGGTTGGGTCGGGGTCCAGCCGTCACGCCATTTGCCCGCCGCATCGCGGAATTTCAGCGCGACCGCCTCGACATCCTCCAGCAACGCCGCGGGTTCATCGCCCGCCGCGCCATCCAGTTGCGCATAGGTCCGCCGCTCCAGCCGCCCCTGCCGCACCCAATATTCCACCTTTTGCAGCGAAGGCCGGGGCAGGTCGCCCAGATTGTCCCAGCCACCCCGCACAAATTGCATCACCGGCTGATCCTCGCTTTCGTGATGCGCCCAGAAGGCCGGTGCCAGCGTGCCGCTCTCGGTACGGGTGATGCGCGGCACCGCCTGCCCCAGATCCCCCGCCAGCGCCCCGCCCGCCCGCTGGACCGCCGCCATATCATCCAGCCGCGCCTTGACCTGCGCCTGCGCCGACACGCTGTTGCCGAGCAGGAGGACACCGGCGCTCGCCAGCATCGCGAAGATCATGAGGGCGACGAGCAATTCGATCAGCGTGAATCCATCGTCACCCTTGGTCTTGTCAGTTCTACATCCGTTCGTTTCGAGCCCTTCGACTGCCTGCAAAGGCAGGCGCTCAGGACAGGCCAAGGTCGAGAAACGGCCAGCACTGTGCCAGACGTTTCTCGACACGCTCGAAACGAACGGATGTTGGTTGAGGCGCGCCACCATCACTCCACCACCCGCACGAAACTCAACACCACCGGCGACGCGCCCGGCTGGCCATCGACGGTCAGGTCGACCTGCAACAGGCGCTGGTCGTCGGTCGGCTTGACGGTCCGGCTCCAGTGCCAGCGCCGCCCGCCATTCTCGACATCGCCCGCTTCGTCACCAACCGATGGCGGCACGGGGTCGCTCTGCACATCGACCATCAGGTTGCGCGCGACGATCTGGCCCAGCGCCTTGCTGTCCAGATCAGCCGCCGTGCGCAGCGTCACCCCCTGCAACCGCACCAGCGCCAGCGCCGCCAGGCTGAACACCGCCAGCGCGACCAGCATTTCCAGCAACGTGAAGCCCTGTTGGGTGGAACGCATCAAAGGCGTGAAGCCGCTTTCGTTCAAACCCGGACGTGCTCCCGCGAAGGCGGGAGCCCAGTCCCTCCGTTCGGCCTGGGTTCCCGCCTTCGCGGGAACACGCAGAATACGCCGACTACCCACCGACCATGACCTTCCCCGCCATGTCGACCGTCACCGACACCCGCTCGCCCTCACGCGCCAGCGTCACGGTCAGCGGATCGGTCGGCAGGCCGGTGCCGTCGAATGCAATCTGCTGCCGCCCGTCCTTGCCGACCAGCGCGCGGGTGCCGCTTTTCCAGTTGGCGGTGACGAAGGGCTTGTCCTCCAGCGCCACCCATTGCCCGCCATCGCGGCGCTGAAAGCCATAGCCGGATGCCGATACCCACAGCCCCATCGGCGCAGCCGTCACGACCGCTTCGTCGCGCGCGGCGGCCACGCGCGCGGCGAAGCGGTCGGCATCCTCGATCACCCACCCGCGCGGATCGGGGATGGCCAGCACCACGGCAGCCGAAATGAAACCGATGATCGTCAGGACGACCATCAGTTCCACCAGCGTGAAGCCGCCATCGCCTGCACCGTTCGCCCTGAGCGAAGTCGAAGGGATCAACCGAGCGAAGCGAGGTGCTTCACTTCGTTCAGTTTGGACGAGGCGCGTGACTCGTCCAAAGGCCTTCGACAAGCTCAGGCCGAACGGAAAAATGTTCACGAACAGCCTTTCTCAAAGTTCGCTGGAATAGATATCCGCATTTTCACTCTCGCCGCCCGGCTGGCCGTCCGCGCCCAGCGAACTGATGTCGAACGCGCCCTTGCGCCCCGGCACGGTATAGACATAGGCGCGGCCCCACGGATCGTCGGGCAGCTTCTTGATATAGCCGCCACGCCGGTAACGCTGCGGCTGCGCCAGCGATGCGGGCGGATTGAGCAGCGCCTGCAACCCGTCCGACCCCGCCGGATAGGTCAGATTGTCGAGCCGATATTGCTCCAGCGCCTGTTCGATGGTCGCAATGTCCGCCTTCGCCTTCTCGACCCGTGCGGTGTCAGTCGCGGGGATGACGTTGATCGCCACGATCGTCGCCAGCAGGCCGATGATGACGATGACGACCATCAGTTCCACGAGGGTGAAGCCGGCTTCGCTTCGCTTCCCCACCTCGTCATCCAGGCGAAAGCCGGGATCCCGCTTTTCTTCTATGACCTTGCGCGCTCCCAAGAAAGAAGCGGGATTCCGGCTTTCGCCGGAATGACGGAGGGTGAGGGTCTTACGCATATTCAACTCCTAAGCCCCGGTCAGGCTTTGCAGCTGCAGGATCGGCAGCAGGATGGACAGGATGATGACGGCGACGATTGCGCCCATGATGATGATGATGATCGGCTCCAGCATGGCCAGCGCAGTGGAGGTGAAGGCGTCGAATTCGCGCTCCAGATATTCTGCTGCCCGCGCCAGCATCGTATCGAGCCGCCCGGCGCTTTCGCCGCTGGCGGCCAGATAGACCAGCAACGGTGGGAACACCCCGGCCCGCCGGAGCGCCGCTGACAGGCTGCCGCCGCCACGAATAGCCTCGACAATATCGTCCGACGCGCGCCGCAGCACCCGGTTGTGGACGGTGTTGGCGGTCAGCGTCAGCCCCTCCAGCAAGGGCAGGCGGCTCGCGACCATGGTCGAGAGCGTCCGCGCCATCCGCGCTGCGTGCAGATCACGGATCAGCTTGCCCAGCACCGGCAGGCCCAGCAGCATCGCGTCGAAGCGATAGTGAAAACGCTCATTCTTCATCGCGCGCCAGAAGCCGACAGCGGCCAGCCCGATCAGGATCAGCAGCAGCCACCACCAGCCCGCCAGAAAGGCTGACAGCCCCATCACCATCCGGGTCAGCAGCGGCAATTCCTGCCCGACCGTATCGAATTGCTCGACCACCTTGGGCACGACGAAGATCATCAGCGCCGCGACCACCAGCACCGCGAAACTGGCCAGCACCGACGGATAAGCGATGGCAGTCAACACCTTGGACCGCATCAGCGCCTGCCGCTCCATCAGGTCGGATAATCGCTCCATGATCGCAGGCAGGCTGCCCGAACTTTCGCCGGCGGAGATCATCGCGCGATAGAGTGGCGGAAAGCTTTTCGGCTCCACGCCCAGCGCATCGGCCAGCCGTCGCCCTTCCATCACGCCGCCATGCACCTTGCCGACAATGAGCCGAACATGGTCCTGCTCGCTCTGCCGCCCGATGGTGCGCAGCGATTCTTCCAGCGGACTGACCTGGGTCAGCGTCGCCAGTTGGCGGGTGAACAGGGTCAGTTCCTTGGGGCTGAGGCGCGGCGTGCGCAGCGACAGGCCGGCCCGCTTGCGCGCCACCTCAACCGCGCCGGCGCTGAGTTCGACAATGAACAGCTTGCGCGCGTCGAGCTTGGCCCGCGCATCCTCCAGCGTTTCGGCCTTCAGCGCGCCTTTGCGTTCCTTGCCCGCCGGGTCGATCGCGACATAGTCAAACTCAGCCATCGACGATGGTTTCCGCGTCCACGCTGTCGCGCCGCGACACGCGGATCGCTTCCTCCGCCGTGGTCTGCCCGTCGCGCACCAGCGCGCGCGCCGCCGATCCCAGATTGGGGGCGTTCAGGAAAGCGTGGCGCGCGATCAGCGATTCATCGCCGCCATCATTGATCAGGCGGCGGATCGTGTCGTCCACCCGGATCGCTTCGAACACGCCGATCCGGCCCTTATACCCCGTGCCGCCACATTCGCCGCAGCCCTTGGCGCGGTAAATGATCGTGCCGGGGTCGAACCCCAGCAGAGCGCTGGCCGACTTGTCCGCCTGCACCGGTTCGCGGCAATGCTGGCACAGCCGCCGCACCAGCCGCTGGGCAATGACCGCGCGCAGGGTGGAGGCGAGCAGGAAGGGTTCGACCCGCATGTCGCGCATCCGCGTGATCGCGCCGACCGCGTCATTGGTGTGGACCGTGGACAGCACCAGATGCCCGGTCAGCGATGCCTGCACCGCAATTTCCGCCGTCTCGCGATCGCGAATTTCGCCGACCATCACGACGTCGGGGTCCTGCCGCAAAATCGCGCGCAGCCCTGCGGCGAAGGTCAGTCCGACCTTGGCATTGACCTGCGTCTGGCCAACGCCCTCCATCGCATATTCGACCGGGTCCTCGACGGTCAGGATATTGCGGCTGCCATCGTTGAGCTGGCGCAGGCCTGCATAGAGCGTCGTCGTCTTGCCCGAACCGGTCGGCCCGGTGACCAGGATGATGCCATTGGGTTCGCTCAACCCCTCGCGGAAAATCCGGTCCGGCACCCCGTTCATGCCCAGCAGGTCGAGCGTGATTCCGGCATTTTCCTTGTCGAGGATACGCAGCACCACCCGCTCACCCGCCCGGCTCGGCAGGGTCGAAACACGCACGTCGAGCAGCTTGCCGCCCAGCGTCAGGCCGATCCGCCCGTCCTGCGGCACGCGCCGTTCGGCAATGTCGAGCCGCGCCATCACCTTGACGCGGCTGACCACCACCGGCGCGACATGGGGCGGCATACGCAGCGTTTCGCGCAGCACCCCGTCGATCCGCATCCGCACGACCAGCCCCGTCTCATAGGGTTCGATATGAATGTCCGACACGCCATGCCGCGCGGCTTCGGCGATGATGCCGTTGATCAGGCGGATGGCGGGCGCGTCATCGGCACTGTCGAGCAGATCGTCGGCGGTCGGTATGTCGGCCGCCAGCATGTCCAGCTCGTCCGCGCCCATGTCGATCGACCCGGCCATGGCCGCCGCGCTGCCATCCATCGCATAATGGTTGGACAGATGTCGGTCGAATTCGGCGGGATCAACGAAGCTGACATCGAAACTGCGCGCCAGATGGCGGCGGACTTCGAGCAGGATGCGCGGATCACTCCCTTCGCGCACGGCGATGGCCAGACGATCGCCCTCCTGCGGGAGCAGCACCACGCCATGCTTGCGCGCGAAGCTGTAGGGGATGTCGATGGCGCGCGGAGATGGAGCCGCCGAAACATCTGCGGACGCGGATGTGTGTTCGCTCATACAAAACTCCGTTCGGGCTGAGCGAAGTCGAAGCCTCCTGCTGAACGAAGTGAAGCAATGCCTTCGCTCCGCTCAGGCGAGGGCTTCGACAAGCTCAGCCCGAACGGGTGGAAAGCAGTGTGCTTCACTTGCGTTCTCCGCTCGGCGCTATCTCGACCGGGCGCACCACGCCGCTCGACTGGCGCACCACCGGTTCGATCACTTGCGGGGCGTCAGGCTGCACCACCGCGTCGCCCGGCTGCGCGGCGACCGGCGGGGTTGCGCCCATATAGTCGCGGACCAGTTCGTCGATCGTCGGTTCCATGTCGGGATTGCGCTGTAACTGCATGTTGCGGACATAGCCGTAGCGCTGCTGGGTCAGCTTCTGCGCATCCTCCTTCGAACGGAGGATGGTCGGGCGGATGAACACCATCAGGTTGGTCTTGGTCCGGCTGCGGCTGCGCGACTTGAACAGCTCGCCAAGGCCCGGAATGTCGCTCAGCAACGGGATGCGCTCAATCGTCTTGCGCTCATTATCGTCCAGCAGTCCGCCCAGCGCCAATATCTCGCCATCATCGACCGTGACCGTCGTTTCGATCTCGCGCTTGTTGATGATCAGGTCACTGCTGGAGTTGCTGACCGGCCCGGCCACGCTCGACACTTCCTGCCGCAGGAACAGCTTGATCGCACCGCCGGTGTTGATCTGGGGCTTCACCTCCAGCTTGATACCGACATCCTGCCGCTGGACGGTGCGGAACTGGTTGTCGAAATTCTGCGAGAGCGCCTCACCCGTGGTCACCGGCACCTGCTGGCCGACCAGGATCGACGCCTTCTGATTGTCCAGCGTCATCACCGACGGGGTGGAGAGCAGATTGCTCTCCGTATCGGACTTCACCGCATTGATGATCGCGCCGAAAATCCCGTTCTTGCCGATGCTGCCGCCCAGCCCGGCAATCGCCCCGGTCGCACTGGTCAGGCTATTGATCGCCGCCTGTTGCAACGTGCTGGCCAGTTCGCCGTTGGTCTGTGTCTCGGTCGTTGTCTTGCTGCCGTCCGCCGCCACTACCGTGGTCGTGGTCGTCCCCAATTGCGTCGCGCCATAGGCACCCGCCAGCGTCAGCAGATTGGGCGATGCGTTGCTGTAATTGGTCGCGGCAAAGCCGGTCGATGTGCTGCCGAGCAGAAATTGCACGCCCAGCTTCTTGGCCGCTGCGTCGCTAATCTCGACAATGATCGCCTCGACCAGCACCTGTTCGCGGCGCGTGTCGATCTGGCGGATGGTTTCGCCCAGCATCCGCTGCACGTCGCTATTGGCGGCGACGATGATAGCGTTCGCGCCCTCATAACGGGTCACGATCGCCGGGCCGCGCGTCGAAATGCCGCTGCCACTGGACGAGGAGGATGGTGCGGCTACGGGTGCCGCTGCCGCATTCGCCGGGGCCGCCGCCGGGGTGGAGGCGGTCACCGGCTGGCTGGTCGATTGCCCTACCAGTTGCTGCAACACCGGCAGCAATTTTTCCGCGTCGGCATGTTCCAGCCAATAGACCCGGATTTCCGTGCCGCTGGCGGCCTGCTGGTCCAGTTGCCGCGCCATCGCGACAAGCCGGGCGACCGTATTGGCGTCGCCCCGAATTGCGACCGCATTGCTGCTGTCGATCGGCACCACGGTCGCCGCCGACGGCGAAGCATTCTCGCCCCCGCCGCTGCTTGCCACCAATGCCTGGAGCGATGTCGCAATCTCCCGCGCGCCGGCATTTTTGAGCATCACCATCTGCGTCGACGACACATCGCGATCGACCCGTGCGATCACCTGCCGGATGCGGGCGATATTGTCGGCATAGTCAGCCACCACCACGCTATTGCCCGCGCGATTGGCGGTCACCGACCCATCCTTGCTGACCAGCGGGCGCAGCGTTTCCAGCGCGCTTGCGGCGTCGATGGAGCGCAGGCGGAATACTTCGGTCACGAAACTGTTGCGATTGGCCGCGCGACCCACGCTGCTGGGCTGCCCCGCCGCGCCATCGGCAGGCTGGATGCGATAGGCCCCGCCGGGCGCTGGCACGGCGACGAGGCCATTGGCGCGCAGCGTGGACAAAACGATCTCGAAATATTCAGAGCGCGACAAGGGCCGGTCGGTCACGACCGACACTTTCCCCTGCACCCGATTGTCGATGATGAAGGTGCGCCCCGTCACCCGCGCGGCATCCTGAATGAAGGCGCGAATATCGGCATCGCGGACGTTCAGCGTCTGCTGCGCCATGCCCGGCGCGGCCAAAACCAGCGCAAGCGCGGCAGAAAGGGGGAGGAAATATCTGGTCATTGGCCTTGCACTATAAGGTTCACCGAAGCGACGGCCGCGCCGCGCTCCACGGTCAGGGACAGGCGCGCACCGGGCGCGATCTGATTTTGTACGGACTGGAGATCGCCCACCGGCTGGCCGTTAATCTGGCTGATGATGTCGCCGGGCCGGAAGCCGGCACTGGCAAAGCCCGGTCCCTTCGCGCTGACCGCCAGCCCGGTCACCCGGCCATTCTGCATCCGGGGCGCAAAACCAATGTCACGCCTCAGGCTGTCGGCGGTCGGACCCGCCGATGGCGGCGGCGACACGGGCGGCGGCGCCTGTGTTTCGCCGCCCTCCGGGGCAGCCGTCGGCGCAGGCGTCGACTGGTCCAGGAATATCTGTTCTTCCGCCCCGCCCCGATCGATCGTCACATGATCGAACGCCACCGATTTCAGCACCACGCCAGGCAGGATTTCGTCCCCCACGGCAAAGCTGCTCTGCACCCCGTCGGGCGCGGCGATGATCGCGGAGCCGAGGCCGGAGCCTTCATTCAACCGGATGCCATACAGCGTCAGCGCCAGCGACGTGACGACGCCATTGCCCGCTGCCTGAGGCGCTCCAGTGCGAAAGAAGGGATCAAAGCTGGCGAACAAAGCCTGCCGCGCGGCCGGGGTCAGCAATTGCGCCTGCCGCCCTTCCCATGGGCCGAAACTGCCCACCGGCGTCACGACCACCCAGGCCAGCCGCACCAGTTGCAGCGCCAGCAGGGCGATCAGCCCCTTTTCCAGCAGCGCCAGCCCGTCAATCGACCGACCCCGCAACCTGTTGGCGATCGCCACCCGCATCTGCCTTGCTTGCCCCTTTGTGATGGGCCGCTGCTAAGCACTTCCTCTTACGGCTGGATGACAGTGGTGTGACGCATTTATGACAAGCGAAATTCCGCCGTCATGACGCTTGCATTTCCGGGCCTGGCCAGTAGCAGAATCGCCCTCTCAGGCCTTGTTTATGAGTGTCATGCCCGATCATCCCGCCGCCGCAGATGCCGACCCGGTCTGGATCGCCAGCCATCCCCGCGTCCAGCGAGTCCCCAACCGTGACCTCACCCTGTTCATCCGGCGCGATTTCCTTGTCGCGGACGAATGTGCCGCGCTGATCGAACGGATCGAAGCGGACCGCCGCCCCTCCACCATCGCGGACGCCAATGGCGATGGCTATTTCCGCACCAGCGAAACCTGCGACCTCGACCATGCCGACCCGTTCGTCGCCATGATCGACGCCAAGCTCGCCGCCTTTGCTGGGATCGACCCCGCCTATGGCGAACCGATCCAGGGCCAGCGCTATGATGTGGGGCAGGAGTTCAAGGCCCATACCGACTATTTCGACCCCAAGGGCGCGGACTATGCGAAATATTGCGCGGTCGCGGGCAACCGCACCTGGACGCTGATGGTCTATCTGGACGCGCCAAAGGCAGGCGGCGCAACCCGCTTTCCCCAGATCGGCAAGACCGTCCAGCCGGAAACCGGCAAGCTGCTCGCCTGGAACAACCGCATCGCGCCGGGTCAGCCCAATCCGGCCAGCCTCCACCACGGCATGAAGGTCCGCGCCGGGGTGAAGCATGTCATCACCAAATGGTATCGCGAAAGGCCATGGGGATGATCCAAACGCAAAACGACCGGCCCGCCTGAAACGGACCGGTCGCCTGCGTCGCATGGGGCTGCGCGAACGCGGCCCCGTTCATATCAGAAGGCCACCGTCATCGACGCGGCGATGGTCGTGCCGATCTTGTAGCGGTTATAATAGACGCGGTTGCCGTCCTGTTCCTGGAATTCCTGGAACTTGCGACCCAATATGTTGCGCGCCTCGAACTTGACTTCGCTGTTGATGCCGCCGGGCAGCTTGACCGCCTGCCGCGCCACGAAGTCGAGCTGTACGCCCGGCCGTTCCTTGATATCGGGTTGCAGGTTCGGGCCACGGCTGGTGACGCGGTCGCTGGCATAGGTCAGCAACAATGTCTGCTGCGACAGCGTGTCGGTATCTTCCAGCCCCAGTTGCAGGTTCACCAGATGGTCCGACTGGCCCGTCAGCGGCACGCCATTGAGGAAGAAGTCGGACGCCGCGGGCGGCTCACCGGTAGTGTAGGTATAGGGGATGGTGGTATCACCCGCCCCGACCTTCAGCTTCGACTGGGTATAGGTATAGTTGCCGATCAGTGCGATCCGGCGGCTGACGAAAAAGCTTGAGTCCGAAAATCCGTCCAGCGGCACATATTTCTGCACTTCCAGTTCCGCGCCGTAAAGCGTCGCTTCGGGCGCATTGGCGAAGCTGGTCGTGACATTATAGGTGTCGGTGATGGTCGTGTAAGTCTCGATCGGATTTTCGATCTTCTTGTAGAAGGCCGCTGCCGTGATCCGTTCATCCTTGCCCATATACCATTCGGCCCGGATGTCCGCATTCCACAACTGGCTGTCCTGAAGGAACGGGTTACCGCGGAAGAAACGGTTGGATTCGGTGTCGAGATAGGGCTGGGCGATCAGCTCGCGGAATTGCGGGCGGGCGATGGTTTTGGACCCGCTGGCGCGAAGCTGGAGACCCTTGGCCGCTTCGAGCGTGAAGGTCACGGCTGGCAGCCAGTAATCCTTGCGGATTTCGTTGAACGGGGTCAGCCCGGTGCTGTACACATCGACGCCCGACACCGACATTTCGCCCTTTTCGTAGCGAACGCCGGCATTGACGGAAAGACCCGCAAACAGGTCCGCCTGCGCCTGGGCATAGCCCGCATGGGTGCGCAGCGCCGCGTCATAGACCGGATAGTTGCCCGAAAATTCGAGCAGGCCGATATCATAGAGCTGGATGGTCGCATCCGACAGCAGATAGTCGGGGCGCAGTTGCTGCACCGGCACCGGCAGGTTGACGGCATCGAAATGCAGCTCATAGCGCGACGAACGACGCTTCGTGTCGTTGAAGGCATAGCCCGCCGTCAGCGAAAAGCCCGGCGCGATCTTGTAGCTCCAGTCGGCGCCGGCGAACCACAAATCTTCGTTGAGGTCGCTAAACGTGGCCGATGCGTCGCCGCGCTGGCGATTGAGCGCATTGACGAAACGGTCGCCAACCGGATCGGTCGCAAGGTCGCGATTGGTGCGCACATAGACAAATTCGCGTTCATAGGGGGCTTCGCGCTGCGAATTGGCAAAGCCGCCACGCACATCGAGGCTCAGCGCATCGGAAAATTTGAACTCCCCGACCAGCTGTGTGTCGATCAACTGCCGCTCATACCAGGCGGTATTTTGTTGCAGAAAATCGGCATCCTGAATGGTGCCGTCATTGCGGCCCACCGCCAGCGCGCTGCGCTTGGTGGTGTCGCGGATATAGAGGTTGGTCCAGCGCAACTTCTGGTCGCCCAGTTCCAGCCCGACGCCCAGCAGGCCGTTGACCGTAATCTCATTATCGGTGCTGACCTGCTGATAGCTTTTGCCTGCCCCTGCCCCGACATCGAGCGATGCCTGTTGCAGATTGTCGCGGGTGCGCCACTTGTTGCTGTAGGATGCCGTGGCGATCACGCCCAGCCGTCCGTCGCTGCCGACATCGACCGCCGTGCCGGCGTTGATCGAGCCGGAGAAGTTGAACGGCAGACTGTTGGTCCGCTGCACGACCGACGTGTCGGCGTTCAGGAACTGCATCGCAATCGCCTGCTGGTCGGTCCGGCCGATGTTGGCGAACGGAACACCGCTGCCGATCGCCTGCTTGAGCAGCGGCGGCACGTCGCGCGAACTGTCGTCAAAACCGGTCCAGTCGGACTTGGAGCCATAATGGGTATAGCCCAATTGCCCCGACGTTTCGGTATTGGCCGAACTGCCAAAGCCGATTTCCAGATAGCTTTCGGCGGGAATCGCCTTGGTCGTCAGATTGATGACGCCGCCGCCAAATTCACCGGGGAAGTTGGCCGAGAAGGTCTTTTGCACCAGCGTCGATGCGATCACGCTGGTCGGGAACAGATCAAGCGGAACGACGCGCTTCAAGGGTTCGGGGCTTGGCAGCGGCGAACCGTTGAGCAGCGCGAGCGAATAGCGATCGCCCAGACCGCGAACATAGACATAGCCGCCCGACACGACCGACAGGCCAGTGACGCGCTGGAGCGATCCGGCGATATCGCCCTCACCCGTGCGTTTGATGTCGGCGGCGGACAGGACGTTGACAACCTGCGGCGCGGCCTGCGACACGTTTGTGGTGCGGCGGCCGGTGACGACGATGTCCGCGCCGGGAATCGACACGTCGACATTGCCGGTATCGGCATCGGCCTGTTCGGCGGCGGCCGGCGTGCCGGATGTAACGGCGCCGCCAGCGTCCGCGCCGGTCGTGGCGGCCGGGTCGGTTTGCGCCATGGCACCAGGTGCGACCAGGGCGGATGAAATCAGGAGCAGGCGCGCCAGGCTGAGCGGCTTCGACATGCTAGGGGTCCCCCTTTGGGAATTGCAGTGCAAAAGAAGGCGGGGAAGCGCGACAACACGCTCCCCCGCCCCTGTTGAGGTCGTGGGTCCGATCAGGTCGTCGGGATCGCCGTGCAGTCCTTGCTGGTGGTGCCGAAGTTGGCGGTCACCGAATTGCAGGTCCAGCCGGCATACCATGTGTCGCTGCTGTCCTTGACCGCACCGATATAGTTGGTGGTGGCGAAGGCAGCATCGATCGTCTTGGGGTCGATCGCGGTGCGCGCGGTTTCGGTCGCACCGTTGATGAACAGGCTGGTCAGCGACGGGGTGTAGCTGATCGTGCTGTTGGCACCGGCTTCGAAGATCGACTGGACGGTTGCGGCATCGACGCCGCGGCTGCCCTTATACGGGGTGCTGTTGCACTGCATCACCACCGAGATGTAGCGCGGCTTGCCGGCATCCTGCAGCGCCGTGTCGGCGTCGCGGGTCGTGGTCGTGCTGTCGATACGCAGGCAGCTGTTGGTCGGCGACACGATGATGCCGTTCACCAGCGCCAGATCCGCACCACCGCGCAGCAGCATGGCCGCGCCATTGCTACCCGTGGTCGAACGCTGGATATAGGTGAAGTTGGCGACCTTCAGATACTGGCGGGGCAGCGCGTCCTCACCATTATTGGCCGCCGAACCACCATTGGAGTCGGTTTCGAGGAAGCCGTCGCCAATGTCATTGTTCGCACGCTGGGCGCTGATGACAAATTGCACGGTGCCGCGATAACCGACGTCGGAGTCGAAATTATCGTCCTCGTTGCCGGTCAGCACCAGGTAGCGATAGTTGGAACTGCCGCCAAAGGCTTCGATGCCGTCGTCCGAGCTGTTGTGGACCTGGATATGGTCGATCACCGTGCCGGTGCCGACGCCCGAAGGGGTCAGGCCCTGCAATTCGCTGCCGCCCGCAAGAGCAAAGCCCGAATAGCGGATCTGGACGTAGGACATGCGACCCGAACTGTCGGCATCGTTCGCGCCACCATAAAGCGCGCCGCTGCTGCCTTCGGTATCACGCTCGCACGCGGTAGTGCCGGGTGCTGCGGCCGGGGCCAGACAGTCGGTGATCTTCGCACGGCCAAGCAGCACGACACCGCCCCACTGGCCCGACGACTGGTCGGTCGCGGTGCCCAGCACATTTTCACGGCTGGTGAAAACGATCGGCTGCGACGCGGTGCCGACAGCGTTGATCTTGTTGCCACGATTGACCGCCAGATAGGCGTTGCCGGTGGCAGCGAAGATGGTGACGCCCGGATCGATCGTCAGCGTGACGTCGGTGTTGGTGCTGGCTGCACCCTGGTCGGTGCCGACATCGACGCGGCCGGGCAGCGAATAGATGACGCCCGCGACCTTGGCGATCGCGGTCGAGCTGGTGAAGCGCGCAGGGAAGGCGCAATTGCGCCAAGTATTGCCGCCATCCGAAATGGTGCCCAGATCCGCCAGCTGTGCCGAGCCGGAAATGGTCGGGCAGGCAGCTGCGGGGGTCACGCCGGTGGGCGTGGGGGTCGGCGTGGGCGTGGGGGTGGGCGTCGGGGTCGGCGCGGGGATGACAATGGTGCCCTCGCCCGGCGAAGCGATGTCGTCAGCGCCGCAGGCGCTCAGGCCTATGCAGGCGCAGCTCGCCATCAGGATCGTGTGGATACGGTTAATCTTGGCCATGTCGTCTCCGCTCCGGTGGACACCGGGTTTGTTGCTATGCGGAGCGCAGGGGATATGATTCGGACAACGCCCCCTGTCGCCCTCCGAAGGGGCAGTTAGGGACGTGTGGTGACAGGCTTGTTCTGTTTTGGTGACGAAATGGCGTCACTAAAATTACAGTTTGACGACTTGCATGAAGCTTTCATGACAAAGGCGTCATTCTGTCGAACGACGCCCCGTCATGATCGCTTGAGATGAGATGCGTTTGTCAGCGCGAAGCGTAAACCGGCGTCAGGCGGCTCATCGCCCGCCGCGCCACGTCGCGTGATGACTGTTCACTGCCGTCTGCCAATACCAGCGTCATTTCGGGCGAGAAGCGCGCAGACTTATAGGCCGAGTGCGCGTCAGCCACACGGCCCATGCCCGCATAGGCATTACCCAGGTTGATGAGGCGCGCGGGGTCATTGGCGCTGTCTGGCCATACGGCCTTCAGCCGCTTGGCGGCCTTTTCAAACTGGCCAGCCGTCAGGTCGCGCGCAGCCAGACCGCCATCAGGAACGCCGACAACGATCACATCCTCCGACGCGCCCTGCGCCATGGCGGGGGTGACGCACGCCAAAGCAAAACCGGCGACAAGGGCGACCTTCAGCATCATATTTTCTCCAGCAAAACCTTCTGACTATAGCGATGATTATTTCACTATGATGACAGTAGCGCAATAGCGGTTCGGTTGCTGAAAAAGGATTTTGATTTGCTTTAAATCAATAACTTATGATTTTTTCTTCATACTGTCATAAAAGTGTAATCGAATAGACAGTCGGAGTCGATACCGATTCGCACAGCAGGGATTTGTTCTGAAATGCGCCCCTGGTGCATCAGCACCGGCAATCGTCTTGCGCTCTTCCACGCATGTCGAGACAGGCTCGCCGCGCCAGGCGATCGATCAAGCGAGGCCAGCGATGCAGGATAGCAAAAATGATGAAGGTCCGGGAGGTTCTGTTGCCCGGCCCTCCCGGAGGCCGCTGAATTCCCTTCTGTTGCCCGGTGGGTTCAACCGCGCTATTTTAGAGTGAGGTCAGGCCGTTAGGCCCTCATTCACGCTGCAATGGCGAGTGCTTCGTTATCGTTGGCACTTATGAGTTTTGCACAGTTTAACGGCTTACACGGGCCGGGTAAAAATATCGCCTTTGAACACACGTCGATCCTAGTTCGGCCCCGTCAGACATCCCGTCCGACATCTCTGCCAACCGGGATATGTGGTGGAACCGCCGGGTACTGCCCCCGGGTCCGCTGCGTCTATTATACGACACACTTTATCACCATAGCCGGGCGAACCCGGCCCGACCCATATGGGCGTAAAGTTGCGCCTTTTCAAGCCGCCGCATAAGGGAAAGCCCATGTGTATCGTGACAATGGCATGGGCGGCCCATCCGCGCTGGCATCTGGTGCTGGCGGGCAATCGCGACGAACATCATGTTCGCCCCTCCGCCGCGCTGGCGCAATGGGATGACAGGCCCGGCATCATCGCGGGGCGCGACCTGCAATCGGGCGGCACATGGGCAGGCGTGTCCGATACCGGCCACATGGCGGTAGTCACCAACCAGCGCGGCTATGGCCTGGCCCATCCCGACCGTGCCTCGCGCGGCGCGTTGGTGACGGATATGCTGACGGGCGAGGGACTTTATGCCGCGCCGACGCTGGCGACGCTCGACGATTTCAACCCGTTCAGCCTGATCGCGGTGGACCGTCACCGCGCCCGACTGCTGACCAACCGTCCGCACCCCGACGCGATCGACCTGCCTCCCGGCATTATCAGCCTGTCCAACGGGCCGTTCGATACGCCATGGCCCAAGACGCAGCAATTGAACGCGATGCTGGCCGACTGGCTGGCGACGGGACAGGATGATCCGGCGCTGCTCTTCACGGCGCTACGCACCGAAACCCTGCCCGACGACATAGCGCCGGACGCCGAGCCATCCCCCATCTTCATCCGCGATGCCATCTACGGCACGCGATGCAGCACGATCGTCACGATCGACTACGCAGGACAGGGCATGATCGCCGAACGCCGCTATGACGCGGGCGGACAGCAGACCGGCGAAACCTGGATAGAGTTCGCCTGGCCGCTTTAACGCAGCACCGAACGCGGCTGACGCGCCAGATGGAGTGAGGATCGCACGACCGGCGACTCGATCAGCTTGGTTTTCATCAGGTCGCGCATCCGGTCGGCCCCATCGGGGTTCAGCATCACCACGCGGGTGCCGCCCGATGTCAGCGCTTCGATGGTCGATACGGCCAGCGCGTGCTTGGTGCAAAGCGCCTGCACATCGGCCAGCGGCGCATTGATGTTGATCGCGCGGCTCATGCGGCGCTGCTCACGCCAGTGTTGATAGATATGCGAATAAAATGGTCCAAGAGAAAGCGCCTTGCTGGCAAGCGGGAGCGCTGGGCGTCTCTCGGTCACGCGAATGCTTGCGGGCAGGGTTCGCGTCGATGGGCTGGCCCTAGCAGAGGCATGTGTCGCCGTCGCGACATTTATGGCGCAGCCCGCTTCCCCTTGCCGCCCTGCCTCTCTATAGCCCTGATCCCATGATCCTCGTCATCGACAATTATGACAGCTTCACCTGGAACCTGGTCCATTATCTGATGGAACTGGGCGCACGGGTAGAGGTCGTCCGCAACGACGCCATTTCAGCGGGCCAGGCGCTATCCAGCGGGGCGAAGGCCTTTCTGCTCTCGCCCGGTCCCTGCACCCCCAATGAAGCGGGCGTCAGCCTCGACCTCGTCGCCGCCTGCGCCGATGCGGGCGCGCCCTTGCTCGGCGTATGCCTTGGCCATCAGGCGATCGGCCAGCATTTCGGCGGTAAGGTCGTGCGCGGCGGCCTGATGCACGGCAAGACATCGCCCGTCACCCATGACGGCACTGGCCTGTTCGCCGGTATCCCCTCCCCCTTCACCGCCACCCGCTACCATTCGCTGATCGTCGAGGATATTCCGGGCAGCCTGGTCGTCAACGCGACCAGCGAGGACGGGTCGGTCATGGGCTTCCGCCACGCGACCCTGCCCATCCATTCGGTCCAGTTCCACCCCGAAAGCATCGCCACCGAACATGGCCATGACATGCTGGCCAATTTCATGAAGATTGCGGGCATGAAGGTGAAGGCGCGCGAGGCAGCCTGACCGCGCTGTCCTATCGCATCACGCCCGGCTAGGATGCGTTGCCGACTTTGCAAAAGTTACGGCAATAGGAAATCTTATGTCTCATTTACCGGGAAAAGTGCGAAGTTAAGCGCCAGCGCCCCCTCGACTCACCGCCCCGCTGATGATTAAGGCAAGCGCGATGACCAGCCTGCCCGATCCTTCCCAACCCCTCGATGCGCATGTCGCCGCCTGCGCCTTCGACCTGCTGTTCGACGCCGACCTGCCCGAAGCCGACATCGCCGCTTTCCTCGTCACCATGGCCCGGCGCGGCGAGACAGCGATCGAGATCGCTGCGGCGGCCCGCGCCATGCGCGCCCGGATGATCCCGGTCACCGCCCCCGCAGGCGCGATCGACGTATGCGGCACCGGCGGCGATGGCCACCACACCCTCAACGTCTCGACCGCCGTGTCGCTGGTCGTCGCCGCCGCTGGCGTTCCCGTCGCCAAACATGGCAACCGCGCCGCATCCTCCAAGGCAGGCGCCGCCGACACGCTCGAAGCGCTCGGCCTCAACCTCGACCGCGCAGCCGCCAGCGCTGAAAAGACGCTGGCCGAGATCGGCATCTGTTTCCTCTTCGCGCAAAATTACCACCCCGCGCTCAAGCGCCTCGGCCCGATCCGCAAGGCCATTGGCGAACGCACCATCTTCAACCTGATGGGACCGCTCGCCAACCCCGCCGGGGTGCGTCGCCAACTCGTCGGCATCGCCCGCCCTGCCTATGTTCCCATCTATGCGCAAGCGCTCGCCGAACTGGGCGTCGATCGCGCAATGATCGTGTCGGGGGACGAGGGGCTGGACGAATTGTCGCTGGCGGGCGGCAACGACATCGCCGAAGTCGCGGGCCATGGCGTCGTTGCGATGCGCCGCCTGTCCGCTACAGACTTGGGCCTTGCCACCCATCCGGTCGATGCGATCCGCGGCGGCGATGCGGCCCATAATGCCGCCGCCCTGCGCGCGCTGTTGCAAGGTGAACCGGGTGCCTATCGCGACGCGGTGCTGCTCAATGCCGCCGCTGCCCTTGTCGTGGCCGACGCGGTTGCCGATTTTCAGGAAGGCGTAGAGGAAGCGGCTGAGACGATCGACCGTGGCCTTGCCAACGCCCTGCTCAATTGCTGGATTACCTATCAATGACCAACAAGCTGATCGAAATTTGCGATTTCAAGCGCGAGGATGTCGCCCGGCGCAAGGCCGCGACCAGCCTGTCGTCGCTCCACGCCCGAGCCAGCGAACAGACGCCCCCGCGCGGTTTCCGCAAGGCGCTGGACGACGCTGCCCTGTCCGGTTTCGGCCTGATCGCGGAGATCAAGAAAGCCAGCCCATCCAAAGGCCTGATCCGCGCCGATTTCGATCCGCCCGCCCATGCCCAGGCCTATGCCGCGGGCGGCGCGGCCTGCCTGTCGGTGCTGACCGACGAGCCTTATTTTCAGGGGCATGACGATTATCTGATGGCCGCCCGCTCAGCCTGCGCCATCCCCGTACTGCGCAAGGATTTCATCGTTGATCCCTGGCAGATCCTCGAAAGCCGTTCGCTCGGCGCGGACGCCATCCTGATCATCGTCGCCGCACTGGATGACGGGCAGATGGCGGAGATTGAGGATGCGGCCCTTGGCCTTGGCATGGATGCGCTGATCGAAGTGCATGACGAGGCGGAAATGGAGCGCGCGCTCAAATTGCGCTCCCGCCTGATCGGCGTCAATAACCGCGACCTGCGCGACTTCTCGGTCGATTTCGCCCGCACCTATGAACTGGTGGGCAAGGCACCGGCGGGCTACACTTTCGTCGCCGAAAGCGGCCTCACCAGCCATGCCGACCTGACCGCCATGGCCGATCATGGCGTGCGCTGCTTCCTGGTCGGCGAAACGCTGATGCGGCAGGCCGATGTCGAAGGCGCTACGCTCAACCTGTTGACCGGCGCATGACCGGTCTCACCCATCTCGACGCCGACGGCGCGGCCCGCATGGTCGATGTCTCGGCCAAGGCGGTGACCGCGCGCGAGGCGATTGCCAGCGGCCGGATCGACATGATTGCGGACGCCGCCGCCGCGATCGCGCAGGGGCTGGTCAAGAAGGGCGATGTGCTGGCAGTCGCGCGGGTCGCGGGCATCATGGCGGCCAAGCGCACCGCCGACCTGATCCCGCTCTGCCACCCGATCGCCTTGAGCGCCGTCAATATCGACTTTGATCTGGACGAGGGCGGCGTCACCGTCACCGCCACCGCCCGCACAGCTGGCCAGACCGGGGTGGAGATGGAGGCGCTGACCGCTGCCTCGGTCGCGCTGCTCACCATCTACGACATGGCCAAGGCGCTCGATAAGGGCATGATCATCGGCAATGTCCGCCTGATCGCCAAGAGCGGCGGCAAGTCGGGCGACTGGCGCGCGGCATGAGCCTGCTGCCCGTCGCCGAAGCGCAGGCGCGGCTGTTTGCGCTTGCGCCGCCGCTGCCTGCGGAGGAAGCGCCCATTGCCGCCTGCACCGGGCGCTGGCTGGCAAGCGATGTGCTGGCGCTGCGTAACCAGCCCTGGGCCGATCTGTCCGCGATGGACGGTTATGCCGTGCGCGCCACCGAGTGGCCCGGACCATGGCGGGTCACCGGCGAAAGCGCAGCGGGCGGCTCCGTCCCAGCCCCGCTGCCCCCCGGAGAGGCGTGCCGCATCTTCACCGGCGCTCCATTGCCCGCCGGAGCTGACACGATCCTGATCCAGGAAAATGCCACCCGCGATGGCGATCGACTGACGGCCAGCGACGATCCTTTGCCGGTAGGCCGCAATGTCCGCCTTGCCGCATCGGACTTCGCCCTGAACGATCGGTTGCTGGCCGCCGGAACCACCCTCACCCCCGCCCGCATCGCGCTGGCCGTGCTGGGCGGCCATGGCGCGCTTCCCGTGGGGCGGCGGCCCAAGGTCGCATTGATCTCCACCGGCAACGAACTCGTCCCGCCCGGCGCACCGACCCCGGCGGGTAGCCTGCCCTCGTCCAACGCAGCAATGCTGGCAGCGATGCTGGCCGCCCTGCCCTGCGACGTCATCGACCTGGGCATCGTCCCCGACGATCTCGGCGCCATGACGGCGGCGCTACAACAGGCCACATCGGCGGACATCATCGTCTCCACCGGCGGCGCATCGGTCGGCGATCATGACATGGTCCGCCCCGCCTTTGCCCAGGCAGGCGGCGCGCTCGATTTCTGGAAGATCAGGATGCGGCCCGGCAAGCCGCTCATGGCCGGAACACTGGGCGATGCTGTGTTTCTGGGTCTGCCCGGCAATCCGGTATCGGCCTTCGTCACCGCGACCCTGTTCCTGTTGCCGCTGGTGCGCCATCGCGCCGGATCGGCAGCGCCGCTTCCACGCACGACGCAGGCGCGCCTGGCCGCACTGCTACCAGCCACCGCCGATCGCGACGATTATCTGCGCGCCTATCGGGGTGAGGCTGGCATCGTCTCGGTCACGTCGCAGGACAGCGCCGCCACCGCCGCCATGGCTATGGCCGACTGCCTGATCCTGCGGCCCGCCGACTCTCCTTCTGCGGCCACGGGCGACACCGTCACCATCCTGCCACTGATGGACTGAAGCTTCCGTAGTGCCGCCGGTTAAGCGGTGGATTGGCGGCAAGAACGACCACGCGTTGCTCGCTTGACTCGCCTCCTTCCGTTTCCTATGTGTTCCTTATACGTTCCATGGAGGACCGCAGGCATGTTGACCCTCAAGCAGCAGGAATTGCTGAGTTTCATCCAGACCCGGCTGGAGGAAGGCGGTGTTTCGCCCTCTTTCGAGGAGATGAAGGATGCGCTCGACCTGCGATCCAAGTCCGGCATCCACCGGCTGATCAACGCGCTGGAGGAACGCGGCTTCATCCGCCGCCTGCCCAACCGCGCCCGCGCGCTGGAGGTGCTGAAGCTGCCGGACGCCATGCATCGTGCGCCCGCGCCGGTTGCTCCGGCCAAGCCGCAACTGGCCCCCAGCCTGCCGGTCGCTGCCAATGACGTGATCGAAATCCCGCTGCATGGCCGCATCGCCGCCGGCGTCCCGATCGAGGCGATGGAGGGGCAGAATATGTTGTCCGTCCCTGCCGCCTTGCTCGGCGCAGGCGACCATTATGCGCTGGAAGTGTCGGGCGATTCGATGATGGAAGCGGGCATTCTCGACGGCGACTTCGCGCTGATCCAGCGCACCGACACCGCCCGCGAAGGCCAGATCGTCGTCGCCCTGATCGATGACGCAGAAGCCACGCTCAAATATTTCCGCCGCGAAGGGCAGCGCGTCCGGCTCGACCCGGCCAATAGCGCCTATGAACCGCAACTCTATGATTCGCGGCAGGTGCGGATCCAGGGCAAGCTGGCGGGACTGCTGCGCCGTTATAATTGAGAACGACGAGGGCGGCGGCGCGGCGTGACGATCCAGGGATGGGCGTCGCCCGCCGCCCTTACCGTGCTGACACGCGCATCATCCAGGTCGATGGCAATGCCGCCGGTTCGCGCCAGCAGTCGCCGGTCGATCTTCAACCAGCGCGGGCGGCACCAGTAGGGCAGCCCGCGATCGGCTATGACGATATCGGCGGCGGCGCATTCCCGGCTGAACAAGGTCCGTTCGACCAGCATGTCGCTGCGAGTGGCCAACACATGCCAGCGCCGCCCGCCCGCTTGCATCCCGACAGCACATAATTCCTTCGAACAGCGCGCCTGCGGCAGGTCCGCCATCGCTTCGAGCGGACCGTCATAGCCCGCACTCTCCGCCAGCGTATCACGCACATAGTCGCCCGCCCCCGCGCGCAGCAGCGCCATCCCGCCGCCAGCGGTCCGCACCGCGACATGACGCCCATCGCCCGTCACCAAAATGTCGGGCGGTGACAGCAACAACACGCCCATGACACCGATCGCCACCGGCCCAAGCCCCAGCCAGCGCCACCCGCTGCGCCATAACAGGCACCAGAGCAGCCCGCCGATCATCAATGCGAACAGCCAGGATGGTACCGCCGGCGTCAGCATCGTCGCCATCGGACTGGCCGCCACGCCATGGGCGATCAGCAGCAGCAGGTTCAGCGCCTGCGCCGTCATCCACCAGAAGGGTGCGCCCAGCCCGACCAGATCGAACAGCAACGCCAGCGCCTCCAGCGGCATGACGACAAAGGTGGTCAGCGGGATCGCAACCAGATTGGCAAACGCGCCCAGCATCCCGGCTTTGTGAAAATGGAACAGCGCGATCGGCATCAGCACCAGTTCGACCGCAATGCCGGTCATCAGCGTCGCGCCCAGCATTCGCCCCGCCTTGCGCGCCATATTCTCGTCCCGCGCGCTGGCAAAAGCGCGAAACCGCGGATGCTCGGCCAGCGCAACCAGCGCCGTGACCGCGGCAAAGCTCATCTGGAAACTCGGCCCCGTCACCGCTTCGGGCCAGAAAGCCAGCACGATCAGCGCGCCCACCGCCACCAGCCGCAACGTGATCGCGTCGCGTCCCAGCGCCAGCCCGCCCAGCACCAGCAGCGCGGCGATACAGGAACGCAACGTCGGCACCTCCGCTCCGGTCAGCAGCGTATAGCCGATCCCCGCCAGCGCGCCGCCCGCCGCCGCGATCAGCATCAGCGGCCAGTCCAGTGCCGCCCGCTGACTAAGCGCCATCACCCGCATCAGCAGGAAAATCACCGCACCGATCAGCGCGGTGACATGCAGCCCGCTGATCGACAGCAGATGGGCAAGGCCGCTGCGCCGCATCGCCTCCGCGTCCGCGTCCGCAATCGCGCCCTGATCCCCGGTCGCCAGCGCGACCGCAATGCCCTGCGCCGGGCCATCGACCTGCTTGCGAATATGCGCGAACAGGCGCGCCCGCAGCGGTGGCGGGGCGGTCGATGGGCGGACAACCTCCACCGGACGCAGTGCCTTGCCGGTAGCCCCGATCCCCTGAAAATAGGCGCGCGCGGCGAAATCATAGCCCCCTGGCACGCTGGGCGGCGCTGGCGGCATCAATCGCGCGCGAAAGCGGATCACCGCCCCCTCGCCCAGCGCCGCCGGAACATCCGCTTCGGCTATATTGATCCGGATCACGCGCGGCAGGCCCGGCGCATCAACCGGACGCAGCATCGCCCGCACCATCTTTTGCGCGGGAACCGGCCGAACCGCCATCACCTCGCCCGTCACCACGGTAAAGACGGCGCGCGCCAGCGGCGGCTGCCCCAACAGCACCGCCTTGCCCCAGATCAGCGCGCAACCGATACAGGCCAGCATCCCGCCTGCCACGATCATCCGCCGCAACCGTGCGCCGTCTGGCAACAGCAGCCCCGCGCACGCCAGCGCCAGCGCCCCACAACAAAAGGCCAGCCACCCCATCCGGTCGGGCAGCAGGAACCAGGCGGTGATGCCGATCCCCAACCCGATCGGCGCCCATAATGGCACCTGCTCGCGCTCTGTCTCCAGCCAGCTTTCGACCCGCACAAACGTCCCGCGCGCCCACGCCGCAGCCCCCCGCCAAAGGGAGGTTTGTCGTGGCTCAAAAGCCATGCTAGGGGGCGACGCATTCATGGAACAGGCAGGACGAATGTCAGCGAATATGACGGCAAGTGCAACGGGAATGAACAAGCCGGTAGTGACCCGTTTCGCGCCATCGCCGACCGGGTTCCTGCATATTGGCGGTGCCCGCACGGCTTTGTTCAACTGGCTGTTCGCGCGTCACCATGGCGGCAAATTCCTGTTGCGGATCGAGGATACCGACCGCGCCCGTTCGACCGAGGAAGCCGTAGCCGCGATTTTCGACGGGCTGGACTGGCTGGGCCTGGGCGGCGACGAACCGGCCGTGTTCCAGTTTGCCCGCACCCCCCGCCATGCCGAGGTCGCCAATGCGATGCTGGCGGGCGGCCATGCCTATAAATGCTATGCGACCCCGGAAGAACTGGCGGAACTGCGCGAACAGCAGCGCGCCGCCAAGCAGCCGATGCGCTATGACGGCCGCTGGCGCGACCGCTCGCCCGACGAAGCGCCCGAAGGCGCACCCTTTGTCATCCGCCTGAAAGCCCCGCGCGAAGGCGAAACGGTGATCGAGGATGCGGTGCAGGGCCGCGTCGTCGTGCAGAATGCCGAGCTGGACGACATGATCCTGCTGCGGTCTGACGGCACGCCCACCTATATGCTGGCCGTCGTGGTTGACGATAATGACATGGGCGTCACCCATGTCATTCGCGGCGACGATCATCTCAACAACGCCTTCCGCCAGCTGTGCATCATAAGAGCGATGAATTGGGAAGAGCCGGTCTATGCCCATATCCCGCTGATCCACGGATCGGACGGCGCGAAATTGTCCAAGCGTCATGGCGCTCTGGGCGTCGACGCCTATCGCGACGATATGGGGATGCTGCCCGAAGCGGTGCTGAACTATCTGCTGCGGCTGGGCTGGGGCCATGGCGACGAGGAGTTTATCCCGATCGCCCGCGCCATCGAGCTTTTCGACATCAGCGGCGTCGGCCGTTCGCCGTCACGTTTCGACATCAAGAAGCTGGAAAATCTGAACGGCCATTATCTGCGCGAAGCGGATGACGCACGCCTCGCCGCGCTGGTTGCGCCGCGCGTCGCGGCACGTCTGGACCGCGCCCTGCCCGAAACCGGCCTCGCTTTGTTGACGGCCGCCATGCCATCGCTCAAGCCGCGCGCCAAAACGCTTAATGAAATTGCCGAGGGCGCAGAATTTCTGTTCAAAAATTGCCCGCTGGATTTTGACGAAAAGGCATTGGCTCTGCTAGACGACTCGGCGCGCGCGCTGCTGGGCAAGACAGCCGACGCCTTGCGGCCAGTCCAATCATGGACGGTCGAGGCGATCGAGGACGCAATTCGTCGCGTGGCAGAGGATGCTGGCCTGGGGCTGGGCAAGGTGGCGCAGCCGCTCCGTGCGGCGCTCACCGGGCGCACCGTCTCGCCGGGTATTTTTGATGTCCTCTTCCTTCTGGGGAAAGAGGGGAGCTTGGAACGGCTGACCGATGTTGGGCACGCATCGGTTGGCTGATGGCATACAAGGAGAACAATATGTCGGATAACAAAGCCACTTTGACCGTCGGGGGAGAGACGAAAGACTATGCTGTCATGGACGGCTCAGTCGGTCCGCAGGTCATCGATGTGCGCAAGCTGTACGCCAATACCGGCATGTTCACCTATGATCCGGGCTTTACCTCGACGGCCAGCTGCGAATCCGGCCTGACCTATATCGACGGTGACGAAGGCGTTTTGCTGCATCGCGGCTATCCGATCGGCCAGCTCGCCGAAGAATCCAGCTTCATGGAAGTCAGCTACCTGCTGTTGAACGGCGAACTGCCGTCCAAGGCTGAACTGGACGACTTCACCCGCACGATCACGCGGCACACGATGGTCAATGAACAGCTTACGACCTTCTATCGCGGCTTCCGTCGCGACGCGCACCCCATGGCGATCATGTGCGGCGTCGTCGGCGCGCTGTCGGCCTTCTATCATGACTCGACCGATATTAATGATCCGGTGCAGCGCAAGATTGCCAGCCACCGCCTGATCGCCAAGATGCCGACGATCGCGGCGATGGCCTATAAATATTCGGTGGGCCAGCCCTTCGTCTATCCGCGCAACGACCTGTCCTACACCGCCAATTTCCTGCGCATGACCTTCTCGGTCCCGGCGGAGGAATATATCCCCGATCCGGTGATCGTGGATGCCATGGACAAGATTTTCATCCTCCATGCCGACCATGAACAGAATGCGTCGACGTCGACCGTGCGCCTGGCCGGTTCGTCGGGTGCAAATCCCTTCGCCTGCATCGCGGCAGGCATCGCCTGCCTGTGGGGTCCGGCCCATGGCGGTGCGAACGAAGCCGCGCTCAACATGCTGCGCGAAATCGGCACGGTCGATCGCATCCCGGAATATATCGCCCGCGCCAAGAATAAGGACGATCCGTTCCGCCTGATGGGCTTTGGCCATCGCGTCTATAAAAATTACGATCCCCGCGCGACCGTCATGCAAAAGACGGCAGAGGACGTGCTCAAGACAATGGGCGTGACCGATCCCGTGTTCGACGTAGCGCGTGAACTGGAAAAGATTGCGCTGAGCGATCCCTATTTCATCGAAAAGAAGCTCTTCCCCAACGTCGACTTCTATTCGGGCGTGATCCTGTCGGCCATCGGCTTCCCGACCGAAATGTTCACCGTTCTCTTCGCCCTCGCCCGCACCGTCGGCTGGGTTGCGCAGTGGAACGAAATGATTTCGGACCCAGCGCAGAAGATCGGTCGTCCGCGCCAGCTCTACACTGGCCCGGTGCAGCGCGACTACGTCCCCGTCGACAAGCGCTAACCCGCCCGACCACACCGACAATGCAGAACGGCGCTCCCATTGGGGGCGCCGTTTTTCGTGGGATCATAGGCCCGTCGGCAATGACAGGATGAAGCGCGCGCCTTCGCCCGGCGCGCCGCCAATGCGAATATCGCCCCCCATCGCACGCGCCAGGCGGCGGGAAATGTAGAGGCCCAGGCCACTACCCCCGGCATCGTCGCGACCCAGCCGCTCGAACTTCTCGAAAATCCGCTCGCGATCCGCGACCGCGACACCCTGCCCCTGATCGATCACCATGATCCGCGCCTGGCCATGATCGCTTTCAGTGACGATCAGCACCTCGCTGTCTGCGGGCGAATAGCGCACGGCATTGCCGATCAGGTTCACCAAGATTTGCAACACCCGGCGAAACTCGCCGGTGGCGGGCGTGCTGGCGTCCGGGTCCGGCGCAATTATGCGAATCTGCCGGTCGAGCGCCTTGACCGCCAGCAATCCGGCGGCGCGACGGCCCAGATCGACCAGATCGACCTCTTCGGCGATCACACTGAAATCGGGCCGGTCGATCGCCTGCAAATCGGCCAGATCATCGACCAGCGCCATCAGATGCCGTCCTGCCGCAGCAATGTCCGTGGCATAATCGGCATAATCGGGGCGCAATGGCCCTTCCAACTGCGCGCTGATCGTATCAGCGTTGGCGATGATCCGCCCAAGCGGCTGGCGCAGCGAACGGTCCAGCCGTTTGCCAAATTCGCCCGGATAAAGCGCGACCGCTGCGTCCTGCGCCATTGGCACGACCACTATCTGCTCCAGCGGAAAGGCGGTGCCGCGATAGCCGGTCAGTTGCCCGGCCAGATCGAACATGGGAAAGCCCGACAGGCGAAACGACCGCGCCGGATCGCTGACCAGAACTGCCATCTGATCGCGGAAGGCACGCCTTTGAGCAAAGGCGCGCAGCATCGCCATGTCGCCATCCTCGTCAGGCTGAAGCTGGAAATAACCGGAAAAACGGCTGCCTGGCACCGGCGGATCGGGCGGCAGCGCGCCATGCGCGTCGCTGCCTGCCAGCACCATCTGAAACCGCAACTGCATGTCGATCTGCCAGTTCCAGCCATCGGCCAGCGCGGCAATATCCGCCTCGCGGCGTGCTGCGTCCGCTGGCAGCACGGTCGCCGGCCGTTCATGCCAGTCGATGATCGAGAGGGTCACGCCATCGCCATCGGGCCTCGCCCGGACCCACATATCGATGTCACCGCGCTCGGTCGCGGCGATGATCGGCCGCGATACAGTAATGGCCAACCGCGCCGACAGCCGCGCGATCGCGGCCAATTGCGGCACCGCGACCGGCGTACCAAGGTCACCGCCTGCCTCGCGCTGAAGCGTCAGCAGGCGCAGGTCCGCGCTTAGCAACAGACCATCGGCAGAGACGGAGGCCCGGATGATCGCGGGGTGCGACGGCATATTCACGCGCCCGTCACCCGGCGCAGATGGTCGAGCCTGGATCGGAAAGCGGGCGGCGTGCGCAACGCGCTGACGGCCGAATCGGCGTGTGCCTCGGTCAGCCCCTGATAGCGCTCTGCCTCTGCCACGATCGCAGCGTCGGACAGCGACGGGCGTACCGGCCGCAACGCCAGCAGCAAATGGCGATAATCAGCGTCCGATCCGCCCAGCGCCCGGCATAGCATCGCCACCTGCCTAAGCGGCCCCATCACCAATATGTCGGTCGCTTGCCCCGTCGCCATGCGCAACCGCCTTGCCGCCAATGCGGCAAATAGCAAAAAGCGCCGCTGCCCCAGCGCGACACCCATCAGTTCAGGCGAATCAGCCAGGTCGCCCATCCGCCGCACCAGCCGATCGGCCTCCGCAATCGGACTGGCGCTTTCTTCATGGTCGGCGAGCAAGGCCCAGCCCGACCGTTCGAACGCCACCAGCACAGCGTCGCCCAGATCAGGCGTGCTCCGCTGCACCATAGCAGCCAGACAGGCCGCCGCCGTCCACACCAGTTCGGCAAAATATTCAGCGGGCAGGTCCGGTCGCATCGGTCGATCTTCGCCGCCCGTAGCGATCCAGCGTCCTTCCGCCAGCGCCAGCGCAGACAGCGCCTCGCCGATCAGCGGATCATCACCCAGCGCCAAAACGTCGCCATCACCATCGTCCAAATGCTCAATGTCAGGCTGACCAAATTGCCGCAGCATCAGGCTGACCCCGGCACGCATCTGCATATGCGCCAGCAGCGCCGGACCCAGCAGCGTCGGTTGCGCCCGCACGGTCGGCCAGCACAGCGGTTCGGGCGAACGCGACAATATGTGCGCAACATCGGGCGCATGATCCAGCGACAGCCGCAGCGCCATCTCGATTGCATTGAGGCATCCCGCCAGATGTCGCCGCGTTTCTGCGATCAACGCATCATGGGGCGCCCGGTCCTCGACCGGGAAGAAGAAGGCCAGATCGATGGCATGGCCAACCGGCACGGCGGACATGCCCGCCATGACTTGCGCCATCGGCCAGCTGTCCGCCATGGCCGCACCGGTAAGGGACGAATAGGCGTTCATACCGGGACCATAGCCCGACGTCCTTAAAATGCACTAAACCCTGGCGGCGAAATATGCTCAGTCGCGCGGACGCAAAATGATCGCCCCAGCCGACGCGATCAGCGCCAGCATGGCGACCCTGATGCCCTGCGCCAGCATCCCGACCAGCCCCGCCACGATCAGCAGCAGCAGGACGGTTCCGGGCGTAACGATCATCCATGGCCGGGCATTGCCGGTCCGTCGCCAGCGGTCGGCAACCAGCATGATCCCCAGCAACAGCGCCAGATCGGCAGCCAGCGTGCTACTGCCCGCCAGCACAATGCCAATCAGCGCCAGCAACGGCGTCACGAACGCCAACAAGCCCATGGGCGGTGGCCGCAGCGCCAGTTCGTCCAGCCGGTCGGCAATTTCCGCCAGCAACAACGCCCCCAGCAACAGGGCAAATCCGGTCAACGTCCACAGCAGCTCGACCGGCACCAGCGCGATGGCCCCCAGCGCGATGGCAGCGATCCGCACCTGCATCGCGGGCACCTGCATCCGCATCAGTGCCGGACTGATCATCCGGGCAAGGGGCGAAAGAAGATAATGTTCAACGCCCCCGCGCGCCCGCGCCGACGAAGCGCCTGCCGCCGTCACCGCCTGCGCCACCAGATCGGCCTGCTGTTGCGTCTCGACAAGCGCGACCCGTCCTTCCAGCAGGTCATCCTGCGACACGGTGACGCGGCGCGCGCCTTTCTGTACCGCCGCGCGCACCAGAGTGAGGGACAAGTCCCAGTCGCCGATCATGTCGAGCGTGCCAAATAACAGCGTCGGGCTGATCCGCGCCAGCCCGGCCCAGCGCTGTCCCGCATCGATCCGCTCGAACGGCGTGCTGGCGCGGCTGTCGTCCGTGACCAGCAGGGCATTGCCCTCTGCGCTGCCCATCGCCTCGAAATGCGCCTGCGACACGATCGCCCCGTCGGCGACCAGCAGCACGTCGGCGTCGCGCGGCGCATCCCGCACCATCGATACCATGTCCCGCACCAGCGCGACGGCGATCCCGTCAGCGCTCAGCCGATCAACGGCCTGCGACAAAGCGGGCGTAATGACACTCACCAGGATCATGATGCGATCCGCGCCCGCCTGCGCCGCCTGCCGCGCCTGATATTCCACCAGGGTCTGTCCGGCAAAATACAGACTCGCGCGCTGACCCCCGGTCGATTGGCCACCGGACGAATCGCCCGAAGCCCGGCTGGCGCTGAGAATAGCCGCGAAACTCATATCGTTATGGTATCGACCCGATTGTTGTGCAGCGGGTCTTGTCGCAAGGCTGACGGCTTCGCGCAAGCGTAGCCGTACCAATGCCGCGATTCAGCCCTGTTGCAACCCCGCCAGCGCCGCCTGCAATCGGCGCAGCACCCGGGGATCACCCGGTGCCGCCTCAGCCGCCTCGTCCGCCAGGGCCATTAGCGCGGTCAGCCCGAAACTCGCCGCCAGCCCTTTCAGCCGCCAGGCTGCCAGTTCCCAATTGGCGTCGCACCGCGCCCGCCCCAGCAGGTCGATCTGCCGCGCCGCGCTTTCCATGAAGGCGACGCGCAGGTCCGCGATCAGGGCGCTGTCGTCGCCGACGGCTGCGGATAAAGCTGCATGGAGGGCGCCGGGATCATAGGACATAGAGGCAGACGCTATCTGGCTTGCGTTAAGTTTTGGTAACAGGGCATTTGCGCAGGCGGAAAAGCTGCTAGGATGCGCGCCATGACAGGGGGCAGCACAATCGTCGAGTTTTGGCGCGACGAACCACGCACGACCGGCGATGCGTCGCAGGCCGATGATATTTTGCTTTTGAAACAGGCAGTTCTCGACATTGACGAAGATGATTCGGACGATGGCGCGGGCGATGCCTGGGTCAGGCGCGTGCGCATAGGATTGACCGTTCTGGCGGTGAGCTGGGTCGGCTTTGCCGGCTGGGCGATGATCGCATCGGGCGATCTGGCCGGTGGCCCCTCAATCTGGGCCAGCGCCGTCGCCACGCTCGTCGTGCCACTCATTTTGATCGGCCTCGCCTATCTGCTGCTCGTCCGCAACAGCCGCACCGAATCGCGCCGCTATCTCGACACCGCGCGCGCCTTGCGGACCGAGGCCGACCTGCTCGAACTGCGCCTGGGCCGGATCGCGACCCAGCTGGAAGCCGCCCGCCAGTCGATGCAGGACCAGGCCGAGTTGCTCGACAGCTATGGCGCAGCGGCCAGCAGCAATATGGAAGCGTCTGCCGAACTGATCGCCAGCCGGTCGAAGGCGACCGCCGACCGCGCCGAATCTGCCGAACGTGCCAGTGTCGCGCTGTTGGCGAAGATGGACTCGCTGATCGCGACGATCCCCGAACTGGAGGATCGCACGGGCCGTATGGCTGCGCAGATCATGGATAATGGGCATGCGCTGGCCGAACGGATCGACACGCTCGAAGCGCGGCTTCACGCGCTGGCCGAATTGTCTGACGATGCCCGCGCCCGGACTTTGTCCGCAACCAAGAGCCTGTCGAGCCAGCTCACCCAGCTTCAGGAAGCGACCCGCACCACCAACGAAGAAGTGACCGGCATGGCGGAGATCGCCGCCGGACGGATCGACGCCACCGCCCAGAGCGCACGGCAGGCGATGGATCGCACCCGTCAGGATATAGAAACCCAGGCAGCAGCTCTGGCAACGCTGGTTGAAACCGCTGAAACCGGCATCACCAGTACCAGCGAAAGCGTGCGCACGACGTTGATCCATGATCTCGACACGGCGCAGGCGGACCTGACCGCGCGGCTCGACGCCGCCCTGCGCAACGTGCGCGCCACCATGGCGACGACCGACGAAGGCTTGTCGCGCCGCGCCGAACATCTCGAAGCGCTCGTCGCTGCCGCACAGGCCGGGATCGGCAATGTCAGTGAGACCACCCTGTCGATGCTGACGCGAGACATGGATGCCATCGAAACCGACCTGCGCGAACGGCTCGATGCTGCGCTGGCACGGGCGCAGGAAGCGTTGGCGCTGACCGACGGCAATCTGTCGTCCCAGTCCGCCGCGCTCGAATCGCTGGTCGCCCGGTCGCGCGACAGCCTGGACGCCATTGGCAGCGAAACGGTCACGGGTCTGGCCAACACAATCGGTGACGTAGAAAACCGGCTGCACCAGATAAATGACGTCATGGCGGGGCAGCACAGCCTGATGGCTGGTATCCAGGCCGGGCTGGACGATACGATCGCCACGACCCAGGCGCGGTTCGCCACGCTGGAAGAGGTCGCTCTCGCCCGCAGCGAACGGCTGACTGAAGCGCTTGCGCGTCTGACCGCTGAAACCCAGCGGATTGACGGCGCGCTGGCGACCGGGGGGATGACCGCCGAAAAGCTGATCGGTTGCGCGGAAACCCTGCTGGTGGCGCTCGATTCGAGCGTGCGTGAACTGGACGAAACCTATCCCGCCGCGCTGGAGCGGTTCGACGCCCGACTGGAACAGAGCCGTGCCCTGCTGGGCAGCACCACGCCCGAAATGGAGCGGCTGGAGGCGATTTCGCAGGCGCTGGTCGGTCGCACCGAAGAAGCCGAATCGATGCTGCGCGGTCAGGGCAGTCGCCTGACGGAATGGCTGGAAAGCACGCAGGGCGGGCTGGAGGCCAATCGCAATCTGGTCGAACGGTTGCGCGTGGCGCTCGACGGCGCGCATCAGGACGCGACCCGCATCACCGAGGGTGCCGGGCCATTGCTCGTCACCGCCCTGCTGCGCGTCAAGGACACGGCCGATCAGGCCGCCGAGCGCGCGCGCCAGGCGCTGGGCCGCGCCATTCCCGAAGCCGCGCAGGCTCTGGCCGACGCCAGTGAACAGGCGATGCAGACCGCTATCGGCGACAAGGTAACGGCGCAGATCGAACAGGTCGCGCGCGTCGCCGAAGAAGCGGTCAAGGCTGCGCATCAGGCGTCAGAGCGGCTGACCCGTCAGTTGCTGACCATCGCCGACACCAGCGCCAGCGTCGAACAGCGGATCGAGGAAGCCGAGCGCGCGTCGGAAAATCGCGACCGCGACCATTTTGCCCGCCGTTCCGCGCTGCTGATCGAATCGCTCAACAGCACCGCGATCGACGTCGCCAAGATCCTGTCCAACGACGTCACCGATTCAAGCTGGTCGGCCTATCTGAAGGGCGATCGCGGCGTATTCACCCGCCGCGCTGTCAGATTGTTGGATGCCGGGGAATCGCGGGAAATCGCGCTCCATTATGACAATGACCCGGAATTCCGCGATCATGTGAACCGCTATATCCATGATTTTGAAGGGATGCTGCGGATCATCCTGTCCGCGCGTGACGGCAACGCGCTGGGCGTCGCCATCCTCTCATCGGATATGGGCAAGCTCTATGTCGCGCTGGCGCAGGCGATCGAGCGGCTGCGGCAGTAAGCGGAGCGCGTAATGGCGTGACGCCCCCACTTCCGTTCGTTTCGAGCGAAGTCGAGAAACCACGAACACAGTTTCTCGACTTCGCTCGAAACGAACGGGGAAGGGTGAATTAGCGCGAATAGCCCGGCAGCATGTCCAGCGTGATCCAGCCCTGCACATAATTGGCGTAATAGAGGCCGAACAGCAAAGCTGACAGCAGCGTCGCCCGAAGCGCCACGACGCCGGGCCGGAAATTGCTGGGCGCGCTATCCGCCTGTCCCTTCACCATCCGCTCGCCCGTTTCGTCGGGCGTGCGGATGCCAAAAGGCAGCATGATGAACGCGCTGATCACCCAGAACAGCACATAGATGGCGAAGATGGCATAAAGGTTCATGGCGGGGATTTACGCCCGAATGAGCAGAACGTCCACAATCGGTTTCTTGCCGGTCCAGCGGGTCGCGGTGCGACGCACGGCCAGGCGGATACGCTCGCGCACCGCCTCTTCCTCATGCGATCCCTTAGGGATCACATCGGCCGCATCGTCGGCCGCTTCGGCCAGGAAGTCCGCCTTATCCTCTTCCACCGGAACGCCCTGCGTCCGCAGCGTCGGTCGGCCAAGCAGCCGTCCCTTGGCATCGAGCGCCACGGCAACGCTGATCTGGCCATGCAGGCCCAGCTTGCGCCGCTCGTTCATCGTCGCGCCCTCAGCAGGCAGGATGACGTCGCCATCCAGCACCAGCCGACCGACGTCCTGACGCCCGATGATCGTCGGCTTGCCCGGTGCCAGTCGCAGCAGGTCGCCATTGGACTGCACCACAGCGTTCGGGATGCCAGTCGCCAGCCCCAGCCGCGCCTGTTCGGCCATGTGCCGCCGTTCGCCATGAACGGGCAGCAGGATTTCAGGCCGTATCCAGCGATACATGGCTTCCAGTTCAGGACGCCCCGGATGGCCGGACACATGCACCTCGGCCTGGCGGTCCGTGACCATCACGACATTCTTCGCCGCCAGCGCATTCTGGATGCGGCCAATGGCGATTTCATTGCCGGGAATCTGCTTGGACGAAAAGACGACCAGATCGCCATCGGTCAGCTTGATCGGATGGCTGTCGAACGCAATGCGTGCCAGCGCGGCGCGCGCCTCACCCTGACCACCGGTGGCGATGATCATCACCTCGTCACGGGGCAGCTTCATCGCCTCATCCCAGTCGACCGTCGGCGGGAACCCCTTGAGGTAACCACTCGCCTTGGCCATGCCGATGATCCGGTCGAGCGAACGGCCCGCGACGCAAACCTTGCGTCCCATCGCCACCGCCACTTCGCCCAGCGTCTGGACTCGCGCGGCGTTGGACGCAAAGGTGGTGACCAGCACCCGGCCCTTGGCCCCCTCGATCGTCTGCATCAGCCCTTCGCGGACGTCGCCTTCGGACCCACTGGCCTTGTCGTTGAACACATTGGTGCTGTCGCACACCAGCGCCAGCACGCCCTGATCACCCACTGCGGTCAGTTCCGCCGGGGTCGATGGCACACCGAGCAGCGGCTGATCGTCCAGCTTCCAGTCGCCGGTGTGGAAAATCCGGCCATGCGGCGTGTCGATCACCAGCGCATTGCCCTCAGGGATCGAGTGCGCCAGCGGCATGTAGCGGAAACCGAACGGGCCAAGCTCAAAGCTGCCTTCGTTCGGGATGACGTGGAGCTTGACCTCCTTGGTCAACCCCTCTTCCTCCAGCTTCAGGCGGATGAGGCCAGCGGTAAAGGGCGTGGCATAAAGCGGCACGCCCAGATCGGCGGCCAGATAGGGGATCGCGCCGATATGATCCTCATGCCCGTGCGTCAGCACAATGCCGAGCAGATCCTTGCGCCGCTCCTCGATGAAGCTGAGGTCGGGCAGCACGAGTTCGATGCCCGGATAATTGGGATCGCCAAAGGTCATGCCGAGATCGACCATCACCCATTTGCCCTGGCAACCGTATAAATTGACGTTCATGCCAATCTCGCCCGACCCGCCTAGGGCCAGGAAGAGCAGCTCATCCTTGGGTTTCATTACGCTTGTAAACTCCGTTCGTGCATCAGCGCGAGGCCCTGAACCGTCAAGTCCGGCGCGATCGCATCGAAAATATCGCTGTTATCATTGAAGAGAACCGCAAGGCCCCCCGTCGAAATCACTCTGGTCGGGCGGCCAATTTCGGCCCTCATCCGGGCGACCAGCCCCTCCATCATGGCTACATAGCCCCAAAAGACGCCGATGTGCATCTGCGCTTCGGTTGTCCGGCCAATGACCGATCGATTTTCCGGCGGGGCGATGGCGATCTTGGGCAGCTTCGCCGCCGCCGCGACCAGCGCATCGAGCGACAGGTTGATGCCCGGCGCGATGATCCCGCCTTTATAGGTGCCATTATAATCGACCACATCGAAAGTGGTCGCGGTGCCGAAATCGATCACGATCAGATCGCCTGCATAAAGATGGTGCGCGGCGATGGCGTTTACAACCCGGTCGGCCCCCACCGATCCCGGCTCGGCCACGTCCAATTCTATGCCCCAGTCGACCGGCGCTTGCCCGGCGACCAAGGCTGTCGTCCTGAAATATTTTTCCGACAGCACCTGCAAATTATGCAGCGCGCGCGGCACGACCGTCGCGATGATGACCGCATCGACGTCGGCGATCTTGTAGCCTTCGAGCATCAGCAACTGGTTGAGCCATACCGCATATTCATCCGCCGTGCGGCGCGGATCGGTCGCAATCCGCCAACGCGCGCGGATGTCCCGCCCTTCGAGCAGCGCGAAAACCACATTGGTGTTGCCCGCGTCGATCGCGAGAAGCATGGCTGGTCCTTGGTTCAGGTGAGAAATATGTCACCGGCGTGAATGGCACGGCTCTGCCCGTTCGCCAAGCGCAGGATCAACATACCCTGGCGGTCGAGCATATCAAATGCCCCCTCAACCGTCTCGCCATCGGGTTGCACGACCCGCATCGGCGTGCCGGTAGGATGCGCATTGAGCAGCCAGTGGGTGCGCACCGGGTCCAGCCCCTGCGCCCGCCAGATGGACAGCCAGTGCGCGAAAAGTTGCGCCAACCGGTCCAGCAACGCGCCCGCCTCCGCGTCGGTCGCGCCCTGCGCTAAAAGGCTGGTTACCGGACGGTCGAGATTGCGGGGATAGTCGATCACGTTAATGCCGATGCCGACGACGACAGCGTCGCCAGCCCGCTCAAGCAGGATGCCAGCAATCTTCGCGCCATCGACCAGAACGTCATTGGGCCATTTGATCTGCGCCTGCCCCGTACAAAGCGGCGCGACCAGCGCATGAACCGCATTGGCCGCGACCAGAGCCAGAGTGTGCGGCAGGGGATCACCGGCCCGCAGCCGGATCAGCGTGGAGCAATAGAGATTGCCGAGCGGACTTTCCCAACTGCGGCCCATCCGCCCCTTGCCGCCCGTCTGCCGCCCGGCGCGCAGCCAACTGCCATCGGGCGCGCCCTGCTCCGCCAATGCCAGCATGTCGGCATTGGTGGACCCGGTTTCGGCAACGAAGCGGATGGTCAGAACAGGGACGCCGCAGCGGCGGCGCTTGCCTGATCCAGCACGGGATTGAGCAGATAGCCCAGCACGATGACGACGGCGCAGGCGGTCAGGATGACATTCTCCACCGCCCCGCCCTTCGCTTCATAGGCACCAGTCGGCTCGTCAAAATAGATCGTCTTGATGATCTTGAGATAATAGAAAGCACCGATCACCGATGCCGCGATGCCGAACGCCGCCAGCGCGGTCAGGCCGGACGCCACCGCCGCATCGAACACCAGGAACTTGGCCCAGAAACCGAACAGCGGCGGGATGCCAGCCATCGAGAACATGAAGATCGCGAAACCAGCGGCCAGACCTTTGCGCGATTGCGACAGGCCAGCGAGGCTGGCGATCGTCTCGACCGGCCTACCGTCGGCATCGCGCATCTGGAGGATGCAGGCGAAGGCGCCAATCGTCATGACGACATAGATTGCCATATAGCTCATCGTCGCGGCGACACCGGCAGGCGTACCTGCGGCGAGACCGATCAGCGCGAAGCCGACATTGTTGATCGACGAATAGGCCATCAGCCGCTTGATATTGGTCTGGCCGATCGCCGCGACCGCACCAAACAGGATGGAGGCAAGCGCGACGAAGATCACGATCTGCTGCCAGTCGAGGCCCGCCGGACCCAGCGCCTCGATCGCGACGCGCACGGTCAGGCCCATCGCCGCGACCTTGGGCGCGCTGGCGAAGAAGGTCGTGACCGGCGTCGGCGCGCCTTCATAGACGTCGGGCGTCCACATATGGAACGGCACGGCGCTGATCTTGAAGGCAAGGCCCGCCAGCACGAACACCAGCCCGAACAATTCGCCCTTGCCCACGCCATCACCCAGCGCAACGGCGATACCGTCGAAGGCGGTGCTACCGGTGAAGCCATAAAGCAGCGAGATGCCGTAAAGCAGGATGCCGCTGGCCAGCGAACCCAGCACGAAATATTTAAGGCCCGCTTCGGACGAACGCCCGTCCTGCCGCATGAAGCTAGCAAGGACATAGGAGGCGAGGCTGTTCATTTCGAGGCCGACATAGAGCGTCAGCATGTCGCCCGCCGACACCATCATGCCCATGCCAATCGCGGTGAACAGGATCAGGATCGGATATTCGGGCCGCAGCGCGCTGTCGGTCGAAAAGAAGCGCGGTGCGAGCAGGATCGCTGCTGCTGCCGCCGCGTAGATTAACGCCTTGGCATAGACGGAGAAGGCATCGGCGCGGACAAGTCCGTCGAACGCATCAGGGCCGTGCGCCAGCGAGCAGGACAAGGCCACGCCCGCGACGATCAGCGTCAGCACCGACAGGGCGTTGACCAGCCGTGCGGTGCCATCACCACCAAAGGCAGCGACCAGCATCAGGATCAGGCCACCGGCCGTCAGTATGAGTTCCGGCAGAACGGCCAGAAGGGAAGCGGAGTCGATCATCAGTGCGCCTCCCCGTGCGCAGGGGCTTCTTCGTGATGGACTTCTTCATGCGCTTCGCCCGCAGGCTTGGGCGCACCCATCTTGATCTTGGAATCGCCGGCCGGAGCGGCAGGCGCGAGGCGGGCTTCCAGCGCCCGAATGTCAGGGCGCATCGGCTTAAGGAAGCTTTCGGGATAGACCCCCATCCACAGCACGACCGCAGCGATAGGTGCCAGCAGCCAGATTTCGCGGCCAGACAGGTCGGGCATCGCTGCAGCATCGGCGTTGACCTGCTCGCCATAGCAGATGCGGCGATAGAGGTAGAGCATATAGGCCGCACCCAGGATGATGCCCGTGGTGCAGACCAGCGCAACCCAGGTCGATGCCTGATAGATGCCCATCAGCGCCAGAAATTCACCGACAAAGTTGGACGTGCCGGGCAGGCCGACGGACGCCATGGTGAAGAACAGGAACAGGACGGCATAGCGCGGCATGTTGATCGACAGGCCACCATAGCGCGCAATCTCGCGAGTATGCAGCCGGTCGTAGATCACGCCGACGCACAAAAACAGCGCGCCTGCGACCAGACCATGGCCCAGCATCACCATCATCGCGCCTTCGATGCCCGCCTGGTTGAAGGCGAACAGGCCGACCGTCACGATCGCCATATGCGCGACCGACGAATAGGCGATCAGCTTCTTCATGTCCGACTGCACCAGCGCGACCAGCGATGTATAGACCACCGCGACCATCGACAGGCCCCAGACCAGAGGCGCCAACTGCGCCGAGGCTTCGGGGAACATCGGCAGGGAGAAGCGGATGAAGCCATAGCCGCCCATCTTCAGCAGCACGCCTGCCAATATGACAGACCCCGCGGTTGGTGCCTGAACGTGCGCGTCGGGCAGCCAGGTGTGGACCGGCCACATTGGCATCTTCACCGCGAAGCTGGCGAAGAAGGCCAGGAACAGCCAAGTCTGGACATGCGGATCGAAATTATAGGCCATCAGCACGGGGATTTCGGTCGTCCCGGCCTCATGCACCATCCACATCATCGCGATCAGCATCAGGACCGATCCGAACAATGTGTAGAGGAAGAATTTATAGCTGGCGTAGATGCGGTCCGCGCCACCCCAGATGCCGATGATCAGATACATCGGGATCAGGCCGGCTTCGAACATGATGTAGAAAAGGTAGAGATCCTGCGCCGTAAAGACGCCGATCATCAACACCTCCATGAACAGGAAGGCCGCCATATATTCGCCGACGCGCTTGTTGATCGCGTTCCAGCTGGCGCCGATGCAGATCGGCATCAGGAACACGGTCAGCGCGATCAGCATCAGCGCGATGCCATCAATGCCCAGCGCCCAGGCGAATTTGCCGAAGATCGGCGCATATTCCTGAAACTGCCACTGCGCGCCGCCGCCCGACTGGTCGAAATTCGCCCACAGGGCCATGCCCAGCACGAAATCGACCAGGGTGGCGATCAAGGCGATCCAGCGCGCGCTGTTCGCGCCCACGAACAGACAGGCGATGGCCCCCGCCATCGGCACTGCCATCATCAGGGAAAGGATGGGGAAGCCGTCCATTATCGTGTCATCGCCCAGGTTGCGGCAGCGGCGAGGCCAATCAGCATCACCAGCGCGTAAGTGTAGAGGTAGCCGGACTGGAGCCGACGGGTCACTTTATTGCCCTGCACGACCAGAGCCGCCAGACCATTGGGTCCGAACCGGTCGATGAAACCGACGTCCCCGAACTTCCAGAAGAAGCGGCCGATGGCGAAGGCGGGCTTGACGAACAGGACATTGTACAGCTCGTCAAAATACCATTTGTTGAGCAGAAAGGTGTACAGACCGGTGAAGGTCGCGACGAAGCGCTGCGGCCAGTCGGTATTCTTGATGTAGGCCAGCCAGGCAATCAGCAGCCCGGTCAGCATCACCGTGAACGGCGCGAACTTGACCCACGTCGGCACTTCATGCGCGGCGTGCATCAGATGGCTGTCGAACGAGAGCACACCCTTCCAGAATTCGATCCCACCTTCGGCACCGATAAACTGGTCGTGGAACAGGAAGCCGGCAAACACCGCGCCCAGGCTCAGCACAATCAATGGCACCAGCATGACCCAGGGACTTTCGTGCGGATGATAGCCGCCGGTCCCGGTTGCGGGCGCATGATGATTGTCGTCATGCGCATGATCGTCGTGATGATCGTCATGCCCATGAGCGTCATGCAGCGCGTGCTGGATATGCTCCGACGCGGCCCAGCGGGCTTTGCCGAAGAAGGTGAGGAACACCAGACGCCACGAATAGAAGCTGGTGAGCAGAGCGGCAAAGATACCGACCAGGAACGCGCCGGTCCCCGCCCCGCCCGCGGCATAGGCCGCTTCGAGGATACCGTCCTTGGAATAGAAGCCCGCAAAGCCGACGCCGATCAGCGGCAGGCCGACGCCAGTGATGGCCAGCGTGCCGAGCGTCATCGTCCAGAAGGTGATCGGGATTTCCTTCCGCAGCGCGCCATAATAGCGCATATCCTGCTCATGGTGCATCGCATGGATGACCGAACCGGCCCCCAGGAACAGCAAAGCCTTGAAGAAGGCGTGGGTGAACAGGTGGAACATCGCCGCGCCATAGGCACCGACGCCAGCGGCAAAGAACATATAGCCCAGCTGCGAACAGGTCGAATAGGCGATGACGCGCTTGATGTCGGTCTGCACCGTACCCACGGTCGCCGCGAACAGGCAGGTCGCGGCACCCACATAGGTCACGACCGTCAGCGCCGTTTGCGACGTCTCGAACATCGGCGACAGACGGCACACCATGAACACGCCCGCCGTCACCATGGTCGCCGCGTGGATCAGCGCCGACACGGGCGTCGGGCCTTCCATCGCGTCCGGCAACCAGGTGTGCAGGCCCAACTGGGCTGACTTGCCCATGGCACCCACGAACAGCAGCAGGCACAGCACCGTCATCGTGTCGAAGCGATGGCCCAGGAAACCGATGGTCGATCCCGCCATGGACGGGGCCATTTCAAGGATTTCGGGAATGGAGATGGTGTTGAACACCAGATAGGTGCCGAAAATCCCCATCATGAAGCCAAGGTCGCCGACGCGGTTAACGACAAACGCCTTGATCGCGGCCGCATTGGCGCTGGGCTTGCGGAACCAGAAACCGATGAGGAGGTAAGAGGCAAGGCCCACCCCTTCCCAACCGAAGAACATCTGCAACAGATTGTTCGCGGTCACGAGCATCAGCATCGCGAAGGTGAAGAGCGAGAGATAGGCGAAGAAGCGCGGCTGATCCGGCTCCTCATCCATATAGCCCCAGCTATAGAGGTGGACGAGGCTGGACACGCTGGTGATGACCACCAGCATGACCGCCGTCATCGCATCGACCCGCAGCGCCCATTGCGCGTCAAAGCTGCCCGACTGAATCCAGGTGAACAGCGGAGTGACATGCGCCTCCGCGCTGCCCGTCAGGAAGCTGATGAAGATCGGCCAGCTGAGCGCGCAGGAAATGAACAGCGCGCCGGTGGTGAGGATCTTGGCAGGCAGCTTGCCCAGCGCCTTGTTGCCAAGGCCCGCAATGGCAGCGGCCAGCAGCGGAAGAAGAACGATAAGCTGGATCATGAGTTCAGGCTCAGCCCTTCATCCGGTTGACATCGTCGACGGCGATGGTGCCGCGACCACGGAAGTAAATGACGAGGATGGCAAGCCCGATGGCCGCCTCACCCGCCGCGACGGTCAGCACGAACATCGAAAATACCTGCCCCACCAGATCGCCCAGAAAGGCGCTGAAGGCGACAAGGTTGATGTTCACGCTCAAAAGGATGAGCTCGATCGCCATCAGAATGATGATGACATTCTTGCGGTTGATGAAGATGCCCAGCACCCCCATCACGAACAGGATGGCGCTGACCACCATATAATGTTGAAGACCGATCACAGCTCCACCCCCTGCCCGATGGGCTGATTGATATTGCGGACCGCATCCTGCGGACGGCGGCGGTTCTGCTTGGCGATATTCTGGCCCTTCACCCCGCCCCGCGCCCGATGGGTCAGCACGATCGCACCGATCATCGCAACCAGCAGGACGATACCCGCTGCCTCGAACAGGAAGATGTAGCGGGTGTAGAGCAATGTCCCGATTGCCTTGATGTTCGACACGTCCGGCGCGGTCGGCGCGGCGCGCTGCGCCAGCTCGATCGGACCCGCGCTCCACAGGCCTATGCCCAGCACGATTTCCGCCAGCAGCACAAAAGCGATCAGCAGACCGAAGGGCAGGTAACTCACGAAACCGGCGCGCAGTTCGGCAAAGTCGATGTCGAGCATCATGACGACGAACAGGAACAGCACCGCGACCGCGCCGACATAGACGATGACGAGCAGCATCGCGATGAATTCCGCACCCAGCAGGATCATCAGACCCGCCGCGTTGAAGAAGGCCAGGATCAGCCACAGCACCGAATGGACCGGGTTGCGCGACAGGATCGTCAGCGCACCGCTGGACACCACCAGGATCGCGAACAGGTAAAAGGCTAAGACGTGGATCATTTGACCTGATGGCCCCCAATTTTCCGTTCGGCCCCGGACCTGATCCGGGGGAAGTCGAAGCCTTCCACTGAACGAAGTGAAGTGACTTCGCTACGCTCAGTCGAACCCTTCGACAGGCTCAGGGCGAACGGGTTTGAGTTAGACACGGCGCGCATTACCGATAAGGCGCATCGGCGGCAAGGTTCGCGGCGATCGCGCGTTCCCACTTGTCACCATTTTCAAGAAGCTTGGCCTTGTCGTAGATCAGCTCCTCGCGGGTTTCGGTCGCAAACTCGAAGTTCGGGCCTTCCACGACCGCGTCCACCGGGCAGGCTTCCTGACAGAAACCGCAATAGATGCACTTGGTCATGTCGATGTCGTAGCGCGTCGTCCGGCGGCTGCCATCCTCGCGCGGCTGCGCCTCGATGGTGATCGCCTGCGCCGGGCATACCGCCTCGCACAACTTGCACGCGATGCAGCGCTCTTCCCCGTTGGGATAGCGACGCAGCGCATGTTCGCCGCGAAAACGCGGGCTTATCGGGTTCTTCTCATAGGGATAGTTGATCGTCGCCTTGGGCTTGAAAAAATATTTCAAGGTCAGCCAGTGCGCCTTCACAAACTCCCAGAGGGTGAAGCTTTTGACGTAATATCCGAGGCTCATTGTGCGCCTCCATAGCGCGTCAGCATGAGGAAGCCCGACACCAGAAAGACGAAGAAGAGCGAGGTGGGCAGAAAAATCTTCCAGCCCAACCGCATCAGCTGGTCATAGCGGTAGCGAGGCACCGTCGCCTTTACCCAGGAAAAGACGAAGAAGAAGAACAGGATCTTGGCGAACAGCCAGAGGATGCCGGGCACATAATAGAGCGGCGCCCAGTCGATCGGGGGCAGGTATCCGCCCCAGAACAGGATGGCGTTCAGCGCGCACATCAGGATGACGTTGGCATATTCGCCCAGCCAGTAGAGCGCGAAGGCCATGGACGAATATTCGGTCTGATAGCCCGCAACCAGCTCGCTTTCCGCTTCGGTGAGATCGAAGGGGGCGCGCGCGGTTTCGGCCATGGCGCTGATCAGGAACATGATCGCCATCGGGAAGAGCAGCGGGTTGAAGCCGTTGCCGTTCAGAAAGCCATAATAGCCCTTCTGGCTTTCCACGATCGCGGTCAGGTTGAAGCTGCCCGCCCACAGCACGACGCAGATCAGGATGAAGCCGATCGAGACTTCATAGCTGATCATCTGCGCACTGGCGCGGATCGCGGAATAGAAGGGATATTTGGAGTTGGACGCCCAGCCCGCCAGCACGATGCCGTACACGCCCAGCGACGAGATTGCGAGAATGTAGAGCAGCCCGACATTGATATCCGCCAGCACCACGCCAACATCGAACGGCACCACCGCCCAGGCCAGCAGCGCCACCGTGAAGGTGATGATCGGCGCGATGATGAACAGCGCCTTGTTCGCCGCCGACGGGATGATGGTTTCCTGCAGGAACACCTTGGCCCCGTCCGCAAAGGACTGGAGCAGACCGAAGGGGCCAACCACGTTTGGCCCGCGCCGCAACGCCATCGCCGCCCAGATCTTGCGATCGGCATAGATGATCATCGCGACCGCCAGCATCAGCGGCAGCGCGATCACCAGAATGCCGATGATGGTCGAGAGGAACCAGGCACCTTCAAACGGCAGGCCCAGATTTTGGAAGAAAGCGGTCACTGCGGCAGCCCCTTAAAGCCCTCTCCCTTGAGGGAGAGGGTTGGGTGAGGGTGTACTGAGGTCGAAGGAACGGACCGACATTGACGTCGAGCCCCCTCACCCCGGCCCTCTCCCCGTCGGGGAGAGGGAGTTAGCATAGCTAACGCACTCATTCCGCCGCCTCCGCAAATTCAACCCCATGGACCAGTTCGGCCGAGCATTGCTGCATCGTCGGGCTGGCGCGGCAGATGGCGTTGGTCAGGTAGAAATCCTTGATCGGCGAAGCCAGTTCACCGGTCGCCCCGGTGGACAGAGAAGGAATGGACCAGCCATAATCGGCCAGACCTTCGACGCCCAGCGCAGGCACTGCCTTGACCATTTCGGCGCGCAGTTGCTCGAAGCTATCGAATGCCAGCGTAGCACCCATCACTTCGGACAGAGCGCGCAGGATCGACCAGTCCTCACGGGCATCGCCCGGCGCGAACACGGCCTTTTCGCCCCGCTGCACCCGACCTTCCAGATTGACGTAGGTGCCCGCCTTTTCGGCATAGCTGGCCCCCGGCAGGATCACGTCCGCGGCATGGGCGCCCTTGTCGCCATGATGGCCGACATAGACTTTGAAGCTTTCGGTGAAAGCAGCATAATCCACCTCGTCCGCGCCCAATGCAAACAGCAGCTTCGGCTTGACCGCCGCCACCGCCTTGATCCCGCCAGCCGTGGCATAGCCGAGCATCAACCCGCCCATCCGCGCCGCGGCGAAATGCAGGACGTTATACCCGTTCCAGCCCTCTTTCACGAGGCCCAGCGTCTCGACCAGCGTCAGCGTATCGCCATGCGCGCCGTCCTTGGCCAGAACGCCACCGCCCACGATCATCGCGGGCCGCGCGGCCTTGCCAAACGCCTCGACGACGGCGGCAGGCAGCTTGCCCAGCAGCGCCGCGTCATTGCCCAGCCACTCGACCTTGTAGGTCAGGTCAAACTCCGGCCCGATACCAAAAACCTTGGCGCCCTTTTTGATCGCCTTGCGTAGCCGCGTGTTCACCAGCGGCGCTTCCCAGCGCAGATTGGTGCCGACCAGCAGGATGACGTCCGCGGTCTCCAGATCGGCGAGCGGCGTATTGAACACCACCGACGACAGGCTCGACACGTCATAGGCAAGGCCCGTCTGACGCCCTTCGAGCATCGTCCCGCCCAGTCTCTCGACCAGCGCCTTGCCAGCGAACATCGTCTCACAATCGAGCAGGTCGCCCGCGATAGCGGCAACGCTGCCGCTATGCTGCACCGCTGCGATAGCGGCGAAGGCTTCGGCCCAGGTCGCCGGGACCAGCTTGCCGTCCCGCCGCACATAGGGCTTGTCGAGCCGCTTGCGGACCAGACCGTCGACATTGTGCCGGGTCTTGTCCGACGCCCATTCCTCATTCACGTCATCATTGATGCGCGGCACGGCGCGCAGCACCTGACGGCCCCGGCTGTCGAGGCGGATGTTGGTGCCAACCGCATCCATCACGTCGATCGCATGGGTCTTTTTCAGCTCCCAGGGCCGCGCTTCGAACGCATAGGGCTTGGCGGTCAGCGCGCCGACCGGGCACAGGTCGACCACATTGCCGGACAGCTCGCTCTTGGCGGCATGTTCCAGATAGGTGGTGATCTGCATATTTTCGCCGCGATAGATGGCACCGATTTCCGGCACGCCCGCGACTTCCTCGGCAAAGCGCACGCAGCGGGTGCACTGGATGCAGCGGGTCATGACCGTCTTGACGATCGGCCCCATATTCTTCTCGGTCACCGCGCGCTTATTTTCGTCATAGCGCGACGCGCCGCGGCCATAGGCGACCGACTGGTCCTGCAAATCGCATTCGCCGCCCTGGTCGCAAATCGGGCAATCGAGCGGATGGTTGATGAGGAGGAACTCCATCACCCCTTCGCGCGCCTTCTTGACCATTTCGCTGTCGGTGCGGATCTCCTGACCCTCGGCAGCGGGCAGCGCGCACGACGCCTGCGGCTTGGGCGGTCCGGGCTTCACCTCGACCAGGCACATGCGGCAATTGCCCGCGATGGACAGCCGCTCATGATAGCAAAAGCGCGGAATTTCCTTCCCCGCCAGTTCGCACGCCTGCAGGACGGTAGCGCCCGCCGGGACGTCCAATTCTACGCCGTCAACTTTGACTTTAGGCATGATTACTCCGCTGCCTCCATCACCGGCGCGCCGCGCTCGTTGATGCGCCGTTCGATTTCCGGTCGGAAATGCTTGATCAGCCCCTGGATCGGCCATGCCGCTGCGTCGCCCAGCGCGCAGATGGTGTGGCCTTCGACCTGCTTGGTCACCTGATGCAGCATGTCGATTTCGGACAGGTCAGCATCGCCGGTGCGTAGCCGTTCCATCACACGCCACATCCATCCGGTGCCTTCACGGCATGGCGTGCATTGGCCGCAGCTTTCATGCTTGTAGAAATAGGACAGCCGCGAAATGGCGCGGACGATGTCGGTGGACTTGTCCATGACGATGACGGCGGCGGTGCCAAGGCCGGAGCCAACCGCCTTCAACCCGTCGAAATCCATCGGCGCGTCCATGATTTCGCGCGCGGGGACCAGAGGCACCGACGATCCGCCGGGGATCACCGCCATCAGATTGTCCCAGCCGCCACGGATACCGCCGCAATGGCGGTCGATCAGTTCGCGGAACGGGATCGACATCGATTCCTCGACAACGCAGGGCTTGTTCACATGGCCGCTGATCTGGAACAGCTTGGTGCCGCGATTGCCCTCGCGCCCGAAGCGGTTGAACCAGGCCGCGCCGCGCCGCAGGATCGTCGGCGAAACCGCGATACTCTCGACATTGTTGACCGTGGTGGGGCAGCCATAGAGGCCCGCGCCCGCCGGGAAAGGCGGTTTCAGGCGCGGCTGGCCCTTCTTGCCCTCCAGGCTTTCAATCTGCGCGGTTTCCTCGCCGCAGATGTAAGCGCCCGCGCCGCGATGGACGAACACGTCGAAATCATAGCCCGACCCGCAGGCATTTTTGCCGATGAAGCCCTTGGCATAGGCCTGCTCGACCGCCGCAAACAGTACCTTGGCTTCGTAAATGAACTCGCCGCGAATATAGATATAGGCAGCACGCGCGCGCATTGCGAAGCCTGCGACCAGCGCGCCCTCGATAAGCTTGTGCGGATCGTGGCGGATGATCTCGCGATCCTTGCAGGAACCCGGTTCGGATTCGTCGGCGTTGATCACCAGGAAGCTCGGACGGCCATCCTTGCTTTCCTTGGGCATGAAGCTCCACTTCATGCCGGTCGGGAAGCCCGCACCGCCACGGCCGCGCAGGTTCGACGCCTTCATGATGTCGATGATCGCGTCCTGGCCCAGCGCCAGCAGCGCCTTGGTATTGTCCCAGTCGCCCCTCAGACAAGCAGCGTCGATCCCCCAGTCCTGAAAACCATGGACATTGGTGAAGATGCGATCCCGGTCCTCCAGCGGGCCGACGAACGGCGGTGGAGGCGGCGGCGCAACAGGGGCGGTTTCGTCGGCCATCAGCGGCCCTTTCCGATCAGTTTTTCAGCCACGAAATAGACAATGACGGCCAGTCCCAGCCCGATGACCAGACCCAGCACCGCCCCGATAATCTTGAGCGCGATCACGAAGATGATCAGCCCCAGGATGATGGCGATCAGGGCGCTCATGCGGCGGCGCTCCCCATCAACCCACACCCGTCATGCTGAACTTGTTTCAGCATCCATCGTGGTTCAGGCGCAGTTTTGGCCGCCGAGGCGGTTCGCACGCCGAAAACGCGACCCTTCTGTGCCACCCTCAGTGAAGGCGCGCGGGGCGAAATGGATCCTGAAACAAGTTCAGGATGACGGAGGAAGAGAGAATGGCGCTTCACGCCCACGCCCCCCGATAATCATGATTGCCCTCGACCATCTCTTTCAGCGTCGTCGGGCCACCCTCCGGGCAGCTCGTCTGCCGATCGATCTGCGGCCCGATCTTGGGCTGGCCACCCGCCGCCAGCGTTTCCAGCACCGCGCTCATGCTGTCATAGGTCAGATCCTCGAAATTATCATCGTTGATCTGCACCATCGGCGCATTGGCACAGGCGCCCAGGCATTCGACTTCGGTCAGCGTGAACAGGCCGTCGGGCGTCGTCGCGCCCTTAACCAGACCCTTGTTCTTGCAGGCCGCGAACACATCGTCGGAGCCGCGCAACATGCAGGGCGTCGTGCCGCACACCTGCACATGATAGCGGCCAACCGGCGCCAGATTATACATGGTGTAGAAGGTCGCGACCTCATAGACGCGCATATAGGGCATATCGAGCTGATCGCCGATATATTCCATCACCGGCACGGGCAGCCACCCCTGCGTCTGCGTCTCCGCCCCCACCTGCCGCTGGGCGAGGTCGAGCAGCGGCATGACCGCAGACTGCTGGCGACCGGCGGGATAGCGGGCGATGATGGTTTTCACCTGTTCGGCATTTTCCGCCGTCCACGCGAAATTGCCCCAGCGCGCGCGGGTTTCGGCTTCATCGGGGATATGGGGTGCGTCAGCCATTCAGAACTTCCAACCGCTTACGATACAGCGCCGACTGGCCACCGATCACCTGAGCCTTACGAATAGTGCGACGAGCCAAACCCGCCGCCAACAATACAATTCCTACTGCCAACCAAGCATACGCCCGGACATCCGTAGCAACGGCATCAAACCTCAGCATGAATGCCAAGGCATTGGGCAGAATCCAGAAAACGCCCCAGACGATTAGCGCCCACTCAACCAACGGGTTAATGGGACGATTCTGGTATCGCCAATAGGCGTATTTCCAGAACGCCTTCCTCACCGGTCACACTCCCCAAACACGATGTCCATCGAGCCAAGCACCGCCGTGACGTCGGCCAGCATATGGCCCTTCATCATGAAGTCCATCGCCTGCAAATGGCTGAACGCGGTCGGACGGATCTTGCAACGGTAGGGTTTGTTGCTGCCGTCCGCGACCAGATAGACGCCGAATTCGCCCTTGGGGCTTTCGGTCGCGACATAGACTTCGCCGGCGGGCACATGAAAGCCCTCGGTATAGAGCTTGAAGTGGTGGATCAGCGCTTCCATCGAGCGCTTCATTTCGCCGCGCTTGGGCGGCACCACCTTGCGGTCAAAGCTGGCGATTGGCCCTTCGGGCATGTCGTTCAGGCACTGTTTCATGATCCGCACCGACTGACGGACCTCCTCCACGCGCACCATGAAGCGATCATAGCAGTCATATTGGGTGCCGACCGGCACGTCGAAATCGACCCGGTCATAGACGTCGTAGGGCTGCGCCTTGCGAATGTCCCACGCAATGCCGGAGCCGCGCAGCATCGGGCCGGAAAAACCCCATTTCAGCGCATCTTCCTTGGACACGATCGCGATATCGACATTGCGCTGCTTGAAGATACGGTTGTCTGCGACAAGGCTGATCGCATCCTCGAACAGGCGCGGCAAACGACCATCGAGCCAGTCGGCAATGTCGGTGAGCAGCTTGAGCGGCACATCCTGATGCACGCCGCCAGGCCGGAAATAGGCGCTGTGCATCCGCGCACCCGACGCGCGCTCGAAGAAATTGAGGCAATCCTCGCGAATCTCGAACAGCCACAGGTTGGGCGTCATCGCGCCCACGTCCATGACGTGGCTGCCAAGGTTGAGCATATGATTGCAGATGCGGGTCAGTTCCGCGAAGAATACGCGCAGATATTGCGCGCGCAGCGGCACTTCCAGGTTCAGCAGCTTCTCGATCGCCAGCACATAGCTATGCTCCATGCCGAGCGGCGAGCAATAATCGAGTCGGTCGAAATAGGGCAAAGCCTGCAAATAGGTCTTATATTCGATCAGCTTCTCTGTGCCGCGATGCAGCAGCCCGACATGCGGGTCGCAGCGTTCGACAATCTCGCCCTCCAGTTCCATGACGAGGCGCAACACGCCGTGCGCCGCGGGATGCTGCGGGCCGAAATTGATCGTGTAATTCTGGATTTCCGTGTCGCCATAGGTCGGATCGGCGGCGTCGGTGTGGTGGTCCAGCTTTTCGAGATAATCAGCCATGATCCGCCTCCATAATCCGTTCAGGCTGAGCGAAGTCGAAGCCCTCGCCTGAACGAAGTGAAGGGGCTTCGACAAGCTCAGCCGACCCCTTCGACAAGCTCAGGGCGAACGGAGGTTGGTTGACACTCATGCCTTGTCCTCCGGCTTGGCGGCGCCCTTGCCTTCATCCGTCGCGGACGCAGGCTTGGCGGGCGCGTCGGCCGACTTGACCTGCGACGCCTTGTTCGCCGCTTCGCCAGCGCCGGTGTCTGCCTTCTTCTCGGTCGTCTTGGGCGTGAAGGCAGCCGGGGCAGCGGGCGTCGGCGCGCCGGGCGCTTCGCCCTTCGCCTTCTCGTCACCCGGCAAAATATATTCCGCGCCTTCCCATGGCGACATGAAGTCGAAGCTGCGAAAGTCCTGCGCCAGCTTCACCGGCTCATAGACGACGCGCTTATCCTCTTCGGAATAGCGCAGCTCGACATAGCCGGTTAGCGGGAAGTCCTTGCGCTGCGGATGTCCCTTGAAGCCGTAATCGGTCAGGATGCGGCGCAGGTCGGTATTGCCCTCAAACACCACGCCATACATGTCGAACACTTCGCGCTCCAGCCAGCCCGCAACGGGCCAGATGTGCGTGACGGTCGGCACCGGCAAATCCTCATCGGTCGACACCTTCACGCGGATGCGATGGTTCCGGGTCACGCTGAGCAGATGATAGGCGACCTCGAACCGTTCGGGACGGTCGGGATAATCGACGCCTGCAATCTCCATCAACTGCTGATACTGCGCACGATCACGCAGCAGCGTCATCGCCTGCGGCAGCGCGTCGCGCAGCACGGTGAAGCTCAGCTCATCGGCATGATCGACCGTCTCGACCAGCATCGAACCGAGGATCGCCTCGATTTCCTGCGTGATCCCCTCGATGGTCGCGATTTTCGGTGCGGAATGGCCCATCTTAACGCTCAATCGTCCCGATCCGGCGGATCTTCCGCTGCAACTGCATCACGCCATAGAGCAAGGCTTCGGCAGTCGGCGGGCAACCCGGCACATAGATGTCGACCGGCACGATCCGGTCACAACCGCGCACTACCGAATAGCTGTAGTGATAATAGCCACCGCCATTGGCGCAGCTGCCCATGGAAATCACATATTTCGGTTCCGACATCTGGTCGTAAACCTTGCGCAACGCGGGAGCCATCTTGTTGCACAGCGTGCCCGCGACGATCATCACATCGCTCTGGCGCGGGGATGCGCGCGGGGCAGCGCCGAAACGCTCCATGTCGTAACGCGGCATGTTGACGTGGATCATCTCGACCGCGCAGCAGGCCAGACCGAACGTCATCCACCACAGCGAACCGGTGCGCGCCCAGGTGAACAGATCCTCGGTCGATGTGACCAGGAAACCCTTGTCATTCACTTCGCTGTTGAGCGAGTTGAAAAAGTCCTGATCGGGCTGCGTCCCAACGGGCGGCATCGTGCCGGGCACCGGGCTAGTGAGTTCTACTCCCAATCGAGTGCTCCCTTCTTCCACGCATAGACGAGACCGAGCACCAGCTCCGCTATGAAAATCATCATCGTCGTCCAGCCGGCCCAGCCGATCTGGTCGAGGCTCACCGCCCAGGGAAACAGGAACGCCGCTTCAAGATCGAAGATGATGAAGAGGATCGCCACCAGATAGAAGCGGACGTCGAACTGGCTGCGCGGTTCTTCAAATGCGGGAAAGCCGCATTCATATTCGCTGAGCTTGTCCGGGTCCGGCTTGTGCGCGCCGGTCAGGCGGCCCACCAGCATCGGCAGAAAGACGAACGCGCTGGAGAGCAGCAAAGCGACCCCAAGAAAGATCAGGATCGGCAGATATTGGGCAAGATCGACCAACGTTATCCCCTGGGCGAAAAGGTTGTGGGGGCGCTTTAGGCCTGCTGCATATGCGAAGCAAGGGGCCTAAAGGCTGAGAATGAATCGCAAAAAGGCCAAGCCCCTGAAGCGCTTGGCCTAGATGGACCTTAGCGCAGGGCGTTCGCGACCAGCTTGTGCAATTTGCTGTGGATCGCGTCATTGCCCGCGATGATTTCCTTGCGCTCGATCGCCTGATCGCCGCCGCGGAAATCCGACACGAAACCGCCCGCTTCGCGCACCAGCAACATGCCGGCGGCCACGTCCCAGGGCTGGAGGCCGCTTTCCCAGAAACCGTCATAGCGGCCCGACGCCACATGGGCGAGATCAAGCGAAGCCGCGCCGAAACGGCGAATCCCCGCGACCGACGGCGCGACCGCGCCGAAAATGCGGGTCCATTGCGCAAAATCACCATGGCCCATGAAGGGAATGCCGGTCGCGATCAGGCATTCGCCCATGTCACGCCGCGCCGACACGCGCAGCCGCTGGTCATGCCGCCACGCGCCGCGGCTCTTTTCGGCCCAATAGCTTTCGTCGGAAAAGGGCTGATAAACCAGGCCCGTCGTGATCTCGCGCTTGCCACCATAAAGCGGCTCTTCGACCGCGATCGAGATGGCGAAATGCGGGATGCCGTGCAGGAAGTTGGTGGTGCCATCGAGCGGATCGATGATCCAGCGCGGCTTGGTCGGATCGCCCTCGATCACCCCGCCCTCTTCCAGCAGGAAACCCCAGTCGGGCCGCGCCTTCTGCAATTCCTCCACCAGCGTCTTTTCCGACTGCTTGTCGGCCTTGGACACGAAATCGGCCGGTCCCTTGCGCGACACCTGAAGATGCTCGACCTCGCCAAAGTCGCGGCGCAGCTTGGAGCCGGCCTTGCGCGCGGCGCGTTCCATGACGGTGAGAAGGCCTGAGTGGGATGCCATATTACTGTCTTTCTCCCCTCTCGCTGGCGGGAGGGGTCGGGGGAGGGCATGTTATGGAGAGGGCGAGACACGCCCTCCCCTAACCCCTCACGCACGCGGGAGGGGGACTTTGAGGTCGCGTCAGTCCGCGCGCTTCACATATTCGCGGGCGTACACATCGACGACGATGCGCGTGCCGCTGACGATGTGCGGTGGCACCATGACGCGCACGCCATTGTCCAGGATCGCGGGCTTGTAGCTGGCAGAGGCGGTCTGCCCCTTCACCACGGCGTCGGCCTCCACCACGGTCGCTTCGATCGTGTCGGGCAACTGTACCGAAATCGGCCGCTCTTCATACATTTCCAGCGTCACTTCCATGCCGTCCTGCAGGAAATCGGCCGCATCACCCAGCAATTCCTGCGGCAGATTGATCTGCTCATAGGTTTCCTGATCCATGAAAACGAGCATGTCGCCTTCGGCATAGAGATATTGGAAATCCTTGGTGTCGAGCCGGATGCGCTCGACGCTCTCGGCGGAGCGGAAGCGGACATTATTCTTGCGGCCGTCGATCAGGTTTTTCAGCTCCACCTGCATATAGGCGCCGCCCTTGCCGGGCTGGGTGTGCTGAATCTTGACAGCGCGCCACAGGCCGCCCTCATATTCGATATTGTTGCCGGGACGAATGTCCACGCCGCTGATCTTCATGGGAAGAGCCTGCCTGTATGTCTGTGGTGAAAAGAGCCGCGCCTTCGTTAAAAAGGCTGCGCGGGCCAATACAGACAGACGGGCTATAGGGCAAGAGGGGCGTCAACGCGAGCCGGTCAGCAGCGGATAGGGGTTGACCGGACGCCCGCCATGCCATGGCTCGCCCGGCGCGATGGCGTGGACCGCGAAGTGGAGATGCGGCCCCGCCGGATCGGCATTGCCGCTGCTCCCCACGCGCGCGATCCGTTCCCCCCGCCGCACCGCCAGCCCCTCGCGCACGCCGGGCGCATAGCCGTCCAGATGCGCGTAATAATAGAGCGTCCGCCGGTCTGGTGAACGCAGATAGAGCGTTCGCCCGCCCGCATCGCTCCAGAACAGTTTTTCGATCCGACCGTCCGTCGCCGCGATCACCGCGCTGCCGCGTGGCGCCATGATGTCGATCGCGTCGTGAGGCCGCGCGCCGGAGTCCCTCGCCTGGGTGAAGGTGTCAGTCAAAGCGGCAGGTGGCACATCCTCGACAGGAATAACCAGAGTCCCACCCACGCGCTTAGCGGACGGCTCTGGTCCATCACCCGGCACGATCCGCACGCAAAAATGCGCAAAGGCGATGCAGGCTAGCAGCGCCAGCACCACCCCGCCCCGCCTTCGCACACTCAGCCTCACGGCTGGAACACCGCCTTCATGCCGCCCTGCACCATCTGCGCCAGCCGCGCCGCGTCCCAATTGGTCAGGCGGATGCAGCCATGGCTTTGGGTCCGGCCGATGTTCTGCGGCTCCGGCGTCCCATGGATGCCATAATGGTCCTTCGACAGGTCGATCCACACCACGCCCACCGGGCCGTTGGGTCCGGGCTTGAGCACGGCCTTCTCATCCTTGGCCGCCGCGTCCCAGAACAGGTCTGGATTATAATGGAAATCGGGATTGCGGCTGACGCCCTTCACCGTCCAGTTGCCGATCGGCAACGGATCATGCTGCGACCCAGTCGTCGCGGGGAATTGCGCGATCATCTTGTCATTGGCGTCATAGACTTTGAGCAGCCCTTCAGACTTGTCGACCACGATATGATCGGCCTTGGGCTGGTCCTTCGCGACCGCCAGCCCCGCCAGCGTCTCACCCCAGCCGCGCTCATCACCCTCGATAGTCGCGACCGGCTGATTGGCGACCGCTGGCACCCGGATCGTCGCCCCTGCGCCAACCTTCGTGCCGGGCTGGTTTAGCGCCACCAGCACCTCCGGCGTCGTATGAAACCGCTCCGCCAGCTTCTCCAGCAGATTGCGATAGGACAGAGCGGGCAACTTCGCCTGCTCGTTCAACCCCTTGGGCAGCACCGCAAAAGGCCCGCGCGCAAAGCCATCCGGCACTTGCACCAGCCAGGTTGCGGGCGGCGGCGCATCGCCCAGCAACGCCTTGGCGGTAGCCTCGTCATATTGCCCATTGGGCGTCAGTCCGCGCGCCTGCTGGAAGCCGGTCAGCGCCTTGGTGAAGGACATGCCCTCCTTGCCATCCAGCACGCCGGGCGAAAAACCCGCCCGATCAAGCGCCACCTGCGCTTGCAGGATCGATTCCACACGCGGCGGCGTTCCCGCAGGTTCGGGCTGCACGATAAAGGCATAGGGGTCAGCCGCGGGCTGCGGCGCGGCTTGCTCCTCGCCTTGGCGGTCGGCGGCGCTGTCATTCGCCTCCGTCACCGACATGTTGCAAGCCGAACAGCATAGAGCCGCTACAAGCAGAGACTGTTTCAAGACGATACTCTCCCATCAAATATAGGAGAGAACGCCCCGACCCATCAAAAAGCTGCTTCGTCCCCACTTATGCCGGTTCAAGTGCCGCCTGCGCCTTGGCCCGCGCGCGCCAGGCGTGCAGCAGCGGCTCGGTATAGCCGTTGGGCTGTTCAACGCCCTCGAACACCAGCGCCCGCGCCGCCTGAAAGGCCAGGCTTTCCGCTTCCCGTCCGCTCATCGGCTGATAGAGCGGATCGCCCGCATTTTGCGCATCGACCTTCGCCGCCATCCGCGTCAGCGCCGCATCGACCTGCGCCTCCGTGCAGACGCCGTGCAGCAGCCAGTTGGCCATATGCTGCGATGAAATGCGCAGCGTCGCGCGATCCTCCATCAGGCCGATGTCGTGAATGTCGGGAACCTTGGAACAGCCGACCCCCTGGTCGATCCAGCGGACGACATAGCCCAACATGCCCTGCGCATTATTATCCAGTTCCTGGGCAATCTCTTCCTCCGACCAGTTACGCCCGGTCGCGACGGGAATCGCCAGCAGCCGGTCGAGCGAGGCAATCCCCTCCGCCTTGCGCTCCTCCTGCCGGGCAAAAACGTCGATCCGGTGATAATGGGTCGCGTGCAGCGTCGCGGCGGTCGGCGACGGCACCCAGGCCGTGTTCGCCCCCGTCCGGGGATGCCCGGCCTTCTGCTCCAGCATGTCGGCCATGCGATCAGGCGCAGCCCACATCCCCTTGCCGATCTGCGCCCGGCCCGACAGCCCGCAGGCAAGGCCGATCTGGACGTTTCGATCCTCATAGGCGGCGATCCAGTCGCTGCTCTTCATCTCGCCCTTGCGGATCATCGGCCCGGCCTGCATCGACGTGTGCATCTCGTCCCCGGTGCGATCGAGGAAGCCGGTGTTGATGAAGACGATCCGGTCGCGGACGGCATGGATGCAGGCGGCCAGATTGGCAGACGTGCGCCGTTCCTCATCCATGACGCCGACTTTCAGCGTATGGCGCGTCATGCCCAGCATATCCTCGATCGCGTCGAACAGGGCGTTGGTGAAGCCGGCTTCTTCCGGCCCGTGCATCTTGGGCTTCACGATGTAGACGCTGCCCGCCCGGCTGTTGCCGCCCTCCCGCGCCAGATCGTGCATGGCGATCAGGCTGGTGACGATACCGTCCAATATGCCTTCGGGTGCCTCGTCGCCATTGGGCAGGCGGATCGCGGGCGTCGTCATCAGATGCCCGACATTGCGAACGAACAACAGGCTGCGCCCCGGCAGCGTAAAACCGCTGCCGTCCGGCGCTGTGTAGGCACGGTCGGGATTGAGTGCGCGGGTCATCATCGCGCCGCCCTTCTCGAACGTCTCGGTCAGGTCGCCCTTCATCAGCCCCAGCCAGTTGGCATAGGCGGCAACCTTGTCCTGCGCATCGACCGCCGCGATCGAATCCTCCAGATCGCAGATCGCTGTCAGTGCCGATTCCAGGATGACATCGGAAATGCCCGACGGATCGGTCGCGCCAATCGGATGCGCGCTGTCGAAAACAACTTCGATATGCAGGCCATTATGACGGAACAGGCGCCCCTTGGCGCTCCGCCCCAGAAATTGCGCCGGATCGGCGAGGATGATCTCGTCGCCTGCCAGATCAGCCCAACTGCCATTGGCCAGCGGAATCGCCTCGTCCAGAAACGCCTTGGCCCATGCAATGACCTGCGCGCCGCGCGCGGCGTCATAGCCCTTGCCCGCCGCCGCGCCGGGAATCGCATCCGTGCCGTAAAGCGCATCATAAAGGCTGCCCCAGCGCGCATTGGCCGCGTTGAGCAGGAATCGGGCGTTGAGAATGGGAACGACCAGCTGCGGCCCGGCCAGCCGCGCAACCTCATCATCGACATTCTCGCTGCCGATCGTAAAAGGCGCCGGTTCGGCGACCAGATAGCCAATCTCGCGCAAAAACGCCTGATAGGCGGCGGCGTCATGCGGCTGCCCGGCGCGCTGCTCATGCCAACTGTCGATCTGCGCCTGCATCGTGTCGCGCTTGCGCAGCAACGCGATATTGTCGGGCGTAAAGCGTGCGAAAATATCGGCCGTCCCGGCCCAGAAAGCGTCGGGTGCGATACCCGTGCCGGGCAGCGCCTGACTGTCGATAAAATCGGCGAGCGATGCTGCGACCTGAAGGCCGGCCCTGTCGATCATGCGTTCGGTCATCATTCCACTCCTTGATTGCCGACACCCATAGAGTTTTTCCATTATGTCGTATATTCACTATTATACGAACATAGTATTTCCCAAGGTGAATGAATATGATGGACCCGGACCATGAACTCTTCACGACCATAGTGGACGAAGGTGGCCTCGCCGCCGCGGGCCGCCGCCTGCATATTTCACCTGCCATGATGTCCAAGCGCCTCGCCCGGCTGGAGGAGCGACTGGGCGCGCGGCTGATCCACCGCACCACCCGCCGCCTGGCCCTCACCCCGGCTGGCGAGCGGCTCCACGCCGATCTGCGCACCATATTGGCCGCGCTCGACGAGGCCGAACGGCGCGTGTCGGGCGTGTCGGCGGTCGCCGCCGGGCCGCTGCGCATCACCGCCCCCACATCCTTTGGTCGCCTCCATCTCGCCCCCTGGCTCCCCCGCTTCCTCGACGACCATCCCCGCGTCGACCTGACGCTCAACCTGTCCGATGATTTCGCCGACCTGATCGAAGCGCGCGCGGACCTCGCCATCCGCATCACTGCCGATCCCGGCCCAACGCTCACCGCCCGTCGTCTCGCCACCAACCGCCGCATCCTCTGCGCCGCCCCCGCCTATCTCGACCGCTTCGGCACACCGCGGCGCATCGCCGACCTCAAAAGCCATCGCCTGCTCGCTGCCGACGGCCAGATGCCCTGGCGGCTGGTCGGGCCAAAGGGTCCGGTCATGGTGGAAGGTCGCAGCCATGTCCGCACCAACAGCAGTGAAGTCGTCCGCGAAATCGCGCTGGCGGGCGGCGGCATCGCGCTACGGTCCTTGTGGGATATCAGCGACGCCTTGGCGCGCGGCGAAGTTCGGCAGATTTTGCCGGATTTTGAAGGCTCAGCGGACGTTGGTCTGTTCGCCGTGCAACTGCCGCAGCATAATCCGCCGCTCGCCATCACCGCCTTTGTCGATTTTCTTGTCCAACTCTATGCGCCTGCCCCACCCTGGGAGCGCTCGGCCATTGCCCCCGGCGCGCCGCGCCTCTAAGGGCATCGCATGGACGATAATACCCGCCGCGCCGCCCTCGACTATCATCGCTTTCCCCGGCCCGGAAAGCTCCGCATCGAACCGACCAAGCGAATGGTCAACCAGCGCGATCTGGCGCTGGCCTATTCGCCCGGTGTCGCCGCGCCCTGCATGGAGATCGCTGCCGATCCCGACAAGGCGCTCGATTATACCGCGCGCGGCAATCTGGTCGCGGTCATCACCAACGGCACCGCCGTCCTTGGCCTCGGCGCGATCGGCGCACTGGCGTCCAAGCCGGTGATGGAGGGCAAGGCGGTCCTCTTCAAGAAATTCGCCGACATCGACGTGTTCGATATCGAAATCGACACGACCGACGCCGACAAATTCGTCGAGGCCGTAGCCCTGATGGAGCCGACCTTCGGCGGCATCAATCTTGAGGATATCAAGGCCCCCGAATGTTTCGCGATCGAGGCGCGGCTGAAGGAACGGATGAATATCCCGGTCTTTCATGACGATCAGCATGGCACAGCCATTGTCGTCGCCGCCGCCGTGCGCAACGCGCTGGTGTTGCAGGGCAAGACGCTGGCAGACGCCAAGCTGGTGACATCGGGCGCAGGTGCCGCAGCGCTGGCCTGCGTCGACCTGCTCGTGTCGATGGGCCTGCCAGTCGATAATGTCACCATGACCGACAAGGATGGCGTCATCCATTCAGGGCGCGAAGGGATGCTGCCCAACATGGCGCGCTATGCCCGCGTCACCAACGCCCGCACCCTGCCCGACGTACTGCCCGGCGCCAACCTGTTTCTCGGCCTCTCTGCCCCCGGCGTGTTGAAGCCCGAATGGTTGCCGCTGATGGCCCCCAACCCGCTGATCTTCGCGCTGGCCAACCCGGAGCCCGAAATCCGCCCCGAAGCCGCGCGCGAAGTCCGCCCTGACGCGATCATTGCGACGGGCCGCTCGGACTATCCCAATCAGGTCAATAACGTCCTGTGCTTCCCCTATATCTTCCGCGGCGCGCTGGACGTGGGCGCGACCCAGATCAACGAAGCGATGAAGGCCGCCGCTGCCGAAGCCATTGCCGGCCTCGCCCGCCTGCCCGCGCATGACAGCGTGGCGCAGGCCTATGGCGGCCGGAAACTGGTGTTCGGCCCGGACTACATCATCCCCACCCCGTTCGACCCGCGCCTGATCGCAGAGATCGCGCCCGCCGTGGCGAAGGCGGCGATGGACAGCGGCGTCGCCCGTCGCCCGATCGACCTGGAAGACTATAAGCGCAGCCTGTCGCGCCAGAGCGCCCGGTCGGGTCAGCTGATGATGCCGGTGTTCGAGGCCGCCCGCGGCGGCAACCGCCGCATCGCCTATGGCGAAGGCGAGGATGAGCGCGTGCTGCGCGCCATTCAGGACGCGCTGGACGAAGGCATTGTCCGCCCCGTCATCGTCGCGCGTCGCCGCATCCTGAACCAGAAGCTACCCGACCTTGGCCTGCGGTTCCAGCTGGACCGCGATGTCGAGGTGATCGACCCCGAAACCGATCATCTGGTCATGGGCGAACTGGTCGAAGCCTATCGCGCCGTCGCCTCGCGCCGGGGCGTGCCCGCTGCCGAAGTCATCCGCCATGTCTATCGCCGCCCGACCGTGACAGCCGCCTTGCTGCTGCGCACCGGTCGGGTCGATGCCGCGCTGGTCGGCGGCAACAGCGAATATTGGGGCCAGGTCGAACATGTGCTGCGCATCATAGACCGGGTGCCGGGTCAGAGCCGCGTCTATGCGCTGTCGGGCCTGATCCTGGACGCAGGTGCGCTGTTCATCACCGACACGCATATGGTGCCCGATCCGACGCCCGAACAGATTGCCGAAATGACCCTGCTGGCGGCGACCGAATTGCTCAATTTCGGCCTGACCCCGCGCGCGGCCCTGCTGTCGCACTCCAATTTCGGCGCATCGCACAGCAACAGCGCGCGCAAGATGCGATCGGCGCTCAAGCTGGTGCGCGAAGCCGCACCCGAGCTGATGGTCGATGGCGAAATGCACGCCGACGCGGCGCTCAGCCAGTCGTTGCGTGAGCGCCTCATCCCCGATTCGCGCTTTGAAGGCCCGGCCAATCTGCTGGTCATGCCCAATCTGGACGCGGCCAACATCACCCTGACGGCGCTCTCCGCCTCCTCCAGCTCGCCCACGGTCGGGCCGATGCTGATGGGCCTGAAACAACCCATCCATGTGCTGACGCCCGGCGTCACCTCGCGCGGCATCCTGAACCTCACTGCCATCGCGGCGGCGGAAGTCGCGCGCGAAGGCTGAGCTTAACCTTTTGGCGCTAGGGTCGCGCCGACTGGACATAAGCGAGGACGGACATGGCGGGATTGCTCAAGGCGCTGGCGAAAAGCGCCGGACCCAAGCTGGCGATCGGCGCAGCGCTGGCGGGCGTCGGCCTGCTGGTGACCAACTGGATCGACCGGCCCGCCGCCGAAGAAGCGGCGCCCGTTGCCCAGCCGGTCGCCGCATCCACCCCCACGCCCGCAAAGCCGGTAGAACGGAGCAGTGATCAGGGCATGGCGGTCGATCCCGCAGCGCTGCGCGTCAAGCGCGTGCTGAAGATCGACGGCCCGTTCCGCCATGGCGACTTTGCCTGGGACGAAAATGGCGCGCCAGCGACCGGCCCGGTCATCATCACCGTGGACCTGCGCGCGCAAACCCTCTCCGTATTCCGTGCCGGGTACGAGATTGGGGCCGCCGTCATCCTCTACGGCGCGACCGACAAGCCCAGCCCGCTGGGCGCCTTCCCGATCATGGCCAAACATGCCGACTATTATTCGCGCACCTATGACAATGCCCCCATGCCCTTCGCGCAGCGCCTGACCAACGATGGCGTGTTCATCCACGGCAGCGATGTGCAATGGGGCCGCGGCACCCATGGCTGCATCGGTGTGCCGAAGGAATTCGCCCAAAAACTGTTCGGTGTGACCAAGCCCGGCGACCTCGTCGTCATCACCAACGGCAAGATGCTGGATGTCAGCAAGGCGCAAGTCGGCGCATGACGCTGCGCTAATGTAGAGCAGACCAAGGTGGCATCCCTGCAAGGACAAGGCTACCGCATATGAAACCGCCCCCACCTTCATCGTCATCCTGAACTTGTTTCAGGATCTATTTCTCCCGCTCAAGCAGTTGTTTGTGCCGAGAAATGGATGCTGAAATAAATTCAGCATGACGTTGAATTGATAACGGAAAGTCTTGTGCAACCTCCCTTCCGTGAAAGCGAGGGAACCCGAATCCTACCAAGCTGCAAATCCGCCCACGCCTCACCCCCATTGCGCGCCATGACGACGCACTTGCAATAAACTCACCCGCCTCAGCCCTTGACCAGCGTTGTCATGCGGACCATCTGCCCGGCTCACCCTTTTTGCATCGCAGCATGGAGCCATGCCATGGGCACACGCCCTCATCAGGCGCACCCCGCCCTTGTCCTTTTCGCCCTGTCGGTCGGTGCCTTCGCCATCGGCACGACCGAATTTGCGGCGATGAGCCTGCTGCCTTTCTTCGCCCGCGACCTGGGCATCGATGCGCCGACTGCGGGCCATGCGATCAGCGCCTATGCGCTCGGCGTCGTAGCCGGCGCACCAGTCATCGCGGCTTTCGGCGCGCGCCTGCCGCGCCGCACCCTGCTGATCGGCTTGATGGCGATGTTTGCAGTCGGCAACGGCCTCTCCGCACTCTCGCCCAGCTATGGCTGGATGCTGGCCTTCCGTTTCCTCAGCGGTGTGCCGCACGGCGCCTATTTTGGCGTCGCCGCACTGGTGGCGGCCAGTCTGGTGCCGATCGAAAAGCGCGCGCAGGCGATCGCGCGGGTTATGTCGGGCCTGACCATTGCCACCGTCATCGGCGTGCCGGTCGCCAACTGGATGGGACAGGCGATGGGCTGGCGCTCCGGCTTCTTCGTTGTAGCCGCCCTCGCCATCGCCACGATGACGCTGGTGGCGCTCTATGCGCCGCGCGACGCGGGCGATCCCAAAGCCAGCCCAGCACGCGAACTGGGCGCGCTGGCCAAGCCGCAAGTCTGGATGACGCTGCTGACCGGCGCGATCGGCTTTGGTGGCCTGTTCGCCGTCTATACCTATGTGGCATCGACCATGATGGAGATCACCCATGTCTCCCCGGCCTGGGTGCCGGTGGTGCTGGCGATCTTCGGCATCGGCCTGACGATAGGCAATTTCGTCTCGGCCTGGCTCGCGGACCGCTCGCTCAACCGCACCGTCATCGGCGTCACCCTGTGGAGCGCCGCCGCGCTGGCGCTCTTCCCCTTCATGGCGGGCAATATCTGGACGCTCTGTCTCAGCATCTTCCTGATCGGCGCAGGTGGCGGCCTCGGCACGCCGTTGCAGGCGCGGCTGATGGACGTGTCGGGCGACGCGCAGACGCTCGCGGCCGCGCTCCACCATAGCGCCTTCAACATCGCCAATGCGCTTGGCCCATGGCTGGGCGGCCTGTCGATCGCGGCGGGCTATGGCCTGACCTCGACCGGCTGGATCGGCGCGGCGCTGGCGCTGGGTGGCCTTGGCATCTTTCTCCTGTCGATCATGCTGGAACGGCGCACGACGCGCCTTGTCGCCATTCCCTGCGAATAAGCCGCTTTCGCCCCGCCCCGTCGCCGTTTAAGGCGGGACCATGACCGATCAGGCAAGAGAAAGCGCGCTGCAAGAGGCCGCCATCGCCGCGTTACGACGCGGGGAGGCCGCCGTTGCGCGCGCGGCATTGAACGACATGGTCGCCCCACCGCCCATGCTGCTGGCGCAGGCGTGCAATCGCACCGGCGACTGGGACGGCGAAGCCGCCGCGCTTCAACATATCCTGCGGGAACAGCCGCGTGACCTGCCCGCCTTGCTGGCGATGGGGCAGAACGCCCTGCGGCGTGGCGATGAGCGAGAGGCCACTCGCTGGTGCCGCGCTGCCGTGGCGCAGGCCGCCGCGACCGGCGCGCCAGCCCAACTCCAGCCGATGCTGCTCCAGGCGCAGGCGATCCTGAACAATGCCAGCGCCCGGTTCGAGGATCATCTGAGCGCCGCCATCCACGACCTTCCTGCCCTCCCCCGCATCACCCACGCGACCGACCTGCTGCTGGGCAAAAGCCAGCTCTACCTCCAGCAACCGAGCATGTTCTATTTCCCCGGCCTGCCCCAGCGCGCCTTTTACGAACGCAGCGAGTTTGAATGGGTCGCCCCCATGGAGGCTATGACCGGCGAAGTTGTTACTGAACTGAACGCCCTGCGCGCGGGCGCGCCCGACTTTGCCCCCTATGTCGAAACCCCGTCCAATGGCCCCGCTCCCAACAATCCGCTGCGCGACGATCCCAGCTGGGGTGCCTATTATTTCTGGCAGGGCGGCGCACCCGTCGCAGACCATGCCGCTCGCTGCCCCGCCGTTATGGCCGCGCTGGCCCTGGCCCCAATACCGGTCATCGCTGGCCGCTCGCCGATGGCGCTGTGGTCGCTGCTCAAGCCCGGCACCCATATCCAGCCGCACCATGGCCTGCTCAACACCCGGCTGATCTGCCACCTGCCTCTGCTCGTCCCCGAAGGCTGCGCCCTGCGCGTCGGCGCGGAAACCCGTGCATGGCGCCTTGGTGAAATGCTGATCTTCGATGACAGCGTGGAACATGAAGCATGGAACCGCGGCACGGACACCCGCGTCGTCCTGCTGTTCGAAGTCTGGCGTCCCGAAATCAGCCCCGAAGAACGCGAAGCGCTGACCCGGCTGTTCCAGGCGATCGACCAGTTCGGCCCGGCCCAGATCGACACGGGCGGTTGAAGCCAGATCGCTTGACTTGTTCAGTCCCGGCCTCAGTTGGCCTTGCTCAGATCCACCTTCTCGACCCACTCAGGGTAAAAGGTCGGCTCACGATTGGACCATCCCGCAGCTGTTGCCGCCGCTTCGCTGATCGACTGGAGCAGCACGCGCCGCTTTTCAGGATGCAGATGCGGCAGGCTCGCCGCCGCGCAGAAAGCGCCCGGCAACCATGGCCGCGCGCCCGCGCCCAGCAGCCGCTCATAGAGAAAACGATAGGCCGAAAAACTCGCCAGCCGGTCCTGCCCCAGGTCGAAGGCGGAGATCGTCACCAGCGGCGCCATGAACGGCTCCACCTGGTCCAGCCCGCTGTCATCAGGGACGCGCGCCTTGATCTCCTCGATCCGGCCATAGATCCGCGCCTGCGCCCGGATGGAGGCTTCCTCCACCAGATCGCGCGACCATAGTTTCATCGCATCGCGGCGATGCAGGCCGATGTCGAGCGACCGGCGAATATAGCGTTGTGTGGCTGACGGGAAACTGGCGAATTCACGCAACTCCGCCAGGGTAACGGCCCCGTCCGCAGGTCTTGCACTCGTACCCATTGTCATGCCCTCCGACTTGAAGTCGATCGTCAGAACATGCGCCTACTATGGTTACTATAGGCTTAAGCACCTGTTCCACGGCCATTCACAAGGGACCAGATTTTTTTGTGCGGCGCAACATGAAAATGTCACAGCCGCGCTGAAGCGAGTCACGCGCCCGGTCGCCGCTCCAGTACCGCGCCGATCATGCTGCGCCACACCGCCACATCCCCCGCCTGCGCCATCTGCGCATCCGGCTCGCGCAGTGTGTGCAATATCGCATAGGCATCATCGACATGATCGGGCCACGCCGCATCCACTGCATTGGCCGCATGGGGATCAGAGCCGCCGCCATTGTGGCTCAGCTGGCGGCCGGCCAGAACACGGGCAATGCGTTCGATCGCAGGGGTGGCAGATGTCGGCATGGATTGGTCGCTCCTCTCAAAAGTGCAGGCGCGTATTCGCTGTCCTGCGAACCAAAACTAGCATGATTCCCGGCAAATAACCATCAATCCTGATCTTGCTTGAAGCCCGATGATGGCACCGGATCGCCCTTGTCATCGGGATGGCTGTTGGCGGGCGGATCGGACGCATCCATCGAGTCCTTCAACCCTTCGTCCAGCTTCTCTTCCTCGCTCAACACATGGTCCTGCGCGTCGGATTCGCGCTCGTCGCCCGCTTCCTCGCGGCTGTTGGGGCGCACGCCATCTTGCTCGTTCATCGCTCTCTCCTCATTTCCATGATCAACGGGCAGCGACGGGCGGCGGTTCCCGGCCTCGTTCGACCAACTGTCGGGCCAGTTCGACCAGCTACGCGCGGCTGGGGCGACATTTCGTTTGGCAGCGCGTAAAAGGACAGGATGACAAGCCTTCCCGACGACGGCGAACGCGGCGTATCGCCAGCGATCGCGCTTTATTCCATCCTGGGTTTCTGGCTCTTTTACGCCATACTCGTGACCCTGCGCGCCGCCGTGATGGGCTTTGAATCGCAGGGCGAACTGGGCGTCCGCCGCGCCGTAGTCACCGTGATCGGCATCGTCGTCACCTGGATACTCTATCTGGTGCTCCGCCGCTTCGATGCCAAACCCTTGAGCGTCCGCATCGTCGCCGCCTTCTCGCTCGCCGCGCCCTTCGCGCTCGCCATGGCGTCGGCCAATTTCTACATGTTCAACGTCTATGACCCGGTGAACATCTTTGCCGATGCCGACCACAGCAAATATGGCAGCGAAGAAGCCTATGCCTTCGTCCAGATCGTAGAGGATGCGATCAGCCGCTATTTCTTCCTCGCCGCCTGGGCCGGTCTCTACCTCGCCCTCTCCTACGCCAGCGAAGCGCACCGCACCGAACGCCGCGCCGCCCGGCTGGAGCGCGCCGCCCAGCAGGCCGAACTGCGTTCGCTCCGCTATCAGGTGAACCCGCATTTCCTGTTCAACACGCTCAACTCCCTCTCCTCCCTGGTCATGAAGGATCGGCGGGACGAGGCCGAGCAGATGATCATGTCGCTCTCCAACTTCTACCGCACCAGCCTGACCGGCGATCCGCTGGACGACGTGCCGCTGGAGGAGGAGGTCCATCTCCAGAAACTCTATCTCGATATTGAGGGGGTCCGCTTCCCCGACCGGCTCAATACGGTGATCGACATCCCCCCCGCCCTGATGAGCGCCTGCGTCCCCGGCCTCATCCTCCAGCCGCTCGTTGAAAACGCGATCAAATATGGCGTCTCGCGCACCTCCAGCCCGGTGGAAATCCGCATCACCGCGCGGGAGGATGGCGATCTGATGCACATCGCCGTCACCGACGATGGCGACAACCCGCCCGGCCTGTCGGACAGCGGCAGCGGCATTGGCCTTGCGAATGTGCGGGATCGGCTGACGGCACGCTTTGGCGATCAGGGCCAGATCGCCTATGGTCCGCGTGAGGAGAAGGGCTTTTCAGTCCTCCTCACCCTACCTATCATCCGCCGGGGTTGCTGACGCCCATGTCCATCCGTACCATGATCGTTGATGATGAACCGCTCGCGGTCGAGCGGCTCCAGATGCTGTGCGCGCGCGAACCGCGCATCGCGCTCGTTGGCACCGCCACCGATGGCGAAGCCGCGCTGCGCCTGATCGAGGGGTTGAAGCCCGATCTCGTCATGCTCGACATCGCCATGCCCCTGCTCGACGGCATCGGCGTCGCCCGCGCCGTTGGGCGCATGGGCATCCGCCCGGCGGTCATCTTCGTCACCGCCTTTGAGGGTTTCGCGGTCGAAGCCTTCGACCTTGCCGCCATCGACTATATGCTCAAGCCCGTCGCGCATGATCGCCTGACCCGCGCGATCGACCGGGTTGAGGCGGCGCTGCGCAACCGCGCGCCCGTCCCCCCCCCCGCCCCTACCGAGCCACAACCCGCTTGGGCCGAGGAATTCTGGGTCCCCCATCGCTCCGAACTGATCCGCATCGCCACCGACCAGATCGACCGGATAGAGGCGGAGCGCGACTATATGCGCCTCCATGTCGGCAGCCACAGCTATCTGCTGCACCAGACCATCAGCAGCCTGGAGGAGCGGCTCGACCCGCAGCAATTCGTCCGCCTCCACCGCTCCCACATCGTCCGCCGCGACCATATCGCCCGCCTGCGCCACGACGGCAGCGGCGTCTGGTTCGCCGCCCTCACCGACGGCAATGAAATCCGCATCGGCCGCACCTTCCTGGCCAACGCCAGAGCCATGACCGGACGCTAAAAAAATCCTCCCCAAGCTTGTCTTGGGGAGGTGGCAGCGCGAAGCGCTGACGGAGGGGGCATGGCACAAGCCCCACGCAAAAAAAGCCCGGCATCCACCGGGCTTCTTCACGTCTTGGCGGGCATATCCGCGATCAGTTCTGCACGCCCTTCGCGCCTGCATCGGCATAGCGTTCGCTGGTTTCGGCGCGGGCAATGGCGGCGTTGATCGGCGCTTCGACCTGCGCGATCGCCCGCGCCTTGCACATCTGCGCGGTGGAGCGATCCATCGAACTGCACACCTTGCTGGCGGCGCGGGAGATCCGCTGGCGCAGTTGCTGCTGGTCAGACGCCTTGGACAGGTTCAGGTCGCCATGGCGCACTTCGCTTGTACGGCCATTGGAAACAAACTCCCCGGCGCTGGCCGAACCGGCGGTGGCGATCAGCGCAAGCGAACCCAGCGCGGCAAAAAGGGTCGAACGGAACATCGGCTTATCTCCTCTAAACTGTTGCGGCCCGGCCGCTGCCGGTTAGGGGCTGGCGGCGGTCCGGGTGCGAACGGGGTGGGCCTGGGGGTCTTTGGGGCGGCGCCATCGCCCGTTCGCCCATCCTGTTTAGGCGCATGGCGGTCAGTGCGCCCGCCCGGTTCGACCGGCAGCGCCCCGCATCGGCCAACGACACCCCCATCGACAAAGCGCCGCGCGGCGCAGACAAACAGCGCGACGAACGACATGGATGCTCCGCCAAACGACATGTGCCGTAACGGAAAGCGGGAATCGCAATGACAACAAATCTCCCCTTGCAGGGGAGGTGTCGGGCGGCAGGCCTGATGGAGCGACTATCTGGCTTGTCAAATGGTCTGAGCGATATTTGTTCGTGTTTCGCGGGCTTTGGCGTTGAGGCGGACGAGGAGTTTGTGGGCGAGTGCGATACGGACGACCATTTTTGGTTTGCCNTTGGCAAAACGGCAATAATGTTGGGCAACCCAGCTATCGAGCCAGGCCTTGGAAACATCGACTCCACAAATGTTGTGCATCACGGTAACCTGCCTTGTCTGTACGATTGCAAATCAACCGACTGTTCGGTCGTGCGTGACAACGGCGATGATCCCAAGCTCCGTCTCGGCGGACACCTGAGGGGTAACGGGCGACATCACCGTAGCGCCGGGGTGGGTGGCCACCCACCCCGGTGCTCAGTTGCTTCCAGCAGAAACAAGCTGCGTCCGTCCAGATACAAGGGGTGCCACCCTATCGAGACTGAGATACCCCTTCGTCATCGCTACGCGCTGCCACCTCCCCCACAGGGGAGGATTCAAGAATCCTTCGCATTGCACCCAAGGACCTTCCAAGGCCATAAGGGCGCGGGGCATTGCGTTATGCAGGGGATTACCGGGTGATTCAGACAGTTTCGACCACGCCGTTTACCGACCAGAAGCCGGGCACGTCGGGCCTGCGCAAGAAGGTGAAGGTCTTTGCCCAGCCCCATTATGCCGAAAATTTCGTCCAGTCCGTGTTCGACAGCCTTGATGGCTTTGCCGGGCAGACGCTGGTGGTGGGTGGCGACGGGCGTTATCTCAATCGCGAGGCTATCCAGATCGTCCTGAAAATGGCAGCGGCCAATGGCTTTGGCCGGGTGCTGGTGGGCCAGGGCGGGATTTTGTCCACGCCTGCCGCATCGCACCTGATCCGGTCGTCGGGGGCATTTGGCGGGCTGGTGCTGTCGGCCAGCCATAATCCGGGCGGGCCGGACGAGGATTTCGGGATCAAATATAATGTCGGCAATGGCGGCCCCGCACCGGAGAAGGTGACCGACGCGATCCACGCGCGGACGCTGACCATCGACCAGTATCGCATATTGCAGGCCGTCGACATCGACCTGGACAGTATCGGCACCAGCCGGATGGGCGATATGCTGGTCGAGGTGGTCGATCCGGTCACCCTCTATGCCGATTTGATGGAGCAGCTGTTCGATTTCGGCGCGATCGGGGCGATGATCGCAGGTGGCTTTACCCTCGCCTTCGATTCGATGAGCGCGGTGACCGGTCCCTATGCGGTCGAGATATTCGAGCGACGGCTGGGCGCGCCGTCCGGCACGGTGATGAACGGCACCCCCCTGCCCGATTTCGGCCATCACCATCCCGATCCCAATCTGGTCCACGCCAAGGAGCTTTACGACAAGATGATGGCCACCGATGCACCCGATTTCGGTGCGGCGTCGGATGGCGATGGCGACCGCAACCTGATCATCGGGCGGCATTGCTATGTCACGCCGTCGGATTCGCTGGCGGTGCTGGCCGCGAACGCGCATCTCGCGCCGGGCTATAAGGCGGGCCTGAAAGGTATTGCGCGGTCGATGCCGACCAGCGGTGCGGCCGACCGGGTGGCGGAGAGGCTGGGCGTTCCGCTTTATGAGACGCCGACCGGCTGGAAATTCTTCGGCAATCTGCTCGACGCAGGCATGGCGACGATCTGCGGCGAGGAAAGCGCTGGCACCGGGTCCGACCATGTGCGTGAGAAGGATGGCATATGGGCGGTGCTGCTATGGCTGAACATCGTCGCGGTGCGCCAGCAGAGCGTCGCGGCGATCATGGCCGATCATTGGGCGACCTATGGCCGCAACTATTATGCCCGGCATGATTATGAAGCGATCGCCACCGACCGGGCCGATGCGCTGATGGCGGCGTTGCGCGGCAAGCTCGACAGTTTGCCCGGAACTGGCAACAGCGGCGGGACGATCTGCGCCGCCGACGATTTTGCCTATACCGACCCGACCGACGGATCGGTCAGCAGCCATCAGGGCGTGCGCATCCTGTTCGAGGACGGATCGCGCGTCGTGTTCCGCCTGTCCGGCACCGGCACGCAAGGGGCCACGCTGCGCGTCTATATCGAGCGCTACATGGCCCCTGACGGCGATCTTAAGCTTGCGACAGGCGATGCGCTGGCACCGCTGGTCGCCGCCGCGCAGGAACTGGCGGACATAAGCGGCTATACCGGCATGGATGCGCCCAGCGTCATTACCTGATGGAGATGCTGGCCAATAGGGACTGAAACCGCTATCGGGCGCGCCATCGAATATGAAGTGAAGGCAGTCAAATGGGTTTTCGTTGCGGTATCGTCGGGCTTCCCAATGTGGGCAAGTCCACCCTGTTCAATGCGCTGACCGAGACGCAGGCGGCGCAGGCGGCGAACTATCCCTTCTGCACGATCGAGCCGAATGAGGGGCGCGTGGCCGTGCCGGACGCCCGGCTGGAAACGATCGCGAAGATTGGCGGGTCGCAGAAGATCATCGAGACGCAGCTGGCGTTCGTGGACATTGCGGGCCTTGTGCGGGGCGCGTCCAAGGGCGAAGGGCTGGGCAACCAGTTCCTGGCCAATATCCGCGAGACCGATGCCATCGTCCATGTGCTGCGCTGTTTCGAGGATGACGACATCACCCATGTCGAGGGCAAGGTCGATCCGATCGCCGACGCAGAGACGGTCGAGACCGAGCTGATGCTGGCCGATCTGGAGAGCCTGGAAAAGCGGGTGCCGAACCTGCTGAAAAAAGGTGCGCAGGGTGACAAGGAAGCCAAGGCTGCTGCCGCTGTGCTGGGACAGGCGCTGGAATTGCTGCGCGATGGCAAGCCTGCGCGCCTGACCAAACCGCGTGACGAGGAAGAGGAAAGGCTGTTCGCGCAGGCGCAGCTGCTGACGGCCAAGCCGGTTCTCTACGTCTGTAATGTCGAGGAAGCTGCGGCGTCCGAAGGCAATGCCTTTTCCAGGCGGGTGTTCGAGAAGGCTGCGGCGGAAAATGCCAGCGCGGTGATCGTGTCGGCGGCGATCGAGGCGGAACTGGTGACCATGCCGGTCGAGGAACGCGGCGAATATCTGGAGGCTTTGGGGCTGACCGAAGCGGGCCTCGCGCGGATCATCCGGGCGGGCTATGAATTGCTGGGCCTCATCACCTTCTTCACCGTCGGGCCGAAGGAAGCGCGGGCCTGGACCGTGCATAAGGGATCGAAGGCCCCGCAGGCTGCGGGCGCGATCCATACCGATTTCGAAAAGGGCTTTATCCGCGCCGAAACCATGGCCTATGCCGATTATGTCCAGTATAATGGCGAGGCCGGGGCCAAGGAAGCGGGCAAGTGGCGGTCGGAAGGCAAGGACTATGTCACGCAGGATGGCGACATCATGCTGTTCCGGTTTAACGTGTAATAGCGCATCGTCGCCCCAGCGCAGGCTGAGGCCTCGTGCGGCAGCGCGCTGAGCCTGAGACCCCAGCCTGCGCTGGGGTGACGGATTGAGAGAACGCGATGCCGCCCAAATTCGCCTTTCCGCCTAGCGTCGATGCCAGCACCCGCCTGTTGATCCTGGGCAGCCTGCCGGGCGATGTATCGATCGCACGGCAGGAATATTATGCCCATCGGGGCAATGCGTTCTGGGCGCTGATCGGCGATGTGCTGGGCGAGGCATTGGCGGGGCAGCCCTATCCGCTGCGGCTCGCGCGGTTGCAGGCGCGCGGTGTGGGGCTGTGGGATGTGATGGCCAGTGCTACCCGGCCCGGCAGTCTGGACAGCGCGATCAGCGATGCGGATGTTCGCGATCTGGGTGGCTTCATCGCGGCCCTGCCCGCTTTGCAGGCGGTGGCGTTCAACGGCAAGATGGCGGCGTTGCACGGGCGGCGGCAATTGGGCGACCGGGATGATCTGGCGCTGATCGACCTGCCCTCCTCCAGCGGCGCTCATGCGACAGTGTCACGCGGGCAAAAGGTGCAGGCGTGGCGGGTGCTCTGCGACTGGATCGTCTGAGGGGCTGCATATCCCTGTCATATTGCGCGGCTAGATCAGCAGGCTAAGAGACAGTATTAAAACAGCTTCACAGAAGGTCGCCGCCATGTTTTCCCGTCGCCAGTTGCTGACCGTCGCCACCACAGCGCCGCTGATCGGCGCGCCGGCTTTGTTGAAGGCGCAAAGCTGGTTTGCGGGCTATCCCTTCGCTTTGGGGGTGACGTCGGGTGATCCGGCGGCGGACGGCTTTGTTATCTGGACCAAGCTCGCCCCCAAGCCGTTCGAGCCGCATGGCGGGATGCCGATGGTGCCGCTGCCGGTAAAGTGGGAAGTGGCGAGCGACGACAGGTTCAAGACCATCATGGCATCGGGCGAGGCAATAGCGCGGCCGGAACTGGGCCATAGCGTCCATGTCGAGGTGGCAGGATTGCAGCCTGATCGGCCCTATTGGTATCGCTTTTCGCTGGGCAGCGACCAGTCGTCGCGCGGGCGCGCGCGGACCTTGCCGCTGGCGTCGGCCAGCCCCGCTGCGCTCAAATTCGGGGTCGCGGGCTGCCAGAATTACGAGGATGGGCTGTTCACCGCCTTCCGCCATCTGGCGCGCGAGGATGACCTGAATTTCGTCTATCATTATGGCGACTTCATCTACGAATATAAGCAGCGCGGGCCGGATTATGACAAGGATGGTCTGCCGGAGGATCAGATCCGCCATCATATCGGCCAGGACTGTTTCGACGTGGCCGACTATCGGCTGCGCTATGCCCAATATCTGAGCGACTATGATTTGCAGGCGGCGCGGGCGAAACACACATGGTTTTCGACCTTCGATGACCATGAGGTCGAGAATAACTGGACCGGCGACCACAACTGGAAGGATGTGCCGCCGGAGATATTCCGCTTGCGCCGTCAGGCGGGATTGCAGGTCTGGTATGAATATATGCCGGTGCGGGCCGCGATGCTGCCGCACGATGGCATCATCACCAACATGTATCGCGAGGCGCGCTTTGGCGACCTGCTGTCGATCGATTTTCTCGACACACGATCCTTCCGCAGCGCCCAGCCGTGCGATGACGGGTTCAAGCCCTGGTGCCCCGGCATTGACGACAGCAAGGCGCAGGTGATTTCCGCCGAGGAGGAAAGCTGGCTGGTCCGCAACATGACGCGGGGCCAAACGAAGTGGAATTGCCTGGCGCAGCAGGTGATGATGATGTCGCTCGACCGGCGGCGTTATGCGGACGAGAAGGCTAAAATCTATAATATCGACAGCTGGGCGGGCTATAGCGCGCCGCGCAACCGCTTGCTGGGCAAGATGCGCGGGCTGGACAATGTCGTGGTGCTGACCGGCGACGAGCATCAGAATTTCGCCGGCTTGCTGGACAATGGTGACAAGACGGTGGCGGTGGAATTTGTGTCCACCTCGATCTCGTCCGGTGGCAACGGGTCGGACCGGCGGACCGGAAGTGATGTGATGCTCAAGAACAACCCGGAGCTGAAATTCATCAACGACCAGCGCGGCTATCTGGTGTGCGAAGTGACGCCCGACGCCTGGACGACCAGGGCGCGGGTGGTGGATCAGGTATCGACGCCGGGCGGCGCGATCAGCACGCGGGCGAGCATGACCGTGCCGCGTGGCCAGCCCTCGCTCCAGATCAGCTGACATTGACGTAAACGTAAGCTGACATTAGATCCGTTGCGAAAGGAAATGCCATGACGGACGCAACGGTCTATTTCGAGGATATTGAAGTGGGCGACAGCTTCACCTTCGGCCCGCTGACGGTGAGCCGGGAGGAGACGATCGCCTTTGCCGCCGAGTTCGACGCGCAGCCCTTTCATTTGTCGGACGAGGCGGCGGCGACCACCCATTTCGGCACGCTGTCGGCCAGCGGATGGCATACCACCGCTTTGTTCATGAAGATGTTTGTGGCCGAAATTCAGCGCGATCCGGGGCGGCAGGCGGCCAGTCTGGGCGCGATGGGCGTGGACGAGTTGCGCTGGCTGCGCCCGGTGCGGCCCGGCGACACGCTGCGCGGCACCAGCGAGGTGATCGACAAGAAAGCGTCGCAAAGCCGCCCGGAAATGGGGATTGTGCGCAGCAAGGTGACAATCCTTAATCAGGACGACAAGCCGGTGTTGACGATGATGCCGATCGCGATGTGGCGCACGCGACCGGTTTGAGTTTGGGGAGCGCTCTCTCCGTCATCCTCCCCTTGCAGGGGAGGTGTCGGGCGGCAGGCCTGACGGAGCGACTATCTGGCTTGTCAAATGGTCTGAGCGATATTTGTTCGTGTTTCGCGGGCTTTGGCGTTGAGGCGGACGAGGAGTTTGTGGGCGAGTGCGATACGGACGACCATTTTTGGTTTGCCCTGATCGAGAAGCCTCTGTCTGAAATCGGCGAGGCTGGTGTCGTATTTTCGAGCGACGTCGGCGACGAGGAAGAGGATGGATCGCACCGATGCCCTGCCCCCACGGACGGACCGTGGGCCATGGCGTTTTCCGCTATCATTGGCCAGCGGCGCGAGGCCTGCGAGCTTGGCGATCGCTTTGTTGGAGATGGTGCCCAGTTCGGGCAGATCGGCAAGCAGGATAGCGACGGTGCGATCGGCAAGGCCTTTGACCGAACGGATCGTTTTATCGAGTTCGGCCCATATAGGATCGCTGGCAACCAGTGTGGCGATGCGGGCGGCGAGCGCCTTGGCCTGACGCGTGAAGAAGGCGACCGCTTCCTTGAGGCTTGCCAGAGCGTCAGGGTCGCTGGTGCTGTGGAGCCGCTGCTTCTGGATCGAGAGATCGGCGGAAACCTGCCGCAATCTTGCGGCCAGCGCGGTCAGCCGCTGCTGATCCTGCGAGGGCGGAGGCGTTGCGACGAGCTTTTTGGCATCGGCATAACGCGCGATCATCTGCGCATCGATCCGGTCGGTCTTTTCAAAATGACCCATGGCATCGGCAAAGCTGCGCACTGCCCTGGGGTTGGCGATGGCGCAGGGCTGGCCCTGGCTCCACAGGAACAGAAAGGCCGTTTGTTCGATCCCACCCGACGCCTCCATCACAACCAGTCCGACGCTGTGCGCGCGGCAAAATGCCAGCAACTGTCCGACGCCTTCGTCTGTACTGGCAAAACGGCAATAGTGTTGGGCAACCCAGCTATCGAGCCAGGCCTTGGAAACATCGACTCCACAAATGTTGTGCATCACGGTAACCTGCCTTGTCTGTACGATTGCAAATCAACCGACTGTTCGGTCATGCGTGACAACGGCGATGATCCCAAGCTCCGTCTCGGCGGACACCTGAGGGGTAACGGGCGACATCACCGTAGCGCCGGGGTGGGTGGCCACCCACCCCTGTGCTCAGTTGCTTCCAGCAGAAACAAGCTGCGTCCGTCCAGATACAAGGGGTGTCACCCTATCGTCAATAATGCGCCCCACAGCCCAGACGCAAAAACGCCCCCGGCGCAAGGGATGGCCGGGGGCGTATCCAGGATGCTGTCGGGCACCGGGATCGCGATAAACTGTCGCGGGAATGACGGTGCGACATTTGCGCAACCGTATCCTGCATGACGCCCATCATAGCCCCAACACGGCCCCGCGAACCCGCCGTTCGACAATCTGCCCCCGCAACACGCCCGGCAGCATGATCGGGCGACAAACCGTCAACCTGCGTCCACCAACGACATCATGCGTCCAACGGCGGTCAGCCAGCGATAGCCAGCGCACCCTCGACTTGGGCCGATAACGCTACGTCATGGCTAAGAAAATCCGACATAGCATCTGACCGCGCGCCCATGTCTTTGGTGCAGGACAAACCTCTTTCCGCCCCACCCTGCGGATTTTCCCTTCTCAAATCCCTGCCCTCGCCCCATCTGTCGGGGCGACCGGCAGATGGTCTTGCCCGATCAGAACAAATCTGGAACAACACGCCCCATGAGTCTGACCCACATATCCGTCCGCGGCGCGCGCGAGCATAATCTCAAGGGCGTCGATGTCGATCTGCCGCGCGACAGCCTGATCGTCATCACCGGCCTGTCGGGATCGGGCAAAAGCTCGCTCGCCTTCGACACCATCTATGCCGAAGGGCAGCGGCGCTATGTGGAATCGCTCTCCGCCTATGCGCGCCAGTTTCTGGAGATGATGCAGAAGCCCGATGTCGAGCATATCGAGGGCTTAAGCCCCGCGATCAGTATCGAACAGAAAACCACGTCGAAAAACCCGCGCTCGACCGTCGCGACCGTCACCGAAATCTACGACTATATGCGCCTGCTATGGGCGCGCGTCGGCATCCCCTACAGCCCCACGACCGGCCTGCCGATCAGCGCCCAGACCGTCAGCCAGATGGTCGACCGCGTGATGCTCCTGCCCGAAGGCACGCGCTTCTACCTCCTCGCCCCCGTCGTGCGCGGGCGCAAGGGCGAGTATCGCAAGGAACTGGCCGAATGGCAGAAGGCGGGCTACACCCGCGTCCGCATCGACGGCGAAATGATGCTGATCGAGGACGCCCCCGCGCTCGACAAGAAATATAAGCATGACATCGAAGTCGTGGTCGACCGTCTGGCCGTGGAACCCGACATGGGCACCCGCCTGGCCGACAGTTTCGAGCAGGCGCTGAAACTCGCGGATGGGCTGGCGTTCGTCGATCTGGCCGATGGCGTCGTGCCGGGCCGCGAGGATGAAGCCCCCGCCGCCGACAAGAAGATGAAGGGGTCCGGCATCCCCGCCAACCGCATCGTGTTCAGCGAAAAATTCGCCTGCCCCGTCAGCGGCTTCACCATCGCGGAGATCGAGCCGCGCCTCTTCTCCTTCAACGCCCCGATGGGCGCCTGCCCCGCCTGCGATGGCCTCGGCGAACGGCAGGAGTTCGACCCCGAACTGGTCGTCCCCAACGAAGCCCTCTCCCTCAAAAAGGGCGCGGTCGTCCCCTGGGCCAAATCCAACCCGCCCTCGCCTTATTATATGCAGGTGCTCGGCTCCCTCGCCCGCGAATTCGGGTTCAGCCTCGACACCCCCTGGGCCGACCTGCCCGGCGAGGTGAAGCTCATCATCCTCCACGGCACCGGCGGCAAGCCGGTGACGCTCAAATTCATGGACGGCCGCAAAAGCTATGAGGTGAAGAAGGCGTTTGAGGGCGTCATCGGCAATTTGAACCGCCGTCTCCTGCAAACCGAATCCGCCTGGATGCGCGAGGAACTCTCGAAGTACCAACGCGCCCAGCCCTGCGAAACCTGCCACGGCGCGCGCCTGAAACCCGAAGCGCTCGCGGTCAAGATTGCGGGCGAGGACATTTCCCTCTCCACCCGCCGCTCGGTCGTGGACGCGCTCAATTTCTTCACCGCGATGCCGGACAAGCTCAACGACCAGCAGAACCAGATCGCCAAGGCCATCCTCAAGGAAATTGTCGAACGCCTCGGCTTCCTCAACAATGTCGGCCTCGACTATCTCAACCTCGACCGGACCAGCGGCACCCTGTCCGGCGGCGAATCCCAGCGTATCCGCCTCGCCTCCCAGATCGGCAGCGGCCTGTCCGGCGTCCTCTACGTCCTCGACGAACCCTCGATCGGCCTGCACCAGCGCGACAATGACCGGCTGCTCGTGACCCTCAAACGCCTGCGCGACCTCGGCAACAGCGTCATCGTCGTCGAGCATGACGAGGACGCGATCCGCCACGCCGACTATATTGTCGACATGGGACCGGGCGCAGGCATCCATGGCGGGCAGATCGTGGCCCAGGGCACCCTGCCCGAAATCCTGAAAGCCAAAAACAGCCTCACCGCCGATTATCTGAACGGCACCCGCCGCATCGACGTGCCGGCCAAACGCCGCAAGGGCAATGGCAAGAAGATCACCGTCCATAATGCCCGCGCCAACAACCTCACCGGCGTCACGGCCAGCATCCCGCTCGGCACCTTCACCTGCATCACCGGCGTCTCCGGCTCCGGCAAGTCCAGCTTCACCATCGACACGCTCTACGCCGCCTCCGCCCGTGCCTTGAACGGCGCGCGCATCCTCGCCGGCGCGCATGACAAGGTGACGGGCCTGGAACATTGCGACAAGGTGATCGACATCGACCAGTCGCCCATCGGCCGCACCCCCCGCTCCAACCCGGCCACCTATACCGGCGCCTTCACCAACATTCGCGACTGGTTCGCAGGGCTGCCCGAAAGCCAGGCCCGCGGCTACAAGCCCGGCCGCTTCAGCTTCAACGTCAAGGGCGGCCGCTGCGAAGCCTGCACCGGCGACGGCCTGATCAAGATCGAGATGCACTTCCTCCCCGACGTCTATGTGACGTGCGACGTGTGCCACGGCGCGCGCTATAATCGCGAAACGCTGGAGGTGAAGTTCAAGGGCCACTCCATCGCCGACGTGCTGGACATGACGGTCGAGGATGCGGTCGAATTCTTCAAGGCCGTCCCGCCGATCCGCGACAAGATGGCCATGCTCGCCGAAGTGGGCCTGGGCTATGTCAAGGTCGGCCAGCAGGCCACGACCCTGTCGGGCGGCGAAGCCCAGCGCGTCAAACTCGCCAAGGAACTCGCCCGCAGAGCCACCGGCCAGACCCTCTACATCCTGGACGAACCCACCACCGGCCTGCATTTTGAGGATGTCCGCAAACTGCTCGAAGTCCTCCACGCGCTGGTCGACCAGGGCAACAGCGTCGTCGTGATCGAACATAATCTGGACGTCATCAAGACCGCCGACTGGATCATCGACATGGGACCGGAGGGCGGCGTCAAGGGCGGTGAAGTAGTGGCCGAGGGAACGCCGGAAAAGGTCGCGAAGGAGCCACGCTCATTTACCGGGCATTATCTGGCACCGTTGCTGGGGCTGGAGAGTGTGGCGGCGGAGTGATGTCAATTTCCGTCCTCAAATTCTGCAGGACTTATGGAAGTCGGAGCCACGTCTCCGCCGGGTACGGCATATAACGTGTACGAGAGCCTCTTGCGTTTGACCAGCGTGCCTTCAAACGTCTCTTCACTTGTTGTTATTAATGCTTCGAGGTTTGGGAACTCATTTACGGTAGATGTTTCGGTAAATGATTTACAGTTTTCTGCTAGTTGTGTTCCAATGGCATATTGGATTCTGTAAAGTCCATCTGGTATCCCCGAAAGCTGAGATTCACCATTTTGCTCTATGAAGAAGGAGGCGAGTAAACTGCCAGTATCGGCCTTCCGCACCTTCACGATAGCATTTCCGCTTGAACCGTTGCTGATCTGCAAAATATGCCCTTCTTTGCTCAACCGCTTGGCACCAGACAATATTTTGCCACTTGCGACCTCGTGGTCGCACGTGGGGGTGGCTGGCTCAAAGGCATTGTAGTCAATCGCTGGAGCGTCCAAAGAGCTTGATGTCGGTTCGCGATAGGCTACCGACGGCGGGGTCGCTACGCCATAGGATGCCTCAGAAGATGAGCGATCCGAGTACATAATGGCAGCAGTCAAAGCGACCGGCACAACAGATAGAAAAAGCAGTTTAACCAAAAATTGAGCCGGATTGATGGTCCAGTTGTTTTTTAGTGTCCCAGTCGGTTTAAATCCCTGAGAACGATAAAAAGTCGTCAAGTGGGCTGCTCCGGCCCTGATTTCGCTACTTTTTGCAGACAGGAGCCGTTCGGCAAGTGCGTATGACAAGGGTACTTTACCAGCGTCTGCAAAAGCCAAAGCGTTGTGCCAAAGTAAGGCCTCTTCATGCTCGTTATTTTGGACGCCCCCAACGAGGTTTTTCAGCCCCTCCAACACCGTCCAAATCGGTCCCCAAGGGAATCCCCACCAACCTATGAGCCCTGTGATTGCTGTGGACTTCAGTGATTCCTTTGCCGCACAAGCAGAGCAAAAAATACCTTGGACCGGCGTGCGCGTTGTTGCCAACACTACGCTAATGACCCGCCAAAAAATGATATAGCGCGGTTGAGCGGTGACCTGTCTACAGACCCCGCATCGTATTGGATTTAAGCGACTACGCTTTTCGGAATAGTCTGCCTGATCAGTTTGCTCAGATAAATTGTCGTAGTTGGCACGCTTCTCTGCATCGCCCAAAATCTCGTATGCAGCGCTAATCTGTTGGAAACGGGCACCTCCGTCTCGGACCCTTCCAGTGTCAGGGTGATGCTCTTTTGCCAATCGACGGTAAGCAGTTTTAATTTCGGTCGCGGAGGCCGAACTATCGAGTTCAAGTGCCGCATAAAATCCTTTTGCATCCCCCATGTTTTGTTGCCCCACAACGATCCGATATTGCAACCGTCGCGGGAAACCACCCTGACAGCAACAGAAACTTATACCCACTAATAGCCTGCCCAATGCCCCTTGGAATTGCACGGACAGTTTACAACTCTCAACAACCTCACTCCGTCCTCTTCGTAACCCTAACCCGACCCCGCCCGGCATGAACGCCAATCCCCTCCCGCATCCGCAGGAACAGCCAGTCCGGTATCGCGCCATAAAAGGGACTGCCATCCGCCAGCGGTCGCACGTCCGGTCCCGGCCACAGGAAGCTGTTGACCTCGCTCACCGCGATCCAACTGCGTTCGCGGTCCAGCCCCAAATCGCGCTTCACCGTCAGCGGCACCTCCACCGCATCGCCCGCCCCGTCCGGCGCGCTATGCGTGATCGGTGCAACCGTCAACCTTGTGCCGGACCCGGTATCCGTCGCTGCCAGCACGACCACGACCGGCCTGTCCTTCAACCCCTCTTCCTGCCCCTGCGCCGCCTCACGCGCCCAGAGATAGGCATAGCACAGGACATCACCCGGCGTCGGGATCGGCCAGCCGCCGCCCGGCTTCCCTGGAGCGCTCCCCCGGCTCTGCGGTGAGGATGGCGTCGAGCGTTTCGTCATCAAGGTCTCTCGTCAACATCACTTCGCGATCCCGCCGCTTGAGTCGCTCATACTCCTTGAGCGAGATCATCACGATGCGCGTCGTGCCATGCCTCTGGATGCCAACCGGACGCTGCATGGCCTCGTCCGTGTAGAAGCCAAAACGGCTGGCGACTTCCTTCGCTGGAACCGCAAAAAGAGAATCTGTCACTTGCCGAAACCTCTGTCTATAGTCATTTTCCTGCTTATCAGGATTATCCTGAAAAGCAATCTAAGACCGATTTAAGAGGGTTTAAGAAGCAAGGCTGGGTTTTTGCCGTGGTCCCCTACCTGATATTTCACACAACACTTCTTAAGCCCTTTTAAAGCGACGAGAAGGCCGAACGGGACAGTCAGGCTTGGGCTTGATAGCCAGTATTGATCCGCTTGAACTTTGAGATAGTGCCAAAAATGCTATTGCTGGGGCAGGCTCGCGCCCTGTTCGCTCTTTCTAAAGACCTCAACCTCCATTAAATGGAAAAGCGTATCCGCGAAGAAACAGGAAGTGAATTTGGCGTTTCGGACCTACAAGTCTAGCCAACCAGCCGTTTCGCTCGAAGAACTCGGTCGCCAGATCGCGCGCCGTCGCGCCGAACTCGGCATCACTGACGCCGACATCCCCCGCAACAGCGGCACCCGGCGCACCGAAAGCAAGAAAGCCCTGCTCAAGGCTATCAAGGATATTGGCGGCAACTGGTAACCCAACCCGCTGGCAATTGCCTAAAATGCTGCTAACCCCTTGACCCAAGGCCACGACTCCGCTCGCGCGCCAATACGGGGAGGGACCATCCATGAAATTCTTTGCCACCGCCGCCACGCTTGCCGCCGCCTTGCTGTTCGCTGCGCCCGCCGCCCAGGCCGATGATGGCGACGACAATGCCTTTGTCCTCGTCAACAAATCGACCGTAGACGCCATCCAGTTCTTTACCAAGCGCAAGAATGGCACCTGGTCGAACGACTGGCTCAAGCTGCCGGTCAAACCCGCCACGACGCGCGCGCTCAAATTCTTTGAAGGCGACGAACGCTGCGAAGTGCAGACCCGCGTGGTCTTTGCCGATGCCAGCGAATTTAACAGCCCGGTCGACTATTGCGGCGTCACCAACCTGATCGTCACCGACAAGAATATGTTCACGCAATAATCGGGCCGATCCCTCTTTTGGGACAGGACACTATGCCATTGACGGCCAGCGCCATCACACCCCGGTCATCCCGGCAGTGGATGCGCCGTCAATGGCATATTCCGCGCCGGAAATGAAACCGGCCTCGTCGGACGCGAGGAAGGCGACCAGCGCGGCAATATCCTCGACGGTGCCCATCCGGCCCATCGGGGACATGCTGTTATAGGCCGCGCGCGCGCCTTCGGGCGACGCGGACTTGGCGATGATCGCGCTGATCATCTCCGTCTCCACCACACCGGGCAGGATGGCATTGCAACGGATCGGCAGTTTTTCCGTTGCGCAATGGATGGCGATCGACTTGGCCATGGCCAGCACGGCGGCCTTGGTCACCGAATAGGCCATATAATTGCCCATCACCTTGTGCGCCGACATGGACGAATTGATGATGATCGACCCGCACGGACCGCCGGGATTGGCACGCATCAGGCGCAGCGCCGTCCGGGCAGTCAGCATCACCCCGGTCTGGTTGACGCCGATGATCCCGGCCCAGCCATCCATGCTGATCGATTCGACGCTGCCGTCGCCGCTTTCGGTCCCGGCGTTGGCGAAGGCGACGTCGAGGCGGCCAAATTCGTCGCTGATGAGGGCGGCAACCTTGTCCCAATCACCCTCCTCCTGCACCCGCGCCTTGACAAAGCGCGCGCCGGTCTGTGCGCACAGGGTGCTGGCGGCATCCTCATTTGATCCGGTGAACACGACCTGCGCCCCGTCCCGCGCCAGCCGCTGAACGGTCGCGCGGCCTATGCCGGATGTGCCGCCGGTGACGATCGCCACCTTGCCCGAAAGATCAGTCATATCTTGTCCTCAATCCGCCATCAGCGTGCCGGTCGCCCGCGCGATCGACGCTGTATCGAAATAATAGGGGGTGATGCCACTGAACTTATCGCCGCGCAGATGAAATACCTCGCACAACGGCATGGCCAGCCGCTGGCCATTATGGCGCGACGTGGCATGGACGGTTAGCATGACGATCGCATGATCCTCCGACACGGTAATGTCGCTGGTTTCCAGTGAGGCATCCTCCCAGAAGGCGAACACCTTGGTATAAAGGTCGCGCAGCGCGCCCTTGCCCAGATATTCCCCGGCATAGGGCAGGCTGTCGGCCTCCAGGATACGGAAATCATCGGTCATCATCGCCTCCGCCTCGTCCCAGCGGCCAGCGCCGGTCAGCGCGTAGATGGTTTCAACCATCGCCCGGATGGCAGTGTAGCGGTGCGAATCCATGGCAAATACTCTCCTGTTCCAGCCTAGATGCGCGCTTGGGGATGGCCGCGAACCTGTAAAAAGCGGCAGGTGAAGCAAAGGGCCGACGGGCCGACAAATAGCTCGACAAAGAGGCTAGGCCCGGTGCGGGCCAAGCGGGAGAGGATTGCGCATGGCAGGGCGTTTGGACGGACGAGTGGCGCTGGTATCGGGCGCGCTGCGGGGCATCGGGCGGGCCATAGCGCAATGCCTGGCCGCCGATGGCGCGACGACGATCATCACCGATCTGGATGCCGAGGATAGCGAGGCCGTCGCCACCGCGATCGGGGCAATGCCGGGCTGTTCCTATATCCGGCTGGACGCGACGCTGGAGGAGGCGTGGCAGGCGGCGCGCGACCGGGTGATGGCGGCGCACGGGCGGCTCGACATATTGGTCAATAATGTCGGCGCGGACCTGACCGGCAAGGTGCAGGATCTGGAACTGGCGACCTGGCGGCGGCTGATGACGCTGAACATGGACACGGTGTTTCTGGGGACCAAGACGTTCCAGCCGCTGCTCGCGCAAAGCGGGGCGACGACGCCCTATGGCTCCAGCATCATCAATATCAGCTCGATCATGGGGCTGGTCGGCATGGGCGAAGTGTCGGCCTATAATGCGTCCAAGGGCGCGGTGCGGCTGTTCAGCAAGTCCAATGCGCTGGAATTTGCCGATGCGGGCGTCCCGATCCGCGTCAACAGCGTGCATCCCGGCTTTGTCGACACGCCGCTGCTGCGACAGGGGATGGAGCGATGGGCCGCGCGCGACGGAACGCTAACGGCGGACGATCTGATCGACCAGATGGCGCAGACGACGCCGATCAAGCGGCTGGCCCAACCCATTGAGATCGGCAAAGTGGTTGCTTTTCTGGCGAGCGACGACGCCAGCTATATGACCGGCAGCGAGGTTGTGGTGGACGGAGGATGGACGGCGCGATGAGCAATTTTGACCTGAGCGGTGCGGTGGCGCTGGTAACCGGGGCCAGCGGCGGGATTGGTGGGGCGACCGTCCAGGCGCTGGCCGACGCCGGCGCGACCGTGATCGCGACCGATATGGCGGCGAGCACGACGGTGGGGGGCGCGGCGGACTATCGACCGCTCGACGTGACCGACGAAGCGGGCTGGGCCGCGCTGGCGGACCATGTGACGGCAACCTATGGGCGGCTCGACATATTGGTGAATAATGCCGGGATTTCGGTCACCGATGCGATTGCCGAAACCAGCCTTGCGACGTTCCGCAAATGTATGAGCATCAATGTCGAGGGGATATTTCTGGGCACTCGCGCCATGGCCGACCTGCTTGGACGCAGTGGTGCCGATCGGCGGGGCGGATCGTCGATCATCAACCTGTCGTCGGTCGGCGGGCTGGCTGGCGCGCCGTTCATGTCGGCCTATTGCGCGTCCAAGGGCGCGGTGCGGCTATTCAGCAAATGCGCCGCGCTGGAATATGCAGCGCTCGGTCAGCCCATCCGCGTCAACAGCGTCCATCCCGGCGGCATCGACACCCATATGATGGACACCATCTACGCCCGCTATGTCGAAACCGGCGCCTTCCCCGATGAAGCGACCGCGCGGGCGACGGTATCAGCGGGCCATGCGCTGGGGCGGATGGGCACCGCGCAGGAGATTGCCGACGGCATCGTCTATCTCGCCGCGCCTGCCGCCAGCTTCGTGACCGGATCGGAACTGGTGATCGACGGCGGCATGACCGCGCATTGACCGTCGCCAAAAATCCTCCCCTCCAACGCCGCGGCCATCGCATGTGAAACATACCTCATTTTTACTTCGTCATGCTGAACTTGTTTCAGCATCCATCGTGCCCCAAAAGCCGCTGCCCGTGACGAGAAATGGATCCTGAGCCGCAGGCCAGTGCAGCTAAACAAGTTCAGGATGACGTTGGAGAAGAGGGCAGTTTCACAGACAACAGCACCGCTCCGCAGGGGGAGGATTGCTGTTTTGCCAGGGTTTGAAGGCAAAAAAGAACCCGGTCGCGCGAGGCGACCGGGTCAATTTCCGCAGCTCCTGGAGAGCGAGCTGGCGGAAATATCGTCAGCTCTGGTGGATGATGGTGAAGGACCGGCTCTGGAAAAACCATTGCCCGTCCTGCTTCACCAGCCTGTCAATATAGCAGGCCCGCGCGCGCTTATCCTTGCCCGTTCCCGGCTCGGCATAGACTTCGGAGAAATAGGCGCGCGCCTCCGCCCGGTCGCCATCCACGCGGATCATACCGGGATTGAGCAGGAAGCTGAGCTGGGGATAATGGGGCATGGCGCTGGCCCATAACTCGACGATGGCAGCCTTGCCCGACACCACGCCAAGTTCGGGATAGTGCGACAGATCCCAATGGCTGTCCTCCACCCAGAGCGAGGCCCATAAATCGCGATCGACGCGATTGACTGCATCGGCATAGGTTTCGAGCAACTCCCGAATGGCCAGACGATCCTCCAGCGGACCGGAAAAATTAGCGGTCAAAACCTCTCTCCTCATTCTGTTTTGTGGGAGGATAGGCGGGGACCGGACGCCCGGAACCTGCCGGAAATCGCAGGTCTTACCGATACTCGTCGCGTAGCAGGCGGCGCAAAATCTTGCCCGACGGGTTGCGGGGCAGGTCGGTGCGAAATTCCACTGTCTTGGGTGCCTTATACGCCGCAACGCGTTCGCGCGCCCAGGCGATGAGCGTCGCGGGATCGGGCGTCTCGCCTGCAACAGGCACGACGATCGCCTTGACCGCCTCCCCCCATTTGGCGTCCGGCACGCCGATCACCGCGACGTCCGCCACCGCGGGGTGGCTGTAGAGCGCATTTTCCACTTCCGCCGGATAGACATTCTCGCCCCCGGTGATGATCATGTCCTTGATCCGGTCGGCCAGATAGAGATAGCCGTCCGCATCCATCCAGCCGGCGTCGCCGGTGCGCAGCCAGCCGTCGGCGTCGATCGCTTCGGCGGTCGCGTCGGGCCGGTCGAAATAGCCGATCATATTGGCCTGCGACGCCACAACTATCTCGCCGATCGCACCGGGCGGCAGCGTATCACCGCCCTCGTCCGCGATCCGCACCTTGACGCCGGGCAGCGGCAGGCCGATGCCGCGCATCCGCTCGCTCCCTGCCGGATCATGATCCTGCGGCGGCAGGCCGATGATGGTGCCGGCCGTCTCGGTCATGCCGTACATTTGCGCAAAGCCGCAGCCGATGACGGCGATCGCCTGCCGCAGCAGATCGAGCGGGATCGCCGATCCGCCATAGCAGATGGTCCGCAGGAAGCTGAAATCCGTGGCGGCAGCGGCGGGATGATCACACAAGATGCGCAGCGCGGTCGGCACCAGCATGATCTTGCTGATGCGGAAAGTGACGAGCAGGTCCAGCACGCGCGCGGGATCAAACTCGCGCACGACCACGCCCTTCGCGCCATGCTGGAGCGTCCACAGGCCCCAGCCCGATCCGCTGATGTGGAAGATCGGCATCGCGATCAGCGACACGTCCGCTGCGGTCCAGCGATACCAGTCCGGTAGGTCCGGCTCCGACGCGCGCAGTCCGAGCAGGCTGCGATTGGAGAGCATCGCCCCCTTGGGATTGCCGGTGGTGCCGGACGTGTAGAGCATCAGTACCGCATCGTCATAGCCGCCGTCGCGGCGCGGATCAGCGTCGGACTGCGCATCGCGCCAGTCGGCAAAGAGCGGGTGATCGCCGCACGGATCAGTCAGCAGGATCGTCGCCCCCTGCCCCGCTACCCGGTCGAGAAATTCCGGTTCGACCAGGATCAGGCAGGGGCGCGCGTCGGCCACTATATAGGCGACCTCCGGCAGTGCGAGCCGCCAGTTGACCGGCACGGTGACTAGGCCCGCCTTGGCCGCGCCCAGCCAGAAACCGAAATAGTCGTCGCGATTCTTGCCGAGATAGGCGACCCGATCACCCGGTGCATGGCCCGCCGCGATCAGCGCGTTGGCGACCCGGCTCGCCTGCCGGTCAAGCGCGGCATAGCTGGTCTCCCGCCCCTCGAAAATAAGGGCGACGGCATCGGGCGTCGCAGCGGCGTGCGCCCGGACATGATCCGCTATAGTGATGACGCTCGTCCCCATGGTCCCTCCGCTTGGACGCCCTGCATAGCGGAAAAAGGCCGGGCGTCGCCCTGTCACAATCGCTAAGCAGGCCAGCCTACCCTGACGCTTTTGCCAGTGCAGCCCGTCACATATGCCGGTAAACAGGCGGACGATTGAAGAAAATTCAGGAAAAGGATGCCGTCATGGACATTGGTCTGAAAGGGCGCAAAGCCATATTGGCAGGGGCCAATGCCAGCATCGGCCGGGCGGTAGCGAAGGTCTTGGCGGCCGAAGGCTGCGACGTGGCGCTGTGCGGGCGGACGCAGGACAAGGTCGATATGGTTGTCGCCGAAGTGCAGGCGCTGGGCGTGCGCGGTATCGGCGCGTCGGTGGACGTGACCGATGCGGAGGCCTTCCCCAACTGGGTCGCCAGCGCCGCTGAGCAATTGGGCGGGTGCGACATCTTCATTTCCTTCGTCTCGGTCAATCCGGGGGTGGATACGCCCGAAGCCTGGACCACAGTGCTGAACGGCGACATTTTGCCGCTGGTGCGCGGCATCCACGCCGCCCTGCCCGCGCTGGAACAATCCGACGCCGGGTCGATCGTCACCATATCCTCCACCGGCGCGCTGGAGGAGTTTATGGGACCGCAGCCCTATAATGCGATGAAGGCCGCAGTGATCAATTATAGCGCCGCGCTGGCGCAGAAACATGCGCCGCAGGGATTGCGGGTCAATTGCGTGTCGCCTGGCCCAGTCTATACCGATGACGGTCCCTGGGCCTATATCAAGGAACATATGGCCGATTTCCACGATGGCATCCTCAAGCAAATCCCGTTCGGCCGGATGGGTACGGGCGAAGAACTGGCCAAGGCGATCGCCTTCATCGCCTCGCCCGCCTGCCGCTACATGACCGGGGCCAACGTCCTCATCGACGGCGGCATCACCAAGGGCGTGCAATATTGAGCGAGGCGGCAATGATGAGCGAGACGCAGCCTGCCCGCATCAATTGTGTGCTGATCGTCGGTGGTCTCTATCACGACATGGATTTCGCCCGGCTGGAATTGCTCAAGCTGCTGGCCGACGATCCGCGCGTGCGGACCCGCGTGTTTGAGGATTATGGCCATCTCGACGCCATCCTCGCCGCCGACATGCTCATCACCTACACCTGCGACGTCGTGCCGCCACTGCCCGCGCAGGAAGCGCTGCGGGAGTGGGTGCGCGATGGCGGGCGCTGGTATGCGTTGCACGGCACCAATTCGGTGCTGCGGCTGTTTGACAACGGCCTCTATGGCAGCCCGCGCTGGGCGCCACTGATGATGGAAACGCTGGGCAGCCAATTCATCGCCCACCCGCCGATCGCGCCCTACCGGGTCGATGTGGCCGACCCAGACCATGTGCTGACGCGCGGCATCGCACCCTTCGAAACGACCGACGAACTCTATCTGATGGAGCGGCATGGCGACCTGCACGTCCTGCTCGACACTGAATTTGCGGGCGAAGCGACCGGCTTTGACGAACATGACTGGGCGCAGGACCGGCACCCGGTGATGTATATCAAGGCGCAGGGCAAGGGCGCGGTGCTGTACAACACGCTCGGCCATTGTCGCGGCCATTATGACATGCAGCCATTTCTGGACTGGTGGCCCACCGTCGATCGCTGCGCCTGGGATTTGCCGGTTTTCTACGATCTGCTGCGGCGGGGTATCGAGTGGTGCAAAAGCGAGAGCAGATAAACTCGCCAAAATCCTCCCCTGCAAGGGGAGGTGGCAGGGCGAAGCCCTGACGGAGGGGTGTCGCCCGATCGATAGGGTGAACCCCTCCACCATCGGCTACGCCGACGGTCCCCCTCCCCTTGCAGGGGAGGAACTCTGGGTCATAGTCACAATTATATCAGTGGCTTAACCGGCATATCCTCCGCACCCGGCGCTGCATCCGGCACCGCGACCTCAATCCACCCATCCGCGCTTTCGCGCCAGGGGTAGAGTTTGAGCGGCTTGTAGCCCGCTCCACCCAGACATGCGCCATTGTCCAGCTTGAACCGCGCGCCGTGCAGCGGGCACATTACCGCCCCGCGCCGCACCCGGCCGCCCGGTGCCAGTTCTGCCGCTGCGTGGGTGCAACGGTTGATCAGGGCATGGATCTGCCCGTCATCCTTGCAGATCAGCACCGGCCAGCCATTGACGAGGAACGGGAGCAACGCCCGCTCCTCGACCAAGCTGGCCTCCACGACCCGGTGATAGCTCTCCGTCATGCCAGATCCTGCTGCGTCGCGCCGCTAGTGATCGCGATATAGGCCATAATGTCGTGGTCAGTGTCGCCCAAAAATGTGGAAAGCGTCATCACCCGCTTGAACGCCTGCCCCACCATCAGTTCCTCGGTAGTGCCGATGCCACCATGCAGCTGCACCGCTTCCTCGCCCACCTGCATCGCACTCTGCGCGATATAGGCCTTGGCCCCCATGACCGCAGCGGCACAGGTCGCGCCATCGGCGGCAGCGGCGCGGTAGAGATGCGATCGGCTGAGTTCGACGCGGGCATAGCAATCGGCCATGCGGTGCTGGATCGCCTGAAAGCTGCCGATCGGCTGGCCAAATTGCTGGCGCGTCTTGATATAGTCGAGCGTGGCGGCGAACATCATGTCCATCAGCCCCAGCAATTCGCCGCAAATGGCAAGCCGCACCTGATCCAGAGTCTGCGCCAATGCCGCCTCCCCGCCCGCCATGAGCTGGGCCGGCGTATCGACAAACTGTAGATCGGCGGCGATAGACCCATCGACCAGCCGGTAGGGGGTAATGGTGATGCCCGGAGCATCGGCCTTAACCAGATGGAGCGTCAGCGCGCCCTCTCCCGTCCGCGCCGCGACCAGCAGATGATTGGCATAGCTGCCGCCCAGCACCATCTGCTTGGTGCCGCTGATCCGGCTGTCATGGACACGGGTTTTGATGCCATCCAGATCAAAGCGCGCCTGCCGCTCGAACAGGGCAGCGGCTACGATCGCCTCGCCCGCCGCGATCGCGGGCAGCAGCGTCGCCTTCTGGCTGTCCGTCCCTGCCGCTGCGACCAGCCCGGCCCCCAATATGATCGCAGGCAACACCGGCTCCACCGCGACACAGCGGCCCAGCGCCTCCATCACCGTGATGATATCCACAGCCGACCCGCCAAATCCGCCCGCTTCCTCCGGCAGGGCAAAGGCCAGCAGGCCGGTTTCCGCCAGCATCGCCCAGTTGGCGTCGGCAAAGCCGCGCGGTTCGCGCAGATAGGCAAGGCGGCGGGCGGGATCGTAACGGTCCGCGCCGAACCGGTCGACCAGATCGCGAAGCATGGCCTGCTCTTCGCTGAGATCGAAATTCAAGCCACCATCCCCCGGTCTGTCATGGCTGGGACGCGCCGTGCGCTGCCCCGCTGTTGCTGTTCCATGACGCTTTTATGCACGGTGGGCAGGCGCGGCGTTGACTGGGCTTTCCGCTAGGTTGGTGATACCGTCCCGTGAACGGCAAAACCTATCGCTAGTCATAGGTTTTGCCGCTTGTCGCAGCCGTGCAGCAGGATTAGCATCATCGCCATGGAGAGATCAGGTGACATGCTCGTCGCCGCCCGGTCCGACAATGGGGACGCTGCAAAGACAGCGACCGATTTTCGTATGGGCAGGCAGGTTCCAACCGCGATTCAGACGGCCGCCGACATTCGGCCCGCTGCCGAAGCGCTACGCGACATTGCCCGCGAACTGGGCAATTTCCGCGTCGCCGCCTGCGCCAACATAGCCTCCCGATCACCTATGACCGACGCCGATGGCGACGTGCTGGCCAGCGGCGTGTTCGGTTGGCCCGCGACCAAGGAACAATGGTGGCAAAAGCCGCTGCTGGCGCTCAGCTCACCGCTCACCTTCGCCTGTCGCTATGAAAATGAACCCTTCTGGGCCAATGCCCATGGCATCCACACCCGCTCGCCCAATCCCCTGCTCGACCAGATTGACCTTAGCCTATTCCAGGGCGAAGTGAATGCGAACGCGGTCATCTGCGTGCCGGTCCATATGTCCTTCGGCCAGATCGCGGCGATCAGCTTCTCGCCCTTCAGCGACAAGCGCGACGATCTGAGCAAGGAATTCGACCTTTACAGCGACCAGCTGGAATATCACGCCCGGCGCTTCGTCCATGGCTATACCCGCGTATCGAGCCAGCGCCCCTGGATTCCCAAGAATTGCCGCCTGTCCAAGCGGGAGGTCGAATGTCTGCGCTGGGCAGCAGTCGGCAAGACCGACGTCGAGATCGCGCTGATCCTGGAGCGCAGTTGCGCCACGGTCCGCTTCCACATCCATAATGCCGCGATCAAGCTGGAAGCCGTCAACCGCAGCCAGACCGTGTTCAAGGCGACCCAGCTGGGCTATCTGGGCAATGTCGCTGCCGTGATGGTCCCCCATCCGCAGATCGAGGCGCAGGTCGCCGCGAAATAAAGCTCCCTCCCCCTTGGGACACCGCATGGGCCAGCCGGGCGACCGGCTGGCCTTTTTTTCGTCTGATTATGTCAAATCTTCGTCATTCCCGCGAAGGCGGGAATCCATCTCCCAACTTATCACTTTGATTTTAGGTCTGGAGATGGATCCCCGCCTTGGCGGGGATGACAAGAAAATAAGTGGAGGATGCTCTTCCCCCCCCTCCCCGCGCGGCGGAAGATGTTCAATGACCAACCTATGCTTTCTTACAGAAGCCTTTGCCCCATCTTCTTCCCATAGTGGCCCGACACAAGGATGAGAGGGTTAGAACGTTGGGCGCATCTGCCATTGCCGAAGGACTGTTCCGGGAGACGCCCGAACCGACCCTGATCGGCGGCCGCCATCGTGAGACGGGACGGATCGTCTTTCCCTGCCCGGACGATGCCGCGCGCTGGGAGGCGGTGGACCTGCCGCGCCGGGGGACGCTCTGGTCCTGGACGGTGCAGCGGTTCCGCCCCAAGTCGCCGCCCTATACCGGGCCGGAGGATTTTGCCCCCTTCGCCATCGGCTATGTCGAATTGCCTGGCGCGACGATCGTGGAGACGCAGCTCACCGGCGTGGATTTCGACCGGCTGATGATCGGCATGGCCATCGAATTGACGACCATAGCCTTTACGACCGACGCCGATGGTAAGGATGTTCGCCTCTACGCCTTCACCCCCGTGACGGAGGGCTGAGCGGTGCAGGACGTCTATATCATAGGAATCGGCATCCACCCCTTCGGCCGCACTGACGGGGTCAGCGGGTTGCAGCAGGGCGCAAACGCCGCGCGCGCCGCGATGGCCGACGCGGGGCTGGAATGGCCCGACATGCAATTCGGTTTCGGCGGATCGGATTCGGCGGGCAATGCCGACACGATCGTCAACGAACTGGGGCTGACCGGCCTGCCCTTCATCAACGTCAAAAATGGCTGTGCTACCGGCGGGTCGGCGCTTATCGGGTCATGGCAGGCGATCGCGTCGGGCGCGCATGATGTCGGCATCGCCATCGGCTTCGACAAGCATCCGCGTGGCGCGTTCAACGCCCTGCCGGCCGAATATAGCCTGCCCGAATGGTATGGCGAAGCAGGCTTCATGGTGACGACCCAGTTTTTCGCGATGAAGCTGCAACGCTATATGGCGCTGCACGGCATCAGCCCGACGTCCTTGGGTCGCGTCGCGGAGAAGGCGTTTCGCAACGCTGTTCATGCCGACCATGCCTGGCGGCGATCGCCGGTCGATATCGACACGATTCTAAACGCCCAGATGATCAGCGACCCGCTGACCAAATATATGTTCTGCTCCCCTGCCGAAGGTGGCGTCGCGCTGGTGCTGGCGAGCGCGAAAAAGGCGCGCGAACTGGGGCGCGATCAGGTGCGGATCAAGGCCGCCGTCGTGCGGACCCGCCCGCCCGGATCGTTCGAGGTGTTCGCGCCCTGCATGGACATAGAGCGCGGCGGCGCACCGACCCTTCTGGCCAGCAAAGCGGCCTATGAAATGGCCGGTATCGGCCCGCAGGACATTGATCTGGTCCAATTGCAGGACACCGAGTCCGGCGCTGAAATCATGCACATGGCCGAAAATGGCTTTTGTGGCGATGGCGATCAGGAAGAATGGCTGGCCAATGGCTGGACCAACATCGATGGTCGCCTGCCGGTTAACACCGATGGCGGGTGCCTTGCCTGTGGCGAGCCGATCGGCGCGTCGGGCCTGCGGCAGGTCTATGAAAATGCGCTGCAACTGCGCGGGCTTGGTGGCGGGCGGCAGGTGCCGGGCAAACCGCGCACCGCTTACTCCCATGTTTACGGCGCACCGGGCATTTCCGGCGTGACCATATTGGAACGATAAGATGGACCTGGATTTTTCCGCGCAGGATCAGGCGTTCCGCGCCGAGGTTCGCCGTTTTCTGGACGAGCATCTGCCCCAGCATCTGCGCGAGGGGATGCGTGGCACGCCCGGCGTGTTCGTGGAACCGGACATTGGCGGTGAATGGCAGGCGATCCTGCACGCGAAGGGGTGGCTCGCCTATAACTGGCCGGTCGCCTGCGGCGGCACTGGCTGGACGCCGATCCAGCGCTATATTTTCGAAAAGGAATGTGCGCTGGCCGATGCGCCCAGCTTGCCGGTGCTGAGCCTGAAATTGCTGGGGCCGGTGATCTGCCGCTTCGGCACGGAGGAGCAGAAAGCGCGCATCTTGCCGCGCATTCTCGACGGCACCGATTTCTGGTGTCAGGGCTTTTCCGAACCCGGTTCCGGCTCCGATCTCGCCAGCCTGCGGACGCGGGCGGAGAGGCGCAGCGACGAATATGTCATCAACGGACGCAAGCTGTGGACGACCCACGCCCACCATGCGACCCATATCTTCTGCCTCGCCAAGACCGACCCCGCCGCCAAGCCGCAGCGCGCGATCAGCTTCCTGTTGATCGACATGGCCCAGCCGGGGATAGAGGTGCGGCCGATCATCGGGCTGGCGGGCGATCATGAGGTCAATGAGGTGTTTCTGGACGACGCCATCACCCCGGCCAGCGAATTGGTGGGCGAAGAGGGGCAAGGCTGGACCATCGCCAAATTCCTGCTGGAAAATGAACGCGGCGGCGCGTGCCATGCGCCCAAATTGCTGTCCGACATCGCCCGGCTGCGCAAGGCGGCGGGCGCGGAGCCAGACGGCAAGGGCGGCTGCATGAGCGATGATCCCCATTATATGGCGCGGCTGGCGCGGGTCGAACTGGAGGCACAGGCGCTGGAAATGACCGAGATGCGCGTGCTGGCGGAGATGGCCAAGGGGCTGCCGCCCGGACCGCAGACGTCACTGTCCAAACTGGTCGCGTCCACCCTGCGGCAGCAGGTCGACGGGCTGGCGGTGCAGCTCTACGGCTATGCCGGGATCGCACTGGAGGGGCAAAGGCCGCTCTATGGCAATCAGGCACCGCCCGCCCTGCATGGCAAGGCCGCGCAACTCGCCGCGCCCCGCTATCTCAATTCACGCGCCTGGACCATCTTTGGCGGGACCAATGAGGTTCAGCGCAATATCATAGCAAAAACGGTTCTGGGGCTGTGACCGGCAGAATCGACCGATCGGGAGAGACGATATGCAATTGAGCCGCGAGGCACTGATCCGGGCCTATCGTCAGATGAAGACGATCCGCCTGTTCGAGGAGCGCCTTCACGACGAAATCGCGCTGGGCGAGATCGCCGGCTTCACCCATCTCTATGCGGGCCAGGAAGCCTGCGCCGTGGGGGTGTGCGAGCATCTGGGGCCGACCGATTATATCATCTCCACCCATCGCGGCCATGGGCATTGCATCGCCAAGGGATGCGACGTCATGGCGATGATGAAGGAGATTTACGGGTCACGCGACGGCCTGTGCAAAGGCAAGGGCGGGTCGATGCACATTGCCGACATGAATGTCGGGATGCTGGGCGCGAACGGCATTGTCGGCGCAGGCGCACCCATCGCGGTCGGCGCGGGCATCACGGCCAAGAGCAACGGCACCGTCTCGATCGCCTTTTCCGGCGACGGCGCCTGCAACCAGGGTACGACGTTCGAGGCGATGAACATGGCGGTGGTGCTGAAACTGCCGGTCATCTTCGTGTTCGAGAATAACCATTATTCCGAACATACCGGCGAAGCCTATGCCGTAGGGGCAGAGAGCATGACCGCGCGGTCGGCCGCGTTCGGGATGAAGGCGATCAAGGCCAATGGCATCGATTTCTTCAGCGTCTATGAAGCGATGCGCGAGCTGATCGACTATTGCAAGGCGGGCAATGGCCCCGCCTCGATCGAGCTGGATTGCGAGCGTTTCTATGGCCATTTCGAGGGCGATCCGCAGCGCTATCGCGGGCCGGGCGAACTGGACCGCATACGCGAAGAGCGCGACTGCCTCAAGACATTCCGCACCAAGGTGACGGAGGCAAAGCTGCTGGAAGGGGCCGAACTGGACAGGGTGGACGCGGAAGTCACCGACCTGATCGACCGGGCCGTGGCGGAAGCCAAGCAGGCCGACCGACCGACGCCGCAGGATGTCCTGCAAGACGTCTATATCAGCTACTGACGCCAGGAGGATCGACATATGGCAATCAAGATGATCCGCGACGTCATTCGCGACACGATCGACGCGGAAATGGCGCGCGACGACAGCCTGATCATGCTGGGCGAGGATATTGTCGGCGGTAATGGCGCGCCGGGCGGGCCGGAAGCGATCGGCGGCATCTGGGGCACGTCGGGCGGGCTATGGGCCAAATATGGCGCGGACCGGGTGATCGACACGCCGATTTCCGAAAGCGCCATCATCGGCGCGGCGGCGGGTGCGGCGCTGACGGGCAAACGGGCGATCGCGGAGATCATGTTCGCCGACTTTATCGGCGTGTGCATGGACCAGATCTGGAACCAGGTCGCCAAGTTCCGCTACATGTTCGGCGGCAAGACGACCTGCCCGTTGGTCATCCGTATGCCCTATGGCGCGGGCTTCAACGCCGCGCCCCAGCACAGCCAGGTGATCCACCAGTTCGTCACCGCCATGCCGGGGCTGAAGGTCGTCATGCCCTCCACTCCCGCCGACGCCAAGGGACTGCTGACCCAGGCAATCCGCGACGATGATCCGGTAATCTTTCTGGAGCATAAGGCGCTCTATGGCGTGAAGGGCGAAGTGCCGGACGGGGACTATGTCATCCCCTTCGGCCATGCCCGGCAGGTGACGCAGGGTGACGACATCACCATATTGGCGACCGGCATGATGGTGGGCTTTGCCGAAAAAGCCGCCGCACAACTGGCGCAGGACGGCATCGGATGCGACATACTCGACCTGCGCACCACCAGCCCGCTGGACGAGGAAGCGATCCTCGACAGCGTCGAGCGGACGGGACGGCTGCTGATCGTCGATGAAGCGCCGCCGCGCTGTTCCTTCGCCACCGACCTGTCGGCGCTGGTCGCGCAAAAGGCGTTCGCATCGCTGAAGGCACCGATCGACATGGTCACCGCGCCACACAGCCCGGTGCCGTTCGCACGCGAACTTGAATCCGCCTATCTGCCTTCGCCCGACAAGATCGTGGCAAGTGCGGTGAAGCTCATGTCTTACCGGCGGGGATAAGCATAACATGGCCAATCTGCGCGCATTTGCGATGCCCAAATGGGGCATAGAAATGACCGAGGGCGTCGTTGCCGAATGGATGGTCGCCGAGGGCGTTCCGTTCAAGAAGGGCGACCTGCTCGCGCTCATCGAAACCGACAAGATCACCAATGAGGTCGAGGCGGAGGCAGACGGCATGTTCCCGCGCCTGATCGCCCAGACCGGCGGCACCTATGCCGTCGGCGAACTGATCGCCGTGCTGGCCGGGCCGGACGAGGCGGTCAGCGCTGCCGATGTCGATGCTTTCGTCGCCGGGTTCAGGCCTGCCGACAGCAAGGTCGCGTCCAAGGCCGGCGGTGCGCCGCCGTCCCCTGCGCCCGCCCCGGCAGCACCTGCGCCGGTCAACGTTGCCATCGCGGCCGATGCGCGGATCAGCCCGGCGGCGCGCGCCTTTGCCGAAGCCGAGGGCGTGGATATCAGCGCGATCACCGGGTCCGGGCCGGACGGACGTATCACCTTTCAGGATGTGCAGCAGGCCAGCCTGCCGCCGGTCGCGATCGGTGGTGGCACATCGGTGGACCTGACCCCGGTGGGCGAGGCGCTGGGCGATGTGTTTGCCAGTCCGCTGGCGAAACGGCTGGCGGTACAGCATGGCGTGGACCTGACCGGCGTGACCGGCACGGGGCCAAAGGGGCGGATCGGCAAGGCGGACGTGCTGGCGCTGGTCAAGCCGGTAGCGGTGGAGAAGGCCGCACCCTCCGCACCGATCGCCTTCGCCCGCCCTGCCCCCGGCACGGCGGAGATCGTCAAAATGTCGCCGATGCGCAAGGCGATCGCCAAGGCGCTGAGCCACAGCAAATCGACCATCCCGCATTTCTATCTGCGCTCTGCTGTCAGGATCGACGCGATCCTGGGATTGCGGGCGCAGGCCAAGGCGGCGACCGGCGAAGCGCCCAGCATCAACGATTATATCGTGCGCGCCTGCGCACTGGCGCTGGCGCGGCATCCTGACGTCAATGTGCAGGTCCATGGCGACGAGATCCATCACTTCGGCAACGCCGACATTGCGGTGGCGGTCGCGACCGACAAGGGGCTGATCACCCCCATCGTGAAGGGTGCCGACACGCTGTCGGTTGCTGCAATCTCGCGCGAAGTGAAGGCTCTCGCGGAAAAGGCGCGGACCGGGCGGTTGCAGCCGGACGAGTTTCAGGGCGGCAGTTTCTCGGTCAGCAACCTCGGCATGTTCGGCATCGATCAGTTCGACGCGATCATCAACCCGCCGCAGGGCGCGATCCTGGCGGTGGGCGCGGGTACGCGCCAGCCAATCGAGATCGGCAATGCGCTGGCCTTTGCGACCATCGTTCAGCTCTCGCTCTCCTGCGACCATCGCGCGATCGATGGCGCGGTGGGCGCAGCCTTCATGCAGACGCTTAAAGGCCTGATCGAGGAACCGGCGCTGCTGGTGGGGTAAGGGTGCGGGGGCCGTGGGAGCGGCCCCCTTCGCGTTCAGAGTTTGACGATCTGCTTGCCGCGATTGGCACCGGTGAACAGGCGGGCCAGCGCAGCGGGCGCTGCCTCAAACCCCTGCTGCTCATCCACCTGCCAGCGCAACCTGTCGGCCAGCACCAGCGCGGCGAGCCGGTCGCGCATCGCGGCCCAATGGGCCTGATGGTCAAGGATGATGAACCCTTCCATCCGGGCGCGGCGCAGGATGATGTTGAAATAATTGCCCGGCCCGGCAATCTGTCCGCCCTGCTCGTAGCGACTGATCCCGCCGCACAGCACCACCCGCGCGCCGATGGCGAGCCGGGCGAGCATCGCGTCCAGCACAGCGCCGCCGACATTGTCATAGACGATGTCGCAGCCCTTGGGAGCCAGCGCCTTCAACTGCTCTGCGACCTTGCCCTCGCGATAGTCGATGGCCGCGTCGAACCCAGCCTCCTGCACCAGCCAGGCGCATTTGTCCGGCCCGCCCGCTATGCCGATGACATGGCAGCCCGCGACCTTGGCGAGTTGCCCGGCTACCGATCCGGTCGCGCCTGCCGCGCCGGATACCACCACGACATCGCCCGCAACCGGGCGGCCGATCCGATAAAAGCCGTGCCATGCCGTCAGGCCAGGGATGCCCAGCACCCCCAGCATCGCATGGGGTGGCAGGTCAGGGTGGCAGATGTCGAAGCCTTCGCCATCGCTCACCAGATATTCGGTCCAACCGGTCATTCCGGCGACCATCGTGCCGACCGGCCAGCGCCCGCCCCGACTCTCGACCACTTCCGCTACGCCCATGCCGCGCATGACGTCGCCCAATTCGATCGGCGCGACATAGCCGCCGAAATTCTCCATCCAGCCCTTTTGCGCCGGTTCAAAGCCCAGCCAGCGGACGGCAAGCAGAATCTGCCCCTCCCCCGGCACCGGCATTGGCGCATCGACCAGCGCAAAATCGCCGTCCGCCAGCGCGCGTCCAACCGGGCGATCCGCCAAAAGCCATTGCCGCATGTCCATCCTGCTCGCTTTTTGCCTGTCGGCGCCGTTGTCGTGGCGGCGATGCTGCGCCACAACTGCGCTTTCCGGCAGGCGTCGCCCGCGCCACGCCAGCGCGCTATACTGGCGGCGGAATGGCGGGCTTGTTTGGCCTCAGCCTTCAGTTGTTTGTTGCACCTTCGCTGATCCAGCGGCGGAGCAGGGCCACGGTTGCTGCGTCCAGCGGCGGCGCGGCAAAGGGCATACGCGCGCCCTTCCCGCCTTTCTTCAAATGCGTGCCTTCCAGCTTCATGACCAGATAGCTGGTGTCGGGCTTTTTGGGATCGACCAGCAGCCAGGGGCTTTCGCCCGATTTGCGCTTGAACAGGCTGGCATAGGCCGCCTTGGGATGGAGTGCGAGATTGCCTGCCTCCTGCCCGGTCAGATGGCAAACGGCGCAGCGCGTCTTGAGCATCGGCGCGATGTCGGTCGCGAAGCTGACGGGCTTGGCTGCCGCCGGTGTCGCCAGCAGCGCAGCGAGAGCGAGGATCAGCCCTTTCATGCGCTGGTCCCCGTGGCGTGGCGGGCGGCGATATAACCATAGGTCAGGGCCAGGCCGATCGTGCCACCTGCGCCATAATAAGCGCCGCGCGATGGCGATGCGATGCAGTTGCCCGCGCCATAGAGGCCGGGGATCGGCGCACCGCTGGTCGCCAGCACCTGACCATGTTCGTTGATGCGCGGCCCGCCATTGGTATCAAGCGCGCCCGCCGCAAGGATGAAGGCGTAATAGGAGCCTTTGTCCGCGAAGGGATGCATGGTGAGCGCAGGATAGGGATTGGCCGGGACCTTCGTGCCTTCGCGCACGGCGGAAAACAACTTGTGCCATTGCGTGTCATACAGGCGCGCGCCGCGCCCAAATTCGGGATCGACACCGGCTTTGGCATAGTCGTTGAACCGGGCGATACTGGCCTTCGTCGCCGCCCCGAACCCGGCATCGAGGCGCACGCCGCCAGTCTTTGGCGCAAGCGTAGCCAACCGCTTGTCGATATTGGCGACCAGCGCGTCCCAGCTGTCGCCGCTGATCAGATAGGGGCTTTCGGCCACGTCCAGCGGATAGGGGAAAGCGCCGCCGAACCGGTCGAGCGAACGGGTGTCGAACAGCATGAACATCAACTGGTTGGGATATTCTTCCTTCGAAGGGTCATAAGTGAAATGGGCGCGGGTGCGGTCATTATAGCTGCGCTTTTCATTGACGACGCGCTGGCCATATTTGTTGACCAGGATCATCGAATCCCCCGGCAGGACGAACGCCCCCATGCCGATCGCACGATTGGCGAGCGCCTCCTCCAGCACCACCTGCGTCCGCCATGCGGTGTCGAGCGCCCCCATCTTCGCGCCGACCGCACCTGCAATGGCGATGAAGTCGCCCGTCGATCCGGGCATGGCGCACGCCCCATAGAGCGCCGTCTGATGCAGGCCCACCAGTTCCGTGTTATGAGCATAGCCGCCAGTGCCGAAGATCACGCCCTTGGTCGCAAGGATGCGGATGATCTTGCCCTCGCTTTCCGCCTCTGCGCCGATGACGCGATCCTTATCTACGATCAGCCGGGTGACGCGGGTGTCGGTCAGGATCGGCAGCTTCTTCTTTTCCAGCCAGGCCGCCAGTTGCGCCGCCAGACTGCCCCCGCCCGCCGAGGAGCCGGAGCCAACCGCCGGTTCCAACGCGCGGCCGGTCGGCACCTTGTTGGTCGGCAGATGGTCGGCATAGTCGGGCGCTGGTTCATCGACCTGAAACAGGCGGAACTGCTTGAACTGCACCGCATCGATGGCACGCAGATGATCGACGGCCTTGTAACCATTGTCATAAAAGGCCGCGATCAGTTGATAGTCGAGCGGGTCGAGACCCAGCGTCGGGCTGGCGGGATCGAACAGTTGCGGATAGCTATATTGGGCCATATAGGCGATCGCGTCGGCACGCTTGTCGTCAATCCCCTGCTCGCGGAAGATGAAATGGTTGCATATCCACGCGACGCCGCCCGACTTGCCGGTGGTGCCGCCGGTGATCGGCATTTTTTCCACCATCATGACCTTTGCGCCCGCACTGGCCGCCGTCACCGCAGCAGTCCCTGCCGCCGCGCCGCTGCCGACACAGAGAATATCGACCTCATGATCCCAGCCCGCCGTCGCGGCCTCCGCCCCGGCCAGTGGGACCATGGCAGCAGCGGCGGCTAGCCCGGTGCCCGCCAGCATCGCACGACGGTCCATCATCAGGCGATCTCTCTCGCGCATCGTCTCTCTCCCATTCTCTTATCGGGCGCGATGCTATGCCGGAGCGCCCTTTGCGGGGACTATTTCAAACGCTAGGGTGCAGCACGGATGATCTCTGCCGCGCGCCAGCCCAGCGCCATAGCGGGCGCATTGGTGTTGCCGGTGATGAGGCGCGGCATCACCGAACAATCGGCCACGCGCAGCCCCTCGACCCCATGGACGCGCAGCGACGGATCGACCACCGCGTCACCCTCTGCGCCGATGCGGCAAGTACCCACACCATGCAGGCCGCTGGTCGAGAGCGACCGGAATGTGTCCAGCAAAGCGTCGTCATCCTGCACCTGCGCGCCGGGGATGAGTTCCTGCCCGACATCGTCGGCCAGAACCGCCTGCGCCACATAGTCGCGCATCAGGCGGATGGAGGCGATGGCGGAGCGGCGATCCCCCGCGCTGTCCAGCCAGTTGGGCATGATCGCCGCGCCGTCGGCCGGTTCTTGGCCCCGCACCTGAATCGTCCCCTCACTGGTCTGGCGCAGCAGAGTGCCGGACACGGTGAGGCCCGGTCGCTTGTCGATGTTGCCGAGCGGCACCGGGTCATTATCGTCGCCCAGCGCGAACATATAACCGCTCAGATACAATTGCAGGTCGGTGCGCGGCCCGGTGACGCCGGTGGACAGGAAAGCGCCAACCTCGAACGGGCCGGTCGCCATCGGCCCGTCGTGGCGCAAATAATAGCGCGCGACTGACTGAACGAGACCAAGGCCGTAGAAGCGGTGGCCGATGCCGCTGTTGCGCTTCAGGCGAAAGGGCATGGTGTAGGACAGATGCTCCAGCATGTGCCGCCCGACATGGGGGTTGTGATGACGCACCGCCACGCCGATGGCAGAGAGCGCATCGCCATCACCGATGCCCGACCGCTGAAGGATTTGCGGGCTTTCGACCGTCCCGGCGCAGACGATCACCTCGCCGTCGCAATCAACGCTGAAACGCCCGCGCGCATCATTGACCAGCGCCACGCCGACCGCACGCCCGTTGGACAGGCGGACATGGCGCACCAGCGTATCGGTCAGCACATGAAAGTTGCTGCGCTTCATCGCGGGGCGCAAAAACACTTTGGCCCCGCTCTCGCGGCGACCCTTGCGGATATTGTGGCAATAATAGCCGACCCGGTCGCCGACCACGCTGTTGAGATCGTCGGTGCGCGGCAGGCCCATCTGCTCACCCGCCGCGATCAGCCGTTCTGCCAGCGGATAGCGATAGGTGCGCGGCGTGACATGGACCGGGCCGCCCTGCCCCCGCAACGTGCTGCCGCCCAGACCATGATCCTCGATGGCGCGATAGGCGGCGATCATCGACCCTGCGTTCCAGCCGGTCGCGCCAGCCGCTTCCCAATCGTCATAATCCTGCGGTTCGCCCCGGCTCCAGATCATGCCGTTGATGGATGATGATCCGCCCAGCCCCTTGCCCCGGATCCACACTTCATGCGCGGCTTCATCCGGGCGGCGCGGCTGCGCGATCTGATAGGCCCAGATATGGGCAGGGTTGGAAACGAGCTTGGCAATCCCCTTGGGCATGGCGATCAATGGCGAGCGATCCGGCCCGCCCGCCTCCACCAGCAGCACCCGGTTGCGCGGGTCGGCGGACAGGCGTTCGGCCAGCACGCAACCGGTCGATCCTGCGCCGACGATGATATAGTCGAAACTTTCCGGCAGGTCCGCCATACTCTCTCCCCATGACTTTTATGAGGGGAGGATCAGGCCGGGGGCCGCCCCTGCCTACTGGCAGATGCGACAGGCGCTGGAAAATCAGTGCGACTTGTGGTCGCGCTTGATCTTCTTGGCCAGGCTCCATTTATGGACTTCGGTCGGGCCGTCATAGATGCGGAAGGCACGGATTTCGCGGAACACCTGCTCGACGATCGTGTCGCCGGTCACGCCGGTGCCGCCCATCACCTGCACGCATTTGTCCGCCACCCGCATCAGCGCTTCGGACACCGCAACCTTGGCCATCGAGCTTTCAATCGTCCCAAGCGCGCCGGTATCCAGCACCCCGGCGCACCAGTCGATCATCACTTCGCATTGCTGGAGGTCGATCAGATTTTCCGCCAGCATGAAGCCCACGCCTTCATGGTCGACCAGCGGCTTGCCAAAGGCCATGCGGCGGCAGGCATAGGCGGACGCAATCTCCTGCGCACGGATACAGGCGCCCAGCCAGCGCATACAATGGGACAGGCGCGCGGGTGACAGGCGGACCTGGGCATATTTGAAACCCTCGCCGCTCTGCCCCAGCATCTGGTCGGCAGGCACGCGCAGATTGTCGATGGTGACGACGGCATGACCCCCCGGCATGGAACTGTCGATCGTGTCCAGCACGCGATCGATACGGATGGCCGGATCAGGCAAATCGATCAGGAACATGCAGGCGCCGTCGGTCGATTTGGCCATGACGATGCCGACCATCGCCCCCTGCGCCCCGGTGATGAACGCCTTGCGCCCGTTGATGACCCAATGATTACCGTCCTGCACGCAGCTCGTCTGCATCATCGACGGGTCCGACCCCGCGCCGCCATCGGCCGCCGGTTCGGTCATGAAGAAAGCGGAACGGCCGCAGCCTTCCAGAAGGGGCTTAAGGAAATGCGCCTTCTGCTGCGCCGTGCCGACCTTGCCCAGCAGATACATATTGCCCTCGTCAGGGGCCATGGTGTTGCAGGCGAGCGGGCCGAGTGGCGAAAGGCCGGACTTGATAAGGACGGTCGCCGTCTCGCGCTGGGTCAGGTGCGATCCGTCGGGCAGGACATGGGGGGTCAGCACGCCAGCCCCACGCGCCTTTTCCCGCAATTCCATCACCAGATCGTCGCTCGGACCATGAAAGCCGCAGCGCGGGTCGCCCTCATAGGGGACGACGACGGTGCGAACGAAGCTCTCAACCCTGTCGGCAATGGCCTGCGCGCGATCGGTGCTGAACATGGAAATTCCTCTCAATTATCGGATTGCGCCGTCGCGCGGGCGATGGCCGCCAGTTCGGGCAAGGTTTCGACCAGCGATTGCGCTTCGGGCGATGATGCCGTGCCGCGCGCCAGCCGTCCCTTGATGCCATGGATGATCGCCGCAAAGCGGAACATGTTGAAGGCGAGGTAGAAGGACAGGTTGGCGATGCCGTCGCGCCCCGTGCGGGCGCAATAGGCCGCGACATAATCAGCCTGTGACGGGATATTGAGCACGCCAAGATCCGCGCCCTTGAAACCACCAATGATGTGCGGCGGCAGATGATACATCATCAGATGATAGGTAAAGTCGGCGAGCGGGTGTCCCAGCGTCGACAATTCCCAGTCCAGCACCGCCAATATGCGCGGTTCGACCGGGTGCCAGATCATATTGTCGGCGCGGAAATCACCATGGACGATAGTGGTTTCATCGCCCGCCGGTATCTGCGCTGGCAGCCAGTCGGCCAGCCAGTCCATATCGGCCAGCCGTCCCGCTGCCTCATCCTCCTGATATTGGCGTGACCAGCGGGCAATCTGCCGCGCGAAATAATTGCCCGGCTTGCCATAGTCGCCAAGGCCGATCGCCTGATAGTCGACGCCATGCAGTTGCGCGATGGCGCTGTTCATCGCGTCGAAATAGGCCGGGCGTTCGGAAGCCGTCAGCGAAGGCAACGTAGAGTCCCAAAAGATGCGCCCTTCGATCATGTCCATGACATAGAAGGGCGTGCCGATGACGGCAGCATCCTCGCACAGACCATGGACCGGCGCGACGGGAAAGTCCGCCCGTCCAAGCGCCGCCAACACCCGATATTCGCGCTCGACGGCGTGCGCGCCGGGCAGCAAATGCCCCGGTGGCTTGCGCCGCAGTACATAGGCATGGCTTGGCGTGACCAGTCGATAGGTCGGGTTGGACTGGCCGCCGTTAAACTGTTCGACGGCAAGCGGCCCGGCATAGCCCGCCACATGGGCCTGCATCCAGCGATCGAGCGCCGCGCTGTCGAAGCCATGCCCCGCGCGCACCGCGCCGGTGCCACCAAATTTATCCTGCCGGTCAACGCCCACGGCCCCATCCCTCTCCCGCGTCAGATTACATCCTGCCATGCGTCGCGCGGAGGGCTTTGTCCCCTGTGCTTTGTTTCAGGTGCGCGCCGACCTCTCGAAAATCGCAGTTAGCAAGCCCTCCATATTGACGCATTTCTCACGCTCGGAACGAAGGCGCATCCGGCGTTGCTTTCAGCCAACGCACCATAAGCGTCCGAATAGCAGGGAGAGATTATGCGACAGAATCTAATCATGCGGCCGGTGATGCTCGCTTTGGGTGGAGCAATGCTGTGGGCCGCGCCCGCCATGGCGCAGGAACAGGCACCGCAGGCGGAGGCCGATGCCGTCGATCCCAACGCGATCATCGTCACCGCGCGCCGTCGGGAGGAAAGCCTCCAGGATACCCCGGTCGCGATCACGGCGGTCAATGCGGCGATGCTGGAAAACAAGGCCGCGGTGAATATCGGCGACCTGACCGGTGGCGTTCCCAACCTGCTGATCACCAACCAGAATAGCGGCGCGGCAGCCGCTAACTTGGCCATTCGCGGGCTGACCTATGCCGACGTCGAAAAGTCCCAGGAACCCACTGTGGGCGTCGTCGTCGATGGCGTGTTCATCGGCACCAGCACCGGGCAGTTTTTCGACTTTTTCGACATTGAACAAATCGAAGTGCTGCGCGGGCCGCAGGGCACCTTGTTCGGGCGCAACACGATCGGTGGCGTCATCAATATCCGCCGCACCCGCCCGACCGGCGAATTTGGTGGCAAGGTCGAAGTCTCCTACGGCAAGTTCAACACGCTCGCGACCCGCGCGGTCGTCAACGTGCCATTGTCGGATGACGGCAGCGTGGGCGCCAAATTCTTCCATTTCCACAATGAAACCGACGGCTGGTATCGCCAGTCGCAGACCGGCGACCGGCGCGGCTTCGCCAATAACGAGAATTTCGGCGGATCGGTCCTGATCGCCCCACAAGGCAGCGATTTCGATGCGCTGTTCACCCTGGAAAAGCAGATCCAGAAATTCGATCCGGTCGTGTCCAACCTGACCAACAGCAGCGAGCTGTTTTGCGGCTTCATCCCGGCCATCGAGTGCAACCGCAACAATACGACCGATCTCTATACCGTGTTCGGCCAGCCCAATGTTTCCAACTATTCCGCGCCCGCCGCGACGCTGGAGATGAATTATGATCTGGGCGGGGTGAAGCTGACATCCGTCACCGGCTGGCGCAAATCGCGCGAGAATCAGACGCAGGATTTCGACGGGTCATCGACCGACCTCTATTATGTCCGCCGCCTCCAGCGCTACGAACAATGGAGCCAGGAAGTGCGCGCCGCCGGCAAGTTCAGCGACAGTTTCGACTATGTCGTTGGCCTCTATTATTTCAGCTCCAAATATCAGCTAACACAATATAGCCGCGTGTTCGGCTTCGCGCCGACGGTCGATCCGCTGATCTTCGACACCAACCCGCAGGTTGTGAACGGCAAGACCAAGTCGATCGCCGTGTTTGGCGACTTCAACTGGGCCTTTGCCGATCAGTGGCGCCTGTCCTTCGGCGGTCGCTTCACCCGCGACAAGAAAGCACTCGACAACAGCTTTGGCGGGACGGAAATCGGCCGGGGTTCCGACACGTTCAAGAAGTTCACGCCCAAGATCGGCGTCGATTTCCGCCCGAACGACGACGTCATGTTCTATGGCAGCTGGTCGCAGGGCTACCGGTCGGGCGGCTTCTCGCCGCGCGCAGGCACCGCCGCCAGCGCCGGTGTCGCCTATCAGCCCGAAGTGGTCGACAGCTTTGAAGTCGGCGGCAAGTTCGACCTGTTCGACCGCAAGGTGCAGTTCAACGTCGCGGCCTTCTATTCCAGCTACAAGGATCTGCACCAGAACAACACGCTCAACTGCCCGTCCTGCGCCACCGGCAACGAGACGATCACGTCGAACGTCGGTTCGGCCAAGATCAAGGGGCTGGAGTTCGACTTCACGGCGCGGCCAACGTCGCAACTCACGATCACCGGCTCGCTCGGCCTGCTCGATTCCAAGTTCAAGGGCTTCATCGTCGGCGGCATCTCGCCAGTGACGGGCGCGGTCGTACCCTATGATTTCTCTGGCAACGATCTGATCTACAACCCGAACATGACCGCGTCGCTGGGGGCCGACTATAGCGTCCCGACCAGCTTTGGCGAGGTGATCGCGAACCTGAGCTATCGCTATATCGGTCGCTATGACCAGCAAATCTCGATCGGCGGCCTGTCTGGCAATCTCAGCACCGGGCCGATCACCGTGACCGGCAATGACCCGCGCGTGCGGACTGACAAGCAGGGCCTGGTCGACGCCAGCCTGACCACCAAGTTTGATATTGGCGGGACGGAAGCACGGCTGACGGTCTTTGGCCGGAACCTCGCCAATGATCGCGGGCCGACCCATGGCTTCACCGTCGGTGGCCTCTGGTCCTTCGGCACCGCGCGCGAACCCCGTACCTATGGCGCGACGCTGGGGGTGAAGTTCTAAACGAGACGCCAAAGTGCAAAGAAAGAGGCCGGGGAGATGATCCCCGGCCTCTTTTTGCGTGCAGCCGCCGGACTTGATCACCGCCAGAAAAACTGCGCCGGAGCCATCGCTCCGACGCCCTCCCTTTTACGCAACCCCGGATCAGAGTTCGTCGTTCAGATATTTCATGATCGTGTTCTGGAACTGGCGGATCTGGATTTCCTGATAATTGGCCAGTTGCACCTTGCCGTTGAGCGAGGCTTTGAGGCCGGTCTGGACATAGGGCAGATTGTCCATATCCTGCTCGAACACGTCTCCCAATATCCCCAGTTCCGGCGCTTCGGTCCATTTCTGATCGACCGACAGAAACTTCATCGGTGGCGCCTTGGGGTGCGCCTGCCCCGGCGGAACGCGGGTAAGGACGCGCACTTCCATCAGGCAATGATCGACATCGTGCCAGGGACGCCAGCGATAGACGATGTTCGGCTGGAACCCGGCCCATGGGCTGAAATTGGGGAATACATTGTAGAGCAGCGCATCCATCATTTCCGCGTCGGACGCGAAGCTGACGTCATGACCGAACATGGCGGTAGTGGTATCGCGCAGCGATGCACCCAGCGCCGCACGGGCGGTCACGCCTTCGGGCACCTTGACATTGTAGCCGCCTGCCGCCGCTTCCTTGTCCTCATAATTATCGGACGATCGGCCATTATATTTGACGAATTCGTCGACGATCCACTGTTCTGCCTTGCCCGCCGGATCGACATGGGGGGACATGGTGCCGAAAGGCGTGACCGTCAGGTTCACATAGTCGCCATAGATATTGTACATCGAATTGGCGTCGCCGGTGAAAGGCAGCAATTGCGGATGGGTGACGACGGTGTGCCAGCTTTCCATGAAAGCCTCCATCACCACCTTCCAGTTGGCCGGAACCACCTTGCCGACCCACATGGCGGTCGCGCACTCCTCATGCCGCCAGCGCTGGAAATGCTCCGGCATGGGCGCCAGAAATTCCTCCAGCGTCGGGCCGTCGGCGGCTTCGCGGATGAAGATATAGCCGCCCCAGCGTCCCACGCTGATTTCGGGCAGCGCCATCTCCTCTTCCTTGAGATGGGCAAAGTCCCAGCGGCAGGGGATTTTCTTGATCGACCCGTCATTATTCCAGGTAAAGCCATGGAAGGGGCATTGCAGTTCGGTTGACCAGCCGTCCGCCGTCTTGAGCTTGCGCCCGCGATGCAGGCAGACATTGGCAAAGGCGCGAACAGAGCCATCCTCCTGCCGGATCAGCAGGAAGGATTTGCCGACATTTTCATAGACGACATGGTCGCCCGCTTCCGGCAACTCCTCCTCGCGCGCGGCAAATTGCCAGGTGCGCGGCCACATTTTGCGATTTTCCGCCTCGAAAAATTCAGGGCTGGTATAGCGGCTGGCCGGGATCGGCTCCGACCCCAGATTTTCATATTCATCGGTGTAGAGAAATTCCGGCACAGGGTTGGTATCCGCCAGCATCAGATCGCGGACGCTGGTGCCGGGGCAGCGCGGCAAGGGCGCGCCTTTGATCCGGGGGTCGCTTTCAGCCATTACTCTCTCTCCTGCCATTCCGCCTGCTCTGCCGCACGGACGTAACCGCACGTTCAAATCTTGGTCGTTCGTTCAAATATAACGTCACGGTCATTGCGCGACCATCCCCCCGTCGACGACAAATTCGCAGCCGGTGATGTAGCGCGCATCGTCGGACGCCAGAAATGCGATCATCGACCCGATGTCGGACGGTTCACCCATCCGGCCCATCGGGATGGCGGCGACGATCTGGTCGAACACCTCCTTGTTATCGGCGATCGCGACCTTCTGCATGTCGGTCCAGATCATGCCGGGATGGACGGTGTTGACGCGGATATTGTCGCGCGCGGTTTCCAGTGCCACCGATTTGGAAAAGAGCCGCACCCCGCCCTTGCTGGCGGCATAGGCAGCCGTGCCCTGCACCCCGACAAGCCCCGCGACCGATGACAGGTTGACGATCGACCCGCCATGACCCTGCGCCCGCATCTGATCAACCGCCACCTTGGTGCCCAGATAGACGCTGTCAAGATTGACCGAAATCTGCTTGTGCCAGTCGGCCGACGTCATTTCGCTCATCGCGCGCAGCACCGCGATACCGGCATTGTTGACGAGAATGTCGATCTTGCCGAACGCGGCGATTACCGCATCGATCAGCACCGTCCAGCCCACTTCGTCGGTGACGTCCTGCGCCATCGATTTGGCGGGAACGCCCTGTGCGCGCAATTCTTCGGCACGGGCGGCGACGGCAGCGCCGTCCAGATCGGTGAGGAACAGACTGGCCCCCTGCCCCGCCATTTTGAGCGCGGCGGCAAAACCCAGCACGTTCGCCGAAGCAGCCCCCGTCACTACCGCCACCTTACCCCTAAGGTCGATCATCATCCGCCAGACATCCTCATCCGATAGTTTGTGCAGCAGAGTGACGCCTGCGCGGCGCGGTGCAACTAGCGCTAGTCAGAGTCCCCGTTGTGCAAACGCGCGCTACCTATGACCTTATCGAGTTCCGGCATGGTCACGCGCGCGCTATGATGCGACCAAAGCCATAGCGGCGGGCATTGAGAGGGTATTGCATGGGCTATCATGACGTCATCGGCCAGGAAGCCGAAAAGATGCTGGAATATGTCGAGACCGGCACGACCGACAGCGCCCCTGACACGATGGAAGTGCCAGCATCCGCCTATACTGATCCCGCCTATTGCGCGCGGGAGAAAGCGGAAATCTTCATGAAGATGCCGCTACTGGCCGCACTGACCGCCGAAATGCCCAATCCGGGCGATTACAAGGCGATGGACCTGATGGGTAAGCCCGTCCTCATCACCCGCAAGAGCGACGGCACGGTCGCAGCGATGCTGAACGTCTGCTCCCATCGTGGCATGATCCTGAAGCCCGAAGGCCATGGCAATGCCAGGCGCTTTTCCTGTCCCTATCATGCCTGGACCTACGCCAATGACGGCAAGCTGATCGGCGTGGCCGAACCGCAGAAATTCGGCCCGGTATGCAAGGAAGAGCGTGGCCTGACGCAATTGCCGGTGGCCGAAGCGGGCGGGATCATCTGGGTGTGCCTGACGCCGGGGCTGGAATTCGACATCACCGCGCATCTGGGCGGGATGCTCGATGATCTTGAAGCCTATGATCTGGGCAGTTGGCATTATTGCGGCTCGCGACGGATTTACGGGCCGAACTGGAAGATCGCCTATGACGGCTATCTGGAGGGCTATCATTTCGCCGCCGCGCACCCGACCACCATCCACCCGCGCAGTTTCAGCAACATCATGAATTTCACGGCCTTCGGCCCGCATATGCGCGTGGGCTATCCGCAGGTGCGGATCAAGGAAGCGCTGGGCGCGATCCCGCGTGCCGAATGGGGCGAGCATGAGAATGAAGGTTATGACTTCGTCCGCACCATCTTCCCCAATATCAGCATCTTCTTCGCGCCCGAAATCACCCAGGTCGCGCAGCTCATCCCTGACGACACGCCCGGTAGCAACACCACCAACCTGATGTTCATCCGCCGCCAGCCGCCGAAGGACGAAGCGGATGCGGCCAGCATCGAAGGGATGATGGACTGGCTGCGCGACGTCGTGAATGACGAGGATTATGGCGTTGGATTGCAGGTGCAGAAGGGGTTGGAATCCGGCGCGATCCCGTCGGTGATCTTCGGCCGCAACGAGCGCGGCAACCAATATTTCCACAAATATGTGGACTATCTCCAGCGGGCCGACCCCAATGAGGCACCGCCGTTATTGTGAGGCAGGCGTCTACATAGTGACCTGTCAGGCCACCCCCATTGAGGGTGGAAGAAATGCCGATGCGCTTGAATACCCTCTCTACGTCATGCTGAATTCATTTCAGCATCCATTTCTCGTCACGTGCGGAGATTTGTGGGGCACGATGGATGCTGAAACAAGTTCAGCATGACGAGGGTAAATTAGCGATAGCCCTGTCCTTGTTGGGAACTTCGGGTGCGGGCGTGCTACCGCCCGCGTAAATCCTCACCGTCAGGGAAAAGCGATGAGACGCAAGCATGGCGTCTTGATATTACAACGTCGTCACGCCCTCATTAAGCCGCACCACCGTCTTGCCCGTGGTCTTGCCCGACATCAGGTTGATAAAAGCGCTCGGCGTGTTTTCGATGCCGGTAGTGACATTTTCCTGCGCGATCAACGCGCCCGATCTGATCCAGCCGCCCAGTTGCGCCTCCGCCTCGGCCAGCATGTCGAGATGCTCATAGGCCAGGAAACCCCGCATCGTAATGCGATTCACCAGCACCTGCCACAGGTTGCGGATCGGGTAGGGATCATTGTGGTTGTTGTAGTTGGCCATCATGCCGCAGGTCACAATCCGCCCGAACGCCGCCATATTGGGCAGCATCGCGTCGAGTATATGCCCGCCGACATTGTCGAAATAAACTCCTACCCCATCGGGACAGGCCGCCTTGATCGCCGCGTCCAGATCCGGCTCCGCGCGATAGTCGATCGCGGCGTCGATACCGAAGGTGCCGGTAATCAACGCCGCCTTGTCCGGCGATCCAACGATGCCGACCGACCGGCAGCCTGACAATTTCGCGATCTGGCACCCGACGCTACCAACCGCGCCCGCCGCCGCGCTCATCACCACCGTGTCGCCCGCCTTCATCTCGCCGATGCGCTTGAGGCCGACATAGGCGGTGATGCCCGACCAGCCGAGCGCCCCCATATAGGCGGTCAGCGGCACGGTGGGATCGACATGGACATTCTCGATCGCGAAATTGGCAGGGTTCAGGATCGAATACTCCTCCCAGCCGACAAAGCCGCGGCCATAGTCGCCTTCCTTGAAGGCTGGGTTGCGCGACTGGACAACGCGGCCCAGCACCATGGTCGGGATCAGGCCACCAATCGCAACCGCAGGCAGATAACTGTCATCATTGGCATCCAGCATCCCGCGCACGGCAGGATCGATGGCGAATACCTCATTCTGGATCAGGATTTCACCATCCTCCAGCGCCCGCACCGGATTATCGACCAGCGCGAAATTCTCTGGGACAGGGACACCGTGGGGACGCGAGGCAAGGACTATCTGGCGGTTGATCACGGCGTTTCTCTCCCGGGGCTGCGCTTTGCATCCGCTATGCCCGGCCCGGTTAGCCCGTGACACTGGCGAAAGGCACAGCTTGGCGCGGACGTCCCAAGAAAAAGCGCGCGAAGCCCGTGGCCTCGCGCGCTTCAAGGTCGCGCTATGGGAGAGGAAATTCAGCGCGAAGCGAACTGGCGGCCCTTAGTCGCGATCGCCCAGCGCTGCGGCGTCGCGCCCGGCGCGCCTTCGCGCACGAAGCACTGGCCGCGCTGCGACTGGATGGTGCGGCACGCGGTCATCGCGTCGGCGCGGCTGGCAAAGCCGCTGATGGCAAGGCGGTGGAAGGGCTTGCCCTTGACCGTCGCCTGGCTGGTGAGAACCGGGAAAGCCGCCAGCGTGCTGTTGCGGCCTGCCATGCTCATCCATTTTTCCTTGGCAATCGCCGCCGTGTCATAGGCACCCAACTGGACAACCCAGTTGCTGGCACCAGTGCTGACCGGCTTGATGAAGGCAGCCTGCTGCATCCGGGCGACCGGTGCAGGCGTGGAAGCTGCGGCGGTCTGCGCCTTGGCGCGAGCCTTGGCCGCGACGGGCTTGGCCTTATGATCTTCAATGATGAAGTCGCGAGCCGCAACGCGGACCGGTGCGGGCTGGGCCACCGGCGCGGATTCGGCAAGCGGTGCAGCGACTGGTTCGACCGAGGCGGTCTGCACCGGCGCTTCCGGCAGCGGTGCGAGATCGGACGGCGCAGCAGCCATTTCGACCGGCACGGACGTAGCTGGCGCAAGCGCCAGAGCGACCGGTTGGCCAGCATCGGCGGCATCAATCGTCACGCTCATCAGCGCAGCGACGCGCTGCGGCGCGGCTGAGGGTTCGGCGATCTGCGCCCAGTCGGAAATGCGCTTGTTGGCAGCGAGCGGATCGAGATCCATGCCCACGATCATGCGCGCATCCTTCCAGCGACCGGCCAGTGCATAGGCATAGGCCAGATTCTGGCGGGTGCGGGCGGTGGCGGACGGATCATGGATCGCTTCGGACAGGATGCGCACGCCTTCGGGCGCGTCACCGGCCATCGCCATGGCCAGACCATAGTCTCCGGCAGGGACCGTATCGGCATGGGCCAGCAGCAGGCTGCGCGCGCTATCGGCGCGGCCCTGCGCGACCTGCACCAGCGCCAGGCTGACAATCGTGCGCGCGTCGTTGTTGCCCAGCGTCATGGCGTCGGTCAGCGCGGCTTCAGCCGATGCGAAACGTCCGGCCAGCACATAGGCGCGGCCCAGCATCTGGCGATAGGCCGCGTTCTGCGGCGCAAGTTGCACCGCTGCCTCAGCCGCCGCAATCGCCTTGCCGCCATCACGATCGACCAGCGCCTTTTCAGCGGCGATGGCGAGCTTGGTCGGGTTGCCCTTTTGCTGGACGACCGATGCGGAAGGACGGAAGGCCGCCCCGGTGCAGCCAACCATGGTGGTGGCGACGAGCAGCGATGAAATCGCCGCCTTTGCAAATGTGTTGCGCTTCATAGTCCTACCCACCCTTCATTCACTGGTTGCCGCGCATGTGCGGCAACTGCTGTGTCAGCCGGTCAATTTCCGGCAGGCCGTTGAGAAAATTGTCGAGAGATTCGGTGACGATCTGCTGCGCCGAACGGCCGGTAATGGCGCAGGCGAGCCGCAGTTTGAGATGACGATCCGCGTCGATCCGCAGCGTGAAGGCAGCCTTGCGGCTGGCCGTGGCCTTCACCTTGCGCGGCGCAGGCTTGCCCGCGATCCGTTCGGCCAGTTCCTCACGCTCGATAACGACCGGCGGCACCGGTGCCGGGACAGGCAGATTCGCCGGCATCGGCGTCAGGCCGATCGCGACGGGCAGTTCCTCGACCGGCAATGGCGCAGGCTCCACATCGAAGCCCATGTCGTTCCAGCCCAGATCATCCTGCTGCACGGCAGCGCCCGCAGCGCGGCCAAAGCCGAGCATGGGGCGGCGCATGGCGGGTTGCGCCGCGCCCTTGCGGGCGAGCAGGCCGGAGGTGAGCGATGCGAGGGGTTTGGGTTCGGCCATGATGCGTTCCCCTTACTGGCCGATCACGCGGCGGCCGAAGCCCCCGCCGACCGGACGGGTTGCGACGGTGCCGACGCTGCCCTGGGGCACGGAAAAGACCGTGCGGCGGAAATTCTTTTCGAGCCGGTCGGAGATATAGGACCATAGCGCCACCACCTCCGCCGCCGATCGTCCCTTGGGATCGACCTCCATCACCGTGCGCCCGTCGATCATCGAGGCGGCAAAATCGGTACGGTGGTGCAGCGTGATCGGCGCGACCGTGCCATGTTGCGACAGGGCGACGGCGGCTTCCGACGTGATCCGTGCCTTGGGCGTCGCGCCATTGACGACGAAGATCAGCGGCTTGCCCGCGCGCTCGCACAGATCGACGGTCGCGCCCACGGCGCGCAGGTCATGCGGGCTGGGACGGGTTGGCACGACGATCAGTTCGGCAACGGAAATGACGCTCTGGATCGCCATCGTAATGGCAGGCGGCGTGTCGATGACGGCGAGCTTGAAGCCCTGCTGCCGCAATATTTCCAGATCGGCGGCGAGCCGCGCAACGGTTGTTTGGGCAAAGGCGGGCAATTCCGCCTCCCGCTCATTCCACCAGTCGGCCAGCGACCCTTGCGGATCAATGTCGATCAGCACGACAGGACCGGCCCCGGCAATCTGCGCCTGCACGGCCAGATGGCCCGACAAGGTCGTCTTGCCCGATCCGCCCTTCTGCGATGCCAAAGCCAAAATCCGCACGCAAATCCCCCCAGAAAATCCAGTTCCGCTTGGGATTGCCACAGCCGCGCCTAAAATTCGGTTAATGCGGAAGGAAGTTTGATTGACGAAAGGTCAACAGGGTTAAGTCCGTTTCAAGCATGATGTGCTTATGCTAATCAGACATTAACCTTGTTTCATCATAGCCGATGCAAATCTATTGGCGCAGGAGCATGTGCATATGAAGCGTATCTGGGGAGCTGTGGCTGTCGGCGCCATGATGGGCATCGCGGCACCAGTATTGGCCGACGTCAAGTCCGGGGTCGATGCCTGGCAGCAGGGTGATTATGCCAAGGCGATCGGCGAATGGCGGCCGCTGGCGCAAAATGGCGATCCCGACGCGCAGTTCAATCTGGGCCAGGCCTATAAGCTGGGCCGGGGTGTGCAGCCCGACCTGAACGCCGCGATGGACTGGTATCGCAAGGCCGCGGCGCAAGGGCATTTGCGAGCAGAGGATAATCTGGGGCTGTTGATGTTCCAGCAGGGCGATCGCGCCAATGCGATGCCCTATCTCCAGCGCGCATCCATGCGCGGTGAACCGCGCGCGCAATATATTGTCGGCACCGCGCTGTTCAACGGCGATCTGATCGGCAAGGATTGGGTCCGCGCCTATGCACTGATGACCCGCGCGTCAACTTCGGGTCTGGCGCAGGCGACAACCAGCCTGGAGCAGATGGACAAATATATCCCCGAAGATCAGCGCAAGCAGGGTCTGGCGTTGGCTGCGACGCTGGAACAGTCGGAAAAGGGCGGTGCGCTGGCATCGGCCAGTCCCGCGCCTGTTCGCTCCGCGCCATCCAGCGTGCGGACGACGGAGTTGCCGCCATCGACCATCGGCCAACCTGTGCCAGCATCGCCTGCGCCCAAGCCGGTCCCGGTCAAGCCCGCGCCGCAAGTCGCGGTGGCCAAGCCCAAACCAACGCCGCCAGCCCCACGTCCCGCCAGCAGCGTGCCTGCCCCCGCCGCATCAGGCGGATGGCGCGTGCAACTGGGCGCGTTCGGCGAGGAAGGCCGCGCGCGCGGCCTGTGGGGTCAGTTGACGGGCAAGGTCAGCGGCCTGTCCGCCTATCAACCCTATCTGGTCAAGGCGGGTGCTGTTACGCGCTTGCAGGCCGGACCGGTCGCCAGCAGCGACGATGCCAGCCGTCTGTGCAGCCGGATCAAGGCGGCGGGCGCGGACTGCATCCCCAAGAAGATGTGAAGGATCAGGCCAGCGCGGCCTGATCCACTATCCAGTCGCGAAACTGGCTGAGCGCTAGATGGGCCGGTGCGTCCCGCGGGCGGGCGAGGAAATAGGCCTGGTCGCTCGACAGGGGCCGGGCGAAAGGGATGACAAGGGTTCCCGCCTCCAGCTCCGGCCGGATCAGGAAGCTCGGGATCAGCGCCACCCCTGCCCCCGCCGCAGCCGCCTGCGCCAGCATCAGGAAATGCTCAAAGGCGGGACCGGGCGGCAGCGTCCCCGCCTCCACCCCTGCCGCCGCGAACCAGCGTGACCAGGCATCGCGCCGCGAACTCTGGCTGAGCAATGGGGCGCTCAGCAGATCGGCGGGCTGCCGCAATGGGTGTGCGGCCAACCAGCCCGGGGCGCAGACCGGCACCGCTTCCTCGCGAAACAGGAAATCCATCGTCGCGCCCGGCCATTCCTCTGGCGTGCCGAAATGGATGGCCGCGTCAAATTCCTCCTGCCCGAAATCGAACGGCTGCGACCGAGCGGCGAAATCCACCACCAGTTGCGGGTGCAGGGCGCTCAGGTGCGGCAGACGGGGCGCGAGCCAGCGCATCCCGAAACTCGGCAGGGTCGCGATCCTTAGCGCGCTTGGCGAGCGCCGCGTCGCCATACGCGACGTGGCGCGGCGGATGCGGTCAAGCGCGGGCAGCAGTTCATCGGCATAGGCGCGGCCCGCTTCGTTCAGCCGCACCCGCCGTCCCACCCGGTCGAACAACGGGGTTTGCAGCCACTCCTCCAGCTGCGCGATCTGGCGGCTGACCGCACTCTGGGTCAGGCCGATCTCTTCGCCCGCGCGGGAAAAGCCGCCATGGCGCACCGCAGCCTCGAAACTGGTCAGCGCGGTCATGGAGGGTAGCCATTTGCGATGGTCGTTCATTCGCATCTCGCATCAACAGATGATGGGTCACCATTTGGAAAATCCTGCATAGGCTGAGATAATGCGCCTGTCACCGGGAGCCACCTATGTCGAATGAGAATGATAGCCATATCGTTGCGCTGACGCTGGCGACGCTGGGCGAAGCGGCGGGACGCCAGGCGCTGGACGCGCTGGCGATCGAGCCTAGCTTGCTGGCGGAGCGTGGCCCCGCCGTATCGCGCGCGGCCTTTGCGATGGCGCTGAATATCGCGCTGTTCGATGACCTGCTGAAACGGGTGCAAAGTGGCGCGGCCTATGTTGCCGACACGGTCGAGCGCGGCGGCCGCGTGACGTTCGACCATGGCGCCTTGCGGACGATACGCCTGCCCCATGGCCCTACCGGCGCGTTGCCCGGCGGTGAGGATGCTTTCACCCGCATATTGATGCCGCTGGGCTACAGAATGGCGGCTATCTATCCGCTCGATCGGCTGCGCATGACCGGGCGCGCCTATGTCCATGCCGACAGACCAGAGGCGATCCCGCAATTCTTCCTGTCCGAACTGCATGTCGACCGCTTCGACGCAGAATTTGGCGCTGTTGCAGCACGGGTATTCGGCACATCGCGCGACCCGCTGGGTGAGGCTGAGCAAAGGGTGCTGGCGCGTTTTGGTGCCGGTGAAGCGGTGACGCTGGACGAAGCGACAGCCGCGCTGCCGGGGATCGTCGCGGCGTTCGACCGGCAGCATGACATGCCAAGCTTTGCCGATTATCAGATGCTCCTATCCCGCTCCAACGAAGCGGCGTGGATCGCGACGGAGGGTAATGCCTTCAACCATGCGACCGACCGGGTGGCCGATGTCGCCGCGCTGGCGGACCGGCTGAAAGCGGACGGCCAGCCGATCAAGGAAAAGCTGGAGATTTCAGCGACAGGCCGGGTGCACCAGACCGCTTTCCGCGCCGACAGCGTCGAGCGGCTGTTCGGCGATGGCGGGTTGCGCGACGTGCCAGGCTCCTTCTACGAATTTATCAGCCGGGACATTGATCCAGCGACCGGCAGGCTGGACCTGGCGTTCGACACTGGCAATGCGACCGGCATTTTCGCCATGACCAGCGCGGGGGCATGAACATGGTGTTGCAATCCTTCGATCCCGCCTCGCGCGAACTGGTGTGGGAAGGACCGGTCGCCGATGCGGCGGCCTGCAACCGGGCGACCGCAACGGCGCGCGCGGCGCTGCCCGGCTGGCGCGCGATGGCGGTGGAGGACCGGATCGCCATCGCGCGGCGCTATGCCAAGGTGCTGAGCGAACGGCGGGCGGCGCTGGCCGAGCTTATTTCGCGCGAAACGGGCAAATTGCTTTGGGAAAGCGACGCCGAAATCGGGTCGATGATCGCCAAGGTCGAGGTATCGGTCGTTGCCCATGCCGAACGTACCGGTGAGCGCACAAGCGACATGCCCTTTGGCCGGGCGGTGCTGCGCCATCGCGGCCATGGCGTAATGGCGGTGCTGGGACCCTATAATTTCCCCGGTCATTTACCCAACGGCCATATCGTCCCAGCCCTGATCGCGGGCAATGCGGTGGTGTTCAAGCCATCGGAGATCGCGCCCGCCACTGGCGCAGCGATGGCGGACGCATGGGCAGCGGCAGGATTGCCCGACGGACTGCTGAGCGTCGTGCAGGGTGGCCGGGCCACCGGCGAAGCGCTGGTGGCAGGCGATATTGACGGGCTGCTCTTTACCGGATCGGCGGGAGCTGGCGCGGCCCTGCGGCGGGCGCTGGTGGACCGACCGCATGTCATCATGGCGCTGGAACTGGGCGGTAATAATCCGCTGATCGCGTGGGACAACCCGGACGAAGCGGCCTCGATCATCATCAATTCCGCCTTTATCACCACCGGCCAGCGCTGCTCCTGCGCCAGGCGTCTAATCGTGCCAACGGGCGCGATGGGCGACCAGATCGTGGCGGCCGTCGATGCGCTGGCAGCACGACTGCCGATTGCGGCATGGAATGAACCGGGCGATGCCTTCATGGGACCGCTGGTGTCAGATCAGGCCGCCGCCACCGCCCATCGCGCCGTCAGCGACCTGATCGCGCGCGGCGCGCAAGTGATCCGGCCCTTCGCCGGGGTCGAGGGGCGCAGCGCCGCTTTCGTCACCCCCGGCCTCATCGACATGACCGGTGTGGATGGTCCCGATGCAGAGATTTTCGCGCCCCTGTTGTCGGTGATCCGGGTGCCGGATTTCGATGCAGCGATGCAGGTCGCCAACGCCACCGCCTTTGGCCTGTCCGCCGGGCTGATCTCGCAGGACGCAGCTTTGTGGGACAGAATGGTGGAGGAAAGCCGCGCTGGCGTGGTCAACCGTAACCGGCCGACCACGGGCGCAGCGGGCAACATGCCCTTTGGCGGCCTTGGCGCGTCCGGCAATCACCGGCCCAGCGCTTATTATGCCGCCGATTATTGCGCCTATCCGATCGCCAGTTTCGAGGCGGACGGGGTGCAGGCGGTTCCAGTCAACGGGCTGGGCTGAGCCGGGATCACAGCCCCAGCCGCGCCCAGAAATCATCGGGCGCGATCAGGGCGCTGCCGCCGCGCGATCGATCGACCCGCGACCAGCTACTATGAGGAATGGTGACTCGCGGCGCGGTTTCGGCGGCACGCGACTGGCGGGAACGGGTGGCTTTATGGGTCATCGTTTTCTCCTTTCATCAAGGGAACACGAAACCGGGCGTGGACGCTTTGGCACCGTGCGCTTTAGCCGTTGGTGACGCGGAGCAAGCTGATCCTTCAAAAGCCGCGAAGCAAGATGCTTGCGACTTTATCTAGCGATTAAGTTGGGAATGTCGAAATAGCTTTGCTTGGGGGTGATATGACGCTGGCTTTTGCTGCCCGTCGCGATCAGGCGACGCGATGAATGCCGCAAAGCTTGTTGCCGGACGGATCGCGCAGATAGGCGAGATAGAGCTTGCCAAAACCGCCTTCGCGAATACCAGGCGGGTCTTCGCAGGTCGTACCACCTGCCGCAACACCGGCAGCGTGCCAGGCGTCCGCCTGTTCAGACGAAGCCATAGTGAAGCCGATCGTCCCGCCATTGGCGCAACTGGCCGACTGGCCATCAATCGGCCTGGTTACCATGAACAGCGCGCCATTATGCATGTAGATCAGGCGTCCCCGGTCATCGGTGAAAGCAGCCTTGCCGCCCATCGCCTGAAACAGCGCGTCGTAAAAAAGCCTGGCGCGATCGATATCGTCGGCACCAACCATGACGTGACTGAACATGAAACCGCCTTTTTGGTGGGGATCAAAGATGCGCCAAATATTGCCATGCGCCGGACGAACGAAAAGGGCCAGTCACGCCAGCCCGGTCCGCTTCGCCAAAGCGCGTAGGTATCAGAAGATCGTGCTGTAAAGGAACCAGCCGACGATCAGCAGGCTCGACACGATGCAGATACGATCACCAAAGACGTCGATACGAGACATCAGAAAACATCCTTCCACCATGGGCGATCTTCGTCGCCTCTCTGGAAAGATTACATCAGTTTTTACCGAACGGAAACATCAAAATTGCGACGAAACCGCTCACGCCTGCGATAGGTCGCATTTGGTGACCCTTGAACGCCATCTCTGGTCACGCGTCCAACGGTATCAGCGGAAAACAGGGCCGCGATGCCGCAGGAAAGAATCGGTTGCCTCCTGCGGTCCGCGATAGGCTTCCTGAAATTCCGCGCTCCAATATTTCAGATCGTCCAGATCGATGCGCGCGCCGGACACGGCACACAGAACGAACTGCCCCGGCCGCACGACATCAAAATGCGGCGTGTCATAATGCAGCACCGCCAGCCCCTGAATATCCGCCATCAGTCGCCCGTCAGGATACGGTCGACCAGTTGCTTGACGGTCGGAACGAAGCCGTTGGAGTAGAAGGGGTCCTGCTTGAATTTGTAGGCGCCATGGCCGGCAAACACCAGATTTTTGTCCAGGTCGCCGCCATGAACGGCTTCCTGCAACGCTTTCTGGATGCAGAAGCTGCGCGGATCGGCCAGGCGACCGGTCGAGTTGGTCTCGCTGTCCATCCAGCTGGAGAAGGCGCATTGGCTGAGGCACCCCATGCAGTCGGTCTGGTCCTTGCGGATCACCGCCCGCTCTTCGTCGCCTACGAACACCAGCGTATTGTCCGGCGTCTTGAGCGCGGAGGTAAAGCCCTGCCCGAACCATTCGCGCGCGCGGTTAAGATCACCCAGCGTGACCCAGAAATGCTTGCCCTTTACGCCCACATCGAGCTGGTGGGTATGATCGCCCGCCTGTTCGGTGCTGAACGCGATCTGCCGTTCTGAACGCGCTTCCAGGCTGCGCAGGAAGGGATTGCGCACCGCCGAGCTGTAGAAGCCGGTGGGCGAGAAACGGTGGAGCAGGATGTCGCCGGGGTTGAGCTGGGTCAGCAGCTCCTTCCACGCCTGCGGAATCGGGCTTTCCTGCGTCAGCAGCGGGCGGGTGCCGAACTGGAAGGCGATCGCGCCCAGTTCGGGATTGTCGATCCAGTCGTTCCAGTCCTTGAGCGCCCAGACGCCGCCCGCCATCACGATCGGCACATCGTCCGAAATGCCGCCTTCGCGCATGGTCGCGCGCAGATCGCGCACGCGGGGATAGGGATCCTGCGGCATTTTGGGGTCTTCGGCGTTGGACAGGCCGTTATGCCCCCCGGCCAGCCAGGGATCTTCATAGACCACTGCCGCCAGCCATTCCGCCGCCTTGGAATAAGCGCGCTTCCACAGCGCGCGAAACGCGCGGCCGGACGACACGATCGGCAGATAGCTGACATTGTAGGACGCCGCGATCTCGGACAGCTTGTAGGGCATACCCGCGCCGCAGGTGACACCCGCAACCATGCCCTTGGTCTTTTCGAGGACACCGTGCAGGACGCGCTGCGCCCCGCCCATTTCCCAAAGAACGTTGATGTTGATCGCGCCCTTGCCCCCGGCAATTTCATAGGCGCGCTTCACCTGTTCGACCGCGCCGTCAATGGCGTAGGCGACCAGTTCCTCATGGCGGTCGCGGCGGGTGCGGCCATGATAGATTTGGGGGATGACATTGCCGAAACTGTCATAGCTGTCGGCATTGACCGCCGACACTGTGCCAATGCCGCCAGCCGCCGCCCAGGCGCCGGAACTGGCATGGTTGGACACCGCAACGCCCTTGCCGCCCTCGACCAGCGGCCAGACTTCACGGCCGCCATAGACGATAGGCTTCAACCCCTTGAACAACGACATCTCCCGCAAAAAAGCGACACCGGACCCGACCGGGCAAAGGCCACTCCTATAGCAGCCTTTGCAGTGATTGACGAATTTCCGCGCGCCTTAGCGCAAAATGTCGGGGCTGGCCAGTGCCTCCCCGTACAGCTTGGCATAAGCATCGACCATCGCCTGTTCGGCATAGTCGCGGACGGCGCGATCGCGATTGGCAGCCCCCAACCGGGCGCGCAGGTCAGGGTCGTCCGCGAGTGTGCCGAGCGCTGCGGCCAGCCCTACCTCGTCCGGCACGACGAAGGCCCGATTCTCCGGCGCGACCATATTGATGACGTCGCCCACATCCATCGAGGCAACCGGAAGGCCCGCCGCCATCGCCTCCACCAGCGAGATCGGGAATTGTTCGCTGTCGGAAGAAAGCGCAAAAATGTCAAACAGGCCGACAAAGCGCCAGGGCCGGTCCATGAAGCCCGTCATGTGGAGATCGTCGAGACCATGGGCCGCGGCTTGCGCCAATATGGCGTCGCGCTCCGGCCCCTCCCCTACGACCACCAGTTGCAGCCGATCCTTGTGAGCGGAGACCGCGCGGACCAGGCGGGGGATATTCTTGACCGGGCGCAATCCCGCCAATGTTCCGACCAGCAGCTTGCCGGGCGAACGGCACAGGCCCGGAATGGCGTCGGGCGCTGGCGGGTCGGCATAGCGGGCGGTGTCGATGCCGTTGCGGATCAGATGGACTTTGGCGGCAGGCTGTTTCCAGACCTGCCGGGCGATACCCTCCAGCCGGACGGACGGGACGACCAGCGCAGCGGCGCGACCGAGGGCGACGCGGCGATAGAGGTTCCGCTGGGGTTTCAGACCAGCGGCTTCATCGGCATTGAAACCATCTTCATGATGGATGAGCGGCGGCATGGCCGACACTGAGCTGGACACTCTGTGCGCCATCGCAGCGTCCATCGCCCCCCAATTATAGGTCAGAATTAAATCATATTTTTTCAAGAATTTAGCTATATCGCGAAAGCGCCGCACCCCCGGACGACCGGCGAACGGGGGTGACATGGGGAAATCCACCTGAAGTGCCGGATCGATCGCCGCACGGGCGCCCAGCGCTTGCCGATCGGCGCTGACGATGCTGTGGCGCGCCTTGTCGCCCCAGATGTTCATCAGGCGGATGGCGCGCGCTTCCTTGCCGCCCAGGGTGAAGCTGCCATGGACGTGCAATATGTGCGGCTGATTGTCAGCCATGCAGAACGCGGGCCAGCAACCGGTCGATCGCGGCGATGCTTTCCGGCTCGTCCAGCGCGGGGGCATGGCCGACGCCCGGCACGGTCACCAGTTCCGCCTTTGCGCCGATGTCGGCCACCATACGCTGCGCAGTCTGTGCGCTCAGCAGGTCGGATCGTTCGCCGCGCAGCAGCAGCGTTGGAATATCCCGGAAAGCCGCCATGACCGGCCACATATCGACACCGGCCTCGCTCCCCATCGCGCGGATAGGCTCGGCGATGCGCATGTCATAGTCCAGCACGATCCGCCCCGCACTGTTCAGGCGATAGAGGCGCTTGGCCATGGCCAGCCATTGTTCCAGGCCATAGGCGGGATAGACGTCGCGATTACCCTCTTCCAGCGCGCGGGCGGCATGAACCCAGCTGGGATGCGACTGGTTGACGCCGACATAGGAGCGGATGCGCGCCAGGCCCGCTTCGTCCAGCACCGGGCCGACATCGTTGAGCAGCGCGCCCGCCAGCCATTCGCGATGGGTGGCAGCGACCAGCATGGTGATGACGCCGCCCAGCGAAGTGCCGACCGCAACGAAGCGGGTGATGGCAAGATCGGCTAGCAACCGACTGATATCCTGCAAATAGGTCAGCGGCACATAGGTCATCGGATCTTTGGCCTGAGCGCTTTCCGCACGCCCCCGCATATCCGGGCAGATCAGCCGCCAGTCCCCTGCCAGCCGTTCGGCCAGCGGCTCGAAATCGCGCGCATTGCGGGTCAGGCCCGGCAGGCACAGCAGCGGCGGGCGGCCATCATGCCCCCCGGCATAATCCCGATAATGCAGCCGCAGGCCATCGGGTGACCACCAATATGCGTCGCTATAGTCGACCAAGCTTGATCCTTCAGGTGTCGCTCCCCCATATCGCCTTATGAACCATATCCCGCAAGCCGCCAAATACAGCCCCGCCAGCGAAATCGATGCGCTGATGCCCGACATCGCCGATCCGGTGAGCGCAGCCGACTTTCCGCAAACGATCCTGCGCTTCCGCAACGACCGGGCGGCGGCTACGGTGGGGCTGGACGGGCTGAGCGATGACCAATGGATCGCGCATTTCGGGCGGTTCGCGCCGCTGGAGGGATCGCTGCCCCGGCCGCTGGCGCTGAAATATCATGGCCACCAGTTCCGCCACTATAATCCCGACATTGGCGACGGGCGCGGATTCCTGTTCGCGCAACTGCGCGATGATGCGGGCCGCTTGATGGACCTTGGCACCAAAGGATCGGGCCAGACACCCTATAGCCGCTTTGGCGACGGGCGGCTGACGCTGAAAGGCGGGGTGCGCGAGATATTGGCGACCGAGATGCTGGAGGCGCTGGGCGTGCCGACATCGCGCACCTTCTCGATCATCGAGACGGGCGAGGCGCTGGAGCGTAATGACGAACCATCACCCACGCGCGGAGCGGCGATGGTGCGCCTGTCCCATTCGCATATCCGCATCGGCAGCTTCCAACGGGCCGCCTTTCATGAGGACAAGGCGCTGCTGGAACGACTGACTGACTATGCGCTAACACGGCTTTATGACGAGGAGCCGGGCGACAATCCGCCCGCGCAACTGTTGGGCCGGGTGGTCGAACGGACAGCCGATCTGGCGGCCAGCTATATGATCGCGGGGTTCGTCCATGGCGTTCTGAACAGCGACAATATCAACGTGACCGGCGAGAGTTTCGACTATGGCCCGTGGCGCTTTACGCCCCTATGGGACGCAGGCTTTACCGCCGCCTATTTCGATCATCAGGGCCTCTATGCGTTCGGGCGGCAGGCCGAAGCGATCCATTGGGACGTCGCGCAACTGGCCGTGTCGCTGCGGGCGCTGGTCGAGGCCGAGCCGCTGATCGCGCAGTTGGAGCGGTTTCCGGCCCTCTATGGCGAGGCTATGGCGCGGCGCTTTTGCTGGCGGCTGGGCGTGGTGCCGGGGGACGGCGTCAACGCGATGGTGGAGGCGGCGGTGCGGGGCATCGTGACGACCGGAACCGGGATCGACCGCTTCTTCCATGACTGGCGGGGCGGGATTCAGCGCGAAGGCGCAGATTATGGCGACGCGGCATGGGGGGCGTTCCGCGAGGCTGTGGCGGGGCTTGAGGCTGTGCCGGGCGCGCGGGATCATGACTATTGGGCCGACGAAGCGCCCTGCTCGATGCATATCGAGGAGGTCGAGGCGATCTGGGCCGCGATTGCGGAGGGGGATGACTGGGCGCCGCTGCACGCGAAGGTCGCGGCGGTAAGGCGTATGGGGGCGGCGTATGGGGCAACGTGAGGTTGGGTTGACGATGAACGGACTGTTCCCCCTCCCGCAGGCGGGAGGGGGCTAGGGGGTGGGCTGGCGCAAGGTTGCGTTGGCCCACCCCGCTGCGACTAAATTCCCCCGGCTCAAGGCCGGGGTCATTAAGTCTCGCTGCCCCTCCCGTTTACGGGAGGGGCATGAAAACCGGACCGTCCCCTAACCCCCCACCTCCGTCATCCCCGCGAAGGGGGGGGACCCATCGTGCATCCCGCGGTCCAATTGTGTGACGAGACATGGGTTCCCACTTTCGCGGGAAAGACCGGTAGAGCAAATCCCCGCATCGCCCCCAGCCCCGCCCCCTTCCTTCCTTAACCTTTTTCCGTCATATCAGCGCCATGGCCGCAACCCTGACATCCCATGAACCCGCCACCGGCGTCCTGCTTTGGCAGGGCGAGGCGGGGGATGTGGAGGCGGAGGTTGCGCGGGCGCGGGCGGCGTGGCCGCGCTGGGCGGCGCAGCCCATCGCTTACCGGATCGAGACGCTGCGGCGCTTCGTCAATGTCGTGCGGCGGAACGAGGATGCGCTGGCGGACCTGATCGCGCGCGAAACGGGCAAGCCGCTGTGGGACGCCCATGCCGAAGTGGCCGGCGTGATGGCCAAGGTGGATATTTCGGTCGCGGCCTATTCCGAACGCACCGGCCAGAAGCGGCTGGAGGCGGCGCTCGGCGCGCGGCAATCGGTGCGACACAAGCCCCATGGCGTGATGGCGGTGCTGGGGCCGTATAATTTCCCCGCGCATCTGCCCAATGGCCATATCGTTCCGGCCCTGCTGGCGGGCAACGCCGTGGTGTTCAAGCCGTCGGAGAAAACGCCTGCGGTGGGCGAGATGCTGGTGAAGCTCTATCATGAGGCGGGCGTGCCGATCGAGGCGATGCGGCTGCTGCTGGGCGGGCCGGACGCGGGCAAGGCGCTGGCGGCGCATCCCGATGTCGGCGGCATATTGTTCACCGGATCGGCGCAGACCGGCATCGCGATCAACCGGCAATTTGCCGCGCAGCCATCCAAGATATTGGCGCTGGAGATGGGCGGCAACAACCCCATCGTCGTGTGGGATACGCCGGAAATCAACGCCGCCGCCGTGCTGGTGGTGCAGTCGGCCTTCCTGTCGAGCGGGCAGCGTTGCACCGCGGCCAGCCGCCTGATCGTCAAGGAGAGCTTCGCGGACGCCTTCATCGCGGAGGTCAAGAAGCTAGCCGACCGGCTGATCGTCGATCATCCCCATGCCGACCCGACCCCCTATATGGGTCCGGTGATCGACAATGAGACTGCCGACGGACTGACCGAGAGTTTCCTGTGGCTGATGAGCAATGGCGGCAAGCCGATCAAGCATATGGTGCGGCCCAAAAAGGGTCTGCCCTTCGTCAGCCCCGCGATCATCGACGTGACCGCCATGACCGAGCGGCCCGATGTCGAGCTGTTCGGGCCGTTGCTCCAGGTGATCCGCGTGGCTGAATTTGGCGATGCGATCGCGGAGGCGAACAATACGCGCTACGGCCTGTCAGCCTCGCTGATTGGCGGGACGCCGGACCAATATAACCAGTATTGGGCCAATGTCCGCGCGGGCGTCATCAACTGGAACCGGCCGACCAATGGCGCGTCCTCTTCTGCGCCGTTCGGGGGCGTCGGGATTTCGGGCAATCACCGGCCAAGCGCCTATTATGCCGCCGATTATTGCGCCTATCCGGTCGTGTCAGCGGAAATCGAGCAGCCGCGCGCGTCGATCGGCGTGGGGCTGAAGGACATTGATATCAGCGCGATGGGCGATTGACGCGCTGCCCTGACAAGATTTCCTAATCCCCCCCATACCCATTCTGAATTGAACTTCGCCTGCACCTTGTCCACATGCCAATCATGGCTGACCCTGTATCTGATCCTGTTGTACCCGCCACCGTCCATCTGGTCGGCGCGGGTCCGGGCGACCCGGAATTGCTGACGATCAAGGCGGTGCGGCTGATCCGTGACGCGCGACTGATCGTGCATGACGGGCTGGTGTCGGACGAGATTCTCGCGCTGGCCTCGCCCGATGCCGAGCTGATCAGCGTCGCCAAGCAGCGCAGCCGCCATTCGATGCCGCAGGAGGCGATCAACGCGCTGCTGGTGCGCTTTGCGCTGGCGGGCGAGTCTGTCGTGCGGCTGAAGGGCGGCGATCCGTTCATTTTCGGGCGTGGCGGCGAGGAAATGGAAGCGTGCCGCGCGGCGGGCGTGCCGGTGGAGATCGTACCAGGCGTCAGCGCCGCCATCGGCGCGGCGGCGCAGGCGCAACTGCCGCTGACCCATCGCGACGCATCGAGCGCGGTGACCTTCGTGGCGGGCCAGTGCAAGGGACTGCGCGATCAGGATTGGTCGGGGCTGGCTGGCAAGGGCCGCACGCTCGTCATCTATATGGGCGTGGCGACGGCGGCGCAGATTGCAGACAAGCTGATTGCCGATGGCGTGTCGCCTGGCTTACCGGTCGCGGTGCTGGAAAATGGCACGCGGGCGGATATGCGCACGCTGCGCACCCTGCTCGCCGACCTTGGCGACATGGTGGCGCGTGAGGCGGTGGTCAGCCCGGCGCTGATCGTCGTGGGAGAAGTGGCGCGCTATGCGCTGGCGCAGGATGTGCTGGCGGGATGGGTGCAAAGACAGGAATATGGGGCGGAGATGCGTTCGTGAAGATTTTGACGGGTAATGATCTGGCATCGGGCGACGTCATCTGGTGGGCGGGCGATGGCTGGTCGCGGCAGGTGAGCGATGCGGTCGATGTCGGCACGCATGGCGATGATCTGGCCCGCGCCGAAGAAGCCGCGCTGCGGGTCGTGGGTGCCTATGTGATCGACGCGACCCTTGGCGAGGATGGCGTGCGCCCGGCCCATATCAAGGACCGAATCCGCGCCTTCGGCCCGACCGTGCGCCCCGACCTGATCGAACAACCAACCGAAGCCGACATCGGCAAGTGGGTGATCTGAACCATGTATCGTTATGACAGCTATGACCAGGCCATCGTCGACGCCCGCGTCGAGGAATTTCGCGACCAGACCCAGCGCCGCCTGACCGGCGCGCTGACCGAGGACCAGTTCAAGCCGCTGCGGCTGATGAACGGCCTCTATCTCCAGTTGCACGCCTATATGCTGCGCGTCGCGATTCCTTATGGGACGCTGTCGGGCAAGCAGATGCGCAAGCTAGGCGAGATTGCGGGCAAATATGACAAGGGCTATGGCCACTTCACCACGCGCCAGAACCTGCAATATAACTGGATCAAGCTGGCGGATGCGCCCGACATTCTCGCCGAACTGGCGACTGTCGAGATGCACGCCATCCAGACGTCAGGCAATTGCATCCGCAACATCAGCTCCGACCAATATGCCGGTGTCAGTGCCGACGAAGTGGCGGACCCCCGCCCCTGGGCCGAATTGCTGCGCCAGTGGTCGAGCTTCCACCCGGAATTCACCTATCTGCCGCGCAAGTTCAAGATTTGCGTGATCGCGTCTGACGATGATCGCGCAGCGATGCGGCTGCATGACATCGGCCTGAAACTGGTCGAGCGCGACGGCGTGGTCGGGGCGGAAGTCTATGCCGGTGGCGGGATGGGGCGCACGCCGATGGTTGCGCCGCTTATCAGGGACTTTGTGGCCGAAGATGAGATTATTTCTTATCTGGAAGCCTGCCTGCGCGTCTATAATCGCTATGGCCGCCGCGACAATAAATATAAGGCGCGGATCAAGATCCTGGTCCATGAAATCGGCGTCGAGGAGTATAAGCGGCAGGTCGAGGACGAGTTTGCGCATATGCGCGAGCTGGGCCTCAATCCCCCGGTCGAGGAACTGGCCCGCATCCGCGCCTTCTTCGCCGCGCCCGCTTATGAGAGCGGCCTGAGCGACGAGATCGACCGCAGCAACCGGGCTTTTGCGCTGTGGGTGGACCGGCAGGTCGCGGCGCACAAGGCACCCGGCTATGCGATCGTCAATATCAGCCTGAAACCGATCGACGGCATCCCCGGCGATGCGTCTGCGGAACAGATTGGCCTGGTCGCGGACCTGGCCGAAGCCTATTCCTTCGATGAACTGCGCGTCACCCATGCGCAAAATCTGGTGCTGCCCCATGTGAAGAAGGCGGACCTGTTCGCCGTCTGGCAGAAGCTGGTCGCGGCGGGTCTGGCGGAAGCCAATCTGGACCTGATCACCGACATCATCGCCTGCCCTGGCCTCGACTATTGCGCGCTCGCCAATGCGCGCTCGATCCCGCTGGCGCAGAAGATCGCGGCGCGCTTTGCCGCGGCGGAGCGGCAGGCAGAGATTGGCGAATTGAAGCTCAAAATTTCGGGCTGCATCAACGCCTGCGGCCATCATCATGCCGGGCATATCGGCATTTTGGGCGTGGACCGCAGGGGTGTCGAGAATTTCCAGTTGCTGCTGGGCGGATCGGGCGCGGAAGATGCCTCGCTGGGCCAGATCACCGGGCCGGGCTTTTCCGAAGATGGCGTGGTCGATGCAATCGAGAAGGTCACCGACATCTATCTGGCGGAGCGGGAGAGCGGCGAACGCTTCCTCGACACCTATCGCCGTATCGGCATGAAGCCCTTCAAGGAGGCGATCTATGGTTGATTATACACAACAGCCGTTCGCCCTGAGCCTGTCGAAGGGTTCCGCTGAACGTAGTGAAGCGCCTTCGCTTCGCTCTGGCAAAGGCTTCGACTTCGCTCAGCCCGAACGGAAATTGTAAGATGGTTGAATTTCTCTCCTTCCGCGATGGCGAATCCACGCAGGAACCCGCTGTGACGGTCGAATCCTTCACCGGCCAGTCCAACGCCACCGCCGTCCGCATCGAACCGGGCGAGGATGCGCGCGAATTGCTGCCCCATCTCGATCGCATATCGCTGATCGAGGTGAATTTCCCCGTCTATGGCGACGGGCGCGGTTATTCGGCGGCGCGCATCGTGCGGGAGGCCGGCTATACCGGCGAATTGCGCGCGGTGGGCGATGTGCTGGTAGACCAGATCGTCGCCATGCGCCGCTGCGGCTTTGACAGCTTCCATCCTGCCAAAGCGCTGGACGATGCCGCCGTCGAGCGCGCCCTCAACCGTTATGACGACGTCTATCAAAAGGCGATCGATGGCCGCGCGCCTATTTGGGCCAAGCGGCACCCGGAGACACACAATGGCTGAAGCCGCCCGCACGCTCGACATCATCGACGCCCGCCCCGCCTTTACGCAGGCGCACGCGGACGCGCTCAACGCGCGCTTTGACGGTGTGGGCACGCTGGACATGCTCAAATCCGTGTTCGCCGAAGGGTTGGCGGGGAATGTCGCGGTCGTATCCTCCTTCGGCACCGAAAGCGCGGTGCTGCTGCATCTGGTGGCGCAGGCGGACCCGACCGTGCCGGTGATCTTCGTCGATACGCTCAAGATGTTCGCCGAAACTCTGGCCTATCGCGACACGCTGATCAACGCTTTCGGCTTTACCGACAGCCGCACCGTGACGCCGATCGCTGAAGTGATCGCCAAGAAGGACGAAACCGGCCTGCGCTGGTCCTATGATCCCGACGGCTGCTGCGAAATCCGCAAGGTCGAACCGTTGAAGCGCGCCAAGGATGGCCTCGACGCCTGGATTTCGGGGCGCAAGGCGTTCCAGTCGGTGACGCGGCAGAATCTGCCACGCTTCGAGGTCGAGGATGGGCGGCTCAAGATCAATCCGCTGGGCGACTGGACCAAGGATGATCTGGAGGCCTATTTCGCCGATCACGCCCTGCCCCGCCACCCTCTGGAGGCCCAGGGCTATCTGTCGATCGGCTGCGAACCCTGCACGTCCAAGGTGCAGCCGGGCGAGGACCCACGCGCGGGCCGCTGGCGTGGCTGGGACAAGGTGGAATGCGGCATCCACTCGCCCGTCACGCCGATCCCGGTGGTGGACCCCGAAGATCCTGCGAACATGCCGGTATTCTGACAGATTTATCGTCGGACGGTGAAGCCCAGAGTGAAGGCAGCCGGCTGGCCGCGCCCCGGCGGGCGCGCGGCCAGCAGGTCGATGTCCATCCGGCCACGATCGAAGGTCCAGCGAGCGCCGCCCTGGACACCAATGGCCCGGTCGTGCCGGCCATAGGTTTCCGCCATCACAGTGATCCGGTCGGTCGCACTATATAGGATCTGCGCGCCGTAGAGCAGATGCGCACGCTCATCGCGCACCAGCCCCATGCCGACATTGGCGTTGAAGGTCACCCGATCGATCGGCGTCAGCGTGAGCGGCACCAGCACGGCAGCACTGTCCAATTGCCCGGATCGCGCATCCACCAGGGCGGAACCGGCCAGCGCGATCCCCACACGCTCCCCCGGCGCGCCGCCGCCGCTGCGCAGCGCCCATTTCAGTGCAGGTCCGACCAGCCACTGCCCCTTGCCAGACTGACCCAGCCGCTGGATCGTAGCGCCCAGTTCCAGCGTCGGCACAGTAGCCGGCGTGCAGGCGGGACCGAAGTTGAGCAGGCTTTGCCCGCGTCCCAGATCGCTGGTCCAGCTTTCCAGATGGCAATCGCCGGGCGTTTCGACACCGGCATCATCGACCGCATGAGCGCCGCCGCCAGCCATCAGCCGCGCGGGCAGCAGGATCAGGCAGGCGACAAATGTGGTGCGCGCGACTGCGCGTCGCTTGAGGATTGTCCGCATGACATGCCCCCTCGTGCCTGGCTCAGAGCCAGCCGCGCTTGCGGAAATAGACGAAGGGCAGCACCGACGAGATGATCATCAGCACAATCGCGAACGGATAGCCCAAATGCCAGCGCAGTTCGGGCATATAGTCGAAATTCATGCCATAGATCGACGCGATCAGCGTCGGCGGCAGGAAGGCGACGGCCGCGACCGTGAAAATCTTGATGATCTGGTTCTGCTCCAGATTGATCAGCCCCAGCGTCGCATCGAGCAGGAAATTGACCTTGCTCGACAGGAAGGACGCATGATCGGTCAGCGCCTGCACGTCGCGTTGCAGCGTCTTGATCCGGTCGCGCAGGTCGCGGTCGGCCCGGGGGCTGCGTGTGCTCCAATAGGATAGCAGCCGTGCCAGCCCGACCAGCGATTCGCGCAATTTGGTCAGCAGGTCACCCTCCCGGCCAATGCGCCCCAGCATCGCTTCCAGATCGCGCGATTCCGCGCCGCCGCCGGCACCACCCGCAGCCTTGTGCGCGAACACCTCGCGCGAGACAGCGTCGCACTGACCGGCATTGCGCTCCAACATGTCGGCAAGGCGATCGACAATCGCGTCCATCAGGTCGAGCATCAGCGTTTCTGCCGTCGTCGCGCCATTGCTGCGCAGACGGCGGGCGATGACCAGATCAAAAGGCCGGGATTCGACATGCCGAACCGTGATCAGGCTCGCAGCGCCCAGGATGAAGGTGATGGGCGCAAGGACCGGGGCTTCGCCATCCGGCCCCGACACGACGGGAACGGTCATGAAGCGCGCGCCATCCTCCTCATAAAGGCGGGCAGACGGTTCGATTTCTTCCATTTCCTGCAATGTCGGAATGTCGATGCCCAGAAGCGTGGAAACCTGTGCTGCATCGGCCGCCTCCGGCCGGACCATATCAGCCCAGAGGATGGGCGGATGCGCGACATCGCGATCCATATGCGTGAGATCGAGGGCGATGAGGCGGTCAGCCTCACGCGCAAAAGCGGTGAACATAGATTGTCTCCTGAATATCGGTGAGCCGACAGCTTCAGGAGGGAGGACAGGGAAAACCCCTTAGCGACCCACTGACGCTATCGGACGGCTAGATCGACTTCTACTGTCGGGGTCCATGGGGTTTGTCCTTGAAAGGGTTGCGCGAGACTCGGCCCGGCGGCGTCGATATGGGTCGATCGACAGCGCCTGTCAATTCGCTCCGGCGGCATATGGGACGATTTAATCGACCAGGAATTGGTAATAATATTACATTCATATGCCCAATGCCGCATTGTCCCTGCTCATTCATAGGCACCCCTAAGAATCGCGGCGCATCATCCCTATATGCCGTTCTCGGCATATGGCCGGGGCGGCCTCGCTTCGACCTGAACCCCCTATGCCGGTCGAACCTCTCGCTTCGATAATTTTCCAAAAGGCTGGAAACACCTGCACCGCATCGGTCACCCGACTGCTGCGCGCCTGATGGAGTGTGCCCCGCATGATCGCCTATCTCATCCTCGTCCACCGCTTTCCCGAACAGTTCAAGCGGATGTTCCGCGCCATCTATGTGCCGGGCAATCATTATCTGATCCATGTCGATCATCGATCGGGTGCCACGATGCAGGCGGATGTTGCCGCCTTCCTCAAACCCTATGCCAATGTCGCGATGCTGCCGTCGCGCAAGATGTTGTGGGGCGGATATAGTCTGGTGGATGCCGAACTGCGCGGCATGGCCAAATTGCTGGAGATGGGCGCGAACTGGCGCTATTTCATCAATTTGAGCGGGCAGGATTTTCCGCTGAAGTCACAAGCCTATATCGCGGACTATCTGGCCGCGCATGACGGCACCGAGTTCATCCGCGCCGTGCCGCAGCAGGCCGTCCGCCCCGACACGATGAACCGGCTGAGCCATTATTTCATCGAAGCGTTCAACCGCATCGTGCGTACCGGCATCCCACGCCGTCGCATGGCCGGGATCACCCCCTATATCGGCACCCAGTGGAAGGCGGTCACGCGCGATTTCTGCGCCTTTGTCTGCCGCGATCCCGCCGCGCTGAAATTCAAGAATTTCTACCGCCGTACGCTGATTGCCGATGAAGGCTTTTTCCAGACGGTGATGATGAACGCCTTTGCCCCTGACAAACAGGTCAATGACGATCTGCGCACGATCGACTGGATTCCCGATGGCGACATCAAGCTGCGCCCCCGGACATTCGTGACCCGCGACGCACTGCGGCTGACGCTCAGCCCCGACCTGTTCGCGCGCAAGTTCGACGCGCAGGAGGATAGCCATATATTGGACCTGCTGGAGGCCCATCTGCTGACACCCGCCGCCATGGTCCTGCCCAAACAGGCCGAACCGCACGCAACAATATTACAAGCCTCTGGACGGATCGCATCAGCGGCTTAAGAGTCTCCCTTATTCAAAGATAAGGGAGTCCCAGCCATGGACCGTCGTGATTTTCTGCTGTCCTCCGGCGCCGTTGCCATCGCCGTCGCTGCCCCCCGCGCCTTCGCGCAGGGCAGCGACGATGCGCGGCTGTCGGCGGCCTTCACCGCCATTTTCGAGAGGCAACTGGACCTGTCGCCCAGCTTCGTCACCAGCCTGGGTCTGGACAAGGGCGCGCGGGCCGGGGCCAAGAGCCAGCTGGACGACAATAGCAAGTCGGCGATGATGAAACGGCTGGCCGCAACGCAGGCGGCGATCAAGGAACTGGAGGGATTCACGTCCGCCAGCCTGTCCGACCCGCAGCGACTGAACCTTGACGTCATCCTCTATTCGCTTGGGCAGCAGACGGTCGCCCCGGCGACTTTCGGCCTCAACAGTGCAGTGCGCCCCTATCGCATCTTCCAGCAGGGCGGCAGCTATTTTTCGACGCCCGATTTCCTGAACACCGCCCACACCATCAATGCAGCCGCCGATGGCGACGCCTATCTGGCGCGGCTGGAGGCGTTCGCGCGCAACCTGCGCACCGATAGCGCAATGCAGCGGGACGAGGCGGCGCGGGGCTATCTGGCACCGGGCTGGTCGCTCGACCTGACGCTGGGGCAGATGAAGAAGTTGCGCGATCAGCCCGCCGCGAGCAGCAGCCTGGTCCAGTCGCTGGTCAAGCGCGCGACGGCCAAGGGGATAGCGGGCGACTGGCAGGGACCGGCGGCAGCGATTGTCGAGAAAAGCATCTACCCAGCGCTCGACGCGCAGATCGCGATGATCGAGGGGCTGCGCGGCAAGACGGCGGCAGGCGATGGCGTGTGGCGCACCCCGCGCGGCGAGGAGATTTACGCCGCCGCGCTCAAGAGCGCGACCACGACCGACCTGTCGGCGGCGGACATCCACGCGATGGGGGTGGAGCAGGTTGCCGATATCAGCGCGCAACTCGACACGATCCTGCAAGGGGCAGGCTATAGCAAGGGGACGATCGGCGAACGTCTGGCGGCGCTCAACGCCGATCCGTCGCAAGTCTATCCCGACACGGCGCAGGGCCGCGCCGACCTGATCGCCGCGCTCAATGCCGAAGCCAAGCTGATGCAGGCGAAATTGCCGCAGGCCTTTGCGACCATCCCCGATACGCCGCTCGAAATCCGCGCGGTGCCGGTCGAGATTCAGGATGGCGCGTCGAACGGCTATTATAATCGCGCCGCGCTCGACGGGTCGCGCCCGGCGATCTTCTTCATCAATCTGAAGGCGATAGGCGACTGGCCCAAATATACGCTGCCCGCATTGAACTATCATGAAGGCGTACCGGGACATCACCTCCAGATTTCGACGGCGCAGACGGCGGGCGATATTCCGATGCTACGGAAGACCGCCTTCATGAGCGCCTATAGCGAAGGCTGGGCGCTCTATGCCGAGCAATTGTCGGACGAGCTGAAAGGCTATGCGACCCCGCTAGACCGGGCGGGCTATCTGCAATCCTTCCTGTTCCGCGCGGCGCGGCTGGTGGTCGACACCGGCATTCATTCAAAGCAGTGGAGCCGTGAGAAAGCCACGGCCTATATGGTTGAAAAGACAGGCTTCACCCAGGCGCGTTGCCAGCGTGAAGTGGAGCGCTATTGCACCCAGCCGGGCCAGGCGACCAGCTACAAGGTCGGCCATGGCGTATGGAGCAAGGCGCGCGCCGCCGCGCAGGTTGCAATGGGCGATCGCTTCGATATCAAGCAGTTCCACGCCATCCTTGAGGAAGGCGCAATGCCGCTGTCGATGCTGGAGGCAAGGGTCGCGGCGCGGGCGAAGATGGTGAGCGCCTAACTCTTAAACTCGTCATCCCCGCGAAGGCGGGGATCCATCTCCCGACCTTGCGCCAATATCAGTCGTTGGGAGATAGATTCCCGCCTTCGCGGGAATAACGGTGCATTTGGATTGGCTTACTCGTAATCCAGATCCTGATAGCTATCGTCCGCCACGTCGGAGAAGCGCGTGATCCGGGCGTCGAATTTCATGCGGATGCGACCGGTGGAACCGTGGCGCTGCTTGGCGACGATGACTTCGGCCAGACCGTAGATGCGGTCCATATTTTCGCGCCAGACGGCATAGGCGGCCTCATCCTCGACCTTGGGTTCCTTGGCCGCTTCATAATAATCCTCGCGGAACACGAACCAGACCATGTCTGCGTCCTGTTCGATCGAGCCGGATTCGCGCAAATCGGAAAGCTGCGGCCTTTTGTCCTCACGCTGTTCAACCGCGCGGCTGAGCTGCGACAGGGCCAGCACCGGCACATGAAGTTCCTTCGCCAAGGTCTTGAGACCACGGGAAATTTCCGAAATTTCGTTGACGCGATTCTCGTTGCCGCGTCCGGTCCCCTGCAACAGCTGGAGATAGTCGACGACGATGAAGCCGACATCATGGCGGCGCTTCAAGCGGCGCGCGCGGGTACGCAGCGCCGCGATGGTCAGGCCCGGCGTATCGTCGATGAAAAGCGGCAGTTCCTGCAACTCGCGCGCGGCCCGGGACAGGTTCTGGAAATCGGCGCGGCTGATCTTGCCCATGCGCAGCGCTTCGCCGCTGATGCCCGATTGCTCAGCCAGCACGCGGGTTGCCAGCTGGTCGGCGGACATTTCGAGGGAGAAGAAGGCGGTCTTGGCCCCCATATTCTTTTCCGGCGGAATACCGTCGGCATTGTCGCGCAGCCAGCGCGACGCGGCATTATAGGCGATGTTGGTGGCAAGCGAGGTCTTGCCCATGCCGGGACGTCCCGCCAGGATCATCAAGTCGGAATTGTGCAGACCACCGATCTTGGCATTGAGGCTGTTGATCCCGGTGGTAATCCCCGACACATGCCCGCCGCTGTTGAGCGCGCGCTCAGCGACCTGCACGGCGGCGGTGGAGGCGGTGAGGAAGCTTTTGACCGACCCGCTTTCGCCCTCCCCTTCGGACACTTTGTAGAGCGCGACTTCGGCTGCCTCTATCTGTTCGCGGGGATTGACATCCTCGCTCGTATCCATCGCATTTTCAACCAGTTCACGACCAACGCTGACAAGTTGTCTCAGCAAGGCGAGATCGTAAATCTGCGACGCGAAATCGCGCGCGCCGATCAGCGCGGCGCCATTGCCGGTCAGTTGCGCCAGATAGCCCGCCCCGCCCAGTTCCTTGAGCGCCGGGTCCTGATCCAGCATCGGCTTTAGCGTCACCGGGTTGGCGACCATGTCGCGGTCCAGCAGCTTCATGATCGCATCATAGATACGACCATGCATCGGCTCGAAAAAATGCTCCGCCTTGATCTTGAGCTGGACATCCTCCGCCAGCCGGTTGTCGATCATCAGCGCGCCGAGCAGCGCCGCTTCCGCCTCCACATTGCGAGGGAGTTCAGGCGCGCCGGTTTCGGCGGCAGCATTCATTTTCACCAGTTCGACCATGGCTCTCTATTCCTCCGCCCGCCGTTCCTGCGCAAGGCCCAAGGTCGAAACGACGATGGGTAGCTGTGGATAACTCCCGCTTGCATTTCGCGGCCTGCCGCCGCACTGAGGCTGATCGCAATATGGCCGACCCGCGCATCATAGACATCAAGCTCGACGAGCGGACGATCCTGTGGCGCAATGCCGACGTCGAACAGGAACGGCGCATCGCGATCTTCGACCTGCTGGAGGATAATATGTTCGCGCCGCAGCGCGTCCATGCCGACGGCTATGCCGGCCCCTACAAGGTCGTGCTGCGGGTCGAGGACGGGCGGCTGGTGATAGAGATTAACCGCGAGGATGACAGCGCGCTTGAAGCCATCATCCTGGGGCTGGGCCGCTTCCGCCGGCCGATCCGCGAATATTTCGCCATCTGCGACAGTTACTATCAGGCGATCAGCAATGCCTCGCCCGCCCAGATCGAGACGGTCGATATGGCCCGGCGCGGCATCCACAATGACGCGGCGGAAATGCTGCGCGAGCGGCTGGAGGGTAAGATCGCGGTCGATTTCGACACCGCCCGCCGCCTGTTCACGCTGATCTGCGTGTTGCACATCAAGGGGTAGGGACAATCGGGCGGCTGACTTTGGGGGGATTGCTGGTCCGCGTCGGACTGGCGCTGGCGCTGATCGCGGCGCTGGCGCTGGCGCTGTTCCTCTATGCCCGCAACTGGGCGCCGGACCGGAGCGCCTATCCGGTGCAGGGACTGAGCGTCAGCTCCGACAATGGGCCGATCGACTGGGGCACGCTAGCCGCGCAGGGGGCCGACTTCGCCTATATCCGCGCGGCCAAGGGTGCCGACTGGCGCGACCCCGCTTTCGCCGCCAACTGGCGCGGGGTGCGCACCGCCGGGATGCGTTACGGCGCGATGCTGGAATTCAGCCTGTGCCGCCTCGCCAGCGATCAGGCGACCCGCTTCATGACCACCGTGCCGCGCGATAACGCTGCCCTGCCCCCGGTCATCCGGCTGGCCTTCGCCCCGGCCTGCACCGCGCGACCGGGGCGCGACCTGTTGCTGTCGGAACTGAACACGCTGGTCAATCTGGTCGAAAGCCATGCGGGCAAGACGGTGCTGCTCAACGTGACCGAGGATTTCGACAAACGCTATGACATTGGCTCCGGCATCAACCGGACGCTGTGGCTGGACGGCAATTTCTTCCCCCCCGATTATGCCACAAGGCGCTGGGTGATGTGGACAGCCAGCGACATGCGGCATATCGACGGGATCGACGGTCCGGTCAGATGGGATGTGGTGGCGCCATGACGCGCGAGGCGGAAATTTCGGAACTGGTGACGTCGGCGCGCGCGGCGATGGCCAATGCCCATGCGCCCTATAGCCGCTTTGCCGTGGGCGCCGCGGTGCGGCTGATCGATGGCAGCATCGTCACCGGCTGCAATTTCGAGAATGCGAGTTACGGCCTGTCGCTCTGCGCCGAAACGGTCGCGCTGGCGAGCGTCAATGCGCAGGGACGCTTTGCCGATGTCGCCGCCATCGCCGTGGTCGGTGGGGCGATGGACGGCGCTGGGGCGGCGATCGTCACCCCCTGCGGCCGGTGCCGCCAGGTCATGAACGAAGCCGAACAGATGGCCGGACGCCCGCTCGCCATATACTGCGCCACGCCCGATGGCGGGCAGATTGTCGAACATACGGTCGCGGCGTTGCTGCCCCATGCCTTTGGTCCAGCGGACCTGGGCATCACTCCCTATTCTGGGAAATGAATTTAACTATTTCTAGGGCGTTCTGTTCGTTCGCGATCCGATAAGTCGCCTCATCCTCCGTCGAACGCTCAAGCGGCAACGTGAAACTGGCATCGGGCTTTCGGGCGTGCTTGCGGAAATAGAAAAGTAAGTCCGTTTTGTTTGCAATAAAGCTGTAGGGTCGAACCCCTTGGTCATTCAAAAAATGAACGTCCTTCTTCGGATTGGATACGCTTACGACGAGATCATGGCCCAAGCGATAAAGGTCCAAGAGAAGCCGGATCGCAGCCCCTCGTGCCTCCGAATTTTCAATTGTGTTGACCAACGCATCAACGCTAACACCCGTCGCCATAAACCCTCCCGCCAAGCAGATATGTTAGTTAGGAAGTAGCGCTCAAATGTCCATATTGTCGGATAAGTGGATTCGCGAACAGGCGCTGACCAACGCCATGATCGAGCCGTTCGTGGAGAGCCAGCGGCGCGACGGCTGTATCAGCTACGGCCTGTCCTCCTACGGCTATGACGCGCGGGTGGCCGACGAGTTCAAGATTTTCACCAATATCGACAGCACCATCGTCGATCCCAAGGATTTCGACACCAACAGCTTTGTCGATCGCAAGACCGACTGCTGCATCATCCCCCCCAACAGCTTCGCGCTGGCCCGGACGGTCGAATATTTCCGGGTGCCGCGCGACGTGCTGGTCATATGCCTCGGCAAATCGACCTATGCCCGCTGCGGCATCATCGTCAATGTGACCCCGCTGGAGCCGGGCTGGGAGGGGCATGTGACGCTGGAATTTTCCAACACGACCCCGCTGCCCGCCAAAATCTACGCCAATGAAGGGGCGTGCCAGTTCCTGTTCCTGAAAGGGAATGAGCCGTGCGAGGTCAGCTATGCCGACCGGGCGGGCAAATATATGGGGCAGCAGGGCGTGACGTTGCCGCGCCTGTAACGACGTGCCAGACTGCGGCCCATGCAGTGGTTGCGGACATGGTTGAGGCGCGGAACGCCGATTGAGGCACCCGGTCCGCCGAGCGTGGGCGACCGGCGCGTCTATGCGATTGGCGACGTGCATGGCCGGGCCGACCTGCTCGATGCCTTGCTGGCGCTGATCGCGGAAGATGATGCCGAACGGGGGCCGATGACCCCGCACATCATCCTGCTGGGCGATCTGGTCGATCGCGGCCCCTCGTCTCGGCAGGTCGTCGATCGGGTGATAGCCATGGTCGCGTCCAAGGGCGATGTGCGTTGCCTCAAAGGCAATCATGAGGAAATTTTCGTGCGGGCCGCACGGGGCGACGCGCGGGCGGTGCCGGTCTTTCGCAAGATGGACGGCGCAGTGACGCTGGCCAGCTATGGGCTGGACCCGGTGCTGTTCCCGGTGATGGCCGATGGCGAGATTGCGACATGGATGCTGAACCATGTGCCGCGCGACCATGTCGATTTTCTCGACGCCCTGCCCGACCGGGTCGAAATGGAAGATTATCTGTTCGTCCATGCCGGTGTCCGGCCGGGGGTATCGATCGAGACCCAAAACGGCGCGGACCTGCGCTGGATCAGGCGCGAATTTCTGGATCATGGCGGCGCGCATCCTAGGATGATCGTGCATGGCCATAGCATCACGGATGATGTCGATTTGCAGTCCAACCGGATCGGCATCGACACCGGCGCTTATTATTCGGGGCGGCTGACCGCAATTGGCCTGCAAGGCACCGATCGCTGGTTTCTCCAGACCAACGGCTGAGTTGGCCTGCCCTTATTTTTTGCTTTGCAGCATCAGCAAATAACCTCTGCATCCGTCATAAGCTGTTGAGAAACATTCCATGGTTGTGACCCTGGGAAAAGCATAGCGGATTGCTACCTTTGCTTCGTTTCAAAGGGACAGAGCGGCCCAAATGCTGCCATCCAGGGGAACAGATCATGCGTGCTATTCATGCGTTAACCGGGCTTTGCCTGGCTTCTTGCCTTGTGCCTTCTTCCCAAGCCTTCGCAGCTGCAAAACAGGATTTGGCGCTGAGCCAGCGCCACAAGTTCGACATTCACGTCCAGCCGCTCAGCAGCGCGCTGCGTCAGCTATCGACCCAGTCGGGCGTGCGCATCCTGTTTCCTTATGACGAGGTGGCGGCGATCCGCAGCCGCCGGATTCAGGGCTGGCTGTCGACCCAGGACGCGCTGGCACGGCTGCTGGCGGGTACGGACCTGAAGATGGAACAGGCCGGTGTCGGTGTGATCGCGCTGGCCGCCCCCACCAACCGCAGCGTCGCGCGACGCAGCCCGCTCTCGCTCCAGTTCGCGCAGGCGAGCGTCGCGGGCAGCGTCGCCCCGGCCGCGCTGGCCCCGGTCCCTGAACCGATCGAGGATTCAACGCCTATCATCGTCACCGGCACGCGTGCGACCAACCGTACTGTTGCCGAAAGCCTTGCACCGATCGACGTATTGGGGGCCAAGGACCTGGAATCGAGCGGCAAGCAGTCCGTCCGCGACCTGTTGAGCACGCTGGTTCCCTCAATCAACGTGTCGAACAACGGCGCGGGTGCCAGTTGGGCAGTGCGCACCCTGTCGCTGCGCGGCCTTGGCGGCGACCAGCTGTTGGTCCTGGTGAACGGCAAGCGGCGGCATAATTCGGCTACGCTGTTCATCAACGGATCAGTTCAGAACGGCCAATCGCCGCCGGACCTGGACCTCATCCCCGGCAATGCGATCCAGCGGATCGAAGTACTGCGCGATGGCGCGTCGGCGCAATATGGCTCCGACGCGATTGCTGGGGTGGTCAACATCATACTGAAGAACGACACGGCCGGGGGCGCGGCACTGACGCTGGGCAGCACGGCAGACAATGGCGGCGAACAGGGTCGATGGCAGGTCGACAAGGGTTTTGCGATCGGCCCGGACGGCGGCTATATCCATCTGGCCGCCGACGGCGTGCTGCAGGCCGGAACACTGGTCAAAGGCTCGGCGATCGCTGGCGCTTATTACCCCACCGGCGATCCACGGAACGATGATCCCAATCTGGACCGGTATCGCGGCAAGGCCGGTCAGCCGGAAGTCATCGGCGGCAATGTCAGCTACGACGCCATGATGCCGGTGGGCGGCAGCCTGGAAGCCTATAGCTTCGGCACATATTCGAAACGCCACGCTGCAGGTTGGCTGACCTATCGCACGCCCGCCGCGCTCAACAATATCATCGAAATCTATCCCGAAGGCTATATCCCGCGCATCCATGTCTATGACGAGGATTTCCAATATGCGCTCGGCCTGCGCGGCGAAATCGGCGAAGGTGTGCGTTTCGACCTGAGTTCCACCTATTCGCAGGACGAGGTCAAGTATAAGCAGACGACTTCGCTCAATCCCTCCATGGGTACAGCTAGCCCGACCACCTTCTACCTGGGCAAGATCCGGTTCGACGAATGGACCAACAATCTCGATCTTAGTAAGGAATTCGAGATCGGCCTAGCCGGACCGCTGTCTGTCGCGGTGGGTGCAGAATATAAGAAAAACAAGTTCATGATCGGGGCCGGTGATCCTGAATCCTATATTGATGGCAAATATGTATCGCCTCCGGGTGCCTGGCTCGCGGGGCGGCAACGTACCGGTGTCGGCGCGCAGGGCGTGACGGGTTTCGTCCCCGAAGGCGCAGGGAGTTGGAGCCGCAGCAACTGGAGCGCCTATCTCAATCTGGAAGGCAAGATCGTCGAGGGGCTGGAATTCGGCCTTGCCGGGCGGCATGAGGATTATACCGATTTCGGCACCACGGACACCGGCAAGGCGTCGCTCCGCATCGAACCGATGCGCGGCTTTGCCATCCGCGGCACGGCGAGCACCGGTTTCCGCGCGCCGACCTTGCAGCAGCAGCATTATGCGTCGTCGTCCACCATCGGGGTGGTGCAGAACGGCGTCAGCGTCCTGTTGCCGGTTCAGGCGTTGCCGGTCGAGGGTGCAGCGGCCAAGGCTCTGGGCGCCGTGCCGCTCAAGCCTGAAAAGTCCGTCAACTTCTCTGCGGGCATTGTGCTGACGCCCGCGCCGAACCTGAACATCACAGTCGACGCCTATCAGATCAAGATCAAGGACCGCATCCTTCTGAGCGAGACGCTGAGTGGTCCGGTGGTCATCAACGCTCTAGAGGCAGCCGGTATTTACGGGATCGCCGGCGGGCTGTTATTCTCCAACGCCGCAGACACCCGGACACGCGGCCTCGACATCGTCGGCACCTATCGTGCGGGGCTGGGCGACATGGGTCTTGCGACGATCAGTCTTTCGGCCAATTTCAACAAGACCATCTTCACCCATATCGACCCTGTCCCCGGACCGATTGCAGCATCGGGTCTCGCCCTGATCGGTCGCACCAAGCAGGGAGACCTGACCGAGGGCACGCCACGCAACAAGTTCATCGCCAACGTCCTGTGGGAAAAGGACGATTTCAACATGAACCTGCGCGCTACGCGTTTCGGCAAGATCGTCCAGCGCGCAAACGCCACGGCGTTCCACACCGCCGACTTTACGGCTTGCGCCGTCAATGTCGTGAGCCCTGTCTGCTTCCGCGACTTTGTGGACGAAAAACTGAAGCCCAAGGTCATCGTTGATCTCGAAATCGGCTATAAATTGACCAAGGGCGTCAAGTTGTCGGTCGGCGCAAACAACCTGCTCAACACCTATCCCAACAAGTTGAAGCCGGTAAACCAGTTCGTCGGCTTTCTTTATAACACATACGCGCCCTACGGCATTAGCGGGGGCTTCTACTATGGCCGCCTGAACCTGGAGTTCTAAGCATGACGATCAGATCGGGCGTCAGCCGTCGCGAGGCGATCGCGGCGGGCGGGATCGGCTTGCTGGCCGCGGGGAGCGCCGGGGCGGTGGGCGATGCCCGCGCCCGGGCGACGGGCAAGGAAACGATGGTGACCGTCGAGGACGCCACCAATGTCGCGCTGACCCTGTCGCCCGATGGCAGCCGGATGGCCTTCGATCTGCTCGGCATATTATGGACGATGCCGGTCGCAGGCGGACCACTCAAACGCCTGACCGGCGATTTTGACGATCTCGCCCAGCCCGACTGGTCGCCCGACGGCACGCGCATCGCGTTCCAATCCTATCGCAGCGGCAATTTCCACATCTGGTCAGTCGCGGCCGATGGCGGCGACATGCGCCAGCATACGGAAGGGCTGCTGGACGATCGCGAACCGCGCTGGTCGCCCGATGGCAAAAGCATCGCCTTTTCCAGCGACCGGGCGGACGGGCGCTACGCCATCTATCTGCTGGACGTGGCATCGGGACAGGTGACGCCACTGTCCAAAGGCACAACCAACGACAGCGAGCCTTGCTGGTCACCGGACGGTCAGCGCGTCGCCTATGTCGCGGGCGGCACGAAACTGGTCGTGGTAGATGTTACAACCGGCGCGGTGACCGAAATTGCCTCGGTGCTGCCCTCCCCCGACCGTTTCAACCCTTCAGCGATCATGGCCCCGTCCTTCGCCCCGGACGGGCGCATCGCCTATACCCGCGTCCAGCCGGGGTCGGTGACGCTGGTTGTGGATGGCAAGGATGTGATCGCGGGGGAGGATCTCTACCCCTTCCGCCCCGCTTTTACCGCCGACGGAGCGATCCTCTATGGGGCCGGCGGGAAGCTGCGCCAATGGCAGGATGGCAAGGCGAGCGTTGTGCCGTTCACGACGCAGGTGCCGGTCACGACACCCGATTATACCAGGAAGGCCCGCGACTTCACCTCCATCACGCCCAAACCGGTGGTCGGCATCGCGGCGCCCATGCTCTCGCCCGATGGCAAGCAGATCGTTTTTGCCGCGCTCAATGATCTTTATCTGATGCCCATCGGCGGCGCGCCCCGTATCCTCGTGGGCGACGCCTTTCACAAATGCGATCCGGCCTGGTCGCCCGATGGCCGCACCATCGCCTATAGTTGCGACCGGGGCGGGACGCTCGACCTGTGGCTGCATGACGTCAGCACCGGCAAGGAACGGCAGTTGACCAACATCCCCGACAAGGCGGTCGCCTGGGGCAGCTGGTCGCAGGACGGGACGCTGATCGCCTTTCTGGATCAGGAAGGCGCGCTCCATACGGTAGAGGTCGCGACCGGCACCGTGCGCAAGCGCTTCGATGCGATATGGGAACCGGGACGGCCAAGCTTCGGCCCGGATGGCAAGACCATCGCCTATGCCGCCTTCAAACCGGTGACGGGCCGCTATCGCGAGGGATCGAGCCAGATCCTGTCGGTCGATCTGGCGACCGGCAAAGGCACCTATCGCCCGGTGTTCGATGGCAAGTCGCTGGGCACGCGCGGCCATGACGGCCCGGTCTGGTCGCCCGATGGCAAGGCAATGGCCTTTGTGTTCGCCAGCACGCTGTGGGTCGCCCCGGTCGCGCCGGATGGCAGCTTCACCGCCGCGCCACGCCAAGTCAGCACGGAATTGGCCGATGCCCCAAGCTGGAGCGGCGATTCCCGGTCGCTCCTCTATCTGAGCGGCGGCAAATTGCGCCTCGTGCCGGTTGCCGGTGGCAAGCCGCAGACCGTGCCATGCCGCCTGACATGGGCCAATGCCAAGCCGTCGGGTCGCACCGTCATAAGGGCTGGCAAGGTCTGGGACGCCCTGTCCCCGACCTACAGGAGCGGCGTGGACGTGGTGATTGACGGCAACGTCATCACCGCGGTCACGCCGCACAGCGGGGGCGCGCCGTCCGACGCCAATGCCCGCTTCATCGACGCGCCGGACCTGACGCTGATGCCCGGCCTGATCGACATGCACACCCATCGGCAGATGGCGGGCTATGGCTATGGCGACCGGATGGGGCGGCTGTGGCTGGCGATGGGCATCACCGCGACCAGATCCCCCGGTTGCCCGGCCTATCATATGGTCGAGGATCGCGAGGCGATCCAGAGCGGCAAGCGCATCGCCGCCCGCCATTACGCCACCGGCGAAGCGATCGACGGCGGGCGTATCTTCTACAATTTCATGCGTCCTGTGACCGAGCCGGGGCAGATGGCGCTGGAACTGGAACGGGCGCGGCTGCTCGATTATGACATGGTCAAAACCTATGTCCGCCTGCGCCACGATACGCAAAAGGAAGTCGTTGACGCCTCCCACCGCATGGGGATGCACCTGTCGTCCCATTATCATTATCCCGCGCTCCACAGCGGCATGGATTGCATGGAACATACCGGCGCGACCAACCGCTACGGCTATTCGCGCACGATTACCGCGCTGGGCGGCGGCTATCATGACGTCAATGATCTCTTCTCCGCCGCAAAGGCCGGACGCACCCCGACCCTGTTCGCCGCCACCGCGCTGCTGGGGCTGGATGACAGCTTCACCCGCGATCCCCGGATCACGACCCTCTATCCCTCGTGGGAATATGCCAAGCTGACCGGGCGAGTGAAGGCCATGTCGGGCGAAGGCGGCCCGATCATGCTGGCGTCGCTGGAGCGGCAGGTCGCGCAGATCAAGCAGATGCTGGCAGCTGGATGGCACCCGCTGTCCGGCACCGACGCCCCCATTGACCTGACCGCGATCAGCCTGCACCTCAACCTGCGCGGCATGGTGAAATATGGCGTATCCCCGCTCGACGCGCTGATGATGACGACGCGCTGGTCGGGCGAGTTTCTGAACGAACCCATCGGCCGGATCGCGCGAGGGATGCTGGCCGACCTGATCCTGGTGGAGGGCGACCCGCTCAAGGATGTCAGCACGGTCGCCAATGTGCGGCAGGTCATGGCGAACGGCGTGGTCCATACGCCCGATGCGCTGATGGCCCCGTTCGCGGGGGCAAAACCGCAGGCGGAACTGACCCCGGTGCTACCCATGCTGGCCGACGCACACCAGCATATCTGGTGGCATGATGCGGACTATGTGGAGGCCAGCCGTGCCGCCTGTTGTGCCGGTCATGCGGTGGCGCATGTCTAGGCGCGACGGACCAAATCTTCAGTCGAGGTGGATTTCGGCAAGCTGAGGGCGAACGGGTTATGGCTCAACGCCAGCCCTTCGCCCGCGCCGCCGCCTCACTCGCCGCATCCAAAGGCTCCCCATCAATCAGCGCATCGACCGTCGCCATGACCCGCGCGTCGCTGGAGGACGCCTGCCGATAGGCACGCTCCTCGCCCGCCCCCGGCAACGCCTGCTGCACCTGCCAGCCATCGCCCTCGCGGCAGGCAACGCCTGCGACCGCGCCGTCGAAACTGCGGCACCAACCGCCGCCCTTGCGCTGGAAGGTCAGGCCGATGCGGATCGCGCTATCGCCCTGCGCCGACGCCAACTGGGTGTCGAGTGCCTGCGCCAACGCGCCCTGCGCGACCATGACCCCATCATGCAGGCCAATCGGACCGCCCTCCCCGCCGGTCAAACGGCCAAGGCTAAGCCCCAGAACAAGGCTCGCGGCGATCGCCCCGCCCGTCACCCAACCGCGCCAGCGCTGCGCCGGGCGCACCAGCGGCACCACCCTGCCGCTCTCCTCCACCAGCGCGCGCATCGCCCCCGGCACCGGCTCCTGCGCGATCGGCGCATAATGGCCCGCCAGCCGCTCCCGCAAGCGGCGGTGCATCGCCAGTCGCTCCGCCAGCGCCGGATCGTCCGCCACGGCGCGAACGACGCGGCGACGGGTCACTTCGTCCAGTTCGCCATCGACCAGCGCGATCAGCATGGCTTCGTCAATGTCGGTCATGCCGCTTCCCCCATCAGTTCAATGAGCGCCCCGCGCCCGCGCACCAGCCGCGATGTCAGCGTCCCCATCGGCACCCCCAGCACGGCAGCGGCTTCCTTGTAGGACAGCCCCTCCACCAGCACGAGCGCGATCGCCTCGCGCTGTTCGTCGGGCAGCGCCTGCATCGCCCGGTCGACATCGGACAGATGGACATGCACCTCTATATCCCGGTCGCCTGCATGGCCGACATGCTCCCCCGCTTCTGCCGGGGCGAAGGTTTTGGCGGCCCGCTGGCGCGCGCGGGCCTCGTCGATCCACAGGTTGCGCATGATCCGATATATCCAGCTGTCGAGGCGGGTGCCGGGCTGCCACTGGTCGCGCGCCTTGAGCGCCCGCTCCAGCGCGGCCTGGCACAGATCGTCGCCATCGGCACGATCGCGCGACAGGCTGGCGGCAAAGCGCCGCAGCCTGGGCAGGATCGCCAGCAAATCATGCTCGAACGACATCGGGCCTCCAATCACATGTTCCGGGGATGAAACGGGCCTGCCCGGTCGTTTCATCCCACAGACCAAGAAAAAACGGAAATAATTGTGCGATGGATCATTATGCACCCGAAAGGACCGGTGACGACGCAATGAGACTGACCCGCCCATGGATGATCGCCGGGCTGATCCTGATCGCGCCGGGCGCGCAGGCGCAGTTACTGGGCCGCGGGCCGGTGGGACAGGTCGTGCCAGATGTGCTGGACCGGGTCGAAAATGTTATTGAAGGCAGTGGGCTGGAACGCCTGTCTCCGGCACGGCTGGCCGATAGGTTGATCGCGGCGCGGGCCGCGCGGATCGGCGATCTGCTCCGGCGGCATGGGGATGCGGTCGAACTGGACGACCGGCGCGAGCCAGCCCGGCGCGGGGTAATATTGCTGACGGGAGCGGATGCCGCCAGTCTGGATGCGCTGAGGGCCGCGGGATTTGGCGTGGAGAGCGAGGCGGTGGAGGGGCTGGACCTCAGCATCGCACGGCTGCAAGTGCCGCAGGGTCGCAGTCTGGCGCGGTCGCTGAAAGATGTGCGCCGCATCGCCCCGCAGGCGCAGGCGAGCGCCGACAATCTCTACTTCCCCGGCGGGTCAACCAGTGGCGCGACAGCGGGGGGGCTGGCAAGCAGCGGCACGGTCGGACGCGGCGCGGCCGGGCTGATCGACGGCGGCGTGGCGCGGCATCCGGCGCTGACCGGGCCGGTCGAACAGCGCGGCTTTGCGCCCGGCGCGCCAAGAGCAAGCGCCCATGGCACGGCGGTCGCCTCGCTGATCAGCGGGGCTGGCAGCGTCCGTGGCGCAGCGCCGGGCGCGGCTCTGCTGGTGGCGGACGTCTATGGCGACGATCCGGCGGGCGGCGGCGCCTTTGCGATCGTGCGGGCGCTGGGATGGATGGCGGCGCGCGGGGTGCCGGTCGTCACGGTCAGTCTGGTCGGGCCGGACAACGCGCTGCTGGCAGGCGCGATCCGGCTGGCGCGTGACAAGGGCGTCACCGTGGTCGCCGCCGTCGGCAATGACGGCCCCGCCGCACCCCCCGCCTACCCCGCCTCCTATGCCGGGGTGATCGCAGTCACAGGGATCGACGGGCGCGGGCGACTATTGCCCGAAGCCGGGCGCGCCGCCCATGTCGATTTCGCCGCGCCGGGGGCGGATATGAACGCGGCGCGCAGCGATGGGGGCAAGGGCGCGGTGCGCGGCACCAGCTTTGCCGCGCCGCTCGTCGCCGGGCGGTTGCTGGCGCGGGGCAGCCTGACCGCGCTGCGGGCCGAAGCAGAAGCGCCAAAGGGCAAGGCACGCGGCTTTGGCAAAGGAATCATCTGCGCCACATGTAGAAATAATGACTGATTTTTAGTCTGTTACGCTTTTTTTCGCCTGCGCGGGATGAAATGCCTGCCTCCTCCCGTTCTCCCTGCATTGCATCGACAATCAACAAGGAGATGAGCGATGAAGAGCAAGTTCATGATCGTGGCGGTCTGTATCGCGACACTGACCGCAGTTCCCGCTTCGGCCCAGTTATTGGGCGGCAGCGGCGGCGGTGGCGGTCTGCTGGGCGGATCGGTCGGCGGCCTTGGCGGCGCGCTGGGCGGATCGGGCAGCGGTGGCATCGGCCTCGACCGCAGCATTGACCTGGACAATGGCCGGGTCGGCGCGAGCGGATCGGGCAATGGCCGCGCCGATGGCAGTGCCAGCGGTTCGCTGACCCGCAGGGACAAGAGCCGCAGCGGCAGCGCGTCGGGTTCGGCCAACGGATCGGCGGGTGGCAGTCTGGCGATCGATACGCTCGGCACCAGCGACGCCCGCAATGCCGTCGGCAATGTGCGTGACCGGGCCGAGAGCGGCGTCGGCACCATACGGGATCGGGCAAGCGATGCCGTCAGTGCAACGAAGGACCGGGCTGGACAGGCCGTAGGCGCGGTTCGGGATCGGGCTGGATCGGTCGTTGGCAGCGCCGCGGGTGCTGTGAACGGCGCAGCATCGATCAACGCCAGCGGCCAGGTTTCTGGGGGTGGACAAGGTGCCGGTTCGACCGGTGCCGCTCCCGAAAGTCAGGCGGAAGATTGACCCCGCTGGGGAAAAGGGGCGGCGGCCAAGTTCCAAGCCGTCGCATCCCGCCCCGCCGCCTGACCGGGCCGACGATCCACACCGGATCGTCGGCCCTTTTTACGTCAGTCGAGGACAAGCATCCGCGCGATCGCATCAGTCAAATCACGCTGGGCGCGTTGCGCGACCCGCGCGGTCGCCACCATGTCGAAGGCATGGATAGCGCCTGGATGGACATGACATTCCACCGGCACCCCTGCCCCGGCCAGCCGCCGCACAAAATCCAGATCCTCGTCAAGGAACAGGTCGAGCGCACCCACCGCCACATAGGTCGGCGGCAGGCCAGCCAGATCATCGGCCAGAGCGGGCGAGAACCAGCCCTTGCGCGCGTCATCGCAGCCATAATCGCCGCGCAATGCGCCCCATCCAAACTGGTTGGAGGCGCGCGTCCAAATGAACTCACCCGTGCTGGCCGATTGCCAGCGGCAGTCATGCCCACCGGTGCGATGGTCGAGCATGGGATAGATCAGGATCTGCCCGGCCAGCGCGATGTCGCCCCGGTCCCGCGCCATCAACGCCAGCGCCGCCGCCAGCCCGCCGCCCGCGCTCTCGCCCATCACGACAATGCGCTGCGGATCGACACCCAGCGTATCAGCCTGCGCCACCAGCCAGTCGAGCGCGGCATAGCAATCCTCCTGCGGCCCCGGAAAGGCCGTTTCGGGCGCTAGCCGATAATCGACCGAGGCAGCGACGAAGCCCATCGCTTCGGCCATCGGCCCGATCGATCGGCTCGCCATATCGGCCGTACCCAAAATCATGCCGCCGCCATGGATGTGCAAAATGGCTGGACGAGGCGGGCGGGCAGGATCGGCATTGAAGATATGCAGCGGCACATCGGGCGCGCCATCGCGGCCCGGAATCAAGCGGATGTCGGGGGACGCCACCGGTCCGGGCACTTCCATCGCCGCCATGCCCTCCCGCATCATCGGCAATATGTCATGGCTCAGTTCCAGTTCCGGCAGAAAATCCAGCACGGGTAATACTTCGGGATCGATCAGATGGCGGGTCGTCATGGGCTCTCCTGGATATTGTATCCCTATCGAACAATATCCTAGGCCAGGTTCAGCCGGGCCACAACGGAAAAGGCCGACGATCCCTGCGGATCATCGGCCTTTCCACCCCCTGGTAAGCGCGTGTGGCGCGAAGCGTCAGGCGACCTTGGCCTGTTCTTCCAGCGCCTCTTCCGGGTCGCGCAGCACATAACCGCGGCCCCAGACGGTTTCGATATAATTGTCCCCACTGCACGCCAGCGCCAGTTTCTTGCGCAGCTTGCAGATGAACACGTCGATGATCTTGAGTTCCGGCTCGTCCATCCCGCCATAAAGATGGTTGAGGAACATTTCCTTGGTCAGGGTCGTACCCTTGCGGAGCGAGAGCAGCTCCAGCATGGCATATTCTTTGCCGGTCAGATGAACACGGTTGCCGTCCACTTCGACCGTCTTGGCGTCCAGATTGACCGCCAGCTTGCCGGTACGGATGACTGATTGCGAATGGCCCTTGGACCGGCGCACCACGGCATGGATACGGGCGATCAGCTCTTCGCGATGGAAGGGTTTGGTCACATAATCATCAGCGCCGAAGCCGAAGGAGCGGACCTTGCTGTCCATCTCGCTGATGCCCGACAGGATCAGCACCGGGGTCTGCACCTTGGCAGCGCGAAGCTTTTTCAGCACGTCATAGCCGTGCATGTCAGGCAGGTTGAGATCCAGGCAAATGATGTCGTAATCATACAGCTTGCCGAGATCGAGACCTTCCTCGCCCAGGTCGGTCGTATAGACGTTGAAACCTTCGGTCGTGAGCATAAGCTCAATCGCCTTGGCGGTGGTCGGTTCATCCTCAATCAGCAGCACGCGCATGTGAAGCCCCTTTGTGTCGCAGGTCCGTTCACCCCACCAGAACGGCGTCCGCATCAATTCATTAACCAAAAAACTTCTGAAGGACAAAGGTTAATTTTTCGCTAACCCGCAGAAATCCACGAGTCGCCAAAAAACGAATCTGTTTACAAAGAGTTGAGGCCGAAATGATTCCTGACGAGTCAAGAAAGATTCACCTGCGAAACGAGCTTTCAACACCCATGATGCCGGGTGATGAAATCCAGCAGCGCATCGACGCGGGCGGGGCGCAGCCGCGATGGCGGCGTGACGAGGTGGAGGCCAAAGGGCGGCGCACGCCAGTCCACTAACACCTCTTCCAGTTCGCCACTGGCCAGCGCTTCGCCGACGATAAAGTCGGGCAGCCGGGCAATGCCGACACCGGCGCGCAGGGCTGGCAGCATCGCGTCGCCGCTGTTGACCGTCAGGCGCGACCGGACCTGCACCACCACATTCTGCTGCCCCGGCCCGGCAAAGCGCCACACGTCGGGTGTGGTCAAGTTAGAGTAGCAAAGGCAATCATGGCCGCTGAGATCCGATGGATGCCTCGGCCTTCCCCGTGCCGCCAGATAGGCGGGCGACGCAACGACATGGATATGCACATCGGCCAGGCGGCGGGCGCGCAGCGAACTGTCGGGCATGTCCGCAATGCGGATGGTCGCGTCCAGCCCCATTTCAATGAGGTCGATATGCGCGTCGGACAGGTGCAGGTCGACATCGACCAGCGGATGCTCCTGGGTGAAGCGGGCGATCAGCGGCGCGATCCGCATCAGGCCGAAACTCATCGGTGCGCCCAGCCGCACGACGCCCGACAAGTCCACGGTTTCTTCGCGCGCCGCCTCCTCCGCTGCCTGTCCTTCGGCAAGGATACGATGGGCGTGATCCGCCAGCCGTTTCCCGCTTTCGGTCAGCGCCAGGCGGCGGCTGGTACGGTTGAACAGGCTGGTGTCGAGATGCTCTTCCAGTCGGGTCACGGCCTTGGATACGGTCGCCTTCGACACGCTCAGCGCCTTGGCCGCGTCGGTGAAGCTGCGATGTTCGACCACGGCGGCAAACATCGCCCAGGCCTCAAAATCGGGTAGTCGCATGGGGAAACAATCCGTTTCAATGCTGCGTGTTTCGGAAACGATCCTGATGACTAGATTAGCGGAAAGCAAGCCGGAATGTCCGGTCGATATTTGGAAAGGCAAGGATATGAACACGCACATTGCAAACCGTATCGAGCGCCGCCCCTTCGCGTCGCTGGGCCACGCCGATCATGGCTGGCTGAATGCACGGCACCATTTTTCGTTCGCCGACTATCATGACGAGGACCGCATGAACTGGGGCGCGATCCGGGTGTGGAATGATGATGAGATCGGCCCGCGTTCGGGCTTTCCGCCCCACCCCCATGCCGACATGGAAATCATCACCTATGTCCGCACCGGCGCGATCACGCACAAGGACAGCCTGGGCAATCAGGGTCGTACCGAGGCGGGCGACGTTCAGGTGATGTCAGCCGGCACCGGCATCCGTCACGCGGAATATAATCTGGAGGATGAAACCACCACTTTGTTCCAGATCTGGGTCATCCCGCGCGCACGCGGCGGCAGCCCAAGCTGGGGTGCCAAGCCGTTTCCGCGTGGGCAGCGGTCGGGCAAGCTGGTTGTGCTGGCCAGCGGCTATGACGAGGACGCAGAAGCCCTGCGCATCCGCGCCGATGCCCGCCTGCTGGGTGGCACGATCCGGGCGGGCGACAGCGTGACCTATGACAGCGCCGACGGTCGCCACCTCTATCTCGTGCCTGCCACGGGACGGGTCAGCATCGACGGTGAGACGTTCGAGGCACGCGACGGCGCGGCAATCATCGGCGGTGCGCCCATCACCATCACCGCGATCGAGGACGCCGAAATCGTCCTGGTCGACAGCATCTGAAGTTACCGGCCCGTCCCTCCCCCGGACGGGCCGGCCGCCGCCCGCGCATTCTCCCCCCTCCCCTGGCGCGGGCGGCACCCTCTTTCCACCCTTCAAGGAGACACATCATGGCTAAGCTTCTGGTTCTCTATTACTCCTCCTACGGTCATATCGAAACGATGGCCAAGGCCGTTGCCGAAGGCGCAGCCGCAACGGGCGCACAGGTCGATATCAAGCGCGTCCCCGAAACCGCGCCGCTCGAAGTCGCGAAGAACGCCCATTTCAAGCTGGATCAGGACGCACCGGTCGCAACCGTCGCGGAACTGGCGGACTATGACGCCATCGTCATCGGCACCGGCACCCGCTTTGGTCGTATGTCGAGCCAGATGGCGGCCTTCCTCGATCAGGCCGGTGGGCTGTGGGCGCGTGGCGCATTGAACGGCAAGGTTGGCGGTGCCTTCACCTCGACCGCCAGCCAGCATGGCGGGCAGGAAACCACGCTCTTTTCGATCATCACCAACCTGTTGCATTTCGGCATGACCATCGTGGGTCTGGATTATGGTTTCCAGGGCCAGATGGGCGTGGACAAGGTGCGCGGCGGATCACCCTATGGCGCGACCACGCTGGCCGATGGCGATGGCAGCCGCCAGCCGTCGGAAGAGGAACTGGACGGCGCCCGCTATCAGGGCCGCCGGATCGCCGAAACCGCGATCAAGCTGCACGGATAAGGTCAGACTACGCCGTCTGGATTACGCAGCCTGACCTGTCACATCAGTGCTGTTACCAGTCTGGAGGGAGCGGGCGCGCCGGGACTGTGCGTCCGTTCCCTTTTTTGATTGCTATTTCCCGGCAGCGAGCAAGAAGTCCGCGCTTTTCTGCAACATGTCCGCACGGGCGTCGCTGTCGTTCAGGCTATGCGCAAGCCCGTCATAAACGACCAGCTGGCTGCGCTTGCCTGCGCCCTCCAACTTGCTCTGCATGATCTTCGCCTGGCTGATATCGACATTGCCATCGTCCGTGCCGTGGAACATCAAAACCGGCGCACGAAATTGCGCAGCATGGCTGGAGGGGGAAGCTTCTTCCGCTTCAGGTCCGGTGCCCATACGCTGCTGCTGCACCAGATAGCTACTGTCAAACTGGGCGCGACGCAGCCGATCACCAAAGTCGGTCACGGGCGCGATCGCAACGACCGCCTTGAACAGGTCAGGATCGATCACCTGCGCCTGTAGTGCGGCATAGCCGCCATAGGACCAGCCAGCGATCGTCAGCTTGGCAGGATCGGCAATGCCTTGCGCCACCAGCCAGCGCCCGGCATCAACCACATCGTTGATCGCCTTGCGCCACGAGCGATAGCCGTTTTGAATCAGCCATTGCTCGCCAAAGCCAGCCGATCCGCGAAACTGCGGCTGGATGACGGCAAATCCGCGCGCCGCGTAATATTGCACCATCCAGTCAAAACCCCATTCATCGCGCGACTCCGGGCCGCCATGGGGCATGACAATCGCGGGCAGCCCCTTGGCAGTTTCCTTGCCGGGCGGCAGCGTCAGATAGGCCGGGATCGTGACGCCATCAGCTGCCTTGAAACTGACCGGCTTCATTGTCGCCAGCTGGCGATCCGCCAGTTCGGGACGATCGGGCATCAGCGGCGACAATTTGCGCGCCGCGCGGTCAAACAGATAATATTGGCCGGGATCGACGTCGCTGCCCGCCCACACCAGAACTTTCTGCCCATCGCTGCTCATGTCGCCAATATGGATGGCCTTGCCACCCAGCGCCTTGCCCAGCGACGTGACCAGGGACGACGCAATGGGATCAAAATAGACCGCTTCGCGATGTTCCAGCGCGTAGCTTGCACCCACAACCCGCCGGTCGCGCCCGACCCGGATCAGGCCGCTCACATCGACCTGCGGATGGACAAAAACGACTTTCTTTTCAAGGCCATGGTCCAGCGCGATCGACACGAGCGCCTCGCGCCCGTCAGTCTTTTCAAAGCCATAGACGATGTTCTTCTGAGGATCGACAGCGAGCGGATAGAAGCCGCTATTGTCGCGCACATCATAGGTGGACAGGTCGCTCCAGCCCGTCTTGCCTTGCGGCCGATAGAGAAATTTGTAGGTCCCCTTGGAATAGCCGGTTCCCTTAACCTCTTGCAGCCCCATGACCCGGACATTGCCGATGCCATCGGAAATATAATCGATTGCCAATTTGGTTGGCGTTTCGATCCGCTTCCCGCTGCCGCTGCGCGTGTCGATCCGGTCCACGCCCAGGCCATCCAACCGCTTTTCGACAAGGCTGCCGATCTTGGCTTCGGGGACATAGGAACGGGTCATCAATATCGCGCCATCCTCGCCCGGCAGCAGGTCGACAATGTCACCGCCGCGAAAGTCATAGGATAATGCGTTCTGACCACGCCGCTGGCTCAGCAGCTTGGCATTGCCGCCTGACACATCGACCGCGAATACATTGCTGAACCCATAGACATCGTCGGCGTAGCGCGTTTCGCCAAAAATCTGGCAGGCAAGCCGGGCGGCAGCGACCCAGTCGCAGCGGGACAGATGCTCCGGCTTGCCAGTCGTCGTCGCCGCGACAACCAGTTCTGCGCCTTCCTTCGCCTCCAGCACATAGGCACGGCTGCTCCGGCCCGGCCCGGCGGAAATCAGCGCGATTTTCGATCCATCGGGCGAGATACTCGCGGAAATCACCGTCTCGCGCGCGCCGAAGGCTTTGGCCAGCGCATCAGGCTGAGTCTGGGCGAGTGCGCCCTGCGAGGTTCCAGCCGCCAGCAGCGCCACCATCATTGCCTTGTCGAAACGGATCATGCCCCGCCTTGCCCCCAAATTCTTCCTGTTGGTTCAGGGGCTAAGCGAAGCCGTAGAATGGCGCAATCCCCTTGCTTGCCCTTGCCCTCGCACAATGGCATCACGGAACATCACAATCGTATAACAATGATTTTTTTGAGGGAGATGCCCTGATGCGAACGTCTTTGCTGGCCCTTGCGGCCACCCTGGCCCTGCCCCTTGCCGCCTGCACCAGCGACGGTGCCGATACGCCGCCCGCCTCGGCATCTGCCACGGCTCCCGCTGCGGTCGAACCGTCGATCGACACGATGAAGCGGCTGGTGCAGGAACTGTCCTCGGACGCTTATGAAGGCCGCGCGCCCGGTTCTGCGGGTGAGGAAAAGACTCTGGCGCTGCTCGCCGCCGAGTTCGGCAAGCTGGGCCTGAAACCCGGCAACAAGGGCAGCTGGTTTCAGGATGTGCCGCTGGTCGAGATCAACGCGAAGAATGTGTCGCCGCTCAGCTTCACCGGCGGCAAGAGCGCGGTCAGCGCGACCTATGGCCCCGAAATGGTCGTCGGCACCTATCGCACCACCCAGCCGAAAATCGCGGTCAAGGACAGCCCGGTGGTGTTCGTCGGCTATGGCATCAACGCACCTGAAAAGGGGTGGAACGACTATGCCGGGGTCGATGTGAAGGGCAAGACGGTCATCATCCTGGTCAATGATCCCGATTATGAGACGCCGGGACTGACCGGGCCGTTCAATGGTCGGGCGATGACCTATTATGGCCGCTGGACCTATAAATATGAGGAAGCGGCGCGGCAGGGCGCAGCCGCCGCGATCATCGTGCATGACACGGTGCCCGCCGCCTATGGCTGGAATGTCGTACAGTCGAGCTGGACCGGGGCGCAGCATGTCGCCGACAGTGCGGACGGCAATGCGGGGCTTTCCGCCGCGATCGGCTGGATCCAGAAGGACAAGGCAGCGGCCCTGTTCGTCAGCGCCGGGCTGGACCTGAACGCGCAGATGGTCGCAGCGAAAAAGCCGGGTTTCAAGGCCGTGCCGCTGGGCACGGTCAAGGCGTCGGTGTCGTTCGACAATGACCTGCGCAAACATATGTCGAAAAATGTCGTGGCATTGCTGCCCGGCAAGACGCGACCGGATGACTATGTCCTCTACAGCGCCCATTGGGACCATCTGGGCCGTTGTCAGGCCGCGCCCGATGGCGACGACATCTGCAACGGCGCGGTCGACAATGCGACCGGCACGGCGGCGCTGGTGGCATTGGCGGAGGCCAATGTGAAGGCCGGACCGACCGACCGCAGCCAGGTATTTTTGGCAGTGACGGCGGAGGAATCGGGGCTGCTGGGATCGGCCTATTATGGCAGCAATCCGGTCTTTCCCTTCGCGCAAACCATCGGCGGCGTGAATATGGACGCACTCTCGGTCGCGGGGCTGGCGAAAAACGTCGTGGTGATCGGCAAGGGCAAGTCGCAGCTCGACGCCTATCTCAACCGGGCGCTCGGCGCACAGGGGCGCGTGGCAACGCTGGAGCCGACCCCGGAGAAAGGCTATTATTACCGCTCGGACCATTTCAGCTTCGCCAAGCATGGCCTGCCGATGCTCTATTTCGAGGGCGGCGAGGATCTGGTGACCGGCGGCACGGCGGCAGGCATGGCCGCGGCGGAGGATTATACCAAGAACCGCTATCACGGACCCAAGGATGAATATGATCCCAATTGGGATTGGACCGGGGTGCTGGCCGACTTGAAGCTTTACTATAGCGTGGGCCGCGATCTGGCGACCGGCAGCGACTGGCCCAACTGGGTCGAAGGCGACGAATTCCGGGGCATCCGCGACAAGGATCGGGCGGGGAAATAAGGGCTGCCCGGTGCTCCCGCGCAGGCGGGAGCCCAGTTCCAATGTCTCAACTGGGCTCCCGCCTGCGCGGGAGTACGTCGCTCATTTGGCCGGGCATTTCACTCCCCCATCGGCGCGTAGGACCAGCTTTGCTTTTCGCTGCCGTCGATCTTCGAGATTTCGGCCTTGAGCAGTTTGCCGTCGCGCCAATAGCGGATGCGCTGGGGATAGTCATGGGCAGTGTTCGCAAACACAATCTCGGTCGCGCTCTGCGATTCGATGGCGAAGCGTGCGGCACGCGCGCCCTTGGGCGACGCATAAAAGGCGATGCTGCCGTCGGGGTCGATCTGGATGCGGGTCTGTTCCCAAAACTCCAGCGTCTCCCCCTTCCCCGTGCGCGCTGCGCCCAGCAATATGCCGCCGCGCGGACCCGACCAATACTCCTCCGACCAGCTTTCCCCGTTGCGTTCGACCCATGCCCCCGCGATCCAGCCGGGCAGTTCGTCCGCCTGCGCCGCCAAAGGCGTCATCGCCAGCATGAGGCTCATGATTAGTGCACGCATGATCTGCTCTCCCCCTGTCCAGACCGGACGCGCCACGCTATGGAGCGCCCCGATCCATAATATCACGCCCCATAATATCACGCATCGCCGCGACTGCCGAGTGAGGACAGACAGATGACTTTCCGTATGCCTGCCGAATGGGCGCCGCATGACTGGACCTGGATCGGCTTTCCGACCAACCCCGCCGAATGGCCCGGCGAGTTTGAGGAAGCGCGAGCGCAGATCGCCGCCTTCGCCAGCGCGCTCCATGCCGGGGGCAAGGGCGAAGATGTCCGGCTCGTTGTCGCCAATGCCGCCGATGCGGACGCGGCGCGGGCCTTGGTTGCGCCAGGCGTCGCGATCGTCGAACAGAGATTAGGCGACGTCTGGCTGCGCGACACCGCGCCGATCGCGGTGCTGAACGGCAATGCGCGGGCGCTGGTCGATTTCGGCTTCAACGGCTGGGGCGGCAAATATCAGATGCCGGGTGACGAGGATATTGGCGCACGGCTGGCGGCGACCACCGGCCTGCCGACATCGACGCAGCACTGGATATTCGAGGGCGGCGCGGTCGATACCGATGGCACCGGCCTGTTCGTGACGACCGAGCAATGCCTGCTCAACCCCAATCGCAATCCCGACCTTGATCGCGGCAAAATCGAGACGCTGCTGGCGGGGAGCCTCGGCCTCTCCGACATGCTCTGGCTGGGCGACGGGTTGTTGAACGATCATACCGACGGCCATGTCGACAATCTGGCGCGCTTCGTGGGCGAAGGGCTGCTGGCGCTGCCGATCGCCACAACGGACGACGATCCCAACGCCGCGATCTACGCCGATGCACGGGCGCGGGCCAGAGCGCATGGCGTGACCGTCGTGGACATCCCCTCGCCGGGGCTGGTGATCGTGGATGGAGAAGCCATCCCGGCCAGCTACATGAATTTCTATATCGGCAACGCGGCCGTCATTGTGCCCATCTATGGCCAGCCCAATGACCAGGCCGCGCTCGATACGCTTGCCCCTTTCTTTCCGGGGCGGGATATTGTCGGCCTGCGCAGCGATGCCATATTGTCGGGCGGCGGCAGTTTCCACTGTTGCAGCCAGCAAATGCCTTCGGTGGGATGACCATGACCAAAGTAACCGTTGCCGCGCTCCAGCTCGCTTTCACCGACGACATGGCTGAAAATATCGCCCGCGTCGCGACCCATGTGGCCAAGGCCGCCGCGCGCGGGGCGAAGATCATCCTGCCGCCCGAACTGTTCGAGGGGCCATATTTCTGCCGCGTCGAGGATGAAGCCCTGTTCGCGCGGGCGCAGCCGGTGGATGAGCATCCCGCCGTGCAGGAAATGCGCAAGCTGGCCAAGGACCTGGGCGTCTACATCCCCACCAGCTTCTTCGAGCGCGACGGACAGCATCATTATAATTCGCTCGCGATGATCGATGATCAGGGCGAGATTATGGGCGTCTATCGCAAGAGCCATATTCCCGACGGGCCGGGCTATGAGGAGAAATATTATTTTCGCCCCGGCAATACGGGGTTCAAGGTGTGGCCGACGAGATATGGCACGATCGGCGTCGGCATCTGCTGGGACCAATGGTATCCCGAATGTGCGCGGGTGATGGCGCTGATGGGCGCGGAAATGCTGTTTTATCCCACCGCAATCGGCTCCGAACCCTATGATGCGGACCTCGACACCAGCCGGATGTGGCGGCGGGCGATGATCGGTCATGCCGTGTCCAACTGTATGCCCGTGATCGCCGCCAACCGCATCGGCGAGGAGGATGGCCAGGCCTTCTACGGCCACAGCTTCATCAGCGACCAGTGGGGCGATTTCGCCGCCGAAGCCGACGCCAGGGATCTGGGCGCGCTGGTCGCGACGCTCGATCTGGCGCAGGCGCGCACCCACCGCGCAGGCATGGGCTTCTTCCGCGACCGGCGGCCCGACCTTTACGGGCGGATCGCGCAGGATATCTGAACGCTATAGCAGCAGGCGGCGCGCGGACGGACAGGCGATAATCGCGCGCCACAACAGGTACGGCACGATCAGCGCAATCGCCAGCAACCACATCTTGCCCAGATAAGGCGAGAGATAGTGGATGAAGGCCACATGCAGATACATGATGACCAGCGACGCCCGGCCTAGCGACGCCAGCGGTGCGGCATAGGGTGCGATGCGGCGGGCGATGGCAACGATCAGCAGCGATGTCGCGATCGCCGACCCGATCGACAATAGCGGCCAGCCATAATCGGCAACCTTCATGTTGAGCGTGGGGAACCACCCTGCCAGACCCACCAACGACAGCAGCCCCAGCGGCCCGATCATGCCCCAGTGCCACCGGACCCGCGCCCATGCCGCTCCTGTCCAGAGCAACACAAACGCCATCGGCACCGCGAGCAACCCCAATGGCGACGCCTGCGTCATCCAGCCGAGCGCATAAGCCGCCCCCGTCACCGGAACCAGCAACAGCGCCCAGCGCCGGTCGAACGGATCGGGCCAGCGGCCCAGCGCCATGTTGAACAGGATGCGCGCGACCATCAGGCAGGGGACGAACCAGAAGATCGTATAAGGTCCGCGCAGCCAGAAGCCGCCCAGCAAGATGGGCAGCAGATCGCCCGGCCATTGGTGGAAAATCGGCCGCCCGCCCTTCATCGGCTCGATCATCTGATCCGCGACGATCAGCAGTGTCAGGAAAATCGCATAGGGCCGCATCTGGCTGACCAGCTGGCGGCGGGTGAAACGCCCGACCGGCTGCGGCCGCGACAGCATCCCCGACAATATGAAAAACAGCGGCATGTGAAAGCTGTAGAGCGCATCGCGCACCGGCCCGCGCGTCCACACATGGCCGATCACGACGGCAAGGATGCCGATACCGCGCGCAACATCGACCCAATCGAGCCGGTCGCCCGCTTCCTGATCGATCGTCCCCCTATGCTCCATCGCCTCCACGCCCTATAGGACGGGACGCGCGCGTCAATGCGCCCCTGCCCTGTTTCCCGATCGGACCCCTATCCCTTGGCCCTGCTTACCGACCATGTCCTCTTCATCGATGGCGAGGCCATCATTCTCGACAAGCCCGCCGGCCTGCCGGTCGATGCCCCGCGCGACGGGTCGATTGCGCTCGAAAATCACCTGCAATCGCTGACCTTCGGCTTTGCCCGCTGGCCGCTGCCGGTCCACCGGCTGGACCGAGACACCAGCGGCTGCCTGCTGCTCGCCCGCAATCCCAAGGCGCACAAGCGCTTCGCCGGCGCGTTCGAGGCCGGGACGGTCGCGAAACGCTATGTCGCGGTCGTTGACGGGGTGCCAGCCGAAGAAAGCGGCACGATCGAACTGTCCCTGTCCAAGATCAGCAGCGCGAGCGAAGGCTGGCGCATGATCCCGGCCAAGGCGGGCAAGGTCGCCGTCACCCATTGGCGCAAGGTCGCGGAGAAAGACGGCCGCGCGCTGATCGCCTTCACGCCCCAGACCGGGCGCACCCACCAGATCCGCGTCCATGCGCTGCACGGCCTGGGCTTCGGCATCGTCGGCGATCCGGTCTATGGCGAAGGCGGCGTGCCGATGTTGCTGCACAGCCGTTTCCTCAGCATCCCGCGCGGCGAAAAGCCAGCGGCGGAGGCGACCGCGCCGCTGCCCGCCACCTTTGCCGACGCCGGATTCGGGCAAGCGCTGCTGGACGAAGCTGGGCTTTGACCGGCGCGGTCGAGCGGATACAGTCGCGCCATGGTCGCCATCGCCATCACCCGCTCCATCGCCATCGATAGCGACGAGATTGTCGAAACCTATACCCGCGCGTCGGGTCCGGGCGGCCAGCATGTCAACACGACCGACAGCGCCGTGCTGCTGCGCTTCGACGTCGCCAACTCGCCTGGCCTGCCCGATGCCGTGAAAAACAGGCTGGTTGACCTCGCAGGATCGCGGATGACGCGCGAAGGCGTGCTGATCCTGCGCAGCGAAGGGGCGCGGTCGCAACTGCTCAACCGGCAGGATGTCCGCGACCGCCTGATCGCTCTGATCCGCGAAGCCACCATCGTCCCCAAAAAACGCCGCCCGACCAAACCGACCAAAGCCTCGCAAAAGCGCCGGGTAGAGGGCAAGGTCAAGCGTGCCAGCGTCAAGCAGGGGCGCGGCAAGGTGCGGGTGGAGTAAGCATCTCCTCCCAACCATCGCACGTCGTTTACGAATTAACCATATTTGCCTGTCTAGATGCAGCGTCGCATCCCGCGCGCGCAGCTATGGATCGGTTGAATATGGGTCACTCGCCGCAGAATATCAGCATCCCGTCAACAATGACATTAACGCCGCTCCGACTGCTGCTGCTCTGGCTCGGCGCAACGTTTCTGGGCGCAGTGCTGATCCTCTCCGACTTGCTGCAACTGGACGGACTACGCCTGACCCAAGCGCGGCTGATCATCGGTCGTGATTTTCTGAACGTCTGGTCCGGTGGGCATCTCGCGCTTCAGGGGCAGTTGGCGACGCTCTATGATTATCAGGGCTACATGGCGTGGCAGGCGTCGATATTCGGGCCGCTCGACTCCTATAACTATTCTTATCCACCCCACAGCCTGTTTCTGGCCATGCCCTTTGCAATGCTACCCTATCCGCTGGCGCTGGCGATCTGGACGCTGCTGGGGGCGGCATTTTTCATGTGGGCAGCGCGCCCCTATTTGCCCGATACCCTGTCGCTGGCCCATGCGATCCTGACCCCCGCCGCAATCATCAATATCTGGTGGGGGCACTATGGATTTGTTATTGGTGGCCTTTGGCTACTTTACTTCCACTATCTGGATCGCTCTCCCGGCCGCAGCGGGGTCGTGGCAGGACTGTTGACGCTCAAACCCCATCTGGGACTGCTGATCGCGCTGACCATGCTGGGCCGCAAACAGTTGCGCCCGATCCTGATTGCCAGCGCTGTGGCACTGAGCCTGATCGGCCTCAGCATCCTCATTTTTGGCGGCGATCTGTGGCGGACATGGCTGGTCGAAACGTCCGCGCTCCAGACCCGGATCATGACCGCGCCGGGTCCAAAATTCTATTATTTCATGATGCCATCCGCCTATATCGCGCTGCGCGAAGCCCCCACCGCCCTCGCTTTCATGGTCCAGACCGCATTCGCTATCGCGGCGCTGGCACTGTTCTGGAAGGCGCGGGATGCACGGGCGCAGGATCTGGCGTTCGTAAGCGCGTCGGCCACGGCTGTCATCATGCCCTATATCTTCAACTATGACCTGACCGTATGCAGCCTTGGCTTTGCCATATTGCTGTTCGGACGATGGGGGGCGTTGACGACAGGGGAAAAACTGGCGCTCTGGTTCGCCTTCGCCGCCCCCCTGCTGGTCATGGCCTTCAACCCGATCGGGCCAGTGGCGCTGCTGGCCGGGCTGTTCGTCCAGATGCGCCATGCGACGGGGCGGAACGGCGAACCGATCGCGCCAAGCTTTGGTTGGCAAACGTGGCAGGAACGCGCGCACAACTGATTATCACCCTCTGGCCCTGCCCCGCCACCGCGCCTATATCCGCGTCATGTATGATTTTGCCCCCACCGATACTGCCGACAAGGCGGCGCTCTACGCTGACCTGCTTCTTGCCGCCGGAGCGCTTACGCGGGACGAGCCGGACCATGTCGCCAACATGGCCAATACAGCGGCGCTGATCTGGCAATATCTGCCTGACCTCAACTGGGCGGGCTTCTATCGCATGGTCGATGGCGAACTGGTGCTGGGACCGTTTCAGGGCAAGCCCGCCTGCATCCGCATTCCGCTGGGGCGCGGCGTGTGCGGCACGGCGGCAGCGACGGGGCAGACGCAACTGGTCGCGGACGTCCATGCCTTTCCCGGTCACATCGCCTGCGATGCGGCCAGTGCGTCGGAAATCGTCGTGCCGGTCATGGTCGATGGCCAGTTGATCGGCGTGCTGGATCTGGACAGTCCTCGCCCTGCTCGCTTCGACTCGGATGACGCGCGGGGGCTGGAGGCGCTCATCGCGCGGGTCGCGCCGCGAATCGGCTGAGGCGTTAACCCTCTTTCCCGCCACGACGGCGCATTCCGCCCCGTTTCGGGACAGGATTTAACCCTCCCACTCATGGATAGGCGGGGATCGCCATGCTAAACAGAGCGTTAGCATTTTGACCCGCTGGCGCTTCCCCGCCACGGGAAAACAGGGAGCGTTAACCATGCGGACATCCGGCCTTCTCCTTCTGGGCGCGAGCATTGCGCTGGCGGGCGCGGCCAGCCCGGCACTGGCGGGCAGCGGCCCGGCGATGGGCCATGGCACGACCGGCGGCTGGTCCGGCGGCGGATGGAAGGGCGGCGGTCGGCCGATGACCCACGCACCCCGACCGGGCATGAACTGGAATGGTGGCCACCGTTGGGGACCACGCCAAAATGGTCGCTGGTATGCGGGCTGGCGCGCGCCGGGTGGCTGGAACGGCTATCAGCGCCCGGTCTATGGCTATGTTCTGCCGCGCTACTGGGTCAGTCCCTCCTATTATATCGGCAATTACGGGGCCTATGGCCTGCCAGCCCCTGCCGCAGGCTATGGCTGGTCGCGCTATTATGACGATGCGGTCATGACCGACCGTTATGGCCGGGTCTATGACAGCCGCTACAATGTCGCGTGGGACCGTTATGAAGGCGGCTATGGCGATGATGGCTATTATGACGATCGTGATGCGTATCGTCGCCCCGACAATGGCCTTGGCGGCGCGGCCATCGGCGCTGTGGTCGGCGGCGTTGCGGGCAATCGCATTGCGGGGCGCGGCAATCGCACCGCTGGCACGCTGATCGGCGCAGGTGTCGGCGCGATTGCCGGTGCCGTGATCGACAAGGCCGAGGATGCCCCACGCCGCGGCGCTGCGCCGCCGCCGCGTCGTCCCGGTGCTGGCTATGATTATGGCTATGGCTATGCCGACGACAGCGTCACCACCCAGAATGACTATGAAGGGCGCTGGACCGGCACCTGGACGACCGCCGATGGCAAGCGCACCAGTGGCACCTATGAGGGCCGGTTCGAGGGCGAAGTGCGCGGCGCGGGCGTTGATTATGACGCGCCAGCCTATACAGGCCAGCCACACTGGGCGCAGGGTCCGGCGCATGTCACCACCCAGGGCGGCGGCTATGTGTCGGGCGGCTATTATTACCCAGCGCCGATCGTGACCACAGTGACGATCGAACCTGCGGTGACGACAACGACCACCACGACCTATGTCACCCAGCGCGTCGGCTATCGCAAGCCAGCGCGCCGGGCGTGCCGCTGCAAATAAGCGTTTAAGGGCGACAGATCAGGGCCGCGCCTTGCAAGGGGCGCGGCCTTTTCATTATGCCTTGGGCGGCGTGATAACGGCAAAAGGCTGCGGGCGGCCCAGGTGAAAGCCCTGGCCGATGGTGCAGCCATGGGCGAGCAGCCGGTCGGCCTGCGCCGCACTTTCCACCCCTTCCGCGACGACATCCATGCCGAAACTGCCGCCCAGCTTGACGATGGCGTCGACGATCGCCGCGTCGCCTGCATCCTGTTCGATGTTGGACACAAAGCTGCGATCGATCTTCAATATATCGACCGGATATTGTTTCAGGTGACTCAGCGACGCAAAGCCGGTGCCGAAATCATCCAGCGCAATGCGCACTCCCGCGTCTGAAAAATGCCGCAACACGCGCCCGACCTGCCCCGCACCCCGGCCCAGGAAAACAGTCTCGGTCACCTCTATTTCCAGATGCTCCGGCGGCACGGCGAACAAAGCGAGTTGCTCAAGCACCCGTTCGGCGAAATCGTCGCGAGCGAAATCGGCGGCGGAGGCGTTGATCGCGACCCGACCGGGATCATACCCGCCCTGCAACCAGTTGCGCACATCGCGTAACACCGCGTCCAGCATCTGCCCCGTCAGCGCGACGGCGATTTCAGCGTCCTCAAAACCCGCCGCTATGCTGCCCGGCAATTGCAGTCCCAAACGCGGATGGTGCCAGCGCAACAGCGCTTCATAACCCAGAACCCGGCCACTGCGCAGATCGACCTTGGGTTGATAATAGGGGGTGACCAAGCGATCGGCGATGATCTTCCTTGCCATGCCGATCATCGAACTGCGCTGCTGGGCCTGCGCCCGCAGGTCGGAATGGAACAGGGTCAGGCGGCCACGTCCAGACGCTTTCGACGCATAGAGCGCCAGGTCGGCCGCCTTGAGCAGATCCGCCGCCCGGTCGCCATGATCGCCGAACAGCGCGCCACCAATGCTGACCCCGCAATCGATCGACCGGCCATTATGGACATGGGGTATGCGCAGGCTTTCGATCAGCTTGGCGCACCACGCCTCCAGCGCTGCGCCTTCGGTCAATGACGGCGCGATCAGGCCGAATTCGTCGCCCCCCAACCGCCCCAGCACCGCGTCAGACGGCGCAATGGCGGCAAGGCACCTGGCAAAGGCGCAAAGCAGGGCGTCCCCCGCATCATGGCCCAGCGAATCATTGGTCCGCTTGAGATTGTCAATGTCGAGCAGCAACAGGCCAAAGCGGTCGCCGGTGCGCGCCTGTCGTTCGGCCATCTCGTCCAGCGTCGCCTGCCATAGGGCGCGGTTAGGCAGGCGGGTCATGGGGTCATGCGTGGCGGCCCAGCGGATGCGATCCTCCACGTCCCGCTGTTCGGTGACATCCAGAAAGGTGACGATGACGCGCAGCGCCCGTCCCGATTCCGATCGCGTGGTCCAGCCGCTGCTTCTGATCCAGCGCAAGGCACCATCATTGGCGCGGTGGACCCGCAGCGTCGCCTCGAAATGCGGCGGCACGGCACCGGCTGCCACAGCGTCCAGCATGACACGCAGCGTTTCGCGATCGTCGGGATGGACCAGCGAAAGTGCCAGTTCGCTGGTCGCCGGCTGATCCTCGCTCAGACCCAGCATTGCGCGAAATTCGGCCGACCAGCGACGCACACCAGTCGTCGCATCGAAATCCCATATACCCAGCCTTGCTGCCTGCACGGCCAAACGAGAGCGCTCCTCGCTCTCTGCAAGCGCGTGCTGGGCGAGCTTTTGTGCGTGGACATCCTCCAGCGTGCCATACCAGCGGACAATCTGTCCCTGCGCATCGCGCCGCGCCGATGCGCGTGCGCGCATCCAGCGATAGCCGCCGTCGCACAACCGAATGCGATAGTCGACATCGACCGGCGCGCCGGACTCCAGATGCGCGCTCCATATGGCGATGGTGCGGGTCAGGTCATCGGGGTGGAGCGCGGCAAGCCAGCCCGTCCCCAGCGCCTGCTCTGCCGTCATGCCTGTCAGGTTCAGCCAGAGCGGCCCCACTTCCTCGATCGCGCCATCGGGTCCGGCTGTCCATGGCACTTGCGGGCTGAGTTCGACCGACCAGCGATAATGTTCGCGGCTTTCGGCCAGCGCCCGTTCCAGTGCGCGCGCTTCGCGATCTTGGCGGTCATGTATGTCCTCGACCGTACCATAATAGCGAACAAGACCATCTGTGCCGGTCATCCGTAGCAGTCGGACCAGACACCAGCGCCGCTGTCCGTCGGCACCCAGCAGGCGCACTGTCAGGGGCGGTGGCTGTTCATCCGCAATCGCGGCCTTCAGCAGGGTGCGGCGATCTGTGCGGTCCAGCAAAGTGCGCCATTCCCGACCACCTGGGCTACCATCCTGATCGGTCGACAATATCCGGCCCCGCGCATCGGCAATCCAGCGCGAAAGCGACGGCGACAGATGGTCAAAGACCGGCGAAAAGAGAAGTTCGTTTCGATATGGTAATGGATTATCGACACGTTGACCGTTTTCCAGCACCCGCCGGAAGTCGTCAAATCGGCGTTCAGCAAAACGATCCATCGCCAGCCCCCGCCCATGTCGCCGTCATCGCGTTCATCACGGCAGGACTATCGAAGAAAGTTAAACAACCTCCCCACACTCCTGTCATTTTGGTCGGATTTACTTGGCACGGGCGGAAAGTGCCGGAAATCCATGTAATCAGGCTGCTATTTGCGAAACATGCTCACCAGTTCGACTGGCAGCGGGGGTTCATCCCGCTGGGCCACGTCGCGAATAGCCTGATCCTGCTCTTGCGGGTCGAACCGGACCCAACCAGCCCGGCTCAATTTTTCAAGCGGGCGATAGCGGACCTTATATTGCATCCGCTGTGACCCATCGACCCAATAGCCCAGATACACATAGGGCAGCCCCGCTGCCGAAGCGCGCAGGATATGGTCCATGATGATGAAATTGCCCAGCCCCGGACGATTGTCCAACTCAGTGTCGAAGAAGCTGTAGATCATCGACAGGCCGTCGCCCTGCCGGTCGGTCAGGCAGGCACCGACCAGCTTGCCGACGCGCCCGTCGATGCCGGGTTCGCGATACTCGACGATATGGCTGTCGACCGGGGTCTGTTCGACCATGTCGGCAAAATCCATCTCGTCCATCTCGGTCATCCCGCCGCCGGGGTGCCGCGCCGACAGATAGCGCTGGAGCAGCGCATATTGCTCCTCGGTCGACCAGGGCTTGCAGGCGGTGACGGTCAGGTCGCTGTTGCGACGGATCAGCTTGCGCTGGGTCGCGTTGGGGCGAAATTCGCCCGCGACGACCCGCACCGACACGCAGGCGGAACAGTCGGCGCAACTGGGGCGATAGGCGACATTCTGGCTGCGGCGAAAGCCGATACGGCCCAGCGCGTCGTTAAGTTCAGCCGCATTGTCCCCGTTCAGCTCGGTAAACACCTTCCGCTCGCTCCGCCCCGGCAGATAGGGGCAGGGCGATGGATTGGTCACGAAGAAACGAGGAAAACGAAAGGGTGCAGTCACTCTCCAATATCCCCTTCGTGGCGGCGGCGCGGGTGGATCATGTCCCGACTATGCCGCCGCCATGCGCCCATGAAAAGAGCGTTTACCATGAAAAGTTAACAGAAGGTTCCCACATCAGGCGACCTCGATCGGCGCGACCTCATAACCAGCCTCGCCCAGCGCCGCGATCAGCCGCTGGAGATGGGCGCGATCACGGGTTTCGCACTCCACGTCGAGGCTCAATCCCTTGGCAGGCAGATTGGTGAAAATACGCTGATGCGCCAGCTCCAATATGTTGACCGCTTCCTGATCGAAGATCTTGGCAACATGGAACAAAGCGCCTGGCCGATCCTGCAGGATGATCCGCAGCCGCGCCAAACGGCCCGACCGGGCCAAATCGCGCAGCAATACGTTCGCCAACAAGCGCGTGTCGATATTGCCGCCAGTCAGGATCAGTCCGACATTGCGCCCGACAAATTGTTCGCGATAGGTCAGCAATGCGGCAAGGCCCGCAGCCCCCGCCCCTTCCACCACGGTCTTTTCGATCTGGAGCAACAGGCTCAGCGCCTCCTCCAGCCGCCGTTCGGTGACCAGCAGCACATCGTCCGCCAGCCGCTCGACAAAGCGGCGGGTCAGTTCGCCAGGCTGCTTGACCGCGATGCCCTCCGCCAGCGTATCGCCGTCGCAGGCAAGGGTTTCGCCCTTGATGAAATCATACATGGACGGATACAATTCGGCCTGCACACCGACCAGCCGGATGTCCGGCTTCATCGCCCGCGCCGCTGTCGCCATGCCCGAAAACAGCCCGCCGCCACCAATCGGGATGATCAGCGTATCGATTTCCGGCGCATCTTCCAGCATTTCGAGCGCAACCGTCCCCTGCCCTGCCATGATGTCCGGCTCGTCAAAGGGATGGATGAAGGTCAGCCCCTGCTCCACCTCCAGCAACCGGGCATGGGCATAGGCGTCGTCGAATTTCTCGCCATATTGCACCACGGTCGCGCCATGGCCCTGCGTCTGGGTGATCTTCACCGTCGGCGTCGTCGTGGGCATGACGATGGTGACCGGCACGCCCAGCCGCTTGCCATGATAGGCCAGCCCCTGCGCATGATTGCCCGCCGACGCGGCGATAACGCCCTTCGTCTTGGCCGCATCGTCCAGTTGCAGCAGGCGATTGAGCGCACCGCGCTCCTTATAGGCGGCGGTGAACTGGAGATTCTCGAACTTCAGATAGACGTTGCAGCCCAGCATGGTCGAGAGCGTCTGGCTAATCAGCGTCGGCGTCTTGACGATGGAACCGGCAATCCGGGTCCGCGCGGCAAGTATGTCATCGACGGTGATGGGCAGCGGCAAGGCGCTCTCTATCTTGGCTAAGCTGTTCATGGAGCCGCCCCCTAGCGGAAAATTGCGCGTGAAGAAACTGGCACTGTCGGAAATCTGGCCCTATGGCTGGGTCTGGCGCAGTAAATATACGGGGCATATGGCTAATATCGCGTTTATCGGCCTGGGCGTCATGGGCGGCCCGATCGCAGGCCATCTGGCAAAGGCGGGGCATAGCCTGACCGTCTATAACCGTTCCATCGGCAAGGCGAAAAGCTGGGCGGAGGCCTATGGCGGCACCGTGGCTATCAGCCCGGCCAAGGCAGCCGAGGAAGCGGACATCGTCATCAGCTGCGTCGGCACCGACGACGACCTCTCTCAGGTCACACTGGGCCGCGACGGCGCGTTCCGCACGATGAAGCCGGGCAGCCTGTTCATCGACCACACGACTGTATCGGCGCGGATCGCGCGGCAATTATTCGTCGAGGGCGAGAGCCGCGGCATTCATAGCGTCGATGCGCCGGTGTCGGGCGGTCAGGCCGGCGCGGAGAATGGCAAGCTGTCGATCATGTGCGGGGGCAGCGAACCCGCGGTCACTGCCGCGAAGATCGTCATGAACGCCTATGCCGCCCGGATCGTCCATGTCGGCAGCGCGGGCGCGGGACAGACCACCAAGATGGTGAACCAGATCTGCATCGGAGGCGTATTGCAAGGGCTGGCCGAAGCACTCCGTTTCGCGCAGGCGGCGGAGCTGGACCTCGACGCTGTGTTCGAGGCGATTTCAGGCGGCGCAGCGCAAAGCTGGCAGATGGACAATCGCTGGAAAACGATGGCGCAGGACAGTTTCGATTTCGGCTTTGCGGTCGACTGGATGCGCAAGGATCTGGGGCTGGCGCTGGAAGAAGCGCGGGCCAATGGCGCGACCCTGCCGGTGACGGCGATGGTCGATCAATTTTACGCCGATGTGCAGGCGCTGGGCGGCAACCGGCAGGATACCAGTGCACTGGTGCGGCGGATTACGCGGGCGTGAAGATTGCAATGCTCCGTGCTCCCGCGAAGGCGGGAGTCCAGTCCCACGCTATCAACTGGGCCCCCGCCTTCGCGGGAGCACGCTGTTTGAGTATTGCGGCTCTAGCTGCTTTCACCCTCCCCGCCTTAGCGTCCGGCGTCATCGATAACGTCAACGGCATGGCGGTCGATCCCAATGGCAGGATCGTGCATTTCCGTGCCCTGCTGATCGACGACGAGGGCAAGGTCGAAAAATTGCTGCCGGACCGCTATCAGGAGCCGGAATATAAGCCCAAAAAGCCAAAAAGAGGCCAGCCCTGGCCCGAACGGCCCAAGGGGCTGTCGTTCAGGATGGATGCGGGCGGCAAGACGCTGATTCCCGGCCTGATCGACGCGCATGGCCATGTCATGGGGCTGGGCCTGTCGCTGATCACGCTCGACCTGTCGACGACGACCTCCCTGGCCGAGGCGCAAGCGAAAATCCGGGCCTATGCGCAGGACGGCGCAGGGCGCAAATGGATCATCGGCACAGGCTGGAATCAGGAGCAATGGGGACTGGGCCGCTTCCCGACGGCGGCCGATCTGGACGCGGCGGTCAGCGATATTCCGGTTTGGCTGGAGCGGGTGGACGGCCATGCTGGCTGGGCCAACAGCGCCGCGATCCGCGCGGCGGGCGTGACGGCGGCGACCAAGGCACCTGCCGGCGGGCGGATCGAAATGGCAGCGGGCAAACCGGCGGGTGTATTCGTGGACAAGGCGATGGACCTGATCGCCAAGGTCGTTCCCGCGCCTGCGCCCAAGGACCGCGACATCGCCTTTGAAAAGGCGCAGCGTGCGCTGCTGGCAACGGGCATCACCGGCATTGCCGACATGGGGACCAGCATAGAGGATTGGCAGGCATTCCGCCGCTCGGCCGATCGTGGGGCGCTGCGCGTGCGCATCATGGCCTATGCGGCAGGGCTGGAGAATATGACGCTGATCGCCGGGCCGGAACCGACGCCATGGCTGTATGACGACCGGCTGCGGCTGGGCGGGATCAAGCTGGTGCTGGACGGCGCGCTGGGGTCGCGCGGCGCGTGGCTGAAAGCCGACTATGCCGATGCGCCCGGCCAGCGCGGCCTGCCTATGGTCCCCGACACGCAATTGCGCAACATCATGAGTCGGGCGGCGATGGATAATTTCCAGATCGCCACCCACGCCATCGGTGATGCGGCGAACAGCGAGATACTCGACGCGATTCAGGAATTGTCGGAAACCTATAAGGGCGACCGGCGCTGGCGGATCGAACATGCGCAGATCGTCAGCCCGGCCGATTTGCCGCGCTTTGCCCAGTTCGGCATCGTCGCGTCGATGCAACCGGTGCATGAGGCGTCCGACTGGCGCATGGCGACCGCGCGACTGGGCGAGGCGCGGCTGGCGGGCGCCTATGCTTGGAAGGCGATGCTCGACAATCGGGTGCCGCTGGCTTTCGGGTCCGACGTGCCGGTCGAAAGCCCCAACCCCTTTGCAGGCATCGCCGTCGCCATGAGCCGGGAAGATGCAAAGGGCGAGCCGATTGGTGGCTGGATGCCGCAGCAAAGGGTGAGTTTCGAGGCAGCGCTGGACGGCTTTACCCGGCAGGCGGCCTATGCCGGTTTTGCCGAAAAACGCTTCGGTAGTCTGGTTCCGGGGCAGCGGGCGGATTTCCTGCTGATCGACCGGGATGTTTCGACAGCGCGCCCCGCTGAGATTCGCGGCACGCAGGTGCTGGAAACATGGATTGGCGGCAAGCGGGTCTATGTGAAGGGGCAGTAGCCTGCTTCACATAGCGTTATCCGCCGCATTGAGGGCATCCTCGAAACTTTCGGGCAGTGGCGGCTGGACCGGCTTGTCGCAGCCCTCTTCCTTCATATGCGCGCGCAGGGCGTCCATGCGACCCAGATTCCAGCGCGCCAGCGGCACGCCGAGCGGTCGGAATTCGGCACGGTCGAACAGTTCAACGACATAATTATGGCATAGCTCATCGACCTGATCGAGCGTCAGCATCGCCATATTCATGACCATCGGCTTGCCCGGCACGCCATTGCGTCCGCGCACCAGATCCGTGACGTAGAGGCCGCCGCGCGGATCGACCAGCACGACATCGGCCTGGCTGGAGTCGATCAGCCTGTGGCTGGCGGCATAAGGCGCGACGAATGCATGGGTGCGCCAGACCAGGAATATGCTGGCAAGGCCGGTGATGAACAGGCCGATGACCAGTGGCCGGAGCGCGCCCTGCGGCCGGAACCGCGCCCAGCCAAGGCCTGCCAACAGGCAGAAGGGACCGATATAGCCATGCGCATAGCGAAAGCCCCAGCCATAGCCCTGCGCCAGCGCCAGCGCGCATCCCGCCACACAGCCGAGCGCCAGCGGCAGCGCGATTTCCTGCCCCCGGATCGCGCGCTTCCACCGCATCGCGGCGATGCCGAGCGCGGCCAGCGGAACCATCAATATGTTATTCCAAGCAACGAAACGGCTGAGATTGACCAGCGGCTGCCAGCGATCGCCCAGCCGCTGGAACAGGCTGCCCACCTTGTCCGCCACGCCTGCCGAAGGTCTGACATCGGCGGGTGCGCCCAGCATGTCGAGCAGGAAAGCGGGCCAGATCTTGGCCCAGACGATGACGATCGTCACCAGGGTCAGCGCGTGGAAGGCCGCGACCGTCCAGCGGCGGGCGAGCAGCATCCACAGGATGAAGGGCGCGATGAAGATTGGCGGGAAATGCCATTGGTGCAGCCCCGCCGCGACCAGCGCAACGATGCCTGCACTGACATGGCCAACCACCCCGCCGCGCAGCACCAGCGCCAGCCACACCATGTTGAGCGCGAAATGGCCGGTCATGGCATAGGGCGTCATCGCCGTGATCCATAGCTGGCTGGACGAACAGCCCAGCAGCACCGTCACCCACACTGCGTCTGGCCGATCCGGCATCAGGTGCAGCGCCACCCGCCACAGCGCGAACAGGCCGGTGAAGAGCAGCACCGGCCCTGCCATATTGGGATCGCCCAATTGCCAGAACAAAGCCTGGATCGCACTGTTCACCGGCAGATAGGCCGCCGTCCAATAATCCGCCGCGCCGAAGGGGGAGAAGAATTCCGGCATGATCGCGCGGCGATAGGGTTCCCATTCGATCGGGATCGGCCGGGCGAACAGCCCTTCGCGCATATAGGCGGCGGCGAAGCGAGCGACCTCCTCATCGCGGGAAATGGCATAATCCTGAAACAGGGCATAATGGCCCGCCCAGGCGGCCAGCCCCATCAGCACGATCAATGGCACGACGATCCGCGCGGTCGGTCGCGGCAGGATGATCCCGCGTCCTTCGGCAAAGGGCGCGGCCAGCGCCAGCAAAAGCAGCGAGACGATGAGCGCAGGGAAATCCTGATCCAGGAACAGGATCACCGCCAGGCTGATCCCCTGCCGATAGGTGACATGCCACAGGAAAGTCGCGCCCAGCCATAATGTCAGGCCGATCGCCCCCGCCAGAAACAGGCGGCGCGCACTGACAAAGGACGCGGGCGCCTCCATGATCAACCCTGAACCAACGCCCGGTTGACGAAAATACCGTCCATTTCGACGAGCAGCGGGAAATGGCCCTTATTATTGGCAAAGAAGGCGGAAGGGATGAAAGCCCGCGCCTCCAGCCAGTCGATCATCGCCCGATAGCCGGTGCCGCCTTCATAGATGGGCCGCACCCCCAACTCGGTCTGCACGCCCGTCATCTGCGCCAGCACCGCGCCTGCCCCTTGGCAGACCGACAGGTCATGGCCCTGCGTGTCCATCTTCAGGAAGGGTCGGGCAAAGCCATGCTGCGCCACCAGTTCAGGCAGCAGCGTGTCGAGACGGCGGCAGGGTGTGGCGACCGTCTGCGTCACCTTGTTACGGTCCGCGAAAATATCATCCTGCGCATTGGATGGCGTCTTGAGCGAGGAGAATTGATCGGCGGCCATGATGTTGAAATCGGCGGTGCCGTCAAAGTCCGACAGCGCCATGTTGAACACATACCAGTGGCGGTCCGACGCGGCGCGCTTTTGCAGTTCGGCGAACACGGCAGGGTTCGGCTCGAATGAGAGGATCAGGCCGCGATAGCCCGCATCCTTGCGCGCCATCGTTGCATATTGGCCGCGATTGGCGCCGACGTCGAACAGGCAGTCGACATGGAAAGCCGCCAGAAAGCGCTTCAACGCCTGAATTTCGGGATATTGATGCACCCGCCCCGCCAGCGCGAGGCGCAGCGCGAGCAGACGGTCGGCGGCTTCACGAACATAACGGTTCATGCGCGCGCGGCCAGCACTGCTTTGTAGATGCCGATCGTCGCCACCGCCATACCCTTCCAGTCCCCCATTTTCGTCCAACAGGCGCGCGCCTGCGCACCCTGTTCCTGCCTGATGGCGGCGCTTTGCACCAGCGGCAAGAGGGCTTGGGCCAGCGCGGGCGCATTTCCCGCGGGAAAGCGGGTCGCGACGCCATCGGGCAACTGGCCGAACATGCCGGCGTCCGACGTTAGCATCGCCTTGCCATGATGCAACGCGGAGAGGAACGCGCCGCTGGAATCGATGTGGCGATAGGGGAAGGCGATCATATCAGCCTTGGCCATATGCGCGTCGAGGCGGCCTTCGGTCAGGAAACCGAAATCGGTCAACACGCGATCAGCGAAACCTGCGGCGCGGACCTTTTCGAGCAAAGGCGCGACATCCATGAAGGGCTTGCCCGCCAGAGCCAGTTCAAAGGCGTTGCCCGACTGCCAGAGCTGAAGGCAGGCGTCGATCAGCAGATCGATACCCTTATAGGGGCGGATCGTGCCGAAGAAGAGGATGCGCGGCATGGCGGGATCGGGGATGGCGGCGAGATCGGCGGGGGTGGCCGCCGCCAATTGCATCGGCGGGTGCGGCGTCACATGGATGCGTGCGGGGTCGATGCCCTGCCCCACCAGCGCAATGCGGGTGGTGTCGCCATGGACAATCAGCGCGTCAAACTCGTCGAGCAACGCGCGGTATCCCCGGCCCTGTACCCCGGCATCGGCATGATAGGCGTAAGCATTATGGACGGTATGGACCAGCACGGCGTACCCCTTCAGGCGGCGCAGCATCAGCCGGTCGGCAGGGGCGAGCGGGAGCCACTGGACATGCACGACATCGGCAGCAGCGAGCGGCGTCAGATCGCCCAGTGCGCAGGACAGGCCATATTCCCCCGCCTTGGCGAGGCGGAAGGCGCGGCCTTCACCCAGCCGGTCACGCAGAGCCTCGCTGCGGCGGAAGAAATGCGGGCTGTAGTTGTAGCCCTGCGGTTCAATCGCATCGGTCGCGCGCATCGGGCGGGCAAGCAGGGTGACGTCCGCCCCCTCCCCCACCAGCGCCGCGCACAGGCTGTCGTCATAGCGCCCGGTGAAGAGCGAGGGATCGAGCATCGCGACCTTCATGCCCGCACCAGTCTGCGCAGCGAGACGGCGTGCAGAGCCGCTGCCAGCAGCAGGGTCAGCGCGTAGAGGCCAAGGAAGGCAAGATCGAACCGCTCCGGCCAGAGCAGGCTGGCCAGCGGGACGCTGAGCAGAGATCCGGCAAGGAAGGGCAGCGAGCGGGCCAACAGGTGGGAGAAGCGCCCCAGCGCGGCCTGCACATAGACCGAGACGCACAACAGCGCGAGGGCGAGCAAAGCAACGACAATCAGCACCAAGTCGGCGCGGTCGATGCTGGCGCGGCCGTCAAACAGGATTGCAAACAGCCAGTCGCCGACGCTCAGCAGCACGGCAGATAGCGCCAGCGCAAAGACCATCGCCGCGCCGAGCGCCCGGCCAAGCAGCTGGCGCAGGCGCACTGTGTCACCGGCATGATAGGCGCGGGTGATGCGGGGCAGCGCGGCTTCCACCAGGGCGCGGACCAACATCGACAGTGACCTGGACATCTTGAAGAAGAAATCGAACAGCAGCATCGGTCGGGCATCGCTGGTCGCTAGGGCGATGGTGAAATAGGGCGCATTATAGGCGATGATGTCGGAGACGGTGAAGGCGGCGGACGCGCCTATGTCGCGCAGATAATGGGCGCGGACATGGCCGCCGCCGACGCGGAAGGCGATCCAGTGGCGCGGCTTCATGCCAAGGCGATGGTGGACATGGGCGATGGCCCAACCGATCACGAGGATGCTGACCGCCAGTTGCAGGGCGAGGGACAGGCGCGGATCGAGACCTGCCAATATCGCCAGCAGCAGGGCGATGGTGATGACCCGCCGCCCGCAATCAAGCGCCTCCCACAGGAAATTGCCGTCCACCGCCGCCAGCGCCCGCTTGGCTAGCAGACCGGGCAGGTTGAGGCAGGCGGACAGGAAAAAGAGGAGGAATAACAAGGGCATGGCCGTGTCGATCCAGCCCGCGGCCAGCGCCACGAGCAGGATCAGCGTACCGCCCGCGACGATCAGGCCGAGGAACAGGAACAAGACCCCCATCTCCTCCAGCCGGAACGCGCCTATGTCGGCTTCACCGTCGCCCAGCCAGTGCCGTCGCAGCCGGGCATAGATGATGCTGGTCAGGCCGAATTCGGCCGAAACGGTGAAGTTGCCGAAGGCGACGAGGAGCAGGAAGGACTGGAATTCCTCCAGTGGCAGCGCACGCACGAACACGAAGGTGACGGCAAAGCCCCAGACCAGCACCAGGCCAACATTGGCGAGCTTGACCAGCGCAAGGATGCGGGCGGACGCCTCCATCCGCGCGAGGATGCTCACGCGAGGATGCTCACTGGGCGCCGGGCTTGCGGGCGCGGAACAGCCGGTCGTCCAGCGCATAGAAATGGCGGGTCGCAACGTCGATCCCGGCGGCGTCGATTTCCTCCAGATCAAAACCCGCCGCGCGGATGCGATCGGCGAAATCGGGGCCATATTGGCGCACATGATCCCACTGGCCAAAGCGCCGTTCGCGTTCGCGCGGCGGCATGGCGAAGCTGCCATCCTCGGTCGGCTTGGCCCATAGCGGCACGATCAGCCAGGCTTCGCCGCCGGGTTTCAGCGCCCGCAAAATATTGCGCAGCACCACCATGTCATCGGGGACATGCTCCATGACGTGACTGGCGTAGAACAGATCGTAGCGATCGGCGTCGGCCAGTTCCATCAGGTCAACGCGGTGCATGTTCGGTACGGTGTAGCGCGACGGATCGAGATCGGCAGGCATGTAATCGGCAGCGGTGGAGAAACGGCGGACGAGGCTCGCCTCATTGGGTGCCATATGCAGGATCGCGCCGTCGGTCGGCACGGTCAGCGTCCCCTGCGCGATCAGCCAGTTCATCAGCCGTTCGCGCGGCGATGCGCCGCAGTCCGGGCAGCCCCACTCGCCATTGTCGCCATAGCGGAAGAAGCCCACGACGGTCGCGCCACAGGCCGGGCAACCCCGGCTGGCGCGCGCGCCCAGCGCCTTGCGCAGCTTGAGCGCGCTTCGGGTCAGATGCTTGCCGACAGCCTTGGCCACCCGCTGAACAGTAATCACGTCAGTCTCCGACTGGGGAACAGCATTGGCGCTATACAAGATCGCACGGCTTTGACGAGAGGGTCAGCGCGACTTGGCGGGATTCCAGATGGTGACGGTGCGGCCGGTCATCGCCTTGGCCACCCCTTGCAAAGTCGCCGCATAGGCAATCAGCACATCGACCAGCGCGGCGAATGGTCCGCTCTTGGCACGGATGCCCCGCCAGATGACCAGCGCCACAGCCAGCGCGCCGACCATATAGAGCATCGGTGAGAAGCGCATTGCCAGCGCGCCCGCCGCGACGGCACCGGTCAGGATGAACAACCCGCCAAACCAGCGGATAATCTTGCGTGAGGCATATTTGAATCGGTCGATCACGGCCATGCGACGCAGTTGCGGGCGCAGATGGCTGTGGGTGTGCCAGGCGCGGGCAGCGATGCGGACCTTGCGCCGATATTCGTCTTTTCGTGCCGTTACCAGCCGTTCGCGCGCGATCACGTCCCTGGCCTTCACCAGCCGCTTGCCCGCAAAGACCACCGCCATCGAGACGGTCAGATCGTCCAGCACGCTGTCGGGGAAATCGGGATAGAGGCTGCGGCGGATCGAGAAGATCGAGCCGTCCGCGCCCAGCACATTGCCGGTGCGCGATTCCTCATCCTTCAGCCGCTCCTCGATCCGCCAGTAGAGCGACCCTACCGAGGCGGTCGCGCTTTCGCCCTGCCCGATATAATGGAGTGACCCCAGCACCCCGCCGATATCCGGGTCGGCATAGCGGGCAAGCAGGCGCTCAATCGCGTCCGGGTCGAGCAGCACATTGGCGTCGGTGAAGATCAATATGTCGCCGCGCGCACGGGCAGCGAGTTGCTTCATGCCATGCGCCTTGCCGCTGCGACCGGGGCCACGGATCAGCGTGATCAGGTCGCCCTGCGCTGCGATCAGATCGCCCGTGCCGTCGGACGATCCGTCATCGAAGGCAAGAATGTCCAGCGTCGGATGCAGCCCTTTGAGCATCGCCAGATTGGCGAGCTTTTCGGGCATCGCACCGGCTTCATTATAGGCGCAGAACAGCAAGGTGGCGCTCGGCACCGGCCCCGCGACCGGCTGTTCCGGGCATGTCGGCAGCGCGCGCAGGATCAGCGGATAGACAAGGAACGGCCACAACACAGCGACCAGCGAGACGAGAAGGAGTGCGCCAAGCCACAGGTCGGTCATGCTCAATAGGCCTTGTGATGGAACAGCACGCCCAGCGTCGCAACGATGATGCGCAGGTCACGCCATACCGACCATGCGGTGACATATTCCAGGTCCGATTGCAGCCGGTCGATCAGATCCTGATGATGGTCGGTCGATCCGCGATGGCCACGCACCTGCGCCAGGCCGGTCATGCCGGGCTTGATACAGTGGCGCGCCCAGTAACGCGCGTCGACCTCCCAATAGAGGGTGTCGCCCGCCTTGGCCGCGGCGGCGTGGGGACGCGGGCCGACAATGCTCATATCGCCCTTCAACACGTTGAAAAGCTGGGGCAGTTCGTCGATGCTGGACTTGCGCAGGAACGCCCCGACGCGGGTGACCCGGTCATCGTCGCGCGCGGTCAGCCTCTCGGCCTTGCGGTCGCTGGCGTCGGCGCGCATCGAACGAAATTTGTATATCTGGAAGGATCGCCCATCCTTGCCGATGCGGGGCTGGCGGAAGATGACCGGGCCGGGGCTGGTGAGTTTCACCGCCAGCGCAGCGACGATCAGAACCGGCGAGAGGAGGATAGTGGCAGCACCGGCGACGATCAGGTCGAACAGGCGCTTGATCAGCCGATCGCGAAACTGGAGCGGCCCGCCCGCGACGATGATGGTCGGTTGGCCGTCAAATTCATCGACCCGCGCAGGCGCGAAGCGGAGCAGTTCGGGGACGACGATTTCGCCCCGCGCCGACAGCGATTTGAGCGCGGCTGACCAGTCGTCCATGCGGTCGAGCGGACAGGCGACGATGACCCGTTCGGCCATGCCGACCGCCTGGGCGAGGCGCGCCGCCATGTCGGCATCATGCCGTTCGGGGCGAAGGTCAGCGGCATCCGCTTCGATGATCAGCATGTGCGGGCCGGTTTCGATGGCGACGCCATCCATGATCACGGCGGTCAGATGCGGCACTTCGCCCAGCAACCTCTTAGCCAGCCGCACGACGACGAGCCGCACAAGTGCAACGGCGACCGCGCCCAGCGCCAGCCCGACGATGAAGGTCAGACGCGATAATTGTTCGGCGATCTTGCCCAGATAGACGATCAGCAGCATCAGCAGAGCCGCCTGCGCCAGCGCCAGCAGCGCGCGGAAAATGCCGCGCCGGACATTTTCCAGACTGTGGATGCCATAGCCCCCACCCTGCACGCCCAGCAGCGCATAAAGCGGCGCGATCATCGCGAACATGACGAGGCCGTGGGGCTTGCCCGGCTCCCCCCACAGCGCGCCCAGCACGAACCAGTTGGCCGCCAGAAACGCGCCGAACAGCCCCGCCATGTCGCCAGCCAGGCACAGGGCATAGAGCCGCAGCCGGACCATTTCCTTGGAGACTGTCACTGATGCGCCCCGATTATCGCCATGCGCCCCGTTGGCACCGGGCGCGGCTGGTTGCAAGGGGGCTATTCCTCCCCGGCACAGGGAGGGGGACCACTGCGAAGCAGTGGTGGAGGGGGGAGCGTCTTACTCCCGCCCCCTCCGTCGGCCATTCTGGCCGCCACCTCCCCGCAAGCGGGGAGAAATCATATCCCGAACAGCCGCTCCAGCGACTTGTCGAGCATCAGTAATTGCCACAGCAGCCGCCCATGATCGGCCATACCGGATTTGTGGTCCGCAGCGATTTTGGCCAGCGCTCTGGTGTCGAACCAGCCGGTGCGCGCCAGCGATGATCCGCCCGCGATGGCCGTTGCCTCGCCTGCCAGCGCGCCACGAAACCAGGCGCTGATCGGAGTCACGAAACCCATTTTCTGGCGGTAGAGTATGTCCTGCGGCAGATAGGGTTCCATCGCCTTTTTCAGCAGATATTTGCCGCTATTGCCGCGAATGCGCTGGTTGACGGGCAGGCGCGCGGCAAATTCGACGAGGCGGTGGTCAAGCAAAGGCTCGCGCGCTTCCAGGCTGACGGCCATGCTCATCCGGTCGGTCTTGGTGAGGATATCGCCGGGCAGCCAGATGCGGATATCGGCATATTGGGCGCGGTCGAGCGGATCGCGCGCGGGGGCGTCGGCCATCGCCTTGATATAGCGATCCTCGGCGCGATAGGCACCCAGCCGACTTTTCATGTCCTGGCTATAGAGGCGATGGCGCAGCGCGTGCGGCGTCACTCCGACCGAGGCAGCATAGGCGGCACCGCCCTCCCCCGCCAGTTCCAGGAAAGTCGATTTGGCCCTGAGCGCGCGCGGCGCCCAGTCGGCCTTGGGATAATATTTGCCCAGCGTCCCGAACAAGGGCTGACGGACAGACGCGGGAATGAGGCCGCGCAGCCGCTCCCCCTGCATCTGGAAGCGGTGGCGGCGATAGCCTGCAAAGGCTTCGTCCGCGCCATCGCCCGACAACGCCACCGTCACCTGTTCGCGCGCCAGTTCGCACACGCGGAAGGTCGGCAAGGCGGAAGCGTCGGCAAAGGGTTCGTCGAAATGGAAGGCAAGCCGGTCGATCAGGCCATAATCATCGGGCGATACTATGCGGGTGCGGTGATCGGTCGCAAAGCGGCGGGCGATGCGATCGGCAAAGGCGGTTTCATCAAGCGAGGCTACGTCGAAACCGATGGTGCAGGTCTTGACCGCCTGAGTAGAGGCTTCGGCCATCAGAGCGACGACGCTGCTGCTGTCCACCCCGCCCGACAGGAACGCGCCGAGCGGCACATCAGCGACCATGCGGGACCGGACCGCCTGCCGCATCAATGCGACCAGTTCTTCTTCCAGTTCCTGCGGTTTTGCCTTGGTGCGATCGGCGAAGCTGATGTCCCAATAGCGTTGCGGCTGCGGCAAGGGGCGTCCGCGCACCAGCCGCAGCGTTTCGCCCGCGCCCAGTTTCCGCACGCCCGCGACCAAGCAAGCGTCGTCGGGGACATAGCCATAGGCCATATAATCCTCGACCGCTGACAGGTCCGGCGCGCGGCGCAGCAGCGGATGCGCCAGCAGGCTTTTCAGTTCCGATCCGAAGATCAGGCTGCCGTCGGACAGCAGCGCATAATGGAGCGGCTTGACCCCCAGCCGGTCGCGCACCAGCCAGAGCGACTGCGCCCGCGCGTCGAACAGGGCGAAGGCGAACATGCCATTGAAGCGGTGGACGCACTCCTCACCCCATTGGCGATAGCCGTGGAGGATGACTTCGGTGTCGCTATGGGTGCGGAAGATGTGGCCCTTGGCCTCCAGCTCGGCGCGCACTTCGCCGAAATTGTATATTTCGCCGTTGAAGATGACCGCCAGGCTTTCATCCTCGGTCAGCATCGGCTGGGCGCCGGCCTCCAGGTCGATGATCGACAGGCGAAGATGGCCTAGCCCTACGCCGGGCGCGGTCCAGATGCCGCTGCCGTCCGGGCCGCGATGCGGCATCGCGTCCAGCATGGCGCGCACCCGCGCGGGATCGACGGGCTTGGCCGTTTCGAGATGGAAGATGCCTGCTATGCCGCACATGCCAACCGCCCTAGCGCAAGCCCATCGCGCGGTCAGCCAGAAGTTTCGTGTCGCCCAAATCTGTCAGGAAGGCGCTGATCGCGGCGTCGGCAGGCTGGCCTTCGCCTTCCTGCACCGAAATCAGGATGGCCACGGCGCGCTGGTCCTGTCCCAGCAGGCGGGCCTTCATCGTTTCGATCTTGACCGTGGGTCGGCTGCCGGTCGGCGCGCCCTGCCCCACGATATAGAAACTCACGACATGGCGGACCACCGGACCGGGCGCAGTGATCTGCTCACCGCGCGCATTGGCTGGCGCGCGAGCGGGTGAGGACCAGACCCATGGGCCGTCGGGGTCCGCCGCGCCCTGACCAAAGCCGACCAGTTCGCGGCCTTCATCCTGCCGGGCGTAAGCGACGATGGTGAGATCGACGATCTGCCCCGCGCCGTTGCGATAATGGCCGGTGACGCGATGGTCGGCGCCATCGAAACGGGGTGTCCAGGGGTAAGCCTGCACGGCGTCGGTGCGGGTCCAGCCCTTCACCACCGGCAGATCGATTCGTTCAGGAAGCGGGTCCGCATTCGCGGCTGTCGCGGCCAGCCAGAGCGGCGCGGCGACGATCAGCGCGAGGGCGACCCCCGCTACCGTGCCGGTCGATGTCCGATGCCGGACCGCGCCCTGCAACTGCGCTGGATCGAACCAGGGATCGCCCGGCTTGCGGTCGAAAAAGGGCCAGGCGGTGGCCATCACGATGATCATGATGATCGCGAAGAATGCCCAGCCATAGACGACATGGTCGAATCCTACCGCCGCGTCCACGCTGGTCAGATGTGCGACCAAGATGGTGACGAAGGCGCGCACGCCATTGGCCAGCACCGACAGACCCAGCGCGCCGGTCATGAACAGGATGCGGCGCGGCCAGGTGCGGAAGCAGACATTGCACACCAGCACACCATAAGCGGTCATGGCGATCAGGAATTTCGCACCCGAACAGGCTTCGGCCACCTCGAAATAGCCGGTCGGCGTGGTGATGAAGATACCCTCCATATGGGCTGGCACCCCCGACAAGTCGAGGAAGAGCATGGCCAGCCGCGCCGTCACCAGTTGGAGCGGCGGGACGATCTCCTCGCCGAAAGGCACCATGAAGAAGGCGTAGAAGAGCGGGAAGATGAGCGCGCGGGCAACCGCCGGTCCCAGCAGCGCGATGGTCGCGCCCTGTAGCATCACCACCAGCGCGCCGTGCCGCACCATCGCCACGCCCGCCGCTGCGCCGACCAGCCAGGCCAGCGCACCCAGCGCCAGCCAGATCAGCCCCGGCGTCCAGGCAACCGGCTCCAGCTGGCGCAGACCGGGCAGGCGTTGCTGCACCAGCCAGGCGATCAGTGGCGGAATGAACAGGCAATGGCCGAAGGTGGAGGCGTTCCACCAGATCGAGACCATCGACCAGACATCGGCATGGAACAGCGCCAAAATGGTAAAGGCCACCACGCCCAACGCGATCAGATGGCCGCGCCATCCGGTGAGGTCCACCAGCGGCATCCGGCCAAGCGGCAGCGCGCGCACGGTCATGCCGCCTGCGACCCCGCGTCGCACCCGAACAGCAGATCGGGCAGTCCGGCCAGCGTTGCCGACCAGCGATAGCGGGCCTCCATCCGTTCGCGCGCGGCCACGCCCAACCGGGCAGCGCGCGCGGGATCGGCAAGCAGGGCGATGACTTTGGCGGCCTCTTCCGCCGGGTTGGCCGCGACCAGAAATTCGGCGCCGTCTGTAGCGTCTATCCCTTCGGCGGCCTGCGGAGAGGCGACGACGGGCCGGGCCATCGCCATCGCCTCCAGTACCTTGTTCTGGATGCCGCGCGCGATTCGTAACGGCGCGACGACGACATCAGCCGCCGCTAGCCAGCCGCGCACATCTGGGACGCCGCCAGTGACGATCACGCCCGGCAGATCGGCCAACGCCTCGACCGCCTTGGCCGGATTGCGGCCAACGATCGCGAAGCGGGCATGCGGGTGGACGGTCTGGATGGCGGGCAAGGTCTGGCGCGCGAAACTTTCCACCGCCTCGACATTGGGGCGATAATCCATCTGGCCGGTAAAAACGAGCAGCGGGCCGGTGCCATGGTCAATGGCGGGAAAGGCGGCGGCGGGGTTGAAATAATCGAGCGCCACGCCATTTTCCAGCGCAACGATACGGTCCGCTCCCAGCCCGCAGGCGGCGCGAAACAGTGCCGCTTCGGCTTCGCTGACGAAGGTGCAGGCATCGGCGCGCTGAGCGATGGCGCGCTCGAAATCGAGCAACACCCGTCCCTCGCGCCGGTTGATCCAGGCCATCGGGCCGGAGCCTTCCGCGCCATAAGCAGCATATTTGGCCGAATCGAAATCGACGAAATCCATCAGGAAACGGACATTGGAGGCCAGCGTCGGCACGAAATGCGCCATCTGCGCCGAATAGGCGACGACCGCCCGCACGGGGCGCTGCGCCAATGTCTGGGCCACCCATTGATGCAGGCCGGGATGATCGAACAGCGACACCAGCAGCGACTGGCGTTTGGCGAGGCCGGTCAGCCCGGCAACGACCTTCGACCGGTCGCGCCGGAGCAGACACTGGCTGGCGGCGACCTGCGCCAGTTCACCTGCATAGCCCATGTCGCGATCATCATCGCCAAAGCAGCCGACATGGACCGGCGCAATCGCTGCGAGGCGCTTCAGCAAATGATAGGAGCGGATCTTGTCGCCGCGATCGGGCGGGAACGGGATGCGATGACACAGGAACAGGATGTCGCCGGTCATCCCAGCCCCCGCGCAATATGCGGGCCGATCCAGGTCGCGATCGATTCGGGCAGCTTCTTCCAAAGCGCCACCTTGCGCCGATATTGCGGCGAAAGCGGATTGACGTCGCGCGTCTCCTTGCCCGGCGCGGTGCGCAGATAATAGCCGAGCGGTTCGCCTTCAAAGCCCCAGCTCTTTTTCCACGCAGCAGGACCGGTGCCGACCTTCGACCGGCCAAAGTCGAAGGTCGTCAGGCCACGCTCGCGCGACTGGCGCATCAGCAGGAAGTAAAGGACTTCGTTGGACCGCATCGCCCGCGCCCCCTCCGCCGCGCCGTGCCAGTATGGCATACAGGCACCGCGATGATAGAGGCTGATGACCGCCGACAGCGGCTTGCCGTCCTTCGACACCACAGCAATGTCCGCGTCCTCGCCCAGCCGATCAAGCATGGCGTCGAACAGCGCGCGAGGGAATACCGGCGTGCCCAGATTATGAACGCTATGGGCATAGAGGCGATAATGAATGTCGCGCAGCCGTTTGTCGCGGCCACATTCGAAGGTCAGATCGTTGCCCAGCCCTTTGCGGATTTCTGCGCGGTGGCGCTTGGGCACGGCCTTGAGTTCCGCCTCGTCATCGGCAGCCAGCGGTCGGGAGAAGCCCAGATAGGCGTCGGCCTTCTCCTGCCACACTGGGCCACCGGGGGCTTCCCCGCCGCGCAGCTCCAGCGTGGAACAGCCCAGCTTCTCCGCCATTGTCCAGGCAGCATCCGCCAACGCCGGTCCAGCCTTCCGATGGGTGGTCAGCAGGCCACCATCGACGGCAAAACCACTACCCACCAGCGCCCGACCGAACAAAGCGGAGCGGATATAGGTGAGCGGCAGCAGGCCGATAATGTCGCCGCCCGCCATCCGTGCGACCAGCATCTTGGCTTTCTGGCCCGTCCCTGCCTCCACGCCCATGATCCAGGCGGGACGATGAAAGGGCGTCGAATCGGGATGCGCGCAGACCCAGGCGTCGAGTTCGGCGACACAGGCGGCGTCGGTCAGCCGCGCCTCCTCGACGATGACGGCCAGTCCGCTAATCATATTCATGGACGTCATTCCTGTTACCACCCTGCCGCCCGGTCTATATGTGGGGACTGAACATTTCGTATCCGTTTCAACCAAGACCGCGCGAAATTAGCGGGCCTAAGACGTTGGCGATCGGCAGCGGCAATTTTTTCCAGAGCGCGATGCGGCGCTGATAGCGGGCGCTGCCGGGATCGACATCGCGCCGCACGCCGTCCGCCGACCAGCCATGATAGAACAGTGGTTTAGGATCGAAGCCAAAGCTTTTTTTCCACGCCGCCTGGCCGCTGCCGACCTTCGACCGGCCAAAGTCGAAATGGGTCATGCCGCGCGCACGGCCATGGGCCATCAGGCGATAATACATCAGTTCATTGGACCGCAGTCGTCGTGCGTCCGCCAGGCCGCCGCCCCAATAGGGCATGACCCGGCCCTGATGATAGAGTGTCAGCACAGCGGAGACCGGCCGCTCACCCTCGCGAATGATCAATATGTCGGCATCCGTCCCGAAATGGTCCAGCACCGCGCGGAACAGTCGGGGCGGGAAAACGGGGGTGCCAAGGTTGCGGACGCTGGTCGCATAAATATGGAAATGGTCGCGCAAATGGCGCGCCTCACGACCGATCTCCACGCTCAGCGCCGGATTGGCGAGCGCCTTGCGCAGTTCCGCGCGATGCTTACGCGGGACGGCTAGCAGTTCCGCTTCGTCATCGGCGGCCAGAGGACGGACGAAACCGACATGCGCGCCGTCCAGCCGCTGCCAATTGTCGCCCGGTGTCGGACCACCCCGCAATTCCAGCGACAGGCCGCCGCGCTCCGTCGCCAGTGTTTGGGCCGCCGTCGCCAGCACGGCAACGGCGCGCTGGTCATCCGCCAATATGCCGCCATCGACTGCGAAGGCGGTGGACACCAGAGCCTCACCGAACAGGTAGCTGCGCACATGGTGCAGGGGCAGGATGCCGCTGATCCGCCCCGACGGCCCAACCGCCGCCAGCAACAGCGCGCAATTACCGGTCGCCTGTTCGACCGCCAACTGCCATGCCGGACGGTGGAAGGGCGATCCATCGGCATGACCCAGTACGAAGGCATCGACCGCGCGCGCCTGCGCCGGGTCGGTCAGGTCCATCATGGTGACGGCCATGCCTGCGCCGTTGCCCAGCATCATGGCGCGAGTGCCGCTTGCGCGTCGGCCAGCGCATCCACCCGCGTCCAGGCAAAATCGCTGGTCAGGCGACGCAGCTTGGCCGCCATGACCGACAGGTTGGTGTAGTGCCGCACCCGCGACCGCAGCGGTGCATCGGTGCGGCGCGGCTGGTCGGGGTCGATTTCCCATGGATGGAAATAGATGATCGCGGGCCGCCCCGCCTGCACATTGACCTGCCGGATCGCCCAGCGCGAAAATTGATAGGGCAACAAGCGGAAAAAGCCCCCGCCCCCGGCCGCCAGCGTGCGCTTGCCCAGCTTTGCGGTCGTGACGGGCAGTTCGACCAGATCGGACCCCGGCACCGGTTTCCAGGCAAAACGCGGCGAATCGGGCCAGCCATAATGATCGTGCCGGATCGGCGCGACGCTGGAGGAATAGCGATAGCCCTCCTCCGCCAATATCGGATGCGCCCATGGGGTGCGCGGGTCGATGGAGAAGCTGGGTGCGCGATAGCCGGTGACCGCCTGTCCACTGGCATCCTCCAGGATCGCGCGTGATTTGCGCAGGTCGGCACGAAACTGCTCCGGCGTGAAGGTGAACACGCGGGCATGGTCATAGCCATGGCTGGCGACCTCATGCCCGGCGTCCGCAATACGGCGCATCAGCGCGGGATAGCGTTCCGCCACCCAGCCCAGCGTGAAGAAGGTGCCGGTGACGCCCGCTTGCGCGAACAGGTCGAGCACCGCGTCGGTATTGCCCTCGACGCGGTGGGTCAGCCCGTCCCAGTCGGCGCGCCGGATCGTGCGCTCAAATGCGCCGACCTGAAACCAGTCCTCGACATCGACGGACAGGGCGTTCTGTATCATGTTGCGCACCTTGATCGGGCCGCCCGCCGGGGGCAAGTCCTGTGTCAGGCGGCTGCGCTGTCGCGCGGCGCGGCCATTCGTTCTTCCCGCTCGACCCAGTCGACCAGCAGCGTCAGCACCCGGCGCAGCGCCGTGTCCTGTTCCTCCGCGCGGAATTCCAGCGACTGCAACCGCTCCTCGATCAGGGTGAAGCAACCTTTCAGCACTTCGGGATCGACCGCCTGCGCCGGGACAAACGGCACATGGGCCTGCACCGCCCGCAGCGAGGAGATTTCCGCGCGCAACCCTTCAATCTCGGCCAGCATGTCGTGGCGCAGCGCTTCGACCTGGGCCGCATCGATTGTGGCGACGGGTTGCGGTGCCGGTTCCGGTTGTGGCTGTTCTACGGCCACCGGTTCTTCCAGCGCTGGCTCTTCGTCACCCTCCTGATCGGCCCCTGTCTCTGCCGGTTCCTCGACTGCATCGAACGCCGCATAGAAGGGTTCGTTCGTTTCGATGTCCGGCGAAAGCTCAGCCGTCGGCAGCGCCTCGATCACCGATGCTGCGAAAGGAGCAGCGAATGGCGCAGGTGCAGCCTCATCCGCATCTTCCTGCTCGGCGACAGCCTCCACCTCGGTTCCTGCCACAATTGCTTCGTCACCTTCACCGACCGTGTCGAGCAGTGACGGCGCAACTGGTTCTGGGACGACGTCAACGTCCAACCCCATGTCGGCGACGACGGCCTGGACGACATCCGCGTCAATTTCGCGCAGCTGGTCGATCGCGCCCATCAGCAGCACACGGCTGACCAGCGCATTCAGGCGGCGGGGAACGCCGCCGGTTGCGGCATAGAGCGCAGTGAAGGCAGCCGGCGTGAAGGTCGGGTTGCCGACCCAGCCCGCCACGGTCAGGCGGTGGATGATATAAGGCTCGACTTCCTTGCCCATCATCGGTTCGAGATGATGGGTGGCGATGACGCGCTGGCGTAGTTGCTCCAGCTGCGGCGATTTGAGCAGGTCGCGAAATTCCGGCTGGCCCAGCAGGAAAATCTGGAGCAGCGATTGCCCGCCCAACTGAAAGTTGGACAGCATCCGCAATTCCTCGATCGCGGAAACGGGCAGGTTCTGCGCCTCGTCCACGATCAGCAGGGTGCGCCGTCCGGCGCGCGCCTGGGTGTGGAGGAAGGCTTCGACCTTTTGCAGCGTCGCGGCCTTGGGCAGACCGTCGGTCGCCAGACCAAAGCTCTGCGCAGCAAGGCGCAGCATGTCGTCGCCCTCTACCTGGGTCGATACGATCTTGACTGCGGTCAGCCGCGCCGGGTCGATCGTCTGCATCAGATGGCCGACCAAAGTGGTTTTGCCCGCGCCAATGTCGCCGGTGATGACGATGAAACCTTCACCCTGCGCCAGACCATAGCCGAGATAAGACAAGGCCTTGCGATGGGTCGCGCTTTCAAAATAATAATGCGGGTCCGGCGTCAGCTGGAACGGGCGGCCCTGCAATCCATAATATTGATCGTACATCTAGATTCTCCAACCGACCCGTTAGAAACTGTAGCGCAGGCCGACCTGGCCCATCGCGCTGATCACCGTGTCGATGTCATCAGCCTGCACGCCATCCACACCGACCGATGCCGATGCCGACAGGCGACGGGTCAGGCCTTTGTAATAGCTGGTGAACGCGCCATAATTCAGGACGTCGGGGCGACCGCCGCTGGCGTCGAAATAATTGATGTAGGCGACCGTATCGATGCTGTCGCGATCGTTGAACATATAGGTCATCGACCCGTTACCATACCAGTTCTGGTCCTTCGACCCGCGCACCAGCACGGTCTGACCCTGCGGCGTGATGAACTTGCGCTGCGAATAGCCCGTGCCGACGCCCCAGCCCCATGGGCCACGCCGCAGCGAATATTGGGTCGATACGCCGCGATAGCGGAAATTGGCATCGGTGATGCCCGCGAGCGCATCATTGAAGCACTGCCCCCCGCCGGTGGTGGAGAAGGCGCAGCCGGTAATGTCGCCGGTGAAGGGATTGCGCGCCACGTCATAGCTGCTGCCTGATAGCGCAGCGGCGTTGGCGGTGATCAGGCGACCGAAGCTGTCGATGCCGTCGAATATGATGACCGCGAAGCTGCTGTTGCTGCCCTGCCAGGTGAAACTGCCCTGATAGGTCATCCCGCCATAGCGCTGGCCGACCTGCGCCTGGAGCGAGGTGCGGCGGCTGGGCCGCCACAACACGCCAGCGTCCCAGATGATGTCGTCAAATTCATAGACGAGCGCACGCAGCGAGCTTTTGTCGGTAACATAGCGGCCATTGCGGATGACCGGCACGCCAGCCGTATCCAGCAGCGGCGAGCGCTGGCTGATCTCGATCTGCTCATAGCCGATGCCGCCGATCAGGGCGACGGTGCGCGATACCGGCAGCGTGGCGTCGACCCGGCCCCATTTGTCCTCGAACCTTTGGTCGAGCTGGCTTGCATCCTCGCGGTCATACCCCGCGCTGGCGGTCAGACCTACGGGCAGCAGCGTGCCGGGGGCAAAGCCGACCGATCCGGTCAGGCTGTGGGTCCAGCTGTCGGCGAAGGAGCCGCTGGCGAGGTTGGAATCGGTATCATCCTCCACCCGCGCATAGCCGAGCCGATAGGAACCGTTGACAGTGATGTCGCCGATCTGCGTCGTGTAGGCCGGACCGATATAGCCGGCATAAACCTGGCTGGTGTAGCTGTCATTGAGCGTCGATGCACCCGACAGGCCGTCGGTCCGCACCCGCGACGCCATGCCGCCAGTGTGGAGAGAAAGACCGCGAGCCAGGTTGACATTCGCGCTGGCGATGCCGCTCAGCACGTCCTGATCGGGTGCCTGTTTGCTCCAGCTGAAGCTGTGATTATATTGCAGGTCGATCACCGCCTCGACCCGGCGGTTCTGGACCTCTGCCGTCAAGCCGGCGGTCACATTGCTGTAGGTCAGCACATCGCCACCGCCCTTGAGCGGACCCATGACCACCTGATCCACGCCGATATAGGGCGTGACATCGACGCGCCGTTCAGCGCGGGTCGTCTGGGCGAATGCGGGCGCACTCGCTGCGGCCAGCGCGGCGAGCGAAGCGCCGCTGATCCACTGACGGACGGTCATGACGAACTATTCCCCTTGGCATAATAGCTGCCGAAACGGCGGCCGCCGCCATTGAAGCGGACAGCATTGAGCAGAAGCTGAACCTGTGCGCCGCCCTTGAGCATTCCGGCGGCGTCGCGCAGCGCGCTTTCCGATGTGCTGTCGGCGCGCACGACCAGCAGCGCGATCGCGACATGGCTGGCCAGCACGGCGGCGGGCGATGCCGCCAGCAAGGGCGGCGAATCGAAGATGATGATGCGTTCTGGCCGCCCCTCGGTCAGCCGCGCCAGCAAGTGTTCGGTGCGCGCGGACGAGAGATATTCGGTGTCCGCATTACTGCGCTGCCCGGCAGGCAGGACCGAAAGCGACGGGATGTCAGTGCGGATCACACAATCCTCGATCGCGATCGTCGGATCGGCGAGCGCGTCCATCAGGCCGGGACCACCCGTCAGCCCCAAAGTTTCGGGAATGCCGGGCTTGCCGAAATCCGCGTCCACCAGCAGGATTTCACGATCCTTTTCCGCCGCCAGACTGAGCGCCAGATTGATGGCGCAGAAAGTCTTGCCCTCGCCGCTATGGGCCGAGCAGATGAGGATGCGGTTGCCACGTTCCTGCCCCTGCAGCTGGGCGAGCAGGTCGCGCTTGAGCAACCGGAACTCCTCGCTCATCGCCGTGACAGCACCGTCGGGGCGCAGGAAACCCGCCTCCTCCAGCTTGATGCGGTCGATCGGCTGAACCGGGCCGGTCCAGGGCAAAGCGCGAAAAGCCGACGGTGAAACTGACACAGGGTCAGCCGCAACCGGCGCGGGTGGCAGGTCAGCGGGGACATCGACCGCCGGGGCCGCGCGACCGCGCAGGGCGGCGGAGAAATCGTAAATTTCCGTCGCCCGCTCGATCAGCGATCCGCCCTTGATGGAACTGTGCTGGTTCATGGTTGCTGGCTCCTTCACGCCATACCGCGCTGGACGAATTCGACGACGATCAGCAGGAGGCAAACCGCGGCCAGACCGCCGCTGGCACCCGCAAACCACTTCATCCGCTGCTTATCGATGGCGACCTGCGCAGCGCTGATCGTCTGGCTGATGGAGCCTGCGACCGGTAGGCCGATCGCCCGTTCCAGCCGCGCGGCGGTGGGGAATGTCCCCTTGAGCTGACCCATCGCAAAGGCGACACCGACCCCTGCGCCAATCCCCAGGATCAGCACGCCGAGCAACAGCAGCGGCCGATTGGGCGCGGCAGGCGCAGTCGGCACGCTGGGCGGGTTGATAACGCGGAACTGGACGGAGCCTGTCTCGGTCTTGACCTCGCCACGCAGACGGATTTCCTCGCGGTCGGCGAGCAGCTTGTCATATTGGGTTTTCAGAACCTCATAATCGCGGTCGAGCTTTTCCTGCTCCGACGCGACGCCGGGTTCATTGACCTGCTTGGCCATCATCGTGTTGAGATCGGCCTGCAACTGCGCCTTGCGCGTGCCGAGCGCCTGCACGGTGGCGGCGCGTTCGGCCTGCATCGAACGGATCGACAGATAAGCGGGGTTGGGCGTGCTGCCGCCACCCGCATTCGCGCCGCCGCCGGCCTTGCGCAGGGCATCGACTTCACGCTGGGCGGCGATCACGTCAGGGTGATTGGCGGTCCAGCCGCGCGCGCGCATCCCGGCCAGGTTGGACTGCGCCTGCGACAGCGCCGAAGGCCCACCCGCCGGGCCAACGCCGGGCAGGCTCTGCGGTGTACCCGCCAGCTGACCGTTCATCGCGCTCAAGGCGCTCTGCGCCTGAACCAGTTGCGAATCGATCGTGTTGATTTCCTGCCGCGCGGCATCCATCCGCTGGCTGATCGAACCGGCACCGGGCAACAGCCCGACATAGCGCTGCGCAAATTCAACGCGGCGCTGGTCGGCGGCTTCCAGCTGCTTGCCCCGCGCGGCGATCTGCTGGTCGAGGAAGGCGAGGCTCTGCTTGGTTTCGTTGCGGTCGCCGGAGAGATTTTCCTCCTGGAAAATGTCGATCAGCTTCTGCACGATCTGCTGCGAAATCCGCGCGTTCGCGCCGTCCGACAGACTGCTGTCGGCGGACGCCGCCGTGATGTCGATCATGCTGGGATCAGCCTGTGCCATCACCGTGATATTTTCACGCAGCGTCGTGATCTTGGCGGCGATGTCGCGCGGGCCGGACACGGTCTGCGACAGGTCGGTGTTGCGCACGACCTTTTCCAGATTTTCTGTGCTGGCCAGTGTGCTGCGCACCCGGTCAAGATCCTGCTGCGACTGGACCTGGGTGATGCCCACCTTGTCCTCCAGCAGCGACTGGGTATTCACATAGACCCGCGCCTTGGACTGATAGCTGTTGGGGATGAGCGCCACGCCCAGCCAGCCCAACATGCATACGCCCCAGGCCACGCCCAGCGCGACCCAGCGTCGGCTCCAGACACCGTGGAGCAGCAGCAGCAATTCGTCGTAGAGACCGGCCATGATCAGAACATGCTTTCAGGGATGATGATGACGTCGCCAGGGGCGAGCATGACGTTCGCCTTTGTGTCGCCCTTTTTGAGCAGGTCGTTGAGGCGGACCTGATATTCCTGCTGCTTGCCGCTATTCTTGTTGAACCGGACCAGCCGCGCGCGGTTGCCCGCTGCAAATTCGGACAGCCCACCGACCGAGATCATCGCGTCGAGCAAAGTCATGTTCGCGCGATAAGGGATCGAGGCAGGCTTTTCAGTCGCGCCGACGATCCGCACCTGCTGGCTGAACGTGCCGCTGAAATTGTTGACGATCACCGAAACCAGCGGATTTTCAATATATTGGGTCAGCGCCAGCTTGATGTCATCAGCCAGCATCTTGGGCGTCTTGCCCACGGCTGGCATGTCGGTGATCAGCGGCGTGGTGATGCGACCATCGGGACGCACCTGCACCTTTGCCCCCAGTTCGGGATTGCGCCACACGAAGATAGTGAGGTCATCGAGCGGGCCGATAATATATTCCTCGCCCGGCCCTTCGCGCGTCGAAACGAAGGAGGCTGGCGGCAGTTGCGGTCCGCTGGCACCACCCGAAGCGCAGCCTGACAGGACAAGCGCGGGCAGCGATGCACCGATCAGGAGCCTGGAAACCGACACGAAACGCATAATCTCACCTCTTTGTGCGGCCATGCGCGACCAGCCGCCAAAGAGGGCAAGGCAGGCCAGTCAGCACAGGGCTTCCGACCTCTTCTTGCCGGGAAAGGGTAAAGATACCGTTAGGAGTTAAGTCACCAACAACTCATCCAAGTAAAACTTCGCGAGGACTTGGATGACCAAGAAATGCAGCGGGGCTGGCCGACGCGCCATAGGCTCCGGCAAGGAAAATGGCGATCAGGTCGCCTTCCTGCACCGGTGGCAGTGCCACCTTGTCGCCCAGCCGGTCGATCGGCGTGCAGAGACAGCCCACCACCGTGACCGGATCGACCGCGGGTGCTGCGCCGAAATGGTTGGCGAGCGCGATCGGATAGTTGCGGCGGACCACCGTGCCGAAATTGCCGCTGGCCGCCAGCTGATGATGCAGCCCGCCATCGACGACGACGAATGTTTCGCCCTGGCTGACCTTCACATCAATGACGCGGGTCAGATAGACCCCCGCCTCCCCGACCAGCCAGCGCCCCAGTTCGATCGCAAAGGCGCTGCCCTTGAGAATATCCGGCAACGATTCGAGCGCGGTGTCGAGCGCGACGCCGATCGGGCGGATATCGAGCGGCACATCGCCGGGGAAATAGGCAAGGCCAAAGCCGCCGCCGAGATTAACCAGCGGCGGGGTGACGCCAACCGCTTCGGACAGGCGGGCTGCCAGTGCGATCGTCGCCGCTTGTGTTTCGATGATCGCCATCGCGTCCAGATTCTGGCTGCCTGCAAAAATATGCCAGCCGCGCCAGTCCGCGCCGCCATCTATCATCGCGCGGGCCAATGCCGCCGCGCGGTCGGCATCAACGCCAAAGGGCTTGGCCCCGCCGCCCATCCGCATACCGGAGCCTTTGAGATCAAAGTCCGGGTTCACCCGCACCGCGACGCGCGGGGTCTTGCCGATCCGCTGGCCAATCGCGAGGGCGCGCCGCCCCTCCCCTTCGGATTCGAGGTTGAGCGTCACCCCGGCAAAGATCGCGGCTTCCAGTTCATCGTTGCGCTTGCCCGGCCCGGCAAAGCTGATCCGCGCCGGGTCCATCCCCGCTGCCAACGCCATGTCCAATTCGCCGCCCGACGCAATGTCGAAGCCATCGACCTGCCCCGCCATCGCGCTCAGCAGCGGCGCATAGGGGTTCGCCTTGATCGCATAATGGAGATGGAGCGCGGCGGGCATCGCTTCGCGGAAACGGCGGATCTGCGCCGCGACAATGTCCATGTCATAGGCAAAAAGCGGCGTGTCGCCCGCTTCATCGACCAGACTGGCCGCGCCATAGCCGCCGACCAGCAACATCCCCTCTTCGCCTGCGAACCAGGGCGGGATCGGTCCCATCGGTTTCAAATGCCATACTCCCGCGCCAGTGCGACTCGATCAATCTTGCCGTTGGGATTGCGGGGAAAAGCGGCCAGCACAAGGATTTCGCGCGGCTGCATGAAATTGGGGAGTTCGGCCTTGAGATGCGCGGCGACTGCTGGGGCAACGTCCGGGTCGGCGGATCGCAACAGGAGTTTCACCGCCTGCCCCAGCCTTTCATCCTTCACCCCCAGCGCCACCGCTTCGGCCACGCCAGGCACAGCAACTGCCGCTTCCTCTATCTCGGTCGGGCTGATGCGGTTGCCCGCCGACTTGATCATGGCGTCATCGCGTCCGACGAAATAAAGCAGGCCCTCCGCATCGCGCCGCACCGTGTCGCCCGACCAGACCGCCATGCCGCCATAGTGGGATGCGGGCGGCGCGGGCTTGAAGCGTTCGGCGGTGCGGGCGGCATCGCGCCAATAGCCCTGCGCCACCAGCGGGCCGCAATGGACCAGTTCGCCCGGCTCATCATCGTCAGTCAGGCTACCGTCGGGACGCACCACCAATATCTCGGCAAAGGGGATGGCCGATCCCATCGAGTCGGGATGGCTATCGACCAGCGCGGGCGGCAAATAGGTGGAGCGGAAGGCTTCGGTCAGGCCATACATGGGATAAAGGTCCGCCTGCGGAAACAGGGCGCGCAGCTTTGCCACCAGCGGCCGGGTGAGTGCGCCGCCGCTGTTGGTCAGGCGCTTGAGCTTGGCCGCCACCTCCAGCGGCCAGTCCAGTTCGGTCAGTTGCACCCAGAGCGGCGGCACCCCTGCCAGCGTCGTGATGTCGCGTCGATCGACCAGCTTCATGACGTCGCGGGCGGTGAGATAGTCGAGCGGATAGACGCAGCCACCCGAAACCCAAGTTGAGAGCAGCTGATTCTGGCCATAATCGAAGCTGAACGGCAGGACGCAGGCGGTGCGGTCCTGCGGCGTGAGGCCGAGATAATCGGCCACCGCGACTGCGCCAAGCCAAAGATTGGCGTGGCTGAGCATCACCCCCTTGGGTCGGCCGGTCGATCCGCTGGTGTAGAGGATGGCGGCGAGATCGTCCGGTGCTGCGTCCGACGGCGCCAGCGCGGTCCCACCGCTCATGGCGCAGGCGGCATCATCCTCGCGATGCAACTGGCAGCCTGTCGGCACATCGCCCGGCGTCAGCGTGGCGAGTCGCGCCGTCGTGCCGATCAGCAGCGCCGCGCCGCTGTCGGCCAATATATGCGCCACCTGTGCGTGCTTGAGCAGCGGGTTGACCGGGACGTGCACCAGGCCCGCGCGCGGGGCGGCCAGCGGCATCAGCGCGGCAACCGGCCCCTTGGCGATCCAGCTGGCCACCCGCGCACCCGGCTCCAGCCCAAACCCCGCCAGCCAGCCCGCGAGCCGCCCCAGCGTCTCCTCCAGCTCGGCGAAATTATAGCTGCCCGACCGCCCGTCTAGCGCAGCCCGCGCTGGATCGCCCCGCAACAGCAGGTGATCGATCGGCAGGATCGCGGCAGTCGGTTCAGCTTGTGGCACGCTTAACTCCATTTCCAGACTTTGGCCCTAAGCCCTGTCCAGACGAATGCGGAGATAGTCGGTTGCCGACGACAAGGGAATATCACAGCCTCGCAGATGTGCGGGACGCGCTGCATGGCCGTCTCGACCGCGAAGCCGTGCCTTGCCTGTTCGGGCGGTATGACTGGTTCGACCTGCTGCACCGCCATTGCTTTGCCGATGTCCCGGTGCGGGTGGTTTTGGCGGAAGAGGATGGCGCGCAGGCGTGGCTGTTCCTGCTTGGCCGCGACAGTCGCCGGGTGTCGGCACTGGCCAACTGGTATAGTTTTGACTGGTCGCCGCAATTTACGGGTGATCCCGATGCCGGGCAGCGGGCGCGGTTGCTGGATGCGCTGAGCGGCCACCTGTTCCGCACCACCAGTCAGATCGATCTCTATCCGGTCGCAGCGAGCGCCGAGATGCTCGCCAGCCTGCGTCGGACGGGATGGTTTGCGCTGTCGCGGCCAATGGGCAGGCGGCATATTTTGCAGGTCGCGGGGCGGGATTTCGCGACCTATTGGGCCAGCCGCCCCGGTCGGTTGCGCACTTTGGTCAAGCGGCGGGCGCGGGGCAGCCGCTACGACCTGTCGATCAGCGACCGGCTGACCGACGATCTGTGGCGCGACTATGTCGATGTGCATGGGCGCAGCTGGAAGCAGCCGGAGCCGGGTCTCGAATTTCTGCGGGCGCTGGCCGAGCGGGAGAGCGAGGCGGGACGTTTGCGGCTGGGCTTTGCACGGGAGAAGGGCCGCGCGGTCGCCACCCAATTATGGACGGTGGAGAAGGACGTGGCCCTCATCCACAAGCTCTCCCATGATCGCGCCCATGACGCCGGATCGCCCGGCACCTTGCTGAGCCATGCCATGTTTGCGCAGGCCATTGATGGCGATCGGGTGGCGATGATCGACTATGGCACGGGCGATAACGCCTATAAGCGCGACTGGATGGAGGAGCGGTTGCCGCTCCACCGCATCGACGCCTTCAACCCGCGCCATGCGTCCAGCTGGCTGCCAGCGGCCCGCACCGCCATTTCCGCGCTTGTCGGATAGGTCAGTAATGACTAGGACGTCGCCCACCATGCGGGCGCATAATTCTCAGCCGGTCGACCGGACCGATGACATCGAGCTTCTGACGCGGGCGCTGTTGCGCGACGTGCTGGGCCTTTCGCAGGATCAGGTCGACGGGTTCGACGCTGATACGCCTTTATTCGGCGCGCTGCCGGAGCTGGATTCCATGGCGGTCGCGGGACTGCTAACCGAGATGGAAGATCGCTTCGACATATTGATCGAGGACGACGATATCGACGGCGATACGTTCGAGACGTTCGGGTCGCTGGTGGCGTTTGCGCGGGGCAAGGTGGCGCAGTAATATCCGTTCGCCCTGAGCGAAGTCGAAGGGTCCGCCTGAACGTAGTGAAGGCACTTCGCTCCGCTCAGTGGAAGGCTTCGACTTCGCTCAGCCCCGAACGGCAGGTAGTCACGCTTCGACCATCGCCTCGAAATCGGCTTCAGCCAGGAATTTCTCCACGTCCAGCGCCGCCATGCAGCCCATGCCTGCCGCCGTCACCGCCTGCCGATAGATTTTGTCGGTGACGTCGCCCGCCGCGAACACGCCGGGGATGGAGGTGCGGGTGGTGCCCTTTTCGACCAGCAGATAGCCCTCGTCCGTCGGCAGCTTGCCGGTGAAGAGTTCGGTCGCGGGATGGTGGCCGATCGCGACGAAGCCGCCGTCGGTCGGCTCGTGCGACTTTTCGCCGGTCACGGTATCAATCAGGTCCACGCCGACCAATCCTTCGGGCGTGCCGCCGCCGACAAATTTATCGACCGCCTTGTTCCACAGCACCTTGATGTTCGGATGGGCGTGGAGCCGTTCCTGCAAAATCTTTTCTGCGCGCAGCGTATCGCGGCGGTGGATCAGGGTGACGTCATGGCTGTGGTTGGTGAGATACAGCGCTTCCTCGACCGCGGTATTACCGCCGCCAATGACCACCACCTTCTTGCCGCGATAGAAGAAGCCGTCGCATGTGGCGCAGGCGCTGACGCCCTTGCCCTGCAAATGCTCCTCCCCCTCGACACCCAGCCATTTGGCCTGCGCGCCGGTGCAGATGACCAACGTGTCGGCGACATAGACCACGCCGCCGTCGCCGGTCAGGCGGAACGGCCGCTGCGACAGGTCCACATCGACGATCTGGTCATACATCATCTGCGCGCCGACATGCTCGGCCTGCGCCTGCATCTGCTCCATCAGCCACGGCCCCTGGATCACATCCTTGAAACCGGGGTAATTTTCGACGTCGGTGGTGATGGTCAGCTGCCCGCCCGGCTGCATCCCCTGCACCACGATCGGCGCCAGACCCGCACGCGCGCCGTAAATGGCGGCGGACAGGCCAGCCGGGCCGGAACCGAGGATCAACATGCGGGTCGAATGGGTGGCGGTCATATCAGGCTTTCAGCTGCGATTCGTGTTGATGGGAGAGATAGGCCGTGACGGCGCGCAGGCAAGCGAAGGATTTGCTTGGGGCGTGGGAAGCAGGGATGTGGGTGGCGCGACACTGGCGCGACAGATGATCGATTAGCGAGAGTGGACCAAAGAAAATCTCACATTGGAAAGGACTCGTGCGCCGGGTTGGGGAGGATTGCGCATCATCAAATTGCGTGTTGCAGACGGCTGGTGCATAATGGCGCCATGAAAAAGGCAGAAGCGATCAGTCGATTAAAGCCCTTTGAGCGCCGCTTGCGTGAGCGCGGTATCAACGCGCTTTACCTGTTCGGATCGACCGCCAGGGATGAAGCCAGCGCGGCATCCGACCTTGACCTGCTCTACGAATATGACCCGGCGCGACCATTCAGCCTGTTCGATCAGGCCGGGGCTATGCTCGAATTGTCCGATGCGCTTGAAACCAGAGTCGATCTGGTATCGCGCATCGGCCTGCGCCCTCGCTTGCGCGCACGCGTCGAGGGCGAGATGGTCCGGGTTTTTTAATGGCCAGGTTGCTGGATACGCTGGACGATCTTGCACTACTGATCACACGGGCCGAGGCATCGGTGACGGGGCGGACGTTCGACGAACTGGTGGCGAATGACGAAGCCTATGACGCTTTGACCTATCGCCTCGCCATGATCGGCGAAACCAGCAAGAAGCTGCCCGACGACATCAAGGCGCGTCATCCTCATCTGCCGTGGCGCGAAATGGCAACGTTCCGTAACTTCGCGAGCCATGATTATTTTGGTGTCGATGCGCAATTGGTTTGGCGGGCGGCGATGAGCCTTGAGCCAATTAAGGCAATGGTCGCTGCGGAAATTGCCCGCTGTTCGGGATGAATTGGCGCGCGGGAGAGGCGGCGGCGAAAAGTGCCTGTCGTCAAACGACCAATTTTTGCCGTTATCTCTCTTCGTATCAAATGCCGATAGCCGACGCTGGTAGCGTCAGATATGCTGGGTGTATGTCATGGATATTTGATCAGGCTCCTAACGTCGCTTGCATCGCTGATCGTTCAATAATGGACGGAAGACCTGTGCTGACGGTCGCCCATTATGAGGACGACCACTCATGGGCATTTTTGGACGGAAGCCTGTTTGATCCTGCGGATGCACTCGTCGTTGCGATGTCCGAGGTTGTAGATCGTCACCCCGATCTTGCAGAGGTTGCCGATCTCCCTTCAGGCTGGAGCGCAACCCGCATAGCCAAGGGCCAGCCATGGTTGAGATTGAAAGACGAATAGAATTATGGGAGAGTCCGCTTTAGGGATTATCTAATTCAACAGCAGACTGTCGCCTACCCACCCAAGTCCGTCGCCCAACACAGGCGGACATCGCCGCCTTCTCCGCGCCTGCCCGTCTCTGCGCAAAAAAGTTGAATCACGCGGAGGCGCGGAGAGTTTGCCGTCGCGGCGTTGCGTTTTTGGGAGATGTCGGCAGATGGGTTCCCGCCTGCGCGGGAATGACGGGGAGATTAGACACAACCAGTGTCCAGTTCGCTCCGCTCGCACCTACCCCAAGCCCTCCCCAGAAAGGGAGGGGCTTTATTTACTCAATCCAATACGTTGGGCAGATCCTCAAACCCCTTACGGAGGGCGGCGCTCCAGCTTTGGGAGATCATCGCGAATTCTTCATTGTCGGCTTCGATGCGGGTGCGGACGCGGAAGTCGAACCTGTCGGTGGGAATGACGGTGAGGTCGAGCGGCATGCCGACCGAGAGGTTGGAGCGCAGGGTCGAGTCCATCGATACCAGCACCGCCTTTGTCGCGTCCTCCAGCGTGGTTTCGCGCTTGATGATGCGATCGAGGATCGGCTTGCCATATTTATGCTCGCCAATCTGGAAGAAGGGCGTGTCCTCGGTCGCTTCGATGAAATTGCCCGCGCTATAGACCAGATAGAGGCGCGGTTTGCCTCCGCGGCGCTGGCCCGCGATCATGATCGAGGCGCTGGCACCGGAGCCGCCCATTTCGATGCTTTCCCGGTAGCGGGTCTGCATCGCGCGCATGGCGTCGCCCACGATCTGCGCGACACGGTGCATGGTGCTGCAATTGAGGATGGTTTCGACGTCGGGGTCGAGCCTGGCGTCCTTGATCGCCTTGCTGAGCGTGGCTTTCACCCCCTGGGTGATGGACAGGTTGCCCGAACACATCAGCGTGATCGCCCGTTCGCCCTCAACCAGATAGGTGAAGCTCTTACGAAAGCGGGCGATATTGTCCATGCCCGCATTGGTGCGGGTGTCGGACAGCATGACCAGCCCCTGGTCAACCCGCACCGCCACACAATAGGTCATTCGTCCCCGGCCCCCGAAAGCTTTTTCAATGCTGCGCGTCGGACGGCGGGATAGACTGCTGCTGTTGCCGCTGCAACTGCCGTTCCTCGACGCCGTCATCCGCCTGCGCGATACGGACGTCCGCGTCAATCGAGATATCGCCCGCAACCGTGATCGTCCCCCGGATCGGCGCGGCCTCGTCCGCGTCCAGCCCGCTGGCGACGCGCAAATAGCGTTCGGTCACGCAGACGCGGTTGGAGGGATCAAAGCCGACCCAGCCCAGTTCAGGCACAAGCGCTTCGGCCCAACCATGGGTTTCGTGCAATTCACTGCCATCACCCGCGAGCAGATAGCCCGACACATAGCGTGCCGGAATGCCGAGCGATCGCGCCCCGGCGATGAAGATCTGGGCATGGTCCTGGCACACGCCTGCACCCAGCGCGAACGCCTGCGCGGCGGTGGTGGCCGATGTGGTGACGCCCGTGCGATAGCCAACCGCATCAATGACGGCGGCGGATAGCGCATGGAGGCGGGCGAGCGGGCCGTCGCCTTCGGGCGTGGCGCGCGCCATCGCGGCGATGCCATTCGACGCGCGGGTGAGTGCGGTTTCGCGCAGATAGTAAAGCGGATTGACCCGGCTGACCGGGGCGCCGACCACGCCATGGGTCTCGCGGGTTTCGACCAGCCCTTCGGCGACGATTACGGCATGATCCTGCCGGTCGCGCCTGATCCAGATCGTCTCCATCTCGCCATAGCTGTTGGGGCGGAAATCAGAGAGCACATCGCCGTTCACGCTGACCTGCCAGTCCAGCACGGTCTGCGCGGGCGTATTGACCGGCATCAGCTTGAGCCGCATCGCCACCCGCCCGGCCGAGGCGTCATAGCGATAGACGGTCTGGTGGCGGACGAGCAATTTCATGAAAGGCCCCCCTTCCCCGGTTCAGCCGAAATGATAGGCCTGGGCGATTTCCCCGCCCAGCTGGTTGGTCATTTTCAGGCCATGCTGCACCGTTTCATGCAGGCCGAAACGGAAGATTTCACCGCTGTCGAGCTGTTCCAGCGCGGCGACCATCTGCTGCACCGTGTCATGGCAGGCGGCGCGGGTGCCGTGCCAGCCCTCCAGCCGGTGCAGGCGGTAGGCCAGCTGATCGTAGCAATAGGCGACGCTGCGCGGGAACATGCGGTTGAGCATCAGGAAATCGGTGATCTGCCAGGGCGTATAGGTGCCGCCATAGACATGATGATAGGCGCGGCTGCCCGACAAAGCGTGCAGCACCGACGTCCATTGATAGTGGTCGCGATTGCCGCCGATGACTTCGGTTTCAGGCAGCAGGACATAATATTTGACGTCCAGCAGCCGCAGCGTCATCTGCGCCCGTTCCAGCGCCGAGCCGCAGCGCAGGAAATCATGGCCTTCATTGCGCAGCTGACCCGAATGGGTGGCGCCACGGAAGGTCATCACCCGCGTCTTGACCCAGTCGATCAGCGCAGGCAGCTGTTGCCGCGCTTCGCCGACATCATAGCTGTCCAGCTTGCGCCAGCCGTCGTTCAAGGCTTCCCACATATCCTGCGTCAGCATGGTGCGCGCCGATTTGGCGTTGGACCGGGCCTTCAGCAGGCAGGATCGGATCGAGCTGGGGTTGTCGAGGTCCAGCATCAGGAAGGACACGACATCGCTTTCGGTCACCTGCACCCCTTCGGGGAACTGGTGGCCGCTGCCGGTGGCGCGCACGACGGATCGCCATTCGTCGCGATGATGCGCGCCGGGCAGGATGGCCATGCGCTGACCCATGGTCAGCAGCCGCGCGGTAGCCTCGGCCCGCTCCATATAGCGCGCCATCCAGTAGAGATTTTCGGCGGTCCGGCTCAGCATCCTTTGTCTCCCCTCCCCTTCAGGGGAGGGGCCGGGGGTGGGGGCGTGCAAGATGGCACAGCGTGTGGGGATGGCCCCCACCCCAACCCCTCCCCTGAAGGAGAGGGGCTAAATTGATTTCGGCCGGGCATGCTATTCTCCATTGCCATCATCAATCCTGCATGACCCATGTGTCCTTCACCCCGCCGCCCTGGCTGGAGTTGACCACCAGCGACCCTTCGGTCAGCGCGACACGGGTCAGGCCGCCGGGGACCAGCCGCAATTGCTTGCCGACCAGGCAATAAGGACGGAAATCGGCGTGGCGGCCGACGACGCTGGCGGGGCCGAGTGTGGGGACGGTGGACAGGTCCAGCGTCGGCTGGGCGATGAACTTGCCCGGATCGGCGCGGATGCGGGCGGCATAGGCCTCCACCTCCGCCGTGGTGGATTTCGGCCCGATCAACATGCCATAGCCGCCCGAACCATGGACTTCCTTGGCGACCAGATCGTGCAGATTTTCCAGCACATAGGCACATTCGTCAGGCTTGCCGCATTGCCATGTCTGGATATTGTCCAGGATCGGCGCTTCGCCCAGATAGAAGCGGATCATTTCCGGCACATAGATATAGACCGCCTTGTCATCGGCGATACCCGAACCGGGGGCCGAGGCCAGCGTGACACCGCCGCTGCGATAGACGTTGAAGATGCCCGGCACGCCCAGCAGGCTGTCGGGGCGGAACACCAACGGATCGAGATATTCGTCGTCTATGCGGCGATAGATGACATCGACTATCTTTGGTCCCAGCGTGGTTTTCATCCACACCCGGCCTTCATCGACGAACAGGTCCGCCGGTTCGACCAGCTCGACGCCCATCAAGTCGGCGAGAAAGCTATGCTCATAATAGGCGCTGTTGAGAGAACCGGGGGTCAGCACGACGACGACGGGATCGCCCTTGCACGCGGGCGGCGCGACTTCCTTGAGGCTCTTGAGCAATTCGGCGGGATAGTCATCGACTGGGGCTACGATCCCCTGCGCGAAGAGTTCGGGGAACATGCGCGTCATGATGTCGCGATTTTCGAGCATGTAGGACACGCCGGACGGGGTGCGGCAATTATCCTCCAGCACCTCGAAACTGCCAGGGCCAGTCCGCACGATGTCGATGCCCACGATATGGCTATAGACTTTGCCCGGTGGCGAGAAGTCCGCCATTTCGGCCAGATAGGCGCTGTTCTGATAGATGATGTCGGCGGGCATGATACCTGCCTTCACAATCTCGCCGCGATGATAGACGTCGTGCAGGAAGGCGTTGAGCGCGCGGGCGCGCTGGCGGATGCCCTTGTCCAGCACGCGCCATTCCTGCGCGGTGAAGATGCGCGGCAGCAGATCGAAGGGGATCAGCCGTTCAGGGTCGCCCCCCTCACCATAGACAGCAAAGGTGATGCCGATGCGGCGGAAAATAGCCTCTGCCTCGTCCAGTCGACGGTTAAGCCCGGAAATGCCCGTTCGCTCCACCCATTTCTGCACTTCAGCGTAGCAGGGGCGTATCGAACCATCAGGCTCAAACATTTCATGGAAGGGCAAGTTGTCGATCCTCCCTCAGCCATCATGGCCGGTTGTGCGTTGCAACATTAGGACTTGGCCCAAAAAAGATTGCAACAGAAAAATCGCGCTTAACCCTGTGATTGCGCTATTCGTGGCGCAGAACGGCATGGGGACGATGATGCGGGGCGGGAAAACGGCTTTTATTGCGGCGGCACTGATGCTGGCCTCCTGCGCTTCGGGCGTGCGGGAGCGGATATATAAAGCCGACGCTACGCCGATCAGCGTGGCGCAATGGACCAAGGCACCGCCCCAGTCGCTGCCGGTGCGGACGGAGGATGGGCTGGCGCTGACCGGCTATTATTGGCCGGGCGATCCGGACGATCCCGATATCATTCTCTTCTTCCATGGCCGCGGATCGAACCAGGGGGTGGCGGCGCGCTATGCCGAACATCTGACCGGGCGCGGCGATCATGTCATCGTCGTCTCCTATCGCGGCTTCGGCGGCAATCCGGGCAGTCCGACGCAGGCCGGGCTGATGGCCGATGGCCGCGCCTTCGTGGCGCGGGCGCGAGAACTCATCGGACCGGACTCGCATGTCTTTCTGGTCGGCCATTCGCTGGGTGGGGCGGTGGCGTTGCATGTCGGGGCGACCGTGCCAGTGACGGGCGTGGTCACGCTATCGACCTTCGACAAGCTGGAGGAATCAGCCCCCGGTGGTGTCGGGCTGCTGCTGCCCGACAAATGGAATAATCTGGACGCGGCAACCAAGATTCATGCGCCGCTCGTCATGATGCTGGGCACCGCCGATGACCGGGTGGAGCTAAGCCAAGCCGACGCGCTGTTCGCCGCCGCTGGCAAGCCCACCACCCTGCTGACCGTGCCGGGCGCGGGCCATAATCCCGACATGAGCCAGCTTGGCCCGCTGGTGAGCGAAGCGGTCGGTGCGATCGATTCGGGCGCAATGGCGGCCTATCCCACGGCGCTGCCCGCAGGCTGGAGCGTGCGCCGCAAATAAGTTGCCTGCCACCCGCATTACCCCCGTTGACCGACCCGCCCCCGCTGCGTATAGCGCCGCCTCACCGCAGGGCGACACGCCCCGCGCGGCCCCATGGGGCGGAGTAGCTCAGCTGGTTAGAGCAGCGGAATCATAATCCGCGTGTCGGGGGTTCAAGTCCCTCCTCCGCTACCAGTCAAGGGGTTTATCGTGTTGTTTTGACATGATAAACCCCAGACCCCAATCAGAAAAAGCCACATTTGTTCCCACTTTTCAATTGCGCCGCCATGGCATGATTCGGAACAGAATGGGATGCAACCTGGCTTTTCCTTTGGCGGCCGTTAAGCTTGGGCTGTGTGGAATAGGAAAATAGCCAACCTGATTGCCGTGCAAAAAGTGGCGGATGGACCGCTTTATGAATAGAGGTCGAGATAAGTCGAGATAAGCGGAGAAGGCATGGGTCACCATGCGAATCACGGAATTCGGCCTACGCGCAGCACATCAATATCAAGTGATTTGAAAGAACATTTCATCGATCCTGCACGCAGCTTTAAAAACGGAGCTGAGTGCGTTGCTGTCAGCCCCAGCCAAATCGTGGCAGTGCCTCAAGGCGGCCAATGCATGAGTCAGCGACATTCTGGTTTTCGAGATTGAACAGATGGCCTGACAGAAGGTCACGACATCTTCTAGCTTAGTGGGTACCTTGGCCGTCCCCTGTTCGAGACCGAATGCCACGCTACGGGCTTTTCTCGTCGGCGAAGAGGTGTGCGCCTTTTCCTTGCCAGAAAGGCGCGCGACAACGGTTTTCTTTTTCTCCTTTTGTGAGGTGGCAAGCGCCGTTACCTCATCCATCATCGCCGATGGAGTAAGGTTCGCTTGATTAGTGAAGTAGAACAACGGGAGCCATTTGCGTGGCTGCGACACGGCAGCAAGCACATATTCCCTTGGATTTGTAACGGTTTCTTGGGCAAGGAATGCTTCGAGAATCCGCTCCTGTGAAATTGCCTTATCGATATGCTTCTCGGCTAGCAGCGACTGGACGTTGACTGCCTTCACCTCGCCCACCAGTTTAAGCGTGGGCGCTCCATCCACCTCGTCGAAATGACCTTCACGAATGAAGTTGATGCCCTTTGCCAGTTCCTCGTCGATCAGGATTTCACGGCCATCAGCATCAAGGACATTTTTGTCAGTATCGAGGATCAATGCATTAGCGGTTCCAACCGTGGCAAGTTTGCCTGCTGCGCTAGCCAGCGCGAGTTGCGCTTTCCGATCGCGCTCGGCCAGCAACTCCCGCAAATCGGTAAATTTGATGCGCGCTGACTGGCCCGCGTAGCGAAAGAGGATCTCCCCCTCCTTCAACTTGTCGCCGTCATCCTTGCATACGATCACAGGCTTGTGCGGGTGCTGCTCCACATGGATGAATCCGACCCTTTTTCGGTCCAGGTCGATCACTTCCTTCGTCGTGATAACCGGCGTGGGCGCAAGGTGGACCTTTACCTTGTCCATCAGTTTAGCAACATCGAAATTCGCAAAATCATCGCTTATGCCAACGACTTTGCAATCACTGTTGGACACTCCAACAAACAGGTATCCACCCCGGTTGTTCGACATGGCTGCTATGGCGCATAAGACAGCCGAGAGCTTCTTTGGGTCGAACTCCTTTTTGCACTCGTGCTGGTCCGTTTCGCCGTCTTTCAGCCTCCACGAATTGTCTTCGAGTTTCTCGAAAAGTGCCCGCGCTCGCTCTGCTCTTGATGGCTCTGTGGCGGGTGCTGGTCCGCTTATGACTGCCCCGATTTCAGCAGCCTTAAAAGACGCAAGAAATGCGTCGAGCGCCAAATTCTCTGCCTTTGGAACCTCGGGACCGTAGCTGCCGTCGCGAATCCCCGTGATCCGCCCACTGTTGACCGGGCGATCCTGACGGTTGAAATAAAACTGAATATCCCGGTTTTTCATGCCGCGCCCGAGCATGGCTTTAATCAGTCCTATCTCCTCATCGTGGATGCTGCGCTTCGCCATCCGCTACTCCCGTGAAACACGGATATCGCCGAGGAACTCGGAGACGGGCTTGGTCCCACTGATATGCAACCTGTCGCGTGCGCGGGTGCAAGCCACATAAAACAGGTGCCGCTCCGTTTCGAAGACTTCGCGTAGTTCGTCTTCGTCGGTCGCATCATCCACGCGCGATTGGAGCGGGAGGGCCTCGTCGTCACACGCCATGACCGCGACCGCCTTGAATTCCAGGCCCTTGGCGAGATGCATCGTCCCGATCGAAACGCAGTCCCCGAAATCTTCGGCGCGCTCGGTCAACTGTCGGGCTTCCAGACCGGCGGCTGTGACAGCAGCGCGAGCGCGTGACAGGAGATCGCCAGATCGGACGAACAGGCCCATCTCGGACGCCGCAATGCCGTCTTCGCTTGCTGCGCGCAGGAACGCGGCGACCGCCTCAGTTTCGGCATCCTGATCGGAGCAAAGCGCCACAACCGGTGATGGCCCCTCGAAAACCGATTGCGCGCTGCGCCTGTCATCTTCCAGCCCATCGGCATCGCGCACTGTGGGTGGCAACAGATGGTCGGCGGCCTCTCTGATCTGGCGTGATGTGCGGTAGTTGATCCTGAGCATCGCCGATCGACCACGCACATCAACGCCGAGCGCCTTCCAAGAAAATGGTTGCTGGAAAATGCGCTGCCCAAGGTCACCCGCGAAGAACAAGGCGTTCGGCCCCGATGCAAGCGCCGCCAGCATCCGAAGCTGCGCCACGCCCAAATCCTGCGCTTCATCGACGATGATGTGGGTGAAGGGCTTTTCGACCTTGCTCCTGTATTCACGCTCAACGGCGGCGAACATCTGTGGAATTGTCACCATGCCGCGTGCCGACAAAGCTGCCCGCACCGCTTCAAAGATCGGCCATAAAGTCTCGCGCTGGCGCGTGCCGAGGCGATTGCGCCGACCGATGCGCGGCACATCGGCATAGTCCGCAAGACTGGTGATGCCCCAGCCATCCACCACATGCCGCCATTCCGAAGCGACGAAGCGCAATGGCAAGCCGGTAAAGTCCGCCGCCTTCATTTGCGCCTCTATCAGCGCCTGTTGTGCATCGTCGGTAGCGATTGAGGCCCGGCGTCCCGTCGATAGCTGGAAGAGTTCTGAGGCCGTGTCATCAAACGACGCGACTGTCACCCGGTCCAGCGCCGCCCGATCCCCCGACAGCAACATTGCCAGTTTTGGTTGCAGCGCATTGGCCAGCGGGCGCGAAAATGTCGTGAGCAATACGCGGGCATTCGGATCGCTGCGCACGGCCCGTGCGGCACGATGCAGGGCGACAATGGTCTTGCCCGTCCCTGCCGTCCCTGTGACCCGTGCAGGGCCGCTATAGTCACGTTCGACCACCGCACGTTGCGACGGGTGCAGGAACACGCTCCACTTGTCCCACGGATAATCCAAAGCGAGGCGAAGCGCGTCCTCGCTTTCCACAGTCTGCACGCGACGCAACGTATCGGGATGCGCGAACGGCTCGACCGATATCGGTGCGGGCGTTGGCAGCCGTCCTGTGGCCGCATAGTCGAGTAAGGCTTCCGCGACCTCTGCGGGAACGCGATCACTCATCTGGAAGAAGCGATCTTCAGTCCAGCTTCGGATATCCGCCAGCCAATCCTCCGGCGTGCCGATGTTCAGCAAGTCATCGTCGGATAATGCCGCAAAGATCGCCGGAGCCTCGACCGCTGGCGCTTCAATGAACGGCTCGGGAACCGATGATGCGAATAGCGGCCCGATTTCCTCGATCCGCTCATGCACCTCGACAATCTGGATTGCTCCTGTGCGCGGGTGCGCCTCGATCCGGCGACGCTCGGCCCACGCATAGGCCTTATCGTGGTGATCGACATAGGCGATGAGCAAGCTGTCGTCGGTCTTGTGGACTATCAGCCGCAGGTCGCGCGTCACCCGTACCGACCAGAAATTAGCATCCTTGGATCGTTCGATGCGGTGGAACGACAACCCCTTGCCGGCGGGATCGATCTGCAAATCGACCACGGTTGCCTTCGCCGCCTTGCTCTCTTGAGCGGGCAACCGCGCCAGTGCGGCGGTGAAGGTATCGGCAAGGTGGAACTTCATTTCCGCCGCTTCTTTCTGCGGGCTTTGCGCCTCCGCGTCGATGATACTGCCTTGGACCTCTTGCGCTCAATCTCGACCTTTTGAGGGGCAAACTCCGCAAAGCTGAAAAACGACATCTTATCGCCCAGCAGATACAAGGTCTCGCCCACGGTCGGCAGGTCGGCTCGCCCTGCCGTTGAAAATCGGATCGATTTGTTGGTTGGATCAGAGGCGTTGTTCACTACGAAATAAGCGATCTCGTCCCGCATCGCGCATCGCTTCACCGTGCAGCGATCCCAGCCATCAATTGTGCGCGCGGGCACCGCATATTCGCCATCGCTACCAGTATCGTTGGGCGTTGCATCTGCCTCAATCGGACCAGTTTGTATTGTCCGCCTTGTTATGCTCACAACGATCTTCGGCCTTTGGCCTAGACCCTCTGCCCGGACAGGATCATTGTCTGTGCATGGATGCTTAGGCCATGGTGGGCCAAGATCGTCGAAATAGACGCGGCTCCCGAAATCATTCTGATAGAAAAACACCTGAGCACCGCAGACCGGGCAGGTTGCGTTTGGAACAGTGAAAGAAGCACGGCTGCCATCTGAAATGAGACGGGCGATAGGTTGGGGCGATGGGCGAGGCGATGGCGGCGGCGGGGGTGGTGGCGAGTAATATATCCCGCCCCAATCATCGCGATCCACCGTGTGGCCACTAACCCAATAGGTCGTGCCATACATGTTGGTTCGCCAATGTCCGGAGCGGTGAAAACGGCTCACTTTACACCCCGAACACCTTCATCACTTCATCGCCAAAGTGATTGATGACCTTCACCGCGATCCGGCCTGTATCGGGCCGGTCGAACGGGCGTGACGTGGCGCGGTTGAGGGTAGCCCATGCTTCCTCGTCGATTTCGGCTTTCAGGGCGTTCTTCAACTGCTTGTAGGGTTCGTTCGCGCCGAGAAAATAGGCGTGGCGGACGAAGAAACTTTCCTCGTTATAGGCCGTGTCGATGAACCACGCGGCGATGCCCTTCACGTCGTTGGAGCGGACTTCGCCGGTGTTGGGATCGTAGATATCGACGCCGTTGACCCGCACCGTGATGCAGCCATCGGCTTCGTCGAGAATGTCGATATCGGGTTCGCCGAAGACGGTGAACAGGTTGCCCTTGCCGGTATTCTTGAGTTCACCCGCCATGTGCAGATCCGGGTTCATCTTGGCCTTGAGGATTGGCAGCGGGCCAAGCCGCGTGAGTTCCGAGGCGTGGGCATCGAAGGAAAAGGCGGTGGCGATCAACACGTCGAAGCGGCTTTCGGCAGCTTCGCGGGCAGCAGCGGTCAAATCGATGCGCGACAAGGTGCCGAATTCCGGGCCGATGAAAATCGCGGCGCGGCGTTCGGTTTCGCCCTCCATGAAGCGCCCTTCCGCGCCGATATAGCCGCGTCCGGCGAAGGGGATAACGCTGGTGAAGGTGATGCGATCATCGCGGTCGGTCTGATGGACGCCCGCCGTTTTCAAATGCTCGATCACCATCGCCGCGAAGTCGGTTTCGGACGAAGACAGCCGCCCGCGCTTCTTCTTGCCATCCGCTGCGTCGAGAACGTCGATCAGTTCTTCAGCATCGGCGGGGACGATGCGGTGCGGCGACAGGCTTTCGACCGTGAAGGGACCGGCAACGCGAACCCGGTTCGGATCGGCATAAGGCTTGTCGTAAAGATATTCGACGTCCGCCGCCTTGGCGATCGAGGCGTCAGTCTCCTTCTGGAGGGCAATGCGCGCTTCCCACCAAGAGGCATGGACGCCCACGACATTGCTCGACCAGCCAGCATCGGGTTCCCGAGGGATTTCCCATTCCGCCCAGTTGTTGCCCGTGAGGCTGTTCAGTTCGGCGCGGCGTGGTTCGAGAACGTCTTGCCACTTGTCCCAGATGACATCGATTTCGCTGTTGTTGGCGATCGATTTGAGCGTGATGTGGGGCACCCGTTCGTAGACGAAGCCTTGGCGCACATCGCCATAGGTCGGACTATCTGACGGCGGCTTGCCGGTGGCCTCAGCCTCCTTGCGCCGTCCTTCGGCACTGTCGGCCAGAAGATACCACGGATATCGGGCCGCCATGACCCGCGTGCGTGCCAACGCCAACGCTACGCGACTGGTATCCATCGTGATCCAGCGGCGGCCCCATTGTTCAGCCACAAATGCCGTGGTGCCCGAGCCGCAGGTTGGGTCAATCACGAGATCGCCGGGATCGGTCGCCATTAATATGCATCGCTCCACGACTTTGGCTGAGGTTTGAACAACGTATGTCTTGGGGTCTGCATAGCCCGAAATAATGGTATCATCCCAAACGTTGGGAAAGGTCACTACCGGGAAATCATCTGCATAACGCCGGTAGCGGATGCGCTGCCCTATCCCAACGAGCCGCCGAGCACGCGCCAGTCGAGGCATACCTGCTCGGGATGCCTTCCAATGAGTATTGGGCGGCAGATTGTACACCTTTCCGTCCAATGTGATGGGATATGTGCCGGATTCACTCGCGCCTTGGGAGCTAATAGTGTCGGGCATATATCGGGGATCGCCAAACCCATGCTTGAACCGAATCTGGTCGGAACCTGTATATTGAGAAGATAATAGATCGTCTGATTTTTCCTTGAAGACCCTACGGAACTTCATTTTTTTAAAGTCTCGCGCATACCATAGAATAATATCGTATGTATTCTCGATATAAGCCGCTCCACTGCCTGATGTCTTTTTGAAAGAAATTTGGGAAATGAAATTCTGTTCTCCGAACACTTCATCCAGTAGCGCGCGAAGGCGATGCACATTTTCGTCACTGATTTGCACGAACATCGAACCACTGTCGGTCAACAACTCCCGCATGACGGTCAGGCGATCGCGAAGGTAGGTCAGGTAAGAGTGGATGCCGTCCTTCCACGTATCTCGAAACGCCTTAACCTGTTCTGGTTCGCGACTTAGATCGGCCTGCTTACCGTCTTTTACGTCGCGGTTCTGTGTCGACACTTGCCAGTTCGACCCGAACTTGATCCCATAAGGCGGATCGAAGTAGATCGCCTGCACCTTGCCTTTGAGTGCCTCGCGCTCAGCAAGGCTCGCCATCGCCTGAAGGCTGTCTCCAAGGATCATCCGGTTCGACCAGTGTTGTTCGTGTTGGTAGAACTCGGTGCGCGCCATCGGGTCGGCAAGGCCGTTGAAATCAGCGAACAGATCGGGCGCGTCGGTATCCGCTTCCTTGGTCGCCTTCGACCGGCGGATCAGGTCGTCGATGATCGCCTTGGGGTGCACTTTTTCCTGAATGTAGAGCGGCGGCGCGGTGACGATCAGATCGGACCAGTCCTGCCGGTCCTTGCCGCGCCAGACGAGCTGGGCATCCCCGATTTCGACCTCGCCGGTTTCGGATAGTTGGGCAACCTGGGCCTTGGTCAGCCGGATACGCGCGCCGTTCCACACGATCTGTGGATCAAGGTCGGTATCGCGCTCGCGCGACTCCCCTTCCGCTAATGGACGGGCACGCGGATAGGCGATCGGCGCAAGCGGATCGAGTTCCTCCTGCATTGCCGCCAGATCGGCCATTTCAGCGGTCGGGATGTTGCGGCGCGCATCGCGATCATGGGCAAGCGTCGTGACCTGTTTGGGGGCTTTGGGCTTGCGCGCCATTAATTACTCTCCGGTGTCGGTACAAATTTTCCGATATAGACGTAGGGTTCGAGGTCGAACGCCCGCGCCAAATCCCTCGCGTCATATTCGTTGATCTTCGGCGTATCGGACAGCGCCGAAGTCACCATAGCCAGCCGCCATGCAGGGTTGGACTGCATCCCCTTCCCATGCTCGTTCCGGGTCAGGAAGAATTGGGGTGTGGCGCTCGACGTGCCTTTGACTTCGATGTGCCTCACCGCCTTCCCCTTGGTGAAGACGAAATCATAACCGCAAGGCAGGTGCGTGACGCGGTCGGTGGTGAAGCCTCGTGCTTCGTAATGTGCGATCACTGCCCGCTCTGCCGCCTTCTCGACGTTCTTGCGATGCTCTGGCGTGCCGAAGCCCTTCAACGGATCGGCCGCGTCAATCTCCGGGTCGGGCAGGTTGCCCTCGCTTGGATTTTTGACGGCGAACGGCTCAAGCGCCTTTAGGCGGCCTTCGAGCAACTTGAGCACGCGCTTCTTGTTGTCGCTCGATTTAACGTCCGGCCCTTCTAGGAACGAGTATTTTCCCTGCCTGATTGAATTGTCCGAAAAGGGCATGGTCCGATGCTCGGGCGGCACGAAATAGGCCGTCTTGCTGCTGATGCAGTAGGACCAGTCATAGCCCGGATGCACGGTATCGCCACGCTTCGACATCGTGCCTTCTGGCGGATCGAGCCAATCCCCGTGGAGGGTCGCATCCTCATACCACCCGACGACGTGAACGCCCGTATGCTTGGGGTTTTTTGCGAGGCAAACCACCGTCCAGCCGTGGGGATCGGCGTTTGACGGCGCATATTCCTTCTTCTGCGGCGGGACGTAGCAATGATAGGTGCCGTTCGGTCCGGGGTTGAAGTTGAACGCCTCGTGCCCGCGCCCCTCGTTCTTCTTCCCCTTATTGTCGTTCAACCAGCCGAAATTGCCATCGACCGGCCCGCCACGATAGAGTTCGGACCAGCCGAATTTGACCCACAGAATTTTCTTCATGGCCGGATCGCCTCTTCAACCAGCTTGGCGAACGCGGCTTCAATCTCAAACACGTCCGTAAACTCCGCAAACTGCCAATGGCCGAACGTGCCGAGGTTATTCACGCCCGGGACCCACAGGGTTTTCATCGTCTCGGCCTTCAACTGCGCATCTCCCTTGCGATACCCCTTGGTTTCCAGAATGAGATTGAGCGGATCGTCCTGTCCGGCGTCGATTTTCACGATCATGTCCGGCAGGTAGCGGCGCGGTGTCGATCCGTCGCGATAGGGGACTTCGAAGCCAAGCCCCTGATTCTTGACGAAGGCAATCACGCGCGGATGCGTTTCGAGCACGCGGGCAAGTTCCGCCTCCCATGTGGAATCGCAGACGACATGGCTGACATGGGTGCGATGATCGCTCTTGTAGGTGTCCTTGCTTGTCGTGAAGTTGACGAAGCGTGATGACGCCTTGGGGTTGTAGGGATCGAGGATCGCTTTGATCGCCTTCGATCCATGCTCGAAACGCTGGCAGGCGAGGAAAATGCGTTCCGCCGCTTGATCCTTGATTTCAAGATAGTCGAGGACGCCCATCGGCACGCCGTTCAGGACGAGATAGCCTTCGTCTAGCCATTCGCGCACGACCCGGCGCACCTGCCCGAACAGGTGAACGGGCAAGTCGCCATCATCGCCCGCAAAGCGTTTCAGCAGATGCGCGGCAAGGCTGTAGGCGATGGCGCTCGGTCGTTGATCGCCGACGCCCTGCGCAGTCAGCTCCTCGCTCGCGCCGACGATGCCCTGCATGGTGACGCGCGACGGGCCAATCATCGATGGATCGACCACAAGGCGACTGTCGGCGTTGAACGTCGCGGAAATACGTTCTTCGGGAAGATCGACGCGGTAGCCTTCCACGCGCGGGAAGACGATTTCGAGTTCAGGCTTGGCGGCAACCCGTTCCTTCACAGCCTGAACGCGCGTGACGACCTTCGGCGTCGTCGGCTTCACCACAACGGGTTTAGCGGTGAAATCGAACGGGATGCCGAGCACGTCGGCATACTCGACATCAAACAGGCCATGCTCGTTCAATTCGTAGGATTGGCGACGCAGCCCGCGCCCCACAACCTGTTCGCACAGCAATTGCGTGCCAAACGCCCGAACGCCGAGGATGTGCGTCACGGTGTTCGCGTCCCACCCTTCGGTCAGCATGGACACCGAAACGACGCATCGCACGCACTCGCCAAGCCGACCCACGCGCCCCACGGTGTTCATCACCTCGCGCAGCAGTTCGGCGGGATCGATATCGTCGGCGTCTTCTGCTCTACCCGTCCGCTCCTGCTTCTCGCGGCGAAACTGCTCTATTTCGGCGGCGGCGATCTTGCGGAAATCCGCGTCCATCGTCTCACCGCTCTCGACCTGCGCGCTGTCGATGAGGAACGTCGGGGCCTTGGCAAGCCGGTTGCCGTGTTCGTCATAGTTGCGGAACAGTTCGAGATGGCCACGATGGATGTTGACCATCTCCCCATCCGCGTTCGGGCGGTTCCAGCCGGAAATCCACTCAGCGATCAGCTTGGAGGTCGAGGTATTGTTGCAAACGACGATGAACACGGGCGGGACCGGAATGCCCGCGCGCCGCCAAGCCTCATCGACTTTGACATAATGGTTGTAGAGCGCATCCAACGCGGTCAGCAATTCTGTGGGCAGTTTCAGCGGATCGAGGTCGCCCGACTTGGCCGCGCCTTTCTTGGGCATTTCCTTGCCGATATGATCCCACAGCTTGCGATAAATCGGCACGTCGGCGATCGGGAGATTATCGGCTACCGGCACGCGCGGTAGCTTGACGATCCCGCATTCGATTGCGTCCATCAACGAGAAGTCGCTGACCACCCAAGGGAACAGCGTGCCCTCGATATAGCCGGACCCGGACAGGAAAAATGGCGTTGCCGACAGGTCATAGACCGCCCGAACACCGGTCTTCCGTTTCAGCGCCTTGATGCCGTTGATCCAGAGGCGCGCGGCTTCCTTGTTTTCCTTGGCCTCGGCCTTGCTATCCGCGTCGGCCAAATCCTCGACGCTGCCCACCGGGCGCTCTTCGTAGCAGTGGTGCGCCTCATCGTTGATAACGACGACGTTCTTGATCGCCATCAGGTCACCACAAGCGCGTTGCAGCATCTGGCCTTCGGTTTCGGTCGTCATCGGCGCTTCGCCGCGTCCTTGCAGGAGCGCTTTGCCGACCTTGGTGACGTCCATCGTCTCACGCCGTTTGAAGGCGTGATAATTGGTGATGACGATCTTTGCCTTGGCGATTTCAAGTAGCATGTCCGATGGGACGATATCGCGGAACCGATAGTAGTTGTCGGGATCGTCAGGCAGCAGCACACGCAGCCGGTCCTTGATCGTGATACCCGGTGCAACGATCAGGAAGCCCCGGCTGAACAAGCTGCTGGTCGGCGAACGCACGGCATTGACGGTCTGCCAGGCGATCAACATCGCCATGACTGTGGTTTTGCCTGCCCCTGTCGCCATCTTCATCGCAATGCGAAGGAGATCAGGGCTAGATTGCCGGTTCGCTCCCTCGATATGCGCCCACAGATGAGCATAGCGTTTTTGGCTACGAGCGACTTCGGTTAGCCAGATGACCGTCTCGACAGCTTCGACCTGACAGAAGAAGGGTCGCAGCCCTTCAACTTCTGTCCTCCGCCAATGGTGCAGCAGCCGCGCCGTAGCGGGTGACACCCCCCAATCGCGATCGCTGGGCAACGCCCGCCACGTTTCGACATGCGAGCGGATTTCGTTGATGATTGGCTTGGGGTTATATTCCTGATCCTCATCCGACAGACCTTCGGCGTCGGTGAAAACCAAAGAGGCTTGCGCCGCTTTCCCGGACTTGCGCTTGGGCTTGGGAACCGGTGTGATGAAGTCGCAAGGACGCCGTCCGCTGGTAGGCGGGGCTTCAAGTGGTTGTCCCTCCTCGTCCAGCGCGTGATACCGGGTCGGAGGCTCGTACGGCGAGTTAAGAATCGGATGTTCGAAGAAACTTTGCGACACGGTATCCCCCTCCGGTAGAGGGAGTATTGGCCGCAGCTTGGCGTTGCAAGGCTCGACAGGTCCGAAGTCTAACTAATGTGACTTTGATGCCCAAGTGTGGGCATTTCAAACATTTTGAGCCGCGCTAAGCCTCCTGCAAATGCGATGAGAAGCTACGCTTCACCTTGCGTCGTCGCCATCGGTCAAACCAAGCCGTCTAGCTTTTAAGTCGCCATTTCTCCCCGCTAGCGATTGATCCACCTTACTTCCAGGCGGTCAAAGCCGATTCAGACCTCACAGATGGCTCAATCCCCACTCGTCCGCCGATGAGCGACAATCGTTGTCGGAATGGAAAACTGTCCGACAAGAGGAATTGCCGAGGGTTTCGTCACGGCGCGGTTCGGTCCTACGCTCCCCAGAACCTCAATGCTTCCTAATGCTGATGGTGCATCGAACCGGCTTTTTGCTTTTGACGGCCGCATTCTCGCATGCGGCAATGGTATCGCGGTTCTCCCGCGCCAGGTCGGCGGCGTCCAGAATCACCTGCCAGCCGTCCGGGTTCCCGACGCGCATGAGGCGAATACCGGCATCCCATAGCGATGCCTCGCCTAGCGTGCGACGGGCAACCCGCTCCGGCCAATGCCAGCTTTGCGGGCCGATGCTCGCCGCCCAACCGGGATAGATCAGCCACAAAAGCAAGATGACCAGCGCCGCGCCTCCACCACAATAGAACATCTGCCAGCGCTGTTCCATTTTCGTCCGAATGGTGCCGATCGCGCGCATTTGATCCACCTGGACTTGATGATGCAATTCCACCGACTTCTTGATTGTTACCCGGTCGGTCTCGCGAGCCGCCATCGCCGCCTCGCCGATCCGCTCCGCCATGCTCTCCGGCGTCAACTGCATGGCGGGTGCATCCATGATTGTCTTCGTCTGCCCCGCCACCTTCGCAAGATAGCCGTTCATCTGGGCGAGTGTCGGCCCATAGTCCGGGAATTCCATGCTCTGCTTCTCGATGGCGATATGCTCAAGCGCACGGGCCATCACCGCCATACGCCCGTCCAACCGCTCCTCCATAGCGGCCACACGCTCCGAGAGGTGCGCGAAGGCGTCGGCGGCGGCATTTGACCGGGGTTCCGGCTCCGATTCGTTCAAAAGGCTTTGTTCGTCGTCCATGTCGTGTCTCCTTGGGGTTAGCGGCTCATGCCGCGACTGATGTCGCGTCCGTGATCGAAGGGGATGGAGGATGCGAGGTCATGGGAAAGGCTGCGGCCCGCCTGCTGGCCGATCTCAAGCCCAAGTTCGCGACTGCGCAGGCCCAGCACCGATTCAAGCTGGGCGTCGCGCTCAAGGCTTTTCGCCATGCCCGCCATCTGTTGCGCGGCACTTTTCGCGCCCCGAAAATTACCGTCGCGAACAAGGTCGGCATGATGGCGCTGCAACTGCTGCCACCCTTCCACGAACCGGTCGGCCCGCTGGAAGGGGTCCATGCGGATTTCGGTTTCCAGTTGCATCGCCCGCACGGCAGCCTGGCCACGCCCCTCTGCAGCCTCTCGGACAAGCTCTGGGCTGCTGCGCAACGCGCTGTTCAGGTCCGAAGAACCTTCGGGGCGGATGGCGTCCAAGGCATCCCGCGCCCTGTCGAACGCCTCGCGCTGGTGGGGCATGGCGTCCAGACCCTGCGCGCGGGTCTGCTGGATCGCTTGCCATGCCTTGGCATAGCGCTCTACCGCACCGCGCACGCCGCCTGCGCGCATTGGCTGTGCATCATATTCGGGCTGGCGCTGAACGGCCCGCTCCTGCGCGGGCGGTTCAGCTTTAGGCTGGAAGCCTGCAAATATGTCGCGTTCCTGCTGCGTCGGGTTACTGGGCCGGAAATTGTCGAAGATCCCGCGCGCTTTCTCGACGATGGGCCTTACGATCTCCGCGACCCGCTCGCCAAAGCTAATGCCACGCCGCTCGGCATATTCCCTTGCTGGGTCGGCTTGTCTGTAATCGGTGGCCATGTCCTTACCGCGCTCGCGCGACAGCGTGCGAACAAGCCGGGACTGATCGCGGAAATCATCGCGGCCATAATGGAGCGCCATGCCGTCGCGATGGCGGGACATGCCGACATAGGCCCCATGCCGATCCATCCCCGGCGTCGCCAGCAGATGCGCCCTGTCCACGGTCATGCCCTGCGCCTTGTGGATGGTAGCGGCATAGCCATGATCGAGGTCGCGATAATCTTTGGTGTCGAACGACACGACACGCCCGTCATCGGTTCGGACGGACATATGGGCCTCATTCACATGTTCGATGGTGCCCAGCGTGCCGTTCTTCACCTCCAGGCTGCGTTCGTTACGCAGGAACATGATGCGGTCGCCCGACGCGAACAGGCGGTCGCCTCCCTCGGTCTTCACCTGCCGCTCGTCGCCTAATTCGCCCTCATTGCGCATCGCCGCGCGCGCAGCCTCGTTGAGGTCGCGCACCTCCGCATTGGTGTGAGTCAGGATGATGCGGCTGGCGTCGGGATTTACTTGCCGTTCGCGATCCCAACGTTCGACCAGTTCGCGCCGTGCATCCTCGCGCGCCTCGGCCTGATGCACCATACCGTTGTCGGCATAGGCGGCAATCGCCTCGCCCGTCCGGCCGGTGGCCAGATGCCGGGTCGCATCCTGCTGCCATCCTTCATGCTGGCGGCGAACCTGCGTGATCTCGACGCCGCCATGGCGCTCATGGATCGCGCGGAACGCCGCGCCCGCTTCGATCGACTGCAATTGTTGCGGATCGCCGACAAGGACGACCTTTGCCCCAACATCGGCGGCATGGGACAGCACGCGCTCCATCTGCCGCGTGCCGACCATGCCCGCCTCGTCGATCACCAACACGTCACGGGCATTGAGCAAATCGCGGCCCTGCGCCCAGCTATGCTCCATGCTGGCGATGGTGCGCGACGCGATGCCGGAGCCATTCTCCAGCCCCTCGGCGGCGATGCCCGCAAGCGCCGCGCCGCGCACGTTGAGGCCCGCACTTTCCCACACGTCGCGCGCCACGCCCAACATAGCGCTTTTGCCGGTCCCGGCATAACCCAGCACCAGTGACAATCCACGCTCGCCCGTTATATGGCGCAGCGCGGCTTCCTGCTCTGCTCCCAGAGCAAGGCCACCACTCTCGGCGGCGCGACTGGCGTAGGTCGCCGCCGCCGAGAGACCATCGCTCCGGTCCATCGCAAGCCGGTCAGCGGCGCGGCTCATCCGCTGTTCGGTCTCGATCATCTCGCGCGAGGTGAACCGATCGTCGCCGCGCCCGTCCTTGCCCAGCGCGATCAGGTCCGGCGAAGCACGCACCGCGCGCATGGCCGCGTTGAACTGCTCCTGCCCATCGCTGTGCCGATGAATGAACATCGCCATGTCGCGGTTGGTGAATGTCGCCTGTTGGTGAGTAATGGCGTTAAGGGCGATGCCGGGATCGGCGATGATGCGTTCGCCATTCTCCCGCGCGATCTCGCGGTGCATCTCGGCGCGGTCGGCTTCCAACCCCTGGCCATCCATCCGATGCGCGGGGCCGCCGATCTTGCTTTGCGGTTCGAGGTCTATGCCCTGATCGGCAAGGCTGCGGCGATCGATGCGCGCGTCGATGTCGAGTTCGGCAAGGCGCGTGTTGACGTGGGTCTCCCAGCGTTCGCGCCAGCGCTCGACATTCTCATGATCGTTCCATTCGCGCACCTTTGCCCCGAACCCACCGGTGCCATCTTCGCGCTGCACAACCTCCCGCATAGTGAGCATGACGTGGGCGTGCGGTTTGGGCTGGCCGTCCGCGCCGATATCCCAATGCACATTGAGGTCGGCGATCATGCCGTGATCGACAAACTGCGCGGACACGAAATCGCGGGCCAGTTCGATGCCCTGCGCCTTGGTCATTTCGCGCGGAATGGCGAACTCGACCTCGCGGGCAAGCTGGGCGTCCTTGCGCTTCTCGAACGCCTCGACATCGTTCCAGAGGCGTTCGCGGTCGTGCCATTGTTCCGGCGTGCCTTCGGGTAACATGTTTTCGCTATGCTCGACGCCGGAGCGGGCGCGGAAATCATGGTCGCGATCCAGGCGCTCGTCGTGCAGGCGTTCGCCCGCACGATAGGCGGCGGCGGAGACGGCGGAGCGGCCCGCCGCGCGACTAATGACCTGAACGGAGAAATGGAAGATCGCCATGACGATCGTCCATCTACTATGCTCAAGCGCACGTCGGAACGACGTATAAGCGCGCCCTTCTCGAAAATTTCTCGGTCGGGACTAGGCCGTGTCAGGCTGTCCCGGCGACTCTACTGCGCTTGCGGAGCGATCATCTTATCATAGCGTCATCGTCACTCAATGGAGACTTTGCGATGCGCAAACCCCGCGATTTTGATTCGGAACTCAAAGCCCTGGCTGACAAGGCCAAGGCGCTCAGGGAACGGCGCGTGCGCCAGCTTGGCGAACTGGTGACGGCGACCGGGGCCGACGCACTTGATGCCGATATACTGGCCGGGGCGCTGCTCCATGCCGCTACGGTGAAGGACGCAGCGACAAAGGAGGGATGGCGCAAGGCGGGCACGGCGTTCTTTCTCGGCAAAGGCGGCAAGCCTGCGAGCGGACCTTCTGACCAGCAAAGCGGCACTCGCCCGCTCGACGGCGGCGCGGCATCGGCTTGAGGCTCGGAAGGCGCGAACCGACATGCGGGACTGGGCCATTGCTCGGCGTGAACGCACCCGGCACCTGATCGAATTGGGCGGCCTCGTCGTCAAGGCCGGGCTGGTCGATCTGACCGACGATGACCGCGCCACGCTCTACGGCGCATTCCTCACCGTTGCCGACAGACTGCGCGGGGAGGAACGCGCCAACGCGCTTGCCCTCTGGAAGCGCAAGGGCAAGCGGGCCTTCGAAGCGGAACAGGACGGCGGTTAGCGCGAAACTGACAAGCGCACATTGCTGTCGGGTTCCGCCTGATACTCGACCATCGCCGCTATTGGTGGGCTGCTCTTGTCGCAATAGCGCACGGTGATGAAGTTTTCTCGGATCGCAGGGCACAGGCCGGAGCCATAGAGAATGTCCGCCAGCGCGTCGAAGGTCGTCGCCTTGGCGCGATAGGCTCCGGTCCACCGCACGGTCCAAATATCTTCATTGGCCTTGACCCGGTAGCCCGCCCTCTGCGCAACGTCCATGACAGCGCCAAGCACCGTGTCCGCGCGCACGTCGAAGTCGAGCACGGCGGACAGGTCGGCGGGTTCGGAACGGACAGGCTGCGCGGACTTCACCCGCCATAGCGTTGCCTCGGCACCCGCCATGAAGAAGGACAGGCAGACAATCGCCAAGGGCAGATGGTCAACCCAGCCCATGAACCTGTCGGAGCGCCAGAACCGTCGGAGCGGAATGAGCGGATTCCATCGGCCCTGCGGCGGGGCGGCACGTCGCACGATCCGCCATGTCCGTTGCAGCATGTTTGCACGGCGAGGAGGCTGGGAAAAGGCTATCGCAGTTGTCGGCTCGCCGGGTGGCGGAAGCATCAGCACTGGCAGGCTTGCGGCAAGCGACGCCTGATAATCCGCGACGGCGCACGCTGCCCGTTCCTGCAATATCTCCACCCGGTCGAACGCCCATGCCAGTTCCTCACCCGAAATGCGGTAGGATCGCCCATAGCGTGCTTCGACATAGGCGCGGCGAATGCAGCCAAACGCGCGCCGCTCAAACCGGCTGTCGCGCGGCCATGCCGAACACAGACGCGGGTCCAGCGCTTCCGCCGCCTCGCGCAGTTCATCCAGCGCATGGGTGCGCGGGGCGTGGAGGCTGATCGACCGCAATACGCACAGATAGAAATGCTCGCACGCCTGATGCAGCATCAGCGCCGCCATCGGCGCATCGCCCCGGTCCCGATAGAAAGCCGCGCCCGCTTGAAATCCGGTTCCGCGCTTATGCCACCGGATAAACTCAGCCACACCCCGGATCGCCCGTTCCCGCACCGGCAAGTGACGCGGCTCTTTCAACCGCAAGCCTTCCATCTGGTATAGCGCGATACCCTGCTCGGCGATGGTGACAAAATGCGGGACGCCATCGACAAGCGCGCCGTTGATCCGCTCAAGGCTTTCCACGCTCAGCCGCACCGGGCGGGTAATTTCGCCATGCTCCCATGCGCGTCGCAGCCGGTCGCGCACCAGCCGCCAGTCGCGTTCGCTCCGGGCAAGGCGGGGATAGTTGACGAGCGCCAGCAGGCGGAACGCTTCCCCCGGCGCAACATCTTCCCAATCTTTCTCGGCATGAGGACCGTGCAGGATTAGGGTAAGGATGCGGCCCGCCCGGAAATGTTCAGAACATCGGCCTTTGGTCGTCTCCTCGAAGGCCTCGAACAGGATCGTGGTGACGTGGAGAAGCTCATCCGTGATTGGTGCGGGCAGATGGTCGGCATCGGTGCGCAGCATCATGACCGCGCCTCCTGTGGGCGGCGCTGGCAACCCCTCGGGCGAGAGTGGCCGGTGACATCATGCACGCGATCCACCAAGGCACGCACAAGGGGCGTAATCGTGGCGGGAATAAACCCGCCCGTGCGAGGGCGGTCTTCCTCCCAATCATGATAGTGATAGCCCCATTTCCAATAGGGCGAGAGAACCGCCGCCAGCCGCGCCATGTCGGGGCAATCATGACCAAAGCCGCAGGCATTGGCGTAGGCCAGCGCTTTGGCGATGTCCTGCTTGATGTGGCTAGCGTTCCACGTATCGGCAAAGCCCACGTCCAGCAGGTAGGCGCACAGGGCCTGCTGGGTCACGAAACCGGCCTGATGCAGCGCTTCCCTTGCAAATCGCGGCTCGGTGGGGAAATCCGCTTCCAGCGTGGTCATCCAGCGTTCCGCATTGTGATAGCGGAAGCGGCTTATGCTCCGGCCATCTTTCGTCCGCACAAGCTTCGCGGGTTCGTCTTCGTAGCGTTGGTGAAGCGCCCCCAGTGCGCCACCCCAGGGCGAGGCAATTGCCGATGCGGCAACCAGCGCGATGGTCAGTGCGCGCAGCAGTGCGCGGCGCGACGTGGCGATCTTCGAATCACCCGAGAGAGAATCGGATAAGGTCATCGGCCTACCTTCCTCATTTTACTGTCACGAACGCATCAAGAGGCATTCGCGGCCCTAAGCGGCGCCGCTTATAACATAAAAGGGAGGCAATGTTCAATAACCGGTGCCGGTTATTCTGGTTCTGATTGAACAGGTGCCAAGCACGGTTACGACACAAGCATGGGAAGGCCACCGCTCAACGTGAAATCGACGAACATCCGACTGCCCGAAGGTCTCGGCGAACGGATTGACAAGTTGGTGGGGCGGCAGCGCCGCGCAGCCTTTATTCGGGAAGTGCTGGAGCGCGAGGTCGAACGCCGCGAGAACGAGCAGGGTAAGGCTGGCTAGGTGTCATTCCACCCTCACAAAAACCCGAAACGGTGATTGTCGGACACCAGGTAATGGTCAGTTCCGTTGCAGAGATTTATGGACCACCGCGAACGTCTGAGGTTTATAGCCAAAAATCTCTGACAGCCGGCAATGCGCCACTTGTTGCCATGCAGCGGCCGAATTTCGTTTCCTGACAGATGCCTCTCGGTGAGGCTCCGTTATCCAATGCGACAGGATTAGCTGCCGAGCCCTCCGCAGGTTCATGCAATTTGATCCCAACCTGCGGGCATCGACATGCAATCCCCTCTGGCCGGCAATTGCCATGTTAGTTGATTGGCCGAGCCACTGCCGTATATCGGCTTCGGATCGAGAGGGTTTGTTATGTCTGATGACGTACTGATTGAAGAAAATCTTGAAGAGGAACTTCAAGATTTAGAGGTCTCCGGAGATTGGTCGCGTGGTGCCGTTCTTTGGTCGACTGATTGGACGACGGAAACGGTGATTTCGCAGCTAGATAAGCAAAATATCGATCTTGATCCTAGCTTCCAGCGCCGTTCCGCGTGGGACGAGAAAAAGCAGAGCCTTTTTATCGAATCGTTAGCGTTGGGTCTGCCCATCCCCCAACTTATCTTGGCTGAAAATCGGAAGAAGCGGGGTTCTTTCATCGTCATTGACGGTAAGCAAAGATTGCTAGCATTGCGCCGTTTTGGTTCGACTAAGCCCAACACGGGCTTCACCCCGTTGAAGCTACGCGGCCTTCAAAAGCTAAAAAATCTCAACGGCAAAACCTATGCTGACATGCAGCAAGATTTAGGTCTAGATGATGATCGAGCCGCGTTTGAAAACAGCAGTATTAGAACGATCATCATCAGAAATGCAGATCAGGAAGAATACCTGTACGAAGTTTTCTTACGTATCAATACGGGTTCTGTACAACTCTCGCCCCAAGAGCTACGACAAGCATTACATCCCGGTCCATTCTCTACCTTCGTCAACGAAGCGTCTGCAGCGTCGCAAGAATTGCGCGCCACGTTGAAACTGAAGGAGCCGGATTTTCGTATGCGTGATGCCGAAATATTACTCCGGTTCTTGGCATATAGTAACTTCATTGATACATATGCTGGCAACCTTAAGGTGTTTCTCGATAGAACGACCGAAGCTCTTAATGATGATTGGCCTACGAGAGAGGTCGAATTACGCACGCAAGTGACCGAATTCGAAAATGCGCTTGAATTTACCCGGAATGCTTTTGGAGATAAGTTCTATCTTCGAAAATGGAATGGCAAAGAATTTGAAAGCAAAAAGAATCGCGCGGTTTTCGATATCATGCTGCACTATTTTTCGGATCAAACCATCCGACAGGCACTTGCAGGAAAAGAAAAGGATATAACCGACGCATTTGTGAAGTTGTGCGATCAAGACGATTTTCGCTCATCATTGGAAACGACCACAAAATCAATTGAAGCAAACCGAATTAGGTTTAATCGCTGGGGTGATGCCGTACAGGCTCTATCGGGAGTCGATACGAGCAGTAAGAAATTTACGGGTTAACCCATGGCATCGATAGAATATCGATCGTTAACACAGTCGATTTCCGAGCTTGAAGGCGATCTTTTAAACTTTGAGGTGAAGGTTGTAGACCCCTACTCAACTGAGGAGCTTCTGAAGTGTCAAGCCTATGTGATTTTTTCACATGCTGAAATCCAAGTCTACTGGGAAAAAGTAGCGCGCCGGATACTCCGAGAAGCGGAGTACAGGTGGCACAGTAGCAATTCGATTGATCGAGTTATCGCATCGCTTCTTGCGTTCAGGAGAACGGAGAGAGTCGCGATACCTGAAAATCCTTCGCAACCATCGGCTAATGCCGATCTTGCAAAGTTAATTGAATACGCGATAGCAAAGCAAAAAGAAGCGATTGATGGTAACAACGGAATAAAGAGCGCAAATTTGGCTAATTTGCTCTGCCCACTTGGCATGATGAAAGATAACTTCTCGCCAACTTTTTTAATACAATCAGATCAGACGGGGAGGAAGCGTGGCGATCTTGTCCACAAATCCAGCAGCGTCTCGATGAGAACGATCCGCGATCCTTTCAGCGATGAGAAAAGTGATATTGATAAGCTCTTGGCTGAAATTGAGTTGGTGGACGGGAGTCTAGAGCGCATGGGCTTACTATCTGTTTCAGTGGTTTCGCCCGCAGTTCCAAACTCGTTGAACCCGGTAGAAGCAGAGTAATTGCGATTGAAACCGCCGCCGGCCGAACGGCAGCTACCCCAGCGTCGATGCTCCAAACCCGCCATTCGCCTACCGGCCATCGTGCACCGACGGTGGGTATCTGGCAGCTTACTGCGGCATGTCGTGGGGCCACATGCGTGCGCCATGGATTACGCGAAGGACGCGCACGGTATCCCCGATGATCTGGTAAGGTGCGATATAGGGCGTGCGCGCGATCACCAATTCGCGCGTGCCTTCGATCCGACCCGGACGCCCGCTATTCGGGAAATCTTTGAGGCGCCGGGCTGCTGCCTCGATCCGATCATCCACATCGGCGGCGGCCTGCGGATTATCCTCGGCAATCCAAATGAATATCGCCAGACGATCAGTCGTCGCCCGATTGGACCAAGCGAGTTTCATTGCACCGGCTTGATGCCCTTTCGCGCGTTCGCGCGAAGCTCAGCAAATCGCGCAGAAACCTCGGCGTCGTCAATGTCGGGCCGATCATCGTCCAGCGCCTCCTGCACTCGCGCCCGGAACCACTGGTCATAGGCTTGCCGCTCTACCAGCAGTTCCATGGGGGCAACGCCCTCCCGCGCGGTGCGGGTCAGAAGGATGCGCACGGCGTCTGATACCGTGAGCCCCATCCGCTCAAACACGGCGGAGGCACGGTCCTTCACGTCCGAATCGATTCGGGTCTGAATAAGCGCGTTGTTGGCCATGGGATCACTCCTTCGGCTCACATGTAATTCAATCGCATGACAATGGCCATCGGGAAACCGCAGAGTCCTTTGGTGCAAGTGCCACTACAATGTGCAAATCGGCACTGAAATGCCGAAAGCGGCAGTGTAGTGCCTACTTCCGGAACTCTACTGCCTATCCCCTTGCGCGACAGCAGAAAGCGAGACAGCATACGTCCCGGAGGCATAGCACAAGACGGCTTGGCGGGTCGTCAACAAGAGGTCCGCCATGGCGTGCGACTCGAACAGGTCGATTGCTATCATTTCGAGGGCTAAGCGCCCGCTGCTGGCCCTTGCAAGGCACTGCCCTGCCCAATCCCGGCAAAAGGCGACCGCCGCTTGCCGTCTGGGGCCACCGATGATCCGCTATTGCCGCCACATGCGCGAAATCTCCGCCGATCCTCGACATTTGCCGCCGTAGGCCCGCCATAGCCCTATGCGCGCCGATTGCCCCTTGCGGGCAGAGGGACGGCCCGCATTGTTCAACGTACGCATCCGTTGAGCGTCGCCTTGCCCGGGACGTGACAGACCGCTCTTAAGGTCGCTCTTGAGCGCGGTCGTAGGAGCGGTTTTTGTGGGTCAGATCACGGTTTTCGGCGGGCCTGAGCGTCGGCGGCGCTGGCATGATGACGAGCGGGCGAAGATTCTGTCCGAGGCCTTTTCTCCTGGCGCCTGCGTGGCGCGTGTAGCTCGCCAGCATGATGTATCGACGGCGCTGATTTACACCTGGCGCCGCAAAGCGTGCCAAGCGTCTGGCGTGGCGGGCTCTTCAACTGCGGCGCAGGTCGGCTTCGTCGAAGCAGTCGTGCTTGATGACGGAGGCAGCAAGCAGGCACCTTCGCCGCCAGCTGTCGTGGTGGATCTGCCTGGCGGGCGGCGTGTGAATATCTACGCATCGGCGCCGCCCGGCGTGGCTGCCGCTGTTCTGAAGGCGCTGATCCGATGATCCCGGTTCCGAGCGGAGGCAAAGTCTGGCTCGCGTTAGGCCACACTGACATGCGCAAGGGGATGCGGTCGCTCGCGTTGCAGGTTCAGGAGGCCTTGAACAAGGACGTCCATGCTGGCGACCTGTATGTCTTTCGGGGCCGGAGCGGATCGCTGTGCAAAATCCTGTGGCATGACGGCCTCGGGATGTCATTATTCGCGAAGCGTTTGGAAAGAGGACGTTTTGTCTGGCCCGCCGCAAAGGACGGAACGGTGGCCATCTCGGCATCGGCGATGGCCTGCCTGCTCGAGGGTATAGACTGGCGTAACCCCCGGGAGACCTGGCGCCCGACCCAGGTTGGCTGATCCACCGCGTCAATCAAGGTGCGAGAAATCCCGCCTGTCCGGGCGCATTGGTGAGACAAAATACGCGGGAAAACTGGCTTAAATCCTGGGGTTTGCGGCAGGTTCGTGCTATAGAAAAGCATGCCTGCAAGCGACCCGTCCGACGATCTCATCCAGCTTCGCGCTCAGTTTGCGGTCGTTCAGGAACGGGCCGATAAGGCCGAGGCTGAGGTCGCCATCGTTCAGGAACAGGCCCAGGCCAGATTGCTCGAGGCCGAAGCACGGGTTGCCAAAGTCTGGGCAATCAACGCTGATCTGCTGGCCCGCAACGCCCACCTCGAGCTGATGAACGAGACAATGCGCCGCGACAAATACGGCGCGAGCTCCGAGCGCAGCCGGCGCCTGCTGGGTCAGCTCGAACTGACCTTCGAGGAACTCGAGGCCAATGCCAGCGAGGCCGAACTGCTCGGCCAAATTGCGGCCGACAAGACCACCGCGGTCGCAGCGTTCACCCGCAAGCGGTCCACGCGCCGCGACTTCCCGGCCGACGTTCCGCGCGAGAAGGTCGTCATCCCAGCGCCAGAGCTTTGCCCGTGCTGCGGCTCGGACGATCTTAGCCATCTGCCCCCGGTGATCACCGAAACGCTCGAGAGAATACCGGCCCGCCACAAGGTGATCCAGACGGTCCGGGAGAAGGTCTCGTGCCGTAAGTGCGAGAAGATCAGCCAGCCACCAGCGCCCTTCCACGTGACGCCGCGCGGGATGTTCGGGCCGCACTTCCTGGCAAACCTCGCCTTCCAGAAGTACGGTCTGCACCAGCCTCTCAACAGCCAGCGTGACCGGCTCGAGGCCGAGGGCATCCCCTTGAGCCTCTCGACGCTCGCGGATCAGATCGGCGCGATCTGCGTGGCGGTGAAACCCCTGTTCCTGCTGCTGGAGGCGCACGGGCTTGCCGCTGACCGCCTGCATGCAGACGACACCACCGTTCCACTTCTGGCCAAGCTGAAAACCAGCGTGGCGCGGATATGGGACTATGTGCGCGACGATCGCCCGTTCGGCGGCCCGGCCCCGCCAGTGGCACTGTGCTACTACTCCAGCGATCGCAGGGGCGAGCATCCCCGCGCCCACCTGGCCGGCTATACCGGTATTCTCCAGGTCGACAGGTATGCCGGCTTCAATGCCCTGTTCGAGGAAGGCTGGGCCGATAAGCCCATGACGCGCGCAAATTGCTGGGTTCATGCACGCCGGGAATTCTTCAAGCTCGTCGACATCCGGCAGCAGCTCAAGCGAAAGAAAAAGGGCACCGCGCCGCTCATCTCGCCGCTGGCGACCGAGGCGCTCGAGATCATCGATCGGCTCTTTGCCATCGAGCGCGGCATCAACGGCAAGCCTGCCGCCGAGCGCCTGGCCGTTCGCCAGGAGCTGTCCGCTCCGATCGTTGCCGAACTGGAGGCATGGATGCACGAGACGCGCAGCAAGCTCTCTCGTCACGATGCCGTGGCCAAGGCCATCGCCTACCTTCAGAACGACTGGGCGGGCTTCACCACATTCCTCGCCGATGGCCGGATATGTCTCTCAAACAACGCCGCGGAGCGCCAACTGCGCAGCGTTGCTCGAGGAAGGAAAGCATGGCTGTTCGTGGGCTCAGACCGTGGCGGCCAGCGTGCGGCGATGATGTTCAGCCTGTTCGGCACGGCTCGGCTCAACGACGTCGATCCGCTCGCCTGGTTCACCGACGTCCTCGCCCGGGTCGCCGACATCCCACAGAACCACCTTCACGAACTCCTGCCTTGGCATTGGAAAGCTGCTCAGCAGCAGGCCGCCGAGGAACTCGCCGCCTGAACTGTTAGACTGAGGGCTTGCGGCTTGCGCAGAACAGTCCCTGAAATAGCTGCTCGCAGCGCTCACGGCCGGCTGAGGTCAACACTACCGACTTCGCCTTGCCCACGGGATTGTGGATCAATCCTTGCTCGTACAAGCGTCCCAGTGCGCCCCAATCAAAGGACTTCCAGGCTCGACAGGTCCCTGACATCCGATCCAGGTCGTGCAGCGTCAAAAACATCAGAGCCAGGACCGCCTCATCAATCCGGTCGGTGTCTATATCCCACTCTTCCATAGGCAGCTCCTCGCGGCGCTGCCGATAATCTCACATCTTGACCCTCAGCTCCACTGCGTCTGCTATCGGATGCGTACTGTTCAACTCTCATGGGGGAAAGGCATAACTGGCGCATGTATGGAATAAGTCGATGTCCAACACTGATCGTATCATTCGATTGAAGACCGTTCTGGCCCGCACCGGGCTTTCCCGTTCCACCCTTTACCGCAAGATTGCGGACGGGACATTTCCCGCGCAAATCAGGATCAGCGTTCACGGCGCGGGCTGGCGGGAGTCGTCCGTCGAACGCTGGATGGCCGATCCTGTCAGCTATCGCGAGGAACGGGCTAGGAGCCACGTCCAATGACCGCGCTCCAGCCCCCCGATCCGATCTGCGTCCGCGTCAATGAAGCGGCGCGCATGATCAGCGTCGGTCGCACCAAGCTCTATGAACTGATCGCGGCTGGCGAGGTCGAAACGGTGAAGCTCGGCAAGGCAACCCGTATCACCACCGCCAGCCTGCACGATTTGGTCAGGCGGCAACGCGGGGCGCTGTAGGGTCGGACGCCGTTGCAGTGGCGTCCGACCCCTTGACGTTCTGTGTCTCTGTGCGGTCGAGATATTCGGCCCAACGCGCCATGAGGCTGCGCCGCTTGTCGAAAAAGTCGGTGCGGCGATAGGCGGCTTCAACCTTGTTGGGCAGCTTGTGCGCTAGCACCTTGTCGGCAACCTCCTTCGGGAAGCGCGTCCGTTCGGCTGCCCAATCGGTAAAGGATGAACGAAAGCCATGGACCGTAATTCCTGCGATTCCATCATCTCGCAACAGCTTGGTCATAGTTACATCGCTGATAGGCTTCTCGCCATTATGAGAGAACACAAGCCCAGTGTCGCTGGTGCGCTCGTTCCACCGTTTGCGTAGCAACGCTACAGCAGGCGCGGACAATGGCACGATATGGGTTTCCCGTGCCTTCATCCGTTCGCCTGGAATGGTCCAAATGCCCTTGTCCAAGTCAAACTCTGTCCAGACGGCAAAGCGCGTCTCGTTGGAGCGCACGGCATTGTAGATGGTAAAGCGCAGCGCGTCCCGGCCCGTTGTCGGCGCTGCCACCGCCAGCTTCTGCATAAGCGCTGGAACATCGGCATAGGGCATGGCCTCCATATGACCGCGCTTGTCGTTCTGGCGCGGAAGCCCTTTGCGAACGGAACGCAGCGACACTTCCCCCGGCACCCAGCCTTTGACGTGCGCAAAATCCAAAACAACGCTTATGCGCTGCAAAATGCGGCGGGCAGTTTCCGGAATTTCGAGCCAGATCGGCGCGAGCGCCTCGACCACGCAGGCGCTATCTACTTGATCTACCGGCTTCTTGCCGATCTTCGGGAACAGATGCTTTTCGAAGCTAGCGAGCCACTTCGCATGGTGCCCGCCATTCCAGCCTTCGCGTAACGTCTCGTGGCAAGTCCGAGTCGCGGCTTCGAAGTTGGGCACGATCTTTCGCGCCTTCCGCCGCTCGGCGACTGGATCAAAGCCCTCTCGGACTCGGCGACGTAGTGCTGCTGCTGCTTCGCGCGCCTCGGCTAGCGATACGTCCAACGCTGATCCCAGCCCATAGTCACGGCGTTGGCCGTGTCTCTGCATTCGCAGAACCCATGTCCGCGCCCCGCTGTCCTTCACGAGCAGGCAAAGGCCACGACTATCGGTATGGCGACCGGGTTTCGCGTTCTTAACTTTCAAAGTTGTTAGTGCCATCAGGTTCGGTTCCCTATTAGGGAATTTTCCGCCTGTGTTCCCACAAACTGGTCCCACATTTCGTAGCAAAAAATGATCCCACTGTTGTTCCCACATTTTGATGCGGGTTCAGACAAATCAGGGCGACCGACCGCGAACAGGCTACAACAAAAATCACCGATGTTACAATGTGCTTACGGACGCCATGAACCCGCATGACACGATACTTTTAGCGACTCCTCCGCTACCATTTTTCAACCACTTAGCAGCTACCATGTTGGCTCGTTTACAGGTGTTTTACACGCTGGGCGCGCCATTCGCTTTCTGCACCGATCATAAATTCGCTGCCTGACGCTCTGGCCTCCAGCTTTGACGTTTCACCCTGGGCGATGGCGCGGTCGAGCAGGTCGACTTGGCGGCGGTATTCCGTGACAATCTGCGGATGCAGGATGATGGCTGGTAAGGCTTCATGTTCGGCCAATATCGCTTCGACCTGAGCAAGGGATACTCGTCGGCATGACAGATCAAGACCAGCACAGATTATTGCGACATCACTGCCCATATACTTGCCGTAATGTTCTGGGAGGAATATAGCCGCGGTATATATGGTAGTGGGAGCAGGACGATGAGCAGTATCGGCTATGGACTGTATCTGGACCGTGAATCCAACACATTCGAAATCGCGGTAAATTACGATATTCCAGGATATGATGATCCTGAGACGGGCGAGCAATTTTACAGCACCAGCTGGAATTATTCTTTCAGCGACCAGTTTGGTGGTGGCGGTACGGGTAATTGGGGCGCTCCGTCGTCCGAGACAGTAATCATCTACATGGGCTTCCCTTCGGGCGAGGATGTGTCCGACGGCACACTCACCTTTTACGCGCAAAACGACTTTAGCGGCGTCAACATATCCATGACCCTGCACATCCTGAACGCCGGTATGGCGCGTACGGACAAGGTGATTTTGGGCACGACCGCTTCAGAGATCATCCTGTCCGGCTACGGCGCGGACGTGCTGCGCGGCTATGCCGGCGACGACTATCTGGATAGCGGAGACGGCGACGACATATTGGAGGGTGGTGACGGCAACGACCAACTCCGCGGCGGCGCTGGCAACGACATCATGACCGGCGGCATCGGCGACGATGAGTATATGGTCGATTCGGCTAGCGATGTCGTCGTCGAAACATCGAACGGTGGCGCTTCCGACTATGTCATCGCGAGCGTGAACTACACGCTCTCACCGCATGTCGAGGCCCTCTCGCTGGTGGGAGACGCACGCAACGGTTTCGGTAACGAACAGAATAACGATATCTATGGTAATTCTGCCGTCAATATTCTGGAAGGTCGCGGCGGCAATGATCGCCTCTACGGCAATGAAGGCAATGACACGCTGAAAGGTGGAAACGGCAACGATTCTTTGGACGGCGGCACTGGCAAGGATGTGATGGAAGGCGGCCTGGGCAACGACCAATATGTGATCGACCGCGCCGACGATGGCATCGTCGAACTTGCCGGTCAGGGCGTGGATGAAGCCCGTATCCTGGGGGTCGCGACCTATATTTTGGGCGCGAATGTCGAGAATATGACGAATATCGGTAATCTTGCGATCTTCACTGGCATCGGTAATTCACTTGCCAATACCATGTGGGGGAACAGCCAGACCGACAATTTTTTGGGTATGGTCGGCAACGACACGCTGATGGGCATGGCTGGCAACGACAGGCTGGAAGGTGGTGCGGGTGCTGACACGCTCAATGGCGGAGACGGGATCGACATTGCCAGCTATGCCAACGCGACGAGCGGTGTCACTGCCAACCTGTTGACCAACACCGGCACGCGCGGCGAGGCCAACGGGGACACATTCTTGTCGATTGAAGGACTGACTGGCAGCGCATTTGATGATGTGCTGACAGGCGACGCGGGCGGCAACAGACTAACCGGCGGCGCGGGCAATGATATATTGCGCGGCGGCGACGGCGATGACTGGCTGGCTGGCGGAGCAGGTGCGGACCGACTGGAAGGGGATGCAGGCGAAGACGGCGTTACCTATGACACATCGCTGGCTGGCGTCACCATAAACTTGCTGACCCAAAGCGTGTCCGGCGGTGATGCGCAGGGCGACACGTTGATCAGTATCAGCCGGGCCGAAGGCAGCAATTTTGCGGATGCACTCACGGGCACCAATGGCGACAACTGGCTTTTCGGGCGCGCCGGAAACGATGTCATCAACGGCTTGGACGGCGCCGATATCATCAGGGGCGGCGCCGGCGCAGACATAATGAACGGTGGTCTGGGCAACGATACGCTGGATTATACCGGTTCCAGCGCAGGCGTTATCGTGAACCTGGCGACACAGACCGGATCCGGCGGTGACGCGAACGGCGACACATTCACAGGTTTCGAGCGCGTGAAGGGTACGGCTTTTGCAGATACGCTGACGGGCGATAGCGGCGCCAACGTCCTGAACGGCGGCGCAGGCATCGACACATTATCAGGCGGCGATGGCAATGATACCATCATCGGAGGCGCAGGTACGGACGTCATGGACGGCGGTGCAGGCATCGATACGCTCAGCTATGCCGGATCGACCGAAAGCGTCTACATCAGCATGGGGGCCAATTTTGGCTATTTCGAAGCTGCTGGCGACAGCTTCGTCAATTTCGAAAATCTGGTCGGCGGATCCGCGCGGGACTATCTGTACGGCGACGACAATAACAACCGCATCGAAGGTGGGGCTGGTAACGACTGGCTTGGAGGCTTTGCAGGGAATGACACGCTTTATGGCGGCGCGGATTCCGACATCTTTCTTTTCGAATGGGGGCATGATGTTGAGCGCATCATGGACTTCGTACCTGGAGCAAGCTCAGGCGATGCACTCTTCATCAACCTGGGCGAGCCTTTCGATACCTTCGAGGAGGTCATGGCTGTGGGAGCCCAAGTCGGTGCCAATACCGTATTCACCTTCCTCCCCGGCCAGTCGCTGATCCTGAATGGCGTGAGCATGTCCAGTTTGACGGAACAGGATTTCGTTTTCCCGGTGCCTGAGGAGTTTTTCTGACGGTTGCCGTCAAGAACCAGCCGGTTGTGGTAGCAACGCGATTCACGTTCAGGCACAATTCGACACGTTGTGCATAAGTCCGCCCAGATTATTGACCGATAGAGGTGGCCAAATGTTTATCTGCTTCCTGTGCTGATGCGCGCTGGTAAACACCGGAATCGACCGATCGTTCTGCGCGTTGCCACGCTCTCTCTCGCTCAAGGAATCAGGACCGGATTGCCATTCCGCGAATGATATAGCCGCCATGCAATATAGTCCGATGCCTATTGATAAGATCATATGGAAAAAGACCAGGGTATATTTCGTAGCGGTCGGGCTGTTTAGCGCGCTGGTCAACCTCCTATATGTCGCTCCCACGCTGTACATGTTGCAGATTTACGACCGTGTAGTTCCAACTCGAGGATTGCAGACGCTTTTATTCCTGACGCTGGCCTTGCTTTTTGCGCTCGCTACGCTTGCATTGCTTGATCGTGTACGCAGCCGCCTGCTGGTGCGGGCTGGCGTGAAGCTCGACCTGCTGATAGCACCCATTTTGCTGGATGCGACCTTTGGCCGGCCCGATTTTCCAGGCGCGCGTCAGGCGCTTAGGGATTTCGATGCACTGCGCGCGACCTTGAGCGGGCCGGCGACGATCGCGTTGTTCGACGCGCCCTGGATACCCATTTATGTGATTACCTGCTTTCTCGTGCATCCCTGGATTGGTGCGCTGGCGATCATGGGATGCATTCTCCTCCCGCTCACGGCGTTCGCGACCGAGCGAGCGACCCGCGGGAAGCTGGAGCAGGCACAATGGGCAGCGAATAGCTCATATGCTGGCCAGGAAAGCATGTTGGGTGCGGCCGATACCATCAGGGCGCTTGGGATGCGTCGGGCGCTGGTCGCTCGGCAACTGGGTCAGCGCGAAGCGATGATCGCCACGCAAACGGAAGCTGCGCTATCCGCTGGCCGCTTCCTCACGATCAGCAAGTTCATCAGGCTTGCGTTGCAATCGCTGGCTCTGGGCCTTGGTGCCTTGTTGGCGGTGGATAATCTTATCTCGGCAGGCGCGATTTTTGCCGCGTCCTTCCTGATTGCGCGTGCCTTGCAGCCTATCGAGCAGTTGACCGCCACATGGAGAGCACTCATTCAGGCGCGCCAGCAATATGGCAGTATCCGGGCTTTACTGGCCACCGCTCCCGGCACAGCCGTAAAGACGGCACTGCCTGCGCCTGTCGGCGCAATCGCCGTCGACGCCCTGACGATCATGAATGAGGAACGAAGCGGCGCGGTGCTCCAGAATATCTCGTTCGCCATCGCCCCTGGCGAGGTCATAGCGATCGTCGGTCCGAGCGGTGCGGGCAAATCGACGCTGGCGCGCGTTATCGCGGGCGCGCTCTTGCCTGATCGCGGTACGGTACGTTTTGATGGTGCCGATGCGCAGGATTGGGATCCCGACCGTCTCGCACAGCATATCGGCTATCTTCCCCAGGATTCCACCTTGCTGGCAGGATCAATCAGCGAAAATATCGCGCGCTTCGCCACGCAATTCAGTGATGACAAGGTTGCGCTGGATAGGGCTGTCGTCGCGGCCGCTATGAAAGTGGGTGCCGATGCCCTGATCCGACGCTTCTCCAATGGGTATGACCATCAGCTCAAATTGGGTGGCAGCGGCCTGTCAGCCGGTCAGGCCCAGCGCATAGCACTTGCGCGTGCCGTCTTCGGCAATCCCGCCATCCTCATCCTGGATGAGCCCAACGCCCATCTGGATAGCGAAGGAGACGCAGCGCTGATTGCCACACTCGGCGCATCAAAAGCGGAGCGGAAAACAATATTTATCATCTCGCACAAACCGGGCATCCTGCCGGTCGTCGATAAGATATTGGTCATGAGGGATGGTCGGATGGAGATGTTCGGTCCCCGCGACGAAGTCCTTGCCAAGATAGCGCCGCCCCGGATGCACCGTGTTTCGGCTGCATCCGTGGCGAAGGGTGCCTCATGACACAGCAGATCGCTCCGCCTGCCACGCCTATGGACGTGAATCTGCCTGCCATCGCAGATCCGAACAGGGACATCAAATGGGGGCTGACGGTAGCGGCGATCTTCTTCGTGGGGTTTCTGGGCTGGGCGGCGTTCGCACGGCTGGATGCGGCAGCCTATGCCACAGGTAGTTTGATCGTTTCCGGTCAGCGCCAGTCTGTCCAGCATCGCGACGGCGGCGTGATCGGCAGCATCCATGTCAAAGAGGGGCAGCGGGTAGAGCGTGGTCGCCTCCTCATCAGCCTGGCAGCGGCGGAAGTGCAGGCACAGGAACGGGCGCTAACATCGCAGACCATAAGGCTGTTGGCGCAACGGGCGCGACTGGAAGCCGAACTGATGAATCTTTCGCGCATTAACCCGCCGCGGGAATTTGCCTGGTTGAAGGCGGACGACAAGGCGGAGGCTGCACTGGCCATGAAGCTGCAACAGTCAGAATTGATCGCGCGCGCATCGGTTTTGCGGGCGCAACGCGATGCACTGCTCCAGAGGGTCGCTCAATCCGGACAGCAAGGCCAGGGATATAAGGAGCAAGCCGTTTCAGCCCGCGAGCAGCTACGACTGATCGACGAGCAAATCGCAGCCTTGAAACCGGTCGCCGCAAAAGGCTTCGTTTCCGAAACCCGCATACGCGAGATGGAACGCATACGTGCGTTGCTCCAGGGGCAGCGCGGCCAATATGCCGCAAGCGTAGCGCAAGCCCAGGGGGCGGCGCGCGAGAATGAAATCCAGGTGCTGGAGGCTGAAAGCAGTTTTCGCGAGCGAACCGGGTCGGAACTGCGCGATGTCGAATTGCGATTGGGAGACGTCCTCCCCAAATGGCGCGCTGCGCGCGATCAGCTCGCCCGTACCGAGATCCGCGCGCCTGCAACGGGCGCTATCGTCGGTATGACGGTGTTCACCCCCGGTGGTGTAATCTCCCCAGGGCAAAAGTTGATGGATATAGTTCCGGAAAGGCAACCTCTGCGGGTTCAAATCCGGCTTTCGCCCGATGATTCCGACGACCTTTCCATAGGACAAGAATTGTTGGTCAAATTTTCGGGACTGCATGAACGAACACTGCCCCACCTCAAGGGTCAACTCACCCGCCTGTCGGCTGACAGCTTCACCGAAGAAAGCACCGGGCAAAGCTATTTCACCGGCGAAGCGGAGATTCCATCAAGCCAGTTGCAGATTATCCAGAAGGTGCGTGGCCCAGCGTTCGCACTGCGGGCGGGTATGCCCGTACAAATCCTCATCCCTCTTCGTAAGCGGACCGCTCTTGATTACATGCTCGAACCATTAATTGGTAGTTTCTGGTCGTCTTTCAGGGAACATTGACCGTTGATTTGCCCGTCTCGACGCACAGTAGACTGTATATGCCGTCGAGCAGCTAGAGCATCGTGCGGAAAAGTGGGAACCGGTTTTCCGCCTAAAACGATGCAACCACAAATACTTAGAACGCGCGACCTGCGTCTGATTTAATGCAGCGCGCTCTAAATCGGTGACAACCCCTACAGGCACTCCGCAATCATGGGGTTGGCGGGCGATCGAGTATCGCCACGCGGGCCTGAGCGCCTGAGCCACCTACTACTAGTTAGAGTTCGCAACGGTCAGAAATCCGTCGATCTTCATCCCCACAAGACAATATTCTGCGCCCGGGGAGGCGGATGAATTTCGGGGGAGGGTCTGATGATGAATGTTGGAAGCCGTCCTGCAATTTTGACTGCGCTCATTACGACGCATCTGGCAGGCTTCGCCACGCCGACACTGGCGCAGGAAACGCCGGAAGCAAACGGCGAGCTGAGCCTGGCCGACATCATTGTCAGCGCGCGACGCCGTAACGAAACCATCCAGCAAACCCCCATTGCCATGACCGCGCTGGCGCCGTCGGCGCTTGAGGCCAAGGCGACGATGAACATCGGTGATTTGCTGGGGGCAGCACCGAACGTGCTGATCACCGCGCAGAGTACGGGCGCGGGCACCGCCAATACCTCGATCCGCGGCCTCGCCTTCGCCGATGTTGAAAAATCCTTCGATCCGACCATCGCAATCGTCGTTGATGGCGTGTTCATCGGTACAGGCACGGGACAGTTTCTCGACTTTTTTGATACTGAATCGATTGAGGTCCTGCGCGGTCCGCAAGGCACGTTGTTCGGTCGCAACACGATCGGCGGCGTCATCAACATTCAGCGCACGCGACCGACCGGCAGGGGTTGCTGGACGCCAGCGCCTCGCTCAGCTTTGACGTCAATGGCAACAAGGCGAAAGTTACCGTGTTCGGCCGCAACCTTGCCAATGATCGCGGTACTACGTCGGCCTTCACGGTCGCCGGCCTCTGGTCCTTTGCCACGGCGCGCGAACCGAGAGTCTATGGCGTCAAGTTCGGCTACGAATTTTGATGCGACGACCGGTGCCGACGCGCCTGCAAACCCGACTTCTTAACGGAAGCGGGGTTTGCCAACATGCGTTCCGACGGATCAGTCAACGGGAGTGTTGATACGCCATCCAGATTGCCCAAGAGTTTGGATCGAATGGAAAGTGAACAGGGAGTGCATGGTGTGATCAAGCTGTATGGCTGCGGCAGCCCCAACGTCCGCAAAGTGGTGATCATGCTGGAGGAACTAGGGCTGGATTACGAAACCAGCTTTGTCGGGGTTATGAACGGGGCGCAGTTCCAGCCCTCATTTTTGGCGCTCAATCCGCTTGGACGAGTGCCGGTCCTTGTCGATCCTGACGGCCCGGCAGGTGAACCAATCTTTGAAAGCGGCGCAATCCTTATCTATTTGGCGGAGGCCTATGGTCGGCAAGACCTGCTGCCTGCGGCCGGTCGCGAGCGCTATGCGGTCATGAAATGGCTCATGCTTCAGATGGCCAATATTGGCCCCATCTTCGGCCAGCATAATCATTTCATTATCACACCGGAACACGCCAGCAGCTATGCGGGCCGACGCTATCGCGAACAGGCTACCCGCCTGTATCGCTTCCTGGATCAGCGATTGGCCGAAGTGCCTTGGCTGGCCGGCGGCGATTATTCAATTGCGGATATCGCGACCTATCCCTGGGCGCTCTATGTCGAACGGCACGGCCTGAAATGGGACGACCTGCCCAACCTCAGGACGTGGCGCGACCGAATCGAGGCTCGCCCCGCTCTTGGCCCGGTCGATGCCACCATGCAGCGCTTTGTTGCGGACGATATGAAAGATGTCAGCAATGCAACGCCTGAGAGTTTCAATCGCTTCTTCTGGCGTGAAGGCGATGAAGGCCCCGAAGTCGACCTGACTCCCATGATTGCAGAGCACATCAAATCCCGCTGAAGCCTCTCATCTCACTGCTGATGCGCTCGCCCCCAATTCGGCCTTGTCCGTGATGCTGACGCACACCCGGCCGGGCAAATTGCGCTGCCCTGGGGGGCATGGCCCGTCATGCGATTTGCTATTTGCCACTGCCTGCCCTACATAGGCGTGGCTACAGTCGCAAATCGACGGTTTTCGGCGCTTTGCGGCACCTACTTCCTTCTTTCCCTGCCCCTTAGCAACCCGGCGCGTCCACACGGGGTTCGCCGCACAGAAAGAAGGAATACCACATGAGCAGCATCACTGGCGTCGTCAAATTCTTCAACGCCGACAAGGGCTATGGCTTCATCGCCCCCGACAATGGCGGTGCAGACGCATTCGTTCACATCAGCGCCGTCGAGCGCGCTGGCCTGGCTACCCTGCGTGAAAAGGACCGCGTGTCCTATGATCTGGAGCAGGACAAGCGCGGCAAGATGGCTGCGGTGAACATCGCCCACGCTGAATAATTCAGACGGCCCGGATCGGGCGCGGGGGTCATCCTTCGCGCCCGGACCTTTCATCCTTTGATTTTGAGGAGAGCCTCATGGCCGTTACCGACTATCATAGCCTCGCCGCGCAAGCCCGCACCGACGCCGACGCCGCGACGCTGGCCAATGTCCGCGACCGCTGCCTCCGCGCCGAAGCCGCCTGGCTCGCCATGGCCCAACGCCAGGATCTGACCGACACGGCCCGCGCCCGCCGCGAAAATGCCGCTGCCGACGCCCGCGCCGAACGGCTGGCCGACGCCGCCGAATAATATCCCCGCTCTCTTTGTTGTCCGCTCTGCCGGAACCCCTGGCGTCGCCGCCCGTTGATTGGCCGACATCTTGGACACCAACAAAGGAGCCACCCCATGATCCGCACCCTGATTTTCGGCGCCATCGCCGGTTATGTCGGCAAGAAGCTGTATGACGACGGCAAGCTGGACCAGTTCCGCGACGATCTCGTCGCCCGCTATAACCAGGCCAAGGCCGACCTGTCGGACCAGCGCGCCGCCGACACCAAAATCACGACCCCGGTAAGCCACACAGCCACGCCGCTGGTGTCCTGATGCGCAAGCCCCTCCTGGCCGTTGCCCTGGTCGCCATGCTTCCGCTGGGAGCCTGCGTTTCCGACGGTGGCGGCAACCGTGGTTATGGCTACGACCGCCCCAGTGATCGTCGCGGGCCACCTCGTTACGAACGACGACCGATCCGCGACGACGAGCAAATCTACCGCGACCGCGACGGCCGTTATTATTGCAAGCGTGACGACGGCACGACCGGCACGATCGTCGGCGCGATTGCTGGCGGCGTGCTCGGCAATATCATCGCTCCGGGTGGCTCGAAAACCCTCGGCACGATCCTGGGCGGCGGTGCCGGCGCACTGGCTGGCCGGGCAATCGACCGGAACGACGTCAACTGCGAATGACGCAAAAAAGGGCGCGGGATTTTCATCCCGCGCCCTTTTTTCTGCGTGACGCTGGATTAAAGCTTGCCGGTCAGTTCCGGCACGACCTTGAACAGATCGCCAACCAGGCCGATGTCGGCCACCTGGAAGATCGGCGCGTCCTCATCCTTATTGATCGCGATGATCGTCTTGCTGTCCTTCATGCCAGCCAGATGCTGGATCGCGCCGGAAATGCCGACCGCCACATAGACTTCGGGTGCCACGATCTTGCCAGTCTGCCCGACCTGATAGTCGTTCGGCACATAGCCTGCATCGACAGCCGCACGGCTTGCGCCCACAGCTGCACCCAGCTTGTCGGCCAGCGGGAAGATCACTTCCTCGAACGTCGGCCCGTCCTTGAGGGCGCGGCCACCCGACACGATGATCTTGGCACTGGTCAGTTCCGGCCGCTCCAATTTGGCGATTTCGGCACCGACAAAGGACGACAGTCCCTTGTCGCCGGTCGAGGCCACGGCTTCCACCGTCCCCGAACCGCCATCGCGTTCAGCCTTTTCGAACGCCGTACCGCGAACGGTAATGACCTTCTTGGCGTCCTTGCTCTTGACCGTCGCGATCGCGTTACCGGCATAGATGGGGCGCGTGAACGTATCTTCGCTCTCGACCGACAGGATGTCGCTGATCTGCATCACGTCGAGCAGAGCGGCGACACGCGGGGCGATATTCTTGCCGTTGCTGGTGGCGGGCGCGATGAAGGCGTCATGATGCCCCATCAGTTCCACGATCAGCGGCGCGACATTTTCGGCCAGTGCATGACCAAAGGCCGCGTCGTCAGCGACATGGACCTTGCCCACGCCCGCAATCTTAGCCGCCGCATCGGCAACGGCGCTGACGCCTTCACCAACGACCAGCAAATGGACTTCACCCAGCTTGGCAGCAGCGGTGACGGCAGAGAGGGTGGCGTCCTTGACGGCCCCGCCCTCATGTTCAACCCAGACGAGCGTTTTCATGCGGCAACTCCCATGGCCTTGAGCTTGGCAACCAGTTCATCGACATCGGCGACTTTGACGCCAGCGGTGCGCTTGGGCGGTTCGACGACCTTGAGCGTCTCCAGCCGGGCGCTGATGTCGACGCCATAATCGGCAGGCGTTTTCTGCGCGAGCGGCTTGCTCTTCGCCTTCATGATGTTGGGCAGCGAAGCGTAGCGCGGCTCGTTGAGGCGCAGGTCAGTGGTGATGATCGCGGGGGTGGACAGCTTGACCGTTTCCAGCCCGCCATCGACTTCGCGGGTCACCGACACGCTGTCGCCCTCAACCTCGACCTTCGATGCGAAGGTACCCTGTGGCAGGTTCAGCAGCGCCGCCAGCATCTGGCCGGTCTGGTTGCTGTCATCGTCAATTGCCTGCTTGCCCAGGATGATCAGGCCAGCGCCTTCCTCTTCCTGCACCTTGGCGAGCAGCTTGGCCACGCCCAGCGGCTCGACTTCCTCATCGGTCTGGATCAGGATCGCCCGGTCAGCGCCCATCGCCAGCGACGTGCGCAGCGTTTCCTGCGCCTTGGCGACGCCGATCGACACGGCGATCACCTCGGTCGCGACGCCCTTTTCCTTCAGGCGGATGGCTTCCTCGATCGCGATCTCGTCAAACGGGTTCATGCTCATCTTGACGTTCGCCAGATCAACGCCCGTTCCATCCGCCTTCACGCGCGGTTTTACGTTATAATCGATCACCCGCTTCACGGGGACAAGGATCTTCATTTCAACATCCTCCACTATAAATGCCAACACGGGCGCGGGCAGCCCGTAACCGGACTACCCGCACCCTTTTGGTGTCAGTTCAGATGAAAAGCGGCCTCAGGCTGCCTTCCTCACTTCCGCCACGATCTTGCGCGCCGCATCACCCAGATCGTCCGCAGGGACGATGGCCAGGCCCGAAGCCGCGAGAATATCCTTGCCCTGCTGGACATTGGTGCCTTCCAGGCGAACCACCAGCGGAACCGACAGGTTCACTTCCTTGGCCGCTGCAACGATACCATCGGCGATGATGTCGCACTTCATGATGCCGCCGAAGATGTTGACCAGGATGCCCTTGACCGCCGGGTCCTGCAAAATAATCTTGAACGCCGCCGTCACCTTCTCGGTCGTGGCGCCGCCGCCTACGTCCAGGAAGTTGGCGGGGAATTCGCCGTTCAGCTTGATGATGTCCATCGTCGCCATGGCCAGGCCCGCGCCGTTGACCATGCAACCAATGTTGCCGTCCAGCTTGATGTAGGCGAGGTCGTACTTGGACGCTTCGACTTCGGCCGCATCTTCCTCGGTCAGGTCGCGCAGTTCCGCGATATCCTTGTGACGGAACATGGCATTGCCGTCGAAACCGACCTTGGCATCCAGCACCAGCAAATTACCCTGCTTGGTCAGCGCCAGCGGATTGACTTCGATCTGCTCGGCATCGGTGTCGAGGAACGCGGCATAAAGCGACGAAGCAACCTTGGACGCCTGCTTGGCCAGATCACCGGTCAGGCCCAGCGCAGCGGCCACCGAACGGCCATGATGCGGCATGAAGCCGGTCGCGGGATCGACCGAGAAGCTGTGGATCTTTTCAGGGGTCGAATGGGCGACTTCCTCAATATCCATGCCGCCTTCGGTCGACACGACGAACGCAACTTCGCTACTGCCACGATCGACCAGCAGGGCGAGGTAGAATTCCTTGTCGATGTCCGCGCCGTCAGTGATGTACAGGCGGTTGACCTGCTTGCCCGCGTCGCCGGTCTGGATCGTCACCAGCGTGTTGCCCAGCATGTCGGTGGAGTGGGCCTTGACCTCGTCCAGGTTGAAGGCGAGGCGGACGCCGCCCTTGGCTTCGGCAGGCAGTTCCTTGAACTTGCCCTTGCCACGGCCACCGGCGTGGATCTGCGACTTCACGACATAAAGCGGTCCAGGCAGCTTCTTGGCTGCCTCGACAGCTTCCTCGACCGAGAAAGCGGCATAACCAGCGGCGATCGGCGCGCCATATTTCGCGAGCAGTTCTTTCGCCTGATATTCATGAATATTCATGGAGCGTGCCGTCCTTTTCCGTCGAACCGTGATGGCGACGGCTAAAGCACAGACGGGATTGCAGGGCCAGTATGATTTCGCAAAACGACTTTGCAAAATTGCAAAACCTTTGCGGAGTGCTGGCCCGGATTGTTGCAAAATAGGGGTTAAAAAGCGCAGCCGATCGCTGCCTTGCTGGTGACCAGGAAAATCTCCGGATCCTCCAGCGCGCGCACCTTGTAGAGGAAGCGATCGACGCTCATCTCGCCCATGTGAGACTTGCGGAGCGAGGCCAGCGACTGGAGTCGCCGCAACTGCATCAGGCTGAGCCGATCGACCATGCGTTCGGCCATGCAGCCTGCCATTCGGGGCGACAGTCCGGCTTCCAGCAATCCCGTGCGCAGACGCGATTCGGGGGAGACGGTGGCGCAGGAGGCCAGCAGCGATGCGCCTAGAGCGCAGGCGACGACACGGAAAGCGATGGCTGTCATGAACGCTTCATGGCAACACATGCCTGAACGCAGCATAAATGCGCCGCACCGCGGTGCGCAGAGGATGGCAGCATCATGGACAAATTTTTCGCGGCCCTGTCACACCGGGTCGCCAGTTGGGCAGGCCAGCCGCTGGCCTTCATATTGGCAAGTTCCGTCGTGCTGGTCTGGATCACCACCGGGCCGCTCTTCGATTATTCCGATACCTGGCAGCTGGTCATCAATACCGGCACCACCATCGTCACGTTCCTGATGGTGTTCCTGATCCAGAATGCGCAAAATCGCGACGGATCAGCGATCCAGGCCAAGCTGGACGAGTTGATCCGCGCCGTGGACAATGCCCGCAACGACTTTATCGGCATCGAACATCTGACCGAAGATGAATTGCAGCGGATCAAGGCGGTGCTGGAAAAAGAATGTGGCGATGACGCCGCCCATCATCGGGCGATCGAGCGGTTGCTGGAGCGCCGCTGACGCCCGCCTCCCCTAATGGGCGCGGACAATCAGCCTCTCATTTTCCTGCCGATAGGCATCGATCTGCTCGATATAGCGCTGCGCCAGACTCTCATAGGCACTGCGCCCTTCCCGCGATGGGCTAGCCTGCGCCTTGATCAGCGACATCTGCTGGCGATGCAGCAGATAATTGACGTCCGTCTCCATACTCATATTCGCCCTCTCCTGGTATTTTTCCTGGAAGATTGGTCGATTATTGGCTGCACCGTACAATGTGCGGAAAAGCAGCAAGCGAGGGTATAGCATAAAAATATCGGCTTGGCGAACCCGCCTAACGCGGCGACGGCGCGATCCAGCGCAAGAGGGCATAGCCCGCCACAGCCGAAACCAGCGAGCCCATCAAAATCCCGCCCTTTGCTTCCTCGACCAGCAACGCCGATCCGGGGAAGGCGAGCGCGCCGATGAACAGGCTCATGGTGAAACCGATACCGCACAGCATCGCCATGCCGTAAACCTGCGCCCAGTTCGCGCCGACCGGTCGTTCCGCCACGCCCAGCCGCGCAGCAACCCAGACACTCCCAAAGATGCCGATCTGCTTGCCCAGAAACAGGCCCAACGCCACCCCCAAGGGCAAAGGGGCCAGCAGCGCGCCAAACACCTGTGCGTTCAGCGTCAGCCCGGCATTGGCAAAGCCGAACAGCGGCACGATCAGATAGGCACTCCACGGATGCACCCCATGTTCCAGCCGGTGCAGCGGGCTATCGACCGCATCGGGCGCGCCGGGCGTGCAGCGGATAGGGATCGTCATCGCAGCCAGAACGCCCGCGACCGTCGCATGGACGCCAGACAATAGCATTAGATACCAGAGCAGCATGAAGCCGATCAGATAGGGGATCAGTACCTTCACCCCCGCACGGTTCATGCCCATCATCACCGCCAGCACAGCTGCCGCCCCGGCGAGCGCGGGCATATCCAGCCCCTGCGTATAGACCAGCGCAATGATCGCCACCGCGCCCATATCATCGACGATCGCCACAGCCGTCAGGAACAGTTTGAGCGAGGCCGGCGCCCGGTCGCCCAGCAGCGCCAGCACCCCGATCGCAAAGGCGATGTCGGTCGCGGCAGGAATCGCCCAGCCACTGGCGAGTTCCGCCCGCCCACCCGTCACCACCAGATAGACCAGCGCAGGCGCAACCATGCCCGCAACGGCAGCGATGATCGGCAGCCTTCGCCGCTCCCAGGTCGACAGCCCGCCGTCCAGAAACTCGCGCTTGATCTCCAGCCCGACCAGCAGGAAGAAAATCGCCATCAGCCCGTCATTGATCCACAAGTGGACAGTCATCGGTCCCAGCTTCGGGGTCAGGACCGGACCGACCTGCGCATGGATCAGGTCGTGGTAGATATGTCCGCCTCCACCCGGCAGATTGGCCAGCAGCATCGCCAGCGCCGCTGCGATCATGAGCAACACAGCGCTGCCCGCCTGCCCGGCCAGAAATTCGCGCAATACTGACGGACGCGGCTTTGTCATTCTTCGGTTCATCCTGTTTTGTCGCGACCGATTTGCATAAATTACGCAAAAGACTTGGAAGCTGCTGACGCCAATGTCATCCTCTCCACTGTCGAAGCATGGGGGTCAAGGCTTTGGGGGACATGCTGGTCGCGGGCCTTGCGATCCTTCATCATGAAATCCTGCTCTTTGCCGTCGTCGGCCTGGCCATTGGCGGGGTCGACGATTTTCTGATCGACCTGCTATTTCTGGCGCGCAAGGCGTGGCGCGACCTGTTCGTCTATGGCCGCCATGCCCGGATGACGACCGCGACCCTGCCCTCGTCATCGACGCCCGGACGAATCGCCATCTTCGTCCCCGCCTGGCGCGAGGCGGAGGTGATCGGGCCAATGCTGCGTTATGCGCTGGGGCGCTGGGGAGAGGCCAATTATCGGATCTTCGTTGGCACCTATCCCAATGATCCCGCCACGATCGAGGCCATCGCCGCCGTGGCGCAGGGCGAACCCCGCATCCTGCTCGGCATCAACCCGCATCCCGGCCCCACGACCAAGGCGGATTGTCTCAACGTCCTGTGGCGTGCCATGCTGGACGAGGAGCGACGGAACGGATTTCGCTACAAGGCCGTCGTCTTGCATGACGCAGAAGATGTCGTCCATGCCGATGAAATCCGCCTGTTCGACGTGCTGATCGACCGGTTCCAGCTGGTGCAATTGCCCGTGCTGCCGCTGACCGGTCGAGGCACCTGGCTGTCACGCGCCATCGCCAATCATTATTGCGATGAATTTGCAGAAAGCCATGGCAAATATCTGACCGTGCGCGAAGCCCTGGGTGCGTCGGTCCCGTCCGCCGGGGTCGCCTGCGCGTTCGAGCGTGACACGCTGGCAGCACTGGCCGACGATCCAACCCATGGCCCGTTCGACCCGTCATCACTGACCGAGGATTATGAGGCGGGGCTGCGCATTCGCGACAATGGCGGGCGCGGCATATTCGTGCGGATGCGCGACGCGGACGGTGACCTGGTCGCAACCCGCGAATATTTCCCCGACACAATCGATAGTGCCGTCAAGCAGAAGGCGCGCTGGATTGTGGGCATTTCGCTGGCCGGATGGGACCGGATGGGCTGGCGCGGGGGACCAGCCGAATGGTGGATGCGGCTGCGCGACCGGCGCGCCGCCCTGTCCGCCTTAGTCCTGTTCGCTGCCTATGTGGCGCTGCCTTTATGGGGGATGCTCTGGCTGATCGGCCTCTTCCTGCCGATTCCGCCCCGCCCACTCTCGCCGACAATCATAACCCTTTTGTGGATCAACCTGGCCCTGATGAGCTGGCGTGGCCTGATGCGCGCACTGTTCGTGGGACAAGCCTATGGCTGGCGCTACGGGCTGGGTGCCGTGCCGCGCACCCTCATCGCTAATTATATCGCCATCCTCGCGGCCCGTCGCGCCATTTTCCAATATGTCCGGTCATTGCTCGGCCAGCCGCTAAAATGGGATAAGACCAAGCATCGCTTTCCCGACATGCGGTCCGATCCATGATCGCATCCGCCAGTGGCCGCCCGCTCCGTTTCTTCGGCCTGGTGATGGTCGGATGGGTGGCAATGCGCCTGTGGAGCCAGCCGGGACCGCCATTGCCGTTGATAGCGCCTGAAAAATTCGCAGTAATCGCCGCGAAGCGCCTGCCGATGCCTTCGCCAACGGTATCGGAGGACGCCCCCAACAAAGCCAGTCCTTCGCCACACAGGCTATGGGCCACCCCAATGGCGTCCCTCGTGTCCCCCGCCATTCCGGCTGTGACAACCGTCCGCCCCACCCAGGCCCAAGCCGCCATGCCGGTGGACCTGCTCGATTTCATCGCCTTCTCCATGGCCTTCGCCAACCGCCACTATGCGACAGACCCCGACTATAATCGTGGCAGCCCGTCCCCCTCCCCCGCGCCGCTGCTCCTGTCCGCACCGACCCGCCCGGATCGTTGGCATGGCAGCGCATGGATGTTGTGGCGGGACAATGGCACGTCCCCCACCGATGCCGCTATCGGCCGACTGGGCGCGTCGCAAGCCGGGGTGCGCATCGACTATGACCTGACCCCCGCCGCCTCAAGCCGCACCGTCGCCTATGCCCGCACGACCAGCGCGCTTCAGCGCCCCGCAGCGCCCGAAGCCGCGATCGGCCTCGCCATCCAGCCCGTCCGCACTATCCCCGTCAGCCTGGCCGTCGAACGCCGCATCGCGCTGGGCCAGGGCGCGCGTAACGCGACAACGGTCATGGCCGTCGGCGGCTTTGGCCCCACGCCGGTCGGACGCGGGCTGGAGGCGGAAGCCTATGCGCAAGCCGGGGTGGTCGGCTTCAACCGGCGCGACGCCTTTATCGACGGCAAAGTCTCGCTACTCTCGCCAGTCAGCACATCGAAGCTGCGCATCGGCGCAGCTCTTTCCGGCGGCGCGCAGCCCGGCGTCGAGCGGATCGACATCGGCCCGGAAATGCAGGTCCGCCTGCCCCTGCCCAACGTCCCCGCCCGCGTCGCGATCGAATGGCGGGAGCGTGTTGCCGGTCGCGCGGCCCCTGCCTCCGGCCTTGCCATCACCCTGGCCGCAGATTTTTGACGCGCGGGGCATCGCGCCGCTTTCACTCGACACATTTTGCCACTACCCCCGGACAGGCCATGGATCTTTACCTGCCCATCGCCAATCTGTCGGTGAACGCGCTGGTCATTATCGGCCTGGGCGGCGTCGTGGGCCTGCTGTCGGGCATGTTCGGCGTGGGCGGCGGATTTCTGACGACTCCGCTGCTGATCTTCTACGGCATCCCCCCCACCGTCGCCGCCGCATCCGCCGCTTCGCAGGTCACAGGAGCCAGCGTGTCGGGCGTATTCACCCACATATCGCGCGGCACGGTCGATTTTCGCATGGGTGGCGTGCTGATCGCGGGCGGTGTGGTCGGCGCGGGGCTGGGCGTGTTGATCTTCCGCCTGCTGCAATATTGGGGGCAGATCGATACTGTGATCGGCATCCTCTATGTGCTGATGCTGGGCGGTATCGGCCTGCTGATGGCCAAGGAATCGATCCAGGCGCTGATCGCACTCAAGACCGGCAAGCGTGTTCAGGCCCGCAAGCGGCGGCACCACCCGCTCGTCGCCGCGCTGCCGATGCGCTGGCGCTTCTACCGTTCCGGCCTCTATATCTCCCCGCTTGCGCCACTGCTGCTGGGCATGGCGACCGGCATATTGACAATGCTGCTGGGGGTTGGCGGCGGCTTCATCCTTGTCCCCGCCATGCTCTATCTGCTGGGCATGACCACCCAGTCGGTCGTCGGCACATCGCTGTTCCAGATATTGTTCGTCACCATGGCAACGACGATGATGCACGCGATGACGACCAAGGCGGTCGATCTGGTGCTGGCGATGCTGTTGCTGATCGGCAGCGTCACCGGCGCGCAGGTCGGCACGCGGCTGTCGATGACGATCCGGCCCGAATATCTGCGCGTGCTGCTGGCGCTCATCGTCCTGCTCGTCGCCGCGCGCATGGCGCTGGGGCTGGGCTGGCGGCCCGATGAAATTTTCACGATAGAGCTGAGCTGATGCAGCGGCGTGCCCTGTGGCGGCTGGCCCCCGCGCTGCTGCTGGTGGCAGCCAACGCCCCGCAACTGGTGCCGGACGTGTCGCAGCGCGACATTGAAATCCAGTACAGCTTCACCGGCGCGGACCTGCTGCTGTTCGGCGCGATCGTCTATCCCGACGGCGTCCGCCCGGAAAAACCCGCCGACATCGTCGTCGTGCTGAAAGGGCCGGAACAGTCGATCACGATGCGCGAAAAGCAGAAGGTGGCCGGCATCTGGGTCAATGCCGATCGCGCCAGCTTCCGCTCTGCACCCAGCTTCTACGCAATGGCTTCCTCCCGCCCGATAGACCGCATCGTCGATGAACGCACCGCCGCCATCTACGAACTGGGCGTCGACAAGCTGCAACTGTCGCCCTCCTCGCTCAACGAAAGCGCGGAGCTGAGCCGGTTCCAGCAGGGGCTGGTCGACCTGCGTGAACGATCCGGCCTGTTCGTCGAGCGCCCCGGCACCGTCGAGATCAGCGACGGCGTGCTGTACCGCGCCCGCCTGCCGCTATCGGCGCGCGTCATTGTGGGCGATTACACTGCCGAGACATTTCTGGTGCAGGACGGCCGCGTCGTCGCCGCCGCCGTCCGCGACATCACCGTGCGCAAATCGGGCTTTGAACAATTTATGGCGACGGCGGCCGAGCAATGGTCCTTCCTTTACGGCCTGACCGCCATTGCGCTGGCGGTCGGCATGGGCTGGGCCGCGGGCGCGATCGCCCGGCGCATCTGACCCGCTACTCCGCCACCAACGTCACCGGCCCGATCAGCCCGGACGGCCGCAGAGGTGCATCGGGCATATAGGTGGGCGCGGCGGTGAAGGTCACCTTCTGCGCGCCGGGCTGCTGATCTCCGATCAGGCGATTGACCCACAGATTGGCAACCTTGACTTCCAACGCATTAGCGCCGCGCTTGACCAGCTTGCTGATGTCGAGCCGATAAGGGGCCAGCCAGACCGTGCCTGCGGCCTGTCCATTGACGCTGACCTGCGCCAGATCGCCAACCTTGCCGAGGTCAATCCAGAGCGGCGCGCCGGGCTTGACCCCCTTAGGCAGGGTGAAGCGGGTGGTGTAAGTCGCCGTGCCGGAGAAATATTTGATCCCCGTATCGGCGCTGGCCTCCAGCGGCGTAAGGGTCGGCATCTCGACGCCCTGCGGCGCGCCACGCCCCGGCTGGAAGCGGACGCTCCATGGGGTGGCGATACTCCCGACCGTCTTTGCGATCTTCACCGGAACCGTCATCGACGGCACAGCGGCAGGCGAGCGGAACAGGATGAAGAAAGCATCCTCCGCCGCAACGTCAATCGGTATCACCGTCTCGCCACCCTCGGTGCGATAAGAGACAGGCTCTGCCTTGCTATCGGTCGCGCGCCAGATTTCGGGCTGCTTGCCGGTCACGCGAAAGCGCGCCTCGATCGGCCCGGCCCGGTCGGTGCGGTTGTTGACGAAATAAAGATCGCCATCGGTAAGCTTGCGATGGACGAAGCGATAATCTTTGTCCGCCCCGCCCTGCGTCACCCGGAAATCGGGACCGACACCGGCGCTGGCCAGTGCGCCCTCGACATCGCGGCTGGCGATCACGCGGCCCTCGCCGGTCGCGCCGCCACTCCACAACTTGTCGACCAGCGCCTTGAACGCTGTCGCATCATCCTTCAGCCCCGGCGCGCGTTCAGGAGCCATGCCGATCAGCGTCGCCCCGGCATCGACCAGCGCTGCGATCCGCTGGAGCGTGGCCAGCGTCATCACCCGGCTCGTGCCGCCCAGATAGAGCGCCCGGTAACGCGCACCGCTGCCCGCGACCAGTTCCCCGCCATCGACCGTAAATTTCTTCGCCACTATGCCGGCATTGACGAAATCATAGGCATGGCGGGTCGGCAGGTCGGTCGGCACGCCATGTTCGAACAGCGACGTGATCGGCATATCCTCGCCATAGAAATAGGCGACATCGGCGCTGTCGCGGCCCTGCTGGAGCAGGAAGCCTGTGCGTGCCATATAGTCGACCCATGGCTTAGCCATCTCCGCCCAGCTTTCATGCCGGTTGAAATATTGCCCGAATATCATCAGGCTAAGCCCCGGCAGCTTGTCATCGACCGGCTGATGGACCGACGTATGGACGATCGGCCGGTTGACCCCCGACGCAAATTCCAGATCGATCACCCGCTTCAGGTCCGACGGCGCAAAGGCCCAGGGCGAGAAGGCCGACGTCATCGATTCAGCCGACACGATATTCTGGCCATAGATATGCGCGACCGACGCGGCCCCCTTCATGTCGCCGATCAGCGTCGGGCGTGGGGCGCCGCCGCGATTGAAGGTCCACATCGCCGCCATCGGCACATCGGTATGGGACCGCATGGCCAGATCGTCACCCAGCACAGGGCGCGCATTTTCCAGCGCCTCGCCATAGACTGTCAGCCCCTGCTCATGCGCCACTTTCGCCACCGTGCCATAATGGGCGTCGGCCAGCAGGTCGGCCAGCGTCTGGCGATAATCATGCAGGAAGGCATCGCTTTGCGCGGGCGATCCGACGATCGTCCCGGTCAGCGTCGGCAGGAACGGCACCGGATCATAGCCGCGCCGCGCCCTGAATTCCTCGACCATACGCGGCGTCCAGTTGGACGCGCCAACCTCGATACTGTCGGTCAGCAGCGCGCTTATGCCCTTGCTGCCGATCCATTCGGGACCGACTGTGTCGCGATACATGGACAGATAGGTTTCCAGATAGCGGCGCACGGCATCGGCATCATATTTGTCGACCTCCAGCCCCGTCGCTTCCGGGGTTGCGGGATGGTTGGTCTTGCCGGTCAGCGAATAGCCCATGCGGACGATGCGCCACTGGCTTCCCTTGGGCGCGGTCCAGTCGAGTGTGCCATCGGGCGCCAGGCGACTGGTCAGATCGACGACACGGGCCGGATCGACTGCCGGGCCGCTCTGCGCCGCGCCATCGCTCAGCCTGTTATAGTCGGCCAGGATCGCAAAACCCGCCTTGGCCTCAAATTGGTCGATCTTCGCTTCGGCGAACAGCCGCAGGTCGCCGATCGCCAGCGTCGGCTTGGGTGGCTGGGCAAAGACATCAAACTTCATCGCACCGGGCGCGCCATCGCCAAGGCTCGGTGCCTTCACCCCGTCATTGGGTGCCAGCACCAGCCGGAAGCGACGCGCGGTCACGGGCGCAAAGCCGATCGTCGTCGTCGCCTCGGTCAGCGGAAATGCGCCGATGCGTTGCCATGCGCCGTCCTTCTCCACCTCCAGCGCGGGCAGATATTCCGGGTCGCCAAAGGGTGGCCGCGCATGGGGTATGAACAGGCTGGCCGACCGCACTATGACAGGCTTGCCATAGTCCAGCACCAGCGTGCCGGGCCTGGCCGGATCGCCCTTTGCAACTTGCACGACACTGTCCAACTCAGTGTCGGACAAGGGCGCAGCTTCGACGCTCTTGCCATCGCCCTGGCTGATCGTAGGTGTCGGCAGGCTTTGGACCGCGACGGGATAAGCCAGCACCAGCGCGTCCCGATAGAAAGCGGGTTGCTGTGCCACCTCAGCGCCCATAGCCAGCGGATCGACGAATTTCGCGCTCTGGAAGCCCCCGGTCACCGACGGCGGCGATGCCAACGCGCCTTTGACGCGCTGGCCACCGGCCAGCAGCGTTTCGGACCAGACCAGCTTCTTCATCGCGTCCTGCGGCTTCACCCATGGACCTCCGGTCTCGCTCCAGCCGGGCGAGGCCGCGATGGCAAATTCCAGCCCCTTGGCGTCCGCTGTCCTGACCGCATGGCGGAACGCATCCTTCCAGCCATCGATCATATAGACCAGCCGTTCCTTAACTATCTGCGGCGTCTTGAGGCTGGCGTCGAAATTCTGGACCCCGCCAATCCCGATCCGCGCCATCCATTCGAGATCCTTGTCGATCCCGTCCTTGGTCACATTGCCGTTCATCCAGTGCCACCAGACACGCGGTCGCGCCGATTGCGGCGGATTGCGAAAACCGTCGGCCAGATCGTCGGCGCGCAGCGGGGTTGCAAAGGCAGTGCAGGCCAGCAGCGCGGCGAGGCGGAGGGCTTTGGACATGGCTGGATTCCCTGGATTACGGACGCTTGGACAGAAGGCCGCGCGCCTCCATCCAGGCGAAAAATTGCGGCATCAGACCCATGGTCGTGGTGCCGGGCTTGCCCGCGCCAAAGCCATGGTCGCCCCGCTCATAAGCGTGGAGTTCCACCGGACGACCCGCCTTGCGCCAGCCTTCCACAAGGGCGAAACCCTGGCCCTTGAACAGGCCATCGTCCATGGCGATAGCGTTGAACATCGGCGGAGCATCGACAGGCACGGCTACGTCGGTCATCGGCCCATAGATGTAGCCGATAAAGGCGGGCCGCTGCTCACCCTTCCCCTCCAACGTGGCGTTAAGCGTGGTCATCGCGCCTGCCGAAAAGCCGATCATGCCAGTGCGCGCAGGATCAATGCCCCAACTCGCCGCACGACTGCGCACGATTTCCAGCGCTTTAAGAGCATCCAGCGTCGCGCGCGGTTCCTCGATGCTGCGCACAGCACCAGGCTTGGCCGCGGCGGCAAAACGCGCGCCCATGGCACCCAGAAACGCCTTGTCGTCTCGCGGCGTCACGTTCAGCCGATATTTCAGCACCAAGGCTGCAACGCCATGGTCAGCCAGCCAGCGCGCGACATCGCTCCCCTCGCTCGTCATCGACAGCGACATGAAGGCGCCGCCCGGCGCGACGATCACGGCGGCGCCGGTCGCCTTGGCCGGATCGGGCAGATAGGGGGTGATGGTCGGCCGCACGACATTGCGGACCATGATGTTGTCCATCGCATTGGTGCCAATCGTCACCTGCATATGCGACCATTGCTCATCCTGTCCCGCTGCCACCACAGGCTGGTCGGGATAGAGGGCGATCGCCTTGCTCTGGTCGGGCGCGGCGATGCTCTCCATCCGCACATTGGGCTGGGCAAAAGCAGGCGTCGCGACGGCCAGCGTCAAGGTCAGGGGAAGCAATTTCATCGGGTCATCCTCTGCAATGTCAGGCTTGTTATAAGTGCGCCGAGCGACCCGCCATAGGTCAGCTTCATGGCGAGTGCGACGTGCCAGTCGACCGGGGAGAAACCTGCACTGCCAATCAGAAAGGCGATCAGCCCACCCAGCGCAGCCCCAGCCAGCGCAAAGGCGATCGCGCGCAGCACAATCGACCGCAGCCCGATCGCCATGGCAAGACGCTTGCGGACAATCAGGGCCGGAACCAGCGCGCTCATCAGCGATACCGCGATGCTCTGCGGCACGAAGTCGAATGCCAGCGCATCGGGCATAGTCCCGGACAGGGCGCGCCTGCCTAGCCCGAATACGCCAAGGAAAAAGACAAGGCTCAGCGTCGCATTGATCGCAAAGCTGATCCCCGCCTCACGCGGGATCGACAGGACAGGAGCGCGCATTCAGACCGCGTTGCGGCGCGCGATCGCGCCATAGACCGCCGCGCTGGGCTTGGCCGTCCGGGCAAAGGTCAGCGGATCGACGCTGTGCAGGCCGAACTTGACCTTGTAGCCGAAAATCCACTCGAAATTGTCGAGCAGCGACCAGTGGCAATAGCCCTGCACCGGCACGCCGTCATCGATCACCTTCTTAAGGTCAGCGAGCGCTGCCGGGATGAAGCTTTGCCGGATGCTGTCGTCTGTTGTGCCAACGCCATGTTCCGACACCAGAATCGGCACGCCCGTGGCTTCATGGGCATAGCGCACTGCGCCCGCCAGCGAAGGCGCCCACACTTCAGTGCCGCTCCAGTTGACGATTGATCCCTTGGGCGCAGGCAAACGGCCCTTGTCAGTCCACAGCGCGCGCTCGTAATTCTGGACGCCCATGAAATCGTCGGCCTTGGCGACGTCCAGCCATGCGCCATAGAGTTCCTGCCGCATCGCGTCGCGCAGGCTGTTCTTGCCCACCGCCTGATCGTCCATCATCGCCAGCGAAAAGCCGACGGGCAGGTCCGGCCGCACCGCCTTGATCGCAGCCTTGCCCGCCTTGTGCGCGGCAAGCAGCCCCTTTTGCAGCGCAGGCAGATCCTCGACCCCCGCAACATTGGCGGACAGGAATTTCGGCACGCCCAGACGCCTGGCCGCGGTTTCCAGCGTCAGTTTCTGAATGTCCCAAACCTGTGGCGGCAGCATGGGCTTGAGCAGCAACAGGATATTGGGTTCGTTGAAGGTGATGACATTGTGGATGCCAGCGCCCAGCGCGCGCATCGCCCGGTCGCAATAACGCGCGAACAGGTCCGCGCTTTCCGGGTTGGTCCAGCCACCCTGCGCACTGAACCAGCGCGGCGCGGTAAAGTGGCTCATCGTCACCACCGGAGCGAGGCCACGCGCGCGGCAGCCCTCGATCAGCGCCCTGTAATGGTCCAGCATCGCCTGGCTGAACAAGCCCTTCTCCGGCTCGATCCGCGCCCATTCGATGCCGAAACGATAGCAGTTGAGACCCATGGCCTTGACGATGTCGAGGTCAGTTTCCCACAACGCAAAGCTGTTGCAGGCGTCGCGCGAGGGTTCGGCAAATATGGTGGGCTGCTGATTTTCCAGAAACCACAGATCGCTGGCGACATTATTGCCCTCAATCTGGTGCGGCGCAGTCGCCACGCCCCACAAAAAGCCCTTGGGAAAAGCCGGGCTGGCCGCCGCCTTGCGCGCAGCGATCGCGGGTGCGGCCATTGCGCCAGCCGCCGCCATCCCGGCCGCCAGCATCGTCCTGCGGTCCAGCATCACATCATCTCCCTGTTCAATGACTTATGTCGCGCACGAAGGCGCATATCTCGTCGGCCAGCCGCCGGTCGGCGGTGCCCAGATGCATCGGCATCGTGTAATGATTGTGGCCGGTCATGATGACCGCGCGCGGCATCGCGCCGTGACGGGCCAGCCGGTCCTGCATCAGCCCCAGAAACTCAGCCTGAAAGCGCGGCGGATCATATTGCGCACAGGCGACCAGCAGCGGCAATCTGGTGGTCGCAACCGCCTCCATCGGCATCCGCTCTGGATAGAGGGCCGCGTCGCCATAATAGAGCAAATCCCGCTCATCCAACTGCGTGTAGCCATAGAGGCCCGACAGCAGCACCGCGCCGCGAATGTCCGCGTCTCCCGCCAGCTTGAGATAGCCCGCAACATGAACCGCGCCCGCCGATGTGCCAGCCAGCACGATCCGGTCAGGATCGCCGCCATGCTGCGCAACATTCGCCTTGAGCCATGCGACGACCGCCACAACATCCTCCGACCCGGCAGGCCACATATGATCGGGGGCGAGCCGGTAGTTGATGACCACGCCGACAAAGCCCGCCTGCGCCGCCATCCGCCCGACATTGGCATTGGGCCAGGCATCCGCCCCGCCCCCACTCGAACCTTTATCGCCCTTCAGGAAACCCCCGCCATGGACAAGGACCAGCACCGGCACGGGGCCGGTAGCGTCCAGCGGCGCGTAGATATCCAGCCGGTGCCGTTCATGCGGGCCATAGGCAATATCGCCCTGCGTCACTGGCACAGCAGCCTGAAAGGCAGTCTGTTCCGTATCGAACAACGCACGGCATTGCGCCAGGACGTCGGGACCAAGGTCAGTCCCCATGGCAGCAATTGCATGTCTGATGTCGGTGGGTTGCACGCTGCGTCATCCTTCTGCTCAAAACCGCTCGCCCGGCCCGTCATGCGAAGGGGTCGCCGCCCATGCCGGACGACGACCCGCTCATGCTTTAGAAGCGGCCTTCGAGCGATACGCCAAAGGTACGCTCAGCCTCGCGCGTCCGCCAGTTCACATAGCCACCGTCTGAGAAGGGCAAGCCCAGGATCGCCGAGTTGAAGTCGGTGTTGAACAGGTTACGGACGAAGGCGCCAACGCGCCATGCGCCGTCCGCATCGCCCAGACCGACATTGAGGTTCACTACCTCATAAGCAGGCTGCACGGTATTTTTGTCGGCCACCGCATTCTGCGTCTTGCTGCGGAACGAGATGTTCGCCGATGCGTCGAACGTCAACGTATCGGTGATCGGACGCTCCCAGTTGGCACCCATGACGACGCTGATCTTGGGCGAACCGGGCAGGACGTTGCCCGCCGCCTGATAAAGCGGCGTCGCTGCGGTCGAACCGGGCGCGGTACATTGTGTCGCCGCATTGCCCGCCCGCACGATCACGCCGGGACAGGCGGTGATGTAATCGGTGAATTTCGCGTCCGAATAGGTGAGCGACGTGTTGAAGCTGAAGCCCTGGCCCGGACGGACAACCGCCTCGACCTCAAAGCCCTTCACTTCCGCGCCACCAGCATTTTCGGTCAGGAATTCCTGGCCGTCGAACACGGACGTCTGGAGATCCTTATATTTGTCCCAGAAAGCATTGAGGTTCAGCGTCAGGGTGCGGTTCAGGAACTGCATCTTCGCGCCTGCGGTAATGTCGTTCACCGTCTGCGGCGCGACCGAACTGCGGGTGCCGGACAGGCCGGAGAATGTGACCGTCGGGCCGAGATAACCACGGGCATAGGTGGCGTAGAACAGCAGGTCGCGATCAGGTTTATATTCCAGACCCGCACGGCCCGAAATGTCCGTCTTTTTGGCAACGCTAGTCTGAAGCGGGCGCGCCGTGTACGGCAAAGTGCCGGACGGAGTGAAGCCATTGGACGGCATCGGTGGCACGAACGGTGCAAGCGCCGGATCAACATAGGAGAAGTTGCTGGCCTTCACCTTGTCACGCGTCAGACGACCGCCACCGATCAGGCTGAGCGTGTCGGTGATGTGATATTTACCGTCGAAGAACAAAGCTGCGCTGTCTGACGTGGTGCGCGTGACATTGTAGCCGCCGGTGATCGAAATGGTCGGGAATACCGAATAGGGCAACGCCGGGCTGAGCGTGGCGCTTTGGCCGCCGCCAAGGCCGGTCTTTTGCCGCGACAGATACAGACCTGCAATATATTCGAGCGGCTGGCCTGAGGGCGACGTCAGGCGCAGTTCCTGCGAATAGAAGCGCTTGGTTTCGCCCTTCGATTTTGCGGCAAATTTGGAATAGGGCAGGCCGTCGATCGAATAGACGTAGGGGGCTTCGTTGAACTCGCGATAGGCGGTGATAGACGACAGGGTGAAATCGCCCATTTCCAGATCGGCCTGAAGCGACGCGCCGTAATTTTCGACGTCATAAAAGCCCTGACCATTTTCGATCGACACATTGTTGTGCAGGCCCGGCGTAACGCCCAGTGCAGCGAGGTTGACGAAGGGCAGACCGGCAATGCCACCCGGTGCGGTCTGCGCCACCGACAGCTTGTTGAGCGTCCAGGTCTGGCCCGGCCCCTTCTGTTTCTGGCGCGAATAGTCGCCGATCACATAGATGGACAAACCATCGGTCGGCTCGACCAGCAGCTTGGCGCGGGTGCCATAGAAATGCTGGCCACCCCACTCTTCGTTGCGGACTATGTTCTTGATGAAACCATCATAGGCGCGATCGAAAGCATAGATGTTGAGCGCCGCCTTCTCGCCCAGCGGCACGTTCACCGCACCATGAATGTCGCGTTCGTTCAGCGAACCGTAGGAAGCAAAGGCGCTGCCACCAAATTCGCCCAGTTCGGGGCGCTTGGTCGTGATATTGATCACACCCGACGACGCGTTCTTGCCAAACTGGGTGCCCTGCGGACCTTTCAACACTTCGATCCGTTCCAGATCGCCCAGGCTGTTGACCGGGCTGCCGAAGCCGACAACGACGTTATCGACGACCAGGCCGACGGGCGCTTCGGATGCGCTGGTAAAACCGCCCAGCGTGCCGACGCCGCGGACGCGGAAGCCGGCATCGTTGGGCGTCGTGCCGAACTGTACACCGGAGAAAGTGTAGGCGATATTGGTCAGATCCTTGAACCCGGTCGCTGCAAGCTGATCGGCACTGATAGCCGACACGGCCAGAGGCACGTCCTGCAAACGTTCCGAGCGGCGGGTCGCGGTGACGACGATGTCGATGCCGTTGGCGGTTTCCGCCGCCGCCTGCGGCACCACATCCTGCGCCATGGCCGGTGCGGCCAGAGCAAAGACACTCGCGCTGGCAAGCGCCGCGATCGAAATAGTCCGTTTACGCATGGTAACTCCTCCCCTTCTTTTCATTGGGTCGTCCGTAGATATTCAGGCTTCGTCGATGATCCGGTGGGTCAGCGTGCCGATGGTGCCGATGTCGACCTCCACCTTGTCCCCGGCCTTCATGTAGAGCGGCGGGGTGCGCTTATCGCCGACACCGCCGGGCGTGCCGGTGGCGATGACATCGCCGGGGCTGAGCGGGGTGAAGGCGGAAATATATTCGATGACCGTGGGAATATCCCAGATCATGTCGCTGACCGGCTGGTGCTGCACGATGTCACCGTTCAACCGGGTCTGGACACTGAGCGCGCCCAGATCGGCGATCTCGTCCGGCGTCACCAGCGCGGGGCCAAAGCCGCCGGTGCCGGGAAAGGTCTTGCCCGGCGTGAACTGGATATTGTGGCGCTGCCAGTCGCGGGCGGACCCGTCGTTGAACGCGCTATAGCCTGCCACATAGGCCATGGCGTCGGCGGCTACGACCTTGTGACAGGGCTTGCCGATCACGACCGCAAGTTCGCCTTCATAATCGAAACGCTCGGTCACGGCGGGTTTCACCATCGGCTGGCCATCGGCAACCAGGCTGTCGGCATAGCGCACGAAGATGGCGGGATGCGCCTTCTGCTCGCGACCGGTTTCCTTGACATGCTCGGCATAGTTGAGGCCGACGCACAGGATTTTGGCGGGATCGGGAATGACCGGCAGCAGCACGACATCGGCAGCGGCAAAGGATGCGCCATCGGCCAGCGTGGGCAGGCTGCCATCGGTCAGCGCAGCCTTCAGGCTCGGCACGGCATCGCTCGCCAGTTCGACGATGGTTTCGCCGTCCAGACGGCCGAAGCTGGCAGTACCGTCGGGGCGGCGGAAGCTGACGTAACGCATTAGATATTTCCCTCTGTCAGGACGTCCAGCGACCGGGCTTCCCAGTCGCGGCGATGGCGGAATTTTTCCTCGGCGGCGCGCAGGCCGTCGAAATCCTTGTTCGAAATGCCCCACTGGTCGATCCGCCTGGCGGGCCAGGTCCAGTCGTCCGGGGCGCCCACTGGATAATCGTCGGACACCTTGTTCACGGCGGTCGAAAATTCGATGACCGGGCCGAACGGGGCAATGAAATAGGCAAACACATTGGCACCCGGACCATGGCGGCCCGGCCCCCAGGCCGGCGCCATATTCTGGTCACGCAGGCGGCCGATGCCGCGCATCACCGCGTCCAGATCTTCCATCTCGAACGCGATATGGTTCAGGCTGGCAAAGCCCGATCGGGCAAAGGCGGTCGAATGATGCGAGTCATTGCAGCGCACGAACACCATGCCTTTGGTCCGGTCCGACACGCGGAAGCCCAGCGCATCCTCGACCAGATGGCCGGTCATTTCCGCGTCGATGCTGTTGAACACCACATGAGTCAGCTTGACCGGCAGGTCGCGCCCCTCGATCGGCGCGACCTCTTCGGCGTCGACCAGAAAGCGCAGCAATTCACCCTCGGCCAGTTCGACGATAATGCCATGACCGCCACCCAAATCTTCCGACACGACGGACGCGGCAATCAGCCCGGCTGCGGTCACCGATCGCTTGAGCTGCTCCAGCCGATCGGCGGTGCAGACGAAGGTCGTGGACCGCACATAGCAGTCCGCCGATTCCTCCAGCGCGATCAGATAGGGGAAGCTGCCCGACCCGCGCAGATAATGGGTTTCCCCTTCGACCGCCGCAGGTGCCATGCCCCATATATCGGTCAGGAAGGCGGCTGCCTCCGCCACGCCGGGCAGCGACAATTCGATGCTGCGCAACTTCATTTCACGTCTCCATGGGTCAGGCCGGCGGCCAATATGCCGGCGATGGCGCAGGCTTCGTCACAATCGCCGGTGTCGCCGCTGATCCCGACGGCGCCGATCGCCGTACCTTCCAACTCACGGATCAGGACGCCGCCGGGTGACAGAGCGAGCTGACCGCCCGTGACGGCCACCACGCTCTGAAAGAAGGCCGGATTGTTGGCCGCGCGCCCGGCAATGACGCGGGTATCCGCGCCCATGCCGAGCGCGCCTGTCGCCTTGGCCTTGGCAATGTCGAAGCGGAACAGGCTGGCACCATCCTCCCGCGCGAAGGCGACGGGATGCGCGCCTGCGTCCAGCACCACGACGGCGAGCGCCGGTGGATTGTCGCCGCGCGGCTGCGCCAGGGCGGTGTCGATGATGGTCCGTGCCTGGGCAAGGGTCAGGGTCATGCCGCAATCTCCTGAGCAATGGTTCCCGCGATCAGCGCGTCGCGCAGCGCGATCAGGTCCGCCGGTTCACCGGTGCCGAAAACATAATGGTCGGGACGGAGCAGCAGCGCATTCGCGCCCCGCGCATCGAGCCAGGCGGCGATCGCGCCGCCATCGTCGAGCGTGTCGAGCGCTACCACGGTCACATCATTGGGCGCGGGGACGGCGTGGCGTGCGAACAACCGCCAGCCATGGCCGGTCACATCGTCGAGCAATTGGTCGCCAACGCGCGGCTGGATGAAGCGTTCGCCAGCGCCCGGCGTGCCGAGCGCTACGATGCCAGTCGAAATGGCGGGGATCAGGTCGGCAGCAGTGCCTTGCTGCGTCACTTTGGCTGCTTCGCGCATTTCGGCGTCACGGGCAGCGGCAGCCTGCGGGTCAAGCACGCAGATGTAGCGACCAGCGCCCACGGCGGCAGAAATCACGGCGCGAACATGCGGGTCGCGTTCGGGCTGATAGGTATCGAGCAGCACATCGGGCACGTCACCCTTGACCACCGCCGCCAGCTTCCACGCCAGATTGGCGACATCGCGCAGGCCATGGCACATGCCCTGCCCGAAGAATGGCGGCGTCTGGTGCGCGGCGTCGCCCGCCAGAAAGACGCCGCCCTGCCGCCACTGCTTCGCGACCAGACCATGAAAGCGATAGGTCGCCGCGCGCACCACCTTGTGCGGCACGCCGGAGAGGTAGGGCGCAACCAGGGCCGCGACATTATGCGGTTCCATCATCGCCTGGTCTTCCTCACCCGGCAGCAGCATGAATTCCCAGCGGCGGTGATTGCCGCGCCCCGGCACGATGGTCGCGGGACGTTTGGGGTCGCAGATCATCACCGACAATTTTTGCAGGTCGGCGGCTTCGGGCACGCCCCACAGGTCGGGGAAGCGGACGGAGCCATCGACTTCGGCATCGACCACCAGCCAGGGTTCCTCGAAATCCAGATCGTCGAGCGCAATGCCGAGCGCCTTGCGCACCGCGCTGCGCGACCCGTCGCAAGCGATGACATAGCGCGCCAGTGCGGAGTCGCCACCCGACAGGTGCAGCGTCACGCCATCAGTATCTTGTGTCAGTCCCTCAAACCCGACACCAAGCTGGACAGTCACATTATCGTGCGCGGCCAAGGCGTCGCGCAGATGCTGTTCCAGTTCGGGCTGGTAGAAGAAATAGTCGTTGGACCAGCTGAACGGCCGAGCCCGGCCAACCGTGCCCATATATTTGATAACGCCATGGTCCGCACCGACATGCAGATGCCCCTCGGTATCGCGCATGTCGCCAGCGACCCGGTCAATGACACCCGCCGTCTGGAACAGGCGCATCATTTCATGGTCCAGATGCACCGCGCGGGGCAGCGGATAGGGGTTGGCTTCCTTCTCGATCACGAGGACCGACAGGCCGCTTTTGCCCAGCAAATTGGCCGCAAAGGCCCCTACCGGCCCGCAGCCGATAATCGCAACATCGAACATTGTCGTCTTTCTTGTGGCGCTATCAGGCCGTTACCGGCTCGGTGACGGGGGCTTTGTGCAATTTGCCGCCCTGCATGATCATCTTGAGGCGGCTGGCATCTTGCAGGATCGTCACGTCCTGCGTCGGATCACCATCGATCAGCAATAGGTCGGCGAGATAACCGGCCTTCACCTGGCCCACGTCCAGCCCCATCAGCTGCCCGCCCAGCATCGTCGCTGCGCTCAGCGCCTCAGCGGGGGTGAAGCCGAAGCGGGTGACGAAATGTTCGAGGTCGCGGGCGTTGCGGCCATTGGGATTGAACGGAAAGCCATAGTCGCCGCCGATCAACACACGCACGCCGCGGCGCTTCAATTCAGGCACCAGCCTGGCTTCCAATTCCAGCCGCTCGGCGGCGCTGGCCTTCATGGACGCCATGTTGATATGGGGCGGCGGGGTTGCTTCCAGCGCGGCGACCGATACGCCGGGACCGGGAGCGTAGAAAATCTGGTCCTTGTGCGCGACCATGGCGTCAATCGCCGCCTCATCAGCGAAGGAGCAATGGTAGAGAATGCGCGCACCAGCTTCGAGGGCCAGTTGGATCGCGCGGGGCGAATAAGCGTGTGTAGCGATCCACAGGCCCGCTTCCTTTGCCGCTTCGCCCGCCGCCTGCATTTCTTCGTCGGTGTAGAGGATATCGCCCGACGAACCGGGCTTCAACGCATCCTCGCCCGAAATCACCAGCTTCAATGACTGGACGCCCTGATCCGCGCAATAGGTGACGAAATCGCGCATCGACTGCGCGCCACGGCCATTGAACACGTCCCCGGTTTCGACACCCTCTTCGCCTTCCGGGCTGCGTTCCAGCGTCGAGGGGACGAGGCGCGGGCCGGGGGTTTCGCCTGCCGCAATGGCGCGAGCCAGTTCGGGTTCGATATGATCGCCCAGTGCGCCCGCCGAATAGGCGCTGGTGAAACCATGGTCGAGCAGCACACGGGCATTGCGCCATGCCGCGACTTTCAGTTCGTCGGCGGGCAGGATGAACTGGTGGTAGATTTTCTCGACCGAACTGCCCCAGGTCAGGTGGGTGTGGGAATCAACCATACCGGGCATCAATGTGCCGCGCTGCCCGTCGATCACCTTGTCGACAGTGAGCTGGACAATGTCAGCGTCCTCGCTCAGCACTGCGGCGATGCGGTCGCCGTCAATCAGGACCGCGCCGGGCGCGGGGGCGCTGCCGGTGCCGTCGAATATGCTGATGTTGCGGATCAGTTGCCGCACGGCGCGCTCTCCTGAAAGCCTATGTGTTGGCGTTTCTTATGACGCGATTTGACCCACAACAAAAATAATGATTTTTGGCAATGTCATAGCTTGGAGCTATGGATAAGCACATCGAGCAGCGCCGCGCCCAGCCGCGACAGCCGTCGCCCGGCCACCTGCCGGACACCGATCGCGCGGGGGAATTGCGCTTCCTCGATCGGAATCGCGCGCAACACGCCGATCGACAGTTCCGCCGACGCCACCTGCATCGGCAATATCGTCACGCGGCGGCTGCCCCGCACCAGCGCTTTGGTCGTCAGCAGGGAATCGCAGCGGATGATGTCCTGCGGCGCGGGCACATTGGCGGCCATGAACAGGGCGTCGATCTGTCGCCGGAATGCGCCGCGCGCTTCGGGCAGCACCCAGCGCATCGCCTTCATCTCACGCAGGGAGACGCGCGCGGGCAGATGATCATTTTGCCGTCCGACGATCAGCGCGAAAGGATCGCGCGAGAAGGTGCGTTCCTCTATGCCTTCCGGCGGCTCCTCGATCCCGGTCGTGACGAAGGCCAGTTCAATCTCGCCCCGATGCAGCATCGCGGCAAGATCATGGTCGGGCCGTTCCACCACATGGAGCGCAAACTGGCCGAATTGGTCCTCCAGACGCCGAACCGCATCGGGCAACAGGCTGACCAGCGCGCCGGGCGTGCCACCCACGCGCAGCGGCCCTGCGACGCCTGCACTCGCCAGCTTCACCTCCGCCTCCGCATCGCGCAACAGGCTGTCGATCGATTCCGCGCGCCGCAGCAGCGCCTCCCCTTCCGGGGTCAGCTGGATGCCGCTGCGCGAGCGTTCGAACAGGGATACGCCCAGCGTCTGTTCCAGCTGGGCGATGGCGTTGGATACGGACGGCTGCGATATATTGAGCAGGCGCGCGCCGCCGCTGATCGAATTGCTGCGCACGACAGCCAGGAAAGTGCGGATGGCGCGCGGGTCGATCATGGCGCGATGATCTGCGCAAACATCGCCGGATCGACGTTGCTGCCTGACATGACGACGACGCTGGCCCCGTCGCACGGCGGCGCAAGCCCCGCCAGCATCGCCGCCAGCGCGACAGCACCGCCTGGCTCGACCACCAGCTTGAGCGTGGAGAAGGCGAAACGCATGGCGTCGCGCACCTGATCGTCGCTGACGGTCAGGCCATCGGTCACCAGCGCGCGCATGATCGGCAGGGTCAGTTCGCCGGGGCTGGGCGACAGCAAGGCGTCGCAGATCGAGCGTGCGCCGGGGACAACCTGTTCGCGCACGCCGCTGCGCAGCGATCGGGCGGTGTCGTCAAAGTCGCGTGGTTCGACGCTATAGATGGCGGTGTCGGGTGACTGCGCCTTTACCGCCGTTGCGATCCCGGCAGTCAGGCCGCCACCGCCGCAGCAGACGAGTATCTGGCCAACCGATGCGCCTGCGGCCTGGACCTGCGCCATGATTTCCAGTCCCGCCGTCCCCTGCCCCGCGATGATGAAAGGATCGTCGAAGGACGGCACGATCGTCGCGCCGCGCTCGCCCGCCAGTTCGGCCGCTATGGCTTCGCGGCTGTCGCGATGGCGGTCATAGGTTACGACATCTGCACCCAAGGCGCGGGTGTTGGCCAGCTTGATCGCGGGCGCGTCGGCGGGCATCACGATGGTTGCCGGGATGCCGAGCAGGCGGGCGGCAGCGGCGACGCCCTGGGCATGATTGCCCGATGACCAGGCGACGACGCCCGCCGCGCGCTCCGCTGCGTTCAGCCGGGCGAGGCGGTTATAGGCACCGCGGAATTTGAACGATCCGGTATGTTGCGCGCCCTCAAACTTCAGGAAAACCCGGCGGCCAGCCAAAGCGTTCAGTGCCGCATTTTCCAGCAAGGGCGTGACGATGGCGGCGGGCGCGATGATGCGGGCGGCGTCGGCGACGTCATGGGCGGTGATGGCGAATGGCGCGTTGGACATGGACTGATCCCCCTATTGCCTCCGGTCTAGAACGGCAAGCCGAGCGGGTGAAGGGCCATTGCCGCCGGACTGGAGCCGGGGGAGAATAGGAAAAGCCGGACTTCGCTGCTGCGCGAAATCCGGCTTTTCTGGAAATATGGTGGAGCCTAGCGGGATCGAACCGCTGACCTCGTCATTGCGAACGACGCGCTCTCCCAGCTGAGCTAAGGCCCCGATGTGCGCGGCTATAGGCGAGGGAAATCGGGCTGGCAACGGTCTTTTGCGCAAAATATTGGCCATAGGCCGCCCGATCATCGCTCAGGCCGTCGCCTTCTTGAGCAGCGCCATGCGCAGGCATTGGCAGGTGATTTCGTCGCGCTGATTGATCAGGCGATGGGTGAAAGTGACGATTCCCGCGTCCGGGCGGGAGCGGCTTTCCTTCAGGTCCGTGACTTCGGATTCGCATCGCATCGTGTCGCCGATGAACACCGGCTTTGGCATGACGAGCTTGTCATAACCCAGGTTTGCGACCAGCGTGCCGAGCGTCGTGTCGCCCACCGACAGGCCGATCATCAGCGCGAAGGTGAAGGTGCCGTTGACGAGAATCTGTCCGAATTCAGAGGCTTTGGCCGCTTCCGCGTCGAGATGGAGCGGCTGGGGGTTATGGGTCATGGTCGTGAAGAGGAGATTGTCCGTCTCCGTCACGGTGCGGCGGATGTCGTGGGCGATACTGTCGCCGATGGTCCACTGGTCGAAATAGCGTCCGGCCATTTTTGCCCCCTCTTGGCTCTAACTTTTCGATCTTCGCCCATTTGATGCGTGGAAATATATCGAAAGTTTAGTGATTACAGTTTGTTATAGCAGATGGAAGTTCGGTAGGACATACAGCCCGTTCGTTTCGAGCGAAGTCGAGAAACGTCGCGCGCAGGTTTCTCGACTGCGCTCGAAACGAACGGTGGGAAGGCGTGATGCGCGCCTTACCCCTCCGCCTTCTCGATCTTGGCCAGCAGCACGCCTTCGCTCACCTGTCCGCCTTCGCTGGCGTTGAGTTCGGCCACGGTGCCGTCGAAGGGGGCGATGAGGCTGTGTTCCATTTTCATGGCTTCGAGCGTCAGCAGTTTCTGGCCCTTGACCACTGCGTCACCCGCCGCGACTGACACGGCGATGATGCGGCCGGGCATCGGGGAGAGGATCGCGCCGTCTGAGGCACCGCCGCCTGCGCCGCCGGTCGCGCGCCATGGGGCCAGCCGCCAGACCTGACCCGCCTGGGCGATCAGCACATCCTCATGGTTGGGATCAGCCTCCCCACCGCGCGGGTCGAAGGCGATGGTGATGGTCTCGCCGTCGAGCAGGAAGGGTGCCTCCGCCCGCACTGGCGCGTTGAGACGGAAGCCCGCCAGCACCCCGCCCGGCGTCAACGCAGCCGCCGCGTCGGCCAGCGCTTCGGCTTCGGGATGATGGGGCGGCATCAGCGCATCGCCTTCGCGCCCGATCAGGCCGGTGTCGAGCCGGGCAGCGACGAAATCGGGATGCTCCAGCGCCTTGACGAGGAAACCGGCATTGGTCTTGAGTGGCCAGATGGCAGTATCGTCGAGCGCGGCGGCGAGGGTTTCGCGGGCGTCATCACGGGTCGCGCCATGGGCGATCATCTTGGCGATCATCGGGTCGTAGAAGGGCGAAATCTCCGCGCCCTGCCCTACCCCGGTGTCGATGCGGCAGCCTTCCCCCAGGTCGAACGTGTCGAGGCGACCGATGGACGGCAGGAAGCCCTTGATCGGATCCTCCGCATAAAGCCGCGCTTCCATGGCGTGGCCGTTGATGCTGAGCTGGTCCTGCGCCAAAGGCAGCGGTTCGCCCGATGCGACGCGCAGTTGCCATTCGACCAGATCGACGCCGGTGATTTCCTCGGTCACGGGATGTTCGACCTGAAGCCGGGTGTTCATTTCCATGAACCAGATGCGGTCGGCGCGCAGGCCTTCCGATCCGTCGGCGATGAACTCGATCGTGCCTGCACCGACATAGTCCACCGCTTTGGCGGCGCGGACGGCGGCGGAGCAGATGGCTTCGCGGGTGGCGGCGTCCATGCCCGGTGCCGGGGCTTCCTCGATCACCTTTTGATGGCGGCGCTGGAGCGAGCAGTCGCGTTCGAACAGGTGGACGACATTGCCGTGGGTGTCGCCAAACACCTGCACCTCGATATGGCGCGGGTTGGTGACCCATTTTTCGAGCAGGACATGGTCGTTGCCGAAGCTGGATGCGGCTTCGCGCTGGCAGGAGGCGAGTGCGTCGGCGAAATCGGCGGGGGCGTCCACCTTGCGCATCCCCTTGCCGCCGCCGCCCGCGACCGCCTTGATCAGGACCGGGTAGCCGATGGCGTCGGCCTGGGCCGCGAGAAAGGCGGGCGACTGGTCTGCGCCGAGATAGCCGGGCGTGGTGGGGACGCCCGCATCCTGCATCAATTGCTTGGCGGCGTCTTTAAGGCCCATGGCGGTGATAGAGGACGGGTTGGGTCCGACCCAGATCAGCCCTGCGTCGATGACCGCCTGCGCGAACTCGGCGTTTTCGGACAGGAAGCCGTAGCCGGGATGGATCGCCTGCGCGCCGGTTTGCTGGGCGGCGGCGATGATGCGGTCCCCCAACAGATAGGATTCACGCACCGGGGACGGGCCGATATGGACGGCTTCGTCGGCGGAGCGGACATGGAGGGCTTGTGCGTCGGCGTCGGAGTAAACGGCGACGGTGCGGATGCCCATCGCGCGCGCGGTGCGGATGATACGGCAGGCGATTTCGCCGCGATTGGCGATGAGGAGGGATTGGATCATGAGGCTGTCCTTCCTGCCCCTCCACCATTCGGCTGCGCCGAACGGTCCCCCTCCCCGAGCAAGCTCAGGGAGGAATGGAAAGGCAATGTCGCTAAAAATCCTCCCCGAGCTTGTCTCGGGGAGGGGGACCATGCGAAGCATGGTGGAGGGGTGGTAGCGCGATGCTGAAAGACCGGGCGCCCAAGGCAAGAACTGGCACTGTGCGCAAAGCGCGGCAGTTGCGTCGGACGATGACGCTGCCCGAGGTGCTGCTGTGGCAAGTGCTTCGTGAGCGACCGCATGGTTTGAAATTTCGTCGGCAACATCCGAGCGGTCCTTTTGTCCTCGACTTTTATTGTGCCGATGCAAGGCTTGCGATCGAGATCGATGGCGAGGGCCACGCCGACAGGTCGCAAATCGAGCGGGATGCTGAACGTGACCGATGGTTTGCCAAAGCGGACATCCATACGCTGCGCATTGCCGCGCGGGATGTGCTGACCGATCTGGATGCGGTCATGCGTCTGGTCCTGGTTGAGGCGGTGGCGCGATTGCCCCTCCACCATCCGGCTGCGCCGGACGGTCCCCCTCCCCCAGACAAGCTGGGGAAGGAATTTTAGGGGCGCGCCCACCCCCATCACATCCGAAACACGCCAAATTGCGCCCTCTCGCCAACCGGGGCGTTCAGCGCGGCGGCAAAGGCCAGCCCCAGCACATCGCGGGTTTGCGCGGGGTCGATGACGCCGTCGTCCCATAGGCGGGCGGTGGCGTAATAGGGGTTGCCTTCTTCTTCATATTTCTGGCGGACGGGGGTCTTGAAGGCTTCGGCTTCTTCCGGCGTCCATTTGGCCGCGTCGCGGTGAACGGTGGCGAGGACGGATGCGGCCTGTTCGCCGCCCATCACGCTGATGCGCGCATTGGGCCAGGTGAAGAGGAAGCGGGGTTGATAGGCTCGGCCGCACATGCCGTAATTGCCTGCGCCAAAGCTGCCGCCGATCAGGACGGTGATTTTGGGCACCTGCGCAGTGGCGACGGCGGTGACGAGTTTGGCACCATGTTTGGCGATCCCCTCCGCCTCATATTTGCCGCCGACCATGAAGCCGGAGATATTCTGAAGGAACAATAAGGGGATACGCCGCTGGCAGGCGAGTTCGATGAAATGCGCGCCCTTTTGCGCGCTTTCGCTGAACAGGACGCCGTTATTGGCGAGGATGGCGACGGGCATCCCCCAGATATGGGCAAAGCCGCAGACCAATGTGGTGCCGTAGAGGGCTTTAAATTCGTGAAATTCGCTGCCGTCCACAATCCGGGCTATGATTTCGCGCACATCATAGGGCGCGCGGACATCGTCGGGGATGATGCCGTACAGGTCGCTCGCATCATATTTGGGCGGGCGGGGTTCGCGCAGGTTGAGGTCCGGCTTGCGGTCGGGTTGCAGGGTCGAGACGATGTCGCGGACGATGGTGAGCGCATGATCGTCACTGTCGGCGACATGATCGACCACGCCCGACTTGCGGCCATGCAGGTCGCCGCCGCCCAGATCCTCTGCCGTGATGACTTCACCGGTCGCGGCCTGCACCAGTGGCGGCCCGGCCAGGAAGATCGTGCCCTGATTGCGGACAATGACGGTTTCGTCGGACATGGCGGGAACATAAGCGCCGCCCGCGGTGCAGCTGCCCATGACGCAGGCGATCTGGGGAATGCCCTGCGCCGAGAGGTTCGCCTGATTATAGAAGATGCGGCCGAAATGGTCGCGGTCGGGGAATACCTCCGCCTGGTTGGGCAGGTTCGCGCCGCCGCTGTCGACCAGATAGATGCAGGGCAGCCGGTTTTCGAGCGCGATTTCCTGCGCGCGCAGATGCTTCTTCACGGTGACGGGGTAGTAGGTGCCGCCCTTTACCGTGGCGTCGTTGCAGCCGATCATGACCTGACGACCGGCGACGCGGCCAATCCCGGCGATCAGGCCCGCACCGGGGACTTCATCGCCATAAAGGCCATTGGCGGCAAGCTGGCCGATTTCCAGGAAGGGCGAGCCGGGATCAAGCAGGCGCTCGACGCGGTCGCGAGGCAGCAGTTTGCCGCGTGCGGTGTGCTTGTCACGGGCGCTGGCGGAGCCGCCTGCGGCTGCGGCGGCGACTTTGGCGCGCAGTTCGTCGGCCAGCGCGCGGTTGTTCGCGGTGTTGGCGCGGAAGGCGTCGCTGTCGGGGGACAATTTGGTGTCGAGGACTGGCGCGCTCATGCCCTTGCGCTCCCGCGCCCGATGGTGCCACAGCTGTGTCCCCTGCCCTGTTCGAGGCCGTTCATGCCCACCATTGCTCTCCTCGTCATTTCAAACCTCTTCATGACCGTCGCCTGGTACTGGCATTTGAAAGGCGGTATGACCAAGCCGCTAGTGCTGGTCATCCTGATCAGCTGGGGCATCGCGCTGGTCGAATATTGTTTTGCCGTCCCCGCCAATCGCATCGGCTTTGCCCATGGCTGGTCCGCAGGGCAACTCAAAGTCGCACAGGAGGCCATCGCCCTGGTGATCTTCGGCGGGTTCATGGTCGTGGTGCTGGGCGAACCGCTGCACTGGCGCCATTTCGCCGCCTTCGCCTGCATCATGGCGGGGGTTGGATTCCTGTTCATCGGCAAGCCGTGAATCATCCCGCCAGCAGTTCCCGGCCGATCAACATGCGGCGGATTTCGTTCGTGCCTGCGCCAATGTCGAGCAGCTTGGCATCGCGCATGAAGCGTTCGACCGGCCAGTCCTTCGTGTAACCCGCGCCGCCCAGCGCCTGGACCGCTTCGAGCGCGACCTTCACCGCATTTTCGCTGGCGAGCAGGATCGCGCCCGCCGCGTCGTAGCGGGTGGTGCGGCCCGCGTCGCACGCTTTGGCGACGGCATAGACGTATGCGCGCGCGCTGTTGAGGGCGACATACATGTCAGCGATCTTGGCCTGCATCAGCTGGAACGCGCCAATCGGTTTGCCAAACTGCTGGCGTTCGCGGACATAGGGCAGAACGACATCGAGGCAGGCCTGCATGATGCCAAGCTGGATGCCCGCCAGCACGGTGCGTTCATAGTCAAGGCCTGACATCAGCACGCCCGCGCCGCCATTGAGCGGCCCCATAATATTCTCTTCCGGCACAGCGCAATCGTCGAACACCAGTTCGGCTGTCGGTGATCCGCGCATCCCGACCTTGTCGATCTTCTGCCCGATCGAAAAGCCCGGCATGGATTTTTCGATGAGGAAGGTGGTGATCCCCTTCGTACCGTCCCCGGTACGGGCATAGACGACCAAAGTGTCGGCCTCGGACGCATTGGTGATCCAGAACTTGGTGCCGTTCAGGATATAGTGGTCGCCCTTTTTGTCGGCGCGCAGCTTCATTGCCATGACGTCCGACCCGGCCCCAGTTTCGGACATGGCGAGGCTGCCGACATGCTCACCGGAAATGAGTTTGGGGAGGTAGCGCGCCTTTTGCTCGGCATTGCCCCAGCGGCGGATCTGGTTGACGCAAAGATTGGAGTGGGCACCATAGCTCAAACCTATGGAGGCGGAGGCGCGGGCGACTTCCTCCTGCGCGACGACATGCTCCAGATAGCCAAGGCCAAGGCCACCATCGGCCTCATCCACAGTGATGCCATGCAGGCCAAGTTCGCCCATTTCGGGCCACAGCGTGCGGGGAAACCAGTCCTCCGCATCAATCCGGCCAGCCAGCGGGGTGATACGATCATCGGCGAAGCGGCGGGTGGTGTCGCGAATCATATCCGCAGTCTCGCCGAGGGCAAAATCGAAATCAGTCATTGGCATCTCTCCATTGTCCCCATCCTAGCGGCTGGCGGCCCAAGAGAAAAATTGAAAGGGCGCGGCATAGTGTATAGTTTCCATCTATGATCGAACGCTATCTGCTGCGCTATTTCCTGGCCGTGGTCGACCAGGGCAATTTTTCCCGTGCGGCGGCGCATTGCCATGTGTCGCAGCCGACGCTGTCAGTCGGCATTGCCAAGCTGGAGCAGACGGTCGGCGCGCCGCTCTTCCTGCGCAGCAACCAGCGGGTCGAGCTGACCGGCGCGGGGGCGCAACTGCTGGGCCATGCGCGGCGGATCGAGCGGGAGTTCAACCTGGCCGAGCAGGCAGGCGCGCGATCGGCGCAGGGCGCGCCGCTGCGCATCGGGTTGCTGACCAGCATCCCCGGCGCGCTGGTGGCACAGGCGGTGGCGGGTTGCGCGCCGGGCGATGCGCAGGCGCTGGAGCTGGTGCCGGGGACCGAGCGCGAATTGCTGGCGCGGCTGGATGCGGAACGGGTCGACGTGGCGCTGACGCTGGTGCGCGACGGGGCGGATCGCTATGCGGCGCGCCCGATCGCGGAGGAAGGCTATGGCCTGGCCCTGCCCGCCAGCCATGCACTGGCCGGGCGGACCATGATCGCGGCGGAGGAACTGGCGGGCGAGGTGATGATCGTGCGCCGCCATTGCGAGGCGCTGTCGGCGACCAGCCGCTATTTTGTCGATCGCGGCGTGCGCCCGCATTTCGCCTTTCGCGCGACCAATGACGAACGGGTGATGCAGATGGTCGCGGCGGGGCTGGGCGTGACGGTGATGCCGATGGGCTATGGCTGGCCGGGCATGGCGCGCGCGGCCCTCAAGGACTTCGGCGCGCGGCGCACGATCGGCCTGCTGTTCAGCCCGCGCGCGCAAGGGTTGCGCCAGGCGATGCCGCCGATCCTGATGGCGCTGGAGGCCATAGTGGCCGATACGCCAAGACCGCCTTAAGACAGGTTCAGGGCCGAAGAAGGTGGCTTAGAGGACTCGACAGTTCCGCATATCATTTTGATATGTATACTGTTTGTCGACACTCATATTTACAGGCTCCGACAAGCGCCGCCCATCCGCTTTGGTCGACACGGGCGCTCGCACCGACGACCTCTCTACATCCCACTTCAGGAAAGCTCGGCTCGTTCGCTGAATGCTGTGTAACAGTGCCCGGTCCGGCCAGTGATCCGCTCAGTCATCATCGTTCAGGATGCGCAGCGCAGCACCGTCGGGATCGTCAAACTGGCCAGCCCGCAGCGCCCAGAAAAAGGCGGCCAGCCCAATCGTGCCGAGCAACAGGGCAATCGGGATGAGGACGGCAAGGCCGATCATTTCGCCGCATTCCGCAAACGCAATGCATTGGCGACCACGACGATGGACGATCCCGACATGGCAAGCGCGGCGACCAGCGGCGTGACCATGCCTGCGATGGCGAGCGGCACCGCCAGCAGATTATAGCCGATCGCCAGCGCGAAATTCTGCCGCACCACCGCCAGCGTCCGCCGCGCGGCGCGCACGGCGATGGCGACCGGGGCCAGGCTGTCGCCCAGGAACACGGCGTCAGCGGCCAGTTGGCTGGCGTCGCTGGCAGATGACGGGGCCAGGCTGACATGCCCGGCGGCCAATGCAGGCCCGTCATTCAATCCGTCCCCTACCATCAGCACGCGATGGCCCTGTGCCTTCAGCCGCTCGATCATGGCGAGCTTGGCCTGCGGCGTCATCCGGCCGGTGGCCAGCATGTCGGTGGCGATGGCTATGTCATGCAGCGCTTCGGGCCGGTCGCCGCTGGCGATGATCGGTTCCAGCCCCATCACGCGCAACCGGGCCACGCTCGAAACCGCATCTGGGCGAAGCGCGTCTGCAAAGGTCAGGAGGACGCGGCGGGAGCCAAACATAAATTGCGTTGCCAGCCCCGCCCATGCGGTCGCGCCCGATGGCCGCTCCAGCGCGACAGGATGCCCGGCACAGCTGCCGCGCATTCCAACGCCGGGCACTTCCTGCAGATCATCGACCATTGCCGCGACTATTCCCTGACGCTGCAATGCCCCTGCAAGGGCGATGCTGAGCGGATGACGACTGGCGCGGGCCAGTGCCAGCACGATGGACTTTTTCTCATGCGTCAGCGATGCGAGATTGATCGGTTCCGGGCGTCCCAGCGTCAGCGTGCCGGTCTTGTCGAAGATCGCCCGATCCGCCTCCGCCAGCCGTTCGAGCGCTGACCCGTCCTTGACCAATATGCCCCGCCGCATCAGCGCGCCGCAGGCTACAACCTGCGCGGCTGGCACGGCCAGTCCCAGGGCGCAGGGACAGGTGATCAACAACACAGCCGTCGCGATCAGCAGCGATTGGTGAATACCCGCCCCCGCGATCATCCATCCGGCAAAGGACAGCGCGGCGAGCAGGTGGACAGCCGGCGCGTAGATGCGCGCTGCACGATCAGCGATACGGACATAGCGTGACTTGCCCTGCCCCGCCGCGTCCATCATCCGGGCAATATCGGCAATCACCGTGTCGGGACCGCAGGCGCGCACAATGACGGTCAGCGGACCATCGACATTGAGCGCGCCGGCATGGACCATATCCCCGATGCTGACAGGTTTTGGCTGGCTTTCGCCGGTCAGGAAGGACAGGTCGATGCTGCTGCGCCCGTCGCGGATTTCGCCATCGGCGGCAAAGCGTTCGCCCGCGGCCACCTGCATCATCATGCCCGGAGTCAGGCTGCGCGCTGCCACCCATTTGCGCTGTCCTGCCCGCACGACATAGGCACCGGGCGCGCTCTGGCGCAGCAATGCCGCGACTCCATCGCGTGCCTTGCCGCGCATCGCGCCGTCCAGCCAGCGCCCAGCCAGCAGGAAAGTGAGCAGCATCACTGCGCCATCGAACCAGGCATGGCGACCGCCGGTGATCGTTTCAAACAGGCTCATGCCCGTTGCCAGCAGCACGCCGATGCTGATCGGCACATCCATATTGGTGCGGCCCGCGCGCAGGGCCGAAAAGGCGGAACGGAAGAAGGGCTGCCCGGCATAGGCGACCGTCGGCAGGGCGATCAGCGCCGACAGCCAGTGGAACAGGTCGCGCGTCGCGCCATCCGCGCCCGACCAGATCGATACGGACAGCAGCATGATGTTCATCGACGCGAAACCGGCGACGGCCAAAGCCTTGAGCAGCGTCTTGCTCTCGGCCTGCCCGTCATCGACCATCGGGTCCGCCAGTGGTTCGGCGGCAAAGCCGATCCCGGCGATGGCCGCGCGCAACTCCGGTGGGCTGAGCGCCTGGTCATGCTCGATCGTGACCCGCCTGGCCGAATAGTTGACCCGCGCCGACACGATGCCGGGTACATTGGCGAGGCCGCGCTCGACCTTGGCGATGCAGCCGGCGCAATGCATGTCCGGCACCGCGAAGATGCTGTGGATCGTCGCCCGTTCGGGCAATATGGTCTTGGCGTCGCTTGCCATCATCCCTGCCTCTCCACAAAACGCATTGCGCGGCGATCGGCCCGCACAGTCCAGCGCACCAGCCAGCGACCCGGTGGCAGCGGCATGGTTGCGCGAAATCGTCCGTCGGCCTGGCGAGTGATGTGCAGCACAATGTCTGCGGCCTTACCCAGCGGATGTTCGGCGATGGCTGAAACGGCGGCATTCTGCGGCCCGGTCAGGGTCAGGACCAGATGTCGGTCTGGATCAATCTGGGCCTGCGCCTCCCACCCCAGCGCGTCCTGCGCGCGCGCCTGCGCCAGCCAGCCGTTGAAGCGCTGGCTCGCGACATAGCTGTTATCGACCACCGTGCCGCCAAAGCCCCCGATGGCGTAGCTGGCCATCAGGACATTCACCGCGATGACCACGGCAAAGAAGCCGACAAATATCCCCGCGACATGGCGACCGTTAAGGCGAAAGCCGGACATTATTGCAGCCTTTCAAAATGGGCAGGTTCGCGGTCAGTGCCACCTTCGCGATCGGTGGCGCGGACGGTGAAGGCGAAGTCCTGACGCAGCGGGCCATGGGCTGGCGCGGCGAGGAAGAGGCGCAGTTTCGCCACGCTGTCGGGCGGGACGATCGTGTCGATCGCCGTGCGTGCATCGGCCCGACCATCACGGTCGGTCCACAGGCTGACCCCGGCCAGCCCCTCCACCGTGACCCGCATGGGCCGGGGCCGCGATTCCATGTTGCGCAGCTTGACGGTGAAGGCGTTGCGGATCGTGCCATCGGACAGGCGCATGGCGATAGGATTGCGGTCCTGCTGCGCGCTGATGTCCATGCGCGTGCGGGTGCCAAGCGCAAACAGCATCGCCGCGCCGACCGCGCTCCACAGCGTCAGATAGACGAGCGTGCGAACGTGGAGCAGCGACCGGATGACGGGGCGTGGCGCGCGCCCCGCTTTTTCCGCATTGGCGTCATCCTCCGTGCAATAGTCGATCAGGCCGCGTGGTCGCCCGACCTGTCCCATCACCTTGTCGCAGGCGTCGATGCAGAGCGCGCAGGTGATGCAGCCAATCTGCGGCCCTTGCCGAATGTCGATGCCGGTGGGGCAGACCGCGACGCACTGGTCGCAATCGATGCAATCGCCGAACTCCGTCGGGGCCGCCTGCGTCTTCTTGAGGCTGCCGCGCTGTTCGCCGCGCCAATGCTTGTAGGTGACGACCAGCGATTTTTCGTCGAGCATCGCAGTCTGGATGCGCGGCCAGGGGCACATATAGATGCACACCTGTTCGCGCATGAACCCGCCCAGGATGAAGGTCGTGGCGGTCAGGATGGCGACGGTGGCATAGGCGACACTCGCCGCCGTCCCGGTCCAGAACTGATGCTGGAGCGTCGGCGCATCGGCGAAATAGAAGATCCACGCGCCGCCAGTGCCAAAGGCGATGACCAGCCAGACGCTCCATTTGGCGAGCCGCCGGGCGAGCTTGGCTACACTCCAGCGTGCCTTGTCGAGCCGGATCTGGGCATTGCGGTCGCCATCCATCCACCGTTCGACATGCTGGTAGAGGTCGGTCCAGACCGTCTGCGGACAGGCATAGCCGCACCAGGCCCGCCCGACGGCAGATGTCACCAGGAACAGGCCGACCCCGGCCATGACCAGCAGCCCCGCGACATAGTAAAATTCATGCGGCCATATCTCGATCGCGAACATGTAGAAGCGACGATGGGCGAGATCGATCAGCACCGCCTGATCGGGCGCATAGGGACCGCGATCCCAGCGCAGCCACGGCGTGATCCAGTAAATGGCGAGCGTGACCGCCATTACCGCCCATTTCAGGCGACGGTAGAAACCATCGACCGCCTTGGGATAAACGCCCTTGCGCTTTTCGTAGAGGGACAGGGGGGCGGTGGTCATGGGAGGTCAGCCAGACGCCTGCCATCCCAAAATCCGTTCGGGCTGAGCCTGTCGAAGCCTTGTCCTTCTCTTTCCGACCGTGGAAAAGAAGGACGGTCCTTCGACAGGCTCGGGACGAACGGAGGGGCGTTAGGGACGCGCATCGCTCGCCTCGCGCGCAACATTGTCCACCACCGTCATCGGCACCGCCTCTCCGCCGCCCAGGCTGTGGACATAGGCCGCCAGCATCCGCACCGTCGCTGCGTCCAGCCTGTCGCCCCAGCGCGGCATCACGCCCTGACGGCTGTTCCAGACGGTCTGGTGGAGAGAGTCCCCATCGCCGCCATAGAGCCAGATGCCGTCGGTCAGATTGGGCGCACCCAACTGGCGATTGCCCTTGCCCGCCGGGCCATGGCAGACCGCGCAATTGTCCGCGAAAAGCTGCGCGCCGCGCTGCGATGCAGCATCCCCCTTCTGCTGGCCGCTGATCGTGCGGACATGGGCAACCACATCATCAACCTGCGCGGCCTGCAACAGCTGGTCGCGGCCAAAGGCTGGCATGATCGACAGCCGGGTTGCGGCATGATCGGGATTGCGGATGCCATCGACGATCGTCTTTTCGATGGTGGCCAGATCGCCGCCCCACAGCCAGTCGTCGTCGTTCAGGTTGGGATAGCCCTTCGATCCTGCAGCACCCGACCCGTGACACTGGACGCAATGGACCTTGAACGCGGCGCGCCCACCATCGACCGCGGCCTGCATCAATGCGGGCCTGGCCGGAAGCTGATCGATCGGGGTCGCCGCGATCGCCCGGTGGATCGGTGCCACCTTCGCCGCCTGCGTCGCCATCTCCCTGGCCAGATCGCCCCGGCTCGACCAGCCAAGCGCACCCTTGGTATAGCCCTCGATCAGCGGCCAGGCCGGATAGGCGATCACATAGCCAAGCGAAAACAGGATGCAGGCGTAGAAGGTCCACAGCCACCAGCGCGGCAATGGCGTATCCAGTTCCTCGATCCCGTCCCATTCATGCCCCATGGTGGGGGTGCCGGTCGGTTCGTCGATCTTGCTCTTGGTCGGGTCAGCCATGGTCGCTTCCCTTCGGTTCGCTGTCGGTAAAGATCATCGTGGCAGCATCGCCGCTGCGGCGGCGCGCGCCGGGCCGAAAATGCCAGCCGATGAGGATCAGATAGGTGAGGCCCATGAAAACCAGGCCCCAGCTGTCGGCGAAATGGCGCATCGCGTCATAGCTCATCGCACCGTCTCCTGCGCGGCGGCGGCCCTGGTGTCGACCAGCGTGCCGATCATCTGGAGATAGGCGACCAGCGCATCCATCTCGGTCAACTTGTTCGGGTCACCGTCGAAATCGCGGACCTGCGCCTTGGGATAGCGCTTCACCAGCGCCATGCTGTCCGCGGTGGGATCGGCCTGCGCCTTCAAATCCTCATTGGCGGCAGCGATCGCGGCCTTGTCATAGGGGACGCCGACCCGCGACAGGGCAGTCAGGTCGCCGCTCATGTCGCCTGCCTTCAATTCCCGCTCCGCCAGGAATGGATAGGTCGGCATGATCGATTCCGGCACGACCGCGCGGGGATCGACCAGATGCTGGACATGCCATTCATCCGAATAGCGCCCGCCCACACGGGCCAGGTCCGGCCCGGTGCGCTTGGACCCCCATTGGAAGGGGTGATCATACATGCTTTCGGCGGCCAGGCTGTAATGGCCATAGCGTTCGACTTCATCGCGGAACGGGCGGATCATCTGGCTATGGCAATTGTAGCAGCCTTCGCGAATATAGATGTTGCGCCCGGCCAGTTCGAGCGGGGTGTAGGGGCGCATCCCCTCCACCTTCTCGATCGTGCTGTCGATCCAGAAGAGCGGCGCGATCTCCACGATGCCGCCAATGGCGACGACGATCAGCGACGCGATCCCCAGCAAAGAGACGTTACGCTCCAGTCGGCCATGATCGAAGAATTTGCGTTTTGTCTTGGTTTCCATGTCGGTTTCTCCGTCACGCGGCGTGCGGCTGGAGGGGACGATCCGCAGCAGGATCGAAGGCGGCGTCGCGCATCGGCTTTTCGTCCCGTTGGCGTCCTGCGATGGTGAGGCCAATATTGACCGCCATGATGATCGCACCGGCCAGATAGAGCAGGCCGCCCGCAGCGCGGATGACATACATCGGGAACATGGCCTTCACGACTTCGGAGAAGGCGTAGACGAGGTAACCGTCGCTGCCATATTCGCGCCACATCAGCCCCTGCATGATGCCCGCCGTCCACATCGCCGCGGCGTAGAGAACGATGCCGACGGTCGCGAGCCAGAAGTGCCAGTTGACCATCCGCAGCGAATAGAGGCGTTCCCGGCCCCACAGGCGCGGCGTCATATAATAGAGACAGGCGAAGGTGATCATGCCGTTCCAGCCCAGCGCGCCGCTATGGACATGGCCGATCGTCCAGTCGGTATAGTGGGACAGGCTGTTGACCGCCTTGATCGACATCATCGGGCCTTCAAAGGTCGACATGCCGTAGAAGGCGAGCGCCATCACCATCATGCGGATGATCGGATCGGTGCGGATCTTGTCCCATGCGCCGTTCAGCGTCATCAGGCCGTTGATCATCCCGCCCCAGCTGGGCATCCACAGCATGATCGAAAACACCATGCCCAGCGTCTGCGCCCAGTCGGGCAGCGCGGTGTAATGCAGATGGTGCGGACCCGCCCAGATATAGAGGAAGATCAGCGACCAGAAGTGGATGATCGACAGGCGGTAGCTATAGACCGGTCGCTCGGCCTGCTTGGGGACGAAATAATACATCATCGCCAGGAAGCCGGCGGTCAGGAAGAAGCCGACCGCATTATGGCCATACCACCATTGGGTCAGCGCATCCTGTACCCCCGCAAAAGCGCTATAGCTTTTGGACCCCAGCAGGCTGACCGGCATCGACAGATTGTTGACGATGTGCAGCATGGCCACGGTGATGATGAAGGCGAGGTAAAACCAGTTGGCGACATAGATATGCGGTTCGGACCGCTTGAGGATCGTGCCGCCGAACACCAGCAGGTAACAGACCCACACCACCGTCAACCACAGGTCGACATACCATTCCGGCTCGGCATATTCCTTGCCCTCGGTAATGCCCATCAGATAGCCGGTGGCCGCCAGCACGATGAACATCTGGTAGCCCCAGAACACGAACCGGGCCATCGTCGGGAAGGCGAGCCGCGCGCGGCAGGTGCGCTGCACGACATAGAAGCTGGTCGCGATCAGCGCATTGCCGCCAAAGGCAAAGATCACCGCCGAAGTATGCAGCGGCCGCAACCGCCCGAAGCTGGTATATTCGATGCCCAGGTTCAGCGCCGGAAAGGCCAGCTGAAGCGCGATGTAGAGACCGGCGAGAAATCCCGCCAGACCCCAAAAAATGGTGGCGATCACGCCCCAGCGAACCATGTCGTCATCATAGCGCCCCGGATCGGGCATTCTGAGCGCGCCACGCACGATCGCGCCATAATCGGCGCGATTGAGCGTGAGCGCCGCAAGCAGCAATCCCGTCGCTGCGACGATCGTCATATGGACGGCAAAGCCGGTGTCCGCTGCCATGACGGCAGCAGCGGCTGCAAGCAGGGCCAGCGCGAACCATCCGCCCGCCTTGATGACCAATTGTTCCATGCTTATCCCCCAGGAGATATGTTCGTCGCCGCGCCTGCACGGCCGGGCATCGACTGTCCTTGTCCTCTGTCAAAAGGGGGCATCGGGGTCTGTAGGGGAATGTCCCTAGCCGGGCCGAAACAGGCGGATCAGGCCGCTTCGGCGCAGCAGGCCAGTTGGTCGCGATCCAGAATATCGACGGTGCGCCGATTGGGCAGCGCGATGATCCCGGCGCGCTTCATATCGGTCATCTGGCGGCTGACCGTCTCGATCGTCAGGCCCAGCACATCGGCGACCTGCTGACGCGACAGGGGCAGCGCGAAACTGTCGAGCGGCCCAGCGCCCTCCCCAGCCAGCCGATGCGACATGTCGAGCAGGAAGGTCGCAATCTTTTCCCGCGCATTTTTGCGACCCAGCAGCACCATCCAGGCCCGCGCCCGATCGAGATCATCCAGCGTGCGTTGCAACAGGCGATGACCCAATTCGGGATGGTTGCGGGCAAAGCCGTCGAACGCGCCCCGCGTGAACAGGCAAAGCCGCGCGTCGGTCAGCGCGGTGACGCTGTGCGGCGTGCTGCGGCCAAAGGGGCGGCCGATGAAATCGGATGGATAGACTACGCCGACAATTTGTTCGCGTCCGTCGCCGGTGGAGGCCGACAATTTGAGCGTGCCTTCAATGACATTGGCGACGATGGTGGCGTCGTCGCCCTCCCACATCACTGTCTGTCCGGCCTGCACCATGACCCGCCGACCAAGGCGATTGAGCGCGGCGCGCTCGTCATCCTCCAGCGTGCCGCAAATGGCGCGCGCCCGCACGTCGCATTGCTGGCAATAGCTGGCATCCTGGCAGGGGACCGGAGCGGCGGCGGGCGCGGTTTGCGCCAGATCAAAATGCATCATCATGATCGCTGCCTGACGCAGCGACGGGCATGGGCCTATCCGTAATGTCCCTGATCAGGCGTCATTCCAGCCCCGCCTGGAACGCGATGCGCAAAGCTTCGGACAGGCTGCGCACGTCCAGCTTCTGCATCAGGTTGGCGCGGTGGATTTCCACCGTGCGCGGCGAAATGCCCAGATCATAGGCGATCGACTTGTTGGGCAGCCCTTCGACCAGCCCGTTCAGCACCTCACGCTCACGATCGGTCAGGATGTTGAGACGCGCCTGCGCCTCGTCCCGCCGGGCGCCCGCATCGCGGTGCGCGGCGACCTGGGCGCAGGCAGCGGCGATGGCGTCCAGCAGCGCCGCCTTCTCGAACGGCTTTTCGATGAAGTCGGTCGCGCCCGCCTTCATCGCAGCCACCGCCATGCCAACGTCGCCATGGCCGGTCATGATGATGACGGGCAATATGATGCCCCGCGCGCGCAGTTCGCGCTGGACCTCCAGCCCGTCCATATCCGGCATCCGCACGTCCAGCAGGACGCAGCCCTGCGCCAGCCCGGCGGCATCCTTCAGGAACGGGATGCCGCCCGAAAAGCTCTGCACCGCAAAGCCGCTGGTCTTGAGCATGAAGCTGAGCGATCGGCGGATCGCCTCATCATCATCGACGACATAGATGAGGGGTTGGGTCATGGCGTCAATCCGCAGCATCAAGGGTGAAGTGAAAGGCGACCCCGCCCCAGCGCGACCGGCTCGTCCAGATGCGGCCGCCATGCCCTTCGACGATGGTGCGGCTGATCGACAGCCCAACGCCCATGCCCGTGGGCTTGGTGGTGCTGAATGGGGTGAAGAGCGATTTTTCGGCTGCGGGATCAAGGCCGGGGCCGCTGTCGGCGATGATGATTTCCACGCGGCCTTCCTCATCGGGCGCGGCGGAGAGATGGAGGATGCGCATTGGCCGTCCCTCCATGGCCTCCACCGCATTGCGGACCAGGTTGATGATCACCTGCTGCACCTGCACCCTGTTGGCCATGATCCTACCGACACGCGGATCGACGGCAATGTCCATGTCGATGCCCCGGCTGTCGATGCCGATAAAGGCCAGCGCAACCCCTTCCGACAACAAAGTGGCGACGGTTTCGGGCTGGCGGTCGGCTTCGCCACGGCGGATGAATTCGCGCAGCGACCGAATGATCTCCCCCGCGCGCAGCGCCTGGGTCGCGGCCTCGTCCATCGCTTCGCCCAGCAAGGCACGGTCGATCGCGCCGTCCTGCGCCAGCAGATCGCGGCCCGCCTCCATATAGTTGGCGATTGCGGTCAAGGGCTGGTTGAGTTCATGCGCCAGCGCGGCGGCCAACGTCCCCATGGCGGTCACGCGCGACGCATGGCTCAGTTCCGCCTGCAAATCCTGCACCCGCCGCTCGGTCCGCTGCCGCTCGGTCAGGTCGCGGATGAAGCCGGTAAATAGCGGCTCCCCCTGATCATGCACCTCGCCCACCGCCAGTTCGATCGGGAAGGTCGACCCGTCCCGCCGCCGGGCCGTGGTCAGGCGACCGATGCCGATGATCTTCTTTTCGCCTGTGTCGCGATAATGGGCCAGATAGCCGTCATGCCGATCCCGATCGGGCGATGGCATCAGCATCGCCACATTCTCGCCCAGCACATCGGCTTCGCTATAGTGAAACATGCGCTGCGCCGCGGGGCTGAACGATATGATGCGCCCGCGCGCGTCGATGACGATCAAGGCGTCAGGCACCGTCGCCAGGATCGATCCCAACAATGCCTGTTCCAGGCTGTGCGCATCATCGCGCGGATCGACATCGTTGATTGCCATCGCCCATCACTGACCGGAAATCAGTGTGCCAGCAAGAGCGGAACCCGCGCTTCGCCGAGCAGGTAGCGAGTGACGCCGCCAAAGATGGTCTCGCGCAGGCGGCTATGGCCAAAAGCACCCATGGCAATCCAGTCCGCGCGCAATTCTGCGGCAGCGGCGGCCAGCGCCTCCTCGACCGTGCGCCCCTTGCGCGGCCATTCGTGGATTTCCGAAGCAATGCCGTGGCGGGAGAGATATTCGCTGGCGTCGATCGGGGGGAAATCGCGCTTGGTCTTTTCCTCGACCGTGACGACATGCACTTCGCTGGCCAGCGCCAGCAGCGGCCGGGCGGCGCACAAGGCGACGGCGGCTTCATGCGATCCGTCCCATGCCACCATTACCCGCCCCTGACAGACAAAGCCCTGGCACCCCTGCGGCACCGCCAGGATCGGCACGCGGCTGCTGACCGCAAGGTCGGCGACGATCGGCAGCGGATCGCCAATCGCCCGGCGGCCCTGCGCCGGCAGGGTCACGACGATCGCATCGACCAGCCGCGACGCGGACAGCAGGCACTGCACGACATCGCCGTCACTATGCCGCCAGTCCCACGTCACGCCCTCGCGCTGCATCCGCGCTTCGACCTTGGCCTTTTCTTGCGCCTCGGCGACGCGAATATTGTCGATGTCGCTGGGCAGCACATAGCTGCCGCCATACATATCCGCCGAAACATAATCGATGACCGGCGTGACCTGAAGGCAGCGGATATGCGCGCCGGTCGCGCGGGCAATGTCCAGCGCGACCTCCATCCTGCTCGTCTGGGCGCTATCCCCGTGGATGTGCAGCAGAATGGTTTTCATGGGGTGAACTCCGGGGATGGATACGTAAGGGAATTGCCCTTCTGATTATGCCGGTGCTGCGGCCGCCTCCATCCGCAAATGTCCCTATTCAGGGCGTCAGAAACGCATCCCCACGCCCACGCCGAATACCAAAGGATCGAGTGCCAGCTTCACCCGCTGCGTGCCTGCTGCTGTCGTAGCCAGCCGCGCTTTCGTGTTGATATCGATATATTTGACGTCGATGTTGAGGAATATCTTGTCGTTCAGGTCGATATCGACACCAACCTGCCCGGCCCAGCCGACGCTGTCGGACATATGGACCCTGGTCTTGCCGACCGCCGTCTCCAGCGCCTTGGACGCATCTTCGGCATAAAAGAGCGTATAGTTGATGCCCGCGCCGACATAGGGGCGGACATGACCGTCCACGACCGGATGATATTGGATTGTCAGCGTCGGCGGCAGCACCCAGGTGGAGGCCAGCTTGCCGATACTGCCGGTGGTCCCGGTGCGGCCGCTCGCCGTGTGCTTCGTCGTCGCAGCGATCAGTTCAAAGCCGATATGGTCGGTCGCCATATAGGTGATGTCGATTTCAGGCATGATGCTGTTGTCGACCGATACCCTTTCCCCCGGAAAGCCCGGCAGCACGCTGCCGCTCTTTTCGTTGGGCGCGACCATGATCGCGCGCGTCCTTACGACTATATCGCCCTGCTTGGCTTGCGCCGGCGCGGTGGCCGAAGCGGCCGCCATGGCGCTGGCCAGCAAGATGATTTTCATGCGCATTATCTTTCTCCGTCCCTGATGTTGCGGTCAGTGGCGGCCTTGTGCGCCGGAGTTGCGCCGACGTCCTTGACGCCGCGCAATTGCTGATTTGATCCAGCGCAATGCAGCAGAGGCTATCGGGTGGCAGGCCGATCCCCATGTTCCAATACCACCCCGACCTGCTGGCCGCGCCAGTGCCGCGCTACACCAGCTATCCCACCGCCGCGCAGTTTACCGATGATGTGGGCCCAGAGGCGCTGGAGGCGCGGCTCGCGTCCGTGCGCGGGGACGCGCGCATCTCGCTCTATCTTCATATTCCCTATTGCCATGACATTTGCTGGTATTGCGGTTGCAACACCGGTGCCGCGACCCGGCCTAATCGCCTCGCCGCCTATGTCGATGCGCTGGAGCAGGAAATCGCCATGGTCGCGGCGCGCCTTGGCGGACGTGGCCGGGTGACGCAGATCGCCTTTGGCGGTGGAAGTCCCAACTCGCTGCCACTGGTCGACTGGCTCCGTATCAACCATCAGCTGCTGGTCTGCTTCGACACCAGCGCCGCGTCCCTCTCGGTCGAACTCGACCCCCGGCGGCTCGACCAGAGCTGGATCGACGCCATCGCCCGGATGGGTATATCGCGGGTCAATCTGGGGGTGCAGACCTTCACCCCGCACGTCCAGCAGGCCATCGGCAGGATTCAGCCGGTCGACATGGTGGAGGCGGCGGTTGCCCGTTTCAAGCGGAACAATGTGACGGTCGGTTTTGACCTGATGTACGGCTTGCCGGGGCAAAGCGAGGCGGATCTGGCCCAGACCCTTGAAACCACCATAAGTTTGGCACCCTCGCGGATCGCGCTGTTCGGCTATGCGCATATGCCCCATCTGTTGCACCGCCAACGCAGGATCGCGCAGGCGGACCTACCGGGCATGGCGGAACGCTTCGCCATGGCAACGCGCGGCCATGCCATGCTGACCGCCGCAGGCTATCGCGCGATCGGCTTTGATCATTTTGCGCTGCCTCAGGACCCGCTGGCACAAGCCGCCGCCAACGGCACGCTGAGACGCAATTTTCAGGGCTTTACCGAAGATGACAGCGATATGCTGATTGGGCTGGGCGCCAGTGCGATCAGCCAGTTTCCCGACCTGATCGTGCAGAATGAGAAAAATGCCGGCGCGTATAGAGAGATCGTCGCAGGGGACCGATTGCCTGCGACACGCGGTGTCGTGCGGAGCCTGGACGACCAAGAGCGCGGGCGTCTGATCGAGCGCTTGCTTTGCGATGGTATGGCGCCTGTCGGCGATCTTTGCGGGTCGGAAAGCCTCGACAGATTTGTCCGTATGGGCATGGTGAAACTGGGCGAAGGCAGGATCAAGATCCTGCCCGACGCGCAGCCCTATGCCCGTTCGATCGCAGCGTGCTTCGACACCTATCTCCGCCCGGCGGAAACCCGGTTCAGTCATGCGGTATAGCAATCTGACGATGATTGCCGGGATGATCGCCACGGCGCTGTCGGCATCGATGGCAGGGGAAAGGATCGATGGTCCCAACAGCCTTTTCTGTGGCCGTGCGCCAGTGGATTGGGTTCCGCCGGGACAGAAACGACGTCCCGATCACCGGGACAGTCTCGTATGTCACCTTCTGATGAGAGAGAAACGGGCGAGTAGTCATTGGCGCGCGAAGCGACCTGCCGAGGCCTGAACTGCTACCGTCCATGAACGCTGTGTTCGCTCAGGATCACCATCGGGTCGCGCGAAATCGCTGAGGCTTTGGCCAAGAGCGAGGGCACACACCCCTGATCGCCGCCGCCTGTTCAACCGGGGTAGAAGCCAACCCCAACGACATGATCGCCACAACCAGTTCGATGAGCGACATGTTATGTTCGATGCGACTGCCGGCACGCCGCCAGTACAAGATTCCCGTTGGCCTTCCGTCCGCTGGCTAGGGCGACCCGATCTTTCACAATTCGTTCCTCAATTTGCGGATATCGGGGTTGATCATCCTCTGGAGATGCTGTGTCCGCCATCGACCGCCACGCGGGTGCCAGTGACATAGGAAGCCAGATCGCTGGCGAGGAACAGAACCGCGCCGACAATCTCGTCGGGCTCGCCGCCTCGCCCAAGCGGCTGGTGTTTGCGTGCATGGTCTGAAAATCCGTCCGATCGCGACCAGCTTCTGGTCCCATCGGTGTGGAAGGGACCCGGCATGATTGTGTTGACCCTGACTTTGGGCGCAAATTCCTTGGCAAAGCACTCGGTCAGCACGTTCAAGCCGGCCTTCGCGGCAGCATAGGGCGCGAAATAGGGTTCCGGCTTGATCGATCCGGTTGAGCTTATGTTGATGATAGCGCCGCCATCGCGCTCGACCATCCGCGCGCCGAACAACGATGAAAGGCGAAAGGCGGAGCGCAGATTGACCGCAAGGATATGATCGAACGCCGCCTGACTGGTTTCTCGCGACGAGGGTTCGACTGGCGATTTGCCCACATTATTGACAAGTATCTGTGCGCCATCCCAACGGTCGTTGACCTCTTGGAAAAGGCGGTCGCAATCGTCCCAAATGCCCGCATCGAAACCATGGGCGGAAGCTCTGCCGCCTGCCGCTGCCACCTCTTCGGCCAGAGCCTCGCAGCTTCCGATCTTGCGGCTGGCGATGGCAACTGCGGCACCGGCCCGCGCTAGCCCCAATGTGATCGCCCGGCCCAGACCCCGGCTTCCGCCAGTCACGACAGCCACCCGTCCACTCAAATCAATCGAAACCGACATGAAACACCTCAAATCCAGAAGGATATCATCAATTGGCTGCCAAGCACGGGGTCAGCCATTTCGGACAAGTCTGCCGCCATCGATGATCAGCGTACCGCCGGTCTGAAATTTGGAGGCGTCGGACGCGAGATAGGCCGCCGGCCCTTCAATGTCTGACAGGTCACCCGGACGACCGAGCGGAGTTATCCGGGAAAAGTGCTCGATCAGCTTTTCAGTCTCCGGGCTGCTGCCAGTAAGCCCGGTCAGGATGAAGCCGGGCACCAGCATATTCGCCCTGACCCCATAAGGCCCCATCTCTACCGCCAGTCCCTTGATCATAGCCAGCAAGGCACCCTTGGCTGCCGCATAGTGCTCCATGCCCTGAAGCCCCTGGAAGATCGACAGGCTGCCGCAAGCGACGAGCGATCCTCCTGGGTCGCCTTCCTCCGCACGCGCCTTCATATGGCGCACTGCCGCGCGCAGGGTGTAAAAGGCGCCATGCAGGTTGACGTCCAGCAGCGCATGATAGTCCTGACTCGTGATCTCATCGAAGGACTTTGCGCGATTACTGACGCCTGCATTGGCAAAGACACAATCGATCTTACCCATGGCGCCGATCGTAGATGCGAACGCCCGATCAACGCTGTCGTCATCCGAAACATCGACCGTTTCAATATGCACGATCGGCGCGCCCAGAGCCTTTAGCTTGTCCGTGACATTTCGAGCCTGGCGCGTATCGCGGTCCAGTATCGCAATAGAGGCATTCTGCCGCGCGCATCCTTGCAGAAAGGCCAGGCCGATGCCGCTCATTCCCCCCGTTGCGAGGACAACCTTGTCGGTAAGGTCAAACAGGCTACGCATCTGTCGATCCAATCATGCTATCGCAAGTTCGCGCTCGATCTCTTCAAGCTCGGACAGATAGCGAGCCTCGACATCGGCGGTCCTTGTTGGAATATGCTCGCTGGGGAACAGGCGATCGACGGGTACTGCATCCTTCAGCAGCATGTTCGCGATCTGGACCTGATGGACTTCCGTCGGACCATCGGCCACCGACAGCATCGGAATGCCCATCCACATCTTCGCCAGTGGCGTTTCATGCGTGGTGCCGAGCGCGCCATGCAGATGGACCGCACGGCGGACGATGTCGTGATAGACGCGGGCCATTGCGACCTTGCTCATCGCGATATTGATGCGCGCCGCGCCATGGGGTTGCGTATCGATGGTCCAGGCGGCCTTCAGCACGAGAAGCCTGTACATCTCCAGTTCCATGGCGCTGTCCGCGATCATCCCCTTCACAAACTGATGATCGCCAAGCGATCGACCTTGCGTGCGGCGAGAGACAGCCCGCTCCAGCATCATGTCGAGCGCGCGCTGGCACTGGCCGACAACGCGCATGGCGTGATGGATGCGGCCTCCGCCAAGGCGGGCCTGGGCCAGCTTGAAGCCTTCGCCCGGTGCGCCGAGCATCGCATCGAGCGGTACACGGACGCGATCGAACCGCAGATAGGCGTGATGACCATTGTCCACCCTATCGTTCATGCCCGCGACGTCTCTGACATCGACGATCCCCGGCGTGTCCGAAGGAATAAGGAACATCGACATGCGCTGGTGGGGCGGGTTTTCCGGGTTGGTCACCACCATCGCGATGACGAAGCTCGAATTCTTGAAGTTCGAGGCATACCATTTCTCGCCCTCAATCACCCATTCGTCGCCTTCGCGCCATGCGCGGCAGGTGAACTCCTTGGGATCGGCACCGGCTTGAGGCTCCGTCATCGCATAGGTGGAAAAGATATCGCCATCGAGCAGGGGCTGGAGATAGCGGGCCTTCTGTTCGGCAGTGCCGAACATCGCGAGGATCTCCGCATTGCCTGTGTCCGGTGCTGCGCACCCAAATATCACCGGCCCCCACGATGTCCGGCCGAGAATTTCATTCATCAACGCCAGCTTGACCTGTCCGTAACCCTTGCCGCCAAGTTCCGGCGTCAGGTGACATGCCCAAAGCCCCTGCTGCTTGACCTTGGCCTGCAACCTTTTCGCCAGGGTTCGCGCTTTCCTGTTCTTCACGTTGAATTGCTCGCTCCCCTGCGGGAATAGAAGATCCATGGCCTCCACCTCGTCGCGGACGAAGGCGTTCATCCAGTCCAGCTTCTGCTGGAACTGCGCATCCACCGAAAAATCCATGCTCAAAATCCCATCTTGCTGATTGTGATTGCCCGCCCTCAGGCAGCCACGATCTGTTGGGCCTTGTTCATCAGCCAGGTCGCATAGGCATGTACGGAATCACCGACCTTGGCCGGAACCTTGCCGGCCTTGGATGCGGCATATGTCCCTTCCAGGAGGCAGGCGAGCTTGTAGCAGGCCAGGGCAAAGAACCATGGAACCTGCGTCGCGTCGCGACCACGCAACTGGCAATATTGCTCGACGAGTTCCCTCCGCGTCAGGAAACCGTCCCAAGGTTTGACCATGGGCGACTTGCCATCCGGGTCACCATCTTCGTACCAACTGGACAAGATCCAGCCGAGGTCGAGCAGTGGATCGCCCAGCGACACAAGTTCCCAGTCAAGCACACCCGATATGATCGGAGCCTTGAGCGAGAACATGACGTTGGGAAATTGCAGGTCGCCGTGGACAAGGCCGATCTGCCGATCACTGGGAAGATTGTCGGTCAGCCAGCATCCTACTGCATCGGTGTGCGGCAATTCTCCTGGATCGTAGCCAGGCGTTGCGGCATAGCCTTCCAGTTGGGACCGCCAGCGTGCGACCTGGCGCTCGTGCCAGTTTTCCGGTTTTCCTAGATCGGCCAGGCCGACCGAGACATGATCGACGTCCGCCAGTGCCGCGGCCGCACGGACAAGCTCTTCGCCCATTGCACGCCGCCAGTTGGCATCCGTTGCATAATCACCTGGCAGATCGCCAGATTTGGCAAAGCCTTCCAATGGCTCCATCAGGTAAAAACAGGCGCCGATCACAGTCTCATCGTCACATGTCGCCAGCACGGACGGATGCGGTACAGCGCTGCCGCTCAAAGCGCGCAGCACCCGTGCCTCGCGGAGTATCGTTTCATTGCTCTTGGGTTTGAGGTGCTTTCCGGGACGGCGCAGGATAATGTCTTGTCCATCAGTTTTTATAAGAAAGACGTTGTTCTGAAGTCCGCCATCCAACTTGCTGACAGAATTAATTGATACTGATTTCAATTCCTCTGTAGTCGATAGCCAGATTTTCAGCTTTTCCCAGTCAATGAGAACATCGAAATCATCCAGTTGCATGGACGCGGCTTGGGTCGACATCGGCACCCTCCAATCAATTCTTATGTTCGATTTGCAGCTTTTGTGTTCGTTGAAGCGCGCTTGCGCAATGCCCCTGCGCGTCGCAAATTGGCCGCGACGTCGATAGTTGGCCAAATTGCTGTCCATGTGTAGAAGATGAGCCAACTCAACTGCGGATGCTGAATGCGATGACGGCCAATGCCTGGAGCGGTGCAGGAGAAGGGATCAATGCTGGCCTGCGCGTATCAAGCGTCGAGATTGGGTTGGTCCATGCTGCCGTCGTCCCCAATGGGCGTTCGGTATGGAGTTGCGGCAATCCGCTTCTCGATCTATCCGTCACACCACGTCCGGTTAACGCGCGTGGCGCATTCGTCGACAAGTGGGGCGGCAATCGCTTCGAGAAACTCGGCGATATCGTGCTGGTGCCGCCTGGCCATCCTCTTTCTGTCCGGTGGGATGGCGGCGGCATCCAATCGTCGATCCGCTGCGAACTGAAGGGCAAGCTCGCTTTACAGCGCCTGGGCGGCCAACTGGAATGGACCGACCAGCGGCTCCGGGCAGCGATGGATGTTTCCAGCCACACTGTAAGGTTGCTGCTGCGCCGATTGACGGAAGAAGCGCGCAGCCCACGCCGGGATTCAAAGCTTCTGGCGGATTCCATAGCGACCCAGTTGACGATCGAGCTTTGCCGCTATCTCGAATCCGTACAGGACGATCACGTCAACGGCGGACTCGCAGCCTGGCGATTGAGGCTCATCGACGAGCGCCTTCAGAGCCTGGCTGTTCCGCCGACGCTCATCGAACTGGCGGCGCTGTGCAGCATTTCCGTTCGACAGCTTACCCGTGGCTTTCTCAAGAGCCATGGTTGCACGCTTGGTCATTATGTACAGCATCACCGCATGGAAACTGCCAAGAAGCTTCTGTGGAACGAGGGTAGCGTCAAGGCCGTCGCAATGGCCCTCAGCTTTTCCTCGACATCGAGCTTTGCATACGCATTCCGTCGCTGGACCGGGATCACGCCTCGACAGTTTCAGCAGCGCGTGTTGCGTTCGAATGAACTTGATGTGCGTAGGGGTAGCACGCCCATATGACGCTGTTGATGATCGACATTCACGAGCGGAGTGCGCCCGGGCGATGAATCTGCCGCGCGTCGATAATCTGACACCGCCCCTCTTCCACGAGGAGGCCATGCCCTTCTTCGCCGAACAGGAACGCCGCCGCATGACGATACTCGTCTCCAGGATAGAGCGAGGCCGCGGTTTTCCGGGGCGTCGTGCTGCGCGCCTGTGGCGAGCGCTGCGCCATCACTGGCCTTAAGCTCATCCACGGGGCGGCAGGGCAGAAGCGGAGGTTGCGGATATCCGGTCGGTCGAAGCCAATTGCTCCGACAACAAAACCCTTGCCAAAGGGCCGTTTACACATGAATCAGAGCCTCCGGCGTTTGGGAAACTCTTTTTTGTCAGCGCAGTCTGACAGTAGTACATAGCAATCGAGCAAGTTGAAAACGCGACTTTTGTTCACGAGCAAAGATGTGAATCACAGGCGAACGATGTTGGCACGTATCAGTATCTGTTTGGCGGGCCTCGCAATCGGCAGCGTCATAAATGCCTGGCCTGCTCTCGCGGCTCCCGGAACACCGCTTGCAGACTCGCCACCCGCGGCAAGCCCCGTTTGCAAGTTCGAGCAACCTTCGGAGATGATCGTGCGCGCAGGCATCGAGCCAAAGCTGATCATCGACGAGCACTGCGCCGATCCCTACTTCAACGCCAGCAACTTCGTGATAACCAGCACCACGCAGCAGACCTATGACGGTGTCGGCGGACCCATCCCTTTTACCGAGATCAAGGGCTACTTTCGCCCCCGCAATGTCCAGACCGATCCCTTGCCGCCGGGCGTCTTCGACAGCCCGACCCTGCGTCAGCAGGACTATGTTTTCCGCATCCCCGACAAGCGTTTCTTCCGCAATCGCTCGATGCAGATCCAGCATCCGGTTACCCCGGACAGCGTTATCGACAACCGCCTGGCTTTCACCAACGGAGCCATGTCGGTGAACCACGTCAACGCCGGTCCCGCCAACAGCTCGGCGCATTGGCGACACAGCGCGGCGGCCACGAAAATCGCCGATGATATTGTCCACAAGATGTATGGCACGACAGGCCGCATCTACAGCTATTATTGGGGGTGCAGCGGCGGCGGACAGATGGCCCAGGCCGCAGCCGAAGGTCAGAGCGGGGTCTGGGCTGGGGTCATCGTTATTTGCCCCGCCACGCGCGGGAACCCGGCCCACGCCTTTCAGTGGCAGGGACATTTTCTCCTGGCCGTGCCGCAAGCGAAGCGTGAACATTTGATGGATCTTAGAGCGGTCGGTCATGGTGTCGACGCATCGAATGGCCTCTCCGCTACGGAAAAGACCTTGCTCTACGATGGGCTCAACGAAGAGGAAAAATCGGTCCTTAACGAGCTGCTTGCCGCAGGCTATCCGCTTAACGAGCTGAACCCGATGATGTGGCTGAAGCCGATCGTCGGGACAGACGAGATTTTTCATCTCGACCCTACGTACGAGGACGATTTCTGGTCCAAGCCGGGTTACGCTGGCAGCAATCCGCCGTCCTACCTGACCGCCGCCAAGATCGACGGCTTCGCACCGATCACCGCAGTAAACCGCGATGCGGCGGGCGCGGTTGTATCGGTCCAGCTTGATCCCGCCGCTATTCCCCCGGTCCCGCCCGCCTCCGTCTCACCGATTGGCACCACCGGCCAGCGCTTCTACGTTTATGGGACTGATGGGCGCACGCGCGTGGTGGATCCACTCCAGCGTTCCGACGCCTACGGAGCGCTTTCCGGTACGATCGACCGCCAGACGGGGCTGCTCAAGCTTTCGGGGAACAATAGCCCAGTCCTGTTGCAGGCCTTGGCCAAGGGCGGCCAGATCCGCGTCACCAACCGCTTCATTCTCGCCTCATACTTCTATCCGCGCCACACCATCGTGCCCGGATATTACCAATATGATCAGTATCGCAACGCCGACGGGACGCCGAAATATCCACAACGCGCTTACAGCGTGGCAGACCTATCGACCATGAGGAGTGGCGCCGGGGTGCTTTCTCTCGGCAACATCAAGACGAAGGTGATGCTCTTCCAGAACATGTCCGACTTTCTGGCGTTCCCCTCCTGGGTGGCGGGCTATGCGAACAGCATCGAACAGACGCTGGGCAAGGCCAAGGCCGAACAGATGCTGCGGACCTATTACCAGGAGCGTGGCGGTCATACCAATGCCGGGATCGTCGGCGGAGTGTTCAACCAGGCGCTGATCGACATGATGGCCTGGGCGGAAAAGGGCGTGGCGCCCAAGCCGTCCTCGCGGTGGAGCTTCGACCTTCCGAATACCCAGGTCATCCTGTCGCCCGACGCGGCCCTGCGCAAGGGACTGCAGCCTGTGGTCGAGGTCACGGTGAACGGCAGCGATCATGCGAGGGTCGCCGTCGATGAGCCGGTGAAGCTCGTCGGCACATTGCAAATGCCGCCGACGACTGGTCAAATCGTGCAGTACAACTGGACCTACGGCACTGCGACTGACGCGACGGTCCTGCCCAAGCCGCAGCAGCGGGTCAATATTTCCCGCACCATCAGCTTCACGGCACCGGGCGACTACATCATCCGCCTGGCCGCCAACGGTCAGCGATCCGGCCTGGTCGATCCGGCTGACCAGACGTTGGCGCAGAACTTCAAGGAAGTCCGGGTGATCGTCGATGGACCGCCGGGATCGACCCAGCCGAATGGCACGCCGACGAAACCAAGCATCGACATTTCAGGAGGCGCGGCTCCACGCAGGCAATAGAAGCCGGGGATCGGAACGAGTTGGACATTCGGTGACGCCTGGCGGTGAACGCATAAAGGGTGGTGAACTTTGTGCGGGCGCCAGCCGACGTTAAACCATAATCACGGAAGGTCCAACTCAGGTCCAGACTGTGTCAAAATGCGGCAGATATGCTATGGTGGTCTAGCGTTTTGGGGGATCAAATGGGTCGCTTCATTTCTAATGCTGATCGCCAACAAACCACGCTATTTCCGCTCTGCGCAGATGATTGGATCGGGGAAGATAATCCGGTTCGAATGATTGATGCATTTATCAACCTGCTCGACCCGTCAGGGAACTGATCGCCCCTAAGAACCGCCCCTACGGTTTGTTGAGCAGGAAATTCACGGCAGCCCCTGGCCTGAATTGTCAAGGCGTCGGCCAACAGCCAACGCTGCCATGCATACAGCGCAACCCGCGACGACCTCGCCGCCAACGGTGCCAGCGCAGGGGAACGGCCAAAGGTACGTAAAGGCAACCTCTCGGTCATAAGCCGAAAAGCTAATTTCTGCGCCTCCGGCGCGGACCGCCTTATGAGCGAATGATTGAAGTTCAAGGCTATCGGTGGTTTTTGTATTTTTTCCGCAGGAACGCCGCTCTCTGATCAACGGCAAGGAAACATTTCTGTTCGGTCATTATCTCAAAAATGTGTCCAGCTCAGATCGAAACGCGCCAGATATTTCCGGAGCCGATCGGCATCGTTGGAGGAGGCGCGCCGCGACAGCGAGGCAGAAAACAGGTTTCGGCCAGCCTCAGACAGCGAGCGGCTTTCGCGACAAACCTTCGTGACATAGGCGAGCTGCACCCGATCAAAAGGATCGATTGCCGCACGCTGTTCCGGGGAGAGCAACACATCAAGACCGTCATCACCGGTATGATCCGGTACCCATGCTCGCTTCATGCGGGCGATCTCAGTCTTTACGCAGTCGAGATCGATGCGGCCTTTCGGGCTGAACGTCGCCATTCGCGTGATGCTGGCCGCCAGATCGCGAAAATTGCCCAGCCACAAAGCCTTCGCGCTCGTAGCGAAGGCAATGTAATGGTCACGCGCTTCCTTGTTGAAGGTGACGCGGCTTCCTTCGCGTTCAGCAAACCGGTCGAGTTCATAGTCAAGGTTGGGCGCAATATCCTCACGGCGTTCCGCAAGGCCCGGCAGCGTGAACGTCCACAGGTTGAGCCGCGCATAGAGATCGTCGCGGAAGGTGCCATCGCGCACGCAACGGGCAAGATCGCGATTGGTGCCGGCGATAAGCTGGAAGTCACTGGCGACATCCTTGTCAGAGCCTACGGGCAGGAACTTCTTGTCCTCGATCGCGCGCAGGATCATGGCCTGCTCGTCCAGCCCAAGCTCGCCGATCTCGTCAAGGAACAACATGCCGCCATCCGCTGCACGGAGAAGGCCGGGTCGGTCGGCGACCGCGCCGGTGAAGGCGCCTTTGCGATGCCCGAACAGTGCGGACATGGCGCTGTCGCCTTTCAAGGTGGCGCAATTCACTTCGACGAACCCGCCCTTCACCTGGTGACGCAGGCGCTTGAGTTCATAAATGCGCCGCGCAAGCTGGCTCTTGCCCGCGCCGGTCGGTCCCATCAGCAGCACGGGCGCGCGCGAGCGGATCGCGACCTGCTCGATCTCGTCGATCATCCGGTTGAACGCCGCGTTCCGCGTCTCGATGCCGGACTTGAGAAAGGACGTGCTTTCCGCGCTCGCCGCCGCGAAGCGCGTGGCGATGCTGTCGTAGCGCGACAGGTCGAGGTCGATGGTCGTCCATGTGCCCGGCCCGCTCGACGGCGCGCCGCGAGAAGGCTGGGTCTGTAGCAGGCGACCCGGCAGGTAGTTCGCCTCGGTCAGCAGGAAGAGGCAGATTTGTGCGACATGGGTGCCGGTCGTGATGTGGATCAGATAATCCTCGACGTCCGGATCAAAGGGTTCTGCTCGCACGAAATCGAGCAGCTTGCCGTAAACTTCCTCGAAATCCCAAGGATCGTCGAAATCGAGCAGGCGTCGTTCGACCGTGGTCTCCGGCGAGACGGAGGCGATGTCTTCCGAGATATATTCGGCGAGCCGCTGATGTTGGCGGCCGTGAAGCATGATGAAGCGGTCGACCCGCAAATCCTCATGCATGGTCAGCCCAACCGAAGGGCGCCACTTGTTCCAGCGCGATGGGCCAAATTTGCTGGCATCCAGCGTGGAACCGAGGAATCCGATGACGACTGTTGGTTTCATAGTTTATCTCATAAGATAAATAACGATCTATATCGATAGAAAAATTCACCGTGTACCAGGCAGGCAGTCTTCGGTTCAAGGTCTATCGAATCATTTTATTCTTTGTTTATCAGATTGTTAGGAAATTTATTTCTGACTTCGGCGCCAATTGGCACGTCCTCTGCAACGTATTGGTCGTTCGACGCGGCGATAATTCGCCTCTCGGACAAGCGGATCGGAAACATGGGGCGATCGGAATGGGCCGGTCGCCCCGGAACCGGCAGAGATACAAGGAAGATGCACATGGCCAACAAGAGCCTCTTTGCTTCCGCCGTCGCGATGCTGATGCCCAATGCGGGTAAAGGTGCCGATGCGACGAACTATGAGGGTGCCCCGGCCTATGCTTATGGGCCCGAGCAGAAGCTTGCCCAACTGGCCGCTACCGGCACGCTGGCGGACAATTTCTATGGCACTACCGAAACGCAGTTGGCCGAGGTGCTGGACGCAGCGAAGGCGGTGGACCCGATGTTCGTTGCCCAGGCGGCCGTCTATGCGCGGTCATCGGGTACGATGAAGGATATGCCGGCCCTTCTGGCGGCGTATTTGACGGTGGCCGATCCCGACCTGTCGGTGCCGGTCTTCGGACGGGTGATCAACAGCGGGCGGTTGCTGCGCAGCTATGTGCAGATTCTGCGGTCGGGGCAGGTCGGGCGAACGTCGCTCGGCTCGCGGCCCAAGCGGCTGGTCCAGCGCTGGCTGGAGCAGGCGTCTATGCGCGATCTGATGGCGGCGGCGACGGGCAATGCCCCAAGCCTGGCCGACATCGTCAAGATGGTGCACCCCAAGCCGGCGGATACCACGCGCAAGGCCTTTTATGGCTGGCTGATCGGCCGTCCCTATGACGTCGCCGCGCTGCCCGCCGAGATCGCCGCGTTCGAGGCATGGAAGAGCGATCGCTCGCTCCCCCTGCCACCGGTGCCGTTCGAGTGGCTCACCACTTTTCCGCTGAGCGCGGAACTATGGGCCGAACTGTCGACCCGCATGGGGTGGCAGGCGCTGCGGATGAACCTGAACACGTTGGCGCGGAAAGGCGCGTTCGGCGTGGACGGGGTCACTGATGCGGTTGCCGTGCGTCTCGCCGATCGCGATGCGCTCCGCAAGGTCCGGCCCCTGCCCTATCAATTGATAGTGGCATTGGGTCAGGTTGATGCGGGCGTGCCGCTCAAGGTGCAGGCGGCGCTGGAGGAGGCCTTGGAGCTGTCGCTTCAGGGGGTGCCGAAGGTGCCGGGTCGGGTTGTCGTCTGCCCCGATGTGTCGGGGTCGATGAACGCGCCGGTGACGGGCTATCGCAAGGGTGCCTCGTCCAAGGTGCGGTGTATCGATGTTGCGGCTCTGGTCGCGGCTGCGATGCTGCGGACCAATCGCGATGCTCATGTGCTGCCGTTTGAGCAGAAGGTCATCGACCTGACGCTGAAGGCAACCGATCGGCTAGCGGTGAACGCGGCGAAGCTGGCGGCGGTCGGTGGTGGCGGGACCAATGTCTCGGCGCCGCTGGCGAAACTGAACCGGGAAAAGGCGGCGGTCGACCTTGTCGTCATCGTGTCGGACAATGAAAGCTGGGTGGATGCCACCCGGCGTGGTGCGACCGCGACGATGACCGAGTGGGATAAGCTGAAGAAGCGTAACCCAGGCGCCAAGCTCGTATGCGTGGATGTGGCGCCCTATTGGACGACGCAGGCCACCGGCCGGGCGGACATCCTTAATGTCGGAGGCTTTTCCGACGCCGTGTTCGACACGATCGCGCGCTTCGTGTCCGGCGAGACGCGGGATTGGGTCGAGATCATCAGGAAAGTGGAGTATTAGGAACAGGGTCGTGGCGAATGCTGGTGGGACTACATCCTCCACAGACAGGTCCGAAGAGTAAAGCGCCTGGAAGGCCGCAAGGTTGGAAGGGAGATGCGGGTTCGAATCCCGCCGCCGGAACGTAGCTTAAGGACCGCCGTCTCACCGTAACTGGTCGCCACGACCCGACCAAACTCTCACGGCGAATGCCGGTGAAACTACATTGTCGGCGGTTCGAATCCGCCCCCGGTGCGAGCCGGGTAGCTCAGTGGGTAGAGCATGACCGTTTCACCAAACCCTCGTCGTCGTGGACGAGATCAACCTGGCGAATGCCTGACGGACTACATGGATTGCAACTCCCCAGGTCGCAGGTTCGAATCCTGCCGGGTCGGTCCGTTATCGACCCGTAGCTCAGAGGTTAGAGCAGGTGGTGTCCGTCAAAACCCTCGTCGCCTTGGACCAATTACATGCTGGCGAATGCTGGCGGGACTACATCGGGAAAGGCCTTCGGGCCGAGCGGTTCGAATCCGCGAACGGTCTCGCCAAACCTCGTCGCCAGCACCATGAATGTAGAAGGAGGTCATGATGACCCAGAGCAATTTCGACTATCAGCATGTCGACGGTGGCGTGCCGATCAAGATGTGGACGCGGGGCGTGCCGGTCGACGACAAGGCGCGCGAGCAGCTGCGCAAGGCGGCGCAGATGCCGTTCGTGTTCAAACATGTCGCGGCCATGCCTGACGTGCATGTCGGCATCGGCGCCACCGTGGGTTCGGTGATCCCGACCAAGGGCGCGGTGATCCCGGCTGCGGTCGGCGTCGACATCGGCTGCGGCATGATGGCGGCGCGGACCTCCCTGATGGCGAGCGACCTTCCGGATAATCTGGAAGCTATCCGTTCGGCCATCGAACGGGCCGTGCCGCATGGCCGGGACGTCGGCCGTGGCAAGCGCGATACTGGCTCGTGGGGCGACCCGCCGGCCGCGATCGTGGACGCCTGGGCAACGCTGGTGGAGCGGTTCGACCGGATCACGGCGAAATATCCGCGGTTCAAGAACACGAACCAGCTTGTCCATCTCGGCACGCTGGGGACGGGCAACCACTTCATCGAACTGTGCCTCGATACCGAGCAGCGCGTCTGGATCATGCTCCATTCGGGTTCGCGCGGCGTGGGGAATGCGATCGGCACCTTCTTTATCGAACTGGCCAAGCAGGACATGCGAAAGTGGTTCATCAACCTGCCCGATGAGGATCTCGCCTATTTCCCGGAAGGGACCGACCATTTCGACGACTATGTCGAGGCGGTCGAATGGGCGCAGGATTTTGCCGCGCTGAACCGCCGGATGATGATGACCAATGTGATCCGGGCGCTGCGCGGCCAGATCGCGAAACCCTTCGATGCCGAGCTGGAAGCGGTCAACTGCCACCACAATTATGTGCAGCGGGAAAATCATTTCGGTAAGAATGTGCTCGTGACCCGCAAGGGCGCGGTGCGCGCGGCGAAGGGGACGATGGGCATCATTCCGGGATCGATGGGGGCGAAATCCTTCATCGTCCGGGGCCTTGGCAATGCGGAATCGTTCGACAGCTGCAGCCATGGTGCGGGGCGTGTGATGTCCCGGACCCAGGCAAAGAAGCTGGTGACGCTGGATGAGCATATCCGCGACACGCAGGGTGTCGAATGTCGCAAGGATGAAAGCGTCCTCGACGAGACGCCCAAGGCCTACAAGCCGATTGAAGCCGTGATGGCGGCGCAGGCCGATCTGGTGGAGATCGTCCACACGTTAAAGCAGGTGGTGTGCGTGAAGGGGTAACCCTTCACGCATATCCAGGGGGGAACCATGATTACCATCGACGGATCAGAAGGCGAAGGCGGCGGGCAGGTCGTGCGCAATGCGTGCGCGCTATCGCTGGTTACCGGCACGCCCGTCCGCATCGAGAATGTGCGGGCCAGGCGATCCAAGCCCGGCCTGATGCGCCAGCATGTTACGGCGATTGAGGCCGCCTGCACCGTGGGCAACGCCTGTTGTGAGGGCTTGAGCGTCGGATCATCCGAACTAACATTCCAGCCGGGCCATGTCGTGCCGGGCGAGTATCGCTTTTCGGTCGGCACCGCCGGGTCGACGGGGCTCGTGCTCCAGACCGTACTGATGCCTCTGATCTTGGCCGACAAGCCCTCGCGGTTAGTGCTGGAGGGCGGCACCCACAATATGCTGGCACCCCCGTTCGACTTCATCGCGCGAGTCTTCCTGCCGATTATCAATCGCATGGGGCCGCGCGTCGAAGCACGGCTGATCCGCCATGGCTTTTATCCGCGTGGGGGTGGCCGGATCGAGGTTGATATCAACCCGGCTCCGCTGGCACCGATCGACTGCATCGAACGCGGCGCGTTGCTGGAGCGGAGCGCCTGCGCCTATTTTGCGGGCCTGCCGTTCGACATTGCCGACCGGGAAATCAAGGCTGCGCAAAAGGGGCTTGGCTGGAGCGATCGCGAATGTTTCGTGCGTGAATTGCCGGAGGATCAGGGGCCGGGCAACATCCTTTTGCTCGAAGCGCGGTTCGAGCATTGCACGGAGATCGTCAGCGGCTTTGGCGAGCTTGGCGTGCCGGCGGATCGCGTAGCAAAGCGCGCGGTCGGCCGCATGGTTGGCTATCTCGACTCCGAAGCCTTTGCTGGGCCGTATCTCGCGGATCAGTTGCTGCTGCCGTTCGCGCTCGTGGGCGGTTGTAGCTTCACGACAGTGAAACCAAGCCAGCACAGCTTCACCGCCAGCGATGTGATCGCGCAATTCCTTGGGCGACGTTGCGCTTTTACTCCACAGCAGGATGGTTCGCACCTGATGGAAATCCGGTGACGGGCACCCGGTGGCGGCCCATTGCGGCTGCCACCGGGTGCGACTTTCCTCAGTGTTATCGCCTCACAGTGAAGCGCGGCCCCGCATAGGTTCGGACGGGGTTTCCGCGTTCCAGTTGCTTGTGGAAAGTCCACTCCGCAGTCCGGCCCTGCGCCTGCGACTGTTCCCTCCGCTCTTCAAGCAATAGCGCCAGTTTCAGCCTGGCCAGCTTTCGATTGGCGTGCTGCGACCGTTGCTCCTGCGCAGTCGTGATCAGTCCGGTGGGCCGGTGTGTCGCCCGGACGGCGCTGTCCGTCTTGTTCACATGCTGACCGCCCGGTCCGCTCGCACGCATCGCCTGATAGTCGATATCCTCCTCTTTGAGGTCGATCATGGATTCGGGCTGAGGCGCTATGGCGACGCCCACAAACCAGTTTCGTCGCCTGTGATGCGGACGGAAGGGGCTGTCGCCTATCCACAGGATCGTGCCAGCCCGCGCGGTCGCGAAGGCCATAGCCCCTTCGCCATTGACACGGAGCAACAGGGAATACGGCAGTCCGTCATACCCTTCGAGCAGTTCGCACGACAGGCCAGCGTCCCGAGCCTCCTTGCCAAAGGCGACAGCGAGTTGACCTACGACCCAACGACACTCGTCCGGCCCGCAGCCGGATGTCAGATGCAGGATGATCTCGCTCATGTCCGCCTCGTCTTGTAGCTGAGCAGCGGGCGCAATCGCGCAATGACTCGTATGAGGCCCGCATGCTCCAGATCGGCGATGACCGAGTGGATGTCCTTATAGGCTTGCGGCGCTTCCTCGAAGATCAGTCTTTTGTCCTCGCAGATGACGCGACTACCCAATGCGGTGCGTTCCAGTTCGGCAGGCCTGAAACGCCCGGACAGGCGCGCATGGGCATCCGTCCTGCTCCACTTGCGTCCCGCCCCATGAGCCAGCGAGTGGAGGGCCATGTCCTCACCGTCCGGCAGGGGTTCGACGAGATAACTGAAATCGCCGCGCGAACCTGGGATCGCCACCAGCCCGCGATTCCCCGGTGCAGCCCCCTTGCGATGCAGCCATCCCCCCCGATGGGACGTCACGCTGTTGTGGCAAATGTCGAGGATGCGCCGGCCCTCCCATCCCAGTTTCTCGGTGAAGCGCTCCGCAATGATCTTACGGTTGAGGATGGCCCAGACCAGGGCGTCGTCATGGCGGCGGATATAGCTCCGTCCCTCCAGCCCATCCGCTATTATCCCCTTGCTGCCATTGGCGGCAGCATGGGACTGGAGGATCGCATGGCCCAACCCGCGGGACCCGCTGTGAACCATCATCCAAAGACGATCCTGGTCGAGCGCCAGCGCCTCGAAGCGCACCATGTCGATGACCTCCTCGATCCGCTGAAGTTCCACGAAATGGTTGCCGCCGCCGATCGTGCCAAGCGATTGGGCCGCCAGATCCGGGGGTAGCCCTGCCGCTGCCAGTGCGCCCTCCACCTCCCCCGACCATGGCGCATCGAGGCCGTGAAGTTTCCGTTCCACCGAATCCGGCCGGAATTTCCGTAGCGAGCAGTCGATTTCCCATAAGGCCATGCCGCAACCGATGTCGCTGCCGACCAGATGCGGGTAGATATGATTGTGAGACCAGAAGGCCGCCCCGACCGCTATGCCGTTACCTGCATGGAGATCGGGAAGGCCCACGACGCGCTCGATCCCTTCGAGCCGCGCGGTTGCATAAAGCTGGTCGACGGCCAATGGATCGAGACGCGCAGGATCGGCGGCGATGAGGCTGACGGATGCCTGCGTCATCGCGCACCTCCCTTCCGCGACCGATTTACCGACGGCAAACGGTCCCGCAATTGCGCATAGTCCTTCAGAAGCCCGTCCTCGGGATCGACGAAGAACTTGCGCTGCCGGAACCAGCTTCCGTTTCGTTCAAGCACCTCTCCTTCGAACATCCACTCGCCATCGCGACCCACGGAGATGCGCGTCAGTACGAAGTCCTCGATATGCTGACGGACATGCATCTTCACCGTGCTCCCGGTGTCGAGGCCGGCGCATATCTCGCTGAAGATGTTGCCCCACGACTGCCCGCGCCGACTGCGCAAAAAGCGGATCAGTGGCGCGAAGTTCTCGTTCAGAGACTTGGTGTAGGGCGATGCGATCCACGCATGGCGCTTGAGGCCGATATATTTTATGTCCTGATCATAGGTCCTTTTCAGTTTTGCCGCTTGCGCGTGACCGGCACCCCAGCGGGGCCGCTCGACGAGAAGCTTGAACATGTCATCGCGCATGACCGGACTCCTTTCCGATGGAAGGGGTGGGTCGGCGGCAGAGATTTTCAGTAGTAAAGGCGCTAAGCCCTGCGCGTTGCAGGTCAGCGAAAAGCGTCAGGCGATAAAGGTCGCCCGTAAGGAAATTGCCCATGCAATTTGATCCTGAATATTCCGGATAGTAAGAATGTTCGGCTGGTTTGCAAAAGCTGCTCGCATGTCATTCTCCTTTCCGTGTTCAGGACCTGCCAAGATTGGCTATGCGGCCAATAGCCTGCTTGATAGGTTTTCGCAAGTACGGTTCAGCCACCGATTATCTCGATGCATAGTGGCCGCTCGACAATCAATTTCAACGTTCCCGTTGCTGGCCGTCAACTTCTCGCCCCAGATCATAAATGTCACCCCGGCGCATTAGATTTTGACTTATACGGGCAGGCGATAAATATCGGCATAATATGTCAAGTGCCGCCGCCGGATCATGGCGCGCGCCGCACAGGAAGATATCTACCGCAGCATAGCCATGCTCGGGCCAGGTGTGGATCGACATGTGGGATTCTGCGAGCAGGGCAACGCCGGTGACGCCCTGTCCTTCACCGAAATGATGGAGGTGAAGGCCGATCACCGTCGCCCCGGCGCTCTCCGCCGCGCCGCGCAGGGCGGCGTCGATCAGCGCGACATCGTCCAGCACGGGACATCCATAAAGGTCCGCCAGCAGGTGTCGGCCATCATAGGTCATGGGCGGAATCATAGTAGCGTCTCATGCGGATGGCCGATCGAGGATAGCGCCGCTTCCGCCGCGGCCATGCCTCGATAATGGGCTTCCTCGAACAACGACAGCCCGCTCAGGTCCGAATGGGCGCGGAAGAAGGGCGGCTGGATCGCCGCACGTTGCTGCGGCGCGACCTCCCACAGGAAACCGGGCGTCGGCCGGACCATGGCGTGACCCCACTTCCAAAGGTCGATCGACCGGATCGCGCCGTCCAGGTCGGGATTCATCCCCAGCAAATCGTCACGCACCAGCCGCCGCCAGTCCGCATCGGACCGGTCGACCAGCAGGCGGCGGGCGGATGCGGGCGGCATGTCGGACAGGGCCATATACCAGGTCAGCACCGTCGGCCCCGCGCGCGATGCGCTCTGGTGGGTGGCGACGACATAGCCGAGCGAGGCGCTGCTGGCCGAGACATTGTCCCAGGCGAGCGCGCTGCCCTTCCCCTCCGGTGCGCGATCGACCGTGACATTGGCGATCAACCAGGGGGCATAGCTGTAGGCCGTATCGGGTTTCTCGCCCAGCAGGCGACTGGCGATGAAATGGGGCATGGCAAGGATCACCGCGTCGGCGCGATAGCGGATGCTGGTCCCCCGCGCCGCGTCGAAAATATCGACTGTCGCCCCGCGCTCGCCACGCCGGGCGCGGAAGGCGACCTGCCCCGTCGCTATGCGGTTCCCCAGCCGATCGGCCATCAGCCGGGTGAGGCGACCATTGCCCTCTGGCCAGGTCAGTTCATTGTCGCCCGAACCCGCGGCGGCAAAGCCGCGCCGGCTGGCGAAATAATGGATGCCGGCCCAGGCGGACACGTCGCCCGGCTCGGCGCCATAATCGTCGCGGCAGGCATAGCGGACATGGGCGCGCAGTACCGGCGAGGTCCAGCCTTGCCGGTCGAGCCAATGGGCGAAGCTGATCCGGTCGAGCGCGAGCAGGTCGGCATCCTGCGCGCTATAGGCGATGGGGATGGCGAAGGCAGGCCGTCCCTGCGCGTCGCAACGGCTGGAGAAAGCGGCCATGGCGCGGTCGAAGGCGGCAAGGTCGGCCTTGTCCTTGGGGGACAGGCCGGTCTTGGGCACCAGCCCCTCCTGCCATTTCCCCTGCCAAAGCAGCCGTTCCTGCAAGTCGGCGCAGAGTTGCAGCGGATCATAGACAGGCTTGCCATCCCGATCGCCCACGATGATCCCAATTTGCCGCAGCATGTGACGCAGCCCGCGCGCTTCTTCATTGGGAATGGGAAGGTAATGCGCGCCCAGCGGATAGGCCGACACAGCATTGTGGCCGCTACGGGCATTGCCGCCGGGCTGGCTTTCCAGTTCGATCAGGCGAAAATCATCGAAGCCCGCTTCGCGCAACCGCCAGCCCGCCGACAGCCCTGCCACCCCACCGCCAGCGATCAGGACCGGCACGCGCTCCTCGCGCACTGGTTCCGGGAAGGCGCCGTCGCGCAGGCGGTGGCCAATCACCATGTCCGCGCCGCCGCTGCTGCCCGAAGGCGGCGTTTCGCAGCCCGGTAGAGCCAGCACGGTGGCCGCTGCCATCCCGCCCTTCAGGATGGTGCGCCTGCTCGGACCGCCAACGTCAGCCTTCATAGCGGGCCCATTCCTCGGCGAAGCTGCGCACCAGTGCCTGATTGTCGAGCCGGTTCACCGGCACCGGGCGGCGCGCCATGTCGGGTGGAAAGAACAGTGCCTGCCGGGCGGTCGCATCCGACAGGAAGCGATTGCCAGGCAGCAGGCGCGTCGTCGTGCCGGGATCGGCCAGTCCGGCCAGGATGAAGCCCCATTCGCCGAAGCTCGGTACATAGACATGATAGGGTCTGGTCTGAAAACCGGCCGCCTCCAGCGTCTGCGCCACGGTCCAGAAAGCGGCGGGCGCGACCAGCGGCGACGTGCTCTGGATGACAGCCATGCCGCCGGGCGCGAGATGCGGGCGCAACATACGGTAGAAGGTTTCGGTGTAAAGCTTGCCCACGGAAAAATCCACCGGATCGGGGAAATCGACGATGATGACATCGAAACGCGCCTGCGTCTCCCGCACCCAGCGGAAGGCATCGGCGTTGACGACATGCATACGCTTGTCGGTCAGGGCGTCGCCGTTCAGCGTGCGCAGCAGGCCGGTCTGGCCGAACAGGCGGGTCATGGCGGGATCGAGATCGACCAACGTAACGCTGCGCACGCCCGGATGGCGGAACACCTCTCGCGCAGCCAAGCCGTCTCCCCCGCCCAGGATCAGCACATTGGCCGGGCGTGCGACGCGGCCCATTGCCGGATGCACCAGCGCTTCATGATAGCGATATTCGTCGCGCGAGGAAAATTGCAGATTGCCGTTAAGGTAGAGGCGGATATCGTCGTCATGTCGGCTCAGCACCAGCCGCTGATAGGGGCTGGACGTCGCATAGATGACCCGCTCCCCATAGGCGGCGATTTCCGACCAGCGCTGAATGCGCTCGGCCGCCATGAAGCCTGCGATCAGGCTGGCCATCACGACCAGCGCCAGGATGCGCTCCCGCATCAGGCTGGCGCGCGCGGGAACGAGCAGCAGCAGGAGCAATGCGACCCCGACATTGAGCAGGCCGAACATGAGGCCTGTGCGGATCAGCCCCAGATGCGGCACCAGCAGCAGCGGAAACAGCAGCGACGCCGCCAGCGCGCCGACATAGTCGAAGGTCAGTACGTTCGACACCGTCTCGCTGAAATCGAACCGGTCGCGCAGGATACGCATCAGCAGCGGAATTTCCAGGCCGACGAGAAAACCGATGACGAAGACAAGGCCATAGAGGATCGCCCGGAACTGTTCCACCAGCGGGAAGAGCAGGAACAGGCCGGCCGCCGACCAGCCGCCCAGCAGCGCAACCAGTATCTCGACGCGGATGAACAGGCGCAATTCGTCGCGCTTCACATAGCGGGAACACCAACTGCCCACCCCCATGGCGAAGAGGTAGGTGCCGATGACGATCGAAAATTGCGTAACGCTGTCGCCCAGCAGATAGCTGGCGATCGTCCCTGCAAGCAGTTCGTAGATAAGGCCACAGGTCGCAACGGCAAAAACGCTGGCCAGCAGCAGTCCGACCAGCGCGGTGCGTCTGCGCTCGGTCGGCGGCAACGATGTGTCAGCCATGTATGGCGGCGGCTACAATGATGCCGATCGCTATGGCGATGGCGCCCGCAAACTGGGCGACGGCGACATTCTGCTTGTCGCGTATCTCCTCCCACAATTTGCCCGGCGTCAGCAGGTCAAGGATGACGAAGCCGACGACGAAAACGACGATGCCGATCCCGGCATAGACCAATGAATTGAGCAAGGTCGGTAGAGAGATGATCATCGACGTCTCCTATTTATGCGTGGGACCATAGGCGCGGGCGGCGCTGGCGGTGCGTCCGCCGTCGGCGAAGGGGGAATAGCCCTGCGACGCGGCGGTCAGATAGAGACCCATTACACTCAGGCACCAAAGGGCATAGAGGAAGCTGCTGCGGTTCATGGCGATTCCATCCCCCGCAACCAGTCGTCGGCGTCGGCCGGCGAACCGTCCTTCTGCGCCAGCCGGGCATTTTCGAACATGATGTGCAGGACCAGCATCAACAAGGGCGGGACCAGGATCATCAGCACCGCCAGCCAGAAATTGGATGTGAAGCGCGCGCCCCGTGCCACCGTCAGATTGACCTCGATCGGGGGCTGGCCTTCCGCCTTGTAGGTTCTGCTCGACGAGTCAAAGGCCCAATTGCCCGAACTGCCCCAATGATGCGCCTGCACATCGACGACCATGTCGTAGGTTCCGGCCGGCAGGCTTGCAATCTTCAAGGTCTGCGACCGCGCACCTTCGGACCAGTAGCCGTCCGAATCCTGCCCCGAATAATGTTCGTTCAGGGCATAGGCGTCATAGCTGTCCTGCGTCTTGCGATTGACGAAGGACACGTCGATATCCACCCAGCCCTGCTCCACGCTGGGGGTCAACGCCTCGACCGTCATCGCCTGCTTTCCAAGCGGCAGCGCGATCGGGCCGAAGGTCTGCGACACGGTGGGGCCATCGGGCGTCACCGACAGGCTGAACATTTGCGGCTGCATGGTCCGGCCGAACAGGGCCAGCAAAACCAGCAGCGCCACGAAGGACAGGGCGGCGATCGGCCACCAGTCCTTGATCCGCCGGGCATAGGGTGAAGGCTGGTGCGCCAGCGGCGTCATGCCGGGTATCCAGAATGGCGGCGGATCGACATCAAAGGCCGCCCGTATCTCCCGCCCGGTCAACAGCTCGCTGATCGTCCAGCCTTGCTCCCGATCGTCCTGCTCCAGGCTGAGCATGAAACCAGGGCGGACATAGTCACTCGCGCGCACTTCCTCACCCGGCTTCACCCGCCAGTAGAACTCGCCCGCGACCCGTGTCACCCGCGCGGTGTTGCCGCCATAAAAGGGGGTGAAGCGGCGGCCGCCGACGATCTGGTCGGGTCCATCGCGCTGCGGCGCGGCGGTCAGCATCGTGCCCAGGCTCCACTGGCCATTCTGCGCAATCAGCCAGCGATAGCCCTCATAAGGGTTGAACAATAGGGTTTCTTCCCATGTCGCCCAGCCGTCCGACCGCTCCATCCAGCCGATCGCTTCCCATTCGATACCGCGCAACGTGCCGCGCGTGCCGAGCGGGATCGCGAGCGAAGCCTGCATTTCATTGTACCGGGTGATGATCCTAACCGCCGGATCAGTCGCGTCGATCAGCGTGCCGCAATATTCGCAGGCCAGCGTGACCGTATAGCCAGCCGCGCGCAGCGCGATCGTGCCGCCGCAAGCCGGACAGGACAGGGAGCGGACGCTGTCATCCTCAGCCATAAGCGGGCACACTCCAGCCGGGGAGCGGGCGCAGGTTTCGCGGTTGCAACGCGGCCAGCGTCACATGATGGCCGACATAGAGAGTCGGACCGTGCCGGTCCTTCTGGAAGGAGGCGCAGCGCCCGTCGCGATTGCGAAAATCGACGCTCAGCGTTTCCCAACCGGCGGGCGCGGTAAAAGGCAGCTCGCCTTCGCAGCCGATGCAGCGCACGGTGCGGACATCGGCGACCTCATAGGATTGTCCGTCGATATTGCCGCTTTCGCCCGGCTTGACCGGCCTATCGTTCATCAGGCGGCGGATGACCTGTGCCAGCGATCCCGTCAGTACCACCTCGCGCAGCGCCATGAACTGGCCCATCGCCTCGCCCAGCCAAGCGTGGCTGCCATCGGCCAGCAGCATCAGCCATTCGTTCCAGGCGCCATCGTCCCAGGCCCAACGCACCCGGCCGATGATCTGGAAATTCTGGTCGAAACAGCGCCCTTCCGTCCCGATCTGGATCGGGCTGACGTCGAAGGGCAGGATCGCCGCCTCCCCCCCATTTTCCGTTATTTGGCCCTGCGCACCCTGATTGTAGCGGACGACGAGCGTGCGACAATAGTCGCACACCCGGACGGGCAGCGCTGCCGAGCGGAAGATGACGTCCGCGCCGCAAGTGGGACAGGCGACCGACTGCATCGGGTGCTATCGAATACGGCCCAGCAGTTCCGCCTTCTTCGTATCGAATTCGGCCTGGGTCAGCGCGCCTATATCCAGCAGCTTGTGCAATTTTTCGATCAGCGCGAACGGGTCTTCGGCTGGAGCCGGCGCTGCCGCCGCACCGCCCAGCGCGCCAGTCATCGCCTGACCAATGGCCAGTCCCGCCGCCGCGCCAGCCCCGATCCCGGCCACGCCGCCAGACTGTGCCGCTGCCGTCTCGATCGCTTCGGCCGCCTGGAATTTGGCGTATCGGTCGAGGTCGCCCAGCACGCGCATCGAACTGGCCTTGTCGAGATGCTTCTGCACCTCTTCTGGGAGGGAAAGGCTCTCGACAAAGAAGCTTTCGACCGACAGGCCCCATTGGGCGAAGGCCGGCGCGACCGCTGCCCGGAGCGCCTCGGACAAGGCGGTCTGGCTGGCCGCCAGATCCAGGAAAGCGGTGCCGCCGCCGGCCACCCCGGTTGCCAGCGCAGTCTGGATCGCGGCGCGCAGTTGCGGCTCGATATCCGCGACCTTCACCTCGCCCAACGTGCCCATGATGCGCGAGGCGAAGGGTGCTACCTCATTGACGCGGAAGCTGTAGCTGCCAAAGGCGCGGACGCGCAGCGGCCCCAATTCGGGATCGCGCAGCGTTACCGGCTGCGCCGTGCCCCATTTCAGGCCGATCTGCTCCTTTTCGGAGAAGAAATAGACGTCCGACTTGAAGGGCGACTTGAAACCCTTGTCCCAGTTCATGATCGCCGTCAGCAGGGGCAACGTCGATGTATCGAGCGTGTAGAGGCCCGGACCGAACATGTCGGCGATCCGCCCTTCGTTGAAGAAGGCGGCGATCTGCCCCTCCCGCACCGTCAGTTGCGCGCCGTTCTGGATTTCCCGGTCGGCCAGCGGCACCCGCCAGCCGAGTTGTCCCGGCTCTTCCACCCAGTCGATGACATCGACGAACTGCTTCGACAGAAAATCCAATATGCCCATGTCGCTCCCCTGCGCTGTTCCTCAGTTTAGAATGGTTGATTCACGGGACAAGCAAAATTGCGGCATAAGAGGCTTACGACCCTCACGGACGCTCAACATTCAGTTTTCGCTGCCAAGGTGCAGACCGTCCGCTATCTTTCTGGATGTTTTTCTATCCCTCGCTCGGCTTTACGGCGACAGGGATATCCGACTGCCGGGTTCAGGCCGGTTCAGTCGCGCCAGGGTGCGAGTTCGGGCATCGCAACCCATTCGGGCCAATGTAGCACCGCCACTGGACACAATCTGGTGCCGACCAGCGGAGAATTGCAGATCGCGCTCCAAAATTTCTAACCATTTCATGGTCGAAACTACCCGGTATCCGCCAATGGCATCGATGCGCCCGAAGCGGCCAGCGACTCCCTTACCCGTGCGATCGCCATGTCCAACGGCGCGGTTTCGCCCAAGAGAGCGAAACTTCCGTTGAGGGCGAAGGTGCAATGGCCGTGGACGGTGGCCACCAGCGATCGGGCAAGGCGCGGTGCGCGGTCCCGCAGCTGGACCGGCAACACCGCCGCGACCTCGCGCACAACGACATCGGTCAACGCGCCGCGCCGCGCGGCAAACCCTTCCGGCATGGCCATGTCTGGCGGCAGACGATGGTCGTAGATCGCGGTCCACAACGGCATATGTTCTGCCGCAAAACTGAAATAGCCTTCCACCAGCGCGGCGATCCGGTCGGTCGAAGGCTGGGCCAGCCGGTCTTCGAGATAGGCGGCCCATTGTTCAAAGGTACGGGTGTTGATGGCCACGATCAGCCGATCATAGCTGCCGAACACATTATAGAGCGTCCCGACAGCATAGCCGATGCGTTTGGCCACTTCGCGCGCGGAAAAGCGGGCGAAGCCGACTTCCGCCATATGGCGGTGCCCTTCGTCTAGAATCAACGCTTCCAGTTCAGCGCGGCTATGGTCGGATCGTCTGCCCATGACATCGCTGTATGATCTGAATTGATCACTGTCTAATATTTTAATTGATCACCGTCTAATTTCGCACTATCACGCACGGATCAACTGGAGGGTGAGTCATGCTGGTTACGCTGGTCCTGATCGTGCTGGGGGTCGTGCTGTTCGACACCCGAAGCCGGATGAAGGCGCTGGAATCTCGCCTCGCCCTGATCGAGACGGATGCGCGGCCCGCGCCATCCGCCGCCATATGGCCATCCAGAACCGCAGCGCTGCGACCGGTCGCGGCTGCCGTAGTGCGAAGGACGCCCGAAGAGCCAGAAGCGCCCATCCTGCCTATACCGGCAGTCGAGCCGAGACCGTTTGAACAGCCCGAGCCTGTCGTGCCATCCCCTGCGGCTGTGCGCGATTCCGCTCCCGTCGCCGCCCCGGACCCGATACTATCCCCCGAGACTCAGGCTGCCTCCCCTGCCCGCCCCGGCTTTGCGTTCGAGGATTTGTTCGGCCGTCGTCTGCCGATATGGGCGGGCGGTATCACGCTAGCGGTGGCGGGCGTGTTGCTGGTCAAATATTCGATCGACACAGGGCTGCTGTCGCCGGTCATCAGGCTCATGCTGGGCCTGCTCTTCGGTGGCGGACTGATCGTCGCTGCGGAAGGCGCGCTGCGGCAGGAGGACCGGCTACGCGATCCCCGCGTGCGTCAGGCGCTGGCCGGGGCGGGCATCGCGACGCTGTACGCCGTTATCCTGACCGCCGCCAATCTCTATCATCTGATCGGACCCGCGACCGCCTTTGTCGGCCTGGCCGCTGTGACGGCGATCGCCATGGGGCTGTCGCTGCGCTTTGGCGCACCGAGTGCTCTGCTGGGTCTGGTCGGCGGCTTGGCTGCGCCCGCATTGGCAGGATCGAACGAGCCTAATGTCCCGCTCCTGTCCTGCTATCTCGCGCTCACCATTGGCGGGCTGTGCGCCCTGTCTCGCACCCAGCGCTGGCTGTGGCTGGGCATCGGCGCACTGATCGGCGGCGCAGGCTGGGGCAGCCTGCTGATCCTGAACGGCGCGCTCGACCTTACCGCGTCTCTCTCGGTCGGCCTGCTGATCCTGGCGATAGGCGTGGGTTTCCCGCTGCTGGCCTTTTCCGGCAGCAAGGCCATTTTGTTGCGGGCAGCATCAGCTGTCGTCGCCTCGGCCCAGATGGCCGCGCTGGTCGCCACCGGCGGGTTCGCGCCGCTCCACTGGGCCTTGTTCGGCCTTCTGTCGATCGCCTTTCTCTGGCTGAGCGGTCGCGAAGCATCGCTCCGCCGCCTGGTGCCGGTCGGCTTGGCTGTCGCTCTACTACTCGCAGGCGGTTGGCCCTCGCCGCCGGTGCTGGTCTTTACCTTTGTCATGGCAGGGATCATCGCCCTCTACGGCAGCGCTGCACTTTGGCGCCTGTGGCGGCCTGGCGGCAGCCTGATCGAAGCCGGACAGGTCGCGGCGATCGCGCTGGGCGGGCTGGCCGTCACCGCGCTCCATTTTTACCGCGCCTCGCCCGTCGACGATGTCCGTTTCGCCCTGATCGCGCTTGTCGCTGCGACGCTGCCGATGCTGGCCATGGCGCTGGGCTGGAACAATCCCGACCGTCGAGACGATTCCCGCTTCGTCGTGCAGGCAGTTAGTGCCGCTATTCTGCTGGTCATAGCAGACGGCTTCGGCCTGCCCGGCTGGATGATGCCTGTCACCGTAGCGCTGGTCAGCGCGGCGCTGCTGATCCTGTCTGACAAGGCGAAGGATCGGCGGGTCGAATATGGCGGCTGGGCCTTCACCTTCGTCGCGCTCACCGCGCTGGTCGTGGGCGACCGTGGCGTGGCGGAGGCAGGTCGCCTGATCGGCGATGTCTCCCCGGTCACGCCATTGTCTGCATTACTGCGCTGGGGCATGGTTGCCGCCGTTGCTGCTGTCTACGCCTGGCGTGCGCGCTTTGCCGAAGGACGCGTCGTCGCCCAGGCCGCCGCCGCGATCGTCGCCTATGGCGCGGTGGCGCAGGCTGTGCCGACATCCTGGCTCGCGCCGATCGCCGCCTTTTCCATTCCGATGCTCGCCTTTTCGAGCCATCGACTGTCGCCACAGCGGCTGTTGCCCGCACTGGCATCCATGCTGATCATCGTGCTGCTATGGGCTGCCTGGCCTTTGATCGACTGGAGCGGACATGGCCTGCTTTCCCTGCTGGGCCAGCCGATGCTGGCGAGTGGCCTGCCCGATCTGTCGGACATGCTCCGCCGCCTCGCCCTGCCTGCCGCGCTGATCGGGCTAACGCTGTGGCGCGGGCGATTCGCCACGATCGAGCGCTGGACCGGGGGTGCGGCAGCGTCGATCATGGGCGCGGTTGCTGTGCATATCCTGTACAAGCAGCTGTTCGACATCGGCTCCGGCTTTGACTTCATCCATGCGGGCCTGGCCGAACGGACGCTCTGGGAAGCGCTGATGCTGGGTGCGGGCTACGTCTTGTGGCGGATCGCGCACTATCGCGTCGCCGCGCTTTCATTGATCGCTGCGGCGCTTGCGCACAGCCTGCTCTACACCATGCTGCTCCACAACCCGCTCTGGGCCACGCAAGCGGTCGGCAGCCTGCCGCTGCTGACGCTCCTCATCCCTGCCTTTGCGCTGCCCTTCTTTGGATTGACGCTGGCAGGCCGGATCGCGCCGGACCTCGCGCTCCGCTTTGCCCGGACGATCGACGCTATGCGGATGCTGATGACTTTAATGTTCGCCTTTGCCGCTTTGCGCCAGCTGTTCGAAGGGTCGCTCCTCAAAGGCCCCAATCTGGCGGTGGGTGAGGATATCGGCCGGTCCGTGCTGGCCATCGGCCTGGCCATCGGCTTCCTGCTTTGGGGCATCCGCACCGGCAAGCGGGATTGGCGTATCGCATCCCTGCTGCTGATGCTGGGCGCGGTCGCCAAGGTTTTTCTGCTCGACGCATCGGGCCTGACAGGCCTGCTCCGCATCGCATCCTTCCTGGCGCTCGGCTTCAGCCTGATCGGCATCGGCTGGCTCTACAACCGCCAGCTGAAAAGCGATGCGGATTAACGTTCCGTCTATACTTCACCCATATTGCTCTGGCCCATAGGGGTTCCAAATCATGTCTGCACCTGATCTGTCGCTGTTGGGAAAGCGCCGTTTCGCGCCTTTGTTCGTCGTCCAGTTCCTGGGAGCGTTCAACGACAACCTCCTGAAGTTCGCACTGCTCTTCCTGGCCAATTTCATACTGTTCAGGGCAGAACCGGAAAAGGCCGGGCTGCTGGCGACGGTTGCGACGGGCCTGTTCATCCTGCCCTATTTCCTCTTTTCTGCGATCGCTGGTCAGATTGCCGACGCCTGGGACAAGGCGAAGCTGGTGCGCGCGGTCAAGGCGGCGGAAATCGTCATCATGGCCGTGGCACTGGTCGGCTTCACCCTGCAATCGGTGCCCCTGCTGCTTGGCTGCCTGTTCCTGATGGGGCTGCATTCGACTATCTTCGGCCCGGTCAAATTCTCGATCCTGCCCCAGCATCTGGGGCCGCACGAACTGATGGGTGGCACCGGCCTGATTGAGGCGGGCACCTTCCTCGCCATCCTGGGCGGCCAGTTGCTGGCCGGCGTCATCCCGGCCCAGACCGCTGGCATCGCCGCCATCGGCATCGCCCTGCTCGGCTTCCTCACCAGCCTGGCCGTGCCTCCCGCGCCGCCGGTGGCGCTTGGGCTGAAGGTGGATCGCAACATTTTCCGCAGCACCTGGCAGATATTGAAAGCTGCGCGGCACGGCCGGGGCGTATGGCTCTCCATATTGGGGATCAGCTGGTTCTTCGCGGTCGGCGCGGTTTTGCTGTCGGAGTTCGCGCCCCTCGTCAGCGGGGTGCTGCACGCCAGACAGGAAGTCGCCACCCTGTTCCTGCTGATATTCTCGCTGAGCGTCGCCGCAGGATCGCTGCTGGTCAACCGGCTGCTCGCTGGCGAAGTATCGGCGCGCTTCGTTCCCATATCGGCGCTCGCGCTGGCGGGCTTCATGATCGATCTGTGGCTGTCGACCAGTAGCTATGTGCCTGTGACCGCCAATGCCAGCATCACGACCTTCGTCGCCTCGGCGGGAAGCTGGCGCATCCTCATGGACCTGTTCGGTATCGCCTTTGCAGGCGGCATGTTCATCGTCCCGCTCTATGCGATACTGCAGACCCACGCCCCGCGTGAGGAGCGGTCGCGCACGATTGCCGCCAACAATATCGTCAATGCCGCCGTCAGCGTAGCGGTGGTGGCGGTCGTCACGCTGATGCTGGCGCGCGGCGTCGATGTCCCCGGCGTGATCGGTGCGATGGGCTTCGCCACCCTGACGATCGCGCTCATATCCTGCTGGTTGCTGCCCGAAACCATCATCAAGGCGATCTTCCGGGGGGCTTTGCGGCTGATCTACCGGGTCGAGGTGACGGGGGCGGAGAATATGCCTGCTGCCGGTTCGCCTGCTGTCGTGGTCGTCAACCATGTCTCCTTCCTCGACGGGCTGCTGCTGGCCGCCTTCCTGCCCGGCAAGCCGACTTTTGCCGTGCATACCCGCATCGCCAAGGCCTGGTGGATCAAACCCTTCCTGCCGCTGTTCGATGCCTTTCCCGTCGACCCGACCAACCCCATGGCGGCCAAGGCGATGGTGAAAGCGGTGCGCGAAGGCCGAACCCTCGTCATCTTCCCCGAAGGTCGCATCACCGTTACCGGCGCGCTGATGAAGGTGTTTGACGGCCCCGGCATGGTCGCGGACAAGGCCGACGCGCCGATCATTCCGGTCCGTATCGACGGTGCCCAATATACGCCCTTTTCTCGCCTGCGCGGCAAGGTGCGGCTGCGCAGCTTTCCCAAGATCCGCCTGACCGTGCTGCCGCCACGCCGCTTTGCGATCGAGGGCGAGATGACCGCCCGCGCCCGCCGCGCCATCGCCGGGCGTCGCCTGTATGACGAGATGAGCGCGATGATCTTCGCGACGTCGAACAGGGATGAAACGCTGTTTCAGGCGCTGCTGGAAGCCCGGCACATTCACGGTGGGAAGGCTGCGGTGGTCGAGGATGTAAAGCGCGAGCCGATGTCCTACGACCGGCTGGTTGTCGGCAGTCTGGCGCTGGGCAAGCCGCTGGCCGCTGTGACCCGACAGGGCGAAGCAGTCGGCGTGCTGCTGCCCAATGTTTCGGCCGTGGTTGCGACCTTCTTTGCCCTCCAGGCTCATGGCCGCGTGCCTGCGATGCTCAACTACACCGCTGGCCTCACCAACCTGAAGGCCGCCTGCACCGCTGCGCAGGTCCGCACCATCGTAACCGCCCGCGCCTTTGTGACGCAGGCCAAGCTCGGCGATATCGTCGCGGCGCTGGCGGAAGAAGGCATTACGATCCTCTGGCTGGAAGATATTGGTGCGGCCATCGGCACGGGCGCGAAGTTGCGCGCCCTCATCGCCAGCCGCTTTGCGGGACGTAGCCACAAACGGTTGCACATCGCGCCCGATGCGCCTGCCGTCATCCTCTTTACCAGCGGATCGGAAGGCCTGCCCAAGGGCGTGGTGCTGACCCACCGCAACCTGCTGTCCAATTGCCGCCAGCTGGCCGCGCGGATCGATTTCAACACGGCGGACACGGTGCTGAACGCGCTTCCGGTGTTCCATAGCTTCGGCCTTACCGGCGGCACCTTGCTGCCGATCCTGCATGGCGTGAAAACGCTGCTCTATCCCAGCCCCCTCCACTACCGGATCGTTCCCGCACTCGCCTATGACAGCAATGCGACGATCCTGTTCGGCACTGATACTTTCCTGTCGGGCTATGCGCGGATGGCGCATAATTATGACTTTTATTCGCTGCGCTACATTTTTGCGGGCGCAGAGCGGGTGCGCGACGAAACCCGCAAAGCCTATGCGGAGAAGTTTGGCCTGCGCATATTGGAAGGCTATGGCGCGACCGAGGCTGGCCCGGTGATTGCGGTCAATACGCCAATGCATTTCCGGGCGGGCACCGTGGGTCGCCTGCTGCCGGGCATTGACCCGAAGCTGGACGACGTCCCCGGCATTGCCGAAGGCGGACGCCTGTCGATCCGCGGTCCCAACATCATGGCCGGTTATATGAAGGCCGACGCGCCGGGCGTGTTGCAGCCACCCGAAGAAGGCTGGCACGATACGGGCGACATTGTGACGATCGATGCCGAAGGCTTCGTCACCATTCGCGGTCGCGCCAAGCGCTTCGCCAAGATTGGCGGCGAGATGATCTCTCTCCCTGCCGTCGAAGGCTATGCGTCCGCGCTCTGGCCTGATGCCGAACATGCTGTTGTCACGCGTCCCGACGCACGCAAAGGCGAACAGCTGGTGTTGTTCACGACGCGCAAGGGCGCGAAGGCAAGCGATCTTCAGGCTTGGGGGCGCTCAAATGGCATCACCGAACTGGCCATCCCCCGTGACATTCGCGAAGTCGATGCGCTCCCGGTGCTCGGTACTGGCAAGCTGGATTATGTGACGATGGGGGCATTGGCAGCCGCATGACTCTCGTCATCTTGCTCGCTGGCAGGTGGTGAAATTCGGCATGTATCACTTCATGCCGGTTCGGTTTTGCCGAATATTCCGGGCGCGCTTCCTCGCTCCCCAATATCGGCAATTCCGGTCCAACCTCTTGGAACGGCCTGCCTGCTCGTCTAGACGGCGGTCATGCGGGGTCTGAACATCGCGATCGCAGGCTGCGGGCCGTGCGGACTGGCGGCGGCGCTGCTGCTGCATCGGACGGGCCATCAGGTCACCCTTTTCGAGCGTTTCGACACGCCCCGTCCCATCGGGTCGGGCCTGATGATCCAGCCCACAGGCATGGCGGTTCTTGGCCAGTTGGGGTTGCTGGACGACGTGTTGCGGCGCGGATCGCGCATCGACCGGCTGTTCGGCAAGGCGGGGGAACGGGTCGTCCTTGACGTCCATTATGCCGCGCTGCGCCACAGCGATATGTTTGGCATCGGCATCCATCGCGCCAGCCTGTTTGCGATATTGCATGAGGCAGCGTTGCGAGCAGGGATCACCGTCCATACCGGGCGCACGCTCGTGGACAGCGAACCGGTCGGTGCGCAACGCGCGTTGCGCTTTGCCGATGGCGAAACCAGCATCCCCTATGATCTCGTGGTCGATGCGCTGGGTACGCGCACGCCGCTGGCACCGCCGACCGGCCGGGAACTGGCCTATGGCGCTCTATGGGCCAGCCTCGACCTGCCGCAGGATGCGCGCTTCGATCCCCATGCCCTCGCGCAGCGCTATGACCGCGCCAGCATCATGGCGGGCGTCTTGCCGATCGGCACGCCGCCTGGCGCGGCGACGCCAAAGGCCGCCTTCTTCTGGTCGTTGCGCGCGGATCGGCTGGGCGACTGGCATCAGGCCGGACTGGGGCCGTGGAAGGCACGCGTTACCGCGCTCTGGCCCGCATGCGCGCCGTTGCTCGACCAGATTGATGATCCCGACCAGTTGACCTTCGCCCGCTACGCCCACCGTACCCTGCGATCACCGGCGGAACGGGCATTGGTCCATATCGGCGACGCCTGGCATTCCGCCAGTCCCCAACTGGGCCAGGGCGCCAACATGGCCCTGCTCGATGCCTGGGCACTGGCCAAAGGTCTGGCGGACGCGAACGGGGTGGATGAGGGGGTTCGTCTCGGCATCAAGCTGCGGCGACGCCATGTCCTGACCTACCAGTGGCTCACTGCATTGTTTACGCCCGTTTATCAATCGGACAGCCGCGTGTTGCCCTTGATCCGCGATCGTCTGGTCGGCCCGCTGTCCAAATTTTGGCCCGCCACCAGCATACAGGCGGCGATGGTGAGTGGACTGGTCGCCAATCCGCTGGGGCCGCTGGGGCTGGAAAGTCCGCTTCATATGCCCGCGCCAGAATCGGTGGCCGCATGAGCGCCAATCCTGCCAGCGAGGACGGGCCGATCATCGTCTTCGACGCAATGTGCGTGCTATGCTCCGCCAATGCCGCCTTCGTGCTGCGACACGACCGGGCCGGACGGTTCCGGCTGGCGTCCATGCAGGGCGAAATCGGCGCTGCGCTTTACCGGCGGTTCGGCATCGATCCCGCAAATCCAGAAAGCCTGATCGTGGTGGAAGGGGAACGGGCCTTGCAGGGCAGCGATGCGGTGCTGGCCATATGGGCCGGACTGGATCGCCCGTGGAAGGCGCTGGCATTGTTCAGGATCGTCCCGCGCTGGCTGCGCGATCCCGTCTATCGCTGGGTCGCCCGCCATCGTTACCGGCTGTTCGGCCAGCGCTCCACCTGCTGGATACCCACGGCGCAGCAGGCGCGCCGAATCCTGTGATCTGTATATTGCTCCTTGGCGGATATGGCGGCTTTGGCGGACGCATCGCGCGGCATCTGGTCGCTGCGGGGCATAGAGTGATCGTCGCGGGCAGATCCATCGACAAGGCTAGGGCCTTTTGCGGCGAAACGCCCGGTCTCACCCCGCTGGCCCTGGATCGCAGCCATATCGCAGCCGCGCTGGACGAGCATGAACCAGATATCGTCGTGGATGCGTCCGGGCCTTTTCAGGCAATGGACCATGCGATCCCGAAAGCATGTATCGCCGCCGGGGTGCATTATGTCGACATTGCCGACAGCCGCGATTTCGTCTGCGGCATCCGCACATTGGATGAGGCCGCCAAGGCAGCGGGCGTCGTCCTGCTTTCCGGTGCCTCCAGCGTTCCGGCGCTATCGGGCGCGGTCGTGCGGCATCTGGCGCGCGGCATGGACAAAGTGCGCGCGGTCGAAATGGCGATCAGTGCGTCCAACCAGGCGACGGCGGGTCCGGCCGTCTCCGCCGCCATATTGGGGCAGGTCGGCCAGCCCATGCGTATCTGGCGCGGCCAGCGCTGGACGACCGCCTATGGATGGCAGGAGCGGCACTTGGCCCATTTCCAATGCGCAGGCGGAATCGCGATTGCGGGTCGGCAGGTCGCGCTTGTCGATGTGCCCGACCTTGAGCTTCTACCGGAACGGCTGGTCGGACATCCAGCCGTCAGTTTCCGCGCGGGCACCGAACTCGGGTTCCAGAACCGGATGCTGTGGCTCGCAGGCTGGCTGGTGCGGTCGCGGGTCGTCGCTTCTCTCGCGCCGTTCGCTCGCCTGCTGCGCCCGCTCCAGTCCCTGACCCGTTCTCTGGGTAGCGATCGCTCCACCATGATCGTGCGCCTGTTCGGCGATGTCGGCAGCCGGCGGATAGAGCGTCGATGGACGCTGATCGCCGACCAAGGCGACGGCCCGGGGATACCGACATTGTCAGTCGAGCCTATCATCACCCATATCCTTTCGGGACAGGAAGCCGCCGGTGCCCGCGATGCCGGAGAGGCGCTGGCGCTGAGCGATTATGCCGATGCGTTCGGACGGCTGGCCATCCATCATGCCATGGAGGAACGGTCCGCTCCACGGCCGCTATATGAGCGGGTGATGGGTGACCGCTTCGCGCGACTGCCGCCAGAGGTGCGCGCGATCCACGATATATTGCGTGATGGCGGCGCGATGGGCGAAGCGCTGGTGGCAGGCGCGGCCAACCCGGTGGCAGCCTGTGTTGCGCGCATGACAGGCTTCCCCAAGCCTGGCCATCATCGCCTGCATGTCCATTTTCAGGAAGCCGACGGCCGTGAGACCTGGACACGCGATTTCAGCGGACGGCGCTTCCGAAGCCAACTCAGCCAGCGCAATGGATGGCTTGTCGAACGGTTCGGCCCGCTGCGCTTCGCCTTCGACCTGCCCAGCGACGATCAGGGATTGCGCATGGTGATGCGGCGGTGGTGGTTTGGACCATTGCCCTTGCCGAAATGGCTGGCCCCACGCTCCAACGCGCGGGAATGGGCAGAAGGCGGACGCTTCCATTTCGATGTGCCGATCGCCCTGCCGTTGATTGGGCAACTGGTCCATTATCGCGGATGGCTTGAACCAGCGCCAACTCAATAGTGTTACGGGACAGAGTGATCCCCGTAGACCCAAGGCTTGCCGATATTGTCGGTATCGATGATGCAGCGCTCCAGATCGTACGGGCGCTGCTTGGTGGATGCCGTGAACTCAGCCACTTTCTTCCTGACGCTGCCGATATCGTCGGCGTGTGCGGTGCCGGGCGTCAGGAACGCCAGACACAGTATGGGCATGAAGCCGCGCCCGGTCGGGACGGCTGAGCAGGCAGCATCGCTATTGATTCACTGATCGCCCCCTCACGCATGGAGAGCGACCTTCGGCTTCAACCTCGCGTCGCCCTATGTACCTCTCGGAGCGACGGCCGAAGCCGGATGTTAGGAACCTGAGGAAACCGCAGGCCACTGAAAGGCGTTTCGCTAGGTTTTCCGAGGGTTGCCTATGAAGGCGATGGTGCGCTTACAGGACTCGACAAGGCTCTCCATCTCATTGTTTTATTTATGTTTTATTGATACCCCTCATTGCGAGCCCCCACCCGAGCCCCAGCGCATTCGGGAATTTTGTGCGCAGGTTCGAGTCCGAATCCACCAAAATCAGCTCTACGGCCTCATAACCGGTCTCATTTCGCCGTTAGATCAGGCACATAAGCTGGCGACGCTGAGTTGAAGCAGCGGCCAAGTCCTAGCATCAGTTTTTTACATAAAATGATCACCGCTACCGACCCTTTCTGGCCTATCAGCGATTAAATTTCGTTATCCGACAGCAGACCGTCGGTTATTGGTTGCCTTCCGACAATTTCTTACCGTTAATCGGCAGGTCTAATCAGTAATAGGACTTTCGCCGAAATCAGGTGATACAGATCGCCTAGAATAGCTTTCTGCACAGGTTGAGCCGCGCCTCCCCTTGCGTTAGCTTCATCACTAGATGGCGTGGAGGTTGTAGATGGCGACTTTGGCTGAACCGCTACCTGGACATGGGCGCGATGACCGGTTCTTTTTGAAGATGGCGATCGCGATGGCTTNGGCGCGTGAAAAAGGGCCGGTCGCTCTGGTGGGTGGTGCATAGCTGGATCGGCCTGAAACTGTCGATCTTCCTGACTTTCATCCTGGCTACGGGCACTTTTGCGGTGTTCGCGCATGAAATCGACTGGCTGGCGACGCCCGCCATGCGGGTATCGCCCCGGTCGGAACCCGTCGCATCCTGGGGGGCGTGGGCGCAGGCAGCGGCGCGCGCCGCACCGGACGCCCGGCTCCAGACCCTCTATGCGCCGATCGACCCCTGGTTCACGGTCGAGGCCTGGGTCAGTCGCGGCAAGGGCGCTCCGGAGCGTGTCTATGTCGATCCATGGACGGCGGAGGTTACCGGCAGGCATGGCTGGGCCAATGTCCACCGCTTCCTGCGGCAGGCCCATCGCCACCTGATGCTGCCGACGAAGATCGGCATACCGATCGTCTGCTCGCTCGCCCTATTGCTGGCAGCATCGTTGGTGTCGGGTATCGTCACCTACAAGAAATGGTGGCGCGGCTTCTTCCGAGCGCCGCGGGGCGGCGATGGGCGACGGATGACCGGCGACCTGCATCGCCTGATGGGCTTGTGGAGCCTGTGGTTCGTGGCGCTGATCACGCTGACAGGCCTGTGGTATCTGGTGGAGACATTGGGCGGGAACGCCAAGGTGCCCAAATTACCGGAAGTGGCGGCTGGTGCGATGCCGACCGGGGCCGCGCTGGACCGGCTGGTCGCCGTCGCGCGCCGCGCCGATCCTGCGCTCGATATTCGCGAAATCCGCTTCACGCCCGACAATGGCGTCATCTTCCTCGGCCAGTCATCCGCCTGGCTGGTGCGCGATCGCGCCAATGCAGTAGTCGTCGATCCGGCGACGTCGCGTGTCGTCGCGCAGTTGGATGGACGCGCGTTGAGCGCGCATCAGCGTATTTCCGAAATGGCCGATCCGCTGCATTTCGGCACCTTCGGCGGCCTGTGGACCAAAGCCATCTGGTTTCTGTTCGGGGCGCTACTGACGGCGATTGCCGTCACCGGCACGATGATCTACGCGATGCGGCTGGCCAGATCGTCGCGGTCCGACACCGGCAGCATGAAGATTGCCTGGCAGGGCATGGGCGTCTGGGGATATGTCGGCATCGCCCTCATTCTCCTCACCCTGATCCTGACGCCGGGGGCGATTGGGGGAGCCAGTTGAAGGAAGCGACCCTTTCTGGCCTATCAGCGATTAAATTTCGTTATCCGACAGCAGACCGTCGGTTATTGGTTGCCTTCCGACGATTTCTTACCGTTAATCGGCAGGTCTAATCAGTAATAGGACTTTCGCCGAAATCAGGTGATACAGATCGCCTAGAATAGCTTTCTGCACAGGTTGAGCCGCGTCTCCCCTTGCGTTAGCTTCATCACTAGATGGCGTGGAGGTTGTAGATGGCGACTTTGGCTGAACCGCTACCTGGACATGGGCGCGATGACCGGTTCTTTTTGAAGATGGCGATCGCGATGGCTTTGACTATCGTTGCCGGTTTTTCCTTTCAAGTGGCGACGGGTCGCTCGACGTTTGGCGCGCCGCCACTTGTCCACCTCCACGCTTTCATCTTCTTTGGTTGGGTGGTGCTGTTCGTCTCACAAAACCTCCTAGTCACCCGGGGCTCGATCGGCCTTCACCGCCAACTCGGCTGGGTAGGCGCTGGGTGGGCCAGCGCTATGGTCCTCGTCGGCATATATACGACCATAGAAATGACGCGAAACGCCGCCACGCCGTTCTTCTTCCTTCCGGCATATTTTCTTGTCATGAACATCCTATCGATCCTCTGCTTTGGCGGCTTGGTCATCGTGGCGATATCGAT
>NZ_QVRA01000020.1 GCF_003591655.1 Sphingobium terrigena
TAGCGTCTGTGACCCACCCGATCCCATCCCGAACTCGGCCGTGAAACCTGACTGCGCCGATGGTACTATTGCTCAAGCACTGGAAGAGTAGGGCGTCGCCAGGCATTGAAGCACGCGCATATACGGACACAAAAACCCATTCACAGTTCATAAAAGGGCGACCCAAAAGGTCGCCCTTTTATCGTTACCGTCGCGGGATGGAGCAGCCCGGTAGCTCGTCAGGCTCATAACCTGAAGGTCGTAGGTTCAAATNAGAAACCGACATACCGGCCACCCCTGGCGCATTAGCGCCGGGGGTGGTGTCGTTTTGGGCGGATTTCCGCTGTTCCAGCCATTCGAGGATTGTGCCGAACTCACCGTGGAGCATCGCATTAACCTCTCCGCGCTTGGCACCGGGCGTCAGAACGATGCGCTCAATGAGCGCGCGCAACGCGTCGGCAGCCTCCTGCCGCTCCTGTGGATGCGCCAGAGCTTCTGCAAACCGCTCGACCTTGCGACGATAAATCTCCGAGATGTTCGGATGGATATCCGGCACATCGGCGGGTGCCGCAGCGAGCCGGGCGCGAATGGCATCTTCCTGCGCCTCCAATTCGAGCAGTTGATCGACGAGCGAGCGCGTTCCCTTGCCTTCCGTCGCGAGCGTTACGAGTCCCTTTATCGCCTTCAGGACCCTGTCGAGTTCAGCCCGGTCCGCGCTATCTGTGGCGCGACGCTGGCGATTGAGGCGATTGGTTTCTTCGACGCAGGTGCGAATGGCTTCGGCCGCTACTTCTGGACTCATCAACCGGTCACGTAGACCGTCGAGAACCCGCGCCTCCAGCTTTTCACGCGCAATGCTATGCCCATTGGAACAGCTTCTCGTGTCGATATGGTTCGAACAGGCAAACCGCCCCTGCCCGCGAAGGGTATAAGACCCGCCACAGCAGCCGCAGTAGACAAGGCCGGACAGGAGGCTCTTCGGGCGATGAGTCCGGTTCATGGCATTGTGGGCCAAGCGCGTCGCTTCGATGACGCCGGCATATTGGATCGCGATATCTTCCTGTCGCGCTTTTGCTGCCTGCCAGAGTTCGTCATCCAGGATCCGTAGATGAGGCACTTCGGTAACGATCCACTCGGACTGCGGATTGATGCGAGAGACACGCTTGCCCGTCTGGGGATTCTTCAGATAGCGAAGGCGGTTCCACACCAGCTTGCCGATATAGAGCTCATTGTTGATCAAACCTGTGCCGCGCTTTGCGTGACCGCGGATCGTGGTCGATGTCCAGAGTTTGCCGGTCGGTGCGGCTATCCCTGCTTCATTGAGGCGGCAGGCAATCGCATGCGGGCTGAGGCCATTGGCAAACTGCCGGAAAACCTGACGTACAACTTCCGCTTCAGCGTCGTTGATGGTGCGCTCGCCGTGAACTGCCTCACCTTCGGTGGAGAAACGACGCACCACATCATAGCCATAACATAGGCCACCACCCGACTTGCCCTTCTCCACGCGGCCGCGCAGACCGCGATGGGTCTTCTTCGCAAGATCCTTGAGGAACAGCGCGTTCATCGTGCCCTTGAGGCCGACATGCAGTTCAGAAACTTCGCCCTCGGCCAAGGTGACGATTTTGACACCGGCAAACTGGAGGTTTTTGTAGAGCGTGGCGACATCGGCCTGGTCGCGCGATACACGGTCGAGTGCTTCGGCAAGCAGGATGTCGAAACGCCCCATCTGCGCATCCTGCAAAAGTGACTGGATGCCGGGCCGGAGAATGACGCTCGCGCCAGAGATCGCTGCATCCTTGTAGCTGCTCACGATGCGCCAGCCTTCCCGGCCTGCCTGCTCCCTACAGATCAAAAACTGGTCTTCGATGGACGCAGGGCTCTGCTTGTCGTCGGAATAGCGCGCATATAGGGCAACACGGGTCATTACTGCCTCCTGGATGGAGAAAAGGTAACATGGTGTGTTTTGCAGGCCAAGCTGCCGCGCGATGTAAGGCAGAGCGTAGTTGCTTGACGCCCGCTCAAGCTGTCGACGCAACCCGGACGGACCCATCGGCAGGACCAAGTGCTGCCAGCAACATGATCTCTGTCCAGCGCTACCTGCCGCTGGACTTCTTTGCTCTTCCCGTTCGATCCCTTTCTGGGAGACGGCTATCGCGCTTTCCAGCGGGGCAGCGGCTCGCTCAGCCACGATTGCAAACCTATGGCGAAATCTGGCAAACCGGCTATGCTCCCTGTAGGCAATTTTACGGCAAGGCACGATGGCGCGCGGTGAGTTAATGAAAAAACTGCTAGCAAGCTACGGGCGGGAGGAAGAATTCCGAGCCGTTGCTGAGCAGATCATCGGTGAGGAGGAGAAGAAGAACAACCGCGTTCTGGCTCGTTCGCTTCGCCGTTCGCTCGACGCTGGACCTGCGCGCTCTTCACGTCCCAAGGCTCTGGCGCCGCTTATCCCGTTCCCGGAAGCCGCTGGCGATTTCGTTGAATTGGTGGAGCCGACCCACAATAAACAGGACATTATCCTCTCCCCGGAGAATATCCGCATTTTTCTGGGGCTGCTGCGCGAATCCCGGGCGGCCGATACGATCCGTCGGCGAGGCCTCGCCGTGCGATCGAAGCTTCTTTTCTGCGGCCCCCCCGGTTGCGGCAAGACGTTGTGCGCGGAAATTTTCGCCAGCGAACTGGGCCTGCCGCTTTACATCGTAAAGCTCGACCGGCTGATCTCCTCCTATCTGGGAGAGACGGCAACCAACGTCCGCAAAATCTTCGAATTCGCCCGCAAACAGCCTTCTGTGCTGTTTTTCGACGAGTTTGATGCACTCGCTCGCGCCCGCGACGAGGACGGCGAGCACAATGAACTGCGCCGTGTCGTCAATAGTCTGCTGATGTTCATCGACCGGATCCAGCCCAAGGGCTTTGTGGTCGCTGCCACCAATCTCGACCAGTCGCTCGATCCGGCCATCTGGCGTCGCTTCGATGAGGTGATCTGGTTTGACCGCCCTGACACGAGGATGATAGCACGCTTCCTCAAGATGCGGTTCAAGAATGTAGCTGTGAGCTTCGAGCCGGAAGCGCATCTCGCCGAGCTTGAGGGCTATTCCTACGCGGAACTGGAACGGCTGTGCCTCCAGGCGATCAAGGCGTCGATCATCGATAAAAGAAAAATCGTCAGGGAGAGGGATTTTCTGGATGCCATTGCCGATGAGCGTCGTCGCCGGCGCCGGACTTCACGCATGACCGCTGCCTGATTCGCCCCGAGTGGCACAATATGATCATTTGCAGCTCGTCCGCTTGCCCGAGCGGATGCCCCGTCGAAAGACTGGCGGTGGCGGGCCGCCGCCGATGCGCAATCCTGGTGGGCATAGCGAACGTCTAGGGCAGGAACTCGATCAGGCAGTTGCGGTTCAGCAACGTCGGCGACGCGCCGACGCTGTCGATCCCGCGTTGATCTTGCGGGTCCAGATGAGTGGGCCTTTGCTCGAGGAGGAATGGAACAAGGTTGGTCTCACGGTCCTTTCGATCGACGAGGATCGTACGCTGGTTCTTTTCTCCACCAGCGACGAACTGACCGCTTTCCGCCGCAAGCTGGAAAGCTATGGCCGAGGCGCTCCGGCAGGGCAGCAAAATCCCTCTTTCGCCGGGTTCATTGCAAATATAGAATCGATCGACGAAGTCGCCCCACGCGACCGGATCGGTATGCGCGCGAGAGAAGCCGGGCTGGTCGATGTCGATGATTTCCAACCTGGCCAATCCTATGTCGTCGATATCGAACTCTGGGATCTCGGGCGCCGCGATCTGCGCGAACGCAAGATCGAGGATATCGTCGCCTATGCCGAGGCCCGCGAGAGCGAGGAACTCGACCGGCACATCGGTCCCAACCTGACTTTGGTCCGACTGCGCTGCGATGGCGGCGTCGTGCGAACGCTGCTGACGATCGAGGAAATCGCGGAAGTGGATTTACCGCCAGAGCCCGATCTCCTCACCGCGCAGCATATCGACCTGACCCTCGCCGAACTTCCCGAGCCTGAAACACTCGACGATGACGCGCCGCTTATTGGCATAATCGACAGCGGGGTGAACGACCATCCGCTGATCGAGGATATCATCGTCGGTTCTATCGCCATTCCCGATACATTGGGGATTGCGGATGATCATGGCCATGGCACGTTCGTTGGAGGGATTGCTACCTTCGGCGATTTGCGTACCCAACTTGGCACTGGGAGCTTGGTCCGCCAGGCCCGGCTCTGTTCCGCCAAGGTCATCGACAACACTGGCAATTTCCCAAGCAGCCGCTTGGCCCCGCGCCTCATGCGTGAAGCTATAACCCGTCTCAACGAGGAGTTCGGTTGCCGTATCTTCGTCATTGCGCTCGGGGATCGCACCAAGGTGGTCGAAGGCGGCAAGGTTGGTCCGTGGGCGCAGACGCTCGATGAACTGGTTCGTGAACTTGACGTCGTTATTGTCGTCGCCGCCGGAAATCGGCAGCCGCGGCGAGGGATGCGGATCGAGGAGGCCGTCACTCACTATCCTGCCTATCTCATGGAGGACGCCAACCGATTGTGCGAACCCGCGGGCGGCATGAACATCGTGACAGTTGGCGCGATCGCTCATGGCAATGGGCTTAGCCAACGTGCACAAGACAATGTCGGCGTGCGGCCTATCACCGATATGTTCGAGCCGTCGCCTTTCTCCCGCGCAGGGCCGGGGGTTCGTGGTGCGATTAAGCCCGATTTCACTGATGTCGGCGGTACCCTGATCTACGACGGGCCGACCGCTGCTTTGCAGGGTGGCGAAGTCCGGCCCGAGGCGGGTGTGATGTCGCTCCATTACCGGCCGGTCGATCGATTGTTCGCTGCACGCTCGGGCACGTCGCACGCCGCGCCGCTGGTGGCCTTCAAGGCCAGCCAGATTCTGGGGCGCTTCCCCGATGCTTCCGCAAATCTCATACGCGCACTCTTGGCCGGCAGTGCGTCCATCCCCGCCGAGACCACCCGCCGCCTCGCGGGTCTGGGCGATGCGGCGGAGCGGGCTATGTGCGGCTACGGTCGAGTGGACAGTGAGCGGGCGGTTTTCTCCGACGATGCGCGCGTCGTCTTGTACGCCGAAGATAGCCTGTCGATCGACCACTTCGCGGTCTACCAGATTCCGATTCCCGAACCATTTCAGACCGAACGGGGGCGACGCACGATCCGGATCAGCCTCGCTTACGATCCGCCAGTCCGGCATAGCCGACTGGATTATAATGGCGTCTCGATGAACTTTCGCCTCATTCGCGGTTGCGCGCCGGACGACATCTTTGAGCATTTCCGTCGACGGACGGTAGCGGAAGGCGCGGTTCCCGACATGGCACCGCGCTTCAACTGCAAACTCTTGCCCAGTTCGACCCTCCGAGAGAGGTCGAGCTTGCAGACCGCGGCCGTTACATTTTCACGCGACGTCAGCACTTACGGCGACACTTATTATCTGGTGGTGCGGTGCGCGGGTGGATGGTCGGGAGACGAGGGTCAGCAGGATTTCGCGGTGACCGTCGAGATTTCGCATGAAGCCGAAGTGGCGCTCTATGAACGTCTCCGGCAACGTACGAGAGTTCGTGTCTGACACTGGCGCATGCGACCTGAGCACGATCGCGGCCCATTTTTTCAGACACCTCGTCAGAAGCTGAGGCCGCTATACAACGAATCTCGGTAAAGTTGGCACGTTCAGGGGTACTCGTCCATCGTGGCGTGTCTGACGGGTTCGACCATGCGCCGGTCATTGCCGTTGCAGCAGCCTTCCACCATCGGGCGCGCCTTTGGAAAGAAAAATATTGCCCTGTTTGTCGAGTTAATGATCGGTGGTCCGGCAGGGCTCCTTTTGATTGTCGCGCAGCAGTCTGCCGAGCGGGATGGCCTCCGGTCAGTTGCCGCGCCGAGCAATCGAAGCCGCAAGCGGGACGCGGCGATGATGAAGCCAGGAGCCCAGCAGGAATGCCGCGCCAGCAGCGGCCCAGATCGCCGAATTTCCAACCAGGCGATAGCTCACGGCACCCAGCACCGCGCCCGTCACCAGGCCAAGCCAGAGCAACAGATAGGGCAGCCATCCGAAGCGGTCACCGCCCATAAGCGCGGAGAGCAAGCGCTGCCCGAATTTGACCAGCGTCCCGGTCATATAGGTAAGACCGATCTGCACCTCGCCATCGCGCTCGAATAGTGCATTTTCCGCTCCCATCGCCATGGCCAGGGCGGCTGCTGCTGCCCAGTTGGCATCGATGATAGCGAGGAGCGCCGAGATCGTGAGCAGGGCTGCGATCAGATACATGAGCGCGCTGTGCCTGGAATGCTGGATAACCCGACCACAGAGCGAACCGAGCATGACCCCGATCACGAACGATGCGATCAATCCGGCTGCGGTCGCCGCATCCGAAAAATGCGTGCTCAAGCCGACGGCAAGGCGCGTGGAATTACCGCTCATGAAGGATACGAAGAAGCCACCGAGATAGAGAAAACCCAACGCATCGACATATCCTGCAAGCGCGGCGAAGCACGCCGCCAATCCCCAAATCTTACGATCGTATCGGTTCATCCATTGCTCTCTTGCGGGGGCGTCGCGCCATTGCGCGCAGCGGACAGATCCCTGTCCCACCGGGCCATTTCCTGAATGTTCAGGGCTTCTGCCCGGCTCAATCGCGCTGCGTCCTCTGTGGCGAGCGACCGGTTGGCTAGGCCCTGCCGAATGAAATCTTTCAGCATCATATTCTGAAGCAGGAGAAATTCCCTCACACGCTGTCCCAGTTTCATGATGTCACCTGGACATAGGGCCGTTCCAGGGCGTCGAGGCACGCCCTTATCATCGCCAACGCCGCATCTTCAGCCCACTCGCATTGCAATGGATCGGCGGCGGCGAGATCGGAGCGCGGCCATTGCGGCAAACGCTTGGGAAGCCAGCGGAAGGCCGCCCTGCCTATCGCCGTGTTGCTGCCAGAAGCCTTTGCACCGGCGTACCCATTTGAATCGCATCTTATGTTCAACGCTACCTCTGAACCGAAAAGCACCCGTAGCATATATATGATCAAATCATAAGGTTGAACTCTGATATCTCACGCATCATAAAGGTGCATGATTACGTCACAGCAGATGCGGGCGGCGCGCGCCCTGCTCGGGATCGACCAGAAGGAATTGGCTGCGCTGGCAGGTGTTTCCGTGCCCACGATCCAGCGCATGGAAGCCTCAGACGGACAGGTACGCTGTGTCGTAGATACTCTCGTCAGAGTGATTTCAGCTTTGGAGCAGGGGGGCGTCGAACTGATCGGCGACGATGCGCCCAGTCAGGGTAGGGGGCGCGGTGTGCGCCTGAAGCAAGTCGCCTCCTCCGCCACCACCATAGAAATGGATGACAGCGAATGATGCAAGACAGTGACGATTATATCTATGACGAGGCTAGCGGCGAATGGATGAGCGCCGCCGACCTGGCGCACCGGAACGCGCAAGTCGGTGAGGTTGAGGTGCGCGACGCCGTCGGCAATTTGCTGGCGGATGGAGACAGCGTTACGCTCATCAAGGATTTGACCGTGAAAGGGGCTAATCAGACGTTGAAACGCGGTACGGTCATCAAATCGATCCGCCTGACCGGCGACGCGCAGGAGATTGATTGTCGATATGACGGCATCAAGGGTCTGGTGCTGCGCGCTGAATTTGTGCGCAAGCGCTGACCCTGAGACATTGGCTACACGCCGCGTGGCCAGCCATAAAATGGCCCGCCGACATCGGGCATCATACTCAGGAGGCCATATGAACGACATCGCCGAACGTGTTATCAAAATCGTGATCGAGCATATGGGGGTCTATCCCGACAAGGTGACGCCCGAGGCCAATTTTCTAGATGACCTCGGAGGCGACAGCCTTGATGTCGTGGAACTGGTGATGGCGCTCGAAGATGAGTTCGGCATCACCATACCGGACGCGGACGTCGATAAGATCGGCACGGTGCAGGATGCCATTCGCTATGTCGAAGCTGCCAAGGCCGGCTGAAGCGCGACAATATTGATGCGCACATCGAAGACCACGCGACGGGCTGGAAGGAACGTCGAATCCCGTGACATAGCAGATTGATGCCTGGTGGCTGCGCGTTGAGGTGACGCGATCCTCGAGTTGCCTTTGTGCCATGTCTCACGACGCGACGGGATTTGGCGGCAGCGGTAGGCGCGCACGCAAATCCAGGATGCGCCGGGTTTTCTGGATGGTCGCATGGACGGCTGCGCCTGTGACTCCAAAACGCTTGCCGATTTCCGCTCCGCTCAGGCCTTCCTCATCGTTAAGCCGCAGCATCGTCTCGCCGATTGCAAATCTCTCCGAACGCTTCGCAGCAGCCTGATTGATTTTCTCCAGATAACGGGGGAGCAAAGACCCCAAAAGATCGAGTGCCGGCGGCTCCGGTTTGCCTGTCCACCGATCGTGGAACCGCCAGCCATAACGATCCATCACGGCCGCGACCTCGCAGTAACAGGCAAAGCCCAGGTTAGGCAGGCGAAACAGAGCCCGCTGCTCGCAACGGGACAAATCGCTGAGCTGCATCGTTTCGATCGGAACCCCTGCCATGGTCGATGTGGGGTCGGTTGGCCTGTCCAACTGGCCCAGGCAGTTGCGTGTGCGGGAGGAAATGATGTGCCAAGCTTCCAGCGCGAGAATGGAGGCATCTTGAGTTGGCTCCATCAATCTCGATTTTACCTGAAACATCTTGGACAACCATCTCCAAAATTTCATTTCGCCTGCGATAATATCAGTTCTGCATCATCCCGGCGAGACGCTGCGTCTGCAAAAGCAACGGTGATTGACGATACCCGGACAGGGCAGGCAAAGCGGCGCAATCCTTGCCATGTCGTCACGGCTAGGCGATATAGTCAGGGGCGGCAGACGCCTTGCGGATTGCGAGAATGTGACTTGAGCGCAGCCAACTTTTACAATGAGCGCGCGGCCGCTGAACGCATCGCGGCGGAAGAAGAAATTTTGCCGCAGCGCCGCATGCAGCATGAGCGTGCCGCCGAGCGCTGGGAACAAATGGCTCAGTCCGCCCAAGAGACACAACGCCGCGCGGCGATCAATGAAGCCGATAAGCGGGCAAAGACATGGTCATGACCGAACCGGAGCGAAATCGCTTCCAGACTGTCGCTCATCAGCTGCTAACGCAGCGGGGCCAAGTCGTGCTGCGCAGGTGAACGTTGCCAAGCGAGGACTGACCGCGCATTATCTGGCCTTGGACGCCGCACACAAGTCGCCGCCAAATATGGTCCCCGGCCACTCCTTAAATGTAGTGCCGGAAGCTTGAGAATCGGCATCGCGAAATAATGCGATCGTTCGCGGACCACCTGCGATCCCTCCGACCTCAAACCATATGATCCAGTAATTTCCGGATTGGTAGGCGCAAAGGAAGCGCCGCTGTGGCGCCGGACCACCGACAACGTCGATGCTGTCGAAACGCCTGTCAACCTCCGAGATTCCGCTAGCGCCGAAAAAGCGGGCGATTTCCGCGGAAACCGGCTTTGGAACATCCACCAATTTGTTGAATGCCGATGCTTCACCCAGATCGCAGGCTTGAAGGACCGGCATGTCCGGATAATTTTTTCCTTCCATGTCGTCGGCGGCACCATGCTCGCTGGAGACTAATTGGTCGGCAGGCGCCAAAGGCAATGGTTGCAAATATGCTGATCTTGGGAACCGCGCCACTTGATTGAGCCAGATATCTCATGGCCTTGGTGTCCCTTCCGACCATCGCCCGTTGAATATTCGCCACCCGACGATGCTGGCGCAAACGCCGAGCAGACCACCCACGAGATAAGCCGTTGGCGCATCATCCGGCACGAAGAAACCGCCTGCAACGTAGCCGCATATCGCAGCCGTGCGTGTCGCCGCGCCGTAGATCGCCGCGACCTTAGCATGATCGGCGGCCGGGACTTGCGATTGCAACAGGGTTCTCACCGCGACATTATGAACGCTGTTCGCTCCGCCACCGGCAATGAAGGCCACAGCGACAATTGCAAGGCCGATGGGCGTGAGGCCGATGAGCAGCATGGTCGCGCCCATGATCGCAGCCGTGGCGAATGCCGCCCTGCCGACGCGGTGCCCGATGATTCTTTCGGCCAGCGCCGCGCCTATCAGCATCCCGCCAGCCCAGAGCGCCGTAAGAACCCCGAACGCGAGAGGACCCCTTGCAAGGGTCACTATGACCAGGAACACAAAGGCCACATCGGCAATTGCAGTGGCGAAGACTTCGATGCTGAGCGCACCCGTCAGTGCCATGACGCGCCGATTGGTCAGTAGCGGCCGATAGGCAGCGAGTAGGGCTGGCTCTTCCTCCGCGTGCTGCTGCGGCTTGCGATGCAGTCCGCTCAGCGCGACAACGAGAAGTAGCAGGGCAAAGCTAGCGGCATCGATCAGGAGCGCATTTGTCGATCCCATCCTACCCACCAGAACGCCGCCGGCGACTGGGCCGGCGAGCATGCCGAGGCTGCGGACCATCTCGAGGAAACCGTTGGCGCGCACGAGCGTCATCCCAAGCGCGCCCGCCAGAACAGGAATCAGCGCGAAGGTCGCAGCACTGCTGATTGTGAACAGCACGCTCAGGGCGACGGCGCCGGCGAGCGTAAGCATGGGGATAAAGGCAATGAGCGCTATCGTGGCTGCTTGCAGCGCAGAAACCAAGATCAGCACATGAGCCGAGTCGCTGCGGTCGATCAGCCGGCCCGCCCAGGGCGCGGCGACGAGGCCTGGAAGCAGTTCCGCGATTAGCAGCGCCGGCACGCCATAGGGCGGCATATTGTCGGCGGTGCGGAACATCATCGTCAACAGCGTGATTTCATCGCCGATGGTTGAAACCGTCAGCGCCGCCAGGACCAGCCATCCCCAGCCATGCCGAAAGGCGACCGTCATCTCTCCGTCCGCCGAGCCATCATTTCCAGCATAAAGCCAAGGCCTTTTCGACACGCCGCGCCCACTGCGCGAGGGGCGTGCCGACATTGGCTTCCATCATGAAGCTGCCGGAATGACTGTCGCTGAAATTGCCGGGGCCTTCCAACCTGTAGAGCGTGCCATCCATCGTTATGAGAATATCCTTGTCGGAAAATCCTGGTGGATCGGGTTGGAGCGGTTCGATCCGCTTCATCTCGCCGATTACGGCACGCATGGCTGGACAAGTCATGCTGTCGGCCTTTTGTACAGTATGTCTTTGCGTGCGCCGCATCCAGTAATCGAGTTGGCGGGTATCGGGATTGAGCCGGATCGTACCGAACTCGATCCGCGTTTCGTCGCGCGACGACGGCTTGATCGTCAGCGTTGCCCAGGCCGGTACCCAAGGTCCGGCGGGACCATCTGGGTTGGATGCGGCCTGCGCTTGCCCAAATGCGATTACGGCACAGCCGAAGATGGAAGTAAGTCCCAGCAGTCTCCGGTTCATTTGGCCCCCATCATGCGACAAGCCCCGCCGCGGTTCCAAGGCACGACGGGGCTTGGGTCGCGCTACGCTGCATAGGGCGTTCCACAGCCCCTGCGACCATCAGCAGAGTACTTCGCCCCCCAGTCTATAGCCAAATCATATTGTGCATATATTTGGAATGTACCGGACATGCTCAAATTAGCGCCCTTCTGGGAAAGCAAGGCTTACCATTTCATCGCTTCGAGATCGGACGGTATGATTTGCCAGCGCGTCGATTTTTGCGTCGTACATCACTTTCGTGATTTGGCGCCGGTTCGGTCGCACGGGCAGATCATCAAACATGCGGACAAGCCTTGGTGCCTGATGATATCATCTTCAGGTCACCTGAAACATGGTCATGCGGATGATACCGGGGGAAGCCTCTATCTCCGCTTCGATCGCCGCCACCCGCTCGATACGATCGTTGGGCCAGTCCCGCGAAACGCTGACGCCCCCTTGATCGGTTTCGATATCGATAAGCCGGGTTTGCGGCGACAAATCGAATAAATGGACAAGCTGATCACAAAGCTCGGGTGTCAGCCGGTGGACACCCGGCCCGACCATGAGGAGTTGCCACGAGTGAGGAATGCGATCAGCCATCATGCCTTTATATCAATTCGCTCACGAAGCGCACCCGTTCGCCTACGGTGGCAAGAGGGAGGGTGACCAGCTCGTAGTCCAGGTCAGCATAGGTCGCGACCATCGCCTCGTAGGTCGCCTCTGCTTCCGCGAAATCCTGTTTTCTTTCGGCATCGCAGGTGAATATTGCTTGCCAGGGCGGAGCAATGAAAACGCGAGGATGATAGCGAAATTGTTTTGCCGCCTCGTCGACATGGGCCGGGACGGGAAGATTGCACAGGCGTAGATACCCAAGGACACCGGGAATGCCACGATCGAAGAACACTGGGCCAGTCAGATACCGGGCCTCGTGCCAGGAACGCAGTTCCCAACCCAGCATCAGTTCCGCGAAAGCGGTGCGATCGTCCCAGGGTAATGCACTGCCGCCGATCATGACCTGGTCGCGGATGATGGCACGGCCAGCTTCAGGCATATGGTGAAAACCTCGCGCCGCCAGCGCCTCGATCAGCGTGCTTTTACCTGATCCTGGACCGCCGGTGATGACATGGAAGCTGGTCAGATCGCTCGGCATGAAATCAGCGGTACTCCTGCAGGGAAATATGAGTGATGCCCCGCACAGATGCGATAGCCTCTACGAGGCTATCGACCATATCCATGCTGCGGCGCGGCCAGTCAGGCGAGACGGTGACATAGCCAGCATCGGTCTGGATGTTGATCGTCGCGGTGGCAGGGAGCAGGTCCAGTAAGGACGCGAGCTTTTCCTGAATATCGGGTATGATGCGATCAATGCCCGGGCCCCCCATCAGGCTTTGCCAGGCAGGGCGTGAGGCATCAGTCATGAGCGTCCCCCGCAGTACTGGTAAGCCACATGAACTGGAGAACAGAATCGGTCTTGCCAGACTTGCGCCAATGACGGTGATGCTGGTCCAGGCGCCATGTGGCGAGGGCAGCGAGGCGATAGGGGCGCGGCGCCAGAACGAGATGCGATCATTGAGAGCGATGATCTCGGTGCGGTTCCTCGTTGAACTTCCACAGTCCGATCCAGGGATGGAAGACGCGTCAACGTTGTCGTGCACCGCTTTCGCATTCAAGTTTCTGTAGACGCCGCACAAGCCATACCGCGCTGGTTTCGCAAAGTCATGGCGGACAGTAACAGATTTAGCGACCTGTGCCAGAGCGCCGGGCACGCTGGTCTCCCGGCGGCATTGAAAAATGGGGGGCGCAACACCGCCGGGAGTGGACGATACTCACACCGGCATCGAACGCGGAGGCGCCGGTAGCGCCAGACACAGCGCCTGTCTTCATCTCTCCCATGACCTCGACCAAAAATCGGACATGCCGAGCATTCCACGGGGTATGTTGAGCGCGAAATACGGCTTCCGCCGCTCGCGATAGTGTCATTCGCTGATGACCGTGGCGTCTTCGATCGTATTGAGAAGAATCGCCAGCGCTCAGGCTACTGACTCCATCATATCAGTCTGGCAATTCCGATGGCGTCCGAGCGCGCTTTTCGTGTTCCTTCTGTTCCTCGTAAAGTTCACGTGCAATCTGACGTCCCAGGAGCCTGGCAAGACGCAGGATCGCAGCCTCCGCACCAGGCGAGATATTAGGGCCCATAGCGGGAGCGCGCCGCTTCCTTTTCACCGCGGCTTTCGTCCCGAACCTGAATTTGCCCACCTTTCAGACCCGGAGCGCAGATCCAGGCGGAGCGAGGAAGGAAAGGGCGAAGGGGGGAGGATTGGAAGGGGCTTCCCAACCGCAATCGGGGCATTGTTACGATGGTCAGCAGGTTCCCCGTCCAATGAAGCTGTGCTATTCTCCGCTTTGGAAAGGCTCTGCAGATGCAGGATGTTGATCAACTCGACCCGACACCAGAAGAGACTCCCGCGCCAGCGCCGTCGCCGCGCGCTGCCGACTGGTTCTGGCACCCACGGTATGCAAAACTGACCTGGGCCCTGACCCTGCTTTACTGGGTCGGTCTCGAGCTGATGATCACCCTTCCATACGACCAGCTCAACATCTACCTGGTCAACACCATGGTACTGCTGATCTTCGTCTTCAATCCGATCACGGTCGTAGCGGTGTTGGGATATGGCTTCCTCAAAGCCAAGGTCGCATGCGGCGAATGGGTAATAACGGCGGGACCGCCTTCGCAAAGGCCAATCCTTGATCCCTATACCGATCCGTTCGACCCGCGATCGGGGGATATGCATCTTCGACACATCGGTGTGATCCAGGACTGACGTCATGGATCCCGCCGCTCTTTAAAGCTTGGATCACCATCCGCCATACCATTGTCGCGATCGAGCAGTAATCTTCCAGAACTGAGGATCGACGACTGTTCCATTGATGCAATAGGGCCGGTTACATCGACTGTCCCACGACCCGCGTCCGCTTGCCTCAAGTACCTGTTGCGCAGGCCATCATTGCCAAGTACGCGATCGCCCAATTCACGAGAAAACGCCTCTTCCGGACGACCAGAACGCGCAGCCACTCTTTCTGCCGACGCGATTGCCTCCCGGACATCATAGTTCACAATGTCTATCGAAGAGCGTGCAGAGACGGCCGCCATTCCTCGATCCGAGATGTCGGCACTCAACTTGCCAGTCAGAGAGCCTGTCGCGCTCCCCTTGCCGCCGCCTTTTTCCTCGCCCTCCTTGCCACCTGAGCCAATGCCGCGTGATGCTGAAGCAGTAAGATCACCGGAGAGGCTTTGGCTATCCGCTGTCGAATGCTCCGCCGAACGCGATAGCGATCTGTTCCACCCTGTCTGTGCAATGATCGCGGTTACGTCGCGCTCCAGCGTATCGGCGACCTGCGGTTTCAAACGCCAGTTGCCTCTCCGATCCATCTCGAACCCGCCGCGCAGCCAGTTGGCCATGGCCGCCTGACCTTCCGGGCCGCTGCCCAGGAAGTGCTCGATGGTATCCGGCCCGGCCTGCTTGCCGGCCTCGAACCGGCTGCTGGTATCATTGCGCGCCGACTGGCTGAACCCGGTGCTGCTGGAGACTAGCAGATCATTATGGGCGAAGCTGAACCGGGCATGCCCGCCATTGGCGATGGCGCCAAGCTGGCTCTCATTGATAAGGCCGCCCCGCCACATCTGCGCCGCGAGTTCGGGTGTCAGGTTGAGACTGAGGTCGCCATTCTGGTCCATGGCGATCTGGCGCTTCGACATCTCCACACCATGCGCACGAAGCAGCGCCTGGGTGCGGGTAAGGCGCTCCCTGTCGACAATTCCGGTCAGACGCTCGTTCTGTGCGCGGTCGGCGATGCCTTCCGCGCCGCCCTCGGCCATGTCGACCTGATTGCCGGCCGTTCCGGCGAGTGCGCGGATGAAGGAATCCAGGCGAGCCGCTTCCCGGACCGATACACCGGCGGCCGCGGCGCCCTCGGCAAAGCCTGCATTGTCCGCCTGCCGCCGCTGCTCGGCGATCTGGGCACTGCTGCGTACCCCGTCGGGCCCGATCTCGCGCTGCGCGTCGAGCTTGCCTGACCGCTCGGCAAAATCATAGCCTGCAGCCTCCCGCGTGCGCCCATAGACGCTGGTGCCTTCACGCGCCGCCTCCGCGGTCGCGCCATCGGCTGTGCCGACCTGCACGGCGGCATTGTAACTCTCCAGCGCGCGCAGGACCTGCGCCTCGTTGCGCCCGGTCGCGCGCGAGAGTTGGCTGATCGCGGTCGATCGCGCCTCGCCTGAAAGCGCATTGATGAACCCGATGCGCCGGCTGGTTTCGGTGACGGAGAGACCCAGCATGGCCGCAGCCTGCCATTGTCCCTGATTGCCGCCGGTGCGATGTGCCTGCTCGGTCGCGACATTGCCGCGCTCGACGGCGGCAACCCTGTCGCCTGCATAGTCGCGCCGGCCTTCCATCGCGCCCACCTGCGTCTGCGCCGCGGTCAGGTCATTGCGCAGCATCTGCTCCTGATCGAAGGCGTTGGCCGTCAGCTTGGCGAACGTCGGATCGGCACCCGCCTGGGCGATGACCGTCGACGCCTTGAGCGCTGCATCCTTCGCATCATAGCCGCTGCGTTCGAAATGCCGCTGCGCGCCTGACTGCATCATTTCATAAGCGCGTTGATCGCCGAACGCTTTCCATTGCACCATATTCTGCGCGAAGGCTGCAAAGGCGCGCTCGCCGCCCTGGCCTTGCCCGAAATAGGTGGTGCCAAGCTTACGCAGCGCATCGCCCTGGGCAAAATTGTGGATCGCGGAAGTCGCGGCATTGGCGCGCACGGCGCGTGCCGTCGCCGGATCGCTCAGATCCCGGCCGACCAGGGCGGGGGAGAGCCCGCCCAGTTCCCGCGCGGCGTCCGCCCGGCCGAGACCGAAGGCTGCCGTTCCCGCTGCCCCGCCACCCTGTTCGCCGAGCACGGAACCGGCCGAGGCAAAGCTACGGTCGAGGCCGAAGCTGCTGCGCTCGCCAAAATCGCCGAAGCCTGAGGATGCGGCGCGCCGCGACATGGTGCCGCCGGCCGAGGCCTGCGCCTCCAGGGCCGAGGCATAGCCCTCGCTGGTTCCAACCGTCGCGGCCGCCATGCTGCCCTGGCCCTGCACTCCGAGCATGCCCGACGTGAAGGCGGTGAACATGTTGCCCGAGAAGCGGAACACGGTGAAGACGAACGCGCCGGCAAGGCCTGCCGCGGCGGTCCGGAACGACCCGAAGATGGCAAGCGCCTTCATCGCCGCCGAGGGCGCGAGGATCCAGCTGTCAGCCGCGACATTGGTCGCGCGCAGCTCGGCCAGGACGCCCATCGCCCGGCCGAGGGTAAGCTGGTAGATGCCGGCATCGATGACGCCCCAGAGCGCGACGAACACGAAGAGCCCCAGCGCGAAACTGGCGACCCGGAGGTTGATCGGCGTCAGGATGAAGAGCAGCGCGATCGGCATCATCATCAGCATGATCGCGAAGACCGACGCGCGGATGGTCGGCATCCATTCGTTGGCCGTCGAGAGCGTGGCGAGCCCGTTGGATTCGATGGCGCGGTTCGCCATCACGCGGGCGGTCGCCGCCGGGGAATCCTCGAACAGGACGTCGCCGACGGTCTGGCCGAGCAGGATGTTGGTCAGGAATTTCTGTCGGCTCATGGAATGACCCAGCATCATGTCGCCCAGTGCATCGATCTGCTGGCGGCAGCGATCGCGCTGGGCCGCCTGGGTCACGTCGAAGCCGGTGCGCGCGCAGACCTGGTCGCTATAGGCGTCGAACAGGGTACTGTCCGACAGGCGATCGGCGATATAGCCCCATGCCGCCTCGCAGCTCATCGTCGTGCCGGCCTTGTCGCTCGCCGTGTACACGGTCGAGAAGGTTGCTGGTCCCGCCATCGCCGCGAAGGAGGCCGGAAGATCGGTTGACGTCCGGAAGAGCTGGTCGTCGTCGACCCCATAGGCCGGCGAGACGCGGGCGACGGGATAGCATTGCCGCACATAGTCCTTCACCGTCGCATCGAGGAAGGTATCCACGATCGGGCTGCGGGGACTGACAGCATTCAGGAACAGGTCGAATGCATGGCCGCCGGCGCCGAATTCCAGCTTGGCATTGGGATCGGTCGTATTATCATCGATAGTCTCGGCAAGCGCTCGTTCCATGAGATTGGTGACGCCGGCGACCAGCACGATGAGGTTGGGGACGTCGCCGACCGGCTGATAGGCGTTGCGCACCCGGTCGTAGATGTGGATCGTGCCCGTAGTGGCGATCATCCCGGCGAACAGGCCGATACCGATCAGCATCTGGAAGCCGAAGGCGACGAGCCCCATGCCGGAGCCCTTGATGCTCGCCAGAACCGCGCCCAGCCCGATCCCGGCAACCGCGATGATCACGACGAGCGTTTCGTAGCGCGGGTCACCGAACATCATCGCGACCAGGTGGAACGCATCGACGGTTTCCGAAAAGCCGTCCCATGTGTGATAGCTCGCATCGATCGCCAGCGCGGGCGTCGCGCCCAGACACCCGACGAGAGCGAGGAGCAAGCGGATAATGCGACGCATGCCCCGCCTCACCGGTTGCGATTGGCGTTGGCGCCCGCGGCATCGCGGGCATCGCGGTCGCGCTGGCGGACCACCCCGGCATAGTTGGCCGAGAGGTTCACCTGGTTCATGGCGGCCATGTAGGACTGACGCATCTGGGCCCGCTGGCGCAGCACCTCGTCCCTGAGCTCACGCAACTGCTCGATGCCCTTGGTCAGGATACGCGTCTGGCAGATGTTCGTATTCTCGGCATCCGAAGCCCCCGCCGTCGTCACACCGCGTTCGGCATTCTGCAGCGCGAAATCGATCGAACGGGTGAGGTCGTTCAGCATCTGATAGGCGAGGGTGAGCGCCACGAGTTCATCCGTGTCGGCTATGACGCTATCGGTGAGGCCCTGCCGCACGCCCCATTCGAGCAGGCGATAGACCGGTAAGGTCCGCACATTGGCGACGAACTGCTTTTCCTCCGTGGTCAGCGCCGCGCGCGTCCGGATCTTGACGGAGATCGCCTCCATCCGCTCGCGCGTCAGTATCAGCGCACCGCGACCTGCGCCGTTCACTGAACAATCCGCGGCAGTCGCGGGGATGTTGAGCGCTCGGGTCGGCACGCGACCGGTCAGGAAATCGTCGGCGCTCTCGGTATCCTGGCGCGGGCAGGCGGGAATGGCCGAGAAGAGCGGTACCTTGTCGTTGGCATCCCAGCGCATATAGACGTCGCCGACCCGTGCCCGCATGACGCCCGCCCAGTCGGATGCGCCGACACGCGCGGCGGCGTGCGCCAGCAGCGAACCGGTCTTGAAGATGTCCGTGACCTCGGCCGGGCAATTGGCCAGCGCCTCCTTCAGATCCTCGGTCGGATTTCCCTTGTTGGCCTGGATCTTCTCGCGGCTCTGCTGCCAGCTATTGGCATAGCCTTCTCGGATCGACTTGTAGCCGGTCATTTCCTCGACGATGCCCGACATATTGTCGTCGCCCTTCGCAATCTGGACCATGCGATTGGCAAGACGACAGTCGTTCACCTGAATAGAGTTCAGGAAATTGGTCGCCGCCTCCATTTTTGAAATAATATTACCCATCTTCTCATCCAGCGTTTCCAGAAGATATTGGAAGGCGACGGCCGGCGCGGCCTGCAGGATGGTCTCCAGCTTCTGGACGAGATAATCGGGATCGAGGAACGACATGCCGCCAAGGAACATGTCGATGCCGCCGCAGCCCGCCTTCACCTTGGGCAGCGTCAGACTCATGAGATAATCGTCATGGACATCGACGCGGCCCGACATGCCGCCCGCGGTCACATAGCCCCGGGTCTGGTCCTCGAAGCTGCCGGGCGAGGTATAGGTGACATTATCGAACCAGCTCTCGGCCCAACCCTGGGCGTGGGCCGGAACTGACTGGCCGCATGAAGCTGCAATCAGGCAGAGCGCGAGAAACGGGCGGCGTATAGTATAGGCCATGACAGGTTTCCTGAAGGCAAGAGTTTGTGACACAGCCCCGGCACGATCAGCGTCCTTTCCGATTGGAAGAGACCGGCGCCCTCACGCCGACAATTCCGGTAAATTTGGACATGGCGCGCACACCCACCGCGGCACGCGCCCCGGCCAGCATCCGGGCGGCAAGCCAGGCGTTGCGCGCGATATTGGCGCAATGATCGGTGCCGATCGCGATGGGCACCATGCGGCCCGGATCAGCCATTGGCCGCACCCATGCGACCGGGTTTCCGACCCAGGGTAGGCCAAGGCGCCCCGATCGGAGGGCCGCTTCCTCAACCCCAAGCGTCCGGATCTGCCAGCCATAGCGGCCACGGAATGCCAGAAGCTTCGTCCAGAGATCGCCGCAGGGCAGGCAGCCGGGCGCCGTGCTTATCTCGATCACATAGAGCGATGCCTGATCGCGCAGCATGATCTCGAAGTCGGGCGGAAAATCGCGCGTCACCGGCACGCGCGAAAGCCACAGGCGCATGTCCGCAGCCGTCGACACCGGATGGATGGCCGCCCGCCGAGCGACGTCCCGGTCCGCCTGCTGTGCGAGGACGCTCGCCGGCAGCACTATCAGTGGCGTCAGCAGCGAGACGCCGCAGACCAGCGCGGAACCCAGGCGCCTCATGGCCTACGCTCCCTGGCATCGACGAGATCGCCGCCGATCACGCGCGGATCGGTCGAGGAGACGGGGCCATTGGCCAGCGCATCGAAGAAGCCGTCTTCCTCGCCCGCGCCGGTCAGCCACTGCTCCGGGCGGATGTCGCCGCTCAGCAATCGCACGGCCTGATAGGCCATCTGCGCGAGATTGGGGTATGTCTCGACCCCAGCGGCAATCACCATGCGCTGGGGACTGCCCCGACGGATGACCATGGTGGTCGGCGTCACCTCGACTCCGAACCGTTGCTTGAGGTCCGGCCTGCGGTCGAGGTCCATCAGGCTCACCTGCCAGCCCATGTCATCCTGGAACCGCTGGACGATCGGCCACTGCACCCTGCAATAGCCGCAGGATTCCCGGGCAAACATGACGAGCGCGAATTCCCCGGCCTTGGACTGCAGATATTGGCGGCGGACCTGGTCCTTCTGCGCCCCCATCGCATCGCGGGCCTCGCCCACCATCGGATTGGCGGCTTTGGCATTGAGCTGCGGATGCGTCAGCATGGCAAGCTGGGTGACGCCGGCAAAGGCGCGGGCCTTGCGTCGGGCAAAATCCTGCAGCCGCCAGAAATCCGCGACCGCGTCGATCGTGAGGACGGTGGCGGCATAGTCGCGTTGCTCGACGATGAGCTTCGCGATCCGGGGTGGCGACCATTTGGCCAGTTCCACCATCGGCGGGATGACCGGCTTGGGGACCGTTTCATCCTGCGCCTCTTCTTCAGCGCCGGATTTGGGTGTCTCGTACCACCAGTAGCCCCGTGCCGCACGATCGCCCGCGCTCGCAGGCGCCGTTTGCGCGCACGCAGGACCGGCGGACAGGAGCAAGGCCACACCCAGTAAGAGCATGCGCCTCACAGCAGCTTCTCCATGCGCGTGAGCCGCTCGATCGCGACCGGGCCATAATAGCGGCTGTCATATCCGTCGGGATGCCGCGAACCGACGAAGATCATCCCCTCGGGAATGCGCGCGCTTTCCGGCTGCCAATGAACGAGTGTCTTGCCATTGCGCGCTGCAGATTTGCTGACACCCATCAGTGTGCCATTGCAATAATACCAGCCATTCCGGGCCAGCCCGCCATATCCGGGTTTCTCGACTATGCTGATCCGGTCGCCAGGCAGACAGAGCGCATATTTGGTGATCGCGACAGGCTTCGGGCCGGCTACCGGATCGGAAAATGTGAAGGATATGAGATCGCCGCGACGGATTGGCCCCGGAGATCGATGGACCACCCATGCGTCGATCGACGGCGTCATGACCAGGGTGATCTGCGGCATCGCCCACCAGGCGAAGAGACCGATGGGCAGCACGATGCCATAGGCCTTGAGCAGCTGGGCAGGCCGCGCCGGTTGCCCAAGACCGTTTGCGCCGAGCGCCACCGCCGCCCGGAGCGGCAGATCCTTAAGTTCGCGCCAGAGACGGTTACCGGCGCGCCAGGTAAGCAAGAGCATCTCGCACCTCCTCCTTGCCGCCAAGACGGCCATATTCCTCGAGCAATCCGGAAAGGGCAGCGTCGCCCAGCACGATGTGCGCGGCGCGCGGGCTGGCCTCGTCACGCTCGCAATAAGGAAGAGTCGGATCGCCCGGGATCATCGCCAGCGCGGGCACCTGGGTGACGCCATGCTGGCGGAACACCAGGGGATCGACGATGACCTGCACGTCGCGCATCGCGCAGGCGGGACCTTCGCAATCGGGATCGCGGCGCAATATGGCGGCCGACAATTTCGCCATCGGTGCGACCTGCCGCATCCCGCCCGGCATGCCGCGGAAGGCCATCACGCCGCTGGCGCGTTCGAGCTGGCCGGCATAGGTGCGCAGCGTCTCGACCGGCATTGAGGAGGAGACGAACAGCACGGGAACCCAGCGTTTCGCGCTCGCCCTGGATACGACGCCGGCCAGCGCCGCCTCTTCGGGCTGTTCAAGGCCCAGGGCCTGGGCGATACGACGGCTCGCGACCTCCCGCTCGAGGGCCAATGCATCACGAGCCGCCGCGACATCGGCCTCCACCCGTTTCGCCATGGCGGGATTCTGCTTGCGCCTGTTGATCCCCTCGAAAGCACGGCGCTGGGCGGCGGCATCCGCTTTGCCCGGTAGAAAAGGCGAGGCTTTCGTGGGAGTCTTGGCCCTGGCGGTGGCGCGCTTCACGCGCTCCATCGCCGCTTCGCCCTGATCCTGGATGCGCGTGCGAGCATTGCCACTCTGCTGCTGATCGGCCGCGCCCTGCGGTTCGCTTGCCCTGACCAGCAGGGGAGCGAGGGCAATGGCTGCCAACAGGAGCGCGCGACTAGTTGTGGATCGTCTGCATATAGGCATCGATCTTGTCCTTCATGTCGATCTGGATTTCGGATTGGGCGCGTGCCTCGATTTCCGCATAATATTCCGACAGGTCCATTCGCGAGAAATCGAGCGCCTGAAACTCTTGCGGAGTGAAGCCCCGGCAATAGGGCTGCTTGGGAGTACCCCAGCCGATCGCGCTGAAAGCCTTCAATTGCGGCCGGCCTTGTTCCTGGATGATCCGGCCGAGCTTGGTATTGAAGCAGCAATGGCCGCGGGCTTTCTGGACGCAGATGCCGAGGATTTTCGAAGAACAATAGCTTCCGACCTCATGGCACATGCCCGAGCCGCGCAGCATGCCCACTTCCATGTCCTGTTGGTCGCAGCCCTGGAGCAGCACCTCGATCATGAAATTGACGGCCAGACTGATCGCGATCGATGTGGGATCGATGCCGACGATGATCGCGTTGGCCCCGGCACTTGCTGCCTGGCTCGCCGTCGCGCCCGCCTTGAAGGCGGTGTAGGCCGCTTTCATGCCGGTGAACACGCCCTTGGCAACGGCGATCTTGGTGCCGATCGACGAGATCGAACCACCCATGCCGTCCTTCACGATCTTGCCCTTATCCTTGCAGCAGTTCGAGAAGCTGGTCTTGAGCCCCGCCGGGCGGCATCGCGCGGCGCGTCCCGAGAAAATCTCAATCGTTCCAAGACAATTGCCGTCGGCATCGACACCGCCATCCGCCTCGACACCCGGATCGTCGACGACCGGGTCATCGACGACGGGATTGACGCTGGTGTCGATGCAGGCATTGGCCGAGCAGGTCGGCGCGCCGCCGCTTGCCGGCACCGCGCAGGCAAATTGATCACCGAGCGGGCAATGCATCGCCCCGGCCAAATCCGCCTCGCAGCGCGTTTCGCCGATCGGGCACATCCATCCGCCCGAACCGGTCAGATGGCAGCTCGCTGTCTCGCCGTCATCGGCCGCGTCGCCATTGCCGTTCAGATCGACCGCGCACAGCTGCTGCGCCAGCCCAGTTGCCGGCCATAGCGACAGGCTGGCACCGACAAACAGGAGCGTCGAAAGAAGGGCGCGCGCCGGCGTCATCGCACGGCACCCGTGCAGACCATATCCGCGCCGCCCAGGCGCACGGTCTGCATCATCACCACCGCTTCGGGAAAATCATCGATGCAGCCGCAGCCCTGCACCAGCTCATCGCCCTCGCCTGCGGGGCAGACATTGCTGTCCTGGCAGGCGTGATAGAAAAAGTCCCAACCGGTCGGGTTCGTCTGCTTCGAGCCGGTCACACCGTCGGGCGCAGCGGCGCTATTGGCCTGAGCCTTGCGCGTCTTGCAGATGGGCTCGCAAGCATTAACGCTGCCACGATCCGGAAGCGAGAAGTCGCGGGTTGTCAGGCTATAGCCGCCATCGGCCGTCCGCACCCGGTCGGCCAGCAGCGTCTCGGTCGAACGATCGATGATATAGGCGCCGCGCGACAGATCGGGCTGGGGAACTGCACCTTGATCGACCGTGCAGGCATAATTGCGCTGGCGCGCGAAGAAATCCCGGCTGACCTGCATCGCGCAGGCACCCGTGCCCATCTGGCGGGTCTGGGGCAGGGGGCTGAGCCCGGTCTTGACGCCATTGCGGACGGTGGTGACGCCGTCCACATCCTCATCGTTGAGCCGGCATGTCGCATTCGACGCATAACCCGAGCACGTGTCGACAAGCTGCTCGGACGTCTTGCAGCCGGGCTCCACCTGCGCCTCGATCGCGGCATAGGCCTCGCCGCCATCGGCAACCGCGACACGCAGCCATATGTCATGATCGCCCTTCGTCAGCCTGCCCGTGATATCGAGATTGGGATAGGCATAGAAGGCGCCCTTCTCCTCGCATTTCCCTGGCGGCAGCCCCATGCCGGTCCAGCCCTGCGGTCCTGACCCCACCAGTTCGCCGTCGATCCGGATCTGTGCCCAGTCATCGGCCCCGAAGCGGGTCAGGAGAACCTGCTGCAGCCTGTCGGGCTCCTTGACGCGCAGCGTCATGTGGAAATCGAAGATGGTGCAGGATCCGCCGGAAAGACTGTTGTCAGCCGGCGACCCCATGAGGAAGACGCGCCGCCCAGGCACCGAGTCATCGGTCGCATAGCCGCCCGAGACCCGATCGATGATCTTTTCGGGCGTTATCTCCTCGAGCGTGATCCGACGGGTCACGGTGCAGCTCCGATTGATCTGCGACCGGCCGGTTCCTGTGGATGAAGCCGACAGCGCCTGAAACACGCTGCTCGCCTCTGCCGCTTTGAAGGCATCGTCGGCGATGGCGTTCGGATTGGCCTTGTAGGCGGTGGCGCCGATCTGCGGCTGCGCCGCGCAGGATGTGGTCTGCGCGCCGATATAGCGGATGACGGGGCCATCGATGGACGCCTGGGCGATGCCGATACGCGGATCGCTCGTGGTGAGAGCGCCGACCACGCCGCCGCCCAAATCTTTCAGCACCGAGGCCATATTGCCCCAGGCAAGATTGCTGCCGCAGCTGTTGTTGACGCAGTAACAGCCGGCAAGGTCCGTCAGCTCGACCTCGCTGAGCTTGAGCGATCCCGACGCGGCAGTATCCCAGCGGAAGAAGCGGCAGGCGTCCCACGTACCCGGCGTACAGGAGATGATCCCGTTGGCGCAGATACCCGAGACGGGAACAGGTACCATCATCGCTTCATCGAAGCTGCCGTCGAGATCGCGGTCGCGCGAAATGCTGAGCGTTCCGATATCTCCGCTCTCATTGGGCTGCGCGAGCAGTTCGAGCAATGTCGCGCTTTTCTGGCAGGCGAGGTTGGGCGTGAAGGTCTTTGAGGAATCGATCGTGCTAATCGCCTCTCCGGCGAGGCCCGGCGTCACATAGTTGCCGAGGATTGCATCGCTGTCCGCACTCTTCGCCCGCGCGGACGCGGCCGCGGCACGGGCGCGATCCTCCGCCGTCTGGGCGTGAAGCGATACGGGCAGGCTGAGCGCCGTCATCAAGAGCAGGGCGCACTTCCTCATGGCCGGATCTCGCTCGGTATGACCCGCCTGGAGCCGCGCCGCAGCCGAAACAGGAGCGTGGATGGAACCGGGCCGGGCAGTTCCGCCCGAAACACTGCCTGCCCTTCGAAAACGGCCAGCGTGGCCACGACGACATGCGGCGAGGAGGGGGGGACCGCATCATCGTTTGTCGTGGCCACGCCGACCGTCCGGCCGGCACCGCGGGGGCTATGCGGCGCCGGTCTAGCCGCGCAAGGAACGCCTGGCTCCATGGGGTGACGGGAAGGCCATCGGCTAATCCCAGGCGCACGGGCGCGGATCTGGCGAGGCAGACGGCTCATGGCGTCGAGACTCCGGCACAGCAGATCGTCTTCTCGAACAACATGAACTGGGCATTGTCCTTGCCCGGCGCATGCTTGGCCGACGTCCAGAGCGCGCCAGGGCGACCGACATTGACGCAACTGCCGCCCTTGACCGGCTCCATCAGCTGGAACTTGTAGCGGCTCTTGGTCCAGACCGGCTGGGGAATGAACGAGCAGCCATCGGCCGAACTGACGGTGAGGGCGCCAAGCCGTCCCATCATGAAAACCCCGCGCGCGGCGAGCCCCGCCCAGGCTTCGACACTGTCCCCGAAATGGATATCGCCCGCTACCGGATAGGTGGCGCCCCAGGAGCCCATGCACCAGAAGAGCGGATCGACGACCTTGCCGGCGGCCGCGGCGGCGCTGTCGGCCATGCAGGCAAGGCCAGCGGCGGGATTGCCGAACAGGATCGCCTCGGGCTGGATGATCGCACCCAGAGTCGCCGATTGCCAGGTCGGCAGCACTTCGGTGATCAGCGCTACATCGAAGCCATTGTCCTCGATGCACGGCAGGTCGGTGAACATGTCGAGCATCTTCCAGACCGGCGCGATATAATAGTGCATCTGCGCGAACATCTTGCGGCTATTGGTGCCGTCCGAGATGCTGGTCTGGCTGCCCTGGAGCCTACCGCCGGTCGGCATGATGTCGGCGCCAAGCGCCATCATGCAGCCCGGTTCGGTCACGACATCGACCATCCGACCCGGCGACCAGAAGCTGACCTTGACACCGAACCAGAAGGTCACGCCCTTGCGGCAGGCACACAGCGGCTTGGAGGCGGACTGGGCATCGAGCGCCTTGCCGAGCGGATCGCTTGGACCCACCTTCACGCCGCCGATGGTAATCGGGAAAATACAGTTCCAGCGCACTTTGGTGATGGGATTGAACACCGTGCCCGCCTCGCATTTGGAGGCATGGGCGGGAACCGCGACCGCCAGGGCGGCAAAACCGCAACCCAGCGCGAGCAATCTGCGAAGCGACACCATTTTCATCTCGCTGCCCTCCGGTCGGTTTTGCGCCTGTCGACCTCGGTGAGCACCAGCTTCTGCCCGGTTTGCGCGACGATTGCCGGCGCGACCTTCAGGCCAAGCCGCACCTTGACGCGTTCCTCGAGCAGGAAGAGCGCCCTGCCGTGACGCTCGCCGAGCGTGATCGCATCGGCATCACCGGGGCTGCCGGCCGCAAGCAGGATGAAATCTGCCGGCCTCGCGGTGCGCAGCGCCCAGGCCAGATCGCGCGGATGGACCACGATGAGCCGCTGCGGGAGCGACACATAGGCCAGGGGATTGAAGCTGTAGCCCCTGGCGTAGAGCAGCTTGCCGTCCGGGAGCCGAATGTCCTGTTCGAGGGTATAGAGAGGCACGACCGTCCGGTTCCGGTCGGCCTGGGCGATCCCGAGCGTTGCCGCCTTCATCGCCGACCAGTTCTCGCGCGGCCCGAAGGCACTCTTCATGTCTGGGACATGGGCGGCCCGGCCTTCGATCTCGCTCAGAGCGTCGGGCTCGGCGATCGGCCAGGTACGCCCGATCTTGCTGGTCGCCGCCATTGCCGTCGAAGGCGTCAGCACACCCATAGTCGTCGCGACCGCAGCGAGCAGTGGCAGGAGAGGACAGCGGCCGAAATGCCGATGTAACGACCTAGCGACCATGGCGCCGTCTCCCCCAGGGATGAGCATTCTCGCGATCCTCGCCGATCGCGGCGCTGATGACGGCCGCCATCGCGACGATCGCCGTGACCGCCACGAGGATGCGGAACAGGGTCGGCACGGCCGGGAGCTGCCAGGCGATGAAGGACTGCACCAGGAACAGGCCCTGGCTGCCGATCATGAGGCGGATCGGTCCCGGCGCCGGCGTCGAGGAGAAGACGCCGTTCATGACCGCCTCCACCACCTGTTGAGGTCACGAAACTTTCGGCCAATGGCGTCCCACGGAATGAGGATCAGGCCCGTAGAGGCCGCGCCCATTCCGGCGCTGATGCCAACGATGACGGCGCCCGGGAGCGGGGCATGCAGGCTCCATGCGGTCATGAAGGCGCACAGAGACGATAGGACCATGCTGCCCGTCACCAGCAGCGTGTAGCTGACCCGGGCAAAACGACGTTCCGCTTTGATCACCGTGACGATCGCATAGGCGACCGCCTCGATGCCCAGCGCCTCGCTGTTCACGCTCCGCGCATAGGCGAGAAGCACATTGAGATCGGCGCCAATGCCCGGGACCGGGTCGACATCCTCGTCTTGATGCGGGTTCATTTGCGCCTCCATTTCGCCCAGCGCGAGAGAAGCATCCCGCATGCACCCGACAGGCCGATCAGCAGCATCCCGCTCGCAAAGCAGGCCGCCGCCACGATGAGTCCGGTGCGGACCGTCTTGAGCACAGGCTGGTCGAGCGCGATCCCGGCCGCGATGACGAGACCGCCCATCATGCAGGTCTCGATCGCCACCAGCCGCAGTCGCCACTGGAAGGCGGCGGCTTCGGCGCGCTTCGCCACACGCGCCTCGATCAGCGCCTCGATCGCCGGGTCCTTTTCCCAGTCGAGCGCCAACTGGTCGGGATGGGGAAGGGCCTTGTGTGTCATGCGACCCTCCAGCCTTCAGGGCCGGCGCCACCCAGCACCTCGACCGGATCGACGCCGGCCAGTTCGCACACCGCTTCCAGCGGATTGCGGCCCGCCCGCACCAACGCCTCGAAGGCGGCGACCTCATTGGGCGCCGAGGTGTTGATCCAGTAGCTAAACGGATCGACGACAAGCCGCGCGATGCCGAGCCCGAGCGGGCTGTCGATGAACACCTCGCTATAATGGGGCTTGGCGTTACGGACCGATTTCAGCAGGTCGAGTACGAAACCCGAATAGTCGAGAATCTTGTTGTCGACCGCCTTGTCATAGGTTGAGCCCTGCAGCAGGAATTTGGTCGCGGCATTTTCCAGGATCACCTGGCCCGTGCCGCCGAAGAGCATGAGATCGTTCATGCTCTGGAGGACGATGCCGAAACTGCCCTGATATTTGCGCGCGCGCCGATACCCCTGGCCGAAAGCCTCGGCGAGGCGCGAAAGATCCTGCCCGTCGCTGCGCGTCATGAACTGCGCGGCCTCGTCGCACAGGACGAAGCGGGGCTTGTCGCGGGCCGAGAGATAGAGTTCCTGGGTGACGGCGTTCACCACCACCATCACGATCACGTTGAAAAGGTCCGGAAGAGCCTTCAGCCGTTCGAGTTCCAGCACCACGAACTCGTCGCGGGAAATATCGAAGGTCGAGGGGCCGTTGAAGAAATGGCCATAAGCGCCTTGCGACCCGAAATCGCGCAGGTTGAACGCGAGTTCGCGCGCGACCGGCACGAGATGATCGACCCGGTCGAGATCGGAAGCGGTATTGTCGGGATAGCGGCCGAGCCAGTCCCGCACCGCATCGATCCCGTCCACGCCCCGTCCGCTGTCGACCGTCCATTGCACGGCGGATTTGAGGAGGTTCCATTCCGACGTGGTGACGGGCTTGCGCGTCGAGGCATTGGCCATCTCCGCGACGATCGCGACCGCCATGGCAATCGCCGACTGTTTGTCTTCGCCGTCGAGCGCCAGCCCCATGTCGAACGGGTTGAGAACGAGGCGCTCCTCGCCGATGTCGATATAGCGCCCGGAACAGAGCGTGCAGAGCTTGCGGTAGGAACCGCCGATATCGATGATCCGGATGAGCGCGCCTTGCGCATAATATTGTTGGCAGAGGTTATTGAGCAGGAAGCTCTTGCCCGCGCCTGACTCCGCCGAGACGATGAAATTATAATTGTTGATGCGCGGATCGAAGAGATCGAGCGTGATCAGCTGACCCTTGCGTCCGACATAAAGCAGGGCAGGACGGCCACCGCCGCGGAAATCGGTCTGCACCGGTGCCATCAAGGTCGCGGCCTTGACCGGCATGCGGAAGTCGCGTTCCAACAGCTTCAATGTGCGTTTTTCCGGATAGAGGCCGAAGGGCAGACTGGCGGCGAGCAGCACGGGCAGCAGATAGCTCTCCTCCTGTACCATGAAGGGCAGGGGTTCGGATTCCCACAGCCGCTTGGCGCGGGCCGCCATTTCGCGCGCTTGCGCGCTGTCGCGGCCGAACACCCACATCGTTGGGATCACCGAAACGAACCGGCTGTTTGACGCTTCATCGAGAATCCAGCCGATCTCCTCGATCTGCTTGCCGACCTCGACCGCGAAGCTGCCGGCCGCCTTTTGCGCGGAAAGGATCTGCGCGCGCTTGTGAATCTCGAACTGCGAATGGTCAAAGAGGACCGAGAGGCAATAGAGGAATGGCCCGCCGATCTGGTCGCTATCCTCGGCGCTCCCGCGCATGCCACCCATGAGGCGATTGGCGCGCTCGGCGGTGATCCGCCGTGCCGGCGCCTTGGGGGTGAGGCAACGCGCGACCTGATTGCCGAGAAAGACCTCAGGCCCCTCGAAGCAGAGGTCTGGGCCGGCCTCGATAATCTGCCGCGCAATCGAAGGCGCGGGCATGCCACCGATGCTTTCGCTGAGGAAGACCCCTGGGGCCGGTGCGAACACACCGTTGAAGATCCGCCGATAGAAACTGACCAGTTCGTCCGGCGGCAAGCGCCGGATACCCATCTTCGCAAGTTGCTCCTCGACTTGCCGACGCAGGTCAGCGCCGAGACTGTTCCGCGTCTTGATAGAGAGAAATAGCCGGAAATCGCGTACCGGGATCGAATGCAGCGCATCGAGCCCCCTGGTTCCGCTGCGCAGATAATCGGCTGTGCGCCGGGCCGAGGCCTGGACCAGCGGGTCCGGCCGCACCTTGAGGTCGAGATAGGCGTCGAGCGCCGCATCGATCAGCGGATCGGCGAAGGTGAGGAGTTGAAGGACCGTGCCTTCGGGAAAATGGATGTTGAGAAGGCCGAGAAGGGCCTGCTGGACATGCGCGAACATATAGGCGGACGGGACAAGCTCCCAGGCCTGGCCCCAGCCATCGTCGATGCACAGGAAGGCTTCCTCCTCTTCGACCCAGGCGACCATCGGCAGGAAATCCGAATAGGCGTCGCGCGTCACGGCTGCACGCAGGCGCTGGTAGCTGAGATTCTTGTGGACGGGCCGCGCGGTCATGGCCGGCTCTCCGGCTCGACGGCCAGCGGAGTGGCTTCCCCGGTCGGCGCGGCCACGGCGTCTGGCGCGTGCTCGCGTGTCGTGCGCAGCACCGGCGGCGCCGGCGTCCTGCCACCCGGTTCGACGAGATAATCGCCCACGACCCAGGCCGGCCGGTCGATGATCGAATAGACATAGCGCGCCATGTAGAGGCGGTCTGGCCGCTGCTTGTCGGCATAGGGGAGGATCAATGTACGGATCGTGCGCGAGGGGCGCAGCATCGGTGAGCCAGGTCCCTCGATCAGCGTGCCGACATTGCGCGGGCTGGATGCCGTCGTAGGAGCTGGCGGCGCTCCGGCTCTGCTATCGCGCCTGCCCGTCGTCTGCGCGCGCCCCTTCGCTTCCGGGCCAAGCAGCTTGCGATCGTTGGTGACGGCGGGATCGGATTTAGAGGCGCGGCCCGCGACCGCATCGGCATAGGCCTGGTCCGGATGGATGCACTGGCCGTGATCGCTGTTCTTGCAGGAGAATTTCTCGCTGTAGGGCGACATGACCGATCCCACAGTAGCACAGCCCGAAAGTCCGAACAGGGGCAGCGAGAACAGCGATAGCGCGCGCGTTGCGCGCCAGCAGATATTGATATGGGAGTGAAGCTGGCGTGGCATGGTACCTCCTGTCGCTGGGCGCATCAGAACTTGGCTCCCGCGCCGGGTTTGATTTCGAGCGTGGCGCCCTCCTGGATCACCACGACCACATCCTTGGCCGCGCCCACCTCGACGATGGGACCAGCCTGGCGAGCGAGATCGAGATAGAAGTCGGTGAGCTTGTCGGAGGATTTGGAGAGGCCGCCGGCGATGCCGGTCTTGGCCGCGTCGCCCGCGTCGAGCGTGCGAACTGTCCCCAGTGCTGAAGTCGAGGTGTTGCCGAAGGTGCTTTCGACCGATTGCGAGATACCGCTGATGGTGCCGGCGATGAACGCGCGCGCCAATGTCGCACCAGCCCGCGTCACCACCTTGCCAGACAGGCCTTTCTTGCCGTCGGTATCGACGAAGAAGCCCTTCACCGGCTGATCGACGATCGAATGTTCGTCGAAATCGACGCAGGAGAGGGACACGAGTTGGACCTCGACCCGTTCCTTGGCGAGACTCCCGGTGGCGTTGCCGACGACGAAGCATCCGGCAAGATTGGCCTTCACCTCATTGGGCAAGACGGCGGGCGCCTGCACCCGCGCGATGATGGGTTCGGGATTACTGGTCGCGTCCCGGCTCGCCAGCGCGTCGATCCCGGTCAGGAGCCGCGCTTTCATGAAACCAGGCGGTAAATAGATCGTCCGATTCTTTTTTTTGGACGCGGCGGAATTGTCGGCCGCGCCCTGGGCTACGACCTGACCGGTCGCTGTCCCGATCGCGCCGACCGTTTTTTCCACCGGCGGAGCGGGCGGAGCAGGCGGCGCAACCGGACCGGTAGGCGGCGCAGGAAGCTTGTCGGCATCCGCGCTGATGTCGCCGGTTTCCGGGGGATAGGGAAGGGCGGGCACGCTGTCCGGCAGGGCAGGCGGGAGATCGCCATCGATACCGCCCGGCGCTCTGCCGCTGGGCGTGCGTGACCCTGGAACGACCTTGCCTTCCTCGATCGCGCTGACCCTGTCGCCCAGAAGCTGCTGGCCATCGAGGACCTTCTTGAGGTCGCCCCGCAGCTTCACCTCGAGACTGTCGCCGCGCAGCCCTGCGCCCATGTTGAGCGATGCGGCGGGATCGACGGGCTTGATCTCCTCCTCTCTGTCCGACGCGACATAGAGACCGATCCCCAGTGCACCGACTGCCACGCCGACCAGAAGCTGGCGCGCGCGCAGCTTTTGCTTCGCCGACATCTTGCCCCACAGCGCCTTCCAGTCGAGCAAGGCCGTGGCGGGACGGCGCATGGCTGCCTCTTCGTTGCGTGCATTTTGCGCGGCAAGATGCGCCTGATAGGGCGACAGGCTTTCGGGGCCCTCCGCCTGATCTTTGTCCATGTCGCCGTTCATTGCCCGGCTCCCCTGCGTACGACGACCAGTCGGGCCGTTTCACCGGCTTCGAGGCGGACCCGGTCCAGGGTGACCGAGAAGATACGCTCCCCAAGCGCCGGATCGACGAACTGGCGCTCGTCCAGCGTCACCGCGGCCGTGGATCGCACATGATATTGGGAAGCTGAAAGCCCGGCACCCTCGACGGCGATACGGCGTTGTTCGGTGATCGACAGGTCTGGCGCCGCCGCAATGCTGAGCGAGCCGGCCGATGGCGCGACCTCGCTGAACGAGGCGGGGATGCGATCGTCCAGCAGCGCCATGGTGATGGAAACGGCGCGGTCCTCATCGGCCAGCGCAGCCATCAACTCGCTATTGGTCTGGGCGCGTTGCCGGGCGCCGGGCACAAGCACTACCGTCTGGGCCGGGATCTCGGCTGGCTCGGCATAAAGCGGATAGGTGGCGCCGTTGCAGTGCACGAAGAATTCGGAAGGTTGCGTCACATAAGTGCGCGTCACCTGGCCAGCATCGTCGATCTCCCGGGCGAGGAACTTGATCCAGGCGTCCGGGCCGCCTTTCTCCACCGCAAGACCCTTCTCGGCGGAAAATTTGATGTCCTCGATTTCGCCGCCCTCGCACACGACATGATTGATGTCGCGGTTGGACAGGCGAATATGACTGGTCTGGTCGGGAAGCGCGTGGATCGTCTGCGCCGCCGCCGGCACTGCCAGAAAGAGCAGGGGAAGCATCAGGGCGCCGCACATCGGCGCGCGGCAGAATTTTCCGGTTGTCGTGATTTCCGAGCCAGCAGGCGCTGCCGCCTGCTTCGAAATCACTTCAGTGGGTTTCGGCATCGAACTGCTCCTCGGATAGACGCGTCAGCCAGAAGCGGCCATTTTCGATGCCGTAGCCGATGCGTAAAATGCCCCGGAATTTGCGGATCACGCCGCCGATGACGCGCACCTTCTCGATTGGCACGACGATCTCATGGGCGGTCCACTGCACCGGCTGGTCGCCCCGGATGTAGGTGGCGATCGACAGCGTCGGGTTGTTCGCCAGTTCGTCGAGGATGACGTTCAGGCTGTCGCGCATTGCGCCATAAGCGGACGGATGCGCGAGCCCGAGAAGCTCCTGGAACTGGCGGTCAGCGGAATAGGCGGACCATGTGCCCGACAGCGCGACGATGTTGCGCGTCATCGAGACGATATAGGCCTCGGACGGTTTGTTCCCCGAGACATGAAGATCGCCGGTCGCGCCGAACGGCACGATGATGGTGCGGGTATTCTGGTTCGTCGTGTAGATCACCACGCCCAGGACTGCGGTAACACCGAACATGCCGGCGATCGCGACCTTGAGCAGCCGGTTCTCCTCGAAAAGGTTCGCAGAGCCCTGCAGATAGCGATGGATGCCGTAGCTTGCTGGCCTACCCAGCAACGGGTCATCGCCCGGTTCTTTGCGCTTGAAGATGCCCATGGCGCTTACTCGAAGAACCGGGTCTGCGTGGGACCCGGATAGTGTGGGAAGGACACAAGACCCCAGCGCCAGGCGAGATGAGGCAGATAGCCCCTAGGCTTGGTCCGCTTCCACGGAATGAAAAGGAGAAGGGCTGCGATGAGCGCCCAGCCGACAAATCCGCCTACGATCGCAGCCACGAAGATGCTCGAGGTCGCGAGCAGGAACTCGTCCGATCCGAACCACAGGATCTGGACCGGCCGATGCAGATATTGCGGAAGGCGTTCGTCCATCTGCCCTTCTCCTCCTGCTTCATGACACCTGTGAAGGTGCCGGTTTCCGGGAGCCGAAAATTCGGCTCCCAGCACGTTGCCCTCGCGGGTGCGCCTGGCCGATCAGGCCGATTGCATCTGCGTGGTGCGTCTCAGACGACCATTCCGAAAGTCTGGAGAATGGAATCCGCCTTGATCAGGCAGACGGCCGCGACGATGGTCGGGATGCCGATCATGATGTTCGAGAAGAGGCGCGAAACGCCGAACAGGAAGGCGGCGACGCCGCCCACGAAGCCCATCGGACCCTTCACGCCCTGGTTCACGACGATATCGTAGATATCGTAGCCCAGGTCGCCCTGGGCGGGCGCCGAGAAGGCATGGGCGGGACCGCCCACCAGGGCCATGGCGCCTAAAGGGAGGCCGAGATTGGCCACCGCCAGGGCCTTGTTACCGAGTGTACGCATCATGGCATTGCTCCAAAGAGGAGCCGTCCGATGAAAGCCTGCCGGCATCGAAAGAGGATCGGTGTCGGCCGGGGCGTCGGTGGACGGCTCCATGAGCCCGCCGCCGCCGGCATCCTGGTTCATCCGTCGGGCCCGGTTCAGGCCGGGACGGATGCCATCCGGAAAGAAATCAGACATGGTCGCACCAGCGCGCTCGAGGTCAGCGCGGCGCATCGGACGTTGCCTTTGCCGATGCGGGTTTTGCATGCCGGTCGAGGAACGCCTCAAGTTCGGCCTGTTGGAAGCCTGAGATAAGCTTGCCGTCGGCGATGAGCGTCGGTGTTCCCGAAATGCCGACCTTGGCCACCAGTTCGGCGTCCTCCGCCACCTTGTCATGTCCCGCGGCGCATTGACGCAGCACGGGCGCGGTCTGACCGGAGTAGGCAGCGTTGAACGCCTCCTCGCGATCAGGTGAGCACAGGATATGTTCGGCCTTGGCCGCCGCAGTCGGGTGGATACCGCTCACGAAAAAGATGAGCCGTCTCACCGGCTTCCCCTCCGCCGCCTTGGCACTCCAGAAGCGATCGAGCGCCTGGCAATAGGGGCAATCGGGGTCGGTGAACTCGATGATAGTGGGGGCATCTACCGGGCCGATCGCCAGCGCTTTGGCAGGATCGATCGCCTTCTGGCGCCGCATCGCACCCTGCTCCTGCGCCAGCGCAGTTAGATTGATGCCATTGCGGTCATAGACCGTCGCGAACAGCATATGTTCACTCTGTGGCGCATAATAGACGATCTTTCCGCCCGCCATAGCCTGATAGATCGGCCCTTTCACCGGCGCGGGCCCAAAATCCTCGAACTGCAGGTTCGTGAAGGTCTGCTGCAGTTTCACCTGGGCTTCGGCGACAGCCTCGTGCAGCGAGGTCGAGCCGTGCGTGCTTCGGGCAGGCTCGTGCCTTTCAGGCGACATGCCTTGCGCTGCCGCACCATGGAGGGGCATAATGCTCGTCAAGAGAGCGACGAGCATCGCCGTGCGACTGGAAAGCTTTCTGGTCATAACCGCAATTCTCCCTGGGTGGAGACGAGGCGGGCGCAGGCTGCCGATCACTCGGAAATTCGCGCCCTTGCTGCCATCTCGACACGGTCTTGAGTGGCGAGAAATCCCTTCTCCGCACAAGGGGGGAGGAATCTCACTTCCGGTTTGAGGCACTTCAGTTCCGGTTATCGGAAATGCACTTCCGCAAACCGGAAGTATATTTCCGCTTTCACCTTCTGTTCCTTGTCTCGGGATCGCTCACTTCGCGCAGAGTCGATAACCTCGCAGGCATATCGACCGCGAAAGAATCACTGCCTGCGTCGGGAGAACGACTATGGGGAGTCAGCAGTCCAGGGCGTACAAGCTTCAACTATCCGACGAGGGCATCCATCTGTTCCTGCAGTGCCATTGCCGGCTATGTCATCTCGCCGGAGATTTTCTGCCTTATGGAACGACATTGTTCGTTGCCGTCGATCTTCTCCATCGATGTGCGGCGGACGATCTGATCGCGGAATTGGTCGACCCGAAGCTGGACCGTCTTGGCGGGCGCAAAGTTCGACATGTCGGTACGTCCAACACCCTCTCACGCCTCGTCGGCGACATTGTCGAAGCCGCAGGTAGATCGGAGGCCATCCATCCTTTGCCGCAGGTCTGGAAACTCTATCTATCCGCCCTGGTCCACATGCAGGAGGCCGAAGACATCAAGGTCATTCAGTCTTTCCGCGAAATGCCCCTCAAAACCGGACGTTCTGCCCGTCGTTCTCCACAATAATCGCGAACGCTGGACAATTTCGAGGGGCTGCCAGAAATTGGTCTCGCATGCGCAATGATCGGTGTCTTGACGATCGGTTTTATTTACAACAAATTGCCGCGCATAAGGCGATGTGACTTGGACTTTTGAGCCGCTGCCAGGGAGACCTGCAGATGACGCTTCAAAGTCCCCAAGCGATCGGTGGTGATATATTCTCATCGATCAAGGAGCTTTCCGGAAAGCTCGTCGAACGGTGGCGGCGCAGAGACCGAATTTCTCAGCGCAGCCTCGCAAAATCTGTCGGCCGCACTGAACGCTGGATCCGCGAGCTCGAGGGCGGGGCCGGTACGGCCTCGCTTGAGGACCATATCCGCTGCGCGCATGCGCTGCGGATGACGGCGTCTCACCTGTTTATTTTCCTCCTCGCAGTGGAGCACAAAATGGCGATACCTAACGAACTTCTTCTCCAGGATGACCTGTGGGATCTGGAACGCGACATTCTTGACGTCGTGAGCCGCCATCAGGCAGCGGCTGTCGCACGGCTCGCTTCAAGGGGCGGCGCTGCTACCATCCGGCCAGCTTGATGAACGGCGAAGTCCGGCATGTCACCCGAACCCGTCCTGGCCGAAAGGGCATATCTGCTCCTTAAGGCCGATATCATGGCCGGGCGGTTTGCGTCGGGCCACATTCTCAACGAAAGAGCGCTGGCCGCCGAATATGGCGTATCCGTGTCGCCACTCAGGGACGCGGCGCAGCGCCTGGTTGGCGAGCATATGCTAGAGATTGCTTCTGGCGGTGGCTATCGTTTGCCGACGATGACAACCGATGCCCTGCGCGATCTCTACCGCTGGCATGGTCACCTGGTACGCCTGATACTCAAGGCAAACCGTCTGGCCATTGACTTCGACGCAAAATCTTATGCCGGGACGGAACTCGATGGGCAGGCGATAGCGACAGCGGCGACGAACCTGTTTCAGGCGATCGCGCAGGCTTCCGACGATCATGAACATGGAAGGGCGCTTAGTTCTGCGACGGAACGACTCCACGTCGCCCGCCTCGTGGAGGTTCGGGTATTGCCCAACCTGGTGGAGGAACTGCGAGCGGTCGGGATCGCGACCGTTTCCGGTCGAGGTCCCGACCGTTTTGAAGCTCTTTGGGCCTATCATCGGCGACGAATTCGTCGCGTGGGCAGGATATGGGAAGCGATCTCTTCATAACCGCGTCAAATCAAATCAGATGGTTACATAGTACCCTCGGCGCAAAAATGGCTTGCTGGAGGACCAGTACCGGTTAGTTGCGCACGTGCGACCTTATAAGATCGCTGATCAGGCGTCTCCTGATTTACCCTCTGGGGGCTGCAACTTCGCAGCAAGTCCAAGAAGGAGGTAAGTATGGAACGCGACTACCATTCGGACACCGACCTGATCGATCTCGGCCCGGCGATCGAGCAGACCAAGGGCAACAACGGCGTGAGCATTGACCAAGCGCAGCAGAAGCTGCAGTCCGGTCTCTCCGACGACTGAGCAACTATGGCGCGCAAGCGGTGCTTGCGCGCCAAACAATTAGAGAATTGCTCATGGCGTATATTCTTCGATCGGGTGTTTCCTACGCCTGGGTCGGTTCAGTCCCAGTGATCCTGGATCTGGATCATAATCGTTATTTCAAGCTGTCACCTCGTGGGAGCGCTGCTCTTTTGCGGTTGGAACAGGGGCAGATGGCTATACCGGGCGATGCCGAAATATTGCTCGAATCCGGTCTTGTTTGTGAAAGAGAATGCGCTTCCACCATAGCGCCCACGGAAAATATGCCGGTTATCACTGCATCCTATTTTGATGAGCAAAGGCGGCCTTCCTTGAGGCATGTCATGGTTGCCGTCGTCGACCAGCTATGGTCTTTTGCCGTAATACGCCGGGCGGGGTTGGCTGTGGCAGTCGCAAAGTTGCAACGACGGATTCAACGAAGTCGTGGGCAAGAATGCCCCGGTAATATTAGCAGCTTGGTGGGAGCCTATCGGCTCATCGATCTGCTTCTCTCGGCCGAAAACCGTTGTCTGGTGCGGTCATTCGCACTTGCCAGATCCCTGACCAGATATGGTGTGCCATTCAGTCTCGTAATCGGCGTCCGTACGGGCCCATTCGGCGCGCATTGCTGGGTTCAAAAGGGCGAAAGCAGCGTTAGCGACCATCGCGACAAGGCGCGTGAATATGTGCCGGTGTTGATCCTGTGAAGCGCGCCCGCTATCTGGCCTTGTCGGGCCCGGGCAATTTTTGCCATGTGCGAGCGGCTGAACTGACAGCTTCCACCGGATTGAGTCCGGCGGTAATCCACCCAAATTTCCTGCTTTTTTCCGATCAGCCGGTGGCAATTGTTACCCGGCCCCCGAGAACGGCTGTCCTGCTGGGGTGGCTCTATCGCCGAGATGGCACAAATAGGCCAGTCGATCTCCTCGATCCTGTAGATGCCCATGACGTATTTACCAAGGATGGAGCCGCTCTCCTCGAAAAATATTGGGGCTCATATGTTGCGATCTTTTATGATGAGGATCGTGACGAAGCCACTGTATTCCGTGATCCTTCGGGCGGGATGCCATGTTATTATATGAAATCATCGGGCATGACGACATTCGGTTCCGATATGGCGCTGTTTCACCAAGCAGGTCTTCTCGAATATGTCACAGACGACGAACAGTTGGGCCACCATCTGTATTTCACAAATCTGAGAACGAGTCGGACATGCATTGCTGAGTTGAATGAAATTCCGGCTGGATTTCAGTTGAGTATTCAGCAAGGGAAGAGCAGGCTGGCGCAAAGGTGGCAGCCTTGGGCCTATGCAGGTCGACAGGCATATTATGACGATCCGGGAGAGGCGATATCAGATCTGCGAGCGACGCTTTTCTCCGCTATAGGAGCATGGGCCTCACGGTTTCAGAATCTGGTTGTCGGACTATCTGGCGGGCTCGACTCATCGATTGTAGCGGCTGTCGCTGTTCACGCAGGAGCGAAGGTCACAGGCCTGACGCTCGTAACTGATGAGAGTGCCGGCGATGAGCGTTACTACGCTCGTGAGATCGCAAATTTCCTCGATATTCCTCTTGAGGAGATGTTTTTTAACACCGATGATACCGATCTCGAAATGAGCCATGCCGCTCATTTGCCTCGGCCGTTGGCGAGGTCCTTTGCCCAGTCAGGAGATCAGGCCTATTGTGCCGTCGCCAGCGCGGTAGGTGCCGAAGCGTTTTTCAATGGATCAGGTGGCGACAACGTCTTTTGTTTTCAGCAATCGGTTCTCCCGATAGCCGATCGTCTTCTCTTTGAAGGAGTTGGGCGAGGGGCATTGATGACCGCCGCAGAAATCGCTGACATGGCAGAAACCAGCATCATACGCTGTGTAGCCTTAGCGTCACGCCGCGCGTGGTTGCGCAATCCGCAATATCGCTGGAAACCAAAGGCAGATTTACTGAATCGGGATTTTGTAAACCGGTCGGGTGTGCAATTTGCGCATCCGTGGCTGGATGTACCGGTCGGTGAATTGCCGGGCAAGGCAGCGCATATTGCCTATCTCATCCAGATACAAAACCATCTTGAGGGCTTCAGGAGGGAAACTGTACTGCCAATGATCAATCCCCTCATGTCGCAGCCCATCATCGAGACGTGTCTTCGCATTCCTTCCTGGTTCTTTTGCATGGAAGGCGAAAACAGATCAATTGTCCGAAAGGCGTTCAAATCCCGCCTACCTGACTCGATCCTCCACCGGAGAACGAAAGGTGGCCCTGACGGTTTCCTGCAACGACTGGTTGAACGCAATCGGAGCAAAATCAGAGATATGCTTCTCGGGGGACATCTCGCAGCGGTCAATCTCATCGATCGCTCATCGGTTGAGGCAGCGATCGAGTTGGAAGGAGACGGGAATAATCACATGCATTTCCGAATCCTCGAACTGGTCGATGTTGAAGCATGGGTCGCGGCTGTGAAGGCGCAATGAAGATTTTCTATGGCACTTTGTCTTTCCGCGACGCCAGGGAGTTCCATCGTTCATAGGGCGAACTCTTCTGGATTGTGACGTCTTCTTCCCGTTCCAGCCAGAATTTGAACCAGTCAATGTTCCTGGCATAGATGGCTAAACGATGCGCGGGGCCGTTTTTGATATGATTTTCATTTGGGAAAACATATAGTTCCGTTGGCCGATTATAAGCCTTCAGAATCCCGTAGCTCTCCATCGCCATCAGATATTCGTTGTCTGAGACCTGCATGAGGATTGGTAGATTGATTTTGGCGATGTTGCGTTCAATGGACGTATTCAACCAGAATTCTGTCTGATCTTCGTTCAAGGGTGGGTAGCCCATAGCGACAAGCTGCTTTGCCCAGGCCGACCCACCGTAAATTTGTGTCGATTTAGGTTCCTGGAACCCTGTCGAGATGGACGCCGCCGCGAACAGACCAGGGGAATTCACCAATGCAAATTGCACCGTCGATACGCCATCGCTCAGGCCGGTAATGCCTATACGTTTCGTGTCGATGTTCCCCCGAGAGGCAACCAACTCAACCCCCTTTACCAAGGCAGACTGGACGCTGCGTCGGTCATTCCAGTTGCGCTGGTTCAACGCTTGGGCTTCCAGCGCAGTGTGTACCGAGCCATCCTTCATCGTCGTGTAGTAGTCGGCCGGCCGTTGTAGGCTGAGAACGGCAAAGCCCTGCTCGGCGAACGGGAAAATCGGATACTCGTCGCCCACACCGCCGCGCAGGAAGCCCCTGGTGAGATACTGCACGACGATCAGCGGAATTTTACTGTTGCGAGGGCGATTGCGGGGCAGAACAAGGTCGCCAAAGGATTCTATACCGACATCATTGGTCCAGTGCAGTCGTTCGACGATTCCTTTCCTCAACTTATGGAAGGATGGATTGGGATCGAACAGCGTCGTCAAGGCACCAGTATCTGTGTTGATCTGAACGATCCGCCTCGGCTGGCTGGACGCTTCGTGAAGGCAAATAAGCGTGGGGGATGCCAACTGGCAGCCGGTTATGAGATCATGCGTTTTCAGTATGATGTCTGGGGCAGATCGCGTGTCCCAACTGTAGAGTTGCAACTCGCTGTTTCCCCAGCCGGCCCGCCGAAGAAAGAGGAGCCTCTGTCCATTCCTGGTCCACCACATGTTGAGGATGCCGCCCGCACAGACTGGATCATCGCATCGGCGCCTTTGCCCATCGCCATATTGCAACCAAAGGTCGATGGGTGACGTGAGACTTGCTGGTTCCCGGTGCACGAGTTGGGCTGTGACGTTTCCACCTTCCACCACGGACTGGATGAGGCCATTTGATGGGCGATCAGGCGCAGCGTCCGTATGTGTGGCAAGCTCTTCGCTATGCGCAGGGCGAATGTCGGCGCCACTGGCCGTAGAAGAATGAAATTCGATCGGAATGGGCGCTCGAATGGATGGGCGCGCCTCTCGATTGGGTATGAAGCTGTCATCATAGAGAAAACCTTCTCTGCCTCGCCGGTCGATCTCAGCTTCAAGCCGCGCAGCGTCAGGCTCATTCCCAAATAGCAGCCTCCCACCCGGCGTCCATGCAACCTGGCGAACCGCCGTTTTGGACGTCGTTGTAAATAGAGCAGTTGCTTTCTCGACCGATATGACACGGGCTTGAGGGATGCCCTCAATCGATACCAAATAGGCGAGATAGCGGCCATCTGGTGACCAGTGCGGACCGTTGATGATCGGCGAGCCATTGATCATCCGGAAGCCGCGAATGGTCGGCGCGCCGATAATCAGCCCGTTGCTCATGTCGACAATCTGGGCTGGGGCATGGCTTTGGGCATCGATTGTTACGAGCGCCTGGCAATAGTCATTCAACACGGGATCCGCCCGGCTGATGACAAAGGCAAGATGCTTGCCATCGGGCGAGAGCGCCAACGGGCTTTCGGGCAGATCGGTGCCGAAGTTCGGTCCAATATCACGCAGACCGATCAAATCGGTCGTCGTGACACCGCGCCTATCAACATGCCCGTTTGCGCCATCATCAAGAAGGTTTCGGCAAACCTGCGAAGTTTCAGGGGTGGCTGCCTCTGCTTGAGAAGCAGCCGCGATTACGCCGGCGCACGCCGCCAGCAGGGCAACAGATCTCATGTCCGTTCACCAGGACTTCGAAATCGAAAAGCTGATGTAGCGACCCCAGGGCGAGTAATTGGCCGAATCGTAAGGCGTCTGGCTGACCGAGGTTGTCGAAATGAGGGCGGGCTTGTCGTTGAAGACATTCTGTGCGGACAGCGAGATATCCATCCCTCGGAAAATCGGCGATTCACTGTCTATCTTCAGCCGGGTGGTCAGATCGAATGTGGTCATCGAACCGACGTCATATGTCACCGTCGCGCGTCGATCTTTCACTCCACCGACATAATTCACGACGGGGGTAAGCCTGAAAGGCCCATTCTCCCACGTGAAGCCAGCGACGCCTCGAAGATGAGGAGGGAAGAAAAGGCTGCCGGCCAGTTCGGTTTCCGGCTGCAAGGCGCTGAGGCGTTGTCGGCTTTCGATATAGCTTCCATTCGCCCAAAAGGAGATTTCTCCCATCTGGTCGAATTCAATCCGATGACTTAGGCTCACATCAACGCCACTGATACGCTGTCGCGCCGCGTTGGCATACTGGCTGTAAATGATCGCCCCCACCTTCGAGAGGTCCCAAGGGCCGCTCGAATTGTTGAAGAACAAGGCTCCGCCGAGTGCCGCATTGATCTCGTCGGTGGTTGGATTGATGCTCACGAGGTCAGCATAAATCGGATTGCTGAGCGCCTGGGTGATATATGTGACTGGTGTCACGATCCGATCGCGATAACGGATCGAATAATATGTCACCTCAATCTTTGAATTCGGCGAGAATGCGGGTTGAAAAATTGCGGAGGCGGTCCAATTCTTGGATCGTTCCGGTTTTAAGTCTGGATTGCCACCGCCGCTATACAGACCAACCGTTCCAGTGGGATATGCCGATCCTCCAAATATCTCGATATCATAAATGTCGGCGGCTTGAACGCTGTGGAGTTGATACAGCGTGGGTGCCTTGAAGGATTTGCCCCACGAAAATTTGAGTGTCATGCCGTAGCCAGTGGCGAGCACGGCGCCGAACTTGGGCGTCGCCACATCTCCTATCCCCGGATAATCCTCATAGCGAACCGCGCCACTGAGAATGAGTGATTGGACAAACGCGCCGCCGTCTTCCGATCGGACAATAGGGGCATTGATCTCCAGGAACCCGTAGCGATTGTCCTGGCTTGCTTCAATGCTTTGCCCATTGTCGACAAGCCGATTATAGGAGTGCAGATAGTTCTTTCGATAGCCGCCGCCGACCGCCGCCTTGACCGGGCCTGCGCCGAAGTCGAACAATGTGCCCCTCGCAATGCCTTCCAAGCTAAAAGCCTTATTGCAGTAGCAGAGTTCTGTACTCGAAAGAATGCCGTCCCAATAGTTATCGGATTTTGCCAAAGTGCGATCTTCAGCGTAAACGCCTGAGAACGTGATCTTCCAGTCCGGATTCGCTTCAAATTCGATAGTGGGCGCGACACTGATCGTTCTGGTGTTTGTCGTCCGGCGCAGTCCTTGAACTTGGTAATCGCCCGCATCCGAGGATGCGAAAGCCCGATCGGTTTTCCGCTCGCCATACAGGCCATCGACGCTGAACGTCAGGCCAGGCACGATGTCCTGATGTCCGCTCAGCAATAAATTGTGGCGGTCAAAGCCCGGATAAAGGGTGAGGCCCGGCGAACGGGTTGCGGCATAATCGCGTTGACTTGCCAGAATGGGCGTCGAGTGGGCATAATCATAGGCGAGGATGAAGCCGCCGGAATTCCATGTCGTGCCGCCCGTAACACTATAATTCTGCTGTACGTTTCCGCCATCGGTGGGGGCGCCCCAATAGGCGCGCGTTGTCAGGCCGCTATAGTCATTTCGCAAAATGATGTTCGCCACACCGGCGATGGCATCAGAGCCGTACAAGGCGGATGCTCCATCTGTTACGATCTCCATTCTCTCTACGGTAGCGAGAGGAATGGCCGAAATGTCGATCGACTGAACGGCAGTGTTGAAGGCGAGGCGGTGGCCGTTGAGCAGCGTGATGGTTGCATCGGAACCCAAGCCCCGAAGATTGATCGAACTGGCCCCGCCAAGGTTGCTGCCAACGCTCTCAGGGACATTTTGCCCGATACCCGGATTTTGCCCCGCGCCTGAAGCTACCGGTAAAGATCGGACAACCTCTGCAAGGCTATTGTAGCCGTTGTCCAGCATCCGTTCACGATTCACGACCTGCATGGGTGAAGGAGAAGAAGCACCGGCGATCAGCGAGCCGGTAACAATGATCTCCTCTCCCGTCATGCCTTGACCTGCTTTTTGATTGACGTTTGAAAATCGCTGCCGAATTAGGATGGTCCCATCGCGTTCCACTGCGATCAGACGGGTGCCCCTGAGTATCGTTTCGACCGCTTCAAGCGCGGTGTAGGTTCCGCTGAGAGGCGGAGCTTGCCGTCCCCTGACCGCCTCCGGGGAAAAAATGATCTCGCGGCCGCTCGAACGACCGATTGTGCGTAGCGCGCCGTCAAGGTCCTGCCGTTCGAGGTTCCATTCCAGCCTTTGTCCTGGTGCAGCCAGCAAGGGTGTCGGCATCCCTATTAGCGCAAGCGCGAACACCGAACCGAACGCCCAACGTCCAAACTCTTTCATCATTGCCCCCAACTTTAATCCGGTCTCGCTCGAGACCAGTTCGCTTGGGGACAGTGACGAGCATAGAGTGCCAATTATGAGGGCGGACGACAATTTCCTTTCGGAGGGGTAGGGCAGCGACGGGCAAGGGAAATGGCGTTGGGCCCGCTAATGACCGCTAGCCCCAACACGTCTCCCAGATTGCGCGCCAGGCGGGGGCTGTCGTTTATCCGAAAATTTCCCGAGACCCGAGCATCGTCTATATCGGGGGTTTCGCCGACCAAGGGGATGTCGGCATAGCGGTTGGCCTCCGCGAACAAATCTCCCAAGCGAACATTCCTATATTCCTTCAGTCCATCTGGCCATTCCCTGTCATCGGTCTCTGCCTTGACGATCTTGGGGGTAAGGGGGGTCGGAGCATTCGGCAATTCGACCTGCTGGCCGGGGGCAAGTCGAACCGCCGGTTGGGCACGCCCCGCTCCGGAGACGTCTGTCGCGACGTCGACGGCGCCTTTTACCAGTCGCACGACAACGCGGTTATCCGGCAGGAGATTGATGTCGAAAATTGTACCGAGCGCTGTCACTGTTCCGCGTCCAGCATGAACCGTAAAGGGACGTCCCTCATGAGCGACGGTGAATCGCGCCCGGCCGCGCAACAAGCGTAGATTTCGTTGCTGGAGGTCGAAATCCACCAAAACGAGGCTGTTGGTGTCGAGCGCGACGACAGAGCCGTCTTCGAGCCGAAACGACCGGATTTCACCGATTGCTGTGGTAAGTTTCTGGCCCGACCGATCAGATGCCCCAGGCGGCGAGTCCATGGCTAGCGATGGGTGCTTCACGTCCTCGCGCGGCGAACCTGCAGCCAAGTGTGCTACAAGGGCAACGGCACCGAGCATCGCCACAATAAGCACCGCACGCTTCTTTGCTGTTCGTCGTGGCTCGTTCTGACGGATATCGTCGCTGGGGTCTTTGTCAGAAACGAGGGCGTCGTCCTCTGGCTGATACTTCAGACGCTTTCCGATGCTGTAGGCTTCGGCAATCCGGTTATAGGCGGTACGATGAAGCGCGCCTCGTGCTAGCCATGCTTCGAATTCCTTGCGTCTAACGCCTGCTTGCTCCGGGTTGCGCATGATGGCGAACCAGTCGGCCGCTTCTTCCCTGAGTTGTCCATGCCGACGCGGCGGATCGGTGTCTTCCATCATTCCTGTTCCAGGGCTGCGTCGATATGGGCAAGCGCCCGGGCGACATGATATTGCACAGTCGGGATGGAAATTCCCATGCTTTCAGCGATCTCCCGGTAGGTCAGCTCTTCCACCCGGTGAGCCAGGAATATCTCTCGCGTCCGTTGAGGTAGCTCGTCAAGGGCGCGCCTGTAAATCCGCATCACGTCTTCGGCCTCGATGCGTGCGGCCTGATCCGGCGCGACGGCCACTTCGAAGTCTTCGCCGATCGGCACATGAAACGCGAGGAGCCGGGTCTCCAGGCGCTTGTACCGATCCAGAAGAAGGTTTCGGGCGATACGCTGGAGATATGCTGCCGGCCGTGGGAGACTTGTCTTGGCCATGCAACCGACCAGGCGGACGAAGGATTCCTGTACGAGATCGCCGGCGTCATCCCGGGAGCGCAGGCGGCGCTGGAAATATCGTTGTAGCCGCGGCGCTTCGATTTCGTAGATCTGTCGCACGTCGGCGATCTCTGAACTTGCATTTTCCTGAGCGACATCGTCTCTCAGGCCTTCTGGCGGATTGAAATTTTCAGACGACATGAAATCACGGTTCCTCACGACGTGGCAGCGCCGTCCTCGCTAGTGCAAGGAAGAAGCGATGTGAGGTGAGCCGAGTTGTCGTCTAACGAAGCAACCGGCGCTCGACCCGTATGTCGAGCTTCGAGATACCTGACAGGACAATCCTGCGGGCGGCTGCCAGATCCCAGCCCGCGTGGGTACTATGCCGCGAAAGCAGGACTCGATCAAGCCTCCGGTATCTTTGCCTGATCAGTACATATCCATCTCTTGCATGAATGGGCGGCACGAAGCTGGAGAATGTCTCGCGCGTTGAGGCGACACACCTAGTCGCTTGAGGCCAAGACATTCATCTCGCATCGCAGACCGGCTCCGACACGAGTGAGTAACTGGTGCTGCGCCCGCCGGCGGGATCTTTCTCAAGGATTCCGCGCAGGAGCAAATCGTTGATGTCACGCAGCGCCGTGTCTGACGATGCTTTGGTGATCGCCGCCCATTTGGCATTGGTTAGCTTGCCTTCAAAGCCGTCCAGCAGTCGGTTGATGACCTTGCGCTGGCGTTCGTTCAGCGATTGCCCCCGAACCGCTTCCCAAAACCGTGCTTTATGCATCACGCCAGCGAGAATCGTTTCAGCCCCATCGAAAGCGCGGTCGAGGCAGCCCATGAACCACAACAGCCACGGTGTGATGTCCAAGCTGCCCTTCTGCGTCGATTCCAGCATATCGTAATAGGCTTTGCGTTCGATGCGGATTTGCGCGGACATGCTGTAGAAACGCTGCGCTGTTCCTTCCGCACGTGCCAATGCAAGATCAGCTATGGCGCGAGCGATGCGCCCATTTCCGTCATCAAAGGGGTGTATGGTGACAAACCACAGATGCGCAATTCCAGCTTTTAGCACCGGATCAAGCGTCGCCGACTCGAACCAGTCGAGAAAGCGCGTCATTTCCGTGTCGAGCCGCGCTGATATAGGGGCTTCATAATGGACGCGCTCGCGGACGATAGGACCCGAGACCACCTGCATTACTCCACCCTCGGCAGTGCGCCATGATCCCACGGTGATGCGGCTCATACCGCTGCGCCCCGCTGGGAACAGCGCCGCGTGCCAATTGAACAGCCGTTCCGCAGTCAGCGACTGCGTATAGTTTTGGGTAGCGTCGAGCATCATTTCCACGACGCCTTCGACGCTTCGATCGGTCTCGACCAAGCCGCCAATGTCCATGCCCAGACGGCGGGCGATGGATGAACGCACCTGCTTCCTGTCCAGTATCTCACCCTCGATCTCGCTGGATTTAAGCACATCTTCGGTCAAGGTTTGTAACACAGCTTCCGCGCGTAGCGGGAAGCCGAGTGCTTCCATGTGGCCGATCAGCCGTCCCTGGCGATGCCGCACGGCAGCGAGTGGCTGGGCAAGCGTCTCAGCGCTCCAGCGCAAATCCGGCCAGCCTGGCAGTTCGTGGATGTATGCCATAATCACCGCGTCTTTTGCGGTGATTATATGAGGCATTCACTGCAAAGGGCAAGGATATTCGCCGCATAATGTACGGTGAATACGGCCGGTAATCGCCGCATTCTCCAAGAGAAAAACAGAGGTCGGCCCGTGGGTGAATAGCTCACCAGAAGCATGGATGCTGGATAGGCATGCGGCGTTGCCAATCTATTTGCATTGCTACTTATAGGGGCGTTGTTTTTGAATTTTCCGACTTTTCCGCGTCGAGCTTCAACTCTGTAATATGTTCCGAACAGACCTCATACACAATGGAGCCGAGGTTTTTTATTTTCTCGATGAGCCATTCAAGCTCTTCGGATGAAATATCAAAATGCCTTGAATACTTGCCTTTGCGATACCCGTCCTTCAGTTTCTGGAACATGGCGCGATCGGCATGGATCGCGCGGGGCCAGGCATCAAATAGCCGTCTATCAAGCCCTTCCGCCAAGCCCCTGAGAAACACGATATTCGTGCTGCGAGGAACATAGAATGTGAGCGTTGCTAAAACGCATTTATATAGTTTTTCAGTCGTCTGGTGAAAATCAAAAGCGGCATCGCTGAATCGATTATTGGCAAGGCTAATTTTGGCCAATTCAAACCGCCACATTGCCCCGGGAAATAAATCCTCGAAATATTCCTTTGCCATAAGATGCGCCTGTTCAGGCGTCTTCGGCTTGGGTTTAGCGAGGGGCCGATCGTCCGATTGGTACAGGACTACGCCATCCTTGGCTATCTCGGTGAACAAAGGTCTTCCATGGGACAGGCCGTCATTCACCTGCTGCAACGTATGCACAATGAAATTGACCGGCGTACGGATGATCTTCTCCACCTGATAGGCGTCGAACAGGCGTTGCTCCGTCTCTTCCCAATAGAGAGCGCCGTCCGTCAATTCCTTCTGGTTGACGATGACCAGGATATCGTAATCCGATGTGAACTGGTTCGCGTCGAAGGGAGCATCGACCCAATCACCCCTCGCATAGGATCCAAACAAGATGACCTTGAGAATCCGGGCAGACTTGCGCCGGCCTTTCGCCTCCTGCGTCGCCTCGCGAAAGCCTTGAAAAAGCATTTCCACGACGCGGTCGAGTTCGCGCTGCTTGGCGATCGGAAGATGATTGAGATCGGTACGCATCAGCTTAGTTTCTCATTCCGCTTTCCATTATCCGCCATGCCGGTCATCGCACCAGTTCGACCACCACGCCGACATCCAGCGCTTCCCATGCCCGGTCGGCGCTTACCGCGGTAGCGTTTCGGCACAGCGCTAGCGCCAGGCAGGACCGGTCGCCAAGCGACAGGCCAATGTCGCGCGTTTCGGGATGGAGCTTTCCGCCAACGTCGGCCTGACCACGATCAGCAGGTACAATGTCGATATCGAGTTCGGCCAGCATCATCTGCGCCTCTGCGGCATCGACGCCGCGATCGGTGAGCTTCGCCAGCACCTCATGGTAGTTCACCACCGACACCAGAGCACCGGTCAATCGCATTTCCACTTGGTCTGCGCCCGGTTCGCCAAACAGCAGGCACAGTAGGGCTGAGGCATCGAGAACGAAAACGGCCTTTGCATCGACATCAGTCACGTGCCGCCTCGGCCCGTCGCTCAGCGATCAACTCCTCGGACACAAGCCCCTCCTTGGGTGCAAAGGCACGCAAACGCTCCTGCACTCGTCGAAGCGCGGAGCGGGCGGGACGAATTCGCACTTCGTCGCCGTTGACCTCGAAGAGAACAGTGTCGCCATTCTGCAGGCCAAGCGAACGACGAATATCGGCGGGAAGGGCAATCCGCCCTCCCGCAATGACCTTGCCTCGCAAGATGGTCATGTCACCAACATCCCGAATGGTACCAACACGCTGATCGTACCTCATCTCCATGATCGGCATCAAGGTTCCCGATTGGCCAGACGCGCAGATTTCCGAACTCAGGCTTAGGCATTGCCCGATCAGCAAATCGATTGCGTGTTCCAGAACCTGCTTCGTCGGACGCGCTAGCTTGAGATTGGTGCATCGGCCGTCCGAGGGATCATCCTCGCGCAAAATAGCCCCCAATTCCTCCAGCCGGGTCGAGCGACGATGTGCTGTCGATGATGCATGCTCGGGCGACAGGCAAGCCGGGTATATCCTTTCACCGTCGATTCCGGCGATATAGATTTCGAGCAAATATGCCAGATAGGGGCTCGACGATAGCTTCGTTCCCATCTTGCTGCTGAGGATGGCCACCATTTTCAGAAAGGTCCGACATGCCGTTGCGCGGCTGGCCGGGGACCAGGCATCGTCACGGCGCTTGTCTATCGACGCTATTGACGCGGAGAACATGAACGGCCTCCGGACCCAAGTTTAAGATGCGATCCGGATTTGAGGCTCATGCAGGCCACGCCAGCAAGGCAATATGTACCGGTCACAGATAACCTGCCTTTCGAAAGCTCGTCGTACCATTCCGGGCCACGACCAGATGATCATGGACGACGACGTCGAGACATTTCGCCGCTTTTGCGATCCTTTCCGTTAAATCCCGATCTGACCTTGATGGCCTCGGGCAGCCGGATGGATGATTGTGGACCAGCAAAATCGCCGTCGCTTCGAGATCGAGGCAGCGCTTGAGGATTTCGCGCGGCCATGCGTGCACGGCCGCGACTGTTCCCACGCCCAGCACCTCGTCCGCAATCAACTCATTGTTTGCGTTGAGGAACAACACCCGCAGCTGTTCGATCGGCTCATAGGCCATGCGGCCGCGCAGATAATCCAGCACATGCTCATCGCTGGACAATATGGGCCGCTGCATGAGTTGTCCCCTGAGCATCTGGGTCATCGCCCGTCTGAAGCAGAGGAAGGTTTGTTCGATTTCGAGCGAATCCTCTAACAATTCGATCCGCTCTGCTGAACGCGCCGATACCGCGTCGCCGAGTGAACCAAAGCGTGCGAAGAGACGCTCAGAGAACTCCTGGGCGCGTGCGGGAGAGGTAAGGCTGATCAGCTCTTCCAGGGCGCGTCGGCACCCAGGCGCTTCAGTCGCCTCCGGTGCCGCCATGTCGCGATCACGAGTGCCAGTTGAGCAAACCAGCCCCATAACGCCAGACCGTGCATATAGGCTCGGGGAACAACTTCGGGCGCAATCGCGAGCGCAACATGGACGATAACTTCCGCGCCCAGTATCGCGGCGATCCAGATCGGCCAAAAACGGGTGCTTTGAATTGAAAGCCATAAGAAAATGCCCAGTATCGATATGTCGATCACGAGAATGCCGGCTTCGACATCCTGAAAGCGGGTACCGAGCGGGGAAGCGACAAGAACCGTCAGGCTTGCGCCTAGTAAAAGGGTGACCGCACCGATCTTTTCGGGTTGGTCACCCTTTCGAAAGGCAAAGGCGCTGCTCAACAGCAGAAATGCCAGGAACAGGGCTTGTCTCGTCATGGGCTGAGGGAACGATAAATGTAACGGTTCGTCAATTTCCCTCGGCACATACCTCACACCGCACGAAGATGTTGTCCCTCAGGCCGGTGTTCCGCCGATGCCACCTTGAGTAGGTCGCCATAGCTGGTCTCCGGTAACCCGATCGCATCACTCGCCTGCTTGAGATTGGCATGGGTCGTGACGATTTTTTCGCGCGTCTCGGCGACGAGCAACATCGCCGAAGCCGAGCTTTGAATAGCATTCTGGCCGATCATGGCCGAGAGGCGAGCATCCAGCCGTGCGAGTGGTAGCGCCGCGTTTAGTTCGGCAATACGGGCAGCTGCGATATCGATGGCCTCTTCGGCGGCGAACAGTCGTTCGGCTACATGTTTGGCGATGGATTGGCGTTGAGCGCGCATGGTTTCTCCTTCCCGCTCCGCCCGGAGCAGGTCACGTCGATGGATTTTGTGGATTGCTGCTCTATCTTTCTACAAGACCGTTGAGCGCCAACAGCAAGGAAAACCCGGCGCCTACGGCAAAGAGCATCAAGGTGGTGAGGATCGCAAAAACGATCAGTATGTAAGGTCCGCTCAGCTCATTGCGTTGCCTCCCGGCTACGCGGAACGGTACAATATCGAGCAGGAAAAAGCTTCGGTCGCGAACGCCATATGGCTTTTGTTCATTCGCGAAAAAATCTTCCGCTTCTCCTTGCGTCGCCTGGTCGTCCGCTTGGGTTTCGGTAGGACCAGTTGGCATGGGATTCGGGTTATCGGGAATAACCATTGGTTGGGGGGGTATATTTTGCCCCCCCTTACGGGTTTCCCATTCCAAGAAGAGTTGTGCCGCCTTCCACTTCGACACATTGTCGAGCTGCCTGCGGATTTCCAGGATGTGATTGTTGACCGTGTTGGGTGAGATGCCCAAAGCACGCCCGATCTCTTTTGAGGAGCTGCCTTTAGCGGCCTCTCGCAGACAATCGACCTTTCGAGGGCTGAGCCGCTCGAATATCTCTGAATAGTCGTTCTCGTTCAAGGGCGGTTCCCCCTTCGCCGATTTACAGCGATCGCAAGCTGCGTCCTCTCCTTCCACTTCAATCAATCTGTTGGCAGCCTCCGAGCGCCTCCATTCTGTTTCAAATAAAAACCTTTCTAAAACATAGCTGTGCTGCGTCCCGTTTGACAGGATATTTCACAAGCAATCGAGCAATGGCTCAGACGGTCCTCGCGGCGTCCAACGGATGGATATCGGTTCCATCGCCCGAGCCGCAAATGGGTGACGAACGCGGGCACTCGAAAATCCCCTTAAAATGCGACGATGACGAAGAGCACGATGCTCGGACCACATGGCTTGGGAAAGGAGAGGGGTGGGACGGGACAGGGAGTATCCGGCAGGAATGAACCACCATGCACAATTCTAAGATAGTTTCACTACTTCAAGATCTTGGAGCCTATCTGTTCGGCGGGGCTTGGTCCTGGTCTCGCGGCAAAGCCCCGCCGTTTTTTCGTCGTCTTACCGGCGTTGCCGATCGACTGGGCGATGCCCGCCATCCAGCAATTGCAGTCGCCAGAGCCAGGCTGGAAGGTGCGCCCGTGCTGCGCATTGACGCCGACGAAACCCGTGTTGAGGAGACTCCTCAGGGCGTGTGGGTCAGAGGATGGATTTGGGTCGAGCAGCACGCCTTGGACTCCGGCGATGCGAAGCAAGAGGCGAAGTTACGGAGTGCCCTTGCGGAGCTGCCGCAACAAAGGCGCGTCATCTATCTCTCCCATTGCGTCGAGGGCCTCACCTATCCAGCGATAGCCACCAGGCTCGATCTCGACGTCGCTGAGGTCCAGCGCGAGTTGGCGGCGGCGCTTCTCGCACTGTCGCTGGCTCTTGATGAGACATGATGAATGGCTCAGCCGTAGAGCGTGCTGCGATGGAAGCTCTCCAACTGGAGTCCCAGGGCGCAAACCTGTGCCGCCAACTGGGAGGAACATGGCGAAATGACCGGGGCCTGTGTCTGTGTCCGGCTCATGATGACCATAATCCCAGCCTGTCGATCCGTGTGGGCAACGAGGCATTGCTGTTCAAGTGCTTTGCGGGTTGCGACACTATAGACGTCCTGCGGGCGATCCGGCGCTTGCACCTTGGGCTTCCCGAGCGGCCGATCTCGGCTTCGCCACGCAAATTGCACATCGACTGGCCCAGACCCGGGCCTAGCCTGCGGGTTTGGGAAACATCCGCATCCATCGCAGACACTCCTGTGCAAGCTTATCTCGTCAGTCGTTTCCTCTTACCGCCCTGGCACGATTTGCGCTATAATGCCCGTACGCCGCTGGGGCGTGGCAATACCGTCGTATTCCGTCCCGCGATGATTGCAGCGATCCGCGAAGGGCGTCGGATCGTCGCTGTCCACCGAACCTTTCTCGATCCGACGACTGCCTTGAAAGCGGGTGATCTGGCGGATCCACGGTTGATGCTTGGACGGCCGGGTCGCGGCGCCGTGCAACTTGCCGGCGCGACCACAGTTCTTGGCCTCGCCGAAGGGATCGAAACGGCGCTCGCCGCGATGCGCCTTCACCGCATTCCTGTCTGGGCGGCGCTCGGCGCCGAACGTGCGGCGCATATCCTGCTGCCCAGCGGGCTGAAACGCCTCGTTCTGCTTTTCGACCGGGATGCGGCCGGATGGAAAGCCAATCGCCGCGCCCGTCTCGCCTATGAACGCCCCGGCCTTGAGATCATCAGCCCTTGGCCCCCGGCGCCCTTCAATGACTGGGCTGACGTCCTGGAAGCGAAGGAACGCGCTGCCTGACAATCGCGAAATAGCGAAGCCGCCCTACCGGAAAGCGACAGGGCGGCGGGCTGCTCAGCCGTTCAAGCGATCCTTCACCGCTTTGGCAGGTGTGAATGTCAGCTTCTTCGACGCCTTGATGGAGATGGTTTCGCCCGTCGCCGGATTGCGTCCGTCGCGCGCGGGCGTGTCCTTGACCTTGAACTTGCCGAAGCCGTTCAGCGAAATCTCGTCCCCTTTGGCTGCTGCATCGGCAATGGCACCGAACACCGCATCGACGAGCTTGCGCGCGTCAGCCTTCGTCAGTCCGTGCGCAGCCGTAAGCGTCTCGGCCAGTTCTGAATTGTTCATAAACTTCCTCCTTAAAATTACGAAGCTACGATTGATAGCTTTGAGGCTGCGTGTCGTCACGAGCGAAAACGGCAACGAAAAGAGAAGGGGGGAGGAGCGAGATGTGCGGTTCGATGCCCGGGCCGCCTCTGTGGAGCTTTGACGAATGACCACAACACCTATCCTCGTGCCCGCCAGCAACCTCGCTAAGTCTCCGGTCAATGTCCGCAAGCGGACCGATGCGCATGCCGATGCCGAGCTGGAAACCAGCATCGCCAGTCACGGCCTTATCCAGAACCTCGTTGCCGTCCCCGTGGCGCGCAAAAAGGGGCATTATCGGGTCACGGCCGGCGGCCGCCGCCTCGACGCCATCCACCGACTGATCGAGAAGGGAACGCTGCCAGCCGATCATCAGGTCCCGGTTCTCATCCTGTCCAACGCCAGGGATGGGCGCGAAATCAGCCTTGTCGAAAACTACGACCGCCTGGCCATGTCCCCGGCCGAAGATTGCATGGCGTTTCGCGACCTGATCGAAGTCGAGGGCCGCACCCCTGCCGATATCGCCAGGCGCTTCGGTATCGAAGAGCGGTTCGTGCTGGGCCGGCTCCGGCTCGCCAATCTCGCCGATCCCATCTTCGCCGCACTCGAAGCCGAACAGATTACGCTCGATATCGCCAAGGCCTATGCGACGACTGCTGATACAGGTCGCCAGACAGCGGTCTGGGAGGCTGTGCGAGGAACCTGGTCACGAGATAATATCAACGAGATCCGGCGACTGCTCAAAAATTACAGCTATCGCGCGGACGGCCCCAAGGCCCTGCTGGTCGGGCGCGATGCCTATATCGCCGCGGGCGGCCGCGTCGAGGATGCCGACCTCTTCTCCACCGCGGCCGATGAACGCTGGGTCGATACCCATATCCTCGACGAACTGGCAGAGAGGAAACTGCTCGCCGAAGCCGCGGCCATCCAGACACGTGAAGGGCTGGGCGAGGTACGCGTCGTCGCTGGTCCCCGCATTCCCTATATGGAGACTTATGCCCTGCAGCCCCTGATCGGCGCACCAGAGCCGCTGACGCCCGAGCAGGAAGCCCGCAAGCGGGAGATCGAAACCCAGATCGCCGAAATCGACGACGATCCGGAGCACGAGGGCCAAGAACACGATGGCGCGCACGAGCAGCGACTGCGTGCCGAGTTGACGACTATCGTCGACGGCGCTCTGCGGTACGACCCCGAGCAGAAAGCGTCCGCGCTCGCTTTTGTCGTACTCGCACCCGATGGCCGCCCGCAAATCCATCACCAGCTTTACGTTGCGCCTGTCGATGAAACGGTGGGCGTGGATATGGCGAATGGTGGCGAGGGTGACGCCCAAGCGCAGGCTCAGGAGGGCGCGGTCACCGATGATGCGCGCCCAATGATCACCCAGCGTCTTTACGACATGATGGCGATGATGAAGACCCAGTTGCTCGCGCTCCATGTCGCAAGCGATCCGGGTTTTGCACTCGATCTTGGTACGTTCATCATGGCTGACGAGCAATGTCAGGTCGCCGGTTCCGCGACGCCCAGCGACCTTCACGCATCCCTGCCGTCACCGCTCATCGCCGATTTCAAGCCGGAGACGCCCGCTGCTGTCGAATGGACCAGACTGGATGAGACGCTCGATCGCAGTTGGGTTGGCCATAGCACCATCGAGGAGCGCTATGATGCGTTCTGCGCGCTCCCCGACGATGCGCGGGGCGCCTGGCTAGGCTGGGTGATCGCCCGTACGCTTCGTTCGGTTCCGGGCGGCGGCGAGGGCGCCGACTTTCTCGACCATCTGGGCCGCAAGCTCGGTATCGACGTGGCCGCCTGGTGGCGCCCGACTGCGCTCACCTTCTTCGACAAGCTGACCAAGCCCGCCATTCTCGCGCTGTTCGAGGAGATCGGTGGCGATGAACTGCGCCTGCGCTATTCCGGATCGAAGAAGCATGATCTCGCCGCATCCGCCGAACGGCTCTTCGGCGGACACGTCATTATGGAACCGGAAGTCCAGCAACGCGCGCTTGCATGGCTTCCCGATGCGATGCGCTTCGATGCTACGCAAGGCGGCTTCGAACGGGGCTTGCCGGACGCGCCTGGAGCCCATGGGCAGACCGATACCCCCGCCGACTCCGGAGGCGACGGCGAAGACGGCTTCGCAAAGGCGGCCTGACCGCCCGCGGGGCCGGAGCTTTCGTTTCGGCCCCGATCACGGCGTCCCTTTCAGTTCAGGCCGCAGCATTTCTTGTATTTGCGTCCAGATCCGCAAGGGCAGGGATCATTACGGCCAATCTTCTGGCACCCGGTCGTTGAAGGCCGGTTCGGCTCATTCTCCAGCCGCCATTGGTGCAGCATTTCCACCCAAGCCGGAATGAGGTCGGGCGCTTCCGCGTCCCAGCGATCCTCTTGTACGCGCGTGAGCTGCATGGAGCCGTCGGCAAAAGCACGGAGCATCCGCAGGCCTTCGATCGCCGCGCGGCATCCGGGATCATCATCCGCCAATATGCGCTGCCAGCCGTCAGGATTCATATCCATCGCCTGTCCGAAACCCTCGACCCACATTTCCCACAGGGTCTCGTCGGATCGCGTGTCGATTTCCAACACCGGTTCATAGTCGCCCGGTCGCGCCAGCGATGTCAGGATCGCGTGATAGTGGTGCATTACCAGATCTATGAAATGCTGCATCCCGCCGACGTCATCGAACCGGGGAACACCCTCGCCATCGTCGCCGGCCCAGACAAGCTTCAGCCACTGGCCAGGCTTGATCAGGTCGGGACTGAGAATGATCCCGGTAAGAAATCCGTCCAACTGGGTCAACAGCATGCAATCCTCGCCCTGGTGGAGCAGCAGGCGGTCGAGTTCATCGAGATAGTCGAGCGAGGAAGCCATGGCGTCTTCTAGCGCCGGGGCGCGATGCCGTCACCGGCTAGCGAACGCGTTGTTCCGGGATATCCACGCCATGCTGGATGGGGAGAGGGGAAGGGAGGAGCGCGTTTTCCAAAGTCCACCGAGGTGCCCATGAATCTGTTCCAGTTCGCCCCCTCGCCACAAGCTGACATGCCATCGCGCTTGCACGACGTGGCGAAATCGATCGCCCAGCGCTTGCGCGGTGGTGGTTCGATCACCCGCCAGGCTATCAAAAAGTTTATGGTCGAAGCGTTCGGCGCCGACGATGCCGATGGGGCCTGGTCGATGCGGGACGCCTATGACGCGCTGGAGGCCGCGCAGGTTATGCTGCTTGCAGACGCCGAGTGCGCGCTGCTTCAGAGCAATTCGGCGCCGGACGTCTGCGCCAGGCTGCGCGCGGTCGAGCGCGGCCTGCCGACCCAGACCTACCGGTCCGAACGCCAGGTCGATCTCCAGCAGTTCAGCACGCCGGTAACGCTTGCCTGGTTGGCGAGCCTCGCCGCGCCGGCACGGCCCGAAGACATCGTGCTCGAACCGTCCGCCGGGACGGGGATGCTCGCCGTCCACGCTAAGCGCATCGGCGCCCGGTTGCTTCTCAACGAGTTCGATCCCAGGCGCGCCGATCTGCTCGCGCGCATCTTCGAACAGCCCGTCACGCGTCATGACGGGGAGCATATCGACGATCTTCTGTCAGCCATGCCGCGGCCAACGCTGGTTCTCATCAATCCGCCTTTCAGCCGAAGCGCGGGGCGCGGCGTCGATCGCCATGCAGGGGCCCGTCACCTGCGCGCCGCGCTGGCCAGGCTTGCGCCCGGTGGCCGCTGCGTCGCGATCATGCCGCCGAGTTTCGCAGCCGATGGAACGGCGGCCCTGGGCTATACGATGGTGTCCGAACTGACGCCGCCGCGCGTCGAGATCACCATAGGCGGCAATTCCTATGCCAAGCATGGCACGAGCATCGACGTGCGCCTGCTTGTCTTCGACAAGGGCTGGACAGGAGACCCGGAGAGGCATGTCGCCGATACGATCGATGCGGCGCTGGATATCGTGTTGCGTATCCCGAGCCGTCTCGATCCGGCAGAACCGCCACCGCCGACGCCCCCTGTCGCGATGGCACGGCCCACATCATTACTATGTCCACCGCAGCACAGCATTTTCGCGCGAACCGTCTCCCGCCAGCTCGCGCCACCCTCCCGCATTGCCGCGCAGGGCGACATGGCGCAGCCGCTCGATTACCGAATTCTCGACGTGCCACTGCCGCCGTGCGCCCCGGTCGGCCTCTATGCCCCTTGGCGCCTTGCTCGTGTCGTGATCAAGGGGGCAACGCCGCATCCCGACGATCTGGTCGAATCGATCGCCATGGCCTCGATTTCGCCGCCGGCACCGACCCACCGTCCCATGCTCCAGCAGCGCGCGGTGGCGGCGCTATCCGATGCCCAGCTCGAAACCTTGATTCTGGCGGGCGATGCCTTTTCGCGTGACCTACCCGGACGATTCCTGCCCAATGGTGCAGGTGACCGCCTCGAAGAGAATGCTGGAGGACACATCTACCGGGCCGGCTTCTTCATCGGCGACGGCACCGGCGTGGGCAAGGGGCGTGAGGTCGCAGCCTGCATCCGCGATCGCTGGAACCAGGGACATCGCAAGGCAATCTGGATCAGCCGCGGTACAGCTTTGCTAGAAGATGCGAGGCGAGACCATGCCGCGCTGGGCGGCCTGTCCATCGATATCCAGCCGATCGACAATTTTCCGCCCGGAAGCCCGATCACCATGACAAGTGGAATTCTGTTCCTGACCTACGCGTCGCTGCGCTCTGCGCGCCATGATCGACAATCGCGTCTGCAGCAGATCATCGCCTGGGCGGGCGATGATTTCGAAGGCGTGCTGGTGTTCGACGAGTCCCACGAGATGGGCAACGCCGCCGGCACCGAAACCGAGTTCGGCACGGCGCGCGGGTCCGAGCAGGGGCTTGCCGGTGTTCGACTTCAGAATGCCCTCCCACGCGCCTGCGTGCTCTATGTTTCCGCGACCGGCGCGACAAAGCCTGAAAATCTGAGCTATGCTTCCCGCCTTGGCCTGTGGGGACCGGGCACAGCCTTTGCGGATCGCGATATCTTCCTGTCCTCCATGGAAGAAGGCGGTGTCGCGGCGCTGGAGATCGTGGCCCGCGACCTCAAAGCGATGGGCCTCTACACCGCCCGCGCGCTCAGCTTCACCGGCGTCGAATATGCACCGCTGGTCCACAAGCTCACGCCCGAGCAGATAGCGATCTACGACATATTCGCCGATGCCTGGAGTATCGTCCACCGCCACCTCGAGGCGGTACTCAAAGCAACCAATATCGTGGATCGCTTATCGGGGGCCACACTCAATTCGCGAGCCAAGGGGGCGGCGCTCAGCCGGTTCGAAAGTTCAAAACAAAGGTTCTGGCTCGCCCTTTTGGTGGCCATGAAAATGCCCACCCTGCTGCCGGAAATCGAGCGAGAAATCGCGCAGGGCCATGTTGCGGTGATCCAGCTGGTCACGACGGCGGAAGCCATTCTCGAGCGGCGCCTTGCCGAACTCACGCCGGAGGAGCGCGCCAATCTCTCGCTGGAGGTATCTCCGCTCGAGATCCTTGTCGAATATCTCCGTCACGCTTTTCCTGTCCAGCAGATGCGTGTATTTCGCACCACAGATGGTGCTGATCGGTCCGAGCCGATGCTCGATGCAGACGGCCAGCCGGTGCTCAGCCAGGAGGCGATTGCAGCGCGAGACGAACTGGTCGAGCAGCTCTGCGCTCTGCCTCCGGTGCCTGCCGCGCTCGACACGCTGATCGCCTATTTTGGAACTGACCACGTCGCCGAGATCACCGGCCGCTCTCGCCGCCTCGTTGTCAAACCCGACGGACGTCAGGCTATAGAACGCCGCAGCGCCCGCGCCAATCTCGTCGAGACCAGCCTGTTCATGGATGGCGTGAAGCCGATCCTGGTGTTCAGTTCCGCCGGCGGCACGGGCCGTTCATATCATGCCGATCGCGCTTCCAAAGCAGGGGACAAGCGGCGCATCCACTTTCTGCTGGAGCCGGGGTGGCGAGCCGACGTTGCGATCCAGGGGCTCGGGCGCAGCCACCGTACCAACCAGACGGTGCCGCCGATATTTCGCCCGGTGGTAACCGACTGCAAGGGCGAACGCCGTGCCATCTCCACCATCGCGCGGCGGCTTGATAGTCTGGGCGCCCTGACACGCGGGCAGCGCCAGACCGGCGGGCAGGGCCTGTTCGACCCGAGTGACAATCTTGAAAGCGACCTGGCGCGCGAGGCGCTGGCGCAGTGGTACCGTCTCCTGCACGGCGGGAAACTCGCCAGCGTCACGCTGGCCGATTTCCAGGATATGACCGGCCTCAAGCTGGTCGACGATCAGGGCGTGCTGCTGGAACGGTTGCCGCCGATCCAGCGCTGGCTCAACCGGTTGCTGGCGCTGCGCATCGCTGTGCAGAACGCGATCTTCGAGGAATATATGGGTCTTATCCAGGCCCGCGCCGATGCGGCACGTGAGGCTGGGACGCTCGATGTCGGCGTCGAAACCATCCGGGCCGAGAAGATCGTGACGCTGGCCGACCAGTGCCTGCGTGTCGACCCGAGAACCGGCGCCGAGACGCGGCTGCTCCACCTCGAACTTCATCTCAAGCCTCGCATCACCAGTTGGGATCGGCTGATGCGGATCTGGGGCAACACCGACGGCATTGGCTTTCTGCACAATGGGCGATCCGGCCGTGTCGCGCTGGGCGTGCCGTCCTGGTCGATTACCGATGAGGAGGGCCGTGTCATCCCGATGCTGTCGCTCGAACGCCCGACAGGATCCTCGCGGATCAGTGAAGGAGAACTCGCGCTCAGCCACTGGAAGCCGATTGCTCATGATCGATTTCGGGATTTATGGGATGCGGAATGCCGTGAAGCACTGGCAAAGGTCGACACCGAAACCGTCCATGTCGCAACCGGCCTTCTCCTGCCGGTCTGGCACAAGCTGCCTGGGGACGATGTCCGTGTCTGGCGGATCGACAATGGCGCCGACACGACGATCCTGGGTCGCATCATTCACCCGCGCGCGCTCACTCGGCTCCAGTCGGAATTTGGATTGAGCGGGAACACGACAAGCCTCTCGCCCGACGAATTGCTGCGCGGCGCGGAAGCTACAGGCGGTGTTCCAATCCCGGGCCTCAAGGGAGCGAGGCTGGTCATGGCGACGGTCAATAACAGCCGGCGTCTAGAAATCCGTGACTATGCACCCGAACATCGCAACTGGCTCAAATCCTGCGGTGCGTTCAGCGAGGTCCTGAGCTTCAAGACTAGACTGTTTCTGCCGCCCGACAATGCGCGTACGATCCTCGAGAAGATTGCTGCGGACGTTTGACGGCCATAAAAGGCGGTGGGCTTAATAACAGTTGATAAGAAGCCTATCTAGCTAGCATAAGCCTTGAAGGATTCCAGTCATGATCAGCGCCGATCGGGCCAGCAGCTCGAAATTTTTGTGACCGGTCTCGTTGAAACCGGTCGCTACAATTCAAAGAGCGAAGTTCTCCGCGAAGGCGAGCGCCTGATCCAGGAGCGCGAAACGCGGCTTTCGGCTTTGCAGGCGTCCATCGCTCGCGGCCTCCTGGATATGGAAGCCGGTCGCACCACGACGGCCGAGCACGTCTTCGACCGGCTTGAGGCCAAATATCAGGCGATGCAGCATAGCGCGGAATGATCGTCGAATTTGCCAAGGCGGCTGAAGACGATCTTGAGGCAATCGGCGACTATATCGCCCGCGACAATCCCGTACGAGCCCTGAGCTTCATCAGGGAATTACGGACCGCATGCCTTGATCTTGGCACTAGCCCCGAGCGGTTTCAAATGCCCGCCGCCTTCGAGAGACAAGGTATCCGGCGTCGACTGCACGGAAACTATGTGATCTTCTACCGGGTCGATGGCGCACGCATCGCCATCATCCACATCCTGCACGGCGCCAGCAATTACGCATCGCTCATTTTCAGCAACTGATCGGACGGGCGAGGTCAAATCTCCAGACCTCACCCGTGCCGGTTGCTTCAAACGCTGGCGGGTTCCGTATCGGGTGCAGTTTCCACCGCAGGGTCAGATGCCTTCGCTTTGGTCACTCGCTTGCCGGTTTTTGGTTTGCTGTCCGGCTTGGCTCCTGCGACTTTAGAGGCTCTGCCGGCTTTGACGGCCGGTGCCGGGGCTAGGGCTTCCTTCACACTTTCTGCGCCGGGCTTGGCTCGCGGTTTGCGGCCGGGCTTGGCTTTGACCGGCTTCTCGCTCGCTGCGTCGACTGATGGACTGTCCGTTGCCGCTACTATCGCACGCTTGGCCGGAGCGGCCGCAACGGGCGTCTCGGGCTTGGCAGCAACAGTAACATCAGTGGCCTCCACCTTCTTGCGGCCGAGCCCAAGCCGATGCGCCACCTCCCGGCGCTGCTCGGAATAGCCCGGCGCGACCATCGGATAGTCCTTCGCCAGACTGTAGCGTTCCCGGTACTCGGCGGGGGTGAGGCCATGCCTGCCGATATGGCGCTTCAGGCTCTTGTAGGGCTTGCCGTCGATCAAGCTGATGATGTGGTCGCGCGACGCCAGGCTCTTGCGGACCGATACGGCCGGAACATGATCCGGTTCCGCGGGCGTTGTGACGGCGCTCTTGCGCTCCAGCGCCGTGCGTGTCGTTTCGATGATCGCGGGAATATCGGAGGCCGGTACCTGATTGTTCGCGAAATAGGCGCTCAGTAGTTGGACCGTCATCGCGGTGAAATCAGGTTCGATGGCATCGGACATGGAAAACTCCAGATCGAGGAAGAAGGAGATGGACGCCTCTGGCACAAAAACGTTGCGGAACATCTAAACGCGAAGCGCCGATGACCACAAGCCGGGAATGTATATCGCTTGTGCGGGCTGCCGTTGCAAATTGAACAGCAGCAATGGGAGAGGGAGAGGGGAGGGCGGAGACGAGATCGAATGAATGGTCTCGATTTTGCGAAAGACAGCTCATGGCCAACCGCGTGTCCGCCCATATCCAGATCGGCGGGGTCTTGTCCCGCAGCCGGTACCCGGAACTCATATCTGCGATCGCTGACGATGATCCCGCCATCGACTGGGATGGCACTCCGTTCGATCCCGCCGACCTACCGGCCACCGGTCCGTTATGCCTGATGGATCATGAGGTCGCCGAGGGCCGCTTCGACGAGATCGAGCAATGTTGCCGGTCGCTTGGGCTATCCTATGTTCGCTGGCGGGCCGGCTACAGTGGAAGCTTCCCGTCAGACCGGGAAATCTACTTCGGGCCTGGGGAACAAGAAAGTTTCCTCACCACCGAGGAAGACACGCTGATCTTTTCGATCGAACGGATTCGCGAACTCGGATCTATGGATGCGATCGAGGCTGAATATGCTCGTGCGCATTTCAATCCGCCGCCATTGGCGATCATCGACGAGGATCCTGCCGACTGCGAAGCAGTGGAGGCCGCCCATGGCTGATTACTATGTTCAGGGTTCTTTCTCGTTCACCTGCACCGCGGCGGAGAGCGCGCTCATCGAGGAAGCGTGGCAACATGCCGCTGACCTCGGCGACAAGGCGGCGCCAGGCGAATCCAGTGCCGAGTTTCTCGCGGCCTTTCCGCCGACTGACCTCGGCAATCCGTTCAACGGCCTGCTCGAGATATTCGACGATCCGAACTTCCCAACATTCGGCGCGGAAATCGAGATCAGCGGCGCGGGTACATGTCTGGTAACTATCTTCGGCGATACGGATTTTCAGCCGGACACGATTGCAGCCCTGGTGCAGCGCTGCTGCCGGCAGACGCTATCTGAAGCCCCAATTGGGTTTGAATGGAGCTATAGCTGTTCGCGCCCGCGCGCCGACGGCATCGGTGGCGGATGGTGTGCCATCTTCGTCGACCGGATCGAATTTGGCGCCACGCGCGAACGTCTGGCGAGGACGCTCCGCCCCGCCACTCATCGCGATCCCTGGATCGAAGAGCCCGCGCATCCCCTGTCCGACTGGAGAAGCGAAGTGGCCAATGACGATACCCGCTTGGGCTATCTCGACTGGGTCGATGCCCGAAGCGCGGCTCTCCCTAATCCACGATAGCAGGATTTCGATCAGATCCCCGTCCGCCGGCCTTGCATATAGGTTCCAGCAATAGTCCCGGTTTCTCCCTAACAACCCGCATCCCGGAGGATATAGCATATGACCGACGCTCCCGCGCCGGGCGCATCCGTGCGCCTGTACAGCCAGACCGACCATGACGAACGCGGCAACTTCCATTATGAGGGCGATCTCTATCGCGCCGGCGAAGCACTGACGTCGCTCGCCGCGCGGATCGAGCACAATCTGGCACAGCATTTCGCCGAAGCAACCTTTACTATCCGCACGGAAAAGTTCTCCGGCGGGCGCAAGGTCATCGCGGAAGTTCTCGATACGCCGACTGTTCTCACCGGCCGCGATGCGCAAAACGCCTTCATCGTCGAGGTCCGTGATCAGATGGAAAGGTTCGGCTTCACCCGCACCAATCCGCTGCAGGATTTCTGGTCGTGCAGCTTCTATTGCGAGGTGCGCATCGGCCAGGCCTATTGGGCGGCGCTCGCCAAGCGGCAAGGTATCCGCAACCCTGTCGACACGGTTATATCGCTGGCGGCGTTCAAGAAGCGTATCAAGGCAGGCGACCGACTGAAACTGGTCGATGCACCGGCCGGCCATCGCCTGCTGGGCACGACCCGCGAGATCACCAAAGTGCGGTCCGGCGACCTGATTCTGGAAGGGCGTTCCTACCTGTCCTTTCCACGGGCATCCGCCTTTGCCTGCGACGGGCGCCTGGTCAGGATCGCTATCGGTTCGGAATATGGCCCCGATGACCACCTCCTATACGAATGGCAAGCTGCCTGACCGGCTTGGATCGGCGGCCTGGATTCACGGCCTGCGCATCGTCACCGTAGGGCGCATACCGTTAAAAGTCCGCGCAAGGAAGCGTGCGGTGAACCGCCAGCCGACGGTGTAAACCGACGTCAGGGTCGCTCGCGCGGCATGGCTGCGAGGTCCCGGGCATGACCCACGCCGGACCAGGCGCCATGAGACCCGACGACATAAAGATGCTGCTTGGCCCGGGAAGCGGCGACATTGAGGATATTCGGTGTGCCAGCCGCCCAGTCGCGCGCGCCATTTTGTGAGGCCTTCGGCGCGCCCAGAACCAGAATGACCGCCTCCGCCTCCCGTCCCTGAACCGTATGAATGGTCCCGATCCGGTCGCTGGACCATTCCCGGATGTCGACCCCGGCCGCAGCGAACATCGCCCTCTCTTTTTCCAAACGGCGACGCATCTCCTGAGCCACGATGCGGAAAGGGGTGATGACAAACAGGTCCGGGCTGACCACACCGGCGTCGATGATCTGCCGAATGAGCGAGACGACCTGCTCGCCCTCGTCAGGGGACCATTTGGAGTCCGCCTCGCCGTCGACGTCGACCCATCGGGAAGGACCGAGGGCCCGGCCGATCGCACTCTGGCGAGGGCCGGGCGCATGGACCATCTGGCCGTCATAGGCGATCCTGTTGGAGATGCCGAACATGGGTTCCTGGCAACGGCGGTGAACGAGTAGCGGAATACCAACCCGGCGTGAACCCTGGTCCGAGCGAAACGCGGCCTGATAGGGCGAAGCGCGATCCGCCAGAGTCTGCGCTGACGCTTCCGGTGCCGCCCAGACTGGTTTGTCGACCCTGAAGTGTCGGCAAATCTCGGCATTCAGGCGCTCGGGCAGGGCAACGACGGGCGGTATCTGTAACGGATCCCCGACGATGATCGCGCGGCGTGCGCGCAGGATCGCGCCGACTGCCGCCTGGGGCAGCGCCTGTCCCGCTTCGTCTACCAACAGCCAGCCTATGCTGCCGATCGGCAGGTCGCCCAGCATGCGCTCGACCGAGGCGAAAGTCGTCGAAATGACCGGTACGACCAGGAACAGGGTCGCCCATAGGTCCCCAAGCAGCGCCTTTTTCGCCGGATCCTGGGGCGCTCCACCGGAAAAGACGTCCATCAGGACGCTGAGATTGTGCAGCATCTTTTGCGCCGAGGCGTCGATGAAGGCCTTGTGCACGTCCAGCGCGGCGATGAAGAGGTCTTCGCGGAGACGATGGACGGCGTCGCTGATCCACGGCGCTTCAAGGTTCGACGCCTCGTGGCCACGGGCGAAGAAGGCGTCGTCGATGATGCGGTCGCCCAGTTCAGGACGATGGCGGTCGATCTCGCTTGCCAATTGCGTCGCCACCGCCCGCGGCGCGGCGAGCCGTGTTTCTCGTCCGGCGATATCCTGATCCACAGCGGCAAGAGCGGCCTCAGCCTCGGCGAACGCACGCTCGACGGCGCGTAGGGCTGTCCGGGCTTGCGCCTGGGCCGTGACCAGAGGTGCCTGGGCGGAGGTCCAGGCCGCCCATCGCGCCGTGCGGAACACGCGTGAGAAGAAGCCGGGTCGTTCGGTGCGATGTGCCGCAATCGCGGCGCTCCGCTCGCGATGGACGCGCTCGGCATTCTCAACGTCGATCTGCCGCTCGGATCGGCGGCTATAGAGTGCCGGACGACGCGAGCACGTCTGCGCCAGTTCCGCTTCGTCCCTTGCGACCGCCTTTCGGGTTTCCGCCAGCCGAACGCAGAGAAGCCGAATGGCTTCCAGCGCCGCCAATCGCCCATCTACCGTCTGTTTGAGTGCGAGCAGGCGGTCACGCGCCTTGCGCCAGTTTCTCAAGGCGAATGCGGGCGAGGGCGGTTGCTCGGCGAGCACAACGGGCGGGGTGCGGCGCTCGATGACCTTTCCTGTCTCGGGATCCCTGATCTCCTGAATGACCGGGTCGCCCTTGGCGGCCTTGAGGTAGGTGCGAAACCCCCAGTCCTCATGCCACCAGAAGCTCTGCTGAAAAGCTCCACGGTTGCGCGCGTTGCCCAGCACGGCCGCGATCAGGCCCCAGGTGTCAGCGGGCTCCATCGGAACGGCGGGACCATCTTCATCCTCGATCGACGCGCGCGGGCTATAGACGAGGTCGCTGATGGATTTGAAATAGCTTATGTCGTTGGTCGAACGGCCAACGGCCTTGGCTGCCGGAAGCTCACGACTGACATTCTCGACTGCCTTGTTGTTGCTGGAGGCGACCAGCATTTCATGGCCTTTGAGCGACGGGTCCAGCACATAGAGATGAAAGAAGGCTTTGGGACCGAACGCCTGTCGCTCTCCTGAAGGCGTAAAGGCCTTTGCAGGGTCGTCGAACGACGCCATCGCCATCGCGCGATCGAGCACGGTTGCGGCAAGGATGTCGCGAAGAAGGGTGGTCTTCCCGGTTCCAGGAGGACCATTAACGGCGATCACCCCTCCGCCGTCGGTCAGTGCCGAACGGGCGAGATTGACTGCGGCCTGTTGCAACAGGACCAGGGGATGGCCACCAGGGCTTGGCCAGCGCGCCGCGGGCGTTCTGGCCGGGGCCACGGCCGACGCGAGCGCGGCCCTGTCCGAGAACAGGTCGATCGTCCTGCTGGGCGCATCCATACCCAGATACTGACGAAGGCCGCCGGGTAACTCTCCCTTCGCGCACAGATCGGCCGCTTTCGAAAGGTCGCCCATGAAAAAGGAATTGAGTAGCGAGACTTCGGGCGGATTTCTCGCTTTGAAATAGTGGAAGACCCTCAGGGCAAAGCTCGGCGGCTCGATTAGATGGTCAGGAATGCCGAACTGGGCGACGAGCCAGCGGTGCGCCTGGTCGATCGTCGCGAGATCCAGGGGGACCGGGTTTCCTGCGTCGTCTGTGCGGCGCAGGATTTTCTCAAGCGCCTCGATGATCCGCACCTCGATACGAGGCCATGCGCCGAGCGCGCCCAGCTTCAGCTTGAGCGCCAGGGGAAGCGCCCAGGCGAAGCTTGAGACCGCGATGCTGTTGTCCTCAAGGAGGACGCCGTTCTTGTCGACCATGACCGCGCCGATCGCGGCCTTCTCCCGCTGCCGCGTGCTCCGCTCTTCATCTGCGCCGAAGGCCTTGACCAGATCTGCGGTCGCACGATCCATCGGGATCGCGCCGAGGATCACCTGATAATAGAGCTGCCGCTTGGGGCGCGACCGCTCACCCTTGCCCCAAGGGACCTGGCCTCGTGAGAGATCGGCGACACAGCTGCGATCGCCGGAGGCAAGGTCTTCGGGCCTTCTATAGGTCTGTGGCGACAGTGCTTCCAAAGCGGTCCAGGCCGCGAGCATGCCGGCGGGCGTATTGTCATGGTCCGGCGTCGCGACGGACGGCAAATCGCCCAACGCCAGGACGGGCGGCAAGGATGTAATAGAGGATGGCGCTGCGTTGCCAGCGAACGGGTCAGAGGCCGTGCTCGGTGGGCGCGAAAATCGCGTCTCGGAGCGCTCGGGTGCGTTGGCCAGTGGCGTTTTGCTCGTCGGCTCCGTCGCAAGGGCGTTTGCAATGCTGGCGCTCAAGCGCGCTGCTCGATCCGTCGTACGAAAACTCAGTTCATGGTCAAGAAGACGAAGGATAGCCGCGTCCGACGGAGAGGTCCGGAAAATTGCCTCCAGTTGCGCGATCGAATTTTGAAAATAGGGGCGAGCCTTTTCTGCACTCAAACTTCAGTCCCCTTGATCATCCATTGCGGAAATCCGCTCTATGTCGTTCGACCCGGCGGGCGACCGCAAGTCAATATGGTACCGAAGGGACCAGGACGGTCTGAAGCCGACCGCGCGTTCTCTGCCGCGGACCTTGGAAGGTGGTGCCCTGATGAGCTCCGTCTTGCCTTATCTCTCTGTTTCCGGAAATATATGCACTGTTTCAACAGAAGTGCAGGCATCGTCCAGGCCAACTGACGATTATCCCCGCTCTTTTGGAGCGAGCCACAGGTTCCGGTAGGATGCGCACCGCCGCATCAGTTCACCATGGGTGCCGCTGCCAACCAGCTGCCCGCCGCGTACGAAGAGAACCTGTTCGGCGGCCTTCGCTGTGGCGAGGCGATGGGTGATCATGATCAATGTCGTCGCGTTCCTGGCCCGACTCCGCAATCTCGTAATGACACTCGCCTCACTGGACGGATCGAGCGCAGACGTGCTCTCATCTAGGATCATGACCGGCACATCCACACCGGCCAACCGCGCGAGCTCCAGCTTCTGGATCTGACCTCCCGACAGACGCTCGCCTTGCTCTCCCAATTCCATCTCGAAGTCGATTGGTCTCCCCGGCTCATAGAAACGCCAGACGTTAAGCAGTTTCTCGACCTCGTGGATCGCCTGGCTCGCCGGGGGATAGAGGATGTTTTCCCGCAACGACCGATTGAAGAGGCCGATGAATTGCGGCGCATAGAGAATATTGCGGTGACGCTTTTCCCATGGGATCGTTGCAATATCGACCCCCGCAATCTCGACTTTCCCCGAGCTAGGCGTGAGCACGCCGGCCAGCAGCTGTGCAAGGGTAGATTTGCCCGAGCCGTTGGGGCCGACGATCGCGACGAAGCGGCCCGCCGGGATAAAAAGCGAAACGCCGTTAATAGCCGGCATGTTGTCGCCGTAGCAGAAGCTAACGTCTTCGACCGTCAGATCCGCAGCACCTGTGGGACCGAGCTGCGTGGTTCTCGGCACTTCATGGGCGTTCGTGAATGCCAGGACGTCGCGGATGTTGGCGATCGCGACACCGGCCTGCGCGAGGATATAACCCAGCGCGCTCAGCGGAACCGTCAGCCTAAAAGCATAGGTCTGCAACAGGACGAAGTCGCCTGCGGTCATGTGTCCATTGCCTACATCAAGGCCGGCAAGCATCAACAGCGCCACAAGTCCGACGCCGAAAATGCAGAATTGTAGCGCCGCCATGACGGTCAGCGAACGGTACATGCTGGCGGTGGCCTGCCGTTTCGCCCTCAATATATCGTCGGCATAACGCAGTTCACGATCGAGAGCGCCGTTTAGCACCACGCGGCGGGCATTGCGGACGATGTCACCGATCGTGCGGGACACATGCGATGCCGCCGCATTGGTCGCGTCCGCGTGCACGCGGTGGCGTCTGGCCCCGATCCAGGTCGCGCCGACGAATCCCAGAAGCGTAAGCGCCAGCACCAGCACATAACGAGGCTGAATCAGGCTGGCGATCACTGCAAGACTGGCGATAGCCTGTAGGAACACCGGCCCGAGCCGCCAGATCAATCCTTCCACGACTAACGTCAGGCTATAGGGCAACCGCTCCAGCATGCCGGGCACCCGTCCGCTCTGACTGTCGCGCGCCGCCGTGATGTCCGGCAGGGCGGCGGCAAGCGCCTGGGTCGTGAAGTGCCGTGCTAATGCATCGACCATGTCCGCTGTGCAGGCGAGTCTTGCCGTTTCGACGATGGAAGCGCCCGCCCAGCATCCTACGAACAGCAGGATGAAGAGGACTAACTGCAGGGGCGATCTCGCCGGTCCATCCAGCGCGTCGATCAACAGCTTCAGCGCATAGGGACCGGCGACGCCCATCGAAATCACGACGGCTTCCAGGCCGAACGCGTTTACCAGGCTTCGCCTTGTACCCAGGCCCGCAGATAGCATCAGCCGTGTCAGCCGGGCCAATGTTCCGAATGTCTTCACGAGTAGGACCTCCTGGCGATCGATGGATGAGCCAGAAGGAGGGTTGGAACGCGGACGCTATCTTAGCGCCAAATCAGGTCATTGCGAAGTCAGGATCCCAAGATATCGGAAAGGGAAGGGAGGGGCGGGAAAGTGACGGGAAACGTGGATCGGCCCGTTGCCCCTCTAGCTCCAGGAGATGGTTCCCATGGCGAGCCTTGCCCGCATGACCGACACGCCCCCCGTGTCCGCACCCTATCGCATCGATGTGTCGCGCGGTGGCCGCAGCGGCCGCGTATCCTCGGAATGGTTCTCACGGCCCGATGACGAGAAATTCCTTTCGCTTTCCAGTCTCTACGACAGCGTGCGCGCCCGCGCCGAGCGCTCAACCACGCGCATCGTTGAAAGTCGCGCGATCCGGGTGGAAGCCAGGAGCGACAATCCCGAACGGCTGATGCTGATCGCGCCGGGGGATGAACGGTCTGTCGCACCGACCAACTGGTCCTTCGGCCAGATCTCCAGCCTCGTCGGTGCGCCGGCCTCCTATCTACGTCAGCTTCCCGCCGCCCTGGCCGGGATCAACCTGCAACACGGCCTCATCACCCATCGCGGCGAACAGGTGAAACTGCTTCAGACCGACGATGGCCGCACTGAACTGCGTGCCGCTACTGGCAGCGAGTATGGTCGTATTTTCGACTGGGAATTGGTGCAGGCGATCATGGCTTTTGCCGGCGACGGTGTCGGTGACACACGCTGGAAGGTGCCCGGGACGATCCAGTGGGGCAGTATGACCTATAACCCCTTCGTCGACATCACCACGGATACGACGACGCTCTACGCCTCGGACAGGGATGTGTTCGTATTTCTGGTCGACGACACGCACCCGATCGAGGCCGGAAAGTTGCCCAATGGCGATCCCGACCTCTATTTTCGCGGGTTCTATGCGTGGAACTCCGAAGTGGGGTCGAAAACTCTCGGCATCGCCACCTTCTACCTGCGAGGGGTTTGCGCCAACAGGTGCCTGTGGGGCGTCGAGAATTTCGAGGAGGTGAACATCCGTCACTCCAAATTCGCAGCCGCTCGTTTCTCCCATCAGGCTGCGCCTGCGCTCGAGCATTTCGCGAATTCTTCGCCGCAGCATTTCATCACCGGGATCAAGGCCGCACGGGACCGCATCGTGGCGCGCAAGGATGAGGACCGCGATACCTTCCTGCGCCGCCGCGGCTTCTCGAAGGCCGAGACGACGAAGATCATCCAGACGGTGATGGCGGAGGAGGGACATCCCCCCGAAAGCCTGTACGATTTCGTGCAGGGCATCACCGCCGTGGCGCGTTCAAAACCCCACCAGGACAGCCGCCTCGAACTCGAGGGCAAGGCCAGGAAGCTGCTCGAACAGGCGCTCTGACGTCCGGTTTTAGACTTTCCCAATTTCTTGTCCAACGCCCCCGCCGGTTTTCGACCGGGGCGGCTATCGCTCATGAAAGGATAAGGCGATGCGCGCCCAATCCGATGTTTGCCTGCATGATTTCACCGTGGACGTCGCCTTCTTCAGCGACGGCGAGCACTTTGCCAGCCAGATTTACGCGGTCACCGCCTCGACATGGTTCAGCGCCCGCCAGCAGGCGCTGCAAATGTCCGTAAACAGCGTTTACGACAACCCATGCATTCCTGGCCTCAGCCGTTCCGCCACCGTTCGGTCCGACTCATGACCCGCAATCGCACCCAGCGTCTGGGAACAGGGCTCTCTGCCCTCATCGCCGCATCACCCCCACCCATCACGACTTTACCGCTCGCGAACATCTCGGCGGGATACAATCCCCGCCGTTACTTCGACAGCAGGAAGCATGACGAGCTCGTAGCCTCGCTGCGCCTGCGCGGAATGCTCCAGCCGATACTGGTTCGCCCGACAAAGGACGCGAGCGACAGCTATCTTATAGTCGCGGGCGGCCGTCGCTACCGGGCGGCTTTGGAAGCCTTTGGGCCTGAGGGGGAAATTCCCGTCGTCATCCGCGAGATGACCGATCAGGAGGCCCTTGAGGCGGCGATCGACGAGAACGACGTGCGCGATGACGCATCGGAAACCGAGCAGGCCGATGCCGCCGTGCGCGTGCTCGCGGCCTGCCAGGACGATCGGGCCGAAGCCGCGCGCCGGCTCGGCTGGTCAAAAGCCAAGCTCGATCGCCGCCTGGCGCTCGCCCACCTCTCTGATACTGTCAAGTGCGCGCTCGACGAACGCCGGATCAAGGTCGGTCATGCCGAACTGCTCGCCGCCGTGCCTGCTGACAAGCAGGACAAGGCGCTCGACACGATCCTCAGTTCCGGCCTCGACGTGAACAAGACACGCGACCTGCTGATGCGCGTCACGCAGGATCTCGCCAGCGCCGGTTTCGACAAGAGCGAATGCATGACATGCCCGTTCAATTCGGCGGCGCAGCGGGCTCTCTTCGAGACCCATATCGACGACGGGCACTGCACCAACGCGGCATGCTTCGAACTCAAGACCCAGACGGCGGACATGATCCGCTTCGAGGAACAGGAGCGCGCCGACAAGGCCGCACGGTTGGCTGCGCGCTCGGCAGATGACGATGCAGACGACTATGCTGACGATGACGAGCCGGACGAAGTCGCCGATGAAGCCATGGACGTCGACCAGGAAATGCCAGGCCACGCGGCCTGCTCACCTGAAGGAAGCCAGGTGCTCGCATCTGCCCGGTCCGTTACGCCCGGGAAATCGGACAGCGCGCCGATGACGTCCAAATCTACTGTCACCGCCCAATCGATCGCCGGCCGTGCCACCGAGCTGCGCGAAGCGATGTGGCGCACCGCGGTTGCAAGGGCGCTTGCCGGCAATAGCGCACATGCCCAAAACACTATCCTGATCGCCGCAATGACGGGCACGTTGCCGCAGATTAAGGCCGAAACGCTCAAGGCACGCTCGGGCCTGCTGGTCGACGCCGCTTTTCCCGGCCTCGATTATTGCGCCAAAATCAGGGCGATCGGCGAACTCGAGGAAGTCCAGGCCGCCACCATATTGTCGGCAATCGGAGCGGCCTACGCCAAGGACGTGGCCAGTTTCGACCATGTTGCCGACCTCGCGCGCGCCTTCGACATCGATCTTCGCGCCGTCTGGCAGGTCGATAAGGCTTTTCTTGAGCGATACACCAAGGATGAACTCAGGTTCATCGCCCGGGAATGCGGCCTGATCGCGCATATGGGCGAAAAGGCCTTCGCCAAGCGCCTGGGCGGCAAGAAGACCGACCTCATCGCCGGCATGCTCGGCGCCATCGGCTTCAAATGGGCGGGACGCCTGCCGAGCTGCATGACGCTCGATGGACAATATGGACCACCTCCGGTCCATGCCGGAGGCGACGCCGTATCTGCGGTGCCCTCACAGCTCGCCGCCTGATCCGCTTTTGCATCTTTCACGAGAAGGACAGATATCATGCTGATTACCAGCCTGCTTCCGCTGCTGACCCACTATTCGCTCAGCTTCGACCTTGTCGCCGGCCCCGACGAGACGGTCACTCTCACCATTCTGCCCCGTAAGGTGGCAGGGGCGACCCATAATCTCGAAACCGGCGAGGCCCGCCCGATCTCCATCACGGCGAGCGCCGCGGAAATTGATGCGGAACTCGGACGAGGCGCAGATGGTGCATTGGGGCAGCTTATCGCTTCGCGCAAGACACTCGCCGACCAGATCGCCGAGCAACGCCAGGCGGCCGAGGTCGCAAGGACTGCCGCTGCGGAAGCCGCGAAGACGAACACTGCGGCGGCCAAACAGGCCGCGCCTGTCACGCCCGTGAAAGCATCAGCAGCGAATAGTCCGCCAGCCGACGCCACGGCCGAGGAACCCGCCAGCCTCTGGTGAAATAGCCGCCCGATCCTTCCAATCACCATTGCCAACGAGGCTTGCCATGCAGATCAATCATCTTACCCGGACCTATCGATATGACGGCATCGACCTGCCGGCGCCGCCTCATCTCGCCGACGACCGCGATGCCCTGCGGGCCTATCATGCCACTCTCTACCCGCCGATCCTCAATGCCGAGATGGTCGATGCCGGCGTCATAGGCGGCGCTCATGTCACCGAATATCGCCGTGCCGTCGGAACCAAGGGCTGACCATGGCGCGGCGGGCCGGAACCCTCATTCCCCCTGCACCGCGCAGGACATTGTGCCAATGGATCGAGGCTGACGATGGCGACACGCCCAGCTTTACCCAGCCTGCCTGCAGCGCCGGGAGCCGGACCCTCCACGCCAAGATCGCGCTCCCCCCGGAGAACGGTCCGGGCGAAGTCCGCGAACCCCTCCAACCCCCATCCGCTCTGCCTCTCCCGCCGCTCGGTTGACCTTGTCGGCACGTCGGTCGCGCTTTCGACCGATATTCCCGTTCTCTTCGACCAGCCGCTTGGTCCCCATCACAAACTGGTCGGCCAGTGGGCGCTGTCGCTCGAAAAAACGATGCGGACGCTCACCCGCCCGGCCGCGCGCCGGCATATCGAACGGGTCTTCGACGCTACAGTGCTCGACGTCCTCAATTCCGTCGATCTGGTCGATCTGCGCGTCGTCGTCCTTCAAGGCGGCGAGCAGGGCGGTCCACCCGCGATCGCCATTATCTGTGAAAGCCTGGGGCAGATCGATCTCGGCTGGATCGAAACCGGCGATGCGCCTGTTGCCTGGCGCGCCGCTGCCTATCGGGCGCTGGACCAGAGTCTTGGCCGGGTGCTTCCGATCTACGGCTACCAATACCTCTTCGACGAGATCGCAATGTACTATTGGGATGGCGAAACCGAAGACGACGCTGCCCGCCAGAGTCTGATCGCTTATCACGGTGCCGATGCCGATGAACTCGAAAATATGGCGCTGCCTTCGGAAATGAACGCCCGAAGGCCCGCGTGGATGATCGCAGCCAATGCGGCGGCATCGAAGCGACTGCCAACGGCACTGCGCCGCAAGCTGGACACCCTCGACCGTGCTTCCAAGGCACTCGGCGGCCTTGAGAGTGAACGCAACGCCTGGAACTGCGATTTCGAGATCATCCAGGATTACATCCCGGGCTACGAGGAATGCTCCTCTCTGCCGCCGTTGACGCTCGTGCCCTTCGAGCAATTCGCCCGTGAACTCGACGACATCGCCCGCAACGGCATGGAGATGGGCTTCATGGACATCGCCGGGCTGTGTCCGCTGCCGGACGCCGATCGCATCGACGATTGGTTCACCGCCTTGCGGCGCGGCGTGCAATTGCTGGTTGCCGCCCAGGACCTGATCCGGCTCGATCCAACCCAATTATGAGGCGCATTATGCCTGACCACAGCACCCATTTCGAAGCGATGAGCAGCGGCATGATCCTGACGAACGCCATCCTGCTCTACCGGAGCCAGGGATCCCGAAACTCTCATGCCTATGGTGCCTCCGGACAGGATGCTTGCGCCTTCGCCAGCATGCATGCGGTCGAACACACCAATGAAGATCATCCGGCGATCGCGGCGGGCGTGCCGCTCACTCGCGCGCATTTGCGCCAATGGACAGAAGCGCTCGGACGGAGCGTGGCGCCCGAACTTCTGCCTACGAATATGCTTGTAGCCCACGCCGACATGCTCGCCTGGTGGGTTCCCGCGCAGGTGCGCCCGGCCTGGTTCGCGCTGGCATCTCCGCCGGCCGGGCTTCGCATTCTGCACGAAAGGATCATCGCGGCGGTGCCCTATCCCGCGCATCTTTTCGTCGCGACCCGATCCGGACTCGGCGTCTATGCCCTGCCTGCAAATGAACGTCCGACAGCCGAGACACGATTATTGCACTCGCCTATCCTCAATGTGTTCGTCGGTGGGCAGCTATGCTGGGGCAATATCCCCAGGCCCAGATCGTTTAGCATCGCGTCGATCCCGGACTACGAACGCGCTGTGTTCGAAAGCTGGTCGACACATCCCAATCCAGGGCAAGAACTTACCGTCACCGGCAAGGGAGGGCTGATCCGACTCTGGGACGACCTTGCCGCGCGGGGCGCGAAGCGCTTCCCGGTCCGCCGTCTCAAGCCTCTCAGTTTCGCTGGGTGCCGGCAGCCAGTGCGAAACGCACGACACACCGCTCCAGACCCTGTAACCGTCGGAGCCTTGATTGCTCGCTGGAACCGGCGATGACGTTGCTCGCTGACGATCCCACCGGGGCCGCGCTGCTCGCCGCCATGCCCTGCTACCCGGTCCCGTCGCAAGGCCGCTCGCCGGCCATAGAAGCGCTTCGGACAGCGCGTGTCGGTCAAGGGCTAGCCGTCGGCCATGATGGCGTCATGCTGATCCTGCGCCGTCCATGGCTCGCGCTCGATACCTGGGTCACGCCGCCGATCTCGGCCTACCTCCCTTATGGCAGCGCGGGCACACCCAGAGCCGACCTGCGATGCGGACTGATCCCGAGGGAGTTGGGCAACCGAGTATTGGGGCATCTGCGCGAAGCCTTACCCAATGAGTCTGCAGCCTTTATCCTCTGGAATGAGGTCACGCGGCAATTTTCGGTCGAGTTCCCGGTGATCGACGAGGCGACGCCCTCACGTCTCGTCTATCACCCGCCGATCCTGCGCCCCGACTGGCACCTGATCTGTGATATTCATAGTCACGCGGCAGGACCGGCCTTCTTCAGCGCCACCGACGACGTCGATGATGCACATTCGGCCAAAATCTCGCTTGTCTTCGGTCGGCTCGATAGCGCGGACGGCCCCGTTACGGCCTCGCGTCTTTGCGCAGGGGGAATGTTCCTGTCGCTGCCGCGCAGCCCTTTCGCCGGAGATCGTCATGACAGATGATATCCGCATGCGTCACTATCTGCCCGCTGACTTCGACAATCGGGCTATTCGTGTCCTGCTGGTGGGCTGCGGCGGGAACGGCGCGCAGATGCTCATGGGACTCGCCTCGCTCGACACCGCGCTCCGCGCGATCTCGACCCGATCGCTCGACGTCACCGTCGTCGACGACGATATCGTGACCGAAGCCAATCTTGGCCGCCAGCCTTTCTACCGATGTGACATCGGCAACTCGAAGGCCCACACGCTGACCGAACGGATCAACCTCGCGCACGGGCTTTCCTGGAAGGCGGTTCACGGTCGCGCGCCCGGCGCGATCGGGATCGAAGGTGCGGACATCCTCATCAGTTGCGTCGATACCGCTTCGGCGCGACGGGGGCTGGGGGTGGCGCTGGAGAATGGCAATAGAAGGCCCGCTTACTGGATGGACCTCGGCAATCGTGCGAGCGACGGGCAGTATCTGATCGGTTGCCCAGGTAACTCGACTGACAAACGTACCGACCGGCTTCCGACCGTGCTCGAAACCTTTCCGGAACTGACGGACGAAGCTGTTGCCGAAGACGATGCCCCATCCTGTTCGGTCGCCGAGACGCTCGAGCGCCAATCGCTGTTCGTCAATCGTGTCCTGGCAAGCCACGCCCTTGCCCTGCTGTTCGATCTTCTGGGGCGCGGGTCGATCGGACATGCGGGCGCTTTCATCAATCTCGCCAACGGCCAAACCGTCGCCATTCCGCTTAGGCATGGCGTCGCAGGTTGCCGTCGGCACTAAATGACGCTCGCTCGCTTACATAAGTCGCGCCGCATCATAGATTATTGTGGCAGGTGACAGCTTTTGGTATATACATGGCATATGCAAGGAGGCGCGCAAGATGGCTCAACCCATTTCCACCAGTGTCGTTCGCGAGGCGAAGCTGTTTCGCAACAACCGCAGTCAGGCCGTGCGCATCCCGGCGGAGTTCGAGTTTTCCGGGAGCCGGGTCCTCATCCACAAGGAGGGCGACAAACTCATCATCGAACCTGAACCCAGGGCCAATCTGGTCGATATCCTCAAGGCACTTACGCCGCTCGATCCTGACGACGATTTTCCCGACAATCTCGACGCGACGCTGCTGCCGCTCAAGGACATCGATTTGTGAGCACACGCTACATGCTCGACACGAACATCGTATCGGACCTCGTTCGCAATCCGCAAGGCCGCGTATTCGAGAAGATCGTCAAGATCGGTAGCGACCGTCTGTGCATCAGCGTCATCACTGCGGCAGAATTGCGCTACGGCTGCGCCAAGAAAGGCTCGGCAAGGCTGCTCGCGCAGGTCGAGGCGATACTGGCCGGTATTGAAATTGTGCCGTTCGATATTCCCGCCGATGCCGAATATGGGGGCATCCGTGCCGAACTGGAGGCGGCGGGCCGGCCCATCGGCCCAAACGACCTGCTCATCGCCGCCCATGCCTATGCTCTGGGCGTCGTGCTGGTCACCGCCAATGTCGTTGAGTTCCAGCGTATCCGGGGCCTCGAGATCGAGAACTGGCTGGAGCCGCAAGCGTAGCGGGTGCGATCAGAGTAACAACTCCAGCAGAGCAAGGAAGGCGCAAGCCTGATCATTCAGCCTGCCCGGTCCCGTTCGCTTCGGGCCGTGTTCAAGACATGGAAACCGCTCGATGAAGACACCGGTGCGATCGAGGATATTCCTGCCGGACCTGCCGATATCTGACCCCGGCGTTCCGGTCGATACCATCTGCGAATTCGAGAGGATCGATGGCCTGCAACGGGTGAACTTGCTGCGAACCACCTGATTTCCGGTCGGCACGCGACCATGGTTTTCCTTGCTCGCGAGCAGAAAGGGGAAGGGGGAAGACACGCGGTGATCACAGGGAGATCGCCCCATGCTCAACCCGTACTACCCGCACCGGCCCGCTCGGCCTCGCCGCCCGTGGCGAACGCCTGAAGCATTCGTCACCTCATCCACGCCGGAACTCGCTGCATGAGGCCCAAGCCTGCGGCGTTCGATCCAGCGGACCGGGAATGCTGGATCGGCCATGGCCGCTGTCCCGATCATGCCGAAGCGCTGGCATCGGTATGGAAGGACTATCCCGACCTCCCTTTCGACGCGCCGCTGGACCAACGCATGACGCGCAGCCGCGCGCGCGTCGCGGCACTGCGCCCGTTCAATGACGCGATCCGCAAGGAAGCCGAATGTGAGAGACAGCGCGCAAACTTCGCCTGCATCGAGCGGCGCGTCGCAAGCGGCCTGATTGAGCCCTTCGACCGGGCCATCCTCCATGCACGTGCCCAGCATGGCTATGATTGGGACGCTGCAGTCCTGTATGCTCAGGGCCGGTACGCTGCAGAGGAGGGCTGGGAAGCCCGCGATTTCTCCGCACCACCGGGGGAAACCTCGCCCGCCTATGCCCAGGGATTCCGCGATGGCGGTGGTTGCTTCGACGATCTGTTCGATGTGGCCAGGCGTTCTTTCGCTGCTGCCGCGCGAAACACAGACCGATTGCCGGTTCCGCGCATGCCTCAGGTTGCAAGGCCGCCTCCCAGCAGCTGGCCGCTCCCGACAGATGCGCCGCGTCCGGCGCGCTGGTCGAAACGCGTCGTCATCATCGGCGCTGCTACTCTATCCGATGCCGAAGCAGGCTTGATGACCATGCTGGAGGCCCATCCCGGCCATGAAATGGCGCGCGTCATAGTCGCTGATCCCGGTCGGGGATTTCAGGGATGGCGCAGTGCTGACCCCGTCCATCCCAGAGATCCAGCCGATCAGCTACGCGCCGTGCTGGCCGGGATCGAAACCGACGACCTGCTGGTGGTGGCAGACGGCGCGGATCTCGCCTGGATAGATCAATATGCCAGCGTGCTTCCGCTGTGCCGAACCATGGAACGTACGCGCAATTCGGCAATCCAGCAACGTGCGCAAATGCGCGTCTGGCTCGACCGCGGACTATGCGACGGCGATGTCCTCGCCAGCGGCCATATCCGCTGGACCAAGCTCGCCCAGGGGCTCTCTGGCCGCCTTGGCGAATTCGTCGTCCGCTATGCCGGTAAAGCCCAGCCGCGCGGACACCGCATTTTTATGGAAATGCGAGATAGCGAACTCGCCGCGGGTTTCATGACGCCGCAGGGTGAGCTGCTAAGCCCGGAGGTGATCATTACTAACAAGGCCCATATGCGCAGACACATGGCGGCGATGCTGCGGCGGTTCGCAGCCGCTATCCCGCATCATCGCAACACGGCCGCCTGACATCTCCCTGTCCCTTGCATCCAATCACAATGGGAACTCAGATGAACGACATCACCTCTTTGCCTGTCATGACCGCCCGCGACGCGCAGGCGATCGGCTTCGCGGCGTTCAACGCCGTGCCGACCCTTCCGATAGATCTCCCCGACGGAGGCTTCACCCTCTCAGCCAAAACGAGCGAAGGAAGGCGCATCACCTTCTATTTCGGGCCCTATGTCACGGGCGGGCCGGCTCGCTTCGTCGATATCCAATATCATGATGCAGCCGCCACCGTGCAGGATGCGCGCGGCGCGCCCGCTCCGCTCTTCGATATCTTTACGATCGGCCATGGCGACAGGCGCGCCTATGACAGTCGCTCCGATGAGACGATCGGCAAACCGTCGATCGTAGTCATCCTGCTATCCGGACCGGCGGACGATGACCACTAAGGCCTGTGGACATTAGCGCATAGCGATTTTCAAGGCCGCGAGATTGATCATAGCGCGGTAGCTCTCGTCAGTTTTTTCGTACCGGGTAGCGATCCGGCGGAATGTTTTGAGGCTGCAG
>NZ_QVRA01000021.1 GCF_003591655.1 Sphingobium terrigena
CGCTGGAAACAATCGGCTCGGTGAGCCATAACCCAATCGTCAGCCTGCCAGCTCTGGCCGCCTGACCCGAACCCGATCCTGCCGTGGATCGACGGTTCCTACACCACCCCGTGGGACACGACCGAAATATCAACTCACGATTTGCAGATTGAACTGCAGAAACTTGAAGAAAAACTAGGGATTTTGAGGCGGCTTGAGCTTTTGAAGCAATTTGAGGACGAAGAAAGTCTCCAAAATCACAATGTCCTGAATATACATAGAAAAAATGATGGATCTTTAGAACTCGAAGTATTGCCTTTCAAAACGGCGGCCTTAGCAATTGCGAAAGCGAGCGAACTTGAAGCACGCGACGATAGTGTCAATGCCGTTTATGTTCGCTCAGATAATCCCAAGCAGCTTAGGTCAGCTTACCGAAACTACTTCTATGACCCCGTGGATTTCGTGAAAATAATTCAGGCAGAAGGAGGCCTTTAGAATAAATATGGAGAATTGGGTACGGCATCTCTCTAATGCCGCACCTCAATCCCGCTCTCTGTCCCCAGCGCCCATATACAGCTCGCTGCCGGTTTCCCTGAACACCCGGCTCATTTCCGCCATGCCCTGTTCGGCGGCGACTGCGTCCAGCGGCGCACCCCCTCCACCGTTCGGCTGCGCCGATCGGTCCCCCTCCCCGTGCCGGGGAGGATTGGCCGCGATGAACGAATCGGCGTCCTGATTCTGCTTTGCGGCGAAATCGCGCACTTCCTGCGTGATCTTCATCGAGCAGAATTTCGGGCCGCACATCGAGCAGAAATGCGCCGACTTCGCGCCTTCGGCGGGGAGCGTCTGGTCGTGATATTGTTCGGCCGTGTCGGGATCGAGGCTCAAGTTGAACTGGTCGCGCCAGCGGAATTCGAAGCGGGCGCGGCTCAGTGCGTCGTCGCGGACCTTGGCGGCGGGGTAGCCCTTGGCCAGATCAGCCGCGTGGGCGGCCAGTTTGTAGGTGACCACGCCGACCTTTACGTCGTCGCGGTCGGGCAGGCCCAGATGCTCCTTGGGCGTGACATAGCAAAGCATCGCCGTGCCATACCAGCCGATCATGGCTGCGCCGATGCCGCTGGTGATATGGTCGTAGCCTGGCGCGATGTCGGTGGTGAGCGGCCCCAGCGTGTAGAAGGGGGCTTCGCCGCAGGCCTCGAGCTGCTTGTCCATATTCTGCTTGATCTTGTGCATGGGGACATGGCCCGGCCCCTCGATCATCACCTGCACATCCTGCGCCCAGGCGCGCTTGGTGAGTTCGCCCAGCGTGTAAAGTTCGCTGAACTGCGCTTCGTCATTGGCGTCGGCGATCGAGCCGGGGCGCAGGCCGTCGCCCAGGCTGTAGGCGATGTCATAGGCTTTGCAGATTTCGGTGATCTCGTCGAAATGCTCGTAGAGGAAGCTTTCCTTGTGATGGCTGAGGCACCATTTCGCCATGATGGAGCCACCGCGCGAGACGATGCCGGTGACGCGCTTGGCGGTCATCGGAATATAGGCCAGCCGCACGCCCGCATGGATGGTGAAATAGTCGACGCCCTGTTCGGCCTGCTCGATCAGCGTGTCGCGGAAAATGTCCCAGGTCAGATCCTCGGCCACGCCGCCGACCTTTTCCAGTGCCTGATAGATGGGAACGGTGCCGATCGGTACGGGCGAGTTGCGCAAGATCCATTCGCGCGTGTCGTGGATGTTGCGGCCGGTGGACAGGTCCATCACCGTGTCCGCGCCCCAACGGATCGACCAGACCAGCTTGTCGACTTCGGACGCGACGTCGCTGGCGACGGCGGAGTTGCCGATATTGGCGTTGATCTTGACCAGGAAATTGCGACCGATCGCCATCGGTTCGGATTCGGGGTGGTTGATGTTGCTGGGGATGATCGCCCGGCCGCGCGCCACTTCGTCACGGACGAATTCGGGCGTCACATAATCGGGAATTTCCGCGCCCCAATCCTGCCCGTCGCGGATATATTCGGCAAGGCGCGCGCGGCCGAGATTTTCACGCTCGGCGACATATTCCATTTCCGGGGTGATGATGCCGCGGCGGGCATAATGCATCTGGCTGACATTCGCGCCGGGCTTGGCGCGCAGGGGGCGACGGTGATGGCCGGGAAATTGCGCGACACCGCCCGAACGATCCGGGCCTTTGAGGCCGTTATCTTCGGGCTTTACTGCGCGCGGATCATATTCCTCCACATCGCCGCGCGCCATAATCCAGTCGCGGCGCAGTTGCGGCAGGCCCGCCATGATGTCGATCTGCGCATCGGGATCAGTATAGGGACCGGACGTGTCGTATACTCGCACCGGCGGTTCACCGCTGCCCGGCTCCAGCGTGATTTCGCGCATCGCGACCTTGAGCGGGCCGACATGGATTTTCTTCGATCCACGGATGGGACCGGTAGTCACGCGCATTTCGGTACGGGCGGGGACGTCTGCCATAAGTCACTCTCCTTGCAGCGAAAGAGAGAGAATGCGGGCGGTGTGAGTGCGCGCTTGCCCTCCCTACGCCGGTGTTAGCCGGATCAGGTTCAGCGGGTCGCGGCCACAAAGCCGCCTCTCAACCGTCTGCGGACGGTCCCCCGGGGATGGCGGGGACGGTAAGGACTTTGGCGCGCGGGGTCCAGTGGCTTGTCGCTGCATCGCCGGGGCGGGCCGTGTCCGCGCAGATTCTTTGTCCGCCAAACCATTTGCATATTGCATTGCAACAGGGGGTAGCGTTTGATCCGCGCCATGCTCAAAGCCGCGCTCCACCACCGCACCGCCTATCGCTACAGCCGTCCGATCCGGCTTGGCCCACAGGTTATCCGCCTGCGCCCCGCGCCGCACAGCCGGACCAAGGTGCCCAATTATGCGCTGAAGATCGAGCCGGCGGGGCATTTCCTGAACTGGCAGCAGGACCCGCACGGCAACTGGCTGGCGCGGGTCGTCTTTCCCGATCCGGTCGATCATTTCAGTATTGAGGTCGACCTGCTGGCCGATCTGGACATCATCAACCCGTTCGATTTCTTCGTGGAGCCCTATGCGGAAAATTATCCCTTCGCCTATGACGATCAGCTGAAAACCGATCTGGCCGCCTATTTCGATGTGGAGCCGCAAGGGCCGCTGTTCGAGACGATGGTGGATCAATATGCCGGTTACCAGAGCCGCACCGTGGACTTTCTGGTCGAGGTGAACCGCCGCCTGCAACAACAGGTCGGCTATGTCATCCGCATGGAGGCGGGCGTGCAGACGCCAGAGGAGACGCTGGAAATCGGGACGGGATCGTGCCGCGATTCGGCCTGGCTGTTGGTGCAGTTGCTGCGGCGGCTGGGCTTTGCCGCACGCTTCGTATCGGGATACTCGATCCAGCTGGTCGCGGACGTCGAGCCGATCGAGGGGCCGAAGGGCGTGACGCAGGACGTCGTTGACCTGCACGCCTGGGCGGAGGCCTATGTGCCGGGCGCGGGCTGGGTGGCGCTGGACGCGACCAGCGGCATGTTTGCAGGCGAAGGGCATATCCCGCTCTGCGCGACGCCGCACTACAAGTCCGCGGCGCCGATCAGCGGCATGGCCGAACCCGCCGAGGTCGATTTCGATTTCGCGATGACGGTGTCCCGCATTGCCGAGGCGGTGCGGATCACCAAACCCTTCACCGACAAGCGCTGGGACGCGGTGATGGCGCTGGGGGCGAAGGTCGACGCCGATTTGGCCGCGCAGGATATGCGGCTGACCATTGGTGGCGAGCCGACCTTCGTGGCGGTGGATGGCGGCGATGCGGGCGAGTGGAATGGCGATGCGGTCGGCCCGACCAAGGCCGCCTATGCCGACCGGCTGATCCGCAAGCTGCGCGCGTCCTTTGCGCCGGGCGGCCTGCTGCATCATGGGCAGGGCAAATGGTATCCGGGCGAAAGCCTGCCGCGCTGGGCCTATGCGGTTTATTGGCGGACCGATGGCACGCCGATCTGGCACGATGAAAGCCTGATCGCGCCAGACGATGCGCCCGATGGCGCGCGCGCCGTCACACCGGACGACGCCCGCGCGTTCCTGGGCCATATGGCCGCCAATATGGGCTTTTCCGACGAATATACCCATGCGGTGTTCGAGGATCCGGCGGTCTGGTCGATCAAGGAATCGGAACTGCCGATCAACGCCACCACCGACGATCCCAAGATCAGCGACCCCGAAGCGCGCGCGCGGATGGTCAAGACGTTCGAGCGTGGGCTGGACCAGCCAGTCGGCTATGTGCTGCCGGTGCAGCGCTGGCAGTCGCAGGTCGCAAAGCCGCGCTGGCAGAGCGAAATCTGGCAATTGCGGCGCGGCAAGCTGTTCGCGGTGCCGGGTGATTCGGCGCTGGGATACCGCCTGCCGCTCGGCTCCCTGCCCTATGTGCCGCCATCGGACTATCCCTATATCCACCCGCGCGACACCAGCGAACCGCGCGAGCCGCTGCCCGATTTTCGCGCGCAGGTGGTGCAGCAGGCCAATGTCGAGGAAGTGCGCGCGCAACAGTCGCAACGGGTCGCGGGGCCAGAGGGCGGCGTGGCCGCGCAGGACCGGGTCGAGCAGGTCATCATCGAAGGCGCCGTCCGCACCGCCGTAACGGTCGAGCCGCGCGGCCATTATCTGTCGGTATTCCTGCCGCCGGTGCAGGCGCTGGAAGATTATCTGGAGCTGATCGCGGAGGTTGAGGCGGCAGCAGAAGCACTGCGGATTCCGGTACGGATCGAAGGCTATTCGCCCCCGCCCGACCCGCGCATCGCGGTGCTCAAGGCCACGCCCGACCCCGGCGTGATCGAGGTGAACGTCCATCCCGCCTCCAGCTGGGACGAGACGGTCGCGATCACCGAACAGCTTTACGCCTATGCCCGCGAATGTGATCTGACCGCCGACAAATTCATGGTCGATGGTCGATCGGTCGGCACCGGCGGGGGCAATCATATCGTGCTGGGCGGGCCGACATTGACCGATTCGCCCTTCATCCGGCGGCCCGACCTGCTCAAAAGCTTCGTCCTCTACTGGCAGCGGCACCCCTCGCTCTCCTACCTCTTCTCCGGCTTGTGCATCGGCCCGACGAGCCAGGCACCGCGCATCGACGAGGCGCGGCATGATGGCCTCTATGAGCTGGAGATCGCACTGGCGCAGGTGCCCAACCCGATCCGCGAGGGCGAGGACAAGCTGCCGCCCCCATGGCTGGTCGACCGGCTGTTCCGCAACCTGCTGGTCGATGTGACGGGCAACACCCACCGCACCGAAATCTGCATCGACAAGATGTTTTCGCCCGATGGCCCGACCGGGCGACTGGGCCTGCTGGAGTTTCGCGGCTTTGAAATGCCGCCCGAAGCGCGGATGAGCCTGGCGCAGCAATTGCTGATCCGGGCGCTGGCGGCATGGTTCTGGCGGCAACCGCAGCAGGGCAATCTGGTGCGCTGGGGGACGACGCTGCATGACCGATTCATGCTGCCCCATTTCGTCTGGGCCGATTTCCTCGAAATCCTGTCCGACCTGCGTGGCGCGGGCTATGATTTCGACCCCAACTGGTTCGAGGCGCAGCGGCAGTTCCGCTTCCCCATCCATGGCACGGTCGATGCCGGTGGCGTTGCACTGGAGATCAGCCATGCACTCGAACCCTGGAATGTGCTGGGCGAAACCGGGGCGATCGGCGGCACGGTGCGTTATGTCGACAGTTCGACCGAGCGGTTGCAGGTCCGCGCCACCGGCCTGGTCGCCGGGCGGCATATCATCGCGTGCAACGGGCGGCAGGTGCCGATGACGGCGACGTCGGTGCCGGGCGAAGGCGTCGGCGGTGTGCGCTACAAGGCATGGGCACCGGCCAATTGTATGCACCCCAACCTGCCCGCCAATGCGCCGCTGACCTTCGACGTGCTGGACAGCTGGAGCGGACGGTCGCTGGGCGGCTGCGTCTATCATGTCGCGCATCCGGGCGGACGCAATTATGACACGCTGCCGATCAACGGCTATGAAGCCGAAGCGCGGCGCAAGGCGCGCTTTCAGGACCATGGCCACACCCCCGGCCCGGTCGACATGCCCGCCGCCGAACCGGCGGGCGAGTTCCCGATGACGCTGGACCTGCGCTTCAGGCATCCGGGCGCATAAGGGCGTTCGGGTGGACGCTGACACACAATTGAGCTGGGCCGACGCCTATCTGGCCGCGGCTCCGGCGGGCGATCTGTTTGCCGGTGCGGCGCCCGCCATGCAGACACGCTGGCGCGCCATGCTGGACCGGCTGTCGGCGCAGGCGCAGGGCAATCCAGCGATGCTGGCGGACAATGTCGCGCGACAGGCGATTGACCTGGGCATGGCGTTCCGCCTGACCGGGGACGAGCAGGAACGCTCCTGGCCGCTGGGGCCGATCCCGATGCTGATCGATGCGGACGAATGGGCGCATATCGAACAGGGTCTGGCCCAGCGCGCCGAACTGCTGGAACAGGTGATCGGCGACATTTACGGGGCCGGATCGCTGGTGCGCGATGGCAAGCTGCCCGCCAGCGTCATCACCGGCAGTCCGCATTATTGGCGGGTGATGACCAGCACGCCGCCACCGCGCGGCCATCATCTCCATTTCTACGCTGCCGATATCGGGCGTGGCCCGGCGGGCGAATGGCGCGTGCTGGCCGATCGGGTGCGGACCCCGGTGGGCGTGGGCTATGCGCTGGAAAACCGCCTCGCTCTGTCGCGCGCGACCGGCGATCTGCTCGGCGCAATGAACACGCGGCGGCTCGCGCCCTTTTTCGACGATCTGCGCCGGGGCTTGGCCGCCGATTGCGAACGATCCGATCCGCGCATCGGCCTGCTGACGCCGGGCCGTTTCAACCAAAGCTATGCCGAACAGGCGCATCTGGCCCGTTATTTGGGCCTGCTGCTGGTCGAGGGCGAGGATCTGATCGTCACCGACGGGCAATTGTTCGTCCGCACGATCCAAGGTTTGAAGCGCATCGACGGGCTGTGGCGCTGGATGGACAGCCGCTTCATCGATCCGCTGGCGTTTGACAGCAAGTCGCGCATTGGCGTGCCGGACCTGTTCGATGCCTGTGCGCGCGGCGGGCTGGTCCTGTCCAACTGGCCGGGCGCGGGCGTGATCGAATCGCGCGCCTTTGCCGCCTTCCTGCCGCAGTTGAGCAAGGCGCTGCTGGGCGCGGACCTGATCCTGCCCAATATCGCGACCTGGTGGTGCGGCCAAGGCGAAGAGCGCGCCTATGTGCGTGAGCGGCTGGACAGGCTGGTGGTTGGGTCCGCCTTCGATCAGGATGTGGCGGGCCTGCCCGACGCGCGCTTCATGCCGGGATCGGCGCTGGACGACCGGCAGCGCGCCACGCTGGCCGCGGCGATGGCGCGGCGGCCGATGGATTATGTCGGGCAGGAGGTGGTGAAACTCTCCACCACCCCGGCGGTGGTCGACGGGCAGATCACCCCCCTGCCCTTCACGCTGCGCGTGTTTGTGGCGCGCGACGCGCAGGGCCAGTGGCGGGTCATGCCTGGCGCCTTTGCGCGGCTGGCGGGCCATGGTGACATTCGCGCCGCGCTGATGGGCAAGGGCGACATGTCCGCCGACATGTGCGTGGTCGATAGTCAGCCAGTGCCGCCCGACACATTATTGGGCGGCGGCGCGCCCGCGATCCGGCGGATCGGCGGGATGCTGCCGGCCAAGGCGGCGGACAATCTGTATTGGCTGGGCCGCTATATCGAGCGGACGGAAATGACGCTGCGGCTGATCCGTGCCATCGTCGGCGGTTCGATCGAGGCGGACCTTGGCCCCTCAGTCGCGTCGCCGACGATGAACCGGCTGGTGGGGCAATTGGTGCTGTGGGGCGCGATCGCCCGCGACGGCGGTGGCCCGGTCGGCCCGCTCTGCGCCACCGCGCTGGGCGATGCGCGCCAGTCGGGCAGCGTCCGCGCGCTGATGGCCAGCGTCGGCAATATCGGCGAAGGGCTGCGCGACCGGCTGGCGAGCGATTTCTGGCGGCTGGTGCGCCTGCCGCTGCCCACATTCGATGGCGCGGTGACCGAAACCCTGCTCGATGCCTCGTCCCGCATGATCGAGCGGATTTCGGCGCTGTCGGGGCTGGCGGCGGAAAATATGGGCAGGACCGAAGGATGGCGCTTTCACGATATGGGCCGACGGATGGAGCGCGCAATCAATGGCTGCCGCCTGCTCGGCCTGTTCGGTGGCGATGGCGCGAGTGCGGATGACCTCACCGTGTTGCTGGACCTCAATGACAGCCAGATCAGCTATCGCACCCGCTATCTGACCGGCCCGGCGCTGCCCCCGGTGCGCGATCTGGTTGCGCTGGAGCCGCATAATCCGCGCGCCATCGTCTATCAGGCGCAGCGACTGGCCGATCATATTGCGGCGCTGCCGACCCTGCGCGCGGACGGGATGCCGGAAGAACCCAAGCGCCTGGCCGATGCGCTGGTCGCGCGGCTCAGCCCGCTGACCGGGGATATGCTGACCATCGCCGACATCAACGACGTCGAAAACCGCCTGCTCGGCCTGTCCGACGCCATCGGCCAGCGCTATTTCCTGCAAGTGCGCAAGGCGGAAAAGGCCGATGGAGCGGACCTTTTGTCATGATCTACCATGTCCGCCACCAGACCATCTTGCGCTACGCAGCGCCGATGCGGCTCGCCCGCTTCAACCTGCGCCTGCGCCCCGCACCCTGGGCCGGACAATGGACGTCGGACTATGCGCTGGTCGTCGATCCGGTTCCCTCCACCATCGCGTCGCGCCCCGGTGCCTGGCCGGTCCATGTCGCGCGGCTGGTGATCGAAAGCCCGATCCGGCAGCTGACGATCGAAAGCCGATTCCGCATCGGCGTGGCTGACAGCGCGCCGCCCGACCCCCAGCCCGATGACCCGACCATCGGCGCGGTGGCCAAGGCGGCGCTGGTCGATCGCGACATGAGCGCGTCGGCCCCCGCCCTCTATCTCTACGCCTCGACCCGCGCGCCGTTGCTGGCCGACATCGGCGACTGGGTCGGCGACGGACTGGACCCGGACCGGCCGGTGGTCGCCGCCGCGCTGGCGCTGGCGCTGCGCATCCGCGCCGAGTTCGCCTATGATCCGGGCGCGACCGACGCAAGCACGCCGGTCGCCGATGCCTTTGCCGCGCGTCATGGCGTGTGCCAGGATTTCGCCCATGTCATGGTCGTCGCGCTGCGGCTGGCGGGACTGCCCGCCGCCTATGTCAGCGGCTATCTGCGCACCGATCCACCGCCCGGTCGCCCCCGGCTGATCGGCGCGGACGCGATGCACGCCTGGATCATGCTATGGTGCGGGCCGACGCGCGGCTGGATCGGCTTTGATCCCACCAATGGCTGCATCACCGGCAACGGCCATCTCTTCGTCGCCATGGGCCGCGACTATGCCGATGTCGCGCCGATGGACGGCCTGTTCGTGGGCGGCGCGGGCCAGAGCATCCAGGCGATGGTGGATGTCGTGCCGGAGGAGGAGATGGCGTGAGGCCTACTTCGGGTCAGTTCGCTAGCTTCTCGAACATCAACCACATCCCCTTGCGCGGGCGGACGGTCAGGCGGCTGATCGGTTCGGGCTTGTAGCCGGGTCTTACCGACAGGCGATATTGGCGCAGTATGTCGGCGATCACCGTCATCACCTCCTGCTGGGCAAAGCCTGCGCCAACGCAGACGCGCGGGCCGCGGCTGAAGGGCAGCCAGGCCTGCTTGATCATGTCGGCATTGGCCGGATCGTCGAATCGGTCGGGATCGAAACTGTGGGGGCAGGCCCAATTATCCTTGTTGCGCTGGGTCAGCCAGGGGGCGACCACCAGCATTGCGCCGGGCACCAGGTCCTTGTCGCGCATCCGCATCGGGCATGGCACTTCGCGCGGGAAGAAGGCAAGCGGGGGATAGAGGCGCAGCGTTTCCTTGAACACGTTGCGCACCACGCCCATCTCCTTGAGCATCGCCGGGGTCAGTTGCGCGTCGCCCGCCACCGCCATCACTTCGGCCCGCGCGCGCTCTTGAATATGGGCGCATTCCGACAGAAGGTAGAGCGCCCAGGTCATGGTGCTGGCGGAGGTTTCATGGCCCGCCAGGAAGATGGTCGCGACCTGATCCATCACCTCTTTCAAGGTGAAATGCGCCCCCGTCTGGGGATGCTGCGCCTCGATCAGCGACTGGAGGATGTCCTTGTGCGGTGCGGGGTCCCCGGCATGGAACCCGTTATAGCGTTCCTCGACAATCGGCGCGAACACGCCGCGAATGGCATTGGCCGGTCGTTCCGACCAGCGTTCAAACCAGCGGCTCGGCAGGCCATAGAGGCCCAGCATGGAGGCGGAATGGGAATAGCGCTGGAACCGCCCGAACGCCTGATGGATGATGAAAGACCGCTTGATATCGAGCGTCTGGGAAAACAGCGTGCGAAAAATGATGTCGGCGGCCACATGGGTCATCATCGCATCGATGTTGATCGGCTTGGTTCGATCCATCCCGTCGACCCGCGCGAGGAAGGCCGCGACCGCGTCCACCATCATCGGCATCGTCTTGTTCATCGCGGTATGGGCAAAGGCGGGGTTGATCATCGCCCGCTGATGTTCCCAATCCTCGCCATTGGCGGAAAAGACGCTGTTGCCGATCAGCGGCGACAATCCTTTCACCAGCTCCCGATGTTTTGGAAATTCCGTCCCCCCTTTCAGGATACGATCCACCAGCGGCAGTTCATTGGCGATATACATGAGCTGCCCGCGCCCGCGCACCTCGCCCATCTTCATCGTATAGCTTTTTTCAAACAACACATGAATCCAGCTGTGCCAGCCGATGAAGAAGCGTCGCAGCATCGTGCGCTTGTTGCGCGTGGGCTGCGGGAAGGGTGGGGTGAAGAGCGGTTCTGTCATGGAATCGTCCTGAAAGCGGCGATGGCGTCATCCAGAGTGCGGCGGCCGGCGGTCAGGCTCAGAAAATCGACCGGCGACAGGCGATCGCCCACCCGCAAATAGTCGAAATGCGCCTCATATTTGTTCGACCAGCCGCCATGATAATTTTCAGGATCGTAGAAGAGGTGGAAGCGCGGCGAGAGCATGTCGACCCGCGCGGCATAATTGTCGCTTTCCAGCAGCAGCGGATTGACGTTGAAATAGGCCGCGCCATCGGGCGGGAAGCTCAGGTCAACATAGCGGAAATGCTTGTCGGCCAGCGCGCGCAAATCGGCATGATACCAGCGCGCATCGGTGCGGAGCGCCACCACCGGGACCACCTGCCCCATGCCGACCATCGCGAAATGATCCGGCAGTCGCGTGCCGCGCAGGTCGAACAGGCGCCGCATCACCGACATGCCCAGAATCGTGCCAGCGCTATGGGTCAGGAACAGGATTTCGTCCCACGGCTCGTCCAGCTCGTCAGCGATTCGCCGGGCAAAGGCATCAAGCCGCGCGTCGAGCGCTTCCCCCGGTCCCCCGGCGGCGAGCGTGTGGTGATAATAGGTAAAACGCAGCAGCCATGGCACGACCAGCTTGTTCAGCCATTTGCCCGACGCCACCGCGCTGATGACAATCCCGGCCAGCGCCGCCGCCCAGAAGGGCAGCACTGTCCACAGCAGCAGGGCAGGGAGCAGCGCGAACAGCAGCGGGATCATCACTGCCAGAAAAGGCGGGTAGCAGATGGTCAGCACCGGGCCGGGGCGCAGCTTTTTCATGCGGCTAAACTGCATGAAGCGGCCATGGCCGACATAGGTGGCGATGGAGCGCCAGGCGAGTTTGAGCGGATTGCGAATCCACACCTTGCCGACCAGATCCTCCCAGCGGAGAAATTCATAGTCGGTCTCGACCCCGGCCTGCGCGTTCTCGACAGACCAGACCGTCGAGACGACCGACCCCGCAGGACCGGCCCGCCTGCCGCTCACAATGACGTCCTCGCCGCTCAGCCGGTCATAGCGTCCGGCCTGGTCGCGATAGAGCTGGTGGTAAAAACGCACGCCGCGCGGATCGAAACCGCCAAGATAAAAGACTTTACGCTTGAATTTTTGCACTGCCCCGGCCCTAATCGGGTCATGAACACGCCCGAACGCGATTACTGCTATTTCATAGACCACCGTAAATACAACCGAAACATCGGTTGCAGGAAGCATGACAATGCCTATGGCATCAACGGTGGTGGCAGCGAGCGTGACCGGTGGCGCGCGGACATGGCTTTCTATCGCCATATGAAAAGCAATGGCGATCCGATGGCGCTGCCCTCGCTGATCGCCTGCCTTTGCTTTGGCTGGTTCTGCTGGAACTATCATCCGGGCAAAGGGCTGTGGCGCGGCCAGCTCTTGCGGCGCTTTGCCAAAGCGCCCAAGTGACCGGCATGACTGATCCCAAACATGTGCGTGTCGGCCCGATCACCTTCGGCAACGACCTCCCCTTCGTCCTCATTTCCGGTCCCTGCCAGATCGAAAGCCGCGACCATGCGCTGTTCATGGCTGACGCGCTGGCGCAGATCGCGCGGCAAGCGGGCGTGCCGTTCATCTTCAAATCCTCCTTCGACAAGGCGAACCGGACGTCGGTGTCGGGCCAGCGCGGCGTCGGCATCGACGCGGGGCTGGCGATCCTGGCGGAGGTGAAGGCGATATTGGGCTGCCCGGTGCTGACCGACGTGCATGATGCAGGGCAAGTCGAGGCCGCGGCGCAGGCGGTCGATATCCTCCAGATTCCGGCGTTCCTCTGCCGCCAGACCGACCTTCTGCTCGCCGCCGGACGCACCGGCGCGGTCATCAACGTCAAGAAGGGCCAGTTCATGGCCCCGTGGGACATGGCAGCGGTCGCGCAAAAGGTCGCCTCGACCGGCAATGACCGCATCCTGCTGACCGAACGCGGCGCGAGCTTCGGTTACAACACGCTCGTCAGCGACATGCGCGCGCTGCCGGTGATGGGTGAGACCGGCTATCCGGTGATATTCGACGCCACCCACTCGGTCCAGCAGCCCGGCGGCCTCGGCTCAGCCTCCGGCGGCCAGCGCGAATATGCCCCCCTCCTTGCCCGCAGCGCGGTGGCGGCAGGCGTCGCCGCCATCTTCGCCGAAGCGCATCAGGACCCGGACAATGCCCCGTCCGATGGCCCGGTCATGCTGCCGCTGGACTGGGTCGCGCCGATGCTGGCGAAGCTGACGGCGATTGATGCGGTGGTGAAGGGGTAGATAACCGCGTGTTCCCGCGCAGGCGGGAACCCAGTTCTGACGGTGGGACTGGGTTCCCGCCTGCGCGGGAACACCCAGAGCTTATGGCCGAACCTGCCCCGTCCCGCGCACAATCCATTTATAGGTCGTCAGCCCCTCCAGCGCGACCGGCCCGCGCGCGTGGAGGCGGCCGGTCGAAATGCCGATCTCCGCGCCCAGCCCGAATTCGCCGCCATCGGCAAACTGGGTGGAGGCGTTCCACATCACGATGGCGCTATCCACCGCGTTCAGGAACCGCTCTGCGACCTCGGCATCGTCGGTGATGATCGCGTCGGTATGGTGGCTGGCATGGGCGGCGATATGGGCGATCGCATCCTCTACGCCATCGACCAGCCGGATCGATACGATCGCTTCGAGATATTCGGTGTCCCAGTCCTGCTCGCTCGCCGCGATGACGCGCGCATCCATCGCCTGCACCGCATCGTCGCCGCGCACTTCGCATTTCGCGTCGAGCAAAGCCTTTACCAGCGCGGGCGCGTCGCCAAAGGCGCGATCGATCAGCACCGTTTCGGTCGAACCGCATACGCCCGTCCGCCGCATCTTGGCATTGACCACCAATTGCCGCGCCATCGCCGGATCGGCCGCGCCATCGACATAGCTGTGGTTGATGCCGTCCAGATGCGCCAGCACCGGCACCCGCGCTTCTTCCTGCACCCGCGCGACCAGGCTCTTGCCCCCGCGCGGCACGATCAGGTCGATAAATTCGGTGGCGCGCAGCAAGGCGCCCACGACCGCGCGGTCGGTGGTGGGGATGAGTTGCACGACATCGGCGGGCAGGCCAGCGGCCACGATCCCCTCGACCATCGCGGTCAGGATCGCGCGGTTGCTCTCCTTCGCCTCGCTGCCGCCGCGCAGGATGACGGCATTGCCAGCGCGCAGGCAGAGCGCCGCGGCATCGGCCGTCACATTGGGGCGGCTTTCATAGATGATGCCGATCACGCCCAGCGGCACGCGCACGCGGCTGAGTTCCAGCCCGTTGGGGCGGACGCTCTGGTCGATGATGCTGCCCAGCGGATTGGGCAGGCTGGCGACCTGCTCCACCCCATCGGCGGTGGCCGCGACCCGGCCCGCGTCCAGCTTCAGCCGGTCGAGCATCGCAGGCGACAGGCCGTTGGCGGCGGCATTGTCCATGTCGCGCGCATTGGCGGCGATGATCGCCGGCGCCTGATCCCGCAGCGCTTGGGCGGCGCGGCGCAGCGCATCGGCCTTTTGCGCGTCGCTTGCCTGCGCGAGGGCCAGCGCCGCACGACGGGCGCGTGCGCCCATCATCGCGATCAGCATTTCAGGGGTCTGGGTCAGGTCGTTCATCATGGGTCTCGCCAGTGTGTTGGCGGCGACCTAGCATGAAAGCGGGATGAAGCGAAGGCGGGACGTGAACGACCAAACATCGGTCACCGCACCGGCCCAAACCTTGCGAACCAAGGGCCGATGACCGGATCATGGGTCGCGAATGATCCGGTCATCGGCGGGCGGTCAGACCGCCTTGTTTCTTGCTATGCAGCCGACGGCACGCCCGCATACCCCATATGGGGTATGCTAGTAATTATACTTAACTGACGATCTTGCAGCCTTTATTCGCCGCCAGCCCGCGCAGATAACCGCGCCGGGCGATCCCCGCCGTCACCGCTGCCTGCAAACGCCGTTCCTGCGGCGCGGCACCGCTGATTTCGCGCACCAAGCCGCGGAAGGGGATGAGCGAGTTAACGATGGTCTTGCCGACCGCCTCGGCAATCTTGCCGGTGCGATTTTCGTTCGCCTTGGCACCGACCGTGAAATCCTCGCCCAGCACGGCGTTGAGTTCGCCCAGTGAGCCTTTCAGCCCCTTGCAGGTCCGCGACGCCGGGGTCGCATAGGGATTTTCCACCGCCTTCAGCAGCACAGGCGGAATCTCGTCCTTGTCCAGGCCGATGTCGCGCACCGGCTGGCTGGCGATATTCCCCGCTTTCTTGAGCGTCTCGTCCTTGGGCTTTTCCGCCTCCTGCGCCAGCGCCGAAGTGGAACAGAGTAATAGTGCGGCGATTGCGTATATTTTCATGATCATGTCTCCCGCCTGCCAAACCAGCGATGCAATCTTTCGGTTCCCTTGCGAAACGAGCGCGCGTCGGGGCAAGACAGGCGGCTGCCTCCGCGCTAAAGGCAGGCGCGCATCATCAGGAGGATAGCAGGACGTGACAGACGCACCGGTCAGCATCGCTTCGGACCAGTTGAGCGCCACCATCCACCGCCATGGCGCGGAACTCTGGTCGCTCCGCGACGCACAGGGACGCGAGTTGATGACCGACGCCGATCCGCGCTGGTGGACCGGCCATGCGCCGTTGCTCTTCCCCTTTGTCGGCCGGTCGCGCGGGGACGTCTATCGGCTCGACGGGTGTGACTATCCGATGCCCCAGCATGGCTTTGCCCGCCGCAGCGCCTTTGCGCTCATCGACCATAGCGAGGATGCCGCGACCTTCCGGCTGGAAGCAGACGCGGCCAGCCTTGCCGTCTATCCCTTCACCTTCCGGCTCGACATGGATTTCGCGATCGACGGGGTGAGCCTGCGCATGACCGCGACCGTGACCAACCGGGGGGAGGCGGTCATGCCCTTCTCCTTCGGCTACCACCCCGCCTTCGCCTGGCCCCTGCCCTATGGCGGCGCATCGGAGGATCACCGGATCGTCTTTGAAAAGCCCGAACCCGCGCCGATCCGCAAGGTAGGCGAGGAACCGGGCCTGAGCGCGCGGGAGTCTGTAGCCTCACCGGTCGATGGCGACACGCTCGTCCCCAGTCACGCCATGTTCGCTGGCGACGCGCTGATCTGGGACGAACTCAATAGCCGCTCGCTGCTCTGGGGCGTGCCGGGCCAGCCGCGCCTGAAAATCGACTTTCCCGACACGCCATGGCTGGGCCTGTGGCAGAAGCCGGGTGCCCATTATCTGTGCATCGAACCCTGGGCGGGCATGGCCGATCTGGTCGGGTTCGAGGGGGACGTGTGGGACAAGCAGGGCATCATCGCGCTGCCACCGGGGCAGAGCCGCGCCTTCCGCATGGACGTCAGCCTTGTGGACGTGTAACGGCGCTTCCTAGATTCCGTTCGGGCTGAGCGAAGTCGAAGCCCTCCACTGAGCGAAGCCGAAGTGCCTCGCCTCCGCTCGGCATGGCCCTTCGACTTCGCTCAGGGCGAACGGCTTTATTACTCCCGACCCAGAAAATCATCATGACCATCCCATCCCGCCGCACCTTCGCGATCATTTCCCACCCCGACGCCGGTAAGACCACGCTGACCGAGAAGCTGCTGCTGGAGGGCGGCGCGATCCATCTGGCGGGGGAGGTCAAGGCGCGCGGGGCGAACCGGCGTGCGCGGTCGGACTGGATGAAGATCGAGCAGCAGCGCGGCATTTCCGTCACATCCTCGGTCATGACGTTCGAGCGGACGCGCGATGGCGAGACGATCACCTTCAACCTGCTCGACACGCCGGGGCATGAGGATTTTTCCGAGGATACCTATCGCACCCTGACCGCGGTGGACTCCGCCGTCATGGTGATCGACGCGGCCAAGGGCATCGAGCCGCAGACCCGCAAATTGTTCGAGGTGTGCCGTCTGCGCAACCTGCCGATCATCACCTTCGTCAACAAGGTGGACCGCGAGGGCCGCGAGACGTTCGGCCTGCTGGACGAAGTGGCCGACCAGTTGCAGCTGGACGTCTGCCCGATGAGCTGGCCGGTCGGCATGGGTGGTGAGTTTGAAGGCATTTACGATTTCGCCACCAACCGGCTGATGCAGCCAACCGGGCCGTCGAAGGAATTTGACGGCACGCGGCACCAGTTTACCGGGCTGGACGACCCGAAACTGGCTGATTTCCTCTCTCCCGATGGCCTGACCAAGCTGCGCGAGGAGGCCGAGCTGTCGCAGGGCGGCTATGCCGAATTTGATCTCGACCGCTATCGTCAGGGTGACCTGACCCCGGTCTATTTCGGTTCCGCGCTCAAATTGTTCGGCGTGACCGAACTGATCGACGCGCTGGCCGCCCACGCCCCGCCGCCGCGCGCCCAGCCCGCCGAACCCGCTGCGGTCGAGCCGGAGGGCAGCGAGGTGACCGGCTTCATCTTCAAGGTGCAGGCCAATATGGACCCGATGCACCGCGACCGCATCGCCTTCATGCGGCTGGTGTCGGGCAAGTTCCGGCGCGGCATGAAGCTGACGCCCAGCGGGTCGGGCAAGGCGCTGGCGGTCCATTCGCCGATCCTCTTCTTCGCGCAGGACCGCGAGCTGGCGGATGAGGCCTATCCGGGCGACATTATCGGCATCCCCAACCATGGCGCGCTGCGCGTGGGCGATACGCTGAGCGAGAAACCGGGCCTGCGCTTCACCGGCCTGCCCAACTTTGCGCCGGAAATCTTGCGCCGGGTGCAGCTGAAGGACCCGACCAAGACCAAGCAGTTGCGCAAGGCGCTGGACGACCTGTCCGAAGAGGGGGTGATCCAGGTATTCTACCCCGAAATCGGCAGCAACTGGATCGTCGGCGTCGTGGGCCAGCTCCAGCTGGAAGTGCTGATTTCCCGGCTGGACGCGGAATATAAGGTCGCGGCGGGCCTTGAACCCTCACCCTTCGACACCGCCCGCTGGATCAGTGGCGACGAGGCCGCGATCAAGGATTTCATCGGCTTCAACGCTGCCAACATGGCCAAGGACCGCGACGGCGCGCTCGTGTTCATGGCCCGCAGCGCCTGGGACATCGGCTACCAGCAGGAACGCCACCCCAAGATCAAGTTCAGCGCGACCAAGGAGCGGTAGAACGCCCCGTGTTCCCGCGAAGGCGGGAACCCAGTTGAGACGTTGGAACTGGATTCCCGCCTTCGCGGGAACACGGGGTGGCTATGCGCTAACCCAATCCTTGCGCAGCGCCCTGCCCCCCAGCGCCATGAACAGTCCCGCCAGCAGATAGAAGCCCAGCGCCGCGACGATCGCGTAGCGCAACGCCTCCACCCCATAGGCGGGCGTCAGCGCATCGGACAGCGCGCCCACGCTCCAGCTGCCCAGTCCCAGCCCGACCAGATTGTTGATCAGCAGGAAACTCGCCGCCGCGCTGGCGCGCATATGGGCGGGGACGAGGTGCTGAACGGCGGTCAGCACCGGGCCAAGCCAGACATAGACAAGCGCCTGCGGGATCAGGAACAGCGCGAAGGCCAAGCCCACGCTGTCGGACAGCACGCCCACCACGAACAGGGGCATCCCCACGACATAGCTGACCGCAGGCACCCAGGCATAATAGGCCTTGTCCTTGCCGCCCATCGCGTCGCCCAGCCAGCCGCCGAGCAGCACGCCTGCCACTCCGCCGATCAACAGCAGCGCGCCCAGAAACTGCCCCGCGCCCATCAGGTCGAGGCCAAAGCTGCGCATCAACAGGCTGGGCAGCCAGAAGGCGACGCCATAGCCGCACATCGAACTACACGCCGCGCCCAGCGCCAGGAACCAGAAGCCACGCTTGGCCGCCAATATGCCGAACACCGCGCTCACTGGCACGGCATCGTTCGCCAGCACCGGGCGCGCGGGTTCGCGCACCACCAGCCGGAACAAGGGCGCGATCAGCAGGCCCGCCAGCCCCACCGCGATAAAGGCGGTGCGCCACTCGACTGCCTGCGCAATATAGCCGCCCAGCAGCACGCCACCGGCTGATCCCAACGGAATGCCGAGCGAATAGATGGAGAGCGCCCGCGCCCGCTGATGCGCCGGGAAATAATCGGAAATCACGGCATAGGAGGGGGCGACGCCGCCCGCCTCCCCCACGCCCACGCCGACGCGGAACGCGAACATCTGCCAAAAACTGCCCGCCATCCCGCACAAGGCGGTAAAGCCGCTCCACACGGCGAGGGAGACGGTGATCACCCAGGTTCGGCTGGTCCGGTCGGCCAGCAACGCCAGCGGAATGGCCAGCGTCGAATAGAGCAAGGCAAAGGCGATCCCGCCCAGCGCGCCCAACTGCCCGTCGGTGAGACCCAGTTCCGCCTTGATCGGGCCAGCCAGGATGCCAAGAATCTGCCGGTCGAGGAAATTGAACGTATAGACCAGCAGCAGCATCACCAGCACGACGCCGCGATAGGCGGGGGAAACGGGTGCCGGGGTGGCGGGTGTTGGGTCGGTCATGCTTGCTTCTTACGCTCCCTACCGCCCAGCAACAGCGTATTCCCGCGCAGGCGGGAACCCAGTCCCGCCGTGGAACTGGATTCCCGCCTGCGCGGGAATACCAAACCTAGAACTTCACCGTCCCGGTCACGAACACCTGCCGCGGATTGCCGTAAAAGGCGGTCAGCGTGCCTTCGCGGCCCAGCGACGGCGTGGGGAAACCGGCGGCATTGTTGATGATCGCGCCGGTCGTCGCATTGGCCGCGACGAAGGTGTAGCCCGACGTCTTATATTCCTTGTCGAGCAGGTTCTTGCCATGCAGCCCCAGCGTCCAGCGATCGTCCGGCGCGGTATAGACGATGCTGGCATCCCACAGGGCAAAGCCCTTCTGGTCGATATAGGGGTTGGGCACTTCAAACTGATAGGTCTTGCTGCGCCACGACACGGTGCTGCCCGCGTACAGGCTGCCGTCGCCCACCGGCGTGGTGTAGCCCAGCGTGCCGCTAGCGGTCCATTTGGGGGTGTTCTGCACTTGCCGGAAGGCAGCGACATCGGTCGGGACGCCACCGATATTGGTGACATATTCGCGATATTCCGCGTCGATGAAACCCACCGCCGTAGCCAGGCTCAGCCGGTCGCCGCCGGTCAGGAAATCCTGCGCCAGCCGGGCGTTGCTTTCAAATTCCAGCCCCTTGAACCGCGCCTTGCCCGCATTGGACACGACACCGCAGAAGGAGGGGATGCCGCCGACCGAGCAGGCGACGGAACCCGGAATCTGCACGTCGGTATAATCGGCATAGAAGCCCGCGACCGCGACATAGAGCGCGCCGTTCATGAAATTGCCCTTATAGCCCACTTCATAGCTTTCGACGCTTTCGGGACGGAAGCTCAGGAAAGACGCAATCTCGCTATCCTCGCGGATGCCGTTGCTGTTGAGGTCGGGCGCATTGACGCCCACGCCGCGCGGGTCGAACCCGCCACCCTTGAAGCCCTGCGAATAGCTGGCGTAGACATTATGATCGGGCGTCGGCTTGTAGCTGATCGACACGCGGGGGGTGAATTTCTTATATTCTGCTGCGCCATTGAAATTGGTGCCGGGCGCGCCGAACGCCACGCCCGCGCCGCCGAACAGAGGCGATCCGCCACCCAGATAATTTTGCCGCAAAATGTCGGCCCGGCGCTTGTCCCAGGTATAGCGACCGCCCGCCGAAATGCTCAGCTGCTGCGAAATGTCGAAGGTGAAATCGCCGAACACGGCATAGGTTTCGGTATCGACATCGGCCTGGGTGAAGGCGGTCAGGCCGGGGACGGTGGTAAACAGGCGCACGTCGAACGCCGTGTCCGCCTTGGCATCCAGATAGTAGAAGCCCAGCAGGCCATGCAGCGGGCCGCTGTCATAAAGAAGCTGGAATTCCTGGCTCAGCTGCTCGTTAAAGTAGAAGGCCGGCACATCAACATCGACCGCAGGCAGCGCATCGAAATCAATCGGCGATGCGCTGTCATCCTTGCGCCACGCGCTGATCGACCGCAGCGTCACCGCGTCGGACAGTTCCGCCGTGATGTTCATCGAAAGCCCGTAGGACTTCACATATTGTTTGGGGTCGGTGAGGCCACCGCGCGTGTCGAACACGTCGCCCAGCACCGGCGCGCCCGACAATTGGCCGGGGATCAGGCGATGGCCGCCGCGCGCGCTGCTATTATCCTTGGTATAGTCGCCGGTGATCCGCATCAGCACTGGCTGCCCATAGCCGCCCATCTCGAACGTCGCGCGCCCGGCCCAGACATCCTTGTTATAGTTTTCATCGCCAGTCGTGAGATTGTCGCCAAAGCCGCCGCGCGACAGGCGGGCCAGCGCGCCGCCAACCCGGATCATGTCGCCGATCGGGGCCGACACGCTGATGATGCCATCGGCCTGATCATAGGTGCCATAGCTGCCCTTGATCTTCAGCGCGAAATCCTGCGGCAGCATCTTGGTCACATATTTTACCGCGCCGCCTATGGTGTTGCGGCCATAAAGCGTCCCCTGCGGCCCGCGCAGCACCTCGATCCGCTCGACATCGTAAATGTCCAGAATCGCGCCCTGCGGCCGATTCAGATAGACATCGTCCAGATAGATGCCCACGCCCTGCTCGAAACCCGATACCGGGTCCTGCTGGCCCACGCCGCGGATGAAGGCGGTCAGCGTCGAATTGGTGCCGCGCGATGCTTCCAGCGTGGTGTTGGGAGTGAGGTTCGCCAGATCGGTAATGTCGATCGCGCCCTGGCTTTCCAGCTTGTCGCCGGAAAAGGCGCTGACCGCGATCGGCACGCTCACCAATGTTTCCTCGCGGCGGCGGGCGGTGACGACAATGGCGCCCTCGCTGTCGTCGACGGCGGCCTGCGGCGCGTCCTGGGCTATGACGGGCAGGGCCAGCGCGCCGGTCCAGGCGGCAGACGCAAGGGCTAGAGCGCGGATGCTGTGATAGGCCTTCATGAGCGGTCCTCTCCTGAATATGAGCGCCCGGTTGGCGGGTCGCCATGTGTCTTGGTCGATTCGATAATGAAAGTTGAACCATCTTTCAACTTGAAATAGAGAGCGGGCTATCGACGCGGCCAGATTGCGCTAAAAAGAACACAGCGACGGGGGAGAGACTATGACCGATCAGGGGCTTGGCAGGGACGACAAGACACCCCGCACGGCGCGCGGCGAACGCACCCGCCGCGCGCTGCTGGCGGCGGCTGCGCAGGAATTTGGCGAAAAGGGTTTTCACGAAGGCTCGATCAGCGGCATCACCCGCCGCGCCGGCTGTGCGCTCGGCAGTTTCTACACCTATTTCGATACCAAGGACGATATTTTCCGCGCGCTGGTGGCCGACATGTCGGGACAGGTGCGCGACTATGTGTCACCCCGCATCGCGACGGCGCGCGACGGCATCGACGCCGAACGGATCGGCCTGCTCAGCTTTCTGGAGTTCGCCCGGTCGCACAAGGAACTCTATCGCATCATCGACGAATCGGAATTTGTCGATGCCGCCGCTTACCGCGCCCATTATCAAAATACCGCCGCCCGCATGACCGCCCGCCTCGCCAAAGCCGCAGAGCGCGGCGACGTGCGCGCCGATGTGGAGGAGGTCCATGCCTGGGCGATCATGGGCATGAACGTGTTTCTGGGGCTGCGCTATGGCATCTGGGACGACAGTCGCCCGGCGGAGGAAATTGCCGCCATCGCCAATGCCTTGATCGAAAAGGGAATCGGGACGCAGCGATAGCGCCGGGCAATCCTATTTCCGCAGCAGAAACACCGCATGTTCGGCAAACAGATTGGCATTGGCGTGGGTGGTTTCCTTGTCGCCCTTCAGGAACCATTGCCCGTCGATGGTCCAGCCGCGATCCTTCACCAGCGCGCGGAAATCGTCCACCGTCACATGATGGATGTTGAGCGTGTCATACCAGGTGTCGGGCAACAGCCGCGTCACCGGCATCCGCCCGCCCCACAGCAGCGAAATCCGCCCGCGCCAATGCGCGAAATTGGGGAAGGACACGAAGGCCTGCCTGCCGATCCGCAGCAATTCCTCCACCACCAGATCGGGCCGCCGCGTCGTCTGGAGCGTCTGGCTCAATATCGCATAGTCGAAACTGGCGTCGGGATAATAGCGCAAGTCGGTGTCGGCATCGCCCTGCACCACCGACAGGCCGCGCCCAACCGCATCGGCGACGTTGGACCCGTCAATCTCCAGCCCGCGCGCATCGACGCCAGCATTGTCGCGCAGCGCCGCCATCAGCGCGCCGTCGCCACAGCCCACGTCCAGCACCCGCGCGCCCTGCCGCACCGTGCGCGCGATCAGCGCCAGATCGGGCCGCAACTGCTCGCTCACGCCCGGCCGCCCTTCAGGAAGCCGTCGACGACGCGGTTCAATTCAGGACATTCCAGCAGGAAGGCGTCATGGCCGAACGGGCTGGAGAGTTCGACGAAACTCGCCTGCGCACCCCCGGCGTTTAGCGCATGGACGATGATCCGCGATTCCGCCGTCGGATAGAGCCAGTCGGTATCGAAACTGACGAGGCAGAAGCGCGCCTGGCTGGCGGTAAACGCCCTGGCCAGCGACCCGCCATGATCCTCGGCAATGTCATAATAGTCCATGGCGCGGGTGATGTAGAGGTAGCTGTTCGCATCGAACCGCTCGACAAAGCTCAACCCCTGATGACGCAAATAGCTTTCCACCTGGAAATCCGCGTCGAAGCCGAACGTCTTGGCGTCGCGTCCCTGCAAACGCCGCCCGAATTTCTCGGTCAGCCCGGCTTCGGACAGGTAGGTGATATGCGCGGCCATCCGCGCGACCGCCAGGCCCGCGCTTGGCACCTGCCCGTCGGCATAATAATCTCCCCCGCGCCAGTGCGGATCGGCCATGATCGCCTGCCGCCCGACCTCGTGAAAGGCGATATTCTGCGCGCTATGCCGCGCGGTCGACGCAATGACGACACAGCTTTCCACCCGGTCGGCAAACAAAGTCGGCCAGGTCAGCGCCTGCATCCCCCCCATCGACCCGCCAATCACAGCGGACAGCCGATCCACCCCCAGATGGTCGAGCAGCATCGCCTGCGCCCGCACCATGTCGGCAATGGTCAGCACCGGAAAGCGCATGGCAAAGGGCGCACCGGTGGCCGCGTCCAGGCTGGCCGGACCGCTCGATCCCATGCAACTGCCGATGACATTGGCGCAGACGATGAAATGGCGCGCCGGATCGACCGGCTTCCCCTCGCCCACCAGCCGCCACCACCAGCCGGGCTTGCCCGTCACCGGATGGTCGGACGCGACATATTGGTCGCCAGTTAGCGCATGGCAGATCAGGATCGCGTTGGACCGGTCGGCATTGAGCGTGCCATAGGTTTCATAGGCGATATCGACCGGCCCCAGCGCCGCGCCGCTATCGAGCGGCAACGGCCCGGCAAGCCGAACCTGTCGGCGCAGGCCGAAACGGCTGTCATCTGTCATAGAGAGGCTGGCCATGGTCGCGCCGGGCTAGGACCACGGTGGAGCGCTGTCAATCTGGACTGCCGCTTTGCCTTTGGCGCGGAAGCCGCTAAAGCGCGTCGCCATGACAGAGACACTTGTAAAACCCGCGCCCAAGGACTGGATTCTCGGCATTTCGCCCTATGTGCCGGGCAAGTCCGCGACCGATGATGGCCGTCCGCTGATCAAGCTGTCGGCCAATGAAAATCCGCTGGGCACTGGCGCTGCCGCGCGCGCCGCGCTGGTCGCCGCCACCGCCGACCTTGCCACCTATCCCGATCCGGGTGCCACGAAACTGCGTGAAGCGATCGGCGCGGTGCATGGGCTGGACCCGGCGCGGATCATCTACGGCACCGGTTCGGACGAACTGCTGCACATCGCCGCCAGCGCCTATGCCGGGCCGGGCGATGAAGTGCTGTATGTGCGCTATGGCTTTGCGGTCTATGACATTGCCGCCCGCCGCGTCGGCGCGACCCCGGTGATCGCGCCGGACAAGGACTATGCGACCGATGTGGACGCGCTGCTGGCCGCGGTGACGGACAAGACCAAGGTCGTGTTCCTCGCCAACCCCAACAACCCGACCGGCACGATGACCAGCCGGGAGGAGATTGCGCGCCTGCACGCGGGCCTGCGCCCCGACATATTGTTCGTGCTGGATCAGGCCTATGCCGAATATCTGGACGCTGACGAGGATGATGGAGGCCTGGAACTGACCAAAACCGCCAGCAATGTTTTTGTCACCCGCACATTCTCGAAAATTTACGGGCTGGCCGCCGAACGGATCGGCTGGGGCTATGCCAGCGCGGAGGTGATTGACATTCTCCACCGCATCCGCGCGCCGTTCAACGTCACGACCGCAGGCCAGGCTGCCGCCATCGCCGCGATCAATGACAGCGGCTGGGTAGAATCGAGCCGCACCCATAATGCGCGCTGGCGCGAGTGGCTGGCGGGCGAAATCGGTGCGCTGTCCAACCACGGCCTGCGCGTGGTGCCGAGCAAGACCAACTTCCTGCTGATCCTGTTCGACGGCAAGCTGACCGCCGAGGCGGCGATGAAGGGATTGTGGGAAGAAGGTTACGCCACCCGCTGGCTGCCCGGACAGGGGCTGCCCAACGGCCTGCGCATCACCATCGGCACCAAGGCGCAGACCCGCGCGGTCGCGAACACACTGCGCGCCATGGCGGAATCGGTCTGACGCGATGCTCCCTTTCGCCCGCATCACCATCATCGGCCTTGGCCTGATCGGCTCCTCGCTCGCCCGCGCGATCCGGGCGGAGATGCCGACCGTGCGGGTCACCGGCCATGATGCCGATCCTGCAGTGCGGGACACCGCGCGGCGGATCGACCTGTGCGACGACATCACCGACACGGCGGGGGCTTCAGTCACCGACGCCGATCTGGTGATATTGTGCGTGCCGGTGCGGGCGATGGGCGCGGCGGCCGCGGAACTGGCCGATGATCTGCCCGCCGACGCGATCATCAGCGATGTCGGATCGTGCAAAGCGGACGTGCTGGCCCAGTTGGTCGCGGCGCTCCCAGGACGCACGATCATCCCGGCGCATCCGGTGGCGGGGACCGAAAATAGCGGGCCGGAAGCGGGCTTCGCCACCCTGTTCAAGGGCCGCTGGTGCATCGTCACCCCGCCCGCTGATGCCGATCCGGTGGCGGTCGAGCGCGTCGCAGAGCTATGGCGGCGGGTCGGCGCGGACGTGGAGATGATGGACCCGGCGCATCATGATCTGGTGCTGGCGGTGACCAGCCATTTGCCGCATCTCATCGCCTACACCATCGTCGGAACGGCGAGCGATCTGGAAAATGTGACGCAATCGGAAGTCATCAAATATTCCGCCGGTGGCTTTCGCGATTTCACCCGCATCGCGGCGTCCGATCCGACCATGTGGCGCGACGTGTTTCTGGCCAACAAGGATGCGGTGCTGGAAATGCTCCAGCGCTTTTCGGAGGATCTGTCAGCGCTCCAGCGGGCGATCCGCTGGAATGATGGCGACGCGCTGTTCAACCTCTTCACCCACACCCGCGCCATCCGCCGATCGATCATCGAACAGGGTCAGGACGATGCCAAGCCAGATTTTGGCCGGGCGCATTAAAGCTTTGGGTTCAGCGCGTTGATCGCGGCATGGACCCGCACTTCCGCCTCGCGCCGGTCCAGTCCGGCGGGGACGATCTCGCCAACCTTGTACGTGATGACGCCCGCTTTTTTCAGGAAACTGCCCTTGGGCGATACCAGCCCGCTGTTGAGCGCGATCGGCACCACCGGCAGCCCCAGCAGCGCATAGAGGCCGGCAAAGCCCGACCGCAGCGCGGGCGCTTCGCCATGGGGAACGCGGGTGCCTTCGGGGAAGATGCAGACCGCCCTTCCGGCTTCATTGGCTTCCTTGGCGCGGGTCCGCAATGTCCGCATCGCACTTGCCCCGGCGGTGCGTTCGATCGGGATCAGGCCGTAACGGTCGGCAATGGTCCCCCATAGCGGAATATCGAACAGCTCCCGCTTGGCGGCGATCACCGGTCGGTCGAACACGCACAGCATGTCGATCGTTTCGAACATCGATTCATGCTTGACGATATAGAGATAGGGACCAAGCGGCAGATCGCCCTCTATCACCACCTTCTGCCCCAGCAGCCAGCGGGCGCAATAGCGGTGGAACCAGCCCCACACTGTCGACACACGCTGCACGGTGGGCGGCGAAAAACTGCTGGATATCAAGGCAGCCAGCACCAGCAGCAGGCTGCCGGGATAGAAGATGAGCGAAAAGACGATGGAGCGCAGCAAGGTGATCATCGGAGCGCTATGCCATCAAATGCCAAGAAGTGCAGCGGCCCGGCGCAGCAGATATTTATTATATTCGCGCGCCAGCATCGTCAGGCTGGGACGGCTGGGCACCGCGTCATAGACGATGGCGACCCGGCCGGGCAGCGCCTGCCGCAGTTCCAGCGCGGCGCGGCGCATATGCCAGTCGGTGGTGATCAGCCGCACCGTCTTATAATCGCGCCGTTCCAGCCATCGTGCGGTTTCGATGGCGTTGGACCGGGTGTCGATCGCTTCGCGGCCCAAGGTGATGCAGCAGGTGAACAAGGCTTCGGGCGTCTGATATTGCGCCGCCAGTTCCCCCGGACGGACCGACCGATCGACGCCGGAAATCAGCATCCGCTTCGCCGCGCCGCCCTGCAACAGGGAGATGCCCCGGTCGATCCGCCCCGCGCCGCCGGTCAGCACGACGATCGCGTCGGTCTGGCGCCCGTCGAGCGGCTGGGGCAGGAAAATCGCAAACCAGACAAAGCCCAGCATCCAGCCGAGCAGCGAGACAGCGAGCAGCCGGACGATCACAGCGCTCGCCCCAGCGCCCGCAACACCGTCCAGCGCGCCGCCAAAGTCGCCAATATAACCCCCGCCACCGGCAGCAACGCCAGCACCGCCCAACTGAAGGGGGGCAGACTCACAGCGCCGAGCAATTCAGAGCCGGTCGCCGAGAGGCGCAGGCCGATCAGCAGGATGACGAAGGCAGCGAAGGCAAAACCCAGCGCACTGCCCAGCATGGCATCCAGGCCAATGCGCCGCTGGAACAGCCGGGCGATCTGGACGTCGGTGGACCCCATCAGGTGCAGCACCTCTATCGTGCCGCGATGGCTGTCATGCGCGCCGCGTGCCGCGAGCACCACGACCGCGCCGGTCGCCAGTGTCATCAGCAGCACGACCCCGGCGGCCAGCCAGCCCAGCGCCGAGAGCAATCCGGCAAGCGGCAGCAGGAAGGCGGCGTGAGGTTCGATCCGCAAGGCAGGCGACAGGCTGCCGAGCAGGCGGCGCAGCCGCGCGACCTTTGCATCGGCATCGCCGGGCGTCAGCGTCACGTCGATCAGAGCGGGCAGCGGCAGGTCGCCGCTCGTCGCTTCCTCGCCCAACCAGGGGCGGATCTGGTCGGCCAGCAGCGCGGGATCGACCGCCGCGGCAGCCTGCACCCCGTCCGCGCCGCGCAAGGCGGTCAGCGCCCGTGCCGCCAGCTGGTCGCGCTGTTGCGGGTTGGCTTCGACCACCTGCACGCTCGCGCGTCCGGCAAGGTCCGCGCTCATCGACTGGACCGCCGCGCCAAGGCCAAGGCCAGCGGCGGCGGCCAGCACGGTCAGGAACATCATGATCGCGATGATCCACAGCATCGGCCCGGCCACCCGCCCGCCGGGTAGCAGGCGATGGCGCGCGGCGGCGGCGGCGCGGCGATCCGCGCGCGACGCCATCACTCGCTGCCCTGCTGACGCGGCGGATAGCGTAGCGATCCGGTCGGGTCGGCCAGCCGTCCCTTGTCCAGCCGCATCATCTGCGCGCCCGATACCTGCGCGATCAGCGGCAGGTCGTGGGTGGCGACGACGATCGTGGTGCCAAGGCGATTGAGCGCCTCGAACAGGGTCATGAGGCGACGGGCCATGTCAGCATCGACGTTGCCGGTCGGTTCGTCCGCCACCAAAATTTCGGGCCGCCCGATCACCGCACGGGCGATGGCGACGCGCTGCTGCTCCCCACCGGACAGGGTCGCGGGCCGTGCCTGCCCACGATCGCCAAGCCCGACCCAATTGAGCATTTCGGTGACGGGGGCGTCTATTTCGCTTTCTTCCATGCCCGAAACGCGCAGCGGCAAGGCGATATTGTCATAGGCGGACAGATGCGGGACCAGCCGGAAATCCTGAAACACCACGCCGATACGACGGCGGAAGCCGGGCAGGCGTTTGCGCGGCAGGGTCACGACATCCTCGCCGAACAGGCGGATGACGCCGCGACTGGGCCGCTGGGCGAGGTAGAGCAATTTGAGCAGCGAGGTCTTGCCCGCGCCCGATGCGCCGGTCAGGAAATAGAAGCCGCCGCCCGCCAGCGTGAAACTGACGTCGGACAGGGTTTCACTGTCCAGACCATAGCGCAGGCCGACATTCTCGAACTGGACGATGGCCGACATGTCTTGAAATATGGCGCTCGCGCGCTCCCTGTTCCCCGGAAGCACAGCCATGGCACAGCGGGCAGGCAGCCGTAAAGCCCGGCCCGCATCTGACCACGAGTCGCGACGGAATGACGCCAACACAAGTTGACCGCTTGCGCGCGAGTCCCTGCCATGCCTATGAAGCAACATGATCCTGGTGTGCCCCAATTGCGCGACGCGCTATGTCGTGCCGGACAGCGCCGTCGGTCCGGCCGGCCGCCAGGTCCGCTGTGCCGCGTGCAAGCATAGCTGGTTCCAGCAACCAGCCGCCCTGCCGCCGCGCGAGAGCGCGCCGGTCGAAGCACCGGTCGTCGTGTCGCCCGTCGAACCGGTGGCTGCACCAGCGCCCATCCCAGTACCCCAAGCCCCCGAAGCCGCGCCTGCGGTGCCGGAGGAAGCAGCCCCCGTTGCGCCGCCGATCGCGGCCCCTGCGGACAATCGCTTCGATGATATTTACGCCGGTGCGCCAGTGGATGCCGCGCCGGACAGCCAGTTTGCACCCGCCCCGCCGTTCAAGCCGCGCCGCAATCCGGTCAAGCTGTGGACCTATGCCGCGATCGCCTTTGCCGCGCTTGTCGCGGCGGCGGGCGGGGCCTTCTATTATTTCGGCCCGCCGGGATGGGCCGTCAGCATGGGGCTGGTCGCCGAAGAAGGCGATCCTGACCTGCTCTTCTATCTGTCCAAGCCCGCCGAACGGCGCAAGCTGCCGACGGGCGAGGAATATTTCGCGTTCGGCGCGCGGATCGTCAACAGCGGGACGCAGGCGCTGCCGGTGCCGCCGGTGCTGGTGCAATTGCGCGACCGGCAAAACCGGCTGGTGTTCAGCTGGACGACCAAGGCGGACAAGAACCGCCTGAAGCCGGGCGAGGAAGCGTCGATCAACGAAAGCCGGATCGACATTCCCAAAAATGCCGAGAATCTGTCGCTGACTTTTGTGCAGTAGGGCATGGGCGCGTCCAGCCGCCCACCCCCTCCACCATCGGCTGCGCCGACGGTCCCCCTCCCCGAAACGGGGAGGAATTATGGATAGCTGACCGTCTTGGGCCTACCCTGCGGGATCGGGATGAACTCCTGATCGTCGCCGGGGATCAGCGGGAAGCGCAGCGCTTCCCAATCCTCGCGCGCCTGCATCAGCCGGTCCTGGCGGGACGAGACGAAATTCCACCAGACATGGCGCGGCGTTTTGAAGGCTTCGCCGCCGCACAGGACGACGCGGCCACCATCGACGCTCATCAGCGTCGCGCTGGTGCCGGGGCGCAGGACGTAGAGGGTCTGGGGGGCCAGCAGCATCCCGTCGAGCGCGGCGTCGCCGCCCGACACATAAATCGCGCGTTCGTCGGTGGACGGGTCGATCGGCACGCGGCCACCGGGCGACAGCTGGATATCGGCATAGATGGTGTCGGCATAGGTGGTGACGGGTGAGCGTTCGCCCCAGAGCGACCCCATGATCACGCGGGCGCGCACCCCATGCGCCTCGATCACCGGCAGGCCGCCTTCGCCGACATGCTCGAACGCCGGGTCCATTTCCTCCAGAGCGTCGGGCAGCGCCAGCCAGGTCTGGATGGCGGACAGCTTGGAGAGCTTGGCCCGCTCTTCATCGGGCGATCGTTCGCTATGGACGATGCCCTTGCCCGCCGTCATCAGATTGACCGCGCCCGCCTCGACAATCTGCTCCGTCCCCAGCGAATCGCGATGGAAGAAGGCCCCTTCATACATGTAGGTGACGGTGGCGAGGTTGATGTGCGGGTGGGGGCGGACATCAATGCCCTGCCCCGCGCCGATTTTCGCCGGGCCAGCCTGATCGAAAAAGATGAACGGGCCGACCATCGTGCGGCCCTTGGCGGGGAGCGACCGGTGCACCTTGAAATCGCCCAGATCATGGGTGGTGGGCGTGATCGTCTGGATGATGAGATCGTCCATCGTCATCAGGCTTCTCCGGGTGCGTGCGCCTTGATGGCCAACGCATGGACCTTGTCGCGCAGCAGGTCGGCCAGCGCCGCGTTGACCATGCGCTGGCGGGCGACGCGGTTCTGCCCGGTGAAGCGATCCGACACGATGTCCACGGTGAAATGGCTTTCGCCAGAGCCATCATGCCCGGCATGGCCGCGATGCTTTTCGCTGTCGTCGATTACGGCCAGCTGTTGCGGGGTCAGGGCATTTTGCAGCCGCGTTTCGATTTCGGTGGCCACTGGGCCTTTCAGAATCTGGGTCATGCCGCCTATATAGACGCTTTGCCGCCACTTGCATCAGGACAGTTTTGTCGACCGACCCTTTCTCGACCCGCCGCTTCAACCGCTTTCATGGCCGGGTGGAGGGCGACCGCCCCTGCTGGGTCAGCGGCTGCCCCGAAGCGGGCGAGTTCCGCGCGCCGCCGCTGGAGGGCAGCGCCCGCCCCGGTGACGAGGGGCCGCGCTGGCGCTGGCTGTGTCTGGACCATGTGCGCGAATTCAACCAGGGCTATAATTTCTTCACCGGCATGTCGCCGGAGGAAATTGCCGCCGCCCAGCGCCCCTTTGCCGGATGGGAGCGGGAGACGCGCGCTTTCTCCTCCAACGCGCACAGCCCGCCGCCCAAATGGTCGGATTTCTCCGATCCGCTCGACGCCATTGGCGCGAAGTTCAAGGAACGGGTGGCCAAGGCACGGGCCGATGCGCAGATGCGGCAGGACGGGAAATTCCTGTCGGCGGAGGACCGGAAGGCGCTGCGCGTCATGGAACTGGAGATCGACGCCGACCGCAAAGCGCTGCGCACCCGCTACACCCAGTTGCTGCGCCGCTATCACCCCGACCATAATGGCGGCGACCGCAGCCATGAGAGTGCTTTGCAGGCGGTGATCGAAGCCTATGGCCATTTGAAGAAGGCGGCAGTGTTCGCCTAAAGTTTCCGTGATGGTCAAAAGTGTTCCCGCGCAGGCGGGAACCCAGTTCAGACGGCGGGACTGGGTTCCCGCCTGCGCGGGAACACGGATACCTTAACTTCGCATATTTCCCGGTAAATGCGACATTTTCGTGCGACGTGGCGTAATTTCATTACGTGCCGTTTGTCGCGATCGACGATGGGAAAGAGCAGGTCTGAGCATGGCAGCAAAGGCCCGTGTAGGACAGCCTTGTCCTGATGCGGCGGCGATGCCATAGGGCGCGGCCCCTTCCCCGGAGACACAATCATGCAGGACGTGCCGCGCGCGCTGGGCCTAGATTTCGGCACGACCAACAGCGTCGTCGCCATCGCCACGGGCCAGCAGTCCGATCTGGTCGAATTTGCGGGTAGCCAAGCGACCGGCGCGGTGTTCCGATCGGCGCTGTGCTTCTGGCATGAGGAAGGCGTCAAGGGCGGGCTGGCGCATGAGGCGGGGCCGTGGGCGATCGCGGAATATATGGAATATCCAGAGGATAGCCGCTTCCTCCAGTCGTTCAAGTCGGTCGCCGCCAGCCCGATCTTCGAGAGCGCAAACGTGTTCGAGAAACGCTATCGCTTCGAGGAACTGGGGGCGATGTTCTTGAACCGCATGGTCGGCCATGCAGGCGGCGCTTTGGACCAGAGGCCGGAGCGGATCATCGTCGGGCGGCCGGTGACCTATGCCGGGTCGCGGCCTGACGAGGCGCTGGCGCGCAAACGCTATGACGCGATGTTCGCCGGGTTCGGCACCGACATTCATTATGTTTACGAACCGCTGGGCGCCGCGTTCAGCTATGCCAGCCGTTTGACCCAGGCCGCGACAATCCTGGTCGCGGATTTTGGCGGCGGCACCAGCGATTTTTCCATCGTGCGGGTGGAAGCGCCGGGCGCGGCGCGACGGGCGACGCCATTGGGATCGGCGGGTATCGGTATTGCGGGCGACCGGTTCGACTATCGGATCATGGACCATCTGGTGCTGCCGATGCTGGGCAAGGGCGGCAGTTACCAGTCGTTCGGCAAGACGCTGGAGATACCCCGCAGCTATTTCGCCGACTTTGCCGACTGGTCGCGCCTCGCGCTGATGCGCAACCGGCGGACGATGGACGAACTGGCGCGGTTGCAGAAATCCGCCGATGAACCCGCCGCGATCGGGCGGATGATGACGGTGATCGAGAAGGAACTGGGCTATCCGCTCTATGATGCGGTGGGGAGTTTGAAGCGAGCTTTGTCGGCGGATGAGAGCGCGGCATTCCGCTTTGCCGGCGGCGAGCTGGAGATTGAGACGCAGGTCAGCCGCGCTGATTTCGAGCGCTGGATCGCGCCCGATATCGCCCGGATCGAGGCTACAGTGGACAAGGCGCTGGCAACCGCCGGGGTGACGCCGGATGCCATCGACCGGGTGTTCCTGACCGGCGGATCGTCGCTGATCCCGGCAATACGGGGGATATTCGATGCGCGCTTCGGGGCGGATCGGATTGCGACCGGGGGCGAACTCACATCGATCGCGCATGGGCTGGCACTGATCGGGCAGGAGGCCAATCTGGCCGAATGGGCCGCTTGATCCGGCGTATCCTTGCCCCCACTCTATCGACATAGCCGCGATGGATCGGTTAGGGCTGGCGTGACTCGCAGGAAGATGATGACCCGATGACTGATATTTCCAACGTTCAGCCCGACACGCGCGCCGAAACGCTGATGGATGCCCCCGACCGGTTCGTGGACGCCCGCGATGTGTTCGGCATTGATGTCGATATGCAGATCCCGGCCTTTAGCGAAGCCGACGAGCGGGTGCCGGACCTGGACCCCGCTTATGTGTTCGACCCGGACACCACGCTGGCGATCCTGGCAGGGTTCGCGTTCAACCGCCGCGTCATGGTGCAGGGCTATCATGGCACCGGCAAGTCGAGCCATATCGAGCAGGTCGCCGCGCGCCTGAAATGGCCGTGCATCCGCATCAATCTGGACGCACATATCAGCCGCATCGACCTGGTCGGGCGCGACGCCATCGTCCTGAAAGACGGGCAGCAGGTTACCGAATTCAAGGAAGGCTTGCTCCCCTGGTCGTTGCAGCGGCCGGTCGCTTTGGTGTTCGACGAATATGATGCGGGCCGCCCCGACGTGATGTTCGTGATCCAGCGCGTGCTGGAGACGGACGGCAAGATGACGTTGCTCGACCAGAATCGCGTGATCCGCCCCAACCCCTATTTCCGCCTGTTCGCGACCGCCAATACGGTGGGTCTGGGCGATACGACCGGCCTGTATCACGGCACGCAGCAGATCAACCAGGGCCAGATGGACCGGTGGAATCTGGTGGTGGCGCTCAACTATCTACCCGCCGCGACCGAGGCACAGGTGGTGCTGGCCAAGTCCGGCGAATATGATCATGAGGGCGGCCGCAAGGAAGTCGACAATATGATCAAGGTCGCCGAACTGACGCGGCAAGGCTTCATCAACGGCGATATTTCGACCGTCATGTCGCCCCGCACCGTGATCAGCTGGGCGCAAAATGCGCTGATCTTCAAAAATGTCGGCTTCGCGTTCCGCCTGAGCTTCCTCAACAAATGCGACGAGGCGGAACGGGCGCTGGTGGCCGAATATTATCAGCGCGTGTTCGGCAAGGATCTGCCGGAAAGCGTTGTGGGGAAGGCGGGGTAGAAGCCGCAGGAGCGTCATGGACAAGCAGACAGCCATTGCCCGCCTGAAAGCCCGTGAAGCAGAATTGCGGGCCATGGGTGTCGTGAGCCTGTCGCTGTTCGGATCGACCGCGCGCGGCGATGCGCGGTCGGATTCGGACGTGGACGTCGCCGTGACCATTGACGAAGCTGCGCGCATGGACCTGTTCCGCTTTGCAGCCATGTCCAGCTGGTTGGGAGACTGGCTGGACGTTCCGGTCGATCTGGTCAGCGAACCGGCGCGAAAAGCGCGCTTCCAGGCGGAAATCGACAAGGATCGGGTGCGTGTCTTCTAGTCGGGAACAGCATCGGCTGCTGGACATCGTGGAAAATTGCGATGCGATAGCGATCTATATCGACGGGCTGGACTATGCGCGCTTCGCTGCCGATCGAAAGACGATCGATGCATCGGAACGCTGTTTGCAACGGATTACAGAAGCGGTGATCAAGATCGGCAAGGACCGGATGGGCGCGATTGCCCCGTCCATCCCGGCTGACGCCATCCGGGGACTGGGGAATATGTTGCGTCACCATTATGATGCGCTGGACTTGAGGATCATCTTCGCCACGATGACCGACATCCTGCCTGTTTTGCGCGCGGCCTGCGTCGCAGCGCTCAAGGATCTGCCATGACCGAACGCTCACCCCTCGACGCTTTCAAGGACGTGCTGTCGGGCGCGGCGCGGTCTATGGCGCGTGATGCCGAGGTGGAGGTGGGCTTTACCGCCGATCCGCCGCATCTGGCGGGCAAGGCGATCAAGGTGCCGACGCCGGCACGGACCCTGCCCGCCGATCAGGTGGCGCTGGCGCGGGGCTTTGCCGACGCCAATGCGCTGAAATTGCGGTATCATAGCGCGAAAATCCATGCGGCGTCCGCACCGGGCGAGGCGGTAGCGCGCGCGGTGTTCGACGCGGTCGAGCAGGCGCGGGTCGAGGCGATCGGATCGCGGCAAATGGAAGGGGTGCGGGCCAACCTCAACCATGCGCTCGACCTGCGGCTGAAATCCGATGCGATCCGCCGGGCGCGGTCGGCGGACGAGGTGCCGCTGTCCACCGCGCTGGCGCTCAAGGTCCGCGAGCGGCTGACCGGACAGGCGATCCCGAAGGACGTCGCGGCGGGCGTGGCGATGGTGGAGCAGTGGATCGAGGACAAGGCCGGGCATGATCTGGACGCGCTGGCGCTGGCCATCGACGATCAGCGCGCCTTCCAGAAGCTGACCACCGCGATGCTGGAACATCTCCAGTTGATCGACGCCGATGTGCCGCCCGATACCGACGAACCCGAAGCCCAGGATGAGGGCGACGAGGATGAGGAGCAGTCAGAGGACGGCGATTCGGGACAGGACGAGTCCGGCGACAGCGACGTAAACGCCGAAACCCGCGCCGAGGATCAGGGCGGCGACACTGAGGACGGCGAGACCGAATATAGCGATGAGTTCGACGCCGACAGCGATGCGGGCGCGGACGATATGGGCGAGGAAGGCATGATGCCCGTCCGCCCCAACCGGCCGATGTCCGACCTGCCGCCGGGCTTCGATTATAAGGCCTATACGCTCAAACATGACGAGATCGTCACCGCCGACGAGCTGTGCGACGAGGAGGAGCTGGTGCGGTTGCGCGGCTTCCTCGACCAGCAGCTCGTCAGCCTGCAGGGGGCGGTGACGAAGCTTGCCAACCGGCTGCAACGGCGGTTGATGGCGCAGCAGTCGCGATCCTGGGATTTCGACCAGGATGAAGGGATGCTGGATGCGGCGCGGCTGGCGCGGGTCATCATCGACCCCACCCGGTCGCTGACCTACAAGATCGAGCGCGATACCGAATTTCGCGACACGGTGGTGACGCTGCTGATCGACAATTCAGGCTCCATGCGCGGGCGGCCGATCAGCATTGCGGCGATTAGCGCCGACATCATGGCGCGTACACTGGAACGGTGCGGGGTCAAGACCGAGATTCTGGGCTTTACCACGCGGGCGTGGAAGGGCGGACAGGCGCGCGAGGAGTGGCTGGCCGCCGGGCGACCGCCGATGCCGGGGCGGCTCAACGACCTGCGCCATATCGTCTATAAAAAGGCGGACGAGCCGTGGCGGCGGGCGCGCAAAAATCTGGGCCTGATGATGCGCGAAGGGCTGTTGAAGGAAAATATCGACGGTGAGGCGCTGCTCTGGGCGCATAGCCGGTTGATCGCCCGCCATGAGGAGCGGCGCATCCTGATGGTGATTTCGGACGGCGCGCCGGTGGATGACAGCACCCTGTCGGTCAACAGCGGCACCTATCTGGAACGGCATTTGCGGCAGGTGATCGACTGGATCGAGAACCGATCACCCGTGCAGCTGGTCGCGATCGGCATCGGCCATGACGTGACCCGCTATTACAAGCGCGCGGTGACGATCATGGACGCCGAGCAACTTGGTGGGACGATGGTGGAGCAGCTGGCCGGGTTGTTCGATGAGGATTAGGCCATGAGTGTCGCCTTTCGTCGCGAGGGCGATGATGAGCATATGGAACCCAAGTTCGAGCTGCCGATCCCGGCGGGGCCGAACTGGGTGACAGTGCGCGGCTTGCGGCTGACGCGGGAGAAGGTCGCGGCGCTGGAGGCGGTCGATCTGAGCGGCATGACCGAAGAGGATGCCAAGAAGCATAGCCGTGTGCTGCGCTACTGGCGCACGCGGCTGGCGACGGCGGAGTTGCGGCCGGTCGCGGCGGGGGATGTCGTGGCGTTCGGATGCCGGGTGACCTATCGGCTGAATGGGCGGGACAAGACGGTCGGACTGGTCGGCGATGATGAGGCTGACCCGGCGGACGGGCGGATCAGCTTTTCCGCCCCGCTGGCGCGCGCGATGATGGACGCGGCGGTTGGCGAGTTGGTCGATTTTGCCGGGAAGCCGGATGCGGTGGAGATAGTGGCGATCGCGATAGTGAGCGAAGATTGATCCCGCGTATCGGGCGACGCCAATAAAGAGATTCGCGCAGAGGCGCAGCGGCCGCCGAGTTTTAGCTATTCTAGCTCAGCGTCCTCTGCGCCTCTGCGCGAAAAATTTATGCCTGCCGCGGCTTAAGCGCCCCGGCCAGCCTCGAACAGGAACCAGGCGCGCTGTTCGGCCTGATCGGTCCAGTCATCGACAATGCCTTCGGTGGCATTGTCGCCCGCTTCGGTCGCGGCGGCCTTGACCGCGCGGAAGGATTCGACCAGCGCCAGATTGTCGTTGCGCAATTCCATCAGCATGTCGGCGGGGCTGACAAATTCGGCGTCATTGTCGGTCAGGCTCTGATGGCGTGAAATGTCGCCGATCGAGCGCAGCGTGACATTGCCGGTCTTGCGCACGCGCTCGGCAATCAGGTCGGTGGTGGCGAGGATTTCGGCAGCCTGTTCATCGAACATGAGATGATAGTCGCGGAAATGCGGGCCTGACACGTGCCAGTGAAAATTCTTGGTCTTGAGGTACAGCGCATAGCTGTCCGCCAGCGCGCCGTTGAGCGCCTGCGCCACGGACTTGGTGGCGTTGCTTTTAAGGTCAGTGGGGGTCTTGAGATCGGCGGCGGTCATCTATGTCCTCCTGGGCAGTGCGATATTGGTTTCGGACATATAATGATCGACGGCGCATAAGGTGCCACCGAAAAACGCGATCAGCCTGATGAAAGAAAGCGATCAGAAAAGCACCAACGCCGACAGCGCCATGATCCCGCCCGCGATCAGCAGCAGCACGCCGCCGCCCAGCCGGATCGCGCGGGTGGGCAGGACAGCGAATATCCGGTCACGCAGCAGCACGACCGGCACGGACGCTGCAATCACGCCGATCGCGCCGCCGACCGCCGCCAGCACCGGATTGCCGCTATGGGTAGTGATCCCCAGGATCAGAAATTGCGGGCCATCGCCAAAGCCCAGGATGAAAAGGCCCAGCATCGTGGTGAGGAACGCGCCGGTCGGCCAGTTGGCCAGCGGATCGGGCGGGGTGACTGGCCAGAAAATGCCGATCCCCAGAAACAGGACGGAGAGCGAGAGGAAGAGGAGGCGGGCGTCCGCCCCCAGCATCGGGCCGATCCACGCGCCCGCCGTGGCGGAAATGGCGGCGTTGGCGATGGCGGCGACGATGATGCCGGCGATCACAGCCCCATTGCGCTGATAACGGGCAGCGAGCGCGAGGACGAGCAACTGGCTCTTGTCACCGATTTCGCCAAGCAGGCAGCCGAGCAGGGCAAGCAGCAGGGCGTCCATCGGCGGCGCTGGTTCAGGCGCGCAGGGTGGGACGTGCGGCGGCGGGCGGGCGGTGCGCGATGATCGGCACGATGTCGGCCACGGGCATGTCGCTGGCGATCGCGTCGCGCATCAGGTCGAGATAGGAGAGGACCACCGGGCCAAGGCCGTGGAGCGAGAGCGCCGATTCGAGCGTCCCGGCCAATCCTTCGACGTCATCCAGGTGAAAGGCGCGGGCGATATGGCGAATCTGGTCGACTTCATCATGCAGCCGGGCGACCGACAGATGGCCGCGCTGGCCCGCCAGCCCATCGACCCGTCGCATCAGGTCGGCCAATATCGCCAGCATCGGATCATGTCGCATGGGAAAGCCCCTTCCCTGTCCTGTCGTCCCATTGGCATGATGCGCCTGTCTGGTTAAGACCGGGTAAACCGGCCAAGACGGGCGCGCCAAACTTGACAGCGACGCGAATCTGCCCCATGGGCCACCGCTGAAACGGGGCGGTCCTGACATTTGGCGGGCCGCTCTTACTTTTTTATATTCACGTCCGGGGATAAGGCCATGGCCAAGCCAGCAACTGTCAAGATTCGCCTCGTCAGCACCGCTGACACCGGCTTCTTCTACGTCACCAAGAAGAACCCGCGCACCAAGACCGAAAAGCTGAGCTTCAGCAAGTATGACCCGGTCGTGCGCAAGCATGTCGAGTTCAAGGAAGCCAAGATCAAGTAAGCCGTAGCGGGGTTGACGCCCCGCGCGCCTGATCGGTTTTTTAGATAGCCAAAAGGCCCGTTCCAATGCTGGAACGGGCCTTTTGCTGTTGGTTGTCTCTCGCTCCCCCTCCCCGGCGGGGAGGGGGAGCAAGGCGAAGCCGAGCGTCCACGCTGGCGGCAGCACACCCCCACCCAACCTCCCCCTCAAGGGGGAGGGGCCGTATGATCGCAGCTTGGCGCTTAGTTGCCGACCGGCTTGGCATCCGTGCGGCGGACCACGATGGTCGAGGAGCGCGGCTGTTGCCCGGCGACCGGCCAGTTGCCGGTGGGATGCTGGATGTTGATGAAGAAGGTCTTGAGGTCCGGCGTATAGGCGAGACCCGTGATTTCGCAACCAGTTGGGCCGACCAGGAAGCGGGTCGACTTCTTCGTGACCTGATCGACATAATACATCGAATTATTGCCGAACACCGACGTGGTCGCACTGCTGGTGCTGGCATCGGTCTGGACCCACAGGCGCCCCTTGGGGTCGATGCGCAGGCCGTCCGGGCTGGAGAAGGGATCGCCGTTGATATTGCCCTTGAGATTGTCCTCGGTCAGGGTCGGGCTGCCCGCCAGCAGGAAGATTTCCCAGCTGAACTTGGTGGCGAGCGGCGAATTGCCCTCTTCCTTGAACTTGACGATATGGCCGTGGCGGTTGGTGACGCGCGGGTTGGGCGCGTCGGTGACGCGGCGACCGCTATTGTTGGTCAGGGTGACGAACACGGCGCTGTTGTCGGGCGCAACCGTGATCCATTCGGGACGGTCCATGATGGTGCCGCCCGCGACGCGCGCTGCCGACTGGCAGTTGATCAGCACGTCGGCCTGATTGGCGAAATTGACCGTGGCGGGGGCAGGCGGCGTCGTGAACTGGCTGACGTCGCCCGGATCGGACGCGCCGACGATCAGGCCGTTCTGGCCCTGCACCAGCGCGCGCCATTCGCCCGTGCCGTCGCCATTGAAACGCGCGACATAGAGCGTGCCATAGTCGAGCAGATCGATATTGGCCGCCCGGTTGGCGGTGGAGAGAGCCCGGTCGGGGATGAATTTATAGATGCAGCCCGGCGTCGTGTCGTCACCCATATAGATGGCGACGCGATTGTCGCTATTGGCCATATAGGCCGTGTTTTCGTGACTGAAGCGGCCGAGCGCGGTGCGCTTGGTCGGGGCGGCCAGTTCCTGATAGGGATCGATTTCGACCACCCAGCCATAATCTTCGGCAGGCTGGGTCGGATCGAGATAATTATCGGTGGTTTCCTCGCAGGTGAGGTAGGTGCCCCAGGGCGTGCGGCCCGACGCGCAATTGTTGAGCATTCCCTTGATCGAACTGGACAACAGGCCCGCGGCGGGACCACCCGCGCGATAGAGGTCGTTGCCGGTATAGCGCTTGTTGAAGCGCGATCCGGCCTTGACCGCCCATTTGCCATCGCTGCCCTTGGCGATTTCGACCACGGAGATGCCGACCGCCGACAGGGCCAGCGCCTTTTGATCGGCAGTGGCGGTGGCGGCATTGTAGCTGCCGGACATCAATATGCCGAAGTCGGGATATTCATGGTTCAGCGCCAGCAGCCCGCCGCTATTGGCGTCGACGCCCGACAGGTCGAAATATTCCATGCCGTCATGATTGCCGCCGGCCCATTTCTCAGCATCGGCAGGGGTCGGGAAGCTGCCCGAATAAGGCGTGCCGCTTTCCACCGAATCGCCCGCCTTCAGCAACACGTCGACGGTGTAACCGGTCGGCACGGTGACGGTGTCATTCTGGTTGGCGGCAACCCCGGCGAAGGTGATGGCATAGCTGTCGGTCGGCGTCGGGGTCGGCGTGGGGGTGGGCGTCGGGCTTGCCCCGCCATCATCGTCGTCGCCACAGGCAGACAGCGCGCCCAGCATCGGCAGGATCGACAGGCCCAGCAGGCCATTTTTCAGGATCGTGCGGCGCGCAGGATTGGCTGCAACGATCGCTTCCAGGCTATTGTCGCCCATGGAAATGGTCGGCTGCGCATCACGATAGGGCGCGCGCGCTTCGTCGGTCAGATGGGACATGGTTGATTACCCTTATAGCGTTTCCGGGCCGTCGGCAGAGCGCCGCGCCCCTGTGGCCGTGGCGCAGTGCCAGCAAGGGATGACAAGCGGACGGCGGGACCGGGTCAGGGTGATGAAAGACGCATGACAGGGCTGTTACAGCAGGCTGTTCACCTGTTCGACAAAACGCAGCACCGAAATGGGTTTGGACACATAGGCCTGCGCGCCCGCGGCGCGAATACGGTCCTCGTCGCCCTTCCCGGCATAAGCGGTCACCGCCATGATCGGCACGGCAGACAGGCGATCATCGGCTTTCAGGGAAATGATCAGGTCCAGCCCGCTGACATGGGGCAGGTGAATGTCGGTTATCACAAGGTCGGGCAGAAAGTCGCGCGCCTGCACCAGCACGTCGCGCCCGTCGCGCATCGGCAACACGTCATGGCCATGGGCCCGCAGCAAATCGCAAAAAAGTTTCAGATTAAGTTCGTTGTCCTCGACAACAAGCACGCGCTTTGCCACCAGTCACCCATAATTTCCAAGCAGCCCATGAAGCGCGCCATCCCCTGGCCGCACCCCCGCCGAGAGCCGATCATGCGACCCGACACCCATAATGGCAAGCAAGATAGCGGCGCGGACCCGGCCACGCTGGCGCTGATGGCGCTGGGCTGGATATTGGCCGACGGACAGCGGGCCGACCGGCTGCTGGCGCTGACGGGCCTCGACAGTGACGCGCTGCGCGCCGGGATCGACAATCCGGCAATATTGAGCGCGGTGCTGGCTTTTCTGGCCGATCATGAGCCGGACCTGATCGCCTGTGCCGAGGCGATCGACACGCGCCCCGACCTATTGATCGCCGCGCAGGAGAGTTTGAGCCGATGAGCCGCCCGCTGATCATCACCGATTGCGACGAGGTGCTGTTGCACATGGTCGTGCCGTTCCGCGCCTGGCTGGACGAGACGCATGATGTGCATTTCAACATGCACGATCGCGGTTTTGCCGAAGCGCTGCGGCACAAGGATAGCGGCCTGGTTGTCGAGCGCGACCGGGTATGGGCGTTGCTGGTGGAATTTTTCGACACGGAAATGCACCGGCAGACGCCAATTGCAGGCGCGGTCGCAGCGCTGGGGCGGCTGGCGCAGGTGGCCGACATCGTCGTGCTGACCAATATTGGCGAGCGCCATCACCAGTTGCGGGTCGAGCAGTTGGCGGCGTTCGGCCTCAACTTTCCGGTCCACTGGAATCATGGGCCAAAGGGCGAACCGCTGTCCGCGATCGTCACGGCGCATGATGCCAGCGTCGCGCTGTTCATCGACGATCTGGCCGAACATCATGCGTCGGTCGCGCGTCATGCGCCCGGCGTATGGCGGCTGCATATGGTGGGCGAGCCGGAAATTGCCGCAACGGTGCCCGCCGCTCGCCATGCCCATGCGCGGATCGACGACTGGGTGGCGGCCGAACGCTGGATCATGGAAAAGCTGGCCGCCGGGCCGGCCCCGACCGAAACATTGACTACAGACGGAGCCTTATCATGAGCATCGACGCCCGCCTTGCCGAACTCGGCATCACCCTGCCCCAGGCCGCCGCCCCGGTCGCCGCCTATGTGTCGAGCGTGCAGGCCGGTAACCTGCTGCATATTTCCGGGCAGATTTCGCTCGCCCCCGACGGGCTGATGACCGGGCGTCTGGGGGAGGACCGGGAACTGGATTATGGCGTTGCGGCAGCGCGCATCTGCGGCCTCAACCTGATCGCGCAGATGAAGGCGGCGCTCGGCAGCCTTGATCGCGTCGAGCGGGTGGTGAAGCTGGGCGCCTTCATCGCCAGCGCGCCCTCCTTCACCGACCAGCCCAAGGTCGCCAATGGCGCGTCCGAACTGATGGTCGAGGTGTTTGGCGAGGCAGGCAAGCACGCCCGCAGCGCGGTGGGTGTCCCCGTGCTGCCGCTGGGCGCAGTGGTGGAAATCGACGCGATCGTGCTGGTCCGCGCGGCTGGCTGACCGGCGGACCTTGCGCAATAGCGGGCGCGACCCAATTTTCCGGGCTGTGACCCATGCCGCCCGACCCCAACGCCTGAAGGCCCGCCGATGAGCGATGTCGTCGCGCGCATCGCCGCGGGGGTGGCTTACCTGCCGCGCGACCAGTGGGATGCCTGCGCGGGGGCCGACAATCCCTTTGTCAGCTGGGATTTCCTGAGCGCGCTCGAACGGTCGGGCAGCGTGGGCGAAGGGACGGGCTGGCAACCGCTGCCGCTGCTGATCGACGGGGCGGATGGGCAGATTGCCGCCGCTGCGCCGCTCTATGCCAAGAGCCACAGCCAGGGCGAATATGTGTTCGACCATGGCTGGGCCGATGCCTGGCACCGGGCGGGCAGGCGCTATTATCCCAAGATCCAGATCGCCGCGCCCTTCTCCCCCGTGCCTGGTCCCCGGCTGCTGCTGCGCGACCGGAGCCTTGCCCCGGCACTGATTGCGGGGATCGAGACAGTGGTGGAGCGCAACGGCCTGTCGTCGGCCCATGCGACTTTCGTGGCACCCGATCAGATGGCGCATTTCGAGGCGGCGGGCTGGCTGATCCGCGAGGACAGCCAGTTTCATTGGTCCAATCGCGGCTATGGCTGTTTCGATGATTTTCTGGCCGACCTGTCGAGCGCCAAGCGCAAGAATATCCGCAAGGAACGGGCGCGGGCGGTGGAAGGGCTGGAGATCGTCCACCTGACTGGAGACGATCTGACCGAGGCGCATTGGGACATATTCTGGGATTTCTATCAGGATACCGGCGCGCGCAAATGGGGAACGCCCTATCTGACACGGTCCTTCTTCTCGCTACTGGGCGAGACGATGGCGAACCGGGTGCTGCTGATGCTGGCGCTGCGCCAGGGCCAAGCGATTGCGGGCGCGCTCAACATGATCGGCGCGGATACGCTTTATGGCCGCTATTGGGGCTGTAGCGAGGAGGTGCCGAACCTCCATTTCGAACTCTGCTATTATCAGGCGATCGACGTCGCGATCGCGCGCGGTCTTGCTCGCGTGGAGGCGGGCGCGCAGGGCGGACACAAGCTGGCGCGGGGCTATGCCCCCGAACCGACCTTTTCCGCACATTTTATTCCCGATCCGGGTTTTCGGCGCGCGGTGGCCGATTTCCTGGCTGCAGAGCGGGCAGGCGTGCAGCAGGACCGCCAATGGCTGGCCGAACGGACGCCGTTCAGGAAAGCCGATTAAGCGGCGCGCACTTGCGTGAGGGCGATCCAGGCGCGGGCCTGACGCTGGGCCTCGGCGATTTCGCGGGCGGTCATTTCCTCGGCAATTTCGGCGCGCATCGCCTGGCCCTCTTCGCTGCCGCCAAGGGCCGCCAGATTGAACCATTTATGTGCCTCGATCAGGTCGATCGGCATATCACCGGTGCCGCAGCTATAGGCGACGCCCAGATCGAAACAGGCCTCTGCCGATCCGCCGGCTGCCCGCGCCATACGGCTGTCGATTAGAAATTGCGCACTTTTGATACTATTGCCCATGACCCTGTTCCCTTTTCCAACACTAACCCAATGGACGACAACCCTTGTTCTTTTTCCACGAAGATCAGGTTGGACCGGCAGCTGCTAAAAAATGGTTAACGGCTTTGGCCGCATAGCAGGCCGGACTCGCGCTATTCCGGGGGCAGGCAAGGTTAATGCGCGCCGAGCCGTGCGATGAACAGTGGCAGATAAGGACTGGCATCGACGCGTCATTATCCCCATAGCCGCACGCATGGCCCAAACTCCCCCTTCCGCCAGCACGCCCTTGGGCAAGGACATGCAGTTCCGCGAATTCGTGGCTCTATGCGCCTGTCTGATGGCGATGAACGCATTGTCGATCGACCCGATGCTGCCTGCCTTGCCCGCCATCGGCCGCGATCTGGCGATCGCGCAGCCCAATGACCGGCAGTTGATCATCAGCGTCTATTTTCTGGGGCTGGGCGTCGGATCACTGCTGTTTGGCGTCCTGTCCGACCGCTATGGTCGCAAGCGGGTGCTGGGCTGGGCGATGGTGCTGTTCATCCTCTCGTCCATGGCCTGCGCCGCGGCGCAAAGCTTTCCCATGATGCTGATCGGCCGCGCCTGCGCCGGCTTTTTTGCCGGGGCAAGCCGCGTCATCACCGTGGGGATCGTGCGCGACCGTTTCCGCGGCGATGCCATGGCGCGGGTGATGTCGCTGATCTTTGCGGTATTCATGCTGATCCCGGTGATAGCCCCCAGTTTCGGGCAGGCCATATTGTGGATCGCGCCATGGCGCTGGATCTTCTGGGCGCTGACGATATTGGCGAGCCTGGTCCTGCTATGGATGATCGTGCGGCTGCCCGAAACCTTGCGCCCCGAAAACCGGATGCGGATCACGGTCGGCGCGCTGCTGCACACTGTCGGCACGATCATGCGCACGCGCAGCTCGATCGGCTATATGCTGGCCAGCGGCGTGGTGATGGGCGGACTGATCGGCTTCATCCTGTCGGTGCAGCAAATTTTCTTCGACGTGTTCAAGGCCGAACATATTTTTCCGATCGCTTTTGCCATCATTGCAGGATGTATGGGGGTCGGCAGCCTGCTCAACAGCCGGCTGGTGTCGCGCTTTGGCGCGCGACGCATGAGTCAGGGGGCGTTGATCGCTTTCATCCTGATCGCCATCGTCCATCTGGCCGTGATCCTGTCCGGGCGGGAGACGATCGTCACCTTCATGCTCTTGCAATCGATGACGATGATCACCGTCGCCTTCACCGCCTCCAATTTCAGCGCGATCTCGATGGAGCCATTCTCGAAGGGCGCAGGCGTCGCTTCTTCCTTTCAGGCGTTCCTGACCACCGCCCTGTCCGCCGCACTGGGCAGCATCGTTGGCCGTGCCTTCAACGGCACCACCCTGCCGCTGACCATGGGGCTGCTGGTGTTCGGATCGATCAGCTTTCTGATCGTGATTTGGGCGGAGCGGGGCAAGCTGTTCACCCGGCCCAATCATGGCGGGCTGCGGGACATCGAGTTCGAGGTCATGCACTGAACGAAAAAACGGGGCGGTGTTACCCGCCCCGTTTTATTTTCGATCAGGCGTTCTGCTTGATCAGGCGTCCTGCCCGCCCGGCGTATGCGCGCCCGGCAGCGGTGGCACGGGCTGGGGCGGGATGCCCGCATCCAGTTCCGGCACATCGCTCACCCCGCGCCCGACATGGCTGCGGCTGCGGCTATAGGCGAAATAGACGATCAGGCCGACCGCCGCCCAACCCACGAACATCAGCTTGGTTTCGACGCCCAGGCTCCAGAACAGATACATGCAGCCCAGGATCGCGATCGGCGCGGTGAACATGATCGCCGGGGTGCGGAAGGGCCGCTTGCGCGACGGGTCAGTGCGGCGCAGCACCAGCACCGCGATCGACACGGCGGCAAAGGCAAACAAGGTGCCGGAGTTGGAAATGTCTGCGAGGATGCCGACCGGGAAGAAAGCGGCGAACAGCGCGACGAAGATGCCGGTCAGGATGGTGATGACATAGGGCGTCTTGTAGGTCGGATGGACCTTCGAGAACATGGCGGGCAACAGGCCGTCGCGGCTCATGACGAAGAAGATGCGGGTCTGGCCGAACATCATCATCAGGATGACCGACGGCAGAGCGAGGCCGGCAGCCAGGCCGAGCAGATTGCCGATCTGGGGCCAGCCGATTTCACGCAGGGTCCAGGCCAGCGCTTCCTTCGAGCAGGTGACAGCTTCGGTGCCGGCAGCCGCCAGCGCGGCGCATTGTTGCGACAGCGCGGTCGAACCGGGCGCGAGGGCAATGCCGCCTTCGCTAATCGGGATACCCCCGCCCGTAACCGGCTGCGCGCCGACGGTGCCGATGACGCCAGCTGCCACGAGCATGTAGAAGATGGTGCAGATGCCAAGCGAACCGATCAGGCCGATCGGCATGTTACGCTGGGGGTTCTTGGTTTCTTCGGCCGCGGTGGAAACGGCGTCAAAGCCGACATAGGCGAAGAAGATCGACGCGGCGGCTGCGGAAATACCCGAAAAGCCGAGCGGCGCGAAGGGGGTGAACTTGTCCATATTCATGACCGGCAGCGCCAGCACGATGAACAGGGTGAGCGCTGCGACCTTGATCAGCACCAGCACGGCATTGACCGAGGCGCTTTCCTTCGTGCCGATGACCAGCAGCCACGTAACCAGACCGGCGATCAGCATCGCGGGCAGGTTGACCATGCCGCCGTCAAACGGCCCCCGCGTCAGCAGATCGGGAATGTCGAGATGGAATGTATGCTCGATCAACCCAACGACATAGCCGGACCAGCCGACCGATACCGCGCCCGCCGCGACCGCATATTCCAATATCAGGGCCCAGCCGACCATCCAGGCGATCAGTTCGCCCATCACCGCATAGCTATAGGTGTAGGCGGACCCGGACACAGGCACCATCGCTGCCATTTCCGCATAGCAGAGCGCCGCCACGGCGCAGACGAAGCCGGCGATGACGAAAGCCAGCATCATGCCCGGCCCCGCCTTTTGCGCAGCTTCGGCGGTCAGCACGAAAATGCCGGTGCCGATGACGGCGCCAATGCCGAGCATGGTGAGCTGGAATGCGCCCAGCGAACGATGCAGCGATTTCTTCTCTGCCGTCGCCAATATGGCGTCGAGAGATTTTACGCGCCCGAATATCATGAATGGAACCCTTTATCTTGCGATGTCTTGCCCCGGCGGCCGGATCACCCGCCCCCTTTTGCTATGGGAGCGGAGACTATCGCCTAATCGCGCGCGCGCAAGTATGTTGCGTCACCGCGACATGGCCATCCCTGGTTGGGGCAGGGTCGGATGATGAGGAGTGATGATGATCGACCTGCTGACGGCGCCCGGCCTGCACGACGTCCCCCATGGTTTTGCCGGGCGGCGCGGCGGGGTATCGCTGGGCATTCATGCCGGCCTGAATGTCGGTCTGGGGTCGCAGGATGATCGCGCGGCGGTGTTGCGCAACCGGGACCTGGCGCGCGACGCGGTGATGCCCGGCGGGCAGCTGGTGACGGTGCATCAGGTCCATTCGCCCGATGTCGTGACGGTCGGCAGCGCCATATCGGATGCCGATCGCCCTGCCGCCGACGCGATGGTGACGGATCGACCGGGGCTGCTGCTGGGGATATTGACCGCCGACTGCGTGCCGGTGCTGTTTGCCGATACGGCGGCGGGCGTGGTCGGTGCAGCCCATGCGGGATGGAAGGGGGCGATTGGCGGGGTCACGGACCAGACGATTGCGGCGATGGAGGCGCTGGGGGCGCAGCGTGACCGCATGGCTTGTGCGATCGGCCCCTGCATCGGGCGGGCTTCCTATGAAGTGACGCTCGATTTTGCCGAACGGTTCGAGCGGGACGATGCGGACAATGTACGCTTCTTTACTGCGGGTCGTCTGGGCCATGTCCAGTTCGATATCGCCGCCTATGTCGCGTCGCGGCTTGCAAGAGCCGGAGTTGGGCGGATCGATTTGCTGGAGGAGGACACCTATAGCCAGCCGGATCGCTTCTTCAGCTATCGCCGGTCCTGCCATCGCGGCGAGGCGGATTATGGGCGGCAAGTGTCGATGATTGGCCTGTCGGGGTGATGCCTGAGGGGCAATAAGAAGCCCCGCTGATTGGGCAGGGTGTGTTCTGATTCACTGTTGATAGCAGATCACACGGCTTCTGGACTGGACGCCGATCGAAGCACTGTTGAAGCAGCTTCGTCCTAGGGTGCAGATCTGTAAATTATGAGGTCGAGATGGAGACGAAAATGGCTGGTGGGAAGGAGAGCGCGCAGCGAGATAGCGGGACTATCTTGCAAGCGTTCGACCGCTCCACCGGCCATTTTCGTCCCACCCCTTCCCGGGGCAGGATTGTTCGGGTCCTGTGGCGCGTCGAAGCCCTCGAACGGGCATCTTGCCCGCTCTTCGCGCTTCTCCTCCCACAGAATCCCGGACAATCCTGTCTCGATCCTCATAATTTATGGGTCTGCACCCTAGCCCGACCAGTTGACACTGCATGGCGGCGATGATCTTCCGCACGGCCAACGCCGTCACCGTCCGCATTGGTATGACGCAGGCAAATGCAGTAGGTGCCGACAGGTCAGACCCTCTGCATTCCCTGCAATCCACTCTATTCGTTGATCGAGCGCGCTGTGTAGGGTGTCAGGGCATAGATAGTGTTACCCACCCTCCATAAACACGCGCATTCTCGATTAATGGCGTAATAATCGAGCCATTCGCGGCTGCCTTACGGCAGAAGCCTTGAAAAATGTGAGCTGAAGTCAAGATGCCCGAGCGGCCGAGCGAGATTGATCAGCCTGCTGAATGACTGACGGGCTGACGCCGGTAGGATCATGGGGCGGGGCTGAAGCCGTTTTTGTGTCCATGTTTGTCGAGGTAGCGCAGGATAGTGTCATCGGTGATGTTGCCGGATGTGGTCGAGAAGTAACCGCGTTGCCAGAAGCGTTGGCCCCAGTAGCGCTTGCGGATATGCTCGAACTCCTGCTGGATTTTACGCGATGACCGCCCCTTGGCCCGGCGCACAAAGTCGCTGACTGATACATGCGGGGGTATCTCGACGAACATGTGGACGTGATCGCGCGAAAGCACACCGTGGACGATCGTCACGCCCATTTCGGCACAGACCTGCCGGATAATCTCGCGCACCCGCAGACGCACCTCGCCATGCAGCACCTTGAACCGATACTTCGGTGCCCAGACGAGATGATAGTGATGGTGAAATGTTGTGTGACAACCGCTGCTGTAGCCCATAGCCGAGTCTGAGGCTGAAGCCAGTAGCCGACTGAAGTCGGAGGGGTTTCTCCTTATGGAGGACTCTAAAAAGCCGCACGCTGCGGCACCGCTTTGCAGACCATGACGAAAGTTTCCGAGCCGTTTTCGAGTTCATCTCAAACCCTTGGAAACTATGGGCAAATGGCACCTGTCGGACAAGAACATAGCTCTTAAGCTGCCCCTCAATTCCCATCTGGAACATGACTGGAATGATGGTGTTCGAACGCCCGTTCAATTCTTGCCGTTCCAAGTGTTAGGGGCAGATTCTGACCGAGAAAAATTTGGCGGAGAGGCAGGGATTAATAACCGTGAATAAAAGCGGCAGAAATCCAAACTTTACTTCCACGTTACCTGAGGCTTTCCCACACCAGTTCCCACAGGCGCCTCTACTGATCATAAAATCACCAGCTTGATAGCATGATGACGGACGATCTTGGATGTGTCCAGACACTTTTAATCACGCATGATTGGCCGTTGGTGAATGTCCCCTTAGGAGCCGGGATGCGGGAATAGCTGCTGTTCTCGCGGTGTCGCCTCGCGACCAGATTGCGACGTTGGCTCTGGCCGACGCGAACGTCCTAATCTGAATAAAAGCAGTCTTCACGCCTCGTGTAACAGCCGGTGATTGGCCCCTCCCAGGTAACCCTAAGATCAACGCGCGATCCGGGTCTCGGCGCCAGGAGAAACTGCCACAAAAGTATGGGCAGAGTCGCTTGCCGGTACTGGCCTGCCATAGGAATAACCCTGAAGGGATCAGAAGCTCGCCGTGACGTTGAACGAACCATAGCGAGTCCAATTTCCGGGCGGTGCATTAGGTGTGTCAAGAAGGAAGCGTCCCTTGGCCAGCAGCAGTCCGTCAAATTCAAACCGCAGCTGCGCCGGCACGAGCCAATAACGGATGCGTGCCTCGATCTGATGACCGGCAAAATCGCCCGACCGGCCCGAAGCGTCGCGCACGCCGGTCGACGAAAAGCTGTCCTGATCGGCCGCCAGCCACATCGGCCGATAGGCCGCGAACCAGTCGACGCGCTTGCTTGGCGTCGCCTCAAGCCGAACGCCGGGTGTCACGATGTTGGTTCGGGCGATGGCGTTATAAAGTCCGGCCGGTGCGAGATCGGCGCGGCGCATGCCAAACAGAGTGTCGAAGCGGCCGAACCGGCCGCCCGGCTTGTCGCCGCTCGCCCGGTCGAACTCGATCGATAGACGCGGCTTCCAGGGGCCGGGGAAGCTGTAGCCCATATCGGCATGGATGAAGTTCGCGCCGACACTCTGCCTCGCCGCTGTTGGGACCAGCGAGGCGCTGACATGCCCCGTCTGGTAAAAGGCTTCTATCTCATAGTCGAACTTGCCGACCCGCGGCTCGGCGATGATCCGTCCGCCGAAGGTGTCGAGCGAGCGGTCTCGCGTGGGCCGTCCGGGCGCATCCCGCTCCCCAAGGTGGAAATAGCTCAGTTCCGCCATGGCCGGCCCGAGCGCCCTGGCCTTGCTGATCTGCCCGCCCCACAGCACGAGGTCGAAGCTTTCTCGATCAAGCCGGACCTTGGCGTCGCGAACATCCTCATTATTGTCGGGCAGGCGCAGCTGCGGGAGCGTATAGATCAGGGTCGCCTTCCAGCCGTGAGGCGCAGCAATGTCGGCGCGGAGGCCAGTGTAGCCGTTGGTCGTGTTGCGATAGTCGTCCGCGGCGACCAGCCGGCGCGATCCCAGGTTGAGCGTCATGCGTCCGGCGGTGAGCGTCAGTTTCGTCGCCTTGCCGAAGGCACCGTCGAAATCCGCGGCGATATAGGCCTGCACGGGCTCGAATGCGTTGACCTCGTTGGTAGTCACCGGTGTTCCGGCTTTATCGCCCCAAACGCGGCTGTCGAACAGCTCGACACCGATGCGAATATTGTCCTTCCGATATTCGGCAAGGATATTGGTCCGCAAATTCACCAGTTCGTCATTCTTGTTGAAGCCGGCGCGGGCCTGGCCGTCGATCGCCTCGTAGCGCAGGCGCATGGCGCCAGTGACTGTGAGGCCATCCTTGTCCTGCGCGAATGCGGGCGTGGCGCAGAGGAGCGCCATACTGGAACACGCGAAACAGACGGGACGGAAGGGCAGCTTCGATCGGCGCATATGATATAGGTATTCCTTGATTCGAAATCAGTGATATATATGCTCTATCATGACTGCAACTCCTCGATCCGACTGGCTGGCGCTGCTGCATCAATTGCCGACGAAGCCGCCCTATCTGCGTGTCAAAATCTGGCGACGCCTCCAGGCAATCGGAGCAGTTCCGCTCAAGAATGCGGCTCATGTCTTGCCAAGAAGCGAGGCGAACGAAGCAACTTTGCTGGAGCTGCTGAGCGAGATTGTCGCGAGCGGCGGCGAGGCCATTCTGCTCGATGCACAGCTGATAGCCGGGCAGAACGATGGCGATGTTCGCGCGCTCTTCGACGCCGCGCGCGACGCAGACTATGATGAAATCGCCCAGACGGCGCGCCGGCTGCTGGATACCGGGCCGGCGAGCGGCGCAGATATCGCTAAGCTCCAGAAGCGCTTCGCCGAGGTCGCCGCACTCGACTTCTTCGGTGCCCATGGACGCCAGGAAGCCGAGGCCGCGCTCGCTGAACTCGACCGGCAGCGCTACCAGCACCCCGATGTCAGCCGGTCTGAGCCGGCGGCGGCGGACGAGCCAATCGAACTCCAAGGCAGGACCTGGGTCACGCGCAGCGGGGTCCATGTCGATCGGATCGCCTGTGCCTGGCTGATCCGGCGCTTCATTGATGTCGACGCCCGCTTCAAGTTCGTCGACGGGCGCAGCTACGCGCCCGCGCCGGGCGAACTGCGGTTCGACATGGTCGATGCTGAATTCACCCACGAGGGCGACCGGTGCAGCTTCGAGACGCTGCTGTTGCGCGCCAGTTTAACTAACGACGGCGCGCTCGTGGCGATCGGGGAAATCATCCATGACCTCGACATTGGCGATGCCAAGTTCAACCGGCCGGAAACCTCCGGGCTGGGCGCAATGCTGTCGGGCGTGTGCGCCTCGACCGACGACGACTTGCAGCGCATCGCGCAGGCCAGCAACGCACTCAACCAGTTCCATGCCTTCTTCAGCACGAGAAAGACAGACCGATGACAGTGGCCGCGACCGAACTTGCCGAAACCCCATTCCTTGCCGCGCGGGAGCATGGAATAGCTTTCGGCGATGCGGTCCGGGTCTGGGCGCGGATCGCGGCGCTTAGCTTTGGCGGACCGGCCGGGCAGATCGCGGTCATGCACCGCATCCTGGTGGAGGAGAAGAAATGGATCGGCGAAGAGCGCTTCCTGCACGCGCTCAACTATTGTATGCTTCTGCCTGGCCCGGAGGCGCAACAACTCGCCGCCTATATTGGCTGGTTGCTCCACAAGACCAAGGGCGGGCTGGTTGCCGGAGGCCTGTTCGTATTGCCCGGCTTCCTCGCGATCTTGGGACTGAGCTACATCTACGTGCTGCTGGGCCATGCCCCGCTGATCGAGGGCCTGTTCTTCGGTCTCAAGGCGGCGGTCCTCGCGGTGGTGATCCAGGCCGTCGTTCGCGTGGGCTCGCGTGCGCTCAAGAATAACGTACTGCGCGGAATCGCTGCAGCCGCGTTTGTGGCGATTTTCTTCCTCGACGCTCCATTCCCGCTCATCGTGCTGGCCGCTGCGCTCGGCGGGTATGTCGGGGGTCCCGCCGGTATTGCAGCGTTCAAGGGCGGCGGTGGGCATGGACCGGCTGGCGGCAAGATCGTGCATGATTCCGAGACCGCGCTCGGAGAGGGACTGCCAGATCATGCCCGGCCCAATCTCGCCTGGTCGCTCAAGATTTCCGGTACGCTGCTCTTCCTCTGGCTGGCTCCGGTCGTGCTGCTGTTCGCACTCGCCGGACCCGATAATGTCTTCTCGCAGATCGCAGCCTTCTTCAGCCAGATGGCGGTAGTGACCTTCGGCGGCGCCTATGCGGTGCTCGCCTATGTCGCGCAGGAGGCGGTCGGCACCTATGGTTGGCTCCAGCCGGGCGAAATGCTCGACGGCCTCGGCCTTGCCGAGACAACGCCCGGACCGCTGATCATGGTCACGCAGTTCGTCGGTTTCCTCGCAGCCTTCCGCGAGGCAACCGGGCTGCCGCCGCTGGTCGCAGCGACGCTCGGCGCCATCCTCACCACCTGGGTGACCTTCGTGCCCTGCTTCCTGTGGATCTTCGCGGGTGCGCCTTTCGTCGAGCGGCTGCGCGGCAATCGCGCGCTTTCGGCCGCGCTCAGCGCGATCACCGCAGCCGTCGTGGGCGTCATTCTCAACCTTGCCGTCTGGTTTGCCATCCACACGCTGTTCCGCAAGGTCGCGGAGATCAGGATCGGCGGCGCCGGGTTCGAAGTGCCGGTCCTCGCTTCCCTGAACTTACCTGCGCTCGTTCTTGCCGCCACCGCGGCGATCGCGGTGTTCCGCTTCAAAGCCGGTATGATCCCGGTTCTCCTCGTAAGCGCCGGGCTGGGCGCGGTCTATGTTCTCATCGCCTGAAGGAGGCCGAACCCGACGGAAGTATCCGGCGGATGGCAGTCAGAACGTTAGGAGCACGCGAGCGTCTCGGCGCACCAAAGCTCGTCTGAGTTCCGCCGGCCGCCGCTCGACGCATGGCGGCCCCCCATTCGACCTCGACATCACCCGTCGGGTACCAAAATCACGTAATTCCGGCCGATGATCATACCGCGCCTATGGATCAGTGGGCCGATTTCACATGGTTTTAGGCGGCTAGTTGGATCGCCTGAGGGCGGGAGGCGAAAGGGCGGGCCAACCGAAAAAATGCCTCTTGAAACCCGTTTTGTGATTCCTAATTTTCTCTCGCCGGACGCTGAAAACCGGGTCCGGTGGACATTGAGAGCGCCGGCTCTCTCCGGCGCGTCTCATGCCCGAATTGCTCAATCAGGAGGATTTGGAAATGAGAACTGCATTTGACTTTACGCCCTATCGGCGCTCGACCGTGGGCTTCGATCGGTTGTTCAACCTGCTCGAAGCCGGCACGCGCGAAGACGACGGCTATCCACCCTTCGACATTCTGAAAGAAGGCGAAGACAGCTATCGCATCACGCTGGCGGTCGCCGGCTTCCGCCCCGAGGACATCGAGGTGGTGGCCCAGCAGAACCTGCTCATCGTTACCGGCAACCGTGCCGAGGACAACGGCCAGGGCGAGTATCTGCACCGGGGCATCGCCACGCGCACGTTCGAGCGGCGCTTCCAGCTTGCTGACTTCGTGGAAGCTGGCGATGCCCGCTTCGAGAACGGCCTGCTGAGCATCGCGCTCAAGCGCGTCGTGCCCGAGGCTATGAAGCCGCGCCGGATCGAGATCGCTGCCGGCAAGGCTGCCCAGGATCAGATCGAGGCACCGAGGGATGAAGCCCGCGAAGCGGCCTGATCCTTGGTTTAACTGGTTTGCCGCACCGCCCTCGGCGGGCCGGCAGGCCTGGCCCCTTCCAGCCAGAAAAGGAGATGACCATCATGGCTTTTCGTGATCTCATTCCCTGGAGCCGGCAGGAAAACCGGCTCCCCGTCCCGGTCAGCGCCGAGCGCGACCGCGACAATGATACCCACCCGCTTCTCTCGCTCCACCGCGAGGTGAACCGTCTGTTTGACGACGTCTTCCGCGGCTTCGGCGTGCCCGCATTGGCCGGGTTCGACCGCGCGGCCGGCTGGCCGCACGTCGAACTCGGCGAGACCGACAAGGAAATCCGCGTCACCGCCGAACTGCCGGGTCTCGACGAGAAGGACGTGGAGATTATCGTCGAAGACGGTGCGCTCACGCTGCGCGGTGAGAAGCGCTCCGAGGTCGAAGACAAGGATCGCGGCTATACCGAGCGCAGCTATGGCCGCTTTGAACGCCGTATCGGCCTGCCCCAGGGCATCGACCGTGACAATGGCAAGGCAACTTTCAGGAACGGCGTGTTGACGGTCACCCTGCCGAAGACGGAGGCGGCGAACGAAAATGTCCGCCGCATCCCGGTCAATGGCAAGGCGGCCTGACGGTCTGGCCCGGGACTTCGGTTCCGGGCCATTCGCCAACGATAACCACGCCGGGCCATGCGCATCGAGCGCGCTACCGCGAGATACGCAGGCTGTGATCGAGCCGATGCCGCTCGCGACCAACCAGGGCGGACGCGGCCGGCGCGGACAGTGGCGGGTGCGCTTCGTGCCGCGCTGGCGGCCCGTGGCTGATCCCCTGACGGGATGGAGCGGCGGCGGCGATCCGCTCGAGACGATCGAGCTGCGCTTGTCCGACCTGGAGACCGCAGCGGGCTACTGCCGGCGCCAGGGATTGGCCTTCTCGATCCATGGCGCGCCGGGTCGCCAGCACCCGATTCCCAGTCGCCTGCCAGCGGAACGGACGCCGGTGCTCTGCTGCTGGCCCACCGGTCCGCACGCGCGATGCTGCAGCCGCTATCCCGCCGCGCTTGAAAGCACCCTGGGCTCGGGAAACGCGGTTGGCGTCGGGGGAAAGGCATTTTCACGTTCACCATGATCAGAGGAGACGATTGATGCGAAAAATTCGTACAGCCGTCGTGGCCGGCGTGGCGGCGGTCGCGACCATCGGTACCGCGCTGGCGGCGAGCCATGACAGCCATGTGATGAAGGTCGGCCTGCCGGACGGTACGGTCGCCCGCATAGAATATGAGGGCGATGTCGCGCCCAAGGTCACGGTCGCGCCTGCCCCCAGCGTTGCACCGATCGCCTGGCTCGACCCATTCGGGCCGGCCCCATTCGCGCTGTTCGATCGCATCGCGGCCGACATGGACGGGCAGAGCGACCTGATGATGCGTCAGGTCCGCGCCTTGCCGCTCCCGGCAATGACCGATGACGGGAAGATCGACCTGACGGCGTTGCGCAGCCCGCCTCCGGGGACCGTCAGCTATAGCTTCGTCTCGACGACCAACGGGGGAAGCACCTGCAGCCGAAGCGTTCAGGTCACCTCGCTCGGCGCGGGGCAGCAACCGAAGGTCGTATCGAACAGCTCCGGTGACTGCCGCGAAGCGCCGTCGGCGGCTGTCGGCCACCCGGCCCGAACTGACGGGATGCGCCGCACATGACGCAGCCCGCTGCCGGCCATCCCGGCAGCTCATTCAAAGCCACCTGAGCCATGAGGGAGCGGCGAAAGCGCCGCTCCCTTTGCAAGTTTCGTTGCGTGACCCATGCACATATCAGCCAGCATCCTCTCCAGCTTCATCACCCTGCTCGTCACGATCGGTCCGATCGAGACGGCGGTGGTCTTCGCAGGCCTGACGGCTGGAATTCACCGCAGCGGGCGGATCAGCCTCGCCACGCGCTCGGTCACGATCGCCGCCGGCGTGCTGCTGCTGTTCGCTCTGGCGGGCGGCACCGTTCTTTCGCTCCTGCATATTTCGCTGCCCGCGTTCCGGGTGGCGGGCGGCGTTCTCCTGTTCCTCCAGGCTTTGACGCTCACCTTCTCCAGTCCTGGACTCTCGTCGATCAGCGAGGGGGAGCGCCGGGAGGCTGAAGGGCCTGGCGACATCGCGGTCTTCCCGCTGGCGTTTCCCTTGATCGCGGGCCCCGGCAGCCTTTCGGCCGCCGTGCTCGTCATGGGCCGCACCGAGAGCTGGATCGAGGGCGGCGGCGTCCTCGCGATGATCGTCGCTTGCATCGTCTTGACCTGGCTCGCGATGCTCGCAGCCGACCGCCTTGTCCTGTTGCTCGGGGGCACCGGAGCCGACGTCGTGGGCCGCATCTCCGGCGTGCTTCTCGCTGGCCTTGCCGTCCAGTTCGTCTTCGACGGTCTCGCGGTAGCGCCGTTCCTAGCCGGCTGAGTCAGCTGCTATGCGGCCTCGTCGAGCACCCGGAGCACCCGGTCGAGCATGGCGGCGTTGGACGCGGCTTTCGGGAGTTCGCGGCGAGCGAAGCGCTGAAGCGGTGCGAGGTCCCGCCGCGGCAGCCGCAGCGTGATCAGGCTTTGCCCCAGCGTCTCCCGAGGGAGGCGTTGGGCTGCCTTGCCGGACCGCAGGAAGTGATCAAGGAGCCGCTTGCGGTCGGCAAAGCTCCAGCCCAACGCCTCCAGGTCATCGGGCGGAACAGACAGCAGCGCGAGCGCGAATTCCATGATGTCGTCGAACGTGAGGACGAGGCGGACCGCCTGTCCGCCTCGTCGGCGCCAGCGCTCGCCAAGACCGCTTGTCATGGGAGCGGGATGATCCCATCGACCGCGCACCATTCGGTGGGACCGATCAGCCGGCCATGGGCGATCCGGACCGAATGGAGCGCGGCCTCGATCTCGCGCCGCCAATGGTCGAGGAACTCGAACAGCACGGGGAAATCGGGCGCAAGATCATATTCCTGCCAGATGAACAGCTGGAGAAGCGACGGTGCATCGGGCCGGTAATAATGGATCTCGGCGGTGGTGAGACCGTAGCCCTCCAGCTGCGCGATGAACCCGCGATCGCTCATTGCAGCGGTCGGCCTTCCGTCCGCGGTTCATCGAGCGATCGCATGGCGGCGAAAACCTCGTCGATCGGAACGGCGCGCCTGGCGCCGGGCGGCTTTCGCATCGCCGGCTGGTCCTTCACAGCAGAGTGGTCGGACGCCCAGGAGGCGAGGATGGCGCGTTTGACTTCCGGCTCGAGGCTCGGATGGTGCGCAACGTCGAAGGGGTGCAGAAAACGCGAAAATGGCTGCGACATGGCCTTGGCTCCTTTCCTGGGTCGCTCCTTTCTTGTGCATGCGGTGCCGCACGCGGCTCAAGATTTTGGTGCTGATCCGAGCCGCGTCAAGAGGGAAGATGCCGGCCGAAAGCGCTCAAGAGGGGCCGAATTGGCACTCTCGGGAGATGAGTGCCAAAAAAATTCATTCGCCCTCTTGAACCCAAAAATATCTTTTCATAATTCACGCGAACCTGTCGTTCAGATGAATGGCAGGGACATCACAACCTGTTTTGCATCTGGAGGTTTTGCCATGCATTTCCGCCCCTTGCACGACCGTGTGGTCGTCCGCCGCATCGAAGCCGAGGAAAAGACCTCGGGCGGCATCATCATACCCGATACCGCTAAGGAAAAGCCGCAGGAAGGCGAAGTCGTCGCCGTTGGGCCCGGCGCGCGCGACGATAGCGGCAAGCTCGTCGAGCTGTCCGTCAAAGCCGGTGACCGCATCCTGTTCGGCAAATGGTCCGGCACCGAGGTCAAGATTGACGGCGAGGATTTGCTCATCATGAAGGAGAGCGACATCCTCGGCGTGATCGAGACGGTTACCGAACTTAAGCAGGCGGCCTGAGCCACCTGTTATCTCTCTAACCATCAGGAAGGAATTTGAGAAAGGAGCAGGCAGATGGCTGCCAAGGAAGTGAAGTTTGCGTCGGACGCGCGTGACCGCATGCTGCGCGGCGTCGATACGCTGGCCAACGCAGTGAAGGTGACGCTGGGCCCTAAGGGCCGCAATGTCGTCATCGAGAAGTCGTTCGGGGCTCCCCGCATCACCAAGGACGGCGTGACGGTCGCCAAGGAGATCGAGCTCGCCGACAAGTTCGAGAATATGGGCGCGCAGATGCTGCGCGAAGTTGCCAACAAGCAGAACGACAAGGCGGGCGATGGCACCACCACCGCGACCGTTCTCGCCCAGGCGATCGTACGCGAGGGTTCGAAGGCCGTCGCCGCCGGCATGAACCCGATGGACGTGAAACGCGGCATCGACCTTGCCGTGAGCACCGTGGTCAAGGACCTCGAAGCCCACGCCAAGAAGGTCGGCGCCAACAGTGAGATTGCGCAGGTCGCGACCATCTCCGCCAATGGCGATGAGGAGGTCGGCCGCATCCTGGCCGAAGCGATGGAGAAGGTCGGCAATGAGGGCGTGATCACGGTCGAGGAGGCCAAGAGCCTGGAGACTGAACTCGAGACGGTCGAGGGGATGCAGTTCGACCGCGGCTATCTCTCGCCCTACTTCATCACCAATGCCGAGAAGCTCAAGGTCGAGCTCGACGATCCGTACATCCTTATCCACGAGAAGAAGCTCTCGAATCTGCAGGCGCTGGTGCCCCTGCTCGAGAAGGTCGTCCAGTCCGGTCGGCCGCTGCTGATCATCGCCGAGGATGTCGAGGGCGAAGCGCTTGCGACGCTCGTCGTCAACAAGCTGCGCGGCGGGCTCAAGATCGCTGCCGTCAAGGCGCCCGGCTTCGGCGATCGCCGCAAGGCGATGCTCGAGGATATCGCGATCCTGACCGGCGGCAATGTCGTCTCCGAGGATCTCGGCATCAAGCTCGAGAATGTCACGATCAACATGCTCGGCCGCGCCAAGAAGGTCGTGATCGACAAGGACAATACGACGATCATCGATGGCGTCGGTCAAAAGACGGACATCGACAGCCGCGTCGCGCAGCTCCGCCAGCAGATCGAGACCACGACATCCGACTATGACCGTGAAAAGCTGCAGGAGCGCGTCGCCAAGCTCGCCGGCGGTGTGGCGGTGATCCGGGTCGGCGGCGCGACCGAGGTCGAGGTGAAGGAGAAGAAGGACCGCGTCGACGACGCGCTCCATGCCACGCGTGCGGCGGTCGAGGAAGGCATCCTGCCGGGCGGCGGCATCGCGCTGCTCCGCGCGATCAAGGCGCTCGATGGTCTGAAGGCCGCCAATGACGACCAGCAGTCCGGCATCGACATCATCCGCCGCGCGCTGCGCGCACCTGCACGGCAGATTGCCGAGAATGCCGGCGAGGACGGTGCCTATATCGTCGGCAAGCTGCTCGAAAGCTCCGACTATAACTGGGGCTTTAATGCCGCCACCGCTGAGTATCAGGATCTCGTCCACGCGGGCGTGATCGATCCGGCAAAGGTCGTGCGCACGGCGCTGCAGGACGCGGCCTCGGTCGCCTCACTGCTTATCACGACCGAGGCGCTCGTCGCGGAGCTGCCAAAGGATGAGAAGGCCGCGCCGATGCCGGCGATGGACTATTGATAGGTGGGAGGCCCGGGGCGCCGGGCCTCCCGTGTTCTTTGCCATGCGCCTGTTCTGGGCGTTTCGACAGCGCAGATGTAGCATAGCTTCCACCAACGACGGGTTTCGGCGGAACCCGTCATTCACGGCCGTGCTCGGCAACGACCGTTAAGTCCCAACCCCTTCCGGCAGCACCTGACCAACTCAAGACTTACACCTCCGCGCAGCAAGCGTCAGCTTGCGACCCGAAAGCCGACGATCATCCGGATGCTACCGGCCCCAAGGCTTCGACGATGCGGCATTCTTCGACAGTCCCGCCATCGCAGGAATCGATCACCGCCTTCAGTTCCCGTCTCAGGGCCTGGAGATCAGCAATCTTACGATCCACCTCCAAAAGGTGCTGGTTGGCGATGCGATCAATCCCAGCGCAGTCGCAACTCTTGTCGTCGGAAAGGCCGAGGAGCGCGCGTACCTGATCCAGCGAGAAGCCCAGATCACGGGACCGCCTGATGAAGGACAGGCGGCCAAGCTCTGCCGGCCCATAGTCCCGATAGTTGCTCGACGTGCGGGCGGGCTTAGGGAGAAGGCCGATCTTCTCATAGTAGCGGATCGTCTCGATTTTCGTGCTGGTGGCCTTGCCCATTTCCCCGATCGTCAACGCCATGCTCTTGACCCTGTAGTTGCTACAGCCCCCATATAGGCTGCCATCGATGCGAAGAGGAGATGGCACATGGCTGGCGGTTGCTGCGGCGGATCACCCGACACTGGCGGAAAGACAGACGACCGCGTCTGGCGGCGCGCCCTGTGGATCGCGCTCATTATCAACGCTGGCATGTTTGGCGTCGAGATCGTTGCTGGCGTCACGGCCGGGTCAGCATCGCTCAAGGCTGACGCGCTCGATTTTCTAGGCGATGCGGCCAACTATGCCATCAGCCTCGGTGTCGCCGGACTTGCGCTGCGCTGGCGCGCCCGCGCTGCGCTCGCCAAAGGCTTGTCGTTGCTGATTCTGGGCGTCTGGGTCATCGCCAGCACGGCGTGGATGGCGGCGCGCGGGACGCTGCCCACGGCCGAGACCATGGGTATCATTGGCGTGCTCGCGCTGGTCGCCAACCTGATCTGCGCCGTGATGCTGTGGCGGCACCGGGAGGGCGATGCCAACCGCAGGTCGGTCTGGATTTGCTCGCGCAACGACGCAATCGGCAACCTTGCCGTGGTCGCGGCCGCGCTAGGCGTTTTCGGCACCGGCACCGCATGGCCGGACCTCGCTGTCGCGGCAGTGCTGGCTGGTCTCGGCGTATCGGGCGGTTGGCAGATCATTCGCCGGGCATGGCGGGAGTTGAAAAGCCTCGACCACAGCCATGCTATTCCCCGCCGAACCGGAGCCGCACACCCCCGTTGAGGACGAAGCCATCGGTCGGCGCCCATGCGTCAACCGTCCACGCACCTGTCGGCGCGCGACTACGGAGGAGCAGCGGATCGAATTTGGTCTGCCGGACATTGAGCAGGTTCTCGGCGTTCACGAACAGGCTGACCTTGCCCAGAACGAGTTCGCCCATGGCGCCAAGTTGGACATAGGGTCGGCTGCGAGTGCGATAGGGATTGTCGTCCAGCGACTGGCGACCGGTGTAGTAGGCTTCGATCCCAATACGTCCCCGCCCATGCTTCTCCCACATGGCGACCAGTCCGGCGCTGTCGCGGGGTGTCAGGGGGACCGTGCGGCGACCAGCGGCATCAGGGTCGGGCTCGCGCGCATCGACATGAACATAGCTGCCCGTCAGCGTGACTGCATTCCAACGGTAGCGGAGCAGCACTTCCGCACCGCGCGTCTTCGTCAGTCCGGCAGCGTTGATGAGCGTCACATGGCTGGCATCGACCGTCTGGAGTTGCACGGCATTGTCGATGTTGGATGCGAACAGGCTGACATTGGCTTCCAACGGGCCACGGACGTAGCCAAAGTCGATGGAGGCGCTGTCCGCCACCTCGGCCTTCAACTTCGCATAGGGCACGAGGCGCGACAGGCCGTTCGCCTCGATCTCCTCGACAAACGGCGTCGGCGCGTAGAAGCCGCGCCCGAGCGACGCACGGATGGTCCACGGTCCGGGCTTATAGAGCGCCGAGAGGCGCGGGCTGACACGCGAACCATAGTCGCTGTGACCGTCCCACCGCGCGCTTCCCGCGAGGGTCAGCCTGTCTCCCAGCTTCTGCTCCCCCTGAACGAAGAGCGAGGGCACGGTGTAGCTATAGTCAAAGGCGGAATAGGCTCTGGAACGATAATCATCTGCCTGAATGGCCGCGCCAGCCAGCCATGTGGTCGCGCCGGCCTCTCCGCCGATCGATGCCTCGGCAAGACCGGTCCTGTGCCGGTCATTCTCTTGTGTCTCACCGAAGCGATGGCGATGGGATTGGGTCACGCCTGACGCGCGCAGGTGCAGCGTGCCGATGCCTTCGAGCGGCGTCTCTGCCGTCAGGCCGACATCATATCGACGGCTACGCTGCGACTGCACGAAGGGTTGCCCGTCCGGTGCCGCGGCGCCCGGCATGGTGCCCCCGTCACGCTGTTCGGCCATCGCGCCGAAGGTCAGCAACGCCTTCGATCCGTCAGCGCCATCCCAAAAGAGCCGAGGCCGGACGGCAAAGCGCTCAAAGCCGGGCATATCCGCCCAACCATCATCGTTGAGGTCCTGGCGGCTCTGCCGATCATAGCCGGCCGTGATCGACGCGCTCAGCGTCTCACCGATCGGCGAGGCGACATAGCCCGTGACATCCTGACCGTCGCGACTTGTCGCATTCAGCAGCAATTCGCCCTGCGGCTCGCTCGCCGGTCGGCGCGACACCAGATTGATGACGCCGCCAAGGGCCGAAGGTCCGTAGAGCGCCGACGCGGCGCCCTTGATAATCTCCACCTGCCCCAGATCTGTCGGCGGGATCTGGAGCAGGCCGATAGCAGGTGTCTGGCCGCCGTAGAGCGGCAGGCCATCGGCGAGGATTTGCGTGTATCGGCCCTTCAGGCCCTGGATACGCACATTCGCCGCTCCCAGCGCGGGCGATGTGGTCTGAACCCTTACACCGGGTGTTTCGCTGACCAGCATGGCGATATTGCCCGGCCGCATGAGGAGTTTCTCTTCGATCTCCTCCCGGTTCACAACATCCACACGGATCGGTTCGTCCTGTACACGGCGGCCCGTCCGCGTCGCCTGCACGACGATCTCGGGCTCTTTTTTCCCGTCGGCGTCGGTATCAGCCTGCGCATAGGCCGTCGCGGGCCATGCAGCCCCCAAGAGCAGCGAGAGGAGAAGGTAGTTCGCCGGGCGGTGCGTTCGAGAAACAGACTTCAATGCCAACCCCTGTTCGATCAGACTTACGATCACGGGGTGCCTCATAGGGCCTGTAGCAACTACAGGGTAAGGCAAAGATGGAGCCTTACGTTATATGGCTAGCACACATGGCCTAGTTACACTGCGAGCGGCAGATAGCATCAGAACCTGTCGCTCAGCGGCTCATTCAGGAACGGCAGGTAAGTCCCAGAACGCGGCGATCGATTTGAAAGAAGCCGACGGCGCGGCATCACCAGCAGCAATCGACCCTTGTTTGCCGTTCAGCCTCCCAGTGGACGATCCCACCTGCGGAAGGTCCGCTCTTTAACGGGCTGCCAGCTTAGCGCCGTGTCTGTCTCTCCCTATCGTGAACAGCGACAATGGAATTTGGCGGCTTGCTCTGGTCACCCAAACCTTCTATCGCGAAGCA
>NZ_QVRA01000022.1 GCF_003591655.1 Sphingobium terrigena
CTGGAAACAATCGGCTCGGTGAGCCATAACCCAATCGTCAGCCTGCCAGCTCTGGCCGCCTGACCCGAACCCGATCCTGCCGTGGATCGACGGTTCCTACACCACCCCGTGGGACACGACCTTCTTGCCGAGAAATTTGCGCTCTCGAAATACGAATTGAAATGGCCCCATCCGAAGCTGGCCCGCCGTCCAATTGTGACCCGACATAATTGTCCAACTGCCTCGGGTTTCATAAATATTCATCAATGCCATCAGCAAATGAAGCGCATCCAGCATCCGATCAACTGCGTCGTCCTCCATTCTCTCCCGGCAACTAAGGATTACGTAGCCAGAATGATTGGGTTGGGCTGGGTCGACGTACCCAATACTAGAGTTTTCAAATGGTTCAAGTCGAAGCCATTTTGGCAATTCTGCAACAGTGCGAATCGAAACATCCGCCCAATTGAATTTAAGATTTTGAACTTGGGCCATTCCCCTAGCCCTAATTTTTGTCCACAGAGTAAACTTCTTTAGCCTGACTGCTCGGTCTTGCCGATAAAACTCCTCTGCTCGCTCGATAACCGCTTCCGCAGTCAGAAGCCCATCACGGCGAGATTGGTAAAGCGCCCTAAGAAAAAGCCGAATAGCTGCCGAACGTCGCAGTGCTGGTTTCACAATAAAGGCATCCGGGAGAATCTCTCTCAGGTGCTGGGTTGTTCGGAAGCCAGGAAAACTGAGGCGTCCATCCTCTAGAACAGTCGAGTTGCTTTCAAAATCATCGAACAATGCCTGCAGCTGTTCATTCGACACGAGCTTGCTATTGCGCTTAATGGGCATCAAACGACCCTACCAGCAACCTGAGCGAACGTCACGTTGCTCGCGTAATATCCGCGATACGCCTTGCTCTACAAACGGCGGTCAGCGCGAACCCTTGGCCCGGATTCCCCGGCCTCAAACTACGCTTTTGAATTATGCCGACGGCTTGTCCCGATACAGCGCCGAAAACATCGCCTTGAACGCCGCCAGCTTGGGGGCGTCCCAGCGCAATATGTAGGGATGGCGCGGGTTATTGCGCATGAAGTCCTGATGGTCGGTCCCGGCATCCTGAAAGCCGGTGAAGCGCTCCACCTTCGTCACCACCGGGTCGCGCCACAGGCCTGCCTTGCTGAGCTGCGCCAGATAGGCGGCCGCTGCCTTGCCCTGTTCGGCGTTCAGCGGGAAGAGCGCGCTGCGATATTGGGTGCCATGGTCTGGCCCCTGATAGTTGAGCGTCGTGGGATCGGCGATGACCGAGAAGAAGATACGCAGCAGCGTGGCGTAGCTGACCTGTTTGGGGTCGTAGGTGACGCGAACCGCCTCGGCAAAGCCGGTGTCGCCGCCGCTGACCATCTCATAATCGACGCGGCGGTTGACCGGGCCACCGGCAAAGCCGGACTTGACCAGATGGACGCCCTTCACATGGGAAAAGACGCCCTCCACGCCCCAATAGCAGCCACCGGCAAAGACGGCGGTTTCCAGCTTGCGGGTGGGTGCGGCGTCGATGGTGGCGACGGGGGCCAGGACCGGGCGCTCGGCGCGCACCGGGGATGCGACGGCAAGCGCCGCGAATATGGCGAGGCTGATGCCGTCAGAGCGCCGCATGATTGGTGCTGGTCGCGGCAATCGCCGGGGAACTGAGGATCGGCTGTTCATCGGGCTGGAGCAGTACCATGCCGACGGCACCGATCGCAAACCCGCCCAGAAAGCGCAGGAACAATTCGGATTTCAAAAACGCCATCATGGCCTGTGCCTTTCTTATGCTTTGGTTTCGGCGGTTCAGGCCGATCGGTTACACCCCGCTGTCTTGCCCCTTGCTGAACATCGCGCGCCGTGCGTGCGGCTTTCGACCAGAACAAGGGACAGAACGACGAACGGGGCGTCGCCTTAAATCAGTTTCACTATGCAACGCGGATATAGAAGCTCCCGCGCTATCTGCAAGACGGCGCGGAAGGAAAAGGACCGTTTCTGTTTGTGCGGGAATGGGGGGTGTTGGCGTCTGGACGCCCCGCCCCTCCACCACTGGCTTCGCCAGCGGTCCCCCTCCCCAAGCAAGCTTGGGGAGGACTGTTATTTCAGGGCGGCGCAGGCTTCCTGGATGCGGGTGCAGGCCTTTTTCAGCACCTCTTCCGACGTCGCATAGCTGATGCGGAAGGCGGGGGATAGGCCGAAGGCGGCGCCATGGACGGCGGCAACCTTGGCTTCGTCCAGGAAGTAGCCGATCAGCGTTTCGTCGCTGTCGATCGTCACCCCCTTGGGCGTCACCTTGCCGATCACGCCGCTGGCGTCGGGATAGACGTAGAACGCGCCTTCGGGCGTGGGGCAATCGAGGCCGGGCGCATCGTTCAGCATCGCGACAACCATGTCGCGGCGCTTCTTGAAGGCGGCGTTGCGATCCTCCAGAAAATCCTGCGGACCGGTGAGCGCGGCGACGGCGGCCGCCTGGCTGATCGAGCAGGGGTTGCTGGTCGACTGCGATTGCAGCTTGCCCATCGCCTTGATGATCCATTCGGGACCACCGGCAAAACCAATGCGCCAGCCGGTCATGGAGAAAGCCTTGGAACAGCCATTGACCGTCAGCGTGCGGTCATAGAGTTCCGGGCAGACCTGCGCGATGGTGGCGAAGGGGGTCGTCGCATACCAGACATGCTCATACATATCGTCGGTCATGATGAGGACATGGGGATGGCGCAGCAGCACGTCCGCCAGCTCCTTCAGCTCCGCCGCCGAATAGGCCGCGCCACTGGGGTTGGACGGCGAGTTCAGCATCACCCATTTGGTGCGCGGGGTGATCGCGGCTTCCAGCTGGGCGGCGGTGATCTTGTAGCCCTGGCTTGCCGGACCCTCGATGAACACCGGGGTGCCGCCCGCGAAATTCACGATGTCGGGATAGCTGACCCAGTAAGGCGCCGGGATGATGACTTCATCGCCCACATCCACGGTCGCGACCAGCGCGTTGAACAGGGTGTGCTTGCCACCGGAGTTCACCGTGATCTGGCTGCGCTTGTAGGCCAGGCCATTGTCGCGCTGGAATTTGAACATGACCGCTTCCTTGACGTCGGCGGTGCCGTCCACGTCGGTATAGCGGGTCAGGTTGTTGCGAATGGCGGCAATGCCCGCTTCCTTGACGAAATCGGGCGTGTCAAAGTCCGGCTCCCCCGCCGACAGGCCAATCACGTCCACGCCCTGCGCCTTGAGCGCATTCACCCGCGCGCTCATGGCAAGCGTGGCGGAAGGCTGGATACGACCAAGGGCGGCGGAAGTCTGGCTCATGGTAATTATCTTTCGAAAGAATCCCCGTATCCGCAAGCAAAGCGGACGCGGCGGTCCTTAGTGCGCAACAGACGCAGGGGCAACCGGCCAGTTAGGGCTTAATGGATTTACGGCAGAATGATGTGGCTAATGCGCCCGCGTCGCCGCGACCATGCCGCGCGCGGCGTTGCCGATGAAGAAGCCATTGTCCAGATCATGCGGGCGCAGGTCCGCCTCGACCGCCTCGCCCATGTCGATCAGGCTCTGGCGCAAGATGCCAGGCAGCAGGCCGCGCGAGCGCGGCGGGGTGAGCAATTTGTCGCCGCGCTCGACGAAGATCGAGGAATAGCAGCCCTCGGTTACATAGCCCTGCGCATCGATCAGCGCGACTTCATAGGTTCCGCCGCGCGCCAGCGCGTCGCGATAGAGCGACCGGTCGGTCGTCTTATGCAGCAGCCGCAGGTCATCGGCAGGCGCATGGCGCGGCACCACCTTGACCGGGACGATCGCGGCGGGCCAGGCGATCCGATCACGCACCTCGATCGCCACCGCCCCGCCGCGCGACACCATTAGCCGCACCCGGCTATGGTCGCGCAGGCGGAAGGTCGCGGCCTGCAATTCGTTGCGCACGCCATGGCGATCGAAGGCAAAGCCGAGCGCGTCGGCGCTCGCCTTCAACCTTGTGAGGTGCAGCTCCAGCAACCTGATGCCTTCGAGCGGATCGAAGGCCATGGTTTCGAGCAGATCATAGCGTCCATCGGCCAGTGACATTGCCATTATTCCAAGCCGTTGGCGGCAAATATGTCAAGCGCCAGCAAGAAACCGCCCCTTGGCCAGACATTCCGCCCATTCCGAACCGGCCTCTGAATCCACCACCAGACCAGAGCCAAGCCCCAACCGTCCGACGCCAGCGCCTTCATCGATGGTCAGGGTGCGGATCGCGACGTTGAACGCCGCGTCGCCATCCGGGTCGATCCAGCCCATCGAGCCGGTATAGACGCCACGCGCATGGGGTTCGAGCGCGTCGAGTATCTCCATCGCCCGCACCTTGGGCGCACCAGTTATCGATCCGCAGGGGAACAGCACCCGCAGCACATCGACCGGCGACAGGCCGGGCAGGATGCGCGCGCGCACGGTCGACACCAGTTGGTGGACTGTCGGATAGGTCTCCACCTTGAACAGGTCGGGCACGGTCACGCTGCCCGCGCGCGACACGCGCGACAGGTCGTTGCGCAACAGGTCGACGATCATCAGATTTTCCGCGCGCTGCTTGGCGTCGCTTTGCAGCCATTGGGCCAGCGCCGCGTCCTGTTGCGGGTCGGCATGGCGGGTCGCGGTGCCCTTCATCGGTCGCGCGGTCAGCTGGCCGCGCACCAGCGTAAAGAAAAGTTCGGGCGAAAAGGACAGCAAAGCCTGCCCGCCGGTGCGGATCACGCCGCCATAGCCTGCCGCCGCGCGGGGGCGGATCGCGGCATAGAGCGCCATCGGATCGCCGGTCAGTCTGGTTTCGCAGGGGAAGGTCAGGTTCGCCTGATAAATGTCCCCCGCGCGAATATAGTCCTGCACCGCGTTGAACGCCGCGCGATACTCTGCCTCGTCGATCAGCGGGCGCGGTGGCGTGACGCTGGCCCCGGCCGGATCGGGCAGTAGGTCAGGCAGCGTCCCCGGCGCGATCAGCCGCACCCCTTCAAACAGGCCGAACCACAGCAGCGGCCCGGCGCTGCTGTCCGCCTGACGACGGCGGGCGATCGGCGCGAGCCGCTCCTCCAGCGCAAGGCCGGCCTCATAGGCCATGTAACCCGCCACATGCAGCCCGCTCTCACGCGCGTCGGCCAGCCGGTCGAGCGCGGGCTGGACCTCGTCCATGCTATGCGCCGCGATGATGCCCACCGGATCGCGATAGAGCCGCGCCGGGGCAGCGCCACGCACGCGCGCATCGTCGAACAGGGCAAAGACTTCGGACGGACCGGGGAGACGCATGGCGGCTTATTAACAGGCTTTTGCGCGGGCGAAAGGGTCAGTAAGGGAATATGCTGTGTTGCGCCGCATGGCCACAGACCCTACCTCAGCGCCTATGCCCGATCAGACCCCCAAAGCCGCCCCCGATCGTCCGCTTGGCGCCGCCATCGGCCTGGCGCTGCGCGGGCGTTGCCCGGCCTGTGGCGAGGGGCGGATGTTCGCCCGCTTCCTCAAGCCGACAACCGCCTGCGCCCATTGCGGCCAGCGCTGGGACACGCATCAGGCCGACGACTTCCCCTCCTATATCGTCATCCTGTTGCTGGGCCATATATTGGTGCCGCTGATGATCGAAGTGAACAGCGCACTCGACATTCCGCTGGGCTGGCAGGCGGCGATCTGGCCGAGCCTGGCGCTGCTGCTGGCGGTCGCGATGATCCAGCCGGTCAAGGGCGCAGTCATCGCCTTCCAATGGTCGCGGCGGATGCACGGGTTTGGGTGAATAGGGACATAGCCCCAATCCCGTTCGTGCTGAGTAGGGACTGAGCCTGTCGAAGGCCCGTATCGAAGCATCGCGCTGATACGCATCCTTCGATACGCCCCCCGGATCAAGTCCGGGGTCAGCGGCTACTCAGGACGAACGGCGGTAGTAAAGCGGCTCGGCGTTACCCCGGCTGGCGGATGAAATTCAGTTCCATCGCCTCGCGCAGCGTCTCGTCAATCTCGCGGCGGCCTTCGGCGCCATGGGTGACGACGGTGGTGTCGCAGGTGGCGACGCAGACGCCCTTCTGGAACCCGGCCGAGCTGATCGTCCAGCTGGTCCGGCCGATATGGCCGATCGCGCAATGGACGTCGAACGGATAGGGAAAGTGCGATTCCTCGATGAAATTGAGGTTCACATTGGCCACCAGCCAGCGCACGCCCTGTTCCTGCGGATGGCGGCCCATATGATGGTGAAAGCGGATGCGCGCGGTCTCGAAGATGCCGGAAATCGCCACATTATTGATGTGGCCCATCGTATCGAGATCCTGAAAGCGGGTGTCGATGCTGGTAACGAAGCGATAGGCTTCGGGACTGAAACGCCAGGATTCGGGTTTGGCCATGTCCTGCTTTCCAATAAGATAGGGATGGCAATGCCATAGCCATGCTGACGAGTGATGCAATCGCGCCAGCGAAAATGGCGCGACTGCGACCTTTATGACACAATCTGGCGCAAGATGCGCGCGCATCACAAGAGTGTCACGCAGACGACGCCAATCCGTCAAGCTCCTAACATTGCAGTGCAACATCACGCGCCTACGGCCCCGGACCAAGCCGATCACGGTCATCCAAGGGGAAATTTCATGCGTCCTGCCACTGCCCTGCTGCTCGCCTCCACCATGCTGGCCGCCACGCCCGCCTTCGCCCAGACGGCAACGCCCGCCGCAGAGGCAGCACCGGACGATGCGACGATCATCGTCTTTGGTCGCGGCGAAACCCGCCAGGTGCAGGAAATACAGGCGCGTGAGATTGTCGTGCTGACGCCCGGCACCAATCCGCTCAAAGCCATCGAAAAGCTGCCCAGCGTCAATTTCCAGTCGGCCGACCCGTTCGGCAATTATGAATGGTCGCAGCGCGTTACCATCCGCAGCTTCAACCAGAACCAGCTGGGCTTCACCTTCGACGGCATCCCGCTGGGCGACATGAGCTATGGCAACCATAATGGCCTGCACATCACCCGCGCCATCAGCAGCGAAAATATCGGCAGCGTGCGCGTGTCGCAGGGTGCCGGTTCGCTCGGTACGCAGGCGACCGGCAATCTGGGCGGCACGGTCGAGACCTTCTCGGCCGACCCGACCGGCGAACTGGGCGCGCAGGGCGGCCTGACCTATGGCAGCAACGAAACGATCCGCGCCTTTGCCCGCCTCAATCTGGGCACCAGGGATGGCGTGCGCGGCTATGTCTCCTACGGCTATGGATCGACCGACAAATATAAGGGCCAAGGCACGCAGGACCAGCATATGGGCAATGCCAAGGTGATCGTGCCCGTAGGCGAGGCCCAGATTGACGGCTGGCTGAGCTATTCAGACCGCCGTGAACAGGATTATCAGGACATGTCGATGGGCATGATCAATCGGCTCGGCTGGGATTGGGACAACACCTATCCCGACTATGCCCGCGCGATCGACTATGCCGCCCGCCTGAATGACGTGGACCGCGTCAGCAACAGCGGCGGATCGCCCTTCCCCGATGGCCGTTTCGACTATAGCGGCGCGAGCGTCGCCACCGGCCAGACCTATCCCGGCAATGTCACCAGCGCCGACGACGCCTATTATGACGCATCGGGCCTGCGCAAGGACTGGCTCGGCGCGATCGGCTTCACCACGCCGCTGGGCGAACAGGCCAAGCTGAACCTCAAGGGCTATTATCACAATAACAGCGGCATGGGCCTGTGGGCGACCCCCTATGTCCCCAGCCCCAATGGCGTTCCCATGTCGGTGCGCACCACCGAATATGAAATGGACCGGATCGGCGGCTTCGGCAGCGTCGATTTTACCATCGGCCGCCAGACTCTGAACGTCGGCGCATGGTATGAAAATAACAAGTTCAATCAGGCCCGCCGCTTCTACGCCTTTGCCAGCCGCACGGAACCCGGCCTGTCGTTCCGTGACTATCCGAAGAACCCGTTTGCGACGCAGTGGGAATTCGACTTCACCACCGACACCTTCCAATATCATGTGCAGGACAAGATCGACCTTGGCATGGTGACGATCAACCTGGGGTGGAAGGGCTTTTCGGTTACCAACAAGGCCGAAGCCGTCGTTCAGGCCAGCTTCCCGCAGGGCAAGATCAAGGCGCAGGACTGGTTCCAGCCCACCGCCGGTTTCGTCGTGCAGGTCACCCCGGAAGCAGAAGTCTTTGGCGGTTTCAGCCAGTCGACCCGCGCCTTTGCCAGCGCCACCACGACCGGTCCTTTCTCGACCAATCAGGCCGGTTTCGACGCGATCAAGGATGATCTGAAACCGGAAGAATCGGACACTTATGAACTGGGCCTGCGCTACAATACGCCCATCTTCAACGGCACGCTGGGCGCCTATCTCGTCAACTTCCGCAACCGCCTGCTCGCGGTGCAGGTCGGATCGGCGATCCAGGGCAACCCGTCGGCGCTCCAGAATGTCGGCGGCGTCCGCGCCATCGGCGTCGAGGCCGCGGGCGACCTGAAGCTGGGCGGCGGCTTTGGCCTCTATGCCAGCTACAGCTACACCGACGCGACCTATCGCGACGATGTGGTGAACGGCAATGGCGTGCTGGTCGCGGCGATCAAGGACAAGACCGTGGTGGACAGCCCCAAGCATATGGCGCGCGGCGAGTTCAACTATGACGATGGCCAGCGCTTCTTCCGTGTCGGTCTCAACTATATGTCGCGTCGCTATTACAGCTACACCAACGACGCCTCGGTCCCCGGCCGCCTGATCGTCGACGCCTCGCTCGGCTATCGCTTCACCGACACGCTGGAGGTGCAGTTCAACGCCACCAACCTGCTCGACAAACGCTATGTCGGCACGATCGGGTCGGGCGGCTTTGGCAATAGCGGCGACGCCCAGACCCTGCTGGTCGGCGCCCCGCAACAGTTCTTCGCCACGCTAAAGGCCGGGTTCTAAACAACACGCTCCGTTCGTTTCGAGCGAAGTCGAGAAACGTCGCGCACAGCGTAATCCGCTTCTCGACACGCTCGAAGCGAACGGCAGTTGGGACAATCATCATGAAAAAGACCGCGCTCCTCGCCACCGCCCTCGCCGCCCTCATTCCGACAACGGCACTGGCGGACCCCGTCCTCCTCATCTCGATCGACGGGCTGCGGCCCGGCGACGTGCTGGAGGCGGACAAGCGCGGCCTTTCCCTCCCCAACCTGCGCCGCTTCGTAACCCAGGGCGCACACGCAGCGGGCGTCACCGGCGTGTTGCCGACACTGACCTATCCCAGCCACACGACGCTGATGACCGGCACCACCCCGGCCAAGCATGGCATCGTCGCCAATAACAGTTTCGACCCCACCGGCATCAACCAGGGCGGCTGGTATTGGTATGCGCAGGACATCAAGGTGCCGACCCTGTGGGAGGCCGCGACCAAGGCGGGCCTGTCCACCGGCAATATCCACTGGCCGGTCAGCGTCGCGGCCAAGGGCGTGACGTGGAACCTGCCGCAAATCTGGCGCACCGGTCATGCCGACGACGCCAAATTGCTCGATGCGCTGGCAACGCCCGGCCTGAAAGCCGAACTGGAGGCGAAAGTCGGCGCGCCCTATGCCATGGGCATTGATGAAAGCCTGCCCGGCGACCAGCTGCGCGGCCGTTTCGCCACTGCGCTGATCGCCGCGCACAAGCCGCAATTCCTGACCGTCTATCTGACCGCGCTGGACCACGAGCAACATGCCATGGGACCGGACACCCAAGCCGCCAGGGCGGTGCTGGAAAAGATCGACGCCATCGTCGGTGATCTGGTGGTGGCCGAAATGCAGGCCCATCCCGACGCTGTCATCGCGCTGGTCAGCGACCATGGCTTTGAAGCGACCCAAACAGCGATCAACCTCTACCGCCCCTTTATCGACGCGGGTCTGATCACGCTCGACAAGGATGGCAAGGTCGCCTCCTGGCTGGCCATGCCCTGGATATCGGGCGGATCAGCCGCGATCATGCTGGCCCGGCCTGACGACGCGGCGCTGGCGGTGCGGGTGAAGGCGCTGCTCGACACGCTTGCCGCCAATCCGGCCAACGGCATCGTCAGGATCGCCGACAAGACACAGATCGCCGCGATGGGCGGCAATCCGCAGGCGAGCTATTACATCAACCTCGCCCCCGCCTATGTCACCGATATATTCCGCGGGGCCACCGCGCCAGTGGTCGCCCGCAGCCCGGTCAAGGGGATGCACGGCTATTTCCCCGGTCCCGCCAATGTGCGCGCGACCTTCATGATCATGGGCAAGGGCGTTGCGCGGGACAAGGATCTGGGCCTGATCGACATGCGCGCGATCGCGCCCACGCTGGCCAAGATCATGGGCGCATCCCTGCCCGACGCGGATGCCGCAGCGCTCCCCCTCAAGCCATAGGCAACGCTGCGTTTCCCGGCAGGGCGATGGACTTCACCCCGCGCGCGGCATAGCTTTCGCGCCACGTCCATCCTGCCGGGGTTTTCATGCAACGCTACAGCCTTGTCGCCATCATCCTGCACTGGGCGATCGCCGCCCTGCTCGCCTTCCAGATCAGCGTTGGCTGGGCGCTGGAGGATCTGGGCGCGCGGGGCTTTGCCCTCTACCAGTGGCACAAGTCGGTCGGCATCACGATATTGCTGCTGACCCTGTTGCGGATCGTCGTGCGCTACTGGAAGCCGCGCCTGGCCAAACTGGAAGGCGGCTGGCAGGGCGCGCTGGCGTCCGGCGTGCATGTCGGCCTCTACGCCTTCATGCTGGGCGCGCCGCTGACCGGATGGGCGCTGGTATCGACTGCCAAGGTCAAGGTGCCGACCCTGCTGTTCGGTGTCCTGCCCCTGCCCCATCTGCCGCTGCCCGCATCAGCGCATGAGTTGGCGGAGGGCGGCCATGGCCTGATCGCCTGGCTCGGCATCGCGCTGTTCCTGCTCCATGTCGCAGGCGCGCTGCGTCATCATTTTCTGATGCGCGACGGGCTGATCTGGCGGATGATACCGGGCCGCTCCACCGCGCTGCTGATCGCCCTGCCCGCGCTGATCCTGCTGGGTCTGGTCGTCGGCAAGGCTATCCTGCCCGCCCCCGCGCCAAAGGCCGCCGCTGCGGTCGAAGCGCCCGAAACGCCGGAAAATATCGCCGAACCCGCAAATGTCGTGGAGGCTGCGCCGGACAACGCCGCCGCCAACATTACCGAAGCCGCACCGGAAGAATCTGTCGGCCCGCCCCCCGCCTGGACCGTGCAACCTGGCGGCACAATCGGCTTTTCCGTCGGCAATGATGGCCAGACGATCAGCGGCAGCTTTGCCAAATGGACCGCCGCGATCGTCATGGACCCGGACCATCCCGAAACCGCCGACATCAAGGTGACGATCGACATGGCCAGCGCCAGCGTCGGCGATGCCTATCAGGACGGGATGCTGCCGGGCGACGAATTTTTCGCCGTGGCCGCCCACCCCACCGCAACCTTCACCGCAAAGGGCGCGGAGAAAACAGGCGCGAACGCCTATCGCGCCACCGGCACGCTCAGCCTCAAAGGCGTCGCCAAGCCCCAGACGATCCGCTTCACCCTGTCGGGCGACGGCGCGACCCGCAAGGTCAGCGGCACTGCCACCATCGCCCGCTCGGCATTCGACGTCGGCAATGGCGAGAGCAGCGGCGGGCTGACCCCGCAGGTAGCACTGACCTTCGCCTTCACGGCGAAGCAACAGTAAAAATCCGCTATCCTCCCGCGCAGGCGGGAGTCCAGTTCCAGTGCCTCGACTGGGCTCCCGCCTGCGCGGGAGCACTATGCTATAGTGTCGCTGATCAACTCTGATCCGTTGCTTGGAAACCCAATATGCGTGCGCTCCTCGTCTCCCTCATCCTTTCTGGCGCTTCAATCGCCGCTTCCCCCAACCCCGCCAGCGCGCAGGCCTTCATGTTTGAAAGCGGCACATCGCTGCTTGCCAAATGCCGCAACAAGGCGCCCGAATATGCGCTGGCCTGCACCGCCTATATCGTCGGCGTAGTCGATGGCATCCGCAAGGACAGCTTCATCGGCCGGGGTCGCCCGATCTGCTGGCCGGACAAGATGAGCGCGGACGACGCCCGCCGGACCGTCATCGCCTATCTCGAACGCTGGCCCGACCAGCGGCGCGGCCCCGCCTCCGTGCTGGTCAGCGTGGCGCTTAACGACCGCTATCCATGCCGGAAATAGCCGCTCGATCAGTCTGATCGAAAGGATCATTGCGTTTGAGCCACGCAAGACTGCTATAAACTTGCCTTGAACGGCGCGGCGGCGTAGGTGCGGCCCCTGTTTTTTTGGTTCATGTTCAGGAGACTCGTCGTGGCGGCGAAATGGACGCCGGATAGCTGGCGCGCGCATAAGGGCATTCAGATGCCCACCTATCGGGACACGCAGGCGCTTGCCGCCGTGGAGACCCAGCTTGGCCAGTTTCCGCCGCTCGTCTTTGCAGGCGAGGCGCGCAACCTGAAAACGGACCTGGCCAAGGTCGCGGCCGGCGAAGCCTTCCTGCTCCAGGGCGGCGATTGCGCCGAGAGCTTTGCCGAGTTCCACCCGAACAATATCCGCGACACGTTCCGCGTGCTGCTCCAGATGGCGGTGGTGCTGACCTTTGCCTCGAAGCTGCCGGTGGTGAAGGTCGGCCGCATGGCGGGCCAGTTCGCCAAGCCCCGCTCGGCCGATACCGAAGTCATTGGCGGGATCGAGCTGCCCAGCTATCGCGGCGATAATGTCAACGACATCGCCTTCACCGCGGAAGGGCGCGAGCCGGACCCGCAGCGCATGGTGCAGGCCTATAACCAGTCGGCCGCGACGCTGAACCTGCTGCGCGCCTTCTCGACCGGAGGCTATGCCAGCCTGGACCGCGTCCATGGCTGGATGCTCGATTTCATGGGGCGTAGTCCGTGGGCGGCAAAGTTCGAACAGATGGCCGACCAGATCGGCCAGGCGCTCGACTTCATGCGCGCCTGCGGCCTGTCGGCGGAGACCGTGCCGCAGCTTGGCGGGACCAGCTTCTACACCAGCCATGAAGCGCTGCTGCTGCCGTTCGAACAGGCGCTGACCCGGCAGGACAGCCTGACCGGCGACTGGTATGACACGTCCGCCCACATGCTGTGGATCGGCGACCGCACCCGTTTTGAAGGGTCGGCCCATGTCGAATATCTGCGCGGCATCGGCAACCCGATCGGCATGAAGTGCGGCCCCAGCCTGGAGCCGGACGCGCTCATCCGCCTGCTCGATGTCGTGAACCCAGGCCGCGAAGCCGGGCGGATCACGCTCATCACCCGCTACGGCCATGACAAGATCGAGGCGGGCCTGCCCAAGCTGGTCCGCGCCGTGATGCGCGAAGGCCATCCGGTGGTCTGGTCCTGCGACCCGATGCACGGCAATGTCGTCAAGGCCGCCAATGGCTACAAGACGCGGCCCTTCGAGCGTATCCTGGCCGAAGTGCGCGGCTTCTTCGCCGTCCACCGCGCCGAGGGCAGCTTTGGCGGCGGCATCCATGCGGAAATGACCGGCCAGAACGTCACCGAATGCACCGGCGGCGCCATCGCCATCACCGATGAAGGGCTGGCGGACCGCTACCACACCCACTGCGACCCGCGTTTGAATGCGGCGCAGAGCCTGGAACTGGCCTTCCTGCTGGCAGAAATGCTCAACGAAGAACTGAAAGAACGCCGCGCCGCTGCGTGAGGGGGACGAGACGGTCCATCTCCTATTCCCCTCCCGTTCACGGGAGGGGCAGCGAGACTTAGGCGCGCAGCGCCTTAGTCGCAGCGGGGTGGGCCAACGCAACCTCGCGCAGGCCCACCCCCTAACCCCCTCCCGCTTGCGGGAGGGGGAACACCCGCCGCAAAAGCCCATCCGTTCTAGAGAGGGAGTTTTTAACTTTATCGATGGGCTGTGGGCCGCCTGCTATTCATCGTCGCGAAGTTTTCGGAAGGTATCACCAACTCATTCATAGCGGCTTCCAAATGGAGCATCGAGATACGGCAGCACGCCTGAATCATAGTTTACGACCGTATTAACATCGTAAATACCATGCCGCTGAGCGTCTGCCATATAGGCGTCGTTTTCATCACCAGCAAAGAAACGCCAGCCGCTATTCTGCGAATTTATGTGGGCTTCCCTATACATGTAGCGCACGGGTTCACCGTCGACAACGATGCGATCGGTGGATAAGCATCCGCCACGACCGAGTGCGATAGGAGCAATTTGGTCGGGTTTGAGCTTGAAAATTTTGTGCAACATTGCAGTCCCTCAGTTAGTCCGGTTTTATATCGGACGGGAATTGATGCAACGTCCACTTTTGGCCGTTGATACCAATTGCCCTTTCGTCATGCCGGGCTTGACCCGGCATCCCGCTTTTCTTCGGAAGCGTCGGGAAAGAAGCGGGACCCCGGATCAAGTCCGGGGTGACGGTGGATTTAGGTCCGACTTGCCCATCGCCCACACCCCTCAACCCCACATCCTTCCAATGTAGGATAATCTCTGATCTATCCTGCCAGATGGAACCCACGCGTCCCCCTCCAGCCCGCGCTACACCAGCCCCGCCCCTGTCGCCTTCCCGGCGCGCAACCGTCGCGTCATTGTCGCCCACCTGTCGCGTCGCTGTGACCCATCTGTTACCTGACAGGCGCATCACAACCGTTTTGCAGGGGCTTGCTCATGACTATTACCCCCAAAATCTATACTTCGCTACTGTGACTCTACTCCGCCCTTTTCCGCGCCTGCGCCCGCCGCGCGAAGATGTTGAGGCACTCCACTAGCGTCGAAAACGCCATCGCCGCATAGATATAGCCCTTGGGCACATGCACGCCGAACCCGTCGGCAATCAGCACCGCGCCGATCATCAGCAGGAAGCCGAGCGCCAGCATCACCACGGTCGGGTTCTTGGCGATGAAGTTGGCGAGCGGATCGGCGGCCAGCACCATCGCCGCCACCGCCACCAGCACGGCGATGACCATGATCGCCAGATTGTCGGTCATGCCCACCGCGGTCAGGATCGAATCGAGCGAGAAGATCATGTCGAGCAGGATGATCTGCACGATCGCGCTGCCAAAGGTGATGGTCGCCACGCTCTTCTTGTCCAGCACATCGTCGCCGCCCGCCGGATCGACGCTGTGGTGGATTTCCTTGGTCGCCTTCCAGATCAGGAACAGGCCGCCCGCGATCAGGATCAGGTCGCGCCAGGAAAATTCGGTCTCGAACGTCGGCGCGCCATATTGGTTGAGTGGGCCGACAATCCCCAGGTTAAACACCGGCGCGGTCAGGCCGACGATCCACGCGATCATGGACAGCAGAACGAGGCGCATCCCCAGCGCCAGGCCGATCCCGATGCGGCGCGCCTTTTGCCGTTGATGCTCTGGCAGCTTGTTGGTCAGGATCGAAATGAACACCAGATTGTCGATACCCAGCACCACTTCCATCACCACCAGCGCGACAAGCGCAGCTAAAGCGGTGGGATCGGTAAAGGCGGTAAGCAGGCTGTCCATATTGATCCTTCCGTGCGGGCTTTTGGCACGCCATCGCAACGACAGGAAAGTCCCCCGGTTCCCCGCGACACACTTTGTCACATGACCACGTTGTCATCACGAGCAGCATGGCCCAAGCGACTGGACGGGAACGGTCCAGTCGCTTAGCGAAGGCCCGTTCTTCTCTTCATGCCGCGGCCTTGTCGCTGCGTCGTCATGCCCCAAGCGAAAGGCAGCCCATGGCCAAAACCACCCTCACCCGTTTCCTGATCGAACAGCAGCGCCTTGCCAATGCGCTGCCCGCAGAATTGCGTCTTCTGATCGAAACCGTGGCGCGCGCCTGCAAGACGATCAGCCATGCCGTCAGCAAGGGCGCGCTGGGCGAAGTGCTGGGCAGTCTGGACAGCGAAAATGTGCAGGGTGAGGTGCAGAAGAAGCTGGACGTGATCGCCAACGAATTGCTGCTCGACGCCAATGAATGGGGCGGGCATCTGGCCGCGATGGCGTCCGAGGAGATGGAGACGATCCATCGCATCCCCAATCGCTATCCCAAGGGCGAATATCTGCTGCTGTTCGATCCGATCGACGGGTCCAGCAATATCGACGTCGACCTGTCGGTCGGCACCATCTTTTCGGTGCTGAAAGCCCCCGACGAATGTGCCGGGCGCGAAGTGACGGAGGATGATTTCCTTCAGAATGGCCGGGCGCAGGTGGCAGCAGGCTATGCCATTTACGGGCCGCAAACGCTGCTGGTGCTGAGCGTCGGCACCGGCGTGCATGAATTCACGCTGGACCGCGAAGTCGGCAGCTGGGTCATGACCGATCGCGACATGAAAATGCCGCAGGGCAAGTGCGAATTTGCCATCAACATGTCCAACCGCCGCCAATGGTCGCCCGGCGTTGCCCGCTATATCGAGGAACGGGTGATGGGTGCCGAAGGGCCGTGCGGGGTGGATTACAACATGCGCTGGACCGCCTCCATGGTCGCCGACGTCCACCGCATCCTCAAGCGCGGCGGCATCTTCATGTATCCTGCCGACCATCGCACGCCGGGCAAGGCGCGGCTGCGCCTGATGTATGAGGCCAATCCGATGAGCTATCTGGTCGAGCAGGCGGGCGGCGCGGCCACCGATGGCTTCATCCCGATCATGGACGTCGACGCCACCAGCCTGCACCAGCGCGTCGGCGTGGTGCTGGGCGACAAGGCGGAAGTGGCAATGGTCACGGCCTATGGACGGGAATAGCCGCCTGGCGGGCAACCATCCTCCCCTTTAAGGGGAGGATCAGGAACAGTACAAAACAGATCGATTGCGACTTTGGGTAGAGTAAAGTGGGGGAGAGCGAAGTGTCGCTCAATCCCCCTTGCTATGGCCTCGCCTTGCCGGTCTTACCGGCGGCCCCTCTCCAGAAACATGTTATATGGCGCGGCTGTAGCCCAAACGGCCTAGCCCAAGCCGAGACCAAAAAAAAGGGCCGATCCGCAGACCAGCCCAAAAAGTTTAGGAGAGGATGCCTGAAAGGCACAGTATCTATGTCGTCCGGGCGTAATTTTCGCAAATGCGAAGGGTGAAGGCACGATTGCGTAAAATGCAATCGCTTGCGGAAACTTTAACCATCTACGGACCGAATCGAGTCGCGGGTAAAGCAAATGTCAGGGCTTTATCCCTAAGCGGGGCCAATGCATTATCGCCGCGACATTGATGGACTGCGGGCCTTGGCGATTCTGCCAGTCCTGCTGTTCCATGCCCATGTGCCGGGCTTTGGCGGCGGTTATGTCGGCGTCGACATTTTTTTCGTCATATCAGGCTATCTGATCACCGGCATCATCGCCCGCGAAGTCGATGAAGCCCGCTTCTCGCTGGCGCGCTTCTACGAACGCCGCTTCCGGCGGATCGTCCCGGCACTGGGGCTGATGATCCTGGTGGTGCTGGGCTTGAGCGCCTTGCTCTATCTGCCCGGCGATCTGGAGGGGGTGCCGCGGTCCGCGCTGGCCGCGACCCTGTTTGCGTCCAACCTGTGGTTTTTCACCGACACCGGCTATTTTGCGGGCGGCGCGGACGTCAAACCGCTGCTCCACACATGGTCGCTGGCGGTAGAGGAACAATATTATATCGGCTTCCCGATCCTGCTGATGGCCATAGCCCGCTTCGCCCCGCGCTGGCGCACGGGGGTGGTGATAGCCATCGCGGCAGGATCGCTGCTGCTGTCGATCGCGATGCAACGCGATACCAGCGGGTTCGCTTTCTACCTGCTGCCGACCCGTGCCTGGGAGTTATTTGCCGGGGCTTTATTGGCGCTGGGGGCGGTGCCTGCGTTGCGGACCCGCTGGTTGCGCGAGGGGGTGGCATGGGGCGGGATCGCCGCGATTGCGCTGGCGGTTACCTGCTATGATCGCGACACTTTGTTTCCCGGCATCGCCGCCCTCGCCCCGGTACTGGGCGCTGCCGCGCTGATCCACAGCGCGCCGGGGACCAGCGCCGGGCGGTTGCTGGGCTGGTCGCCGTTGGTGGGCGTGGGGCTTGTCTCCTACTCGCTTTATCTGTGGCACTGGCCGGTCATCGTGTTCACCGAATATGCGACCGACATGGCAGTGACAGGCTGGACGTGCATGGCCGTGATCGCCGGGTCGGTGATCGCGGCGATCCTGTCCTGGCGCTTTGTCGAACGCCCCTTTCGCGATTCGCAGGCGATGCCGGCGCGGACGATCTTTCGCTTCACCGGCGCGACGATGGCGCTGCTGTGTAGCCTGTCGCTGGCCTTGCTGGCGGCGGGACCATGGCCGTCGCGATTTGCGCCGACAGTGCTGGCGCAGGCGGCGGGACGTAACGACATCAGCCCGGAGCGCAAACGCTGCCATGACATATTCGCCCGCGGCGCGCGCGCCTGTGTGCTGGGGGCGGCCGCCCCGCCCGATGCGATGCTGTGGGGCGACAGTCATGGGGTCGAACTGGCCTATGCGCTGGCGCTGGAGGCGAAGGCGCAAGGACGGGCGCTGGTGCAGCGCACGACGTCCAGTTGCCCGCCGGTGCTGGGCTATGACGCGCCCAAGGATGCGCGCTGCGCGGCGGCCAATCGCGCCGCCTTTGCCGCCTTGCGCGCCGATCCGGCCATCCGCCGCGTCTATCTGGCGGCCTTCTGGGCCAATGGTGATTTTGACGATTCCGGCTTTGTCGCCAGACTGGACCGCACGATCGCCGCGATCCGGGCGGAGGGACGGGAGGTCGTGCTGATCGGCCCGGTGCCGCCGCAGCCCTTCGACGTGCCGCGCCGCCTCGCCCATCTGGCCCGCGCCGGGCAACTGGCACAGGCGGAGGGTGTCGCGCGATCCTGGGTGGACGGGCGCACCGTCCATTTGCGCGCGCTGTTTGCGCGATGGCAGGCGCGCGGGGTCCGGCTGATCGATCCCGTCGCGGCGCTGTGCGATGCCCGGCACTGCGCGATCGAGCGCGACGGCAAGCCGCTCTATTTCGATTCGCACCATCTGAGCGTAGCGGGCGCGCGGCTGGTGATTGCGCGCGGCGGCTGAGCCTTATTCGGCCGCCAGCGCATAGTGAGCGCGCGGCAATTCGTTCGCCAGCGCTTGGGCGATGGCCGTGATGATCCCCTGCATCCGGGCCAGCCCCGCTCCCGGCTGGTCCAGCGCGTCATCCAGATAAAGGCTGCGATCCACCTCTATCTGGATCGCGTGCAGCCCGCTTTCGGGCCGCCCATGGCGCTCGATCAGATGATCGCCCGGATAGGGATGATTTTGCGCCGCGACGATGCCATGGCCCGCCGCGACATCGGCCGCCAGCGTCATCAGCCGGGTGGAGGCGCTGCGCCCGAACCGATCGCCCAGCACGATGCCCGGCGCGGCCTGCCCGGCGGCGGGCGGCGGCAAGGGCGGCATGGAATGGAGGTCGATCAGGATCGCATGGCCATGCGCGTCACGCGCCGCCGTCATCAACCGGGCCAGCTCGGCATGATAGGGCCGGTGGATCGTTTCAATCCGGCGTTGCGCCTCGCTCCACGCCACCGGTTTGTGCCATAATTCATGCGCGCCGACCATGCGGCGGGGGATGAGGCCCAGCCCGCCGCGCAGCTTGGCGCTGCTCTGAAGCGCGGCATCACGCGGCACGCCGACCAGCATGGCAGGGTCGATTTCGCGCTCATGGCGATTGAGGTCGATCAGCGCACGCGGGGCGCTGGCAACGACTACGGTAAAGCCGCGCGCGATCAGCGGATGGACCAGCAGGTCGGCCCAGCGATCCTCCAGCCGTTGCAATTGTTGCCGCCGCACCCGTGCCTGCGCCAGCAGATCGGACGGGTAGTCGCGCCCGGCATGGGGCACGGAAAGGATGATGGGCCGGTCGGGGATGGCGGGGCCAAATCGGTCGAAACCCGCCTCTGTCCTGGCGGGAGGATGCGGCGCGGGACGATCCAACGAGGCTCCTTTCACCAGCTTGCCCAAAAATGGTTACTCGGCTGGATAATATTTACACCTTGTCGCATATATCGGTCAGGGACGCCACCCTGACGGGGGCATGGGGGACAAGCCGGAAACGGCAACAAGAGTAGCTGGCGCAATGGTTCGCATATTACTGGCCGAAGATGATGAGAGTATGCGGGTCTATCTGGCGCGCGCGCTGGAACGGTCCGGCTATGAGGTCGTGGCCGTGGCGACCGGCACGGAAGCGCTGCCCCATATCGCGTCCGACCGGTTCGACCTGTTGCTGACCGATATTGTGATGCCCGAAATGGACGGGATCGAACTGGCGCAGCACGCAGCGTCAGTGGCCCCGGACATGCGGATCATGTTCATCACCGGCTTTGCCGCCGTGACGCTGAAAGCCGGAAAGGCCGTGCCACAGGCCAAGGTGCTGTCCAAGCCGTTCCATCTGCGTGACCTGGTGCTGGAAGTCGAACGGATGTTCGGTAGCGAGAGCCTGACCGGGCTGAACTGAACCCCGCCCCTCAATCCTCGATCACTTCCTCCATATCGGGCGTGGGGTTGAGCGGGATGCCGGCCATGGCGGCGGCGAATCGCTCACGGTCCAGCCCTTTCTCCCAAGCCGATACCACCACCGTCGCGACGGCATTGCCGACGAAGTTGGTGAGCGCGCGGACTTCGCTCATGAAGCGATCGACCCCCAATATCAGGGCCATGCCCGCGACCGGCACCGACGGCACGATCGACAGCGTTGCTGCCAGGGTGATGAAGCCCGCGCCGGTCACGCCCGCCGCACCCTTGGACGAGATCATCGCCACCAGCAGCAGCAAGATCTGCTGTTGCAGGGTCAGGTCGACATTGCACGCCTGCGCGATGAACAGGGCCGCCAGCGTCATATAGATGTTGGTGCCATCCAGGTTGAAGCTGTAGCCGGTCGGCACGACCAGCCCGACCACCGACTTGCGGCACCCGGCCCGCTCCATCTTCTCGATCAGGCTGGGCAGCGCGGCTTCGGACGAGGATGTCCCCAGCACGAGCAGCAATTCGGCCTTGAGGTAGCGGATGAGGTGCAGAATGTTGAACCCCGCCAGCCGTGCGACGGTGCCCAGCACCACCAGCACGAACAGCAGCGAGGTCAGGTAGAAGGTCGCGACCAGCCCGGCCAGATTGGCAAGCGTGCCGACGCCATATTCGCCGATGGTGAAGGCCATCGCGCCGAACGCCCCGACCGGTGCCGCCTTCATCAGGAAGGCGACCAGCTTGAACACCGCATGGCTGGCCGATTCGAGAACCGCCATCAGCGGCGCGGCCTTGTCCCCGATCATGGTGAGCGCGATGCCGAACAATATGGCGACGAACAGGACTTGGAGGATATTGCCGTCCGCGACCGCCGAGACCATGGTCGAAGGAATGATGCTCATCAGGAAGCCGGTGAGCGTGGTTTCATGCGCCTTGTGCGCGAAGTCGGCAACCTTGCCCGCGTCCAGACTGGCCGGATCGATATTGAGACCCGCGCCCGGCTGCACCAGATTGGCGACGATCAGCCCGACAATGAGCGCGAGTGTCGAAAAGGTCAGGAAATAGGCAAAGGCCTTGGCCGCGACCCGGCCGATTGCGCCCAATTCCTTCATCCCCGCAATGCCGGTGACGATGGTGAGGAAAATGACCGGGGCGATGATCATCTTCACCAGCTTGATGAAGGCGTCGCCCAGCGGCTTTAGCTGCACGCCCATATCGGGGAAGAAATGGCCGATTGCGACACCCAGCGCGATCGCGATCAGCACCTGGACATAGAGCTGACGATACCATGGCAGACGCGGCGTCGTCTGGATCGGCGAGGATGGCGATGGCAGCATATGTCTTGGCGTCCCCCTGTTTGCGCCGCAGCATATGGGCCGTCCCTGCGCTGTCCAGAAGAATGTCGCACCCCTGCAATTTCCCGCTTGCGCAGGTCCGGTCCCCCGGCTATTGGCCCAACTCCCGTGGGCGTATAGCTCAGTGGTAGAGCACTGTGTTGACATCGCAGGGGTCGCAAGTTCAATCCTTGCTACGCCCACCATGACAAAGCCCGTCGCCTGTTTTCAGGTGGCGGGCTTTCTCTTTTGTCACAGGCGGAGGACCAGATGATCCCGGTTTGCGAGACGATTTCGGGCCAGCGCCTGTTGTTCGTGATGGCGGCGGAGGCGGAATATGGGCCGCAGTTGCGCGCCCGATTCGCGCCGCTGATGACGGGCGTGGGTCCGATCGAGGCAGCACTGGCGACCGGCATTGCGCTGCACGACATGGCGCTAGCGGATGCCCTGCCCGATCTGGTCGTGTGTCTGGGATCGGCAGGATCGCGCGTGTGCGGGCTGGGCGAGGTAGTGCAGGTCGCCAGCGTGTCCTGGCGCGACATGGATGCGTCGCGGCTGGGGTTCGTGAAGGGGGTGACGCCCTTTGTCGATCATCCGGTCGATCTGCCGCTGGTGACGCCATTGACGTTGCCGACTGCGCGGCTGTCGACCGGGGCCAATATCGTGGGCGGCGATGACTATGCCGCGATCGACGCCGATATGGTGGACATGGAGACATTTGCGGTCGCGCGCGCCTGTGCCCGTTATGGCGTGCCATTGATGGGGCTGCGCGGCATTTCCGACGGGCCGGGCGAGTTGGAGCATATCCATGGCTGGACGGCGTTGCTGGGCTTGCTGGACGAACGATTGGCGGCGGCAGTAGACGGGCTGGAAGAAGCACTGCGCTAGCACGCGGGCCGCAACCTATAGCAGGGCGACGATACGCTCGGCCGCTTGTTCGGGCGACATCAGGCCAGTATCGAGAGTCAGTGATGGCACTGGCATGGCGGCCATGCAGCGATCGCAATCGGCGCGAATGGCACGCAACAGGTCGAGCGAGCGCAACTTGCCAAATGCAGCGCGGCCCGGATCGGCAATCCGATCGTCCTGCACATCAGCAGCAACGGTCAGCGCGATGAAGCAAAGCTTCCCGCCTGCCGCTTCGACCTGGGCCTGAAGGCGCTGCGGGAAATCGGGCGCAACGCTGGGTTCGGGCGCGAAAGTGAAGATCAGCGACTGTCCGGCATCAATGGCCGAGACCATCGCCTCTATCCAGAATCGTTCCCGTAGCCGTACAAACTCCGGCGATCCGAACGGAAAGAGGGCCGCGACCGCGTCCACGATCAGATGGTTGTGAAACAGCGCAAGGCCGGTGCGGTCAGCAACGATCCGCGCAATCGTCAGCTTGCCGGCCGCTGCGGGGCCATAGAGAAAGAGCAGGGTCGGGGTCGTCTCAACGGCCATCGAACGTCATGATCGCCTGCGCGACGATGCCGTCCGCTTCCAGTGCCGCCATGCCGCCGAGATCGGGCAGGTCGATCGCAAATAGTGCCATCAGCACGCTGGCCCCCTGCTCGCGCAGCAATTGCGCCGCGGCCAGCGCCGTGCCGCCAGTGGCGATCAGATCGTCGACTAGCAGCACGCGCGCGCCCTGCGGCACCTGGCCTTCATGCAGTTCCAGCCGGTCGGTGCCATATTCCAGAACATAGTCGATGCCGACGGTCTTGCCGGGCAGCTTGCCTTTCTTGCGCACCGGCACGAAGCCTTTGCCCAGCGCAAGCGCCAGTGCTGCGCCCAGGATGAAGCCCCGCGCCTCGATGCCGACGATCAGGTCCGGGTCGAGTGGCCGGGCGATATCGGCCAGCCGTGCGGTCAGGTCGCGCAGCCCTTCCCCATCGGCCAGCAGCGTCGTGATGTCGCGAAACTGGATGCCCGGCTTGGGAAAGTCAGGAATGGTGCGGATGAGGTCGGTCAGGTCGCTGGTCATGGCGCCCCTATAGAGAAAGGGCGCGGCTTCCTCAAGAAACCGCGCCCTTTGCTATGCTTGTCCTGTCGGACGTGCCCGTCAGGCGGCCTTTTTCTTGTCCGCCCAGATATTCTGATAGGACATATAGGCCAGGCCCGTGGCGATCAGCAGGAAGATCAGCGTCGCCAGACCCGCACGGTGGCGGTTTTCCAGCTTCGGTTCGGCGGTCCAGGTCAGGAACGCCGCGACGTCCTGCGCCATCTGGTCGACCGTCGGCTTGGGCTGGCCCGGACCATAGGTCACCTGACCGTCAGCCGAGAGCGGCGGTGCCATCGCCAGGTTGAGGTTGGCGAAATAGGGGTTGTAGTGCAGCCCCTCCGGCGTCTTGGCGTCCGGGAACTTCTTGAGCAGTTCGGCCGGTTGCGCCTGATAGCCGGTCAGCAGCGAATAGACATAGGCGCTGCCATGATGGCGGGCCTTGGTCATCAGCGACAGGTCTGGCGGGATGGCGTTGTTGTTCGCCGCCGCCGCCGCGACATTGTTCGCGAAGGGCTTGGGGAAATAATCCGACGGCACAGGCTCGCGCGTGGAGGCTTCGCCCGTGGCCGGATCGACCGACGGGGTCTTGATCGCCCACTGCTTGGCGATCGCCTTCACTTCGGCTTCGTTATAGCCAAGTGCTTCAAGATCGCGGAACGCCACGAACTTAAGGCTGTGGCAGGCCGAGCAGACTTCCTTGAACACCTGGAAGCCGCGCTGCAGCTGCTGCTTGTCATAATGACCCAGCGGCCCGTCGAACGAATAGGCCACATGCTTGGGCAACTCGTGGAAAGCCTTTTCCACGGTCGGTACTGGCGGTTCGGAGACATAAGCCACCGCACCGATCAGGAAGGAGATGAACAGCCAGCCTGCAAAGAAGAGGCCGACGAGGAATGCGCCAATGCGAACCATGGTCTTATCTACCCCTTATTCGGCCGGGACCGCGACGGTTGCGCCGTCGGTCTTGCCATATTTTGCCAGCACGGCCTCAGTGATCGAGCCGGGCAGCGGCAGCGGCTTTTCAAAGCGCGAGATCAGCGGAAGGATGATCAGGAAGTGGGCGAAATAATAGGCCGCCGCGACCTGGCTCATCATCACGAACGGCTCTTCTGCCGGCGCGCCGCCCAACCAGCCCAGGATCAGCACGTCGATGACGAGGATCCAGAAGAATTTGTTGAAGGTCGGCCGATATTTGCCCGACCGCACCGGCGAGGTGTCGAGCCAGGGCAGGAAGAAGAGCAGCAGGATCGACGCGAACATCGCCAGCACGCCCAAAAGCTTGGCGGGGACGAAGAAGAAGTCCACGGTGAAGGCGCGCAGGATGGCGTAGAAGGGCCAGAAATACCATTCCGGCACGATGTGCGCGGGGGTCGAGAGCGGGTTCGCCTCGATATAGTTATCCGGGTGGCCCAGGAAGTTGGGGGCGAAGAACAGCAGCGCACAGAAGGCGATCAGGAACACGCCCGCGCCGAAGCCATCCTTGGCTGTGTAATAGGGGTGGAACGGCACAGTGTCCTGCGGCCCCTTCACTTCCACGCCGGTCGGGTTCGATGAGCCCGGAATATGCAGCGCCCAGATGTGCAGGATGATGACACCGGCAATCACGAAGGGCAGCAGGAAGTGGAGCGAGAAGAAGCGGTTGAGCGAGGCGTTGCCGGGGGCAAAACCGCCCAGCAGCCAGGTCTGGATCGGTTCACCCACCACGGGGATCGCGCCGAACAGGCCGGTGATCACCTTCGCACCCCAGTAGGACATCTGGCCCCAGGGCAGCACATAGCCCATGAAGGCGGTCGCCATCATCAGCAGGAAGATGACGAGGCCGAGCAGCCACACCATTTCGCGGGGCGCCTTGTAGGAGCCGAAATAGAGGCCGCGGAAAATGTGGAGATAGACGACGATGAAGAAGAAGCTCGCGCCGTTGGCGTGGGCGTAGCGCATCAGCCAACCGGCATTCACGTCACGCATCGTCTGTTCGACGGTGCTGAACGCGACGAGATCGTTCGCGCCATAGTGCATCGCCATGATCACGCCGGTGACGATCTGGATCATCAGCGCCAGACCGGCCAATACGCCGAAGTTCCAGAAATAGTTGAGGTTGCGCGGCACGGGATAGCCCGCACCCACCGCGTTATAGGCGAGACGCGGAAGCGGCAGCTTCTCGTCGATCCACACCATCACCGGATTTTTCGGCGTATATTGCTCAGCCCAGGGAAAGCTCATCGTTTCTTACCTCAGCCTACGAGAATGGCGGTGTCGGAAGTGAAGCTGAACTTCGGCACTTCCAGGTTCTTGGGCGCGGGACCTTTGCGGATGCGCGCGGCGGTGTCGTAGGACGAACCATGGCATGGGCAGAAATAGCCGCCATATTCGCCCTTATTCTCACCTTCGCCCGCGCCCAGCGGCACGCAGCCCAGATGGGTGCAGACACCCATGGTCACCAGCCACTGCTTCTTGCCGTCGACGGTGCGCTCTTCCAGCGTCTGCGGATCGCGCAGCGTGGAGGCGTCCACCTTGTCGGCTTCGGCGATTTCCTTTTCCGTCAGCTGGCGCACGAAGAGCGGCTGGCTGCGGAAGGTGGTCTTGATCGCCTGACCCGGCTGGATCGCCGAAAGATCGACTTCGGTCGATGCAAGCGCCAGCACGTCGGCGCTGGGGTTCATCTGGTCGATCAGCGGCAGCACGACGGCGACAGCGCCGACGCCTGCAAAACTCACCGCAGCGATGTTGATGAAATCGCGACGACGCACCCCATCATCGCCGGATATACCCGTGCTGTCTGTATGTTCAACGATCGCCATGCATCTCAAACCCTTGCAAGAACGTCCCTGATCCCGCCGCAGCACCGTTATCGGCACCTTTGTGTCAAGGAATTCGGATAGCCATGCGAAATGGCCCCGCCTTCCCCCCGGCGTGGTTCGCGGGCCTGATAACCTCAGTGCGCGCTCTTTGCCAACAGCAAAGTCACGCACCCTATGACAATTTGCCGCGCTGCATTATGGCGCGGGTCATGCGTATAGCCCTTTACCAACCCGAAATAGCGGGCAATGTCGGCGCGATCCTGCGTCTGGCGGCCTGTTTCGCCGTGCCGGTGGACATCATCATGCCGACCGGATTCGCCTTCTCCGACGCACGCCTCAAGCGCGCCGCGATGGATTATGGCGCGTCGGCCGATGTCACCCGCCACGCCAATTTCGCGGCCTTCGACGCGGAAAGGCGGGCGCAGGGCCGCCGCCTGCTGCTGATGAGCGCCCATGCGTCCCAGCGCCTGCCCGACGTCGAATTCCGCGCCGACGATGTGTTGCTGATGGGATCGGAAGGCGCAGGCGTGCCGGTAGAGGTGCGCGATATCGCTGATATTCGCATCCGCATTCCCATGGCGGAGGGGTTTCGGTCCTTGAATATCGCCGTTTCCACGGGCATCGCCGTCGCCGAAGCCCTGCGCCAGACCGGAAAGTTCCCGCAATGACCCCTGCCCCAATAACCCCAGCCCCTGTGCCGACCGTTCCCTTTGCCCTCGATTCCCGGCAGCAGGCCGCGCGCGCATGGTTCGAATCGCTGCGCGACCGAATCTGCGCCGCGTTCGAGGCGATCGAGCGGGAAGCGGGAAGCGATGCCAGCTTTGCCTATACCCATTGGGACAGGGAAGCGGAGGGTCAGGCACCGGGCGAAGGTGGTGGCGGCGTTCGGGGCGTGATGAAGGGCAAGATATTCGAGAAGGTCGGGGTCAATGTATCCACCGTCGGGGGCGAATTTGCCCCCGGATTCGCGCAGACCATCCATGGCGCGGACGAAAATCCCGCCTTCTTCGCCACCGGCATCAGCCTGGTCGCGCATATGGCCAATCCGCATGTCCCCGCCGTGCATATGAACACGCGCTACCTGGTGACGACCAAAAGCTGGTTCGGCGGCGGCGCGGACCTGAACCCGCCTTTGCCGCGCGAAGAGGATACCGCCTATTTCCATGATGTGCTGAAAAGCGCCTGCGACGCGCATGACGCGGACTATTATCCGCGTTTCAAGGCGTGGGCGGACGAGTATTTCTACATTCCCCATCGCGGCGTCCATCGCGGGGTCGGCGGGATTTTCTACGATCATCTCGAATGTGCCGACGATGCGGGATTCGACGCGAACTTTGCCTTCACCCGCGCGGTGGGCGATGCGTTTCTGGACGCCTATCCGCCGATCGTGCGGCGGCGCATGGGCGACACTTGGAGCGAGGCGGACTATGCACAGATGCTGGAGTGGCGCGGTCGCTATGCCGAGTTCAATCTGGTGCATGACCGGGGGACGCTGTTTGGGCTCAAGACCGGGGGCAATATCGACGCGATCCTGATGAGCCTGCCGCCGATGGCCAGCTGGAGCTGAGCGCGATGGGGCTGAGCGCAGTCGAGCCGGGGATGGTAGCGGCGGTCGTTACCCATCTGGAGATGCGCGCGCGTCCCCGCCCTGCGCCCATCCCGCCCGCGCCGCTGCAACTGGTGCGGTGGAAGGCGCCGAAACTTGAGACCTATCGCGCGCTGTTCCGCCGGGTGGGCGAGCCATGGCTGTGGTTTTCCCGGCTGGTGATGAACGACGAATCGCTCGCTACGATCATCCATAATCCGTTGGTGGAGATTTACGCCGTCACTGATCCGCGCGGGATAGAGGTCGGGTTGCTGGAACTGGATTTCCGGGCGATGCCCGATTGCGAACTGGGCTTTTTCGGGCTGGTGCCGCAGTTGAACGGTAAGGGCCATGGCCAATGGCTGATGGCGCAGGCCAAGGCGCTGGCGTGGCGCAAGGGGGTGGAGCGATTCTGGGTCCACACCTGCACGCTCGATAGTCCCGCCGCGCTGGGATTTTACATCAAGGCCGGGTTTGTGCCGACCAAGCGCGAGATCGAGACTTTTGCCGACCCGCGCCTCGCGGGGATTTTACCGCGCGACTGTGCACCGCATGTGCCACTGCTGGATCAGGCTGCCAACGCCTGACGATAGAGGCGGGCGATCATGACGAGCATATAGACCTGCAACACCGTCGAGATGGCAGCCCCCGCAACGCTGCCAGCCAGCCGCGCGGCATCAGCGCCGCCAATCACGCTGCCGAGCAGGCCGAATATCGCCTGTGCCGCCGTGCTGGTGATGGCCGATAAAATCGTGATGATCAGGATGAAGGCCAGCAAACGCCAGAAATGGCCGCGCGTGAGCGCCCAGGCCTGACGCAGCGAGGGCATGACGCCCGCGCTACCGTCAATCACGACCGGGTTCAGCAGCATCAGCCGGATACTGGCGAAGAGCGCCGCACCGGCGACCGCGAATCCAAGCAGGACGGCGAGGCCCGCCGCCAGCGCCTTCGACACGAGCGACAACAGCACCATCACGATCACGACGGCCAGAACCACCACCATCAGCGCGCCGATGACGGCCAGGGCCGTACCGATCAGCACGGGCAGGCGGTGGAAGGCGAGGCGCAGGGCTTCACCCACGCTGATGCCGGGGCGCAGTGCCAGCGCAAACAAAGTGAGCGACCCGAACCAGACGAGGAGGACCGCCATTGTCAGCCCCAGCCAGTAGCTGGCCGGAACCGCTGGCATGGTCGATGCGGTGGGCGCAAGCGACCAGGCGGCCAGTTCCGGCGGGGTCATTTCCTGAAGGATCAGGCCCGGCAGCGCCACGAACAGCAGCGCAACGGGAAAAAGCAGCGTGGCTTCGCGGGCGACGAAGGCAACCGCCTCCTCCCATGCCTTGCCGATCGACATCGTCGCCATATCTTGAATTGCCTGCCTGATAGCTGCGTAAAATCCGGTGGAGACTTGATCGCTCGCCCGGCCCAAGTCAAGGAAGGGTCATGAGCCAGCCCCTCCCCTTTCCCGATAGCGTCGAATGGCGCGTGGACAGATCGCCTGTCGCCTACCCGCAAGCGCTGGCGGACATGGAAGCGCGCGCCGCCGCGATCCATGCGGGCGAAGCGGGCGAGCGGGTCTGGCTGATCGAGCATCCGCCGCTCTACACCGCCGGGACCAGTGCCGATCCTGCCGAACTGATCGACCCGCGCTTTCCCGTGTATGATGCCGGGCGCGGCGGGCGCTATACCTATCATGGGCCGGGGCAGCGGATCGGCTATCTCAACATTGACCTGGGCAAACGCGGCAAGGATGTCCGCAATTTCGTCCATCATCTGGAAGGCTGGATGATCGCGGCGCTGGGCGATCTGGGCATTGCCGCGCGGCGGGCGGAAGGACGGATCGGCATCTGGACCGACGACGCGCAGGGGCGGGAGGCGAAGATCGGCGCGCTGGGCATCCGGGTGCGGCGCTGGGTCACGCTCCATGGCTTTTCGATCAATGTCGATCCTGACTTGTCGCATTTTACCGGCATTGTGCCGTGTGGGATCAGCGACTATCCGGTCACCAGCATCGCCGCGCTGGGCGGCACCGCGTCCATAGCCGCGCTGGACGATGCGTTACGGGCGCATTTCCCTGCTTTTCTCAATCGCTTGGGTCGATGCGGCACGGGGGTTGAGCAATGCGGAACGGACCGCTAGGGTCTGGTCTTTCGCCGGGCGTAGGCTGCCGGGCCTGAAGGAGACCCGGATGCGTCGGAACGCGATGACCGTAGCTTTCGCCATGCTGTTCGCGCTTGCCGCCTGTGGCAGTGCCGACAAGGGCGGCAACAAGGTCGAGATGAAGGATATGGAAGTGGTGGATGGCACCGCGACCGACGCCATGACCGATCTGGATGGGGTGCAGAGCGAAGGCACGGCGGTCGCCCTGCCGAGCGGCAATGCCGCCGACAATGCGGCGACTATGATTGCCAAGCCCGCCGCCGAAAAGGCCCAGGGTGAGGAAGCGGAGGTTCTGGCCGATCAGTGACGGTTCAGGTCTGATAGAGTTATTTTAGAGAATAAGAGGGGGACACACGCCGTCCCGTTGGAGAGTATCGTCTCATGATTGTCCGTTTCCCGCTGCGCCGCATCCTTGCGGGTCTGGCGCTGGCCGCCGCGCCGTTGATGGCGCAGCCTGCCGCCGCGCAATTTTTCTGGTCGCCGCCTGACCTGTCCGCGCCGCCGCTGACCGACGCAGCCGCCGCGACGGCGATGGGCCTGCCGGGTGCCAATGCCGCCGAGATCAAGGCGGGGCTGGTGTGGAACCTGCGCGCGGCGCTGAATATCGCCGCGCTGCAATGCCAGTTCGAACCGACGCTGCTGGCGATCAGCAATTACAATGCGATGATCGCCCATCATGATGCCGAACTTGATTCGGCGCAGGCGGTGCTGCTGGGTTATTTCCAGCGCACCGTGGGCAAGGGACGGCCTGGGCAGGCCGCGTCCGACCAATATGGCACCCGCATCTATTCGGGCTATTCGACGGTGCAGGCGCAAAAGGGTTTCTGTCAGGCAGCCACGGTCGTCGGGCGGCAGGCGATCTTCGCCGATCGTGGTACGTTGCATGAAGTGGCGCGTAATGGCCTTGCGTCGATCAAGAAGTCGCTCGTGGTGGCGGGCGAGCAATATTATGGATCGCCGGGCTATGACTATCATGTCGCCCTACCCTCCTTCTCTCCCAAATGCTGGAAAAAGGGTGTGCTGACTCCCGCTTGCCAGCAACAATGGAATGCGCAGACGGGCGTGACCCAGCCTTAGCTGGGTCGGCCAAATGCCATATTCCTTGTCCGTTCGTGCGGCGTAGGGGCTGAGCGAAGTCGAAGCCCCATATCGAAGCATCTGGCGCTTGTCCTTCGATATGCCATTTCGACAAGCTCAATGGCTACTCCGCACGAACGGCTTTCTGTGAAAGCCCGCGCCTACCGCAGGCCCAGATATTTATGGGCCTGCACCGTCAGTCGCCAGCGCGGGCGGTCCATAACCAGCGCGATCGCGGCGCGGGCATTGTCCTGTGCATGGGGGTCATCAAGCGGCTGGAGCAAGTGATGGGCAAAGGCCCATTGCTCCATTGCCGCGACATCGGCGAGCGAGTGACCGCCGCCCGGCTGGGGCCAGACCAGCTTCAACTCATGGCCTGAACGCTGGACGACCTGGCTGCCCGCCTTGGGGCTGATGCAGATCCAGTCGATGCCGGGATGGACCGGCAGCGTGCCGTTGCTTTCGATCGCGATGGTGAAGCCGCGGGCGTGGAGCGCATCGACCAGCGCATCATCGACCTGCAGCATCGGCTCTCCGCCGGTCAGGACGATATAACGGCCTGCGTCACCCTCGCCCCAGAAAGCCAGCGCAGCATCGGCCAGCGCGTCGGCATCGGCGAATTTGCCGCCGCCATCGCCATCCGTACCGACGAAATCGGTGTCGCAAAAACGGCAGATCGCCTGCGCCCGGTCCTGTTCACGCCCGCTCCACAGGTTGCAGCCGGCAAAGCGCAGGAATACCGCGCGCCGCCCGGCCTGCACCCCTTCACCCTGAAGGGTCAGGAACATTTCCTTGACGGCATAGCTCATCGTCCGTCGCCGTTCAGGGCCGGGTGGCGTAGATGGTGGGGTCGGGCAGGCCTGCTTCCTCAAACCCCTTCGACCGCAGGCGGCAACTGTCGCACAGGCCGCAATGCTTGCCGTCGGGCGTCGGGTCATAGCAGGACCAGCTGACCCCGGCATCCAGCCCCAGCCGATGCGCCTCCCGCACAATATCCGCCTTGCTCATATGTTGCAGCGGGGCGTTGATGCGAATCGGGTGGCCCTCCACCCCCGCCTTGGTGGCGAGGGCTGCCATGGTCTGGAAGGCGTCGATAAATTCGGGGCGGCAATCGGGGTATCCCGAATAATCAAGCGCGTTGACGCCGATGAAAATGTCGCTGGCTCCAGCGACTTCGGCCAGCCCCAGCGTCAGCGACAGGAAGATGGTGTTGCGGGCGGGCACATAGGTGACAGGAATATCGTCGCCCACTCCGCCCTTTGGCACGGCGATATCGGCAGTCAGCGCCGATCCGCCAAACGCGGTCAGGTCAAGCGGTAGGACGATATGGCGCATGGCGTTGAGCGCCTGCGCCACCCGTCCTGCCGCGCGCAGTTCGACCCGATGCCGCTGGTTATAGTCGATCGACAAGGCCAGCAGATGATAGCCAGCCTCACGCGCCAGACCGCCCGCGACCATCGAATCAAGGCCGCCCGACAGCAGGACGACGGCGAATTTTCCTTCATTGGCACTCATGGCCCCGCGCTACCGCCCGCGACGCGCCAGTGCAAGCATGGTGCACTTATTGGCAGGCACCGATGCGCCGGGCTTCCATCGCAAAGGCAAAGGGCGCGCCATCGGCAATCCCCTGCGAATTGATCTGGACCAGCCGGGGGGTTTCGACGCGCAGGTCCGTGCGGCCATTGCCAGCGGCAGCGCAATCATAAGTGACGGTCGCCATGGTGGCGGCGTCGCTGACCACGAAGCTGCGGCACAGCGTTCGGCCATGGCGAATCTGGAGCAACTGGCGCAGGTCCGTGACGCACAGCTTGCGTATTTCCCCGCCTTCGCCGCGTTCGTGCAATTCCCATTGCCCGGTTTGCAGCGGACGCAGGGCCGCGAGCGTCGGGACATGGGCTGCCCCGGCCCAACTCGCCATCATCATTGCTGCCGCGACGGCCAGCGTCCGCAGTCCGTTTCTTGCCATGATCCTAGCCTGTGTCCCGCCATGGGTCGCGCGCCGGGTGAGCCGCAATCCAGTCATCCGACGCATGACCCGCAATTACGGCATTTTGATAGCGCGAACGGACGGCCTTGCCCAAATTACAAATATCGTTAGCGAAATGATTGCGCCTAATGGGTCGTGAAACTGTCGAGCGCCAGCGGGAAGATACGCGAGCAAAAGGCGCAATCGACGCCGATAATGCCGTCGCTGTCCGCCATATCGACCCGCTCCTCCGCCGGGAAGCGACCGATGACATCGCGAATATGGGCGATATCGCAGCGGCATCCCTTGGCCAGTGGCGACGGCTCGGTGACGCGTACTTCCGGCTCCTCATGGAAGAGGCGCCAGACGATGTCGGTCAGCGGCAGCGTCTCATCGGTCAGTTCCGCCTTGCCCAGCGTGATCCCCAAGGCCTGAACATGCTCCCATTCCGGGTGATCGTGGCGGACATGCAGTCGCTCCCGCCCGACTTCGCCTTCGGGCAGATGCTGGATCAACATGCCCCCGGCAATGCAGCCCTGCCCGGCATCATGACGGGTGCCCATGCGGATGATGCTGGGGATTTGTTCGGACTGGAAGAAATATTGCTCCGCCGCATCGGCCAGCGTTTCGCCATCCAGCGGCACGATGCCCTGATAGCGTTCGCCGGTGACCGACTGGTCGAAAGTGATGGCGAGATAGCCCTTGCCGAACAGGCCGAACAGCGTGGGATCAGGACCAAGTTCGGCCAGCCGGTCGGCGTCGAACTTCGCGTAACCGCGCAGCTCGCCATTTTTATAGTCCGCGACCAGCAGCCGGACGACACCATTTTCGGTCTGCGCCTGCAGCGTCAGCTGGCCGCCCGCCTGTTTGAGCGTGCTGCCGAGCAGCGCGGCCAGCACCAGCGCGGACGCCAGCAGCCGCTCGATCGGCGGGGGGTAAGCATGGGCGGCCAATACCTGATCCAGCACCGGACCCAGTCGCACTATTCGCCCGCGCGCATGGCGCGACGGGATGGTGAAGCCGATGGCATGGTCGATAGGGGGAGGCAGGAGCTTTGTTCCTTTTGATCCATCCGTCCCCGGACAATCTCCGGGGGCGGATGGGAATGTCATGCCCGAATATAGGGCGGCTCTAAAGCTTTCCAAGCGCCCAGAGCAGGACCGACTTCTGGCCATGGATGCGGTTTTCCGCTTCGTCCCAGATCAGCGACTGGGGACCGTCGATCACCTCTGCCACCACTTCCTCGCCACGATGGGCGGGCAGGCAGTGGAGGAATTTGGCTTCCGGCCTGGCTTCCACCATCAGCGCGGGCGTGACCTGATAGGGCATCATCGCCGCCAGCTTCTCTTCCGCATGGGACTGGCCCATCGAAATCCAGGTGTCGGTAACGACGACGTCCGCGCCCGCCACCGCCGCTATCGGAGCGCGGGTCAGGGTGATGCGCGCGCCCAATGCCTCCGCCGCCGCCGCGAAGGCCGGATCGGGATCATAGCCCTGCGGCACGGCGACGCGGACGTCGAACTTCAACAGGCCCGCCGCCTCGATGATCGAATGGAGGACATTGTTGCCGTCACCCAGCCAAGCCCACTGGCTGCCGGGAAGCGCCAGCCCATGTTCCACCACGGTCAGCAGGTCTGCGACGATCTGGCAGGGATGCGACAGATCGGTCAGACCATTGATGACCGGGACGGTGGCGTAATGGGCCATCTCCTCGATCTTGGCATGGTCGTCGGTGCGGATCATGATCGCGTCGCACATGCGGCTCAGCACGCGGGCGGTGTCCGCCACCGTCTCGCCCCGGCCCAGCTGGCTGGTCGCGCCATCGAGGATCAGCGACGTGCCGCCCAACTGGCGGATCGCCATGTCGAAGGAAACGCGGGTGCGGGTCGAGTTTTTCTCGAAGATCATCGCCAGGGTGTGACCCGCGAGTGGCGCATCAGTGTCGACGCGGCCCTTGGGCCAGCTGGCCCGTGCGGCCTTCCGGTCGATGGCGTCGGCAATCATTGCGGCGATCGCGTCACCGCCTGCGTCGGACAGGTTCAGGAAATGTCTGGTCATCAGAACCACCTCTTAACCGTTCAGGCTGAGCGAAGTCGAAGCCCCCGCCTGAACGAAGTGAAGGCACCTCGCTTCGCTCGGCGATACCCTTCGACTTCGCTCAGGGCGAACGGAGTTTGATATCAGGCCGCCTGGGCCTCCGCATAGCTGCGCGCGCCGGCGGACAGCTTTTCGATACATTCGGCGATATGGCTTTCGTCAATCACCAGCGGCGGCAGGATTCGGACGACATTCTGCCCCGCCGACACAGTCAGCAGGCCATGATGGTCGCGCAGATGCGCCACGAAGCTGCGCGCCTCCACCGTATCGCTCAGCTTCACGCCCAGCATCAGGCCCATGCCGCGCACGTCCTGGAACAGGCCGTCATGGTTGGGAATGAGCTGTTCCAGCGCCGCGCGCAGGCGCGCCCCAATCGCTTTCACATGATCCATGAACCCGTCGGACATGACTTCTTCCAGCACGGCCAGACCCGCCGCCATGGCGAGCGGATTGCCGCCATAGGTGGTGCCGTGGGTGCCAAATACCATGCCCTTGGCCGCTTCCTCGGTCGCCAGGCACGCACCCAGCGGGAAGCCCGCGCCAATGCCCTTGGCCACCGACATGATGTCGGGCGTGATGCCATATTGTTCATGCGCGAAGAAGGTGCCGGTGCGGGCATAGCCGCACTGAACCTCATCCAGGATCAGCAGCAGGCCATGCTCGTCGCACGCCTTGCGCAGGCCGGTCAGGAATGCGTGCGTCGCAGGCGTCACGCCACCTTCGCCCTGCACCGGCTCCAGCAGGAAACCGGCCGTGTTGTCGTCAATCTGCGCCAGCGCGGCGTCCAGATCGTTGAACGGCACCACGGTAAAGCCGGGCAGCAACGGTTCGAACCCGTCGCGCATCTTGGGCTGGCTGGTGGCCGAAATCGTCCCCAGCGTCCGCCCGTGAAAGGCGTTGTCGAAGCTGATGATCTTGTGCCGGTGCGCCTGGCCATTCACATAATGATAGCGGCGCGCGGTCTTGATCGCGCATTCCACCGCCTCGGCGCCCGAATTGGTGAAGAACACGGTATCGGCAAAGGTCGTGTCGACCAGCTTCTGCGCGAATTTTTCGCCCAGCGGCATTCCGTAGAGGTTGGACACATGCATCAGGGTCGCTGCCTGATCGGCGATCGCCTTCACCAGCTTGGGATGGCCATGACCCAGCAGGTTCACCGCAATGCCACTGGCAAAGTCGAGATAGCGCTCACCGCGCTCGCCGATCAGATGGCACCCCTCGCCTCGCACCGGACGAACATCGCACCGGGGGTAAACGGGCATGAGCGGCGTAATCGACATGAGCCTTCCCTTTCTGGGCTTGATGCGCGTCCTTGCACGAAGGACTGGTGATACAACGCAAAAAGGCGGCCCCCGCCGGGCCGCCCTTTGCGAGCATCGCCTATACAGACGCCATGTTGGGGGTGCAACCCCGCAACACAGGCCATTCGGGTAGCTGTGGTATCCTTGAAAATGCGCGAAAGAGCGCATTTTATATGCCGCACCGGCCCGTACGTCAGCACATTCCCAAAGAAGCCCTACCCGATCTGGTTCCAGGCGTCGGCGATTTCCGCGACCAGTTCGCGCGCCTGATCGACCGGTTCTGCCGACCGTTCCTTGGCCCCTACCAGCAGCAGGCGGCGCGCTTCGCGGTAGATTTGCGCCAGGCCCACGGAAATGTCGCCGCCCTTGTCGAAATCGAGGCTCGATTCGAGCGCGAAGAGGATCGACATCGCCCGCGCCTGCTTGTCGGACACTTTCATCCGGTCGCCATTGCGTTCGGCCAGCGCCGCCGCATCCATCGCGATCAGCAGTTCGTCGAACAAGATCTTGACCAGCGCATGAGGGGTCGCGCCTTCGGTCCGGCTGCCCGAATGGACCGCCGCATAGCGCCGTGCCGCCGTGTTGCCTGCATAACCCTGATTGTAGAACATCGTCTTGGCGTCCCCGGTTAATTGTCGCTGTTGTTCCAGATTTCAATCTGCTGATCGAGATAGCTCTGCGTCGCCTTGAGCGCGGTGAGCCGCGTTTCCATCTTGGAATAGACGCTGGTCAGCTGCGCTTCGTAGCTGGCCATTTGCGTGTCGAGCTTTTCCAGCTGCTCGGCCAGCGTTTCGGCCAATTCCTTATATTTGGCCTGCGCCTGCACCAGTGCGCCATCCTTGTTCTGAATCTTGTCGCGCACGCTGTCCATCAAGCCCGCCAGCCCCGGATTGGTGGCCGAAGTGACCGTGGGGTTGAGCAATTGCGTGATCGCAGCAGGATCGGCGGCGATCGCCTTGTCCAGCGTCTCGGTGTTGAGTTTCAGCGTGCCGTCGCGATTGGTGGCGACGCCAATGTCCGACAGCGTCTTGTAAGTGCCGGTAGCGGACAGCGCAGTGGAGGTCATCGCCGAGAGCTGGCGGCGCATGTCGCGGATCGACGAATCGCCGTTCAACACCCCCGCAGACGCGGAGTCCGCGCCCGTAGCCGTTGCCGTGTTCAGCGCCTTGACCAGCGTATTATAGGCGTCGACAAATTCGACCATCAGGTCGCGCATAGACGTGGTCGGCTCGGTCGTCGCCAGCGTGACCGTGGTGCCGGGCGCGGCCTTGTTAAGGTCGATCCGCAGATTGGCGATCGCGGTGTCGACGGTGTTGCTGGCATAATGCTGCTCCACCCCGTCGAGCTTGATGATCGCATTTTGCGGGCTGGCCTTTGACACCATGGTCGCGCTGTCGGTGCCATTCCAGGCGAAGGCGGCAAGATCAACGCCGCTGACCGAAGTCAGCGAGAAATCATTGGCCGCGCCGGTCGCACCCTTCATCACCAGCCGCGTCCCCTGCATGTCGGTGACGACTGATGCGGTGACACCCAGCCCCGATGCGTTGATCGCGGCGGCAAGGCCGGTATAGCTGTTGTTGGTGGCCGTGATGGTGATGGCGGCGGTGGAGCCGCCAACCGTCAGGGTCAGTTCGCCCTGCCCGACCGCGCTGGCCGCCGTAGCGCCGGACACCGGGGTCGATGCCAGGGTGCGGGCGGATGCGAGTTGCTGCACTTCCAGCTGCGCGGGCAACCCTGTCGGCACGCCGCCCGGCAGCAGGCTGACCGATGCGATGCTGGTGTCGTTGGAGGCAGGCACACCTGCATAGCCGGTGCCGGACAACAAGGTGGACAGCGCGTCGGCAAAAGTATCAAGCGAGCTGGAGGCCGATGCCAGCGCGGAAATCCGCGCGCTGTTCAGGCTCTGGCGATCGGTGATCACCTTTTCCTTGGGATCGCGCGTGGCGGCGACCAGGCTGGTGACGAGCGACTTGGTGTCGATGCCCGATCCGATGCCGAGCGCGGTGGTGATACTGCTGCTGACCGATGCCATTGCGCCGTCCTTTCAGAGGAAAGAACGGCGCTAGCGCAAAGACCTTTAGGAATGATTTTCGCGCGATACGTCGCGCGGTCCGTCAGTTGGCGAAGGCCAGCACCTGATCGACCGTGCCGCGATTGAGGGTGCCTTGCGCGGCATTGGCATAGGCGGCCTGTTCGACCATGCGCCGGGCGATGACGGCGGCATGTTCGACCGCTTCCTTACTGGCGGGCGGTAGCGGCACCAGGATGATCGGCACCGGCATCATCGCCTGAATCGCGCCTGCCGCCGCTTCGACGCTGGGCGGGTTGGTCACCGATCGCAGGTCAGCCAATATGTCGGCAATCTCGACATGGACCTTGGCATATTCAGCGGCGCTGGCGACATCTTCGTCGATCGACGCACGGTCGATCTGCGGCGCGGCAGTGCGCGCGCCGGGCGCTTCGCGATCCGATCGACCCGACGATGCAGGCGGGACGGCCTGCACCGTGGACAGCGCCCGCGATGCGGCCCTGTCTATCGGCGATACTTCGCTGCGTGAACCATAGTCGCTCATGACGCACCATCATAATGCGTCCCCATGAAGAGATTACGGACGAGTGCGGCTAAACTTTAATTCACCAAAACAGATTCGCTGTCACGACCCTTATCGTTTCTTGCCATCCGCGTCGAAGCGCAGGTCGTCGGGGACGGTGATGAACGGACGGTCCATCTCGCTCGCCATGCGGTTTTCGACCCGGAATACGAAGGCCAGCACGGTCGCGACCGCCATATAAAGGCCTTCATTGACGATCTGCCCGGCGCGCGAGGTGAAGTAGATGGCGCGGGCAAGTTCGGGATATTGCAGGACGGTCACGCCATTCTGGTCGGCCAGCTCGCGGATGGCGGCGGCGATCGCATCGCTGCCGCGCGCGACCACGACCGGCGCGGCATCGACGCCGGGCTTGTAGCGCAGCGCGACGGCGAAATGGGTCGGGTTGGTGATGATGACGCTGGCTTCGGCCACGGCCTGCCGGGTGGAGCCGTTGAGCGTTTCAAACTGGCGGCGGCGAATCTGGCCCTTGAGTTCGGGCGAGCCTTCGCTTTCCTTATGCTCATCCTTGATTTCCTGCTTGGACATGCCGAGCCGCTTGGCGCGCTGCATGATCTGGGCGGGCACGTCGATACCCGCGATCAGGAACAGCCCGCCCGCCATCAGCAGACAGGTGAGGATGAACATATTGCCAAGGTCCGCCATGGCCGGCGCAATGCCCTGCTTGCCCAGGCCGATGATCGCGGTCAGCCGGTCCCAGATCATCCACACGCCGATGCTGCCGAGCAGCCCGACCTTCGCGATCGATTTGAGCAGTTCGATCAGCCCCTGAGTGCCGAATATCCTTTTGAGACCCGCGCCAGGGTTCATCTTCGATGCCTTGGGGGCGAAGGCACCGGGGCGGAAGCCGAGCGACCCCAGCAGGGCAGGCGCGGCGATGGCGGCGAGGAAAGTCGCCAGCATGACGCCTGCCACCGGCAGGGCGATGCCGGTCAGCAGGTCCATCCCGCGTTCGGCAGGGGAAAAATCGACGATGTCATCGCGCCGGAAGCGCAGCGCCTGGGTCAGCATGTCCGACAAAGCATCGATCATCGACGGCCCGGCCACCGCCAGCCAGCCGATGCCCGCCATCACCACCAGCGCCGTACCCAGTTCGCGCGACTGGAGGATGTCGCCCTTCTTCGCGGCATCCTGCAATTTTTTGGGTGTCGGTTTTTCGGTCTTTTCGCCGCCGCCGGGACTGTCCGCCATGGCCTAGCGTCCTTCCGCGATCGACTGGGCGTGGTCGAGACCTGCCTTGAGCGCGACCGTCAGCCCCTCGCCCATGATCGGCGCGGCAATCGCCAGCAGGACAAGGCCGGCCATCATCGCCATCGGCATACCCACGGCAAACAGGTTGAGCGAGGGCGCTGCGCGGGCCAGCATCCCCATGACGATCTGCACCAGCACCAGCGCGAAACCGACCGGCAGCGCGACGGTAACACCAGCACCCAGCAGTGCGCCGCCAAATTCGACCAGATGCCAGACCGCATCGTTGGACAGCATCGCCGCGCCGGGCGGAAGCGCCTGATAGCTTTTGACGACGAACCCGGCGAGCAGCAGATGGCCGTCCATGCCAAGCAGCAGGAAGGTCGCGAGGATGGACAGGAATTGCCCCACCACCTGCGTCCCCTGCCCCGATGACGGGTCGATCATCGCGGCGAAATTAAGGCCCATCGCGTTGCCGATCGTTTCCCCCGCGACGAAGGCGGCGGCGTAACCGATCTGCACCGCAAAGCCCATGGCCAGGCCCGCCAGCACTTCGCCCGCGACCATCATCACGCCTTCAAAACTGGCGATGCCATCGGGCGGCAGGGTAATGGTGACGGTGTTGAGCGCGGCAAGGCCGAGCGCGAGGCTGAGGATCAGGCGCAGTTGCAGCGGCACGGCGGGCGCGCCGAATACAGGAGCCGCGATGAAGGCCGCGCCGGGGCGGATCATGGCGATCAGCCAGACCCACAACTGGGCCTCTACCCCGGCGAAGCCCGGTGCGATCATTGGAGCAGGTCCGGTATCCGCTCGAAAATCTCGCGGGTGAAATCGGCGATCAGTACCATGATCGATCCGCCGAACAGGGCGAGCATCCCGCCCACGACGATGATCTTGGGAATGAAGCTCAATGTCTGTTCGTTGATCGAGGTCGCGGCCTGCACCATGCCGATGACAAGGCCCGCGACCAGCGCGGGCAACAGGATGGGCGCCGCGGCCAGCGCGGTGATCCAGAGCGCCTGCTGGGCCAGGCCCATGAAGAAATCGGCGTTTTCCATGCCCTACTTCCGTTCGCCCTGAGCGAAGTCGAAGGGTATGCCTGAGCGCAGCGAAGGCGCGGGCCTCGCCTCGCTCCGCTCGGCTGAAGGCTTCGACAAGCTCAGCCCGAACGGAGGTTGGATATTGGCGCGGCTCATGTCGCGAACGACCCGGCCAAACTCCCCATGGTCAGCGCCCAGCCATCGACCAGCACGAACAACAAGAGCTTGAACGGCATGGAAATGATGGTGGGGGACAGCATCATCATGCCGAGCGCCATCAGCGTGGAGGCGACGACAAGGTCGATGATGAGGAAGGGCAGGAAGATCATGAAGCCGATCTGGAAGGCGGTCTTGAGTTCGCTGGTGACGAAGGCGGGCAGCAGGATGGTGAAGGGGATGTCGGCGGAGGTGCGGAAGGGCGGGGCTTCGGCGAGACCCGCGAACAGCTTGAGATCGCTCTCGCGCGTCTGCTTGGCCATGAAGCCGTGCAGCACCTTGCCCGACCGGCCGACCGCTTCCTCGATCGTGATCTGGCCCTTGCCATAGGGATCGAAGGCCAGCTTGTTGATCTCGTCAATCGCGGGCCGCATCACGAACAGCGAGAGGAACAGCGAGAGACCGAGCAGCACCTGATTGGGCGGGGTCTGTTGCAGGCCCAGCGCCTGCCGCAGAAGCGACAGGACGATGATGATGCGGGTGAAGCTGGTCATCATGAGGATGAGCGACGGCAACACCGTCAGCAGGCTCATGAGGATCAGGATTTGCAGGGAGAGCGAGAGCGAGCGACCGTCGCCCGAAATCTGCCCCATCGCGCGGCTCAGCGCGCCGCCATTGTCGACCGGCGCGGCGGGTGCGGCCTGGGCGAAGGCCGGGGTGGTGAGGATCAGCGCCAGAATAACCATCAATGTCATTCCCGCGAAGGCGGGAATCCATCTCCCGACCTTGCACCACGACACAGCCGTTGGGAGGTGGATTCCCGCCTTCGCGGGAATGACAGGTGTAATTCTAGCGAACACGGACGGCGTCGCCTTCCGCGATCTTTTCGATGCGGCCGCGGGTGACGGAGAGGAGGATCTTCTTGCCCTCAAACTCCACGACCGCGAGCTTGCCGAACGCGCCCATCGGCAGGGCTTCGAGCAATTTGAGCGAACGGTCGCCCTGCGCGCCGATCATGCCGGGCTGATATTTGCGCCACAGCCACAGTGCGCCAAAGGCCATGCCGCCGACCAGCGGCAGGAGGATCAGCAATTTGACGAAATACCAGACCATCATGAAGCCGCCCGCAGATTATGGTTAATGCCCTGCGTTCCGCAGTTTCGGCCCTCAAGGCAAGCGTAAAATCCGATGCGTGCGATCAACCGCGCCGTTCGATCCCAGCCAGCCGGTTTTCGGTCGCGGCGATGTCGATGATGCGGATGCCATAGCGGCCATTGACAGTCACCACCTCACCCTTGGCGATCAGCGCACCATTGACCATGATGTCGAGCAGATCGTCGGCCTGCCGGTCCAGCTCGACGATGGAGCCTTCGGCCAGGTCCATGACTTCGGCCAGGCGCAGCGAGGTCGATCCGACCTCCACCGACATGCGCACGGGAATGTCGGCCAGCAGCTTGAACTGGTGATTATTGGTCATCCGCCCGACCGGATCTTCTCCACGCTCCATGCGGGGGGCTTCGCTCATGTCACTCATTGGTCGGGTCCTTGTACAATCTTTTCAATCTGGAAAGCGGCGCGGCCATCCTGTTCGCCGATGCTGCCGCGCGCGACGATGCGGTTGCCCACGATCAGCGGCAGGCTGCGGCCGATGGTCACAGGAATGACGTCGCCGACCTTGAGCTGCATCAGCTCGGCCAGCGAGAGGTTGGGACGGGCCAGCACGGTGCGGGCAGGCAGGCGGATGTCGCGCATCCGGCGGGCGATACGCGCCTGCCAGACGGGGTCTTTCTGCTCATCATCAGCAGGCAATTTGGTGCCCATCAGCGGCTCGACGGCGCGCAGGGCAGCGAGCGGAAAGACAAGATCGACCGGCCAGAGCTGATCGCGGGTAATGCTGATCATGAAGCGCTGGACCACCATCTGGTCGCCCGGCTGGGCGGAGGCGGCAAAGCCGACCCCGGTTTCGCGCATGATCAGCGCGGGGTCCAGCGGCAATATGTCGGCCCAGGTTTCGACCAGGCGGGCGAGGAAGGATTCAGACAGGCGGGCGATCAGCCGGTCCTCGGTCGGCGTAAATTCGCCGCGCGGGGGCAAGGGGCGATTGCCGATGCCGCCATAGAAACAATCGACCAGAGTGGAAATCATCGCTGCGTCCATGCGCAGCAGCACTTGCCCCTTGAGCGGGGACATGCGGTAGATGGAAATGCTGGTGAAGGCGGGCACCTGTGCCGACCAGGCGGCAAAGTCGAGCAGTTGTGCATCCTGCGCCTCTACCTGCGGGCGCACGCCGCAGATCGGCTCCACCAATGCACGGATGCGCCGGCCAAGCTTTTCGCCCAGCCGGTCCAGCCCGGACAGCATCATTGGTGCCTGCGATTCCCCCCGTCCGAAGGCGTAGGTCTGAACGTCGTCCATCTTGGTCCCCTGCCCTTCGGGTCAGGGGATTTCCCGACCTTTCAGACAGGCCTATTGAATAACGAAATTGGTAAAATAAACGTTATCAACGCCGCCATAACCCGTTTTTTGCTTCAATATATCGTTAATAATGACCTTGATCTTGCCCTGGAGCGTCCGCTTGCCCTCCGGCGTGGACAAAGTCTCTTCCGGCTGCTGGGCGAGCATCATCAGCACCTGGCTGCGGATCGCCATTTCGTGCGTCTTGATCGCGTCGATGACGCGCAGGTCATAATAGGTCGATACCGCGACCGAGATCTGGGCGAAGGCGTCGGTGTCGATCATGTTCGAGGTGAAGGGGGTCTGGAGCTGAAAATAGGTCGCCTGATAGGCCGCCGGGTTTGCGGGTGCGGGCAGGTCCACGCCCTTGCCATGCGCGCCATGGGCCGCCGCTGCGCCTTCGCCATGCGGGACGGCATGAGCCTTGGCGATTTCCTCGGCGCTTTCGCCGACCAGCACCAGCACGGGCTTGTTGGGATCTTCCTTGGGCCCTTCATCCTTGGGGCTGAAGAAACCGGCAGCATAGAGACCCCCGGCCGCGCCTGCGCCGCCGATCACCATGGCGATGACGATCAGCAGGATCATTTTCATGCCCCCGCCCTTTTTCTTCTTGGCCTTAGGCTCGTCGCTCATCGTTCATATCCCCCAGGATAGCGCTGGTCACGCATAGCGCGCGCGGATAGCGTCACCGGCGGTGTCGCCAGCCTGCTCATGGTTAAGAACGGCCGGATCGCCACCCGCTTTATGGGCGAGCGCGATATTTTCGCGCGGCTGCCAGCGGCCCTGCTGTTGCGACTGGCCCGCGCCTTGCCAGTTGGCGGACTGGCCGTTTTGCTGGCCCGATTGCTGCTGGCCGGACTGTTGCTGGGGCGACTGATCGGAGCGGCCAGCGTCGCTCGACTGCGGGGTGCGTTCGATCTTTACCTCGCTGATGCGGACTGCGGACAGGCCCGCGTCGAGGCGGAGCCGGTCGCTGTCCTGGCGCAGGGCGGCTTCGGCCATGTCGCTGGACACGGTCAGGCTGACCGCGGCGCCGTCGACGCCTTGGCGGATATTGACGTCGATCGGGCCGAGCTGGTCGCTGCTGATCTGAAAGCGGCCCTGCGCGCCATTGGCGGACAGGCCGGCAATGTCGCGGGCCAGCCCGTCGATCCACTGGCCCGACACGCCCATATCGACGACCTGCGCGCCAAGGGTGGCGGAGAGGGCGACGGTGGGGAGCGCAGGAGTGGCAGCCGGGGTCGCCAGTGTTGGCGTGACAGCCGCCGGGGCGACCGGTTCAGCGGCTTTGGGCGCAATGTCCACCGTCGGGGCAACGGGCGTATCGATGGGGACGGCGCTGTCCTGCACCCGCGATGTTGCTGGGTGCCGGGTCATATGCTGGCGCACGAACTGGAGCAGCGAGAGCGCTTCCGCCTTGGCCGACACTGAGCCGGACATATTGGCGGCGTTTGCGTTGGGGGCGACGTCCGGTGTGGCTTCGGGCAGCGAAGGCTTTGGCGCGGCATCCGTTGCGGGCACCGAGACTAAGAGCGGCAGCGGTGCGACCGGGGCGGTGGCGGCCTGTATCGGCGCGGGTGCAGCCGGCGCTGACGCAGGCCGGGTGTCAGGCGATTGCGCAAGGAGCGGCGCTGCGGGCGGCGCAATGCTGGTGTCGGGCGCGGCAGGCGTCGGGGTTGCGCTGACGGTCGTGAGCGTTGTCGCGGGCGGCGCGGGTGTCGCGTCGGGTGATGGGGCGATGGGTGGTGCGATCTGACCGTCTGTCGCCAGGGGCGCAGCAGGGAGAATGGCGGGTTGCGCGATCGGGGTCGCGGGCGCGCCGGGCGACGCGGCATGGATCATCGCGGGGTCCGCGTCGGCCATTGCAAAGCGTTGCTGATCCGCAACGACGGGCTGGCTTGCCATGGGTGCTGCCACGATCGGTGCGGCCATGACCACCGGCGCGGAGGATGCCTGCGTGGTTGTGGGCCGTGAGGCGCGCGGCGCGTCCGGGGATAGCTGGTCGGGCGCGGCAGACATCGGTGCAACATGGGGCGTCGGCGCTATGGCGGGCGCGAGCGGCTGCGACGGCAGCATGGGCTGGTCGAGGCGCTCCGGGTCGATATCGGGCGATACCGCATCCGCGTCGGTCATGGGGGCCGCGTCGGATGCCGCGATGGGCGCTACCAGCGATGGCGCGACCTGCGCCGGGGTTGCATGATGGTCGGCCTTGGGCGGCTGTTTGCCGGGTGTCGGTTTGGTCTCGACGGTCGGAGCCTGGGAGGGCGTGTCCGTGACGACGGGGGCTGGCTGGGGCGCTGCACCGGTCAAGGTCGACAGAGGGACCGGGGGAGCCTCTACACCCGTCTCAAGGGCGACAGAGGCAGAGGTGAGCGGCGATGATGTGGGGTCCGCTTCGGCGCGCGTGACGGGCGGTGCAATGACGGGCCGTGTCACCACCGGCAGGATCGTGTCGGGGGCTGGCACTAAGGTTGCTGCTTCGTCGGGGCTCTGCACAATCGGGGGGAGATCGGCGAGCGGCGGCGCAACGGATGCGATGGCTGCGGCAGGCATCGGTGCCGGTGTCTCGGCGCGCGGCGCGGTGGGTGCTGCCTTGGCTGGCTCAGCGGCGTCCTGCGGCGATATGACGGCATCGCGATCCGCTGGCACCGGCGTTGGCATCACGACCTGCGCTGGTACGGCTGCGACTTCAGCGGAGGCGATGGGCGATGTAGCGGGAAGCTGCGCGACCGAGCCAATGATGGGGTCAGGCGTTGGCAGATCGTCGGGGTTCGGCGAGGTCGGCTGGAACTGTTCAGCGTTCCGGGCCGGTTCGGCCTCCTTTGCTGGCTCCGCGACAGGCTGGGCCTGGGGCAGCGTGATGGGCAGCGGATTTTGCACGAGCGGCTGCGGCGCGACAGCGACCGGCGCGCTTGGGGGCGGCGTGAAGGACGGCGCAGCGACCGGAAGCGGCAGGGCTTCGCTGTCCGTAGGGACAGGCGCATCGGCCACCGGCGCATGAGCGACCGGGGCATGGTCGATCAGATCAGGTGCGGCATTAGGGATCGCGGCCGGCATCGCCACGGGTAATGGCATCGGGGCATCGCCCGGTGCGTCCTGTGCGAGAGCGGACGGCAGGCTTTGCGCCACCGGCATCGGGAGGTCGATTGTCGTGTCGCTGGCAACGACGGGGGATGCGGTTGTCGCAACCGGCATCGCCACCGGCGCAACAGTGGCCGCGTTCATCAGGGCGGCAAAGTCGGGCGCGCCGTCTGGCGTCGCGGCAGGCGCAGCCTTGCCGGTGCCCAGCGGCGTGGCGGCGAAGAGAAGCGCCTTGAGGCTGGCGATCATGTTCATGTCAGGCTTCCCCGTTCCGCTGCATCCGGCGATAGCGCGGCAGCGCTGCCAGCTTGTTTTCGCGCCATTCCTCCAGGGTCGCGCGGGCGCGGTCCTTGAGGCGGGTGGCGATTTCCTTCTCGCGGTTCGCTGCAAGAGTCATGCCTTCTTTGGCTTCCACCTTGCGCCGGGCATCATAAAGGGCGCCGTCCAACTGTCGTCCGGCCTGTTCCAGCCGGGTGGCGAGTTCCTGCATCGCCGCGAAAGACGCGCCAGTGGCGGCCCCTTCGGTCTCAAACAATTCGCTGCGCACCTTGTTCAGGCGATCGATATTGCGGGCAAGCCCATCGGCCTCATCACGGGCGCGCGCGGTTTCGGCGACGGCCATGGCGTGCTGGACGTGGCGCACGCGCAGCACGCGCTGGCGGCGGGAGACAAGACTTTTCATGCGCCAAAGCTCGCGACGAGGGCGGCGGCGCTGGTGTCGAGGTCGATGCGGCTTTTCTGGTCCTGCCGGATGAAGTCGAGGATTTCCTGACGGCGCTGGACGGCTTCGTCGATCACCGGATCATTGCCGGGGCGATAGGCGCCCATCAGGATGAGATCGCGATTTTCCTCATAGGCGGCCCAGAGGCGGCGATAATTGGCCGCCGCCATGCGATGTTCGTCAGGCACGACGTCGGCCATGACGCGCGACAGGGACTTGCCGATGTCGATGGCGGGGAAGATCGCCTGTTCCGACAGATGGCGCGAGAGGACGAAATGGCCGTCGACAATGGCGCGGGCCGCGTCGACAATTGGATCGTCGGTATCGTCGCCATCGGCCAGCACGGTGTAGAGCGCAGTGATCGATCCGCCGGTGCGGGCGTCCACCCCTGCCCGTTCGACCAGCCGGGGGATGAGTGCGAGGGCGGAGGGCGGATAGCCCTTCATCGCCGGGGGTTCGCCAAGGGCCAGGCCGATTTCGCGCTGGGCATGGGCGCAGCGGGTCAGGCTGTCGATCAGCAACAGCACCTTCTTGCCACGAGCGCGGAAATATTCAGCGATGGCGGTGGCGCGCGCGGCGGCGCGCAGGCGCAGCACCGGGGGATGATCGGCAGGGACGGCAACGACGATGCTCTTGTGCATCATGTGCTTGAGTTTGGTTTCGAGGAAATCGCTGACTTCGCGGCCTCGCTCGCCGATCAGGCCGACGACGACCACATCGGCTTCGGCCCCGGCGATCATCTGGCCCATCAGCACGGATTTACCGACGCCCGACCCGGCGATGATGGCGATGCGCTGGCCGCGCCCGGCAGTGAGCAGCGCATTGACGGCGCGGACGCCAAGGTCGAAGGGTTCGGTGACCCGGCCCCGGTCAAGGACATTGCCCTTGACGCCATTCAGCGGCCAGACGCCGCCTGCGATGATCGGTCCCTTGCGATCCAAGGGCTGGCCCATGGCATCGACCACGCGGCCGATCAGCCCTTCGCCGACCTGCACCATGTTCGCCTGACTGTCCGGTTCGACCCGGATGCCATTTTCCAGCGGTGCGTCTGCATCCAGTGGCACCAGCAGGGTGCGGTCGCCGCGAAAGCCGACGACTTCGGCACGGCAGATCGACCCGTCGCTGGCCATGACGCGCGCGCCAGAGCCGATCGGACGGCGGAAGCCGGTGACTTCGAGCATACCCGCGTCATGGCTGACCAGACGGCCAACCCGGCGGGGGGTGCGGTTCTGGACCTGGAGATGATCGAACAGGGTTTCGGCCTGGGCCAGCGCAGCGCGGATCAAGGCTTGCCCTCCATATCGTCCATCAGCGCGCGCAGGCGGGCGAGGCGAACGTCCGGGCCATCCTCGACCCAGCCATCAGCGGTTTCGAGCCGCACGCAGCCGCGGTGCATCGCCTTGTCCGCGACCAGTTTGACGCCGATCGTCTCGCCATCCAGCAGGGCGATGTCGTCGGGATGGAGATGCAGGGCGCTCTTGCCCTCATTATCCTCGATAAAGGCCGCGACCGTGTCGCAGCGCTGCACCAGCCGTTCAATGTCGATCTCCACTTCGCCGACAATCTGTTCGACCAGACGGACGACCGTGGCGGAGAGCATGGTGGACAACATGCCGCTGGGCGCGGGGCTGAGCATTTCCAGCGCCTCGATGAGGCGGGTCTGCGCGTCGGTCGCGTCGGCATGGGTCTGGGCGGTGATGCGGCAGCCTTCGTCGAAACCCATGGTGAAGGCTTCCATCCGGGCCTCCTCCATCGGATCGGCCTCTGCCTCCATCTCGATGACGCCATGGCGCATCGTCGCGGTGTGCTGGCCGGGGATCGAGGTGTAGAGGCTGCGAAAGCCGCCACTTTCGACCTGCCGCACGCCCGTCATCGAGACCGGCGCGACATCCTGCACCGCTTCTGCACCCCAGATTTTAGACAAAGTCATTCCCCTTGCCACCCAGCATGATGGTGCCGGCGTCGGCCATGCGGCGCGCGGTGGCGATGATGAGTTTCTGTGCGTCGATCACTTCAGCGAGGCGGATCGGGCCGCGTTCCTCAATCTCGTCGGCGATCGACTGCGCCGCGCGGGCGGACATGCAGCTGAAGATCTTGCCCTTGAGCAGGTCATTGACGCCCTTCAAGGCGACGACCAGCACGGCGCTATCGACGGTGCGCATCAGCGTGCCGAGATTCTTGTCGTCCATGTCGATCAGATTATCGAACACGAACATCTCTTCCTCGATGGTCTGGGCGATCATCTTGTCGCGCTTGGCCACCGCCTTCATGATCCGCTGCTCATTATCCTTGCGGACATTGTTCATGATCGCAGCGGCCTCGATCGTGCCGCCACGCTGGGATGCTGCGCCCTGCTTCTTGGCCGGGCCGCGCAGCAGCAATTGTTCCAGATCGTCGAGCGCCTCGTTCGACACGGGGCCGAGCGTCGCGATGCGATAGACAATTTCTTCCTGATATTCGACCGGCAGCAATTGCAGCACGTCGGCGGCAATCGGCGCCTCCAGATGCGCCAGCACGATTGCCATGATCTGCGGATGCTCCGCCTCGATCAGCGCCGCGATTTCCTTGGCGTCCATCCATTTGAGCATTTCCAGCTGGGTGGAGCGGGTCGGCGGGGTGATGCGCGCGAGGATGGTTTCGGCCCGTTCCTCGCCCAAGGCCTTGGTCATCGCGCCGCGAATATGGCGGGTCGCGCCATAGCCGATGGTGGTGCGTTTCTTCGCCTTGGTCACGAAATGGTCGAGCGCCTCGTTCACCTCTTCGGGATCGACATCGGCGACGTCATACATGGCATAGCCCAGCTGGCGCACTTCTTCAGGTTCCAGACGCGCCAGGATCTGCGCGGCCTCATCCTCATCGAACAGCATCAGCAGGACGGCGGCGGCGGCGCTGCCCTTGAGCGCCTCTGGCCGACCGGGAACGATCTCAGGCATTTTCCTTCTTCCCCTCCTTCAGGAGGTCGCGGACGACCAGGGCAGCGCGATCAGGGTCCTGCTTCACAAAGTTGCGAATGAGGTCGGCGCGCTGGGCATAGTCATAGGTGGAGGAGATCATGTCGAGCGTGATGGGGCGGCTGGGATCGGGTGCCTCGACCGCCTGTTTGGTCAGTTCGCCCGAAATTTCGCGACCGATGCGCTGGCCGTTCTGGGCCGTGTCGGCGGCGACCGCCTCCTGCGCTGCGGCGCGGCGCTTCAAGAGCGGGCGTCCGATGCCGAAGATGACGAGCAGGGCGACGAGCAGGGCGGAGACATTGCGGACCAGCGGCGAGACCCATTCAGCCTCATACCAGAGGGGCTTTACTTCTTGCGTCTTGAGGAAGCTGCGCGAGGAGAGCGCCACAACGTCGCCACGGGCCTGGTCGAAGCCGATCGCGCCCTTCACCAAGGCTTCGAGCGCGGCAATTTCCTGGGGCGTGCGCGCCTTGCCATCGGGGGCATTGTCCAGCGCGACGGCGACCGAGAGGCGCTTGACGGTGCCGATGGCATCCTTGGTTACGGACACTTCACGGCCCAGTTCAAAGCTGCGGTTGAACGTCTCTTCGGTCTTGAGCAGCGGGTTGGGCGGGGTGCCAGGGGTTTGCGCGGCGGCGGTCTGACCCTGCTGGACGGCCTGACCATTGGGATTGGTCTGGGTCACGGTCGGGTTGACGGGTGCCTGATTGGAAAGCGCGCCGGGGATGCCCGATGCTTCGCCAGCGCCCTGACCCCGCGGGTCGGAGGCCCAGGTGCCCTGTTCGGTGCGCAGCCGGGCTTCGTCCTGCGGATAGGTTTCGCGGGTCGCCTGCCGCTCGGCAAAATTGAGTTCGGCATGGACTTCGGTGGAAAAGTTGTTGGCGCCCAGGATCGGGGTGAGCAGCGCGACGACCGACTGGCGATAGCGGTCCTCGATCCGGTTCTGGATCGTGAGCTGACGGTCGTCACCGGAGTCGCTGTCATTCTTGCTGAGGAGGCGGCCATTCTGGTCGACCAGCGAAATCTGGTCGGGCGACAGGTCGGCAACCGACGAGGCGACGAGATGGACGATCGCGCTGACCTGCGCATCGGTAAGGGTGCGGCCATTGGCGAGGCGCAGCATGACCGACGCGGTGGGCTTGGCGCGATCGCGCAGGAACACGCTGGGCGGCTCGACGGCGAGGTGGACCTTGGCGCTTTCGACGCTGTCGATCGCCTCGATCGTGCGGGCGAGGTCCATTTCGCGGGCGGAGCGCAGCTTTTCCCCTTCCACGGCGCGGCTGGCGCCCATGGGCAGGCTGTCGATCATGCTGTTGCCGTCGGGCGCGCTCTTGGGCAGGCCTTGCGCGGCGAGCATCATCTTCGCCTTGAAATAATCGCCCTCCCCCACGGTCATCGCGCCGCTATTGTCGAAATCATAGGGGATGCCGTTCTGGTCGAGGATCTGCGCGACCGCCGACTTGTCGGTATCGGGCAGGCCACGGAACAGGTCACGCTGCGGCGGTTCGCGCAGCGCCATCCAGGCGAGGCCAGCGACCGCAAGGACGCCGAGCAGGCCGAGCAGCGGCAGGCTCTTCGCCACGGCGGGCTGTTTCATGAAGCCGGTCAGCCGCGCCTTGATGGCATCAATCCCCTTGGCTCCCCCGCCAAAGGCGGGAGCGGGGCTGAGAGCGGGCGTCGATGCGCCGACATTGGTGCTGAGTGCGTTTTCCATTGTTTAGACCGGCATGCTCATAATGTCCTTGTAGGCGGACAGAAGTTTGTTGCGGACCTGAAGGGTCGCTTCGAAGCTGACCGACGCCTGCTGCTTGGCGAGCATGACGGCGGCGATGTCGGTGGTTTCGCCCCGCTCGAACGCGGCGGCTGCCTCACCGGCCTTCCCTTGCAGGCCGTTGACCTGTTGCAGCGCATTGTTGAGCGCTTCGGTAAAGCCACCGGGCGCGGTGCCGGGCGCAGTACCGTTTGGGGCGTTCGCGCCGCCGACCGATCCGGTCGAGGCGACGTCGCGCAGGGCGGCGTTTTTTTGCAGGATGGCGTTGCGGATCGCCATCACATTGTCTGTCGGGGAAATGCCGGTCATGCCCTATCCTCCCGTCAAGCCGCGGCCAGCTCGCGCATTTCGGCGAGCCGATAGCGCAGCGTGCGTTCAGAGATGCCCAGCTTGCGCGCGGCGGCGGCACGGTGGCCGTCGGTTTCGCGCAGCGCGGTGCGGATCGCTTCCAATTTGCTGTGATGAGCGACGTCGCGCAGGCGGATCGGTTCAGCCGGTTCGGGCGACACGATGCGCAAACCCTGCTGCCGGGGCGCGCCCGCCAGATGCAGATCATGCGCGTCGATCCGATCGCCGTCGCGCAGCACCAGCGCGCGCTGGAGGACGTTGCCGAGTTCGCGGGCATTGCCCGGCCAGGCGTGGGCGACAAGCTTGTCGAGCGCTGCGGCAGTCGGCCAGACAAAGCCGTCCTTGCCCATATCCGACAGGCGCAGCAGCATGGCGGCGGCGATCGCAGCGATGTCGCCGGGACGCTCGGCCAGCGGGCGCAGGTCGAGCGGCATGACATTGAGGCGCCAGTAGAGATCCTCGCGGAACCGACCGGCGGCACATTCGGTCGCCAGATCGCGGTTGCAGGCGGCGATGACGCGAACATTGACCGGCACGGCATGGGTCGCGCCGACGGGGAGGACTTCGCCTTCCTGAAGCGCGCGCAGCAGCTTGGCCTGAAGCGCGATCGGCAGTTCGGCGATTTCGTCGAGGAAGAGCGTGCCGCCGTCTGCGGCCAGGAACAGTCCTTCGGACGCATTGGCCGCGCCGGTGAAGCTGCCCTTGCGATGGCCAAACAGCATCGCTTCCATCATGGTTTCAGGCAGGGCGGCGCAATTGACGGCGATGAAGTCGCCCGACGTGCGGCCCGACTGGGTGTGGAGGAAGCGCGCCATGCCTTCCTTGCCGGTGCCGGTGTCACCCTGAATGAGGACAGTGGCTTCGCTGCGCGCGACCCGGCCAGCGAGCGTCATCAGCCGGGCGCTGGCGCTGTCGCCCACGGCGGGGATGGCGGCGGGACGGGCCAGTTCGGCGATGAGGGCGAAGGCAAAGCCCATATCCTCAAGGCCGAAGGCGACGCGGGCGGGAAGGCCATTGGCGGCGGTCACCAGCGAGGGCGCGCCGTCGACAAGGTTGATGAGGATGTCGCGATGGGTGGCATGGCCGATTTCGGTCGCCAGCAGCACGCGGCGGCTGTCGCGTTCACGCGGCGCGGCGGCGTCCACGACCCGGACGGCGAACAGGGCATTTTCCAGCCAATGCTGCAACCCTGGAACGAGCGCACAAACATCTCGGCTCATATCGAGCGATGACATGACTTGGTCCCCAAATGGCTGGCCAGCTTGTACCCCCGTACGCCCTGGCCTTCTTCGATGGTCCCAATGTGCGCCACCATGGTTAGCAATTGGTTAATTGCCGCTAACCATTGCCGCCGACCGGCAATTATTTTCCGCCGCGGCAACCGGGCAAGTGCACTTAATATACTATGTGCGCGCGTAGAGGGCCGTTAAGCGACGGGCAAAACACGAAAAATGCATAAAAATCGACATGGCCCCTAAAAGCCGCTCGCCCCCCGCCGTTATCCCCTTTCGAGGCCGCAAGCGCTCTAACGGATGGCAGCGACCTGATTGACACGGAAAGGGAAACACCATGACTGTTATCGGAACCAACACCGCCGCTCTGCGCTCCGCCAACGCTTCCACGATGGCCAGCAAGTCGCTGAGCACCGCAATGGAACGCCTGTCGACCGGCAAGCGCATCAACAGCGCCAAGGACGACGCCGCCGGCCTCGCCATTGCTTCGAGCATGACCTCGCAGATCCGCGGCATGACCCAGGCGGTCCGCAACGCCAATGACGGCATCTCGCTGGCCCAGACGGCGGAAGGCGCGCTCGGCGAAGTCACCAACATGCTGCAGCGCATCCGCGAACTGGCGGTCCAGAGCGCCAGCGGCACCTACACCGACGACGACCGCGCAAACATGCAGGCGGAAGTTGCCGAACTGGGTGCGCAGATTGACGACGTGATCGCCAACACCAAGTTCAACGGCACCAACGTATTCGGCGCAGCCGACGTGACGATCGCAATCCAGACCGGTGCCGGCTCCGCCGACCAGGTCGACCTGGTCATCACTGGCCTGGACGTTTCGGCCGCTTCCGCTTCGGACATCGGCACTGCTGCCGGTGCCACCACCGCGCTGGACGATGTGGACGATGCTCTGGCCGCCGTGGGCACGACCCGCGCTGCACTGGGTGCCGGTCAGAACCGCCTGGAATCGACCGTCAACAACCTGACCAACAACATCACCAACCTGACCGACGCCCGCAGCCGGATCGAAGACGCCGACTTCTCGTCGGAAACGACCTCGCTCGCCAAGTCGCAGATCCTGAGCCAGGCTTCGACCGCGATGCTGGCACAGGCCAACCAGAGCCAGCAGGGCGTGCTGAAGCTGATCGGCTAATTCAGGTTACCCCATTGGTCGGCTGAGGTCCTGGTCACCGGACAGCCGCCCAACGTAACCCCCGGCACATCAACAGTCCCCACCGTGCCGGGGGTCACATCTTCGATCTAACGACCAGCATATGCGAAGCCCTCGTCCCCCCGGACGGGGGTTTCGTCGCGTTTGGCAGGATAGAGGCCTTGGCTTTGGATGGCCCGCAACCCATGATGGCGGGCATGACCATGATCAACCGGCGCGCGATGATCGCCGCCACCGGCGCAGCGCTGATCCTTCCCCGCAGACTGATGGCGCAGGCAGCCAGTGAGACTTTCTCCTGGGAGCGGCTGGTGGCGCGGGCGCAACGACAGGCGCGCGCGCCCTTTGCCGAGACGCCGCTGCATCCCGGCGCGCAGGCGATCGATTATGATGCGCTGCATCAGGCGCGCTTTGCCGATGATCGCACCATCTGGGGCGATTTGCCCGGCGATACCGGGGTGCGGCTGTTCCCGCTCAGCCGGACCGCGGCGCAACCCGTGCAGATCGCGCTGGTCGAAAAGGGCCGCGCCACGCCGCTGCGCTATGATCCGGCCATGTTCGACGCGCCGGACGGCAATCCGGTCAAGCGGCTGCCCCCCGACGCGGGCTTTGCCGGGTTCCGCATCATGAACGCCGCGCGCGACGGCGACTGGCTGTCCTTTCTGGGGGCCAGCTATTTCCGTGCGCCCAGCCCGCAAAAGCAGTTCGGCCTGTCGGCCCGCGCGATCGCGATCAATACGAGCATACAGGGCAAGGAGGAGTTTCCCCGCTTCACCCATTTCTGGCTGGAGCGGACTGGCACCAGCAGCATCACCATCCATGCGCTGCTGGATGGCGCGTCGATTACCGGGGCGTTCCGCTTCGTCAGCAGCCTTGGGGCCGATGGCGTGCGGCAGGATGTGACCGCCGCGCTGTTCCCCCGCCGGGCGATCCCCGAACTGGGGCTGATGCCGATGACCAGCATGTTCTGGTATGATCAGGCGAACCGGCGGCAGGGGACCGACTGGCGGCCGGAAATCCATGACAGCGACATGCTGTCGATCGCCAGCCATGACGGCACTGTCCATGCCCGGCCGCTGGTCAACCCCGCCGTGCCGCAGGTCAGCGCCTTTGCCGAGCGCGACCCCAAAGGCTTTGGCCTGCTCCAGCGGGACCGGAATTTTGCCCATTATCAGGATGATGGCGTCTTTTACGACCGGCGGCCTTCGCTCTGGGCGACCCCTGCCCGACCGCTGGGCGCGGGACAGGTGCGACTCTACAGCTTTCCGACCGACAGCGAATATACCGACAATGTCGCGGCCTATTGGACGCCGGATGCCGCGCCGGTGCCGGGGCGGCGGGTCGACATGGCCTATCGGCTCGACTGGTCGGCGGCGCAAAATCCGGCCGGGACTGCCCTTGCGACCGTCGCCAATATGTGGCGCGGGCGCGGCGATCGGCCCGATGCGCAGCGGCTGGTGGTCGATTTTGCGGGCGTGCCGCAGGGGGTGCGGCCGGACGTCTGGACGGACATGAGCGGAGGCGCGCTGATCAAGGCGGCGGGCTATCCGGTGCTGGGGCAGGCGGGCCTGTTCCGCGCGGTCATCGACCTGGAGGCGAAATCGGGCGTTCCGGCGGAGGTTCGGATGCAATTGCGCGGCGATGGTCGCCTTTTGAGCGAATATGTGCATTATCCGATTATGGGATGAAGGGAACCGCCAGCGTAACGAGCGGTTCTGTCCCGTGGGTCAATCACAATCAGGTCTGGAATGAATGTGACGGGAGACGTGCTGACGGTGGATGCCGTCACCGGAGACAAGCCCTTGCCACGGGCATTTGAGCAGCTTCCGGCGGAAACGCCGATCGCCATGCCGGTGCAGGATTTTGGCGGGCGTCCGCCGATGATCGCGCGGCGGCGGTTCAATATCGACCTGTGGGCGCGCCGCCTGCTGGTCGTGCTGCTGGCGCTGCTGCCCGCCGCCATGGCCGCGCATGAGATGCGCCGGTCGATCGGGCTGGACGGGATTTCAGCGTGGGAGGGCGTCTATCTGGCGCTGTTCATCCCGCTCTTCGCCTGGATCGCTTTCGGTTTTGCCACGGCGTTGATCGGTTTCCTGCTGCTGACCGTGGGCAAGGGTCGCGCCGTCACGCCCCATGCTTTGACCCCCGCGACAGCGCTGGCGGGCAAGACTGCGATTTTGCTGCCCGTCTGTAACGAGGATTTTCTGGGCGTGCTGGGTCGGCTATCGATCATGGAACGATCGCTGGCGCAGGTGATGGGGGGCGAGCGGTTCGAGTTTTTCATCCTGTCCGATTCCAATGCCGACAATGGCGAGACGGAGCGGCGCGCCTATCTGGAAATGCGCGAGTCTTTCTCTCGCCCGGTTCATTATCGCCGTCGCGCGCTGAATATCGGGCGCAAGCCGGGCAATATCGCCGAATGGGTCGAGCGTTTTGGCAGCGGTTATGACTATATGGTCGTGCTGGACGCGGACAGCGTGATGAGCGGCCAGACGATGGCGCGGCTGGCCGCCGATATGGAGCGGCATCCGCAGGTCGGATTGATCCAGACCGTCCCCACCGTGGTGGGTGCGGCCACATTGTTCGCGCGCTGGCAGCAATTTGCCAGCCGGCTGTTCGGGCCGATTTCGGCTGCGGGGATGATCTGGTGGGCAGGCTCCGAAGGCATGTTCTGGGGGCATAATGCGATCGTGCGGGTCAAGGCCTTTGCACAGAGTTGCGGCCTACCCGAATTGCCCGGACGCGCGCCCTTTGGCGGGCATATCATGAGCCATGACATGATCGAGGCGGCGCTGCTGCGGCGGCGCGGCTGGGACGTGCATATGGTGAGCGCCGAGGATAGTTTCGAGGAATTTCCGCCCGCCATGCCCGACCTCTTCACCCGCGACCGGCGCTGGTGTCAGGGCAATATTCAGCATGTGCCCTTGTTCATCAAGATTGCCGGGCTGCATCCGGTCAGCCGCTTCCAGCTGCTGGTCGGGGCGTCGGCCTATTGCACGTCGCCGCTCTGGCTCGCGCTGATGCTGGTCGTGCTGGGCGGGGCGCTGGCGGGCGTGTGGCCGCCAAGCGCGGTGCTGCCGTCGGGCGGGTTGCTGGCGGTGACCGCGACCTTGCTGTTTGGTCCCAAGCTGCTGGCGATGATATGGGCGCTGATCGATCCGGCGCGGCGGATCGGCTTTGGCGGCGCGGCGCGGATGACGCGCGGGGTGTTTGCCGATATTGCGCTGTCGATCCTGATGGCACCGGTGGCGATGCTGACCCAGACGATTAATCTGTTCGGTATCTTGATGGGGCGCAAGAGCAACTGGAACGGGCAGACCCGCGACCGCGACGGCATGGGACTGGGCAGCGCCATCTGGCTGTTCAAATGGCATATTTTGCTGGGGATCGGCCTGACCGCGATGGCCGTGCAGGCCGGTGGGCTGGGCTGGATCACGCCGGTGGTGGCGGGATTGCTGCTGGCCCCTGTGCTGGCGGCGCTGACCGCGCGCAAGGATCTGGGGCGGCGGGCGGAGCAGAGCGGACTGTTCGTTGTCGCCGATCCGTGGTGGCGCACGCAAAGCTATCGCCCGCTGCGCTTTCGCTGGCCGAGTGGCGATGAGCGGCGGATGGGGCCGTTTGCTGCGAATGATGAGTGAGGCGGGCTACAGCCAAAGCCGTTCGGGCTGAGCTTGTCGAAGCCTTGTTCTTCTTCGCAAGAAGGACGCCCCTTCGACAGGCTCAGGGCGAACGGAGGTAGTGTTGGGCGTTAATCCCAGTCGCGCAGTTTTTCGCGCAGGCGGTCGAGCGCAGCTTTCTTGATCTGGCAAACCCGTGCCGCGCCAATGTCCAGCGTGTGGCCGATTTCCTCCAGATTGAGTTCCTCGACGAAATAGAGTTGCAGCACCAGCGCCTCACGCTCCGGCAATTCGCTGATGCCGTTCGCGATCGCGGCCTTTAGCGATTCGCGTTCCAATATGTCGTCGGCGCGGTCCTCCACATCGGCGAACCACATCGACTGGTCGGAATAGACTTCGTCCATGCTGGTATGCTGGACCATCTCCACACTGTCAGCGAGTTCGCGATAATCGGACGGGTCCAGCCCCATGTCGGCGGACATTTCCGCTTCGGTCGGCAGGCGGCCCAGCTGCTGTTCCAGCCGGTTGCGGACCTTGGCCAGATCCTTGCGCCTGGCCATGGCGGAGCGGCAGATCGTTGCCTGCCGCCGCAGATGGTCGATCATCGCGCCGCGCACGCGCAGTTGCGCATAGGCGGCAAAGCCAAGCCCGCGATCCTCGAAACTGTTGGCGGCCTCGACCAGTGCGACCATGCCGATCTGGAGCAGATCCTCGACCTCAATCGCGGTGGAAACGCGGCCATGGACGTGCCAGGCGATCTTGCGCACCAGCGGCATATATTGGCGCGCCAGCCGTTCCGGGCTGTTGTCCCCCGGCCTGGCATAGGTATGGGCGCCGGACGTGATCTTGTTCATGTACATCGGTCAGCCTCTCCTCAAGCGACCCGTTCGCGCTGCATCATGGGATCATGACGCGGCGCTGGATCGTGGCGCGGCGTGGGGCGTTGTTCGCCTCCGACGACGGCGGCCACCTCCACGCCCTTGCCGTCCGGTATTTCCAGAAAGGACAGGACCGGTGTTTCGGGCAGATGCGGCTTGAACAGCCGCGCCATCGCCCGGCGCGCGACCGGCGAGGTGACGATGGCGAAATTGCGCGCCTGACCCAGCAAGGGCCGGGCAGCCTGCACCACCGCTTCGACGATGCGGTTGGCGAGCGCGGGTTCGATCGGGTGGCGCGCGTCGCCCGCAACCCGCATGGCCTGCGCCAGCAAGGCTTCCAGATCGCCGTCGAGCGTGATGACCGGCAGCGGCATCTTGACCGGCACCAGCCCCTGAATGATGAGCGCGCCGATGCGCTGGCGGACCGCTTCGACCAGTTGTTCGTGGCTCATGTCGGGCCGCGCGGCGTCGACCATGGCTTCGCAGATGCGGCGGAATTCCTTGAGCGCAATGCCTTCGGACAGCAGCGCGCGGCAGAGCGCGCTGATCTGCGTGAGGCTGAGCGTGCCGGGGGTCAGGCCATCGACCAGCTGGGGGGCGACGTCCTTCAGATTGTCGAGCAGTTTGCGCGCTTCATCGAGGCCGAACATTTCGGCGGCGTTCATGGCGATCAGCTGGTTGAGATGCGTTGCCACGACCGTCGGCGGATCGACCACCGTATAGCCTGCGACCACGGCTTCGCTGCGCTTGGCCTGCGTAATCCAGACCGCGTCCAGCCCGAAGGTCGGGTCTTTCGCGGCGCGACCAGCGACCGTGCCTTCCAGCGCGCCGCTGTCGAGCGCGAGCAGATCTTCGGGCCAGATTTCATCTTCGCCGACGACAACGCCGGCAATGGTGATGCGATATTGATTGGGTTCGAGCGCCAGATTGTCCTTCACGCGAACCATCGGCACGACGAAGCCCAGTTCCTTGGACAGCTGGCGACGGATGCCGGTGATCCGCGCCATCAAAGGCGCGCCCTTGCGTTCGTCGACCAGCCCGATCAGGCCATAGCCGATTTCCAGGCCGAGCAGCGCGCCGTCCGACACATCGCCCCATTCGATCAGCGCGGGGTTGGCGGGCGGTGCGACCGGTTCGGGCAGCGCGGCCTTCGCCTTGCTCGCCTTGCGCAGGTTCCAGGCGATGAGCCAGGATATGGCAGCAGCAGGCAGCACGATCAGATGCGGCATACCGGGCAGCACGCCCATGAAGGTCAGGATTGCCGCGACCGGCACCCAGGCGCGGGCCGACCCGAATTGCCCCGCAATCTGGCCGGACAGATCATCCTCGCTCTTGACGCGGGTGACGATGGAGGCCGCTGCGATGGAGAGCAGCAGCGCTGGCACCTGCGCCACCAGCGCGTCGCCGATGGCCAGAAGAATATAGGTTTCCGCCGCCTGGCTCATGGTCAGGCCATGGCTGACGACGCCAAGGATGATGCCGCCGATGATGTTGATGACCAGGATCAGGATGCCCGCAACCGCGTCACCCTTCACGAATTTGCTGGCACCGTCCATCGAGCCGTAGAAATCCGCTTCGGTCGCGACTTCGGCGCGGCGCAGCTTGGCTTCTTCGGGCGTCATCAGGCCCGCGTTCAGATCGGCATCGATCGCCATCTGCTTGCCGGGCAAGGCGTCCAGGGTGAAGCGGGCGCTGACTTCCGACACGCGGCCTGCACCCTTGGTGATGACGACCAGGTTGATGATCATCAGGATGGCGAACACGAAGATGCCGACGACATAATCGCCGCCGATCAGGAAATGGCCGAACGCCTCGATCACCTGACCCGCCGAATCGGAGCCTTCATGCCCCTGCACCAGCACGACGCGGGTGGAGGCGACGTTGAGCGCGAGGCGCAGCAGGGTCGCGAACAGCAGGACGGTCGGGAAGGCGGAGAAATCGAGCGGCTTGGCGGCGTTCAATGCGACCATCAGCACGGCGAGCGAAATCATGATGTTGGTGATGAACCCGATGTCGAGCATGATCGCCGGGACCGGCACCATCATGAACAGCACGACCATCAGCGTCGCGAAGGGCAGCACCGCCCCCTTGGCGGCGCTCATCCAGATCTTCGCTTTGATTTGGTTGGGAGTCATGAGGAGCCGTTACCTTCCGAGGGTGGCGAGCATGAGATAGGCGAGACGTGCGGTCTGCGGCTGGGGCCGGATGCCGACATCGACCTGTTCGCTAAGGCGCTGGGTTTCGATCCGCACATAGTCGGCGGGCTGGACCGTTTTTACGCCGCTGGGGAGCGATGCGTCGGCATATTGGACGTCGCCGCCCAGGCTATCGACGCCCTTCTGCAATTTCGACGCGAAGCGATCGCGAATGTCGGCGAAGCTGCGGGCGTTGCCAGCACGATCGTAAAAGATCGAGCGGTTGGCGCGCGCAGCAGACGGGAAGAGCGAGGCCGCGGTGGCATCGGGCGCGCGGTCATGGACCGACAGGAATTTGCTGGCGCCGCCAACACCCAGAAAATGGGCGAGGTAGAGATCGACCGGCTCGGCTTCGCGGCCAAGGCGCTTTTCAAGGAAAGCCTTGTTATCGGCGGCATGTTCGGCCGCCATCACCGATGCGGTTTCGGGATGTTTGCGCAGGTCCAGTATCTGCTGGCGCAATTCCGGGTCCGACACATAATAGCGGCCATTGCTGCCCTGGCTGATCGCATCGGACGCCCAGCCCAGCCCATATTCGCTGCCATGCTGGTCGATGACGGCCAGCCAGCTCTGGTCGATGAACTGATAGAGGCCGGTCGCGGACGATGTCGTGGCGCGGGCGGTGGGGTTCATGCTGGATTCGATTTTCGCCTGCCCCAGCAGATAGGCGAAATCGACGCCGGTACGGCGGCTCGCCATGGCGATCGCGTTCGTGACGCGATTGCCTGTCGAAATCCCCGTTGCTGTAATGTCTGGCAAAGCCGACATTGGTTCATTGTCCCCACTGGTTCTGGGGAGCATTAGAGCAAGGCTTATGCCAAGATTTGGTTAACGCCGACGCAACTATTTGATTTTCTCTGATTGTGCGGGTGCCGAGGGAGGGGGAACTACGAGGCACCGGGGGAGCGGTGAACCGCACAATCCTCTACTCGTGAGTAGCGCCATCGCAGATGGAATTGCCCTCGCTTCATCGTCATGCTGAACTTGTTTAGCTGCGCTGGCCTTCGGCTCAGCATCCATTTCTCGTCCCCAGCGGCGGCTTTTGGGGCACGATGGATCCTGAAATAAATTCAGGATGACGTTGTAGGGATTACGAAAAGTCATATGCGATTCACACTCCCCTGCAGGGGAGGACCGTTGGAGCGCGAACATCCCCCAAACGAAAAACGGCGCCGATTGGCGCCGTTTTCGGGTGCAGCAGAAAATGGTTTTTAGCGGCTGTAGGTCAGCGGCGCGTTGCGGGCGCCGTGGGCGGCGAGCATAGCCAGCCGCTGATTCGCATGGTCGGCGAGCAGGTTGACCCGTATCCGCGCGCTGTCGATCAGGGGGAGCATCGCGCTCAGTCGGGCGACGGTCTGGGGTTCGGAACGCCAGGCACCGATGGCGCGCACGGCGGCGGCGCTATGGCTTACCCGGTTGCTGGCGATTTCGATCGCGGCGGCATCATTGCCGTCCAGCACCTCGCGCAAATCCTCGAAGGCTTCGAACAGATCGTCCAGCGCAGCAAGGCCCAGCGGCATGGTCTTGATCCTTTATCCGGCGACCGGCAGGTCGAGCGCCACCATGCGCTCGGCAATGGCCGATGGGTTGACGGGGTAGTTGCCCGACGCGATCGCAGCCTTGATGGCGGCGATGCGATCCATGTCGACCGGCGCGCCTTCCGCCGCCATGCGCGAGGCAGGGCTGGCCGACGATGCCGACGACGAAGCGGTGGTCGAGCCGGTGGCCGATGACGCGCGCGTCTTGCCCCCTTCGCGCAGGCGGTTCGCCTCTATGGCGGCGCTGATGCTCTGGCCGACGGACTTAATCATGGGTCTAATCCTTCACTCGTCCCTTACACGCTATAACGGACAGGTTCAGAAATCCTTAAATCCGGGAATGCGCACAAGGCCCATTTCCACGACTTGGGCAAAAATCGGTGCGGATTTCTTGTCCTCGCGCACCCGGATGGTTTCGCCGACTGCGCCATCTTCGTCCGCAATCATGACGCGAGAGACGCTGAAGGCAGCGTTTCCGGCCATGAGCTGCACCGGATCGCCGCGCTTGACGACATGCTCGGTCGGGATGGCGCGGGCGGCGGGGGCGAAGCGGTTGGCGGCAGCGGCGCGCGGCACCGGGCCGGACGCGGCGGCGGAGGCTCCAGCGACCAGCGGCACGCGAATCCGCCAGCCCAGCGCGTCGCATTTGACGATCGCGGCACCGAAAACCGGGCCATCAACTGATGGTGTGGAAGGGCAAGCCGCCAGCTTCAGGCGGCGATCGACCGGGGCGACCGGGCCACCCGGTTCGCCCAGATTGGCGCCGACGGTCATCGCGACCAGACTGTCGATCCGGTCCAGATTCTCGAACTTCTGCTGCGCGAGCGCAGGCTGCACGGTCGCGATGGCGACGGCGGCAAGAAGGATCGGCTTGGCTCGAAACACGGTATGTCTCCTGAAAAGACGGAGGGTCTTTTCGGGGATATCAGCAAGAGCCGTGCCAGTTTGCGCTATTCTTGGGCCTTGTCCCGATATGCGATGGTTGTGACTCCAATCATGGGGAGGAGGAGCGAGGCGAAGCCGAGCGTCCACGCTGGCGGCAGTACACCCCCACCCAACCTCCCCCTCAAGGAGACCTTTGCGTAAGCGGCGATTTGGCCGGGCGGGTTGGTTATGGTTGTTGGTTGCGCGCGGCTATGCGGTGATTGAGCCATCATGGGCAGGGTTTTAGGCTGTCACTAGCGCGTGGAC
>NZ_QVRA01000023.1 GCF_003591655.1 Sphingobium terrigena
CAGTCGGGTGATCGGAAATCTGCAGCGCCGCGCCAAGGCCTTCGGCTTCATCCTGCACGAAATGCCTGGGGAGCCTGATATGGCTGTTTCTTAGGAAGGCCACGCAGTTCTTCGCGAGCCAAAAGCCGTGAAGTTCGCTTTTGTGCATAGCTGGCGGCACCGATGGCCCGTTGAACTGCTCTGCCGTGTCATGCTTGTCAGTGAGCGCGGCTATCGTTCCTGGCGCTCGCGACCGATCAGTCGGCGGGAGCGGACGGATATGAAAGTGCTGGCCCATATCAGGGAACAGTACAGCCTCAGCCTTGGCAGCTATGGTCGTCCGAGGATGACCATGGAACTCAAAGAGGTTGGGCTCGACGTTGGCGAACGCCGGGTCGGGCGGCTGATGAAAATCAACGGGATCAAGCCGGTCCGCACGCGCAAGCACAAGGTCACGACCGACAGCCACCATCGCCTGGGGGTCGCAGCGAACTGGCTGGACGGCGACTTCGCCGCCGATGCGCCCAACCGTAAGTGGGCGGGCGACATCACCTATATCTGGACCTCAGAAGGCTGGCTCTACCTTGCCGTCATTCTCGACCTGCATAGCCGTCGCGTCGTGGGCTGGGCAGTCAGCGACAGAATGAAGAAGGACTTGGCGATCAGAGCGCTGGATATGGCGGTGCGCCTGCGCCAGCCTCCGGAAGGCTGCTTTTTTCATTCGGATCGTGGCAGCCAATATTGTTCTTACGACTATCAGAAAAAGCTGCAGGCCTATGGCCTGCGTCCATCGATGAGCGGCAAGGGAAATTGCTACGACAATGCGTCCGTCGAGACCTTCTTCAAATCCCTGAAGGCCGAACTCATCTGGCGGCAGAGCTGGCCGACGCGGCGTCAGGCAGAAGCCGCCATCTTCCAGTACATCAATGGCTTCTACAACACCCGTCGTCGCCATTCATATCTGGGCGGCATCAGCCCGCTCGCGTTCGAAGCCAAGGTGGCATAATGAGATAGGTGACCGGCACAAAACATGGGATAATCGCGGCGCGATTCGTCCCGGGCATCAGCATTTTGATATAGCTGACAGGGGTGGTTGCCCCCCGATATGATGGAAAAACGGGCTCACGATTGGCACCGGGCCCAAGCATCGCACGGAGAGCAACCATGAAACAGTATATAGGCTTTGACGTTTCACTAAAAGATACCGCGATTTCCATTCGTCAGGATGGAAAACGGATCTGGCGCGGCAAGTGCGCATCGGATCCCCAGATCCTGGCGCAGATAGTCCGCAAACACGCCCCGCATGCGGAGCGGGTGGTATTCGAGACAGGTCCATTGTCGACATGGTTCTATCATGCATTAACGGCGGCGGGAGTTCCCGCGGTCTGCATCGAAGCGCGTCATGCGCAGAAAATATTGAACGAGACGCTCAACAAGACTGATGCCAATGATGCTGACGGTCTGGCCCAACTGGCAGAAGCCGGCTTTTACAAGGCGGTCAGGGTGAAGTCGTTCGACGCCATGTTGACCCGCACACTGGTGGGCGCCCGCAACCTGTTGCTTACCATCTCAACGCAGCTGAGCAATCAGATCCGCGGGGTCATGAAGACGTTTGGCATCATCGTTCCCAAGGGTACAGGCCGTGTATTCGACGGGAATGTCCGCGAGCTTCTGGACGGCAGGGATGGCCTGGCACAGATCATATTGCCTTTGCTAGAGGCCTGGCGCGACATCCGCAAGCGCGCCGCAGAACTTGATCGTCAGTTGCTCGCCGCAGCCCGGCAAAGCCAGGCAATCAAGTTGCTGATGACGATCCCGGGAGTCGGGGCGGTCACGGCCGTCTCCTATGCTGCGGCGATCGAAGACCCAGCAAACTTCAAAACTTCACGCGCGGTCGGCGCCTGGCTCGGGCTTACCACGCGGCGTTACCAATCAGGCGAAGTGGATTATGACGGCCACATCTCGCGGCGAGGCGACAACTATCTGCGCGGCCTCTTATACGAGGCGGCAACGGTCATTCTCACGCGTACCCACGCTAGCAACCAGAGCGGCCTCAAAGACTGGGGCCTCAGGCTGCGCGAGCGGCTGGGTTTCAAGCGCGCCGCGGTCGCTGTGGCCCGCAAACTGGCAGTCATCATGCACACAATGCTCAATACAGGAGAGGCATTCAACACATCGGCTGGCGTCACCGCATAACCAATTCACCTGCTTAACTTCTCAGCGCGTCAGCATCTGACGTATTGAGGCGTCCCTGCCGCGGACGTGGGTCAGGTCATTCCGCTTTAACGGCTGCAGCTTTTTAAAGACTGCGCACAAAACATAGGAAGACCTTGCCTGCGGAGACCCATCATGCGGCGGCTTTATGCCGACCGCGAAGACAACCCTGCTCCCGGCATACGAAAACCCTCGCGCGACACGCCGTATTGAGAAAAACAAGCACAAGGTTGATTAACGTGTCGACGCCCTGCCCGACGCGATTAGCCTTCCCATGCCAACCACGCTTGACTGCAGGGATGCGATTATACAACCGTTACAAGTCCAGACGGTGCTCTGCAAAGTGCGGGACATGGAGAATGCGGTTCGCGCCGTACTACGCGAAAGCGGGCTCAAAGTGGGAGCTCCAGGGCGCAAGCTGTTCGCCACGCGGGTGCGCGAACTCGCTGAAACCGATCCTTCGCTGGCGGATATTACAGAACCCTTGCTGGCCATCATCGCCGCCATGCACTGCCAACTTGAACGGCTGACACGCCGTGTTCTTGAGGCTGTTCGAGTTGAACCGATCTGCCGACAGTTGATGACCGTGCCCGGCGTGGGGCCGCTGACGGCGCTCGCCTTTCGCGCGACGGTGGATCGACCTGACCGCTTCCGACGATCTCGCGATGTCGGTGCCCACCTTGGCCTGACTCCAAGGCGATATCAATCGGGTGAAACAGATGTGCAGGGACGCGTCAGCCGGTGCGGCGATGAACTCGCGCGCACATTGCTTTACGAGGCGGCCCATACGTTGTTGACCCGATGCAAGAAATGGTCGGCGCTCAAGGCCTGGGGCATAGGTATTGCCAAGCGGCGGGGGATGGCAAAGGCCCGCGTCGCTGTCGCCCGTAAGCTCGCAGTGATCCTGCATCGGATGTGGAGCGATCAGACCGAGTTTCGCTGGGGGAAGGTTCCTGCAGGCCAGGCAGCATGAGGAGGCACAATCAGAATCCCGCCTGAGAAGACGGGTAGCGTCGTTCCCATGGGGACGAAGGGCAAGACGATCTCGCTTAGAGTCCGGAACCTCAGCCCAGCTGAAGGTCGCGAAACAGATTGAGACGCCTTGCTCTCCATGACCCCATTATGCGGCGGCCTTGCGCCGACCGCGGAGAGAAGCGAGTGATCCATGGGAACGATCACGTAATCGAGGAAGCAGCTTGACCCAAAGGGCCCCAATCAGAGAAGACTCTTAGCAGCGCCACGTAGCATGGTTCATCCACACAGCGACTTGGGGATCGACTCCGCTGCGCCAGCTGCGGGTGAAAGCACATGCTACTCACGAAACACTCTGTGCACTCGGTCTGGCAAATCAAGGTCACTCACGGGCGAAAGACAGCATCTCCGTATCTCGTCCGCATATGCTGAGCTACCGAACTACGATAGCGTCTCTGCCGCCACGTCGTCGGGCTGTGATAGACGCCAATCGCCTTCCAGTAATTGCCGTTCGAGCGCAGGGCAGATAAGAATATCCACCTTGCAGCCTCCGCGTTGAAGCAGGGATCAAACCGCAGCCAATGTCGAACCTGAACAGGTGCACGCCCAACAAGCGCAGCGATGCGAGGTATCCACCAACTGTTGATCTGCAAGGGACCAAGATCGTAAGAGCCATTGATGTTACGAACCTCAGCGCCGATCCAGCCCGCTTCCTGATCGCGCAATCCCCAAAGCGTTTTCTCGAGCCAGGGCTGACCAAGCGAGGCTCGCCGAATACAGGCGGAGATCCGCAAGTCCCCCTCGTCAGAAGACTTCGAAAGTGTGGGGGCGGTGTACAATGCCATAGTGATGACGGCAGTGCATAGCAGCCTGGGGATGCCGTATGACCTCATCCGACCCTCCTGATAGCGGTTCCAGGCGTAGTGATCGTATTGGTCGGATCACTGTAAAGTGACAGCGCCGCAACTGGGCCACCTTTCAGAAATGCATAGAGCGCTCTCCCCGAACTGATCTCGGCGGCGGCGCTACGAGCGAAAGAAGTCCAGCTGTCAGGCCCGGTCCATCCAATGCGTCTGAAGGAAACTCTACACCTTCCGGTCAGGCGCGACGTACGGAATTCAAACCCATGCAGAGGTGGGACAGCGCCCGCGAAGCGCTTTCCCTGGGTCAGCTGAACGGCAAACTTACAGCGAAGCATAGGCAGTTACCTTATCGTTCGGGGCCATGGGAGGGTCCGGGTCGATGCGCAGGAGATTCGCTTTCCCGGTCGATGCCGGTTTTCGGCGCTGTCCATTCGGCGCGCGCATGGTCGAGAATGCCTGCGAGAAACCTGTCGAGCACCTGCGCGATGTTCCGGGCACCGTCGGCAAGATGCTCAGCCGCGCCACGGGGTGAGCGGTCACGATAGTGGAGTTGTCGCTCGAGCGCCCGATCGCGCCGCTCGTTTCGGTCTCGCTCCTGCTCGGCCCTCAAATTTTCCAGATGGCCTTCCCGGCGTTTCGAGAAGGCATCTACGCGGTCAGTCTTCAACCGGCCCAACCCTTCCGACGAAGACGTCTTCTCTCCTGATTGGCGCTCGAGCTTGCCAATCAGTTCCTTGACGTTGTTGGTCCATAGCCTGGCACCGAATGCCGCGCGGGTAATGGCAGTGTAGAAATTCTGGGCGTTGACCAGCGGCGATTCGACCGGCGCCAGCACGAAAACGCGCGGATAGGTTTTGGACTGGGCGGAATAGACCGTCTCTGCATAACCATGATCCCAGGTCCGGTGTTCCGACAGATTAACCTGCTGCACGCGCCCATCTCGATCCCAGCGGATCGTCGCTACCGGCCCATCAAGTTTTTCTGCGGTGCCGCGCTCCGCATTGCGTAGCCCGAGTTCGCGATTGACGAGCCGCCACTGCATACGGTCACCCTCCGCAATATCCCGTTCTTCAGGATTGAACACATTGATGTGGCGGGCCTTCGTCGTCTGCGGATCCCAGCGTATGACGCGCCCCTGATCGTCGACAAAACGCACAACCTGGCGCCCATTGACCTCCCGGCCTAGTCCAGCGACCCGATAGTCGGCGTGCCGTGCGATACCGAGGTCTGCAATGTCCCGCTCGAAACGCACCACCTGTCCTGCCCCGTAGAAGCGGGCCATATGCTTCTGGATATTGGTCGAGCCCGCTGGGGCCAGGATGGAAAACCTACTATCCTCGGCGGCCAGCCCATTCTCGTTTTTCAGCGCTTCGCGAATCTTACTGTTGACGATCAGCCGGGTCGCATTGTCGAGAACAAGGATATTGGTCCCTGCCCGTGATTCCGGCTTGAGCCGTATCCAGGCATTGACGACCTGCTCCGCCATCTTTTCATTGTCGTCGACGGTGTTGACGCTATCGAGCTTTGCCAATGCCTCGGCAAAGTTCCCGGCGCGCGCGGCGGTAACGGCAGCCTTGATCGATTTCGTTTCCTGCCGAACGGCTTGCGTCAACTCGACCGTCGGCAAGCCCAGCCTTCGCATCAACCAGAAGGGTTTGCCCTGCTCGATCGCCCCGGTCTGTTTCTCGTCTCCGAGGAAAAGCAGCCGTGCGCCGGTTGTCCCGCTGATCTCCAGCATCCGCTGGGCCTGGCGGCTGCCGAGCTGCCCTGCTTCATCGAGAACCAGCACATGGCGGTCCGTGATTCCCTGCCCGCCGCGCGCGACGAAGCTGGCGACAGTATGAGACATGATGTTCGCCTTGCTTCCCAGTTCCGCAGCGGCCGATGATGTGGGTGCTAATGCAATCAATGACGTTCCCGGCTCGGCCGCCTCAGCGAGAACTCTCACCAGCGTCGATTTTCCAGAACCGGCAACACCGTGAATCGCCGTGACCCGATCCCGCGTCAGCGCCGTCTCGACAAGTGCGCGCTGCTGCTGCGTGTTGAGCGACGTCCCGTCGAGCACGGCCAGCAAGCGATCGCTGGTGGCGATTGGACGCGCGTCATCAAGGCCAAGCGCGATATGCTGGGTCAATGCCAGCTCCAGACGCCAGGACTTCCGGCTGGTGCGGCCACGGGTCAACACCCTGTCACCGGTCTGATCATGGGTCGGCAGCAATTTGCGCAGGACCTCATGTGCTGCGATCCGGGGACGGATATCGTCGAGCCGGACTTCACCGACATAGGCAGCAAGACCAGTGCGCAATATATCGCCTAAATTGTTGACCGCCTCGGATGTCTCCAGTTGCCGCAAGCCAAAAAGAGCCGCACGCGACGCATCGCGTTCCGTGGGCGCCGGATGCTCCCCTTCCAGACCCCGCGCCAGCGCAGCAATCTCCTGCAGCGTTTCGACACGCTTGCCTGTCCGCTGATGCCATTGCGCGCTGAGTTCGGCCTCGCCGATCTTCACCTTCGCCTTGCGGGTGGCGTAAAAGGAAGCACGCTGGGCTTTCTGGCCCACCAGACCATGCTCGCGCGCATGGTCTTCAATCGCCTCGGCGCGCTTCGAGAAATGGTCGATCAGGTCCTTCGGCACGCTTCGTATCTCGAACAATCCGGAACGCGGATCAGCATCGATTTCATAGCCCGCTTCGCGCAAACCGAAGGCCAGCGCGTTGCGATAGATCTGCCCGGCCACGCGCTGTTCGCCATACATGACCCGGCTTTCCAGGCTTGCCATGGGATCGCCATTCTCGTGGTTCGTCATGTTGAGCACGACGAGATGCGTATGCAGATGTGGATCGAGTTCCCGGCTGCCATGCTCGGTGAAACGAGCAACCAGGATCCGGCCCGTTGTTTCGTGGACGATCTTCCCTTCATCACGGCGGCGCAACTGCGCCTGCTCTTCCAGATAGGAGATAGCCGCGTTCACCGCGCGCTCATGGGCGGCGAGCACGCGTTCGTCACCTGCCACCAGCCCCATGATCGAAACCGACTTTGGCGCATTGACCGCAAAATCCCAACCGGGGTGATGCTGAATTTCGCCATCCGCACGGTGTCGTCCGAGTTGTTGATCGCCGACTTTTCCAGCAAGTAGGTCGCGCAACAGCTTTGGATCAACAGCGCCGGAGAGGCCGAGATCGGCTGCCAGCTTCCCACCCCATTCAGACGGTTCGTTACCGCCCTTGGTGTAGTAATCGCCAACCGTGTAGTAGCGGGCGATATTGGCTGGTGTGCCATGGAGGCGTTGCGGCTGGATCATGCTGGCCTCGCCCGCTCACGCGGTCCGTCATCGCGGCCATGCTGGACAAGATCGGACCGGATTTCTCCCTGCTTGCCGGCAAGGATCGTCCAAAGGTTGCGGGCGGGCGCAGGCAAATCCGCATTCTCGTCATTGAGCAATAAATCTTCCACACGTTGCGGATCGATGTTCGGCGCTGGAAGCGTAAACAGTTCCGGCTGCGGTGATGGCCTCGGGACAGATTCTGAAGATAGCGAAGGCTTCGCTGGCTTGATCTCGACATGTGTCGCTGGCGGAGATGACTGCGTGGCTTCCCGCTCCATCGCTTCACGAACACGCGCTTCGGCGTGAGCGATGCGAACGAGCATCTCGGCCTTGTCGATCTGAATGGGGGGTGTCGTGCGTTCGAGGAAGGCTGGTCCCAAAGAGGGTACGTCGTTGAACCGGCTATCGAACCGCACCACGGGCAAATTGCGGCCGAAGCGCAGGAAGCCCACCAGGTTGGGCAGGTTGGTGACCTCGGTCGACATGACCAGTGGCCGCGTCACCTGCATCCGCGACAGATTGACCCCATCGCGCATGTCGTTGACCCCATAGGACATGCCCTCATTGGCTTCGACCTGTTCGACCTGACCAAGGTTGATCGAAACATGCTCGGCGGTATCCGTGTCATTCGCGCGCAGCGCCACCCAGGTCGAGCAATAGCCAGTGATCGCAGCCGCATCGTCCTTGCCGTAAGTGGCCTTGAGCTGGGGATAGGACTGGAAGCCCAATATGCCGCAGCCGCCATATTTGCGGGCACGGGCAAGGAAATCCGAGAGCGACGGCAGCTTATGCAGCGTCGGCAGTTCATCGATCACGCAATAGAGCCGCCGGTCGCGATCTGGCGTCAGGCTCATGATCGCGCTGATTGCGATGTCGAGCCAGACGGTGATAAGCGGGCGTAGCGAGGGAAGCTGATCGGCTTTCACTGTGATGAAGAGCCAGCTTCCATCAGCGCCCTTTTCCACCCAGTCTCGGATCGAGAAGCCGTCTTCGGTGTCATCGAGATAGCCGAAGCTGCGCATGACCGATGCAAGTTCGGCCTGGATGCCGGCTGATGTCCGTTCGCCTTCGGTGCTGATGAAGGCGGCGGCATCGGTCCCGGTGACAAAGGCGGCGAGGTCCTTCAGTTTAGAGCGCAGCAGACGGTCGAGCAGGACCGAGACATAGGTATGTTTCTGGCGCGCCAACTTGCGCATGACCGCAACCAGCGTCCCCCGCGCCGCCTTCGCCCAGAAGGGATCGCCATGCTTGTCGGGAATGGTCGATTCCGCGATCTGATCATAATGGTAGTCGCGCGGCACATCGACCCAGGGCGACCAGCGCGCCGCGCGCTGGTCGAGCGGGTTGAGCAACATGTCAGTGCCCTGCCGATAGAATTTCTCGACGAAGGTCCCGGCGGTATCATAGACGATGGCGCGCCGACCCGATTTGCGGATGCCGTCGAGCATGCCGACGATCAGGTTTGTCTTGCCTGTGCCCGGCGCACCGCACAGCAGGATATGCTCAGGCTCATAGGCCTCAGGCACCGGCACATTACCGATTACCAGCGGTCCCTTGGTCTGTCGCCATAGCGCGCGTTTCACCTGACGGATCGTGCCGAACCTTGCCCCTCGCAGATATTCGTTGGAGCCCAGGCCCTTACCCGTCCGGGTGAAGTAGAACCAGGCCCAGGCGAGCATGACAAGGGTGAACAGGCCAGAGAGCAGTGCGCCATGCAGCAGATAGACTTCAAATGCATGCAGGGTCTTTTTCGCGAGGGTGGAGGCAACCAGCCAGTCCGCCGAGGTCCAGTAGGCCTGGCCTTCGGGGGTGCGAAACTGCACCGGATCATTGGTCCCGGCGGCGGCATCCACCTTGATCGTGGCTTCGGCCAATTTGACCAGAACGAACCGCTCATACTCGGTCGACTTCTCGAACGCATACCAGAGCGTGCCGATGATCCAGATGATGAAGCCGGCCAATATGGTCTGGTAGAAGACCTGGGTCGTCATTCGGACATTGTGGACGATCGCCTGTCCGCCCCGCGTCCAGGAGCCTAACGTGTCGTTGCGAAAGATGCTCATGGGATATCCTCGCCGCCAAGCAGTCCACGTTCGGCAAGGATCATTCGGGCCTGCGCCATGCCCTGCTCGAGCGCGCTGGGAGATTGCTCGCCGACGGACGTCGCGACGATTGACAGGATCTGGATCGAGGTGGCGAGGATCTCATCCTGGGAGGAGAAGACATAGCGTTTGCGCTCATCGACCGCCTGTTCAAGGAGCTGACGGATGAACCCCGATAAGGACAGGTTCGCGCCGAGCGCACGGCGCATCAAGGCGGCATGCAGCGATTCATCGAGGCGGAAATTTAGCTTGGGCAAGCGAAGGGTCTCCTTATCCGGAGACCTTCGAAAATATCATGAAGCGGTCGCATATTACCGGAACGGCAATATTGGTGCAAGCCGCCCTATCACCAGATTGATCCAGAGATTTAGCGCTGAGAATACCTGCCGACAGGAAAACGGGCTGAGCGGACTCTGTCAGTTGCCTCTGATGATGATGGAAGGCGGCGGCGTTCCGCCTGTCTCCCCGCGGTGTCGACGGATTTCGCCGATCCCCAGTCTGATCTTCTTGGCTACAACGTCCGACATGCGCCGCACCTCACTGGGCGTATCGAGACCAGGGACGCCCTCCAGAAACTCGGCCAGCAAAATCGTGAGCATCTGACAGACTTCGGCTGAGCCGATATAGAGTGTGTCCCCCTTCCCCGCTTCCGGAGAGTGCTGCCTTTGCGCCGACACTTCGCAGATGGCCTTTACCACCGCCCGGCGTAGGTCGCTGATATAGTCCTCGTTCAATTCCGGCATGGCGCTATCCTTTCTGAAGCGGCAAAAAGACCATGAATTCGGCCAGGATTCAACGGGCGTCGCCCCGACGGTTCCGGCGTCACTACATTCTGGGATCCGCAATGGCGTACGACGCGTATCACCAAATTCCAGATGTCGTTTCAATAAGATAGGTTGGACCAAGTGAGCGTGGTGTTTCGCGTACGACAGCCCACCGGTTCGACGTAAGACATGTAGTACAGACTTATCTTAATGTTTTCAGGGCATAATGCGCGCGCAGCACCCGTGCGTAGGGTCCATTACAAAACGGCCTTGCGCCGTGCGTCTCGCCTTACGCAGCGCGCTCGCGCTGCGCTGTCTCGTGCCGGTAGGCGCGGGGCACCCTTGCTGCTGGTTTTCAGGGACCGATATCAGGGCGGTTTGAGGGGTAGAGCTCATGAGCTTGTTCTCCCAGAATTTAAAATGGAGGTCGGATATAAGGCCCGGTCCCGAGAGCGTGATTACCTTTCATCAGGGGATTTAACGCCGGGCTTCGCTTGCCAGCATCGCTGCCTCGTCAGCGCGCCGTACACCCCGCCAGTCCCCCAGGAAGCGGCAAGCCGCACTTGCTTTGGCCCGTCGATATGGCACAGTTGCGTGTGACGGGCAGGCCATCGGGGAAGGACGATGGAAATGCCAAAGATGACCGAAAGGGATCGGCTTGCCGACCTCGAAACACGTCAGCGCAAGCTGACGGAAGATCTGGAAACCGCCCGCCGCGCTTTGCGCGGAAAATATGCGGCAATGGTGAACGACGTGCCGATAGAGACGCTGACGGAGCGCGAGTTCCGCGAACTTCTGATGCAGGCGATCCGGGTTGGTGGCAGCGCAGCGCTGACGGCCCTGAAAAAGTTGCCGCCGGTGACCTGACCCGCCGCGAAGCGGCAATCTGATGATGACCGGCAGGAGTGGAGCATAAAATGCCCATTCCTGTCGGTATCAGAGCGCAGGATGACGATGCGGCCTTCCGGGGCAAACCCGATAGTGATGAAGCATCCCCGTTCTGCACATCGACGGATATCAGCGAGACTTCCCCTGCTCCGATCATTCTAGATGATAAAGCCATAGGAGGCATTCCGCGCTATGGCCCTCCCCTCCTCCGATCGTCACGCTGAACGTTTTCGCGACGACCAGCCCTTCCAAACCGCACCCGAAGGGTGTCCCTGCGACGAGCACGGCGAAGCCGCGCGCAGGAGGCCGGGACCGCGCTGGCGGTTCCGCATCGCCTCCGCGACGGGCCCGCGCGCGGGTCCCTGAGCGGGGGCGAGTGCTGCGCTCGAAAAAGAAATGAGGACCGGCCCGACAAAGCAGACCGATCCTCTCGGGCGTCACTGCGCTTCCCATTCCTGATCGCTCAGTCGGACGAACCGTGCCGGGATACTCTTCTCTCTGACCAGCCGCGCGAGGTGCGATTGCAATCCCGATCCTTCGCAGACCAGCGCCTCGACGGGACGGAGGCCCACCATCTGCTCGTTGCGTACGAACCCCGCCCGCTTGCCCAGCTTTGCGCTGAGCCGGAAGGTGATGAGCGTCACCTTGCGCGACGCTGCCCAGGCTGCGGCCATGGCGTCGCACCCCTTGTCCTGCGCAGTCGTCGCCAGCACCATCATCGGATTTCGGGATTTGGCTTCATCGAGCTTCTCCCAGATGAGGCAGTCGTCGAACCAGCATTCCGCCCCGCCGGAGAAGATCACGATGGGCCCCTGCGGGTTGTGAGCGTCGGTTCGGCGCTGACGACGGGCGGCGAGGAAATCGGTGGCGGCAATAACCGACGCCGTGCGCTTGCTCGACACCAGCGATCCTTTCGGCGCGGACCATGGCCGTCCGGTTTCGGTGTGAAAGACGTCGGCGGCATGGTCGCGCATGCACCGCAGCGCATCGGTAGCTTCGTCGAGATATTCGAGCTCGTCGCGTGCCTGCTCGAGTTCGACGCTGTGGATTTCGCTGCCATCGGCGCGACGCAGCAGGTCCTGAACCTGCCGTGTTGCCTTGTCGGCCTGGCCCTCCCACTGGTCGGCGACGTGATGGAAGCTGTTGACGATACCCCATGCCAGGCGTTGCGCGGCGGGTTCCAAGCGCGTGTCCCGTAATACGTCGAAGAGTGTCGTGACGATCAGTTCGACGGCGAGCTGCGCTTCCCTCGCATCGGGCATGTCGGTTGCCAACTCCTCACCGCCTTGCCCGATGCGGATGCCTTCGAGATCGGAGGCGAAGGCAGCATGGAAGTCGTCGGTGGTGGTCGCTGTCTCCTGCGTGATGAATGCGTCGATGTCGGAACGGGGGCGATCGGTCTGGTTGATCTTCGTCATATGAACCTCCTTTTGAAACGAAAGAGGTTCCCCCTTGGGCACGGGCTCCGAGCGGTGGGGTCAAGGATCGCGGAACGCGACCGGCGCAGCCGGCGATGGGGGTCACGATTTTTTGGGGCGGCCACCATGGTCGAGTGAGAAGCGCGGCGCCTGACCCGCCCCGAAAAATGGTGGGGCCCCGTCGTCCTTGAGGCCGACGCGGTCCCGTGCCACCCTTGGAATTCTTGAGAGAGAGAAGAGGCGTTGCGAATCTGGGGCTCGATGCCCCTGATTCGCAAATGGGTGCCTCCAGGCGCCGACCTCGCGGGGGAGGCTGGCAACGCTTGCCCTCATCGCCAGGGTCAGCATCTGTTCCATGAAAAAGGGGACAGCGCACGTAGCGCTGTCCCCGAACGAAATGCAAACGATGTAATGTCAGGCGGCACGGCGAAGTTGGCTGCGCCGGGGCGGAGTGACATTTTCGACCGGAACCTGATCGGCCTTGCGGAAGGCATGGATCGGAACGCCTGCCTTGCGCAGAGCCTGATAAAGATTGGCCTGAATACCCGATCCCTCACCCAGCAAAGCTTCGACAGGCTTTAGATCCACCAGCTTGCGATTGCGGGCGAAGGGCGCACCGCGCCCCGACCCCGTCAGCGAATATGTCACAAGTTGCACCTCCCGATTGCCAGCCCAAGAGGCCACGATCGCGTCGAAGCCCTTGCGCTGCGCAGTCGTCACCAGTGTCATATGCGGGATACGTTCGAGGATCGTGTCGAGCCGATCCCAGAGCAATTGCCAGTCATGCCATTCCGCATGGCCTGAGGCGATGACGATCGGTCCGCGGGGGCGGTATCGCTCGCGTTCGACCAGTTCCCGGGCACGCAGGAAATCCTGTATCGACACCTGCGTAGCGGTAGCGGCCTTCGAGACGCGCGATCCACGCGCCGGCGACCAGGGGCGACCCGATAGCACGCGGAAAGTTTCGGCGGCATAATCGCGCATACACTCGACCGCCTCGCGCTGTTCGGTCAGCGACTGGCACAGGAGCTGTTTCTCCTCCAGTTCGCTGTTGAAGACCTCGGAAGGCTCGATCCGCCGGATCATGTCGCGCAGCTCATGGGCGAGCATGTCTTCCTGTCTTTCAAGCTTGCCCGCGACGAAGTGGAAACTGTTGACCATGCCCCAGGCGATCTCGGGCGCCAGCGCGTCCAGGCGGGTATCGGTCAAGAGATCGAAGATGGTGGCGATCACACCCGCGCAATCGGCCTGCGCGTGGAGCGGTTCGGGCATGTCATGCTCGCCCGGTTCGTCGCCCGGCGCGATGATCGAAAGCGGGATGGGATCGCCAAAGGCGCGTTTGAATTCCGGTGTCGCCGTCATCTGTGCAAACAGTGTCGGCAGGTCTGCAAAGTGGCTGATACTGTGCGAATGGTCATGGGTCATGGGACTTCTCCTCATCATGGAAAAGGAAACAGGGGCGCGAACGCGCAACAGCGTCCCGCCCCATTATGTCGATCAGTGCATGTTCGCCCGTACGCTGGCGAAAGCGGTTGAGCGCGTCAGGACGGCATCGACGATTTGCGCCGCATGGGGCGCAAAGGGCGTGCCTTCGAGCAGGTCATAGATAGCAGTGATGATCTCGCCGCATGTAACGCCGCCAGGGATCTCCGGCGAGCGGCCCGCAAGCGTGTTTTGGAGTGCCAGCAGGTCCCGGATAGCGGGACTGGCGATAATCGCGGCGCAGAGCGCTGAGAGATCAGACAGCGGCGCGATGTGATGAAAAGAAGGAAGCGGCATGGACTGTCTCCTCATGCGAAGAAAGGAAAAGGGCCGGGGAGGCCTGACGCCTCCCCGGCCCGGAACGGGTTCCGATTAACGAGTGATCAGAACGGGTCCTCCTCGCCGAACGCTGCGCCCGCCCCGGCCAGTTCGCCGTCAGTCCCTGCGGTGCTGTCGCCGAAGCCGCCTTCGTCGCGCGAACCGCGATCGTCATAATTGGTCCGGCTGGTCCCCATGCTGCCCCCAAAATCGGAGCGCATGGTGTCGCGCCGCCATGCGACCATGTAGCCGCCATGATCGGCCGGGAAGAGCGCGATCGGCAGCGGTTCAGGCAGGCTGGGATCGTCGATATTGCCGGCAAGGAAGACCTCGCCGGTGCGCTTGGACGCAGCCTCCCACAATGCGCCGACCTGAACCCAGCGACGCGCGACGTTGAGCGCCAGGATCTCATAGACCGGAGCCTTCTCATTCTCGCTCATGACCTTGCGCAGCCCGATGCGCGGGAGATCGATCGTGCGGGTGGCGATCGAGCCCGTCAGGCGGCCGTTCTGATTGAAGATTTCACCGATGTTCATCGTCTTGACCTTTCGAATGTCGCTCGAAATCCATTTTCCGGCGACACCCTCCCCGTCCCTTCTCTCCTCTCTGTCCCGCCCTTGCCCCGCGCGCCGCCCGCCCCGGGAACAGCGCTCCACATCCTCCGGCGCGACGCTCCCCCGTCCCCTCCACCCGCAACGCCAGGCCAGGCCACAATTCTGCGCAAACCTGCAGCACGACGAGGCCCGAATGCAGACGAGCAGGCGACGGCCACGTTGAATTGGGGGGATGAGGCTGGAGACGCGGCGGTAGCCGCGTTGGCGCTAGGGTCGAGCGGGTAGTGGTAGCGGTGCGCGAGGCAAGATCAGGTGGCACCTACAGGCAGAACCGACAGCATTGCGAGGACCGGCACGGACCGGTGCGTTTCCAGTCTCGAGCGATCAACTGATGGCGGCGGACCGCATAGCGGAATCCTCGGAGACATTGATCGCATTGGCAGGCAATGAGGAGCAGGCCTGTCCGGCATTGAAGCGTTCGATCCAGGTGCCGATATGGGCACGGCGTTCGATCGGGACAGCGGCGGCCGCACGCTGGAATTCGAGAAGATCGAGCGGTGCGTTGGCTACGATCTCGTCAATATCGGCAGGATCGAGCAGTCCCTCGGCCCGAATGAAGGCCGTCATCGATCCGGGGCGCTTCCGGGTCGATTTGCGCCATAGTCCTTCTATCGTGCGCAGGCGCGGTGCCGCGCGCGCTTCGAGAAGGACGATGAGGCGCAATTCCGCGCGCGGCAACGCCCGGACCTCAGAAATCTGCATGGCGGTACAAAAGAAGCACGAGCTCTTATGGAAAGCTGGCAAGCCCTCTTGCGCTATGACACGCTCGCAATCTTCACGCGTAAAACCCCAATCCCGCAGTGGATATCGGTATTCATAAAGATCTGAGATATGCCCTTCGCGATGGGCATAACGCTGATTGTCACGGGCCGAGCAGTCGTAACCGATAAGCCGAACGACTTTCTGACCATTGGCCCAGGCATGCTGTGCCGCAGGCCAGGCCTTGACCCATTTGTCCTGTGGGGAAATTTTATGTCGCGCCGAACAACTATGCTGCCCGAATGCGATCGACGGCAATGTGCCGTTGGTCAGACAGGCATCGAGAAGCGAGGTGTAGGGCGGCCAATGCTTGAAGAATCTGGGCTGATATTCGACGATCTCGTTGGGAACGCCATGATCGTCCATCCACTGACGGAAGACAGGGATAAGCCGGCGGGTGTGAGGCTGCTCGGGCATTGCCGCCAACAAGGTCATGTCAGGGATTTCGCCCCGACGGACAAGTTCGATGATCATCGCGGTCGAGTTAGTGCCCGCCCCCCATGCCGCGACGACGGGCGCACGCTTGCCCGCGTTCATGCCGCCATCGCCAGCCACCGATCCGGCCAGACCGGCGGCCTTGTCGTCACCTGATAGGCCTGCAAGGGCACAATCCCGCGGATGACATAATGTGGGATGCCTGTGTTCCGCCGAAGGTTGATGGCGATTTTATAGGCGTGATCGAATGAGCATAAGCGGTGCCGGCAAGGCGACAACAGGGCGGGCAGATCGGACGAGGGCATCATGGCCTCCATGCTAGGGTAGGTTCAGGCAGCGAGTGGCCGGTCGGCAGCGGCGTTAAGTGCAAGCAGGCTTTCGAGCGTGACGGGTGTGCGATTTGCCCGCCGGGTCCTGGGGCCTCGGGAGGGCCTGGCCGGATCATTGAACCGACAGCCGATACGCGCAGCGCGCTTGCCGATGACGGCGGGATCGCGGCCGAGCGCCTGGGCGACATCGACCATCGAGACGCCATGGGTCCAGGCGTTGCGGATGGCGCAATCCTCGTCCGCACTGAATGCGCGCATGAAGCCATGCACCAGCCCCAGGCGATTGGCATGATAGAGGACAGCGCGCACGCCCCGCCCAATATCCTCGGCAATTTCCCGCGTCGGGACCTTGCCATAATCCGCTCGCAACCGGGCTTCTTCCCCGGCCGTCCAGACCGGTCCCTGTCGAAACCCGTCGCGGCGGACATGCGTGCCGCGCAAGCCAAGCGCCTCTGCACGCCAGCGGATGGAATGCGGGCTGCGGCCAAGCCGCTCCCGCAACGGCGTCAGGCTCGCCCCGGTCGCGTAGGCGTAGCGCAGCAGCTCGTCTTCTTCGGTGATCCACGGCCTGCCCCACCCTCTGCCGTAACCCAGTTTGCGAAGGCGTTGGCCAAGGCTGCGACTGTTCCGGGCCGGAAATCCCTCAGAAGCGAGCGCCCTGGCAATGACGACATAGGGCACGCCTGTGGCCGCGAGTGTGAGTGCGCGAGCCATTTCCGCGTCGCTCCAGTCGTCCGGCTGGCAGGCATGGCGCAGACCCAGCGCCGAAGCGCGGGAGATGACACCAGCGAAGGGACGGCCGATGAGGCTGGCAATCTGGGCGACGGGAACACCCTTGGCGTACCCGGCGCGAAGCTGTGCATCTTCCCAACCGCTATAGGGCGGCGATCCGGGCTCGGAGAGTCCGAGCAGTTGCGCACGGGCATAGAGGGCGCTCACACCGCGGCCTAGGCGGGCGGCCAGTGTCGCGGTTGGTTCATGCGTATAGCAGCGCGCCAGTTCCTCATCCTCCCACGCGATCCAGGATCGCCGCGAGTTTCGGCGGAGGCCAAGATCATAGATACGCGTGGCGATGCTGGCACGCGATCGGCCCAGCACTGTGGCAATCTCCTCTAGCGTGCAGTCATCGGCGAAGGCGGCGCGCAAACGCAGCGTTTCATCGGGGAGCCATGCGTCGGCACGGAAAGCCAGTTCGGCAAGTGGCGCGGTTGTACCCGTTTGCTGGTCAGGGACGAACGGGGTGAGTTCGACGATTTCAGCGTCGAGATCGAAGCTTGTCTGTTTCATGGCACTCTCCGTTCAGACCAGGCCGATAACGGGCGTATCGACGACACGCAGGCGCAACCGGGCAGACAGCCGCGCGATCCGCGTATCGCCGCGCGGCATGGTGTCGGACGCACCGATCGCGGCGAGCAGGTCTAGCCCGGCATCGATATCGTTCGCAGGTAGGGCAAGGTGCCGCACCAGATCGTCCGCCGTGGTGGCGTTGGGCGCTATGCTGCCCAGCGCGCCGACAATCCGTGCAGCGGCGGAGGCGGCGGGATCGAGGAGGAAGGCGTCGAGCGCGCGTTGGCCTCGCATGGTCACCTGGTTCCCTCTGGTCGGCGCGACCTCGCGCAGGGTGTCAAGATCGAGCAGGGTCCGGCTCTCGTCCGCGTCGAGATCGGCGGCAGGAACGAGATCAGGCGTGCGCCCGATATGGGGAGTGATCGTGGTATCGATCTTCGCCAGCACCGGCGTTGCCGCGAGCGCCGGGCCGAAGGCGAAGAACTCTCCGGGCGGAAGCTGGCGCAGCAGCGCCGCCTGATCGCTGCCGAACCCCAGAAGGTCGGCAGCGCGCGCGACATCGCGGTCGAAGACGTTGAGGCCGATCAGATGATTGTGAAGTTCGGAAACCACCGAACTTGCGAGCTTGGCGAGACGCTGGGTCGCGATGATCGTGCCAATGCCGCGCTTGCGGCCGCGAGCGCACATATCCGTCAAGGTGGCGACCCCCAGACGGCGGGTCTCCGCGTCGCGGGCCGAGGCTGCCATATGCGGCGCGAGCAGATGCGCCTCGTCGATACATACCAGCACGGTGTGGGCCCAATGTTCGCGCGGTGTCGAGAGCAGGCCCGCAAAGAAGGCCGCCGCTTTCTCGATGCGATGATCGGGCTCCAGATCGGTAAGGTCGAGATGGAGGGCGATACGATGCTGCCGCGTTCGCAGCGCGAGCGCTGTGAGACCATCATTGGCATATTCGCGTGCGATGACCGTCGTTGCGCCGATATGCGTAGCAAGGTTGGCGAACTCGCCTTCCGGGTCGATGATGATGGTGGTGAGATAATCGAACGCTTCTTCAATGATCCGGCGCAGCGTCTGGCTTTTGCCCGCGCCCGAAGATCCCTGAATCAGACAGCGCCCCGACATCAGCTTGCCGAGATCCAGTTCGAGCGGACCCGTCGAAGAGCGGCCGAGCGGGACTTTCGTGTCACGGGTGAAATCATGGTTGGCGATGGTCATCTGATGTCCTTCTTCACCCGGCGTCGCGCAGAGCGGCCGGAGATGCTGGTCGAGGGAATGGGCTTGACGCGATAAGTGGCTGGCGGCCTGGCGATCAGGGATGCTTGTGCTGCGATCCCTCGATCGACTGTTCGGAGAGCGTGGCATCCTTTTCACAGGCCTCGCAAAAAGCTGCGTCGAACACAGCGCCGAGCGCCCAGTCCTGGGCATCATCGTCCCAGCGCGCCCAGGCATCGCGCATTACCTCGGCGCTGCCACATGCAGAACAGCGGATCGTGATCCTGGCAGCGGGGTTTGCGGCATTGACCGATTTCCCCGCGTCGCCCGTTGCCTCCCCCTGCCCGGCCGCGAAGACCGGGAACCGATCGGAAGGCGGTTCATCACGGTCGAAGCTCAGCCAATTCGCTCCAGCCTTGCGGGCGTCCGACAGCAAAGCCCAGAATTCAGGCGAAAGCCCATCGGGGCGATCGGACCAGTCATCGATGAAGCCAAGATGGACCCAGAAGCCATATTGGTGGGCCTCGATCGACAAGATCGGATGATCGACGATGATCCGGCCGCTCCTTCGCGGCGCGTGCTGGATCAGCCGGTCGATGGCGTCATTCTCGGCGCGGGGAAGATGCGCTGTCGAACAGGCGCAGACGGGGAAGCGGCGCATGGCCGGTCTCCTTGATTGGGTTGGGACAGGGGTGACAGGCGCGGCGAGCAAACTCGGGCACCCTTTCAATTCGGCAAGAAATCGACCGTGATGGCACCGCGCTCGGCGTGAATGACGATCTTGCGATCGAGCGGGATCAGCCAGCTCAGATTATCCCATGCGCTCATGTTGATGGCTTCGAGGGTGGCAGCGTCCTCCCCAAGGAGGATATGCGTAGCGTGCTGCCGCGCCTCGCGTTCGAAGGATCGCGACTGGGTGTCCCAGCTGTCGCAGTCGCCATCATCAGCCCCACAGAAGATCGTCGCATAGATCATGCGGCTCAGTCTGTCCGGGGTGATACCATCATCGCGCGTGGCCAGGATTATGGCCTCCGCAATATCCCGACCGCCATTGCGGCAGACGAGCGCCGGGATTTCGATGGAATGGACGCTGTGTGGCGCGTCCGTGCGACCGGTTTCACAACCGTCAGCTCGATGACGATCCGGTCGACCAGGCCACAAGCGAAATCGGCGGGGAGACACATGTCGTCGTCATAGCGATGGACGGAGCCTTCCCGGTCGATGCGCAGGGAAATATCCCTGATCACTGGGAGCGTGTCATACCAGGCGTAGCCTTGCAGCGCGTCTTCCGCCTCGACGAGTTGCACATCCTCAATGGGCGGTTTGCCCCGAGCCAGCGCAAGCGCCTGTGCAATATCGGGCTCCAGCGCCGGCACGATCAGCATTGCGCCTTCAGGAGCCATCATGCAGCTGCTGCGCCCATGACAGTCGTCGGCGGTCTGCGGCCGCCAGATCGCCAGCCCTGAGCGCGCCTGCGGCAGCGTGACGCCCAGCTCGCACGCCCGCTGCCAGGCGGTAAAGGGCAGCCGATGGTCCGGGCGGGTCGCGATGGCCTTGTACAGGATCTGCTCGGCAGCGTCGCGAAGGGCCTTCAATGCCGCGTTGTCGATAACCTCCTTGCGCGCCGGCAGAACCATATGAATTTCCGGCGCATCCATAATATCGATCCGGACCGTCCAGAGACTACCGCTATCCTTTTCTTCCCGCACCGTCGGCAAGGCGCATTTGACGCGGTGCCCGTAAAAATTGATGCGTTGGTCTCTTGGCCAATCAGGATCCCGATCATAGACACCGATACGGCAGCCGCAGGCGTTTTCGACAAACATGGCGTCCTTGAGAAAGTCTTCGCGGGGCAGCAGCGTTTCGTTCAAGGTGACCGGTAAGGGATAGTGACGGGCTGCATCGGCGACGACCGCAGACAAGCCTTGCTTCCAGTCGGGCGGCAGTTCGATCGAGATCAGCGTGCCCCAACCGATCATGGCCGGGGCGATGGCAAGCGGCGCGCCGCTGTCCCATGCGTCTGCCGGAATCTGGACTTTCCAGGCCGTGCCCGCAGAGGGAGAGAAGGACTGGATTTCGACCGCGCGGCCGGCAAGGCTGAACATACCCATGCCGGCCGGGTCTTCGCTGCGGGCAATGTCATCGCCCCAGCCCGAATGGCCCAGCATCAGCAGGGCGGCGGGATCATCGATGCCGCAGCCATCATCCCGGATGTGCAGAAGGGATCGGCCTTCCTGTTCGGTCAGATCGACCGCGATGCAGGTGGCGCCGGCGCGTCTGGCATTCTGGAACATCTCATGAAGGCAGTCCCGGCTGTCGCCTGAAAAAAGGCGGGATGCGCGGCGGATCGCGTCGGGACTGACAGCGCTATGGATCGTTGTTGGAAGGGGCATGGTGATCTCCCTGGGTCCGGACTGGAACCCTCACCCCGCCCCGCTCCCTCCCCTCCGTTCGTCTTCCAGGGCCGCGGATGCCACTATGCATCCGATATTGCGGCAGCGGTCCCGGACTGCGAAGGACAGGGAATGCCTCAGGATCTGGATTCGCAACTCACCGACTTTCTGCGCCGCCTGCCGGACTGGATACGCCGGGACATTTCCGCCGCCGATCCGGCGCGGCGCGAGCGCGCGGAAGAGGTGCTGCACGCCATGCTGCTTGCGCTGGTCAAGGGGGCAGGACGGTCGGGAGGTGAAGACATCTGATGGCGACCTCTGGCAGTGGTAAACGCGGCACCGGCAGGGTGACGCTCGATGCGCTCCAAGCGCTGGGACCCGCGCGCCTTGCCCGGCTTGTCCTGGCCCAGGCCGAGCGTGACGCCATATTCGCCCGCGCGGTCCGCATGGAGCTGGCGGCGAAGGACGATAGCGGCGCCTTGGCCCACGAAATCGACAAGCGGCTGAAGACCATTCGGCGTTCGCGCGGGTTCGTCGAATGGGACAAGGTAGGTCCGCTCGCGCGCGAACTCGACCAGTTGCGGGAAACCATATTGGGACCACTGGCCCAAACCTCGCTGAGCCAGGCGGTCGATTGCATGAAGCTGCTGCTGAGCCTTGCCGAACCGGTGTTCGAAAGGTCAGACGACAGCAGCGGTTCGCTGGGCACGGTGTTCCGGCAAGGCGGCGAAGATCTGGGCGGGCTGTGGGCCCGAGCCGATGTACCCGATGTCGAGCAGCTCGCCGGGGATATTTTAACGCTGATCGAAGGGGATGGCTATGGCGTGTTCGACGACCTGCCGGACGCAGCCTCCCCGGCTCTGGGACAGACAGGCCGCGCAGCGTTGCGCCGGATGCTGCTGGAGCGGCAGGCGGGGCTGACCGGCCCGGAGCGACGGCAATTCGATTATAAGGTCGGCTGGTTGTTGCCCAAGCTCGCTGACCTCGACGGCGATGTGGACGCCTATATTGCGACAGTCGATCCTGATCGGCGCAATACGCTGGTCAATGCGCAGGTTGCCGCCCGCCTGATCGCGCAGGGTCGTGCGGTAGAAGCCCTCGACTGGATCGACGCACCGGTTGAGCGCAGCCATAACGAGCGCGAACTTGCCGATCTCAAATTACGGGCCTTTGAGGCGCTCGGCCGCAGGGACGATGTGCAGGCGCAGCGCAAGGCGATCTTCGACCGCTGGCTCGACGGGCAGGTACTGCGCGACTGGCTTAGGGCTTTGCCTGATTTCGAGGATGTCGCCGCAGAGAGGCAGGCTCTCGATCAGGCCATGACCTATGATCGAGCGACATCGGCACTGGAATTCCTCATTGCCTGGCCCGATCTCAAGCGCGCGGGCAGGCTGACCAGGGAAAGGCTCGAAGGTCTGGAAGCCCGGGCCTATGACATTCTGCGTCCTGCCGCCGAGGCATTGTCTCAGGCCGATCCGGGTGGGGCCACCTTGCTCTATCGCCGACTGGTGACTGGCGTACTCGACCGGGCGAGTTCGAAATATTACCCCTATGCCGCGCGGGACTTTGCAGCCGCGACGGATTTGGCCGACCGTATCGCAGGCGATGTCGATGTCGTACCGCATGATGACTGGCTGGCCGATCTTCGCAAGGTGCATGGACGCAAGATCGGCTTCTGGAATCAGGTCGCGGGGAAATTCGGATAATCGCGGAGAATGCCGGGGCGGCCAGATTGGAAACCTCCCTACCAATGGTGGAGCGGCAGTCCGTCGACGTCACTGCCGTCACAGTCGAAGAGCAGGAACTGGAAGCCGTGCGCGCGGCCGAAGGCGATGAGCCGCAGCAGATCCTGCGGCAATTGCGCACGGCGGTCATCATCAATGGCGCGCGTCGGTACGAACCAGCCATAGACCGAAGCCGCGATGTCGATCGGTCGATCACTGGGCGGCCAGGACGCCCATTTATCGAGGCATGAGGCGGTATGAACCGTCAGATGGGCGGTTGATAGTACACAATGGCGGCCTTGCTCGATCGATCCGGCAGCAAGAGGAGACGGGTGTGCGACGGACGCAATACGCATGCGATCCCTCGTGCAGCTTTCCGACGGATGACCTTCGAAATAGCTTGATATAGCTTCGGCGTCGGACAGAGCGTTCGGGTCGCGCGCGTCGTCGATCTCGCTCCAATATTCACGGCAATAAGCAGCGATTTCCACGTCGAGAGCCGTCGCATCGACCGCGACGTGGATATTCATTCCATGTCGATGTTCAATCACGGCAGTGTGGACCTCTATCGCCAGATGGTCCTCATGGCTGGTCCCGATCGCGGTTTGGGGGGGTGCGTCATATCCTATAGGTGGAAACGACGTCGATCTGACGTACCGAACGGGCGCAGTTGCGCGAATGACCGGACTGCGCGGATCTGACCAGTCGATCGTGTCGGCAATCCAACGGGGCACGAAATCCCAATCGAACGACAACGGATATTCGCCTTCTATTGTACGCCATGCGGACTCCACCGCATCGACCCAGCCTACCACGATCAGACGCAGCGCCGCCGTGCCGAGCGTATCGACGCATTTGCGCAAGGCGAGCGCCAGACTGCTTGCATCGGGAGTGGTCTCTGGCCGATCGCGCAATTCAAGGACGGCTTCCCAAAGACAAGCAGCGGTTTCGAGATGGGATAATGTGTAGCGGGTCATGGAGATGGCTCCAGGGGAAGGTGGCACGGCGCCCACGGTTCGGACAGCGGCTGGATCGGCACACCCGTCCCAGGATTCCGGTTCGGAAGTTTTGTCATCGAGATTGATCTCAGAGCATGATCAGGCCGTGCGGACAGTGGCGGTTCGGCTGAGGTCAGGAATGCGCGCATCGTCATAGACGCTGTTTACCGACATCTGCAGCGCCTGTTGCTCCGCAGCAAACCAGGTGGATGCAGGAACGGTGTAAGTCTCGGTGGCATAGTATTCGCCGCCGCTAAAGAAGGCGATGTCGACGATAAATTGCGGCAGGGTAAGGGACGATTGGGCGCGCATGGCGGCATCCTTTCATGACGATGGCCACCCCGGCGAATGACCGGGATGGCGAGGAGGGAGGTGGAGAAGGCATGAGAGCGGCGGCGTCGGGCCTCAAAGCGCCTGTTCGAGCAGCTTTCTGGCCTTGTTTTCCAGATCGAGGCGGCTGTCCTGATGCGGCTTCGCGCGCGCCAGCGCCGTTATGCCCTGGACGAAGTCATAGATGGATTCAGGCGGACGGCCTTCCTCGGCCAGCACGGTCTGGATGATCTTTGCCGTCTCGGCCCTGGAAAAGCCGCGCTTGCGCAGGAAGGGTTCGCGCTCTTCCTCCTTGCGCGCGACGATCCGCTCGCGAGCGGCCTTGATGCCGGAGATGAAATGCGACGGCGAGGAGTTTGCGAAATGCTCGAGCGCGGGCGCGGCCTGATGCGCGAAACGGGCACCGGCGAATTTCGAGTGGCGGATGTTGACCTCCTCGAAATTCTCGACACCCCACAGACAGCGGTTGGCGCATACGCCGCGCAGATAGAAAGTCGCGATCCCGAGCGTTTTGGAGCCGACTTCACTGTTCCAGGCGTAGAACCCTCGAAAATAAAGGTCGGGATCGCCATTAGGGAGCTTGCCGGCCTCGATAGGGTGCGTGTCGTCCACGAGGAACAGGAAAATGTCCCGGTCCGATGCGTAGAGCGTGGTCGTCTCCCTGGTGATATCGACATGAGGGTTGTAGGTCATGCTGCCCCAGTCGAGCGTTCCAGGCACCTTCCAGCGCGTGTCGCCGACGCCATCGCCGGCAAAGGCCATCACCGCCTGGACCAGTTCCCAGTCGAAGATCCTGCCATATTCCGATCCGGTCGCCGCGCGCAATTCGGTGCGACCATTCTCGGTCTGGAGCAGTTTGACCTGCTCGCCCCGGTGGTTGATCAACCCATGCTGCAGGTTGATGCCGGCAAGCGCGGCAGGCAGCTGGCGCAGATAAGAGGCCGGGGCACCGACGAGACTTGCTACCTGGCCAAAGGACCAGTTAGTGGGTGCAAGCGGTCGATCATCGCCCGGCGCCACCAGCATCAGCCGCTCTGGATTGTCGCTTTTCGCCTCGACCCGGATCGACCGGCTTTCAACGATACGCGTGGTCGCACGGTCCGCGCGGCCGCGCACGGCATCATAAAGACTGGTCAGCGAGAGATATTTCTCATCGTCCGGACGGGAGAACCACTCGGACGATACGCGGCTGCTCATGCGTCCGCGTGAGACATCGATCCGATAGGGCGCCGTAACGCGGGGGTTTTCGTTCATGGGGGCAAGGGTCGCCATGGAAATCGTCTCCTTGAGATGCAAAGCGACAGGTGCTTCACGGCCCCTGTCACATTCCCGCCCCTTCCTTCCCTTTCGCGCATCGCGATATGGGTTCACGAGACCCCGACCGGCGGCAGCAGGTACGACGGCGGCTTGTATGTTTTACAAATTGGCGTATATGTTCAACGAAAGGAGGCCGTGATGGCGACGAAGCACGAGGATCATCTGTCTCAGCGACATGAAGCGGTCGTGGCCGCTGCCAAGGCGGCGGGTTTGCTGTCGGGCACGAACAGCGCGGTCGGCGCCCGCGTGCCACGCGAACTCATCGATCGCGCCAAGATGCGCAGCGGCATCGCCTCGACCACCGATCTTGTCGAATATGCGCTCGCCAAAGTGGCGCTCGAAGATGATTTCGGAACCAGGCTTGTGAGCCGGAAGGGTGCGATCCCTGCGGACATTGCGCTTGGGATTTGATCGCAAGGCCTCGTTGCGCAGGATCAGGCCGCAGCGATCTGCTGCCAGGCTGGCGCGACGACCCGAAGAGGCATTGCCGCTCGTTCACAAGGCAGCTGTCATAGGCCGCGAGCTTCTGCTCGACACGTGTGTCTATATTGACGTGCTCCAGGGCAAGACACCGGTTGAAGTAGACTGTTTGCTGGAAAACAGGATCGTCAATCATTCCTGCGTGGCGCTTGCCGAGATGACCCACCTGATGGGCGCGCTCGATCCGGCCGACAAACGCACCGCGTCGGTCCTCAAGACGCTGGGACGGACAATCGACGATATCCCGGAGCATCGCCTCAGCGCGCCCTCCTCCCGCATGTTCGGAGAGGCCGGTATGCTGGCAGGCATGGTCACGAGGCTTTCTGGCCAACCCCATTCGATCGCCCTGCTCAACGACGCCCTGCTGTTTCTGCAGGCGGCGGCGACCGGCTGTGACCTGCTGACAGGCAACCGGCGCGACTTCGATTTTTTCGATCAGATCATTCCCGGGACGGGCGTCATCCTGTATTGAACCGTCACATAGGCGCGGGAAACCGACCATGCTCGCGACCGGCAGGATCGGTCAGGCAACATGCCAGCAGCACCAGCGTTCAGCGGCCTGCCGTGGACTGAGCAGGCCGTGATTGCCGGCACACCATGTACGGAAGGAAGGATCGAGCGCGAGCCCCTGATCGGCGAGCCGGTCGATGACGTCCTGCATGAAGCGATCAACTGGAGCGATGGCGGCCCCGGCTCGAGCATGAGCGACCGCAGCCTGAAGCTGCGTTACCATTTTCTCGGCTTCATCGATCGAAATATCCTCGACGGCGCGCATGCCGCGGCGCGGTCCGCAGATGGCCAAAGTTATGATTGCTGTGCCGGACGTCATCCGGCCCAGGGCGTCGATATGGACATGTCGGGACATGCCAATCTCCTATGATGTGCGGCGTGAGAATGTCAGAAGAGGCTCAACTGTCGCGGCATGGATCGCTGCGATGCCCGTGGTTCGTACAATGGCGGAACGGCGCCTTGCGATGGTGAAGTCGGGCCGGTCGCGATGGTCGCGCGTTGGGCGATCTCAGCCACGGGTCCGCAACGTTGGCGAAGGGCGAGCCGAGCGGTCCATCCCCCCAATATATGCGCTGGGGCGAACCAATGGTCCTGTATCTCGCCCGACAAGGCGTTTCCGACCATGAGGTGGGCTGGAATATGAAGCAATGAAAACTGGATATAGGCCATGTGGATCGCACGCGGATCGATATCGATCGCTGTCACATGAAGGTGCCGCTGATAATTATGCCCGATATCGCGCATGGCCTCGGCAAGTGCGATCACCATAGGAAATGGCGCTCAGGAAGCCCTTAGCCATTCGTAGAGCAGATGATCGTCAGGACCATATTGCGAGCCGATGGCGATCCGGATCAGGCGGCCGTCGCAGGCGAAGGCGGAGGCCTTGGGAAAGGAAAGGTAAGAACGACCTTCGAGGATCAGGTCGCCCGAGCGCACTTTGGTGATGTCGCGGGTCGTTCCAAGCAGTCGATGACCAGACGGTGCGTCCAGAAGCTTCAGCCGATCACCTGCTTTTACGCGCTTCTTGAACGCCGCCAATGATAGGACCCTATCGACGGGATTACGGATACCCTGACGTTTTGCCAATGCCGCCCAGTAGGCCTGGCCGATGCGCGCTTCGCTGTAGAAACTGCATGACCAGAAATCCTGCAACGGATTGGTCCGCGTGAACCCGAACCGTTCCATTTGATCGCGCACCTCGCCGATGAAGGTGTCGTGCGCTTCACGGCCGGTGAGGTCGTCCGGTGTATTGAGGATTTCCGCGATGACCTTGCATCCGCCCGCAAATGTCTCGGTGCGGATCGCAAAGCTGGTGCCGGTAAAATGCTGGGCGAGATGGCGATCGATCCGGGAGGCGAGCGATGGCAACGCTTCGCCGGCGCGATAGAGATCGCCTTCATAATGGAAATTGCCGCGTTCGTCATGGTCGGTCTGGCTATACAGGCGCGCGGACGCGCCCGGCGCGTTAGCGTCGGTCATGATGTCATCCTTATGGTTCGATCAGATTTGGAGGGGCGAGTGCGTCAGGCCGGCGGCACTTCCATTAAGGCAGGCTCGCTGTGGCCTGCTTCATTTCGGGCAAGAGCCCAGTCGAGATAGCCAAGACGCGTATCGCCATTGGCGACCTCGGCCTGCCAATCGGCCGAGGGATATTGTGGATAGTCGATCCATGGATCAGGCGGCTCCGCCGGTGGCGCCACTGCAGATCGGACCAAACGGCGCGCCAGCTCTTCTTGGGTGCTGGCAAATTCGACATGATCGGCAAATATCGCGCACCACCCTCCACCAAAACTGTCGCGACGTGGGCGCGAACAGCCATAGCTCCAGTCGAACCCGACAGGCGCGGTCTGCAAGCTCTCCTGGCAACAGCGCCGGATGAGTTCAGCAATCGGACCAGGCTGGAAGTCGGTCGTGCCATAAATGGCGACGATGCACTCGGCTGCACCCGCAATCTCGATCTCAGCCCCGAAATGCGGGAAGTCGGGATCATCGAAGATTTCGAGCAGGCCGTTGAACGGATTGGCGAGATCGGTCGGCATGAAGGCGGCGAAGAATTCAGCGCTCGGTTCCCCCGGGGCAAAATTACCCAACAGGTCGGACGCGTGCTGCCACGCCTCCTCGATCAACGCAGCTTCACGTGCCATGCAGGTGAAGGCGAAGGAAGCTTGAACATAATGGTCAGCCATGGACCGGCTCCATCATTGCTTCATCGATTGGTTCTTCATCGATGAGCACCAGCGGCGGCGGGTTCTGGCATGCAAGCTGGTAGTCATTTTCGATTGCCACGATGCTTCCCAGTTCCCTAATGCTTTCGATCGAAAAGAGCTGCTGGTCATCTTCAGTCGTCAGATAGCGTCGCGGTTCGCCATGGCCCCTGTAAATGACGCGCACGGAGGGGAAGCTTCCTGCATATCCGCCTGACCATCGGACATATTGAAGGCCAAGACGTCGACAGCATAATTCGATTGTCTCGAAGCATCCATTGGCCACCTCGTGATCCATCAAGGTGAGAGGATCATTTACGGGAAGGCAGGCGGGATCGAAGGGCGTTCCGTCCCAATATACAGCCGCATTGTCGCTGCCGATCGCCTGAACGAGAACGGGATTTTGTGAGCGGGGCAGCACACCGCCTATCATGATATGCGCGGATACACGGTCGGCCATGACATGCCTTTCGTAGTTACTGGACTCCAGTCGGTCTCTCCATCCTCACCCCCTCCCCTTTACCGGACCGTATGACCGTCACTCATTCCCGTCTTGCATGAGCTGCAGATTCCCGCTTAGCTACAGCGCAGTTCCAGTCCGGCGATAACCGGCATCCTCCATTCGTTTCTCAACCAGGAGTCCTTTCGTGGCCGATACCGAGCAGCCTGATTTCACCGCAATGACGGTGCAGTTATTGAGCGCCTATTTCTCCAACAATCAGGTTCCAGCCGGCGACATCGCCGGCATCATCGAAGCGACCCGCGGCGCGCTTGAACGGAAGGCCGAGGTGGAAGCGCCAGCGGCACCCGAGCATGTTCCTGCTGTATCGATCCGCAAGAGCCTTGGCTCACGCGAACACATCATCAGCATGCTCGATGGAAAGCCGTACAAGACCCTCAAGCGGCATCTGGCGGTCAATGGAATGACACCCGCCGAATATCGCGAGCGCTATAAGCTTCCCAAGGATTATCCCATGGTCGCGCCTGCCTATTCGGAACAGCGGCGCACCGTCGCGCAAAAGCTCGGTCTTGGACGGCGGTTTGGCGCGAAAGCACAGGATGCGATTCCGGTAGTGGAAGCATCACCCGTGGTAGAGGCGGCACCAGTTCTCGAAGCGACACCAGTTGTCGAAGTCGCGCCGGTAAGTACAACGGAAGCAAAGCCAAAGCGCGCCCGTGGTAAGGCAGCCGCTGCCAAACCCAGCAATCAAGCCGAAATCGTTGCGCCCGAGCCAAAGCCTGAACCTGCGAATGTGCCCGCACAAGCGGAGGCCGCGACGATAAAGCCTGCCAGGAAGAAGCTGGGCGTACAAACCGCACCGCGAACTGCGAAGGCCCCGACAGCATCCGTGAAGGTGCCTTTGGAACCCGCAGTAGCAGAGCCCGCAAAGGCCAAACCTGCCAAGCCAGCCAACGGGAAAAGGACAGTTGGAAAGACCGCAACGCCAACAGCTGCGGCGTCCACGAAGCCGAAAGGTGCAGGGCGGCGGGTATCCGGTGTAAAGCAGAAGAAAGCGCCTGTTCCAACACCGACATCTACGGAATAATGGTCACCGACGAGATATGGGTTTATCCAACCCATATCTCGTCTGACCGCTGACCTTGCGAGCATCATCGGTCGCGCAATAGGGCGCACCGCGGCGAAGACTAGCTCCGCTCTGCCATAATCCTGGCAAGGATGTCGCCCGCACGGTCAGGAGGCAGGAAAATCCTGGTCTTGAAGGCGACGACCTCACTGAATGCTCCGCAAGCCTTCAACCAGGTCCGATCCTCGGGTCGATAGTCTCGTATTTCGAGGCGCGCACTGTCGTTGACATGAACCCGGGCAAGTCTGGCCGGACCAAGACCTGGGATCGATACTCCGCCCACCGAACGCGCACCATCGATGATTTCGTCGGGACCAAGAGCTGTCGCGCCATCGAGGCCGAACTCCCTTTGGATCCGTTCGACGGCTGCTGGATGGATGATGCGCCCCAGGATTGAACCGCCAGCGCCATCGTCGATCCGCCAGACGCGCACGTCATCTTCCGGCAATTTGTGCCATACGGGCAGCAGCAGCCCGGTGGCCAACGTGATCGTTTCGACCAAGAGATTTTTCGTCGCTTCACCCACTTCCCCCTCCCAAAAGACCTGGAAAGCATCGGGCTCAATCTCGCTCCAATGACTGGCTTTTAGGGCCGCTCTATCCATGCGGAGCTGACCGCTGGGACGAATGAGATAGCAGCGTTCGATCCATTCGCCATTGTCGTCCTGTCCCGGCCATGTCGGCATGCACAGTGCGACCCGGCCGGACCGGGCATTGCGGAGCCACGCAATATTGTCCGTGTTCTTGCAAATAAGCTGCAACGCAGCCCAGTTGGTGATCGGTGGCCGCCGGTGCAGTTCGAGCCGCAAAAGCCGTGTCTGGGCGCCGATTACAGGATCGGTGCGCAGCAGCCTGTCGGAAAGCAGAACCACTTTCTCGGCGCGGATGGTTTCAATGCCCAGGTCAAGCGTGCCGGCAGCGCGCGCCGCTTCGACGCGGTCCTCGACCAACCCCAGAAACTCCTCGAATATGCTGTTCTGCGTTGCGATCCGCAGTGCCAATATGCGGTTGAGCCAGCGATGAATGGGCGGCAGACGTTCCAGAAGTTCCCCGCCTTCGTCGCAAAGCTCAAGGCCCGTCATCTCTTGGAAATCAGCGAGCGAGACGCTGCGGAGTTTGCCGTCATAGAGGAGATGGAACCATTGAACGAGCGCATCGCGGGCATAGTCGGATTCCAGATTGTCGGAAGGATCGAACAGATTTTGCGATCCGGTCTGGCGTTGTCCCCTGGTCAATGCGCCCAACGCTTCCAGACCGCGGATGATGGTGCTGAGGAAGCGTCGCTCCCCCCGGCAATCGGTGGTGAGCGGGCGATAGACGGGCGGCGTCAGCTGGTTCGTCCGGTGGCTACGACCAAAGCCCTGCACCGCCGAGAGGATGCGGAACCCAAGTTCCAGCAGAAAATGCGCGCGGCGCCTGTGCGCGCTGCCACAGTTCCGATCGGAATGCATGGATCGTCCGGTACTCCCGGCCAGGGAAAAGGCGGCGATGGGCTTGCGGCCATCCTGAAACGCCTGAACCTCGAACAGATTGGCCTGAGCGCTGCGCCTCTCGACCTTTTGTCGCCCGGTGGTGTCGGTCAAGATGCGCCGCGAGCGCCCCGTGATCTCGGCGACGTGGTCGGTCCCGAAATGCGCGATAAGTGCATCGAGCGCGGTCGGGATCGCGGGCAGCGCACATAGTTCCTCGATCAGTTCGTCACGTGCGGCTATCGCCTGCCGACAAAGCACCGGATTGCCTTGCGCATCGGTCATTGGTTCGGCGCGCATCGCGCCATCGTCGGCACGAAAGACCCGCATCTGGCGCACGGGAAAGCCATTCTTCAAATAGTCAATCAACGTCTCCTTTGGCGAAACCTGAATATCCATCATCGCCCTTTCTTGCGCGGAGAGTTCGGAGAGACGCCGATCCATGATAGCCTCGCCCGTGCTCGCGAGTTGTACCAGCACGGCGTTGTCCGACGCCAGTTCCTGCTCTATCGCCTTGATGAGCGAGGGCATTTTCATGCTGACCAGGAGACTGGAAAAGAAGCGCAATTTCGCAGATTCAAAGGCGCTGAGGGCTGATCCCCGCGCCCGAGCGTTCTGGGTCTTGCCCGACATTCTATCGACGATGCCGATCTCGGCCAGCACGTCGTGCAATCCGCGATGAATGATGCTCCAGCTATCTGCGTAGGCATCGTAGATCGAAATCTGATCTGGCGTCAGCGCATGTTCCAGCGGCTCATATTCGACGCCCGCAAAGCTCAACGCCCGGGCCGTGTAGAGGCCCATAGCCTTGAGATCCCGGCACACGACCTCAAGGGCTGCGATACCACCCTCTTCCATGGCCTTCATGAACATGTCGCGCGTGGCAAAGGCAGTGCCCGGTCCCCAGAGCCCCAGGCGAACAGCATAGGAGAGATTGTCCGGCCTGGCCGCGCCGGTCGCGGACATGTAGAGAATGCGAGCGCGCGGAAGCGCATTTTGCAATCGAACGCCGGCAAGCCCCTGTTCCGAGCCTTGCGCTTTGCCAAAATCCGTCTCGGTCCCGCCCGCGTGCGCCATCGCGTGAGACTCGTCGAAGACGATTACGCCGACGAAATCCTCGCCAGTCCAGTCCAGTAGTTGTTGCAGGCGGGAGGCTGTATCGTGGCGCGCGGAGCGCAAGGCGGCGTAAGTGAGGAAGATAATGCCGCTTTCCATCGTGATCGACGTACCCAGGGGAAAGTTTGAAATCGGCTGAATATCGATGGCAAGCCCGCCCAGCGCCGTCCAGTCGCGGCGGGCGTCCTCGATGAGGTCGGCCATGGAAATCCAGATCGCGCGGCGATTGGCCCGGTTCCATTGATCAAGGATGATGCCCGCCGCCTCGCGACCCTTGCCCACACCAGTACCGTCAGCGATGAAAAAGCCGGTCCGATAGGCTTTGCCTTCCCTGTCCTCGATCAGGCGATCGCCGGCGAGGTTAGATGAAAAGCGGCCGACAAGATCGCGCGTATGCGCCTCACCGGCATAAATAACGGTTTCAAGCTGCGCCTCAGACAGTGCCTTGGCCGCGCGATCCTGGAGCAGGGGTTGATAGCGCGGCACCGGCAGGGACACCGAGGCCATGGCAATGGATTCGACAAGAACATCGGGATGCCTGGAGGCAGCATCGATGGAGATCCGTGCGGGCCGCCAGGCAGAATAGATGCCCACGGTCTCGCCGGGAGCGAGCGGCGCCTCCCGAACCACATATGTGATTGGCCGCGCGTCCTTTGCCACCGCTGCAACGCGCGACGGCGGCGCAAGCCTTTGCCCGCTCATATGCGCAAAGAGGTTTCCTCGCGCGACATCGGTGGCTGGTCGGGAAGGCAAAAGACCGACGGCTGGCGGCGCAAGGAAAGGTGGAGGCTGCAGGGGATCGAGCCGATCAGGGATAGCGAGGACAAGGTCCAGTGCTGCCTCGATGTTGCAGGCGACGTGACGCTCCGGCACGCCGATCCATCCCTTGTCGAGGATCAGCAGTCGCACATCGATCCCCGTTCCATGTTTGGCATAGGGGCTACCCGATATGGCGATTTCGATGCGGGGCGGCACAAGCTCCGCGACTAGATTGTAGCCAAGCGCGGCCGAACCTTCGGACGAGAAGCTTGTCGGCATGATGGCGACGCATCGCCCGCCTGGTGCGAGAGATGCAAGCGCGCCGCGCACGTGGCGCGCGCCGGCATGGCGATCGATCCCGCGGCCAACGCTCCGACTGAAAGGAGGATTGATCAGCACCAGCGTGGGAATCTGCTCGGTGGTCAGCATATCCTGAATATGTTCGGCATCATGGCGTGTCACGATCTCGCCCAAGCTTCGGGACAGCAGGTCGGCGCGGGCGGGATCATGCTCATTGAGCAGCAGCCGCGCGCCTGCGCGTGCGCCATGGACTGCCAGCATGCCGGTGCCGGCCGAGGGTTCGAGCAGGATATCGTCCGAGCGACAGCGTGCCGCCATGGCTGCGAGCCAGGCGAGGCTGAGGGGCGTGCTGAACTGCTGGAGCTCGACCTGCTTTTCCGAGCGGTAGGTCTGCGTTGGCAATCCGCGCTCAAATTGCCGCAGTCGTTTGAAGATGTCGGCAGGTGTTCCTGCAAGAAGCGCGCATTGCGGATCGGCGAGGTGCAGGATCTGCGCGGTTTCCAGCGCATCATAGGCATCGCGCATCGACCATGCACCGCCGGCATCATCTTCGCCGAACGCCTGGGTCATCATGCGCTTGAGGGACTGGCGATTGACGATGCCGCCATTGCGCAGGCGGTGGGCAAGGGACTGCGCAACCTCGAACAGGCATTCGGGCGCGTCGTGGGTTTGCGACAAAGCGAGTTGGGGCAAGGTCATGGGCACCTCATGCGAGAATAGGACAATCCGGCTCTCCCCTTCCCGCTCTCCTTCATTCCGGCCCCTGACGTGCAGGAAGGATAGATCAGAACCGGTGACGGGGGATCGGCTCGAGGCTATGGAAGAGCATGGCTCTTCCACTCGACTATCTCGGCGAACTCGACCGGCTGCTGCTTGATCAAGGCGAGGATTGCATGCTGCTGTCGCAGCTGGACGGCTTCCTCACCGGCATCCTCGTCAGCCCCGATCTGCTTGCACCCAGCCAATGGCTGAAGAAGATCTGGGCTGGTGATGACGGCACGGGCATGCTGCAGTTTAGTGAAATGGGCGGTTTCCAGCATTTCACAGACCTCATCATGCACCATTATCATGTCATCCTGGCCTGCCTGGGTCAGCCGGGCAGCTTCGAACCCGTGCTGGAGATCGACACACGGTCGGACGAGACATTGTGGGAGATGTGGATCGAGGGCTTTGGACAGGCGATGGATCTTGCCCCTTCGGGCTGGCAGCGTGTCCTCAATGACGATGATCCCGGTTGCCGCGCCGCGATCGAGGGTATTCGCGAACTTCGCTCGTTTGCCGATGGGACGAAAAAGCTGACTCTCACTGCGGAAGACCGATGGGATCGGGAAGCACCTGACCTGATCCCGATTTGGGTCGAGATGCTGCACCAGTGGCGGATTGAAAATGACCCCTACCGACCGGTCACCATCAAGCGCGAAAAGACGGGGCGTAACGATCCATGTCCCTGCGGGTCGGGCGTCAAGTACAAGAAGTGCTGCGGTTTGAACTAAATGATCGCGGACAACTGCGGGCGCGGCATGACCGTCAGCTGGGTCTTCCTGTGCGCGCTTCCAAACCCGTCAACCCGATGAAGTTAAACGGCGATCGACATTCGCCCCGGCTGAAATCGTCTCCGACAAAAGCAGCAGACACGTTCGCTCTTTCACGTGCCGACCGCAATCATACGGGCATGCCCTCATCGCCATAAAGAAAGTCCCGGCTATTTGCCGCATTGGGGCCGGTTGTCGTCTTGGCTGTGGCGGCCAAGCGCATCTCTTCCAGCAAAACGCGGCGGCTGGCTCTGTCAGTAGGCATATTGACCGGAACAAGACGGACAGCAGCGTGCCCCTCACGGGTCAGGATGATTTCTTCCCTTGCTTCCGAGCGCCGAACAAGGTCGATGAGTTGGCCCGCCGCATCAGATATGGAAATATGCGTGGGCCATTATCCCTGGCGATTAAGAGCAGCGGCTCATTTTAGACCGTTGCACAGTTCCATCCAAGGCCAAAACCGGGGGCGGGGACTAAGCCGTGCCCCCGGCCATGTTCAGGCGGCTTGCGCGAAGCTTTGGTCGCCTTCGTTGCCACCTTCCTTGTTCACCATGTCCGCCAGGTCGTGCTCGCTATTGTCGGGCGAGGTCAGCTCTTCGCCGCTTTCCGGCGCAGCGAACCGCATTTCATCGGGTAGCCAGACGAGCGCCCGTTCCTGGATTTCCGGCTCGATGATGACATCGCCACCAAATAGCCGCTCGGCCGACGCGGCCAGATCGTGCTTCTTCGACCCGGAATAACGCATGCGAAGTTCCAGTCCGCCAATCTCCTCGAACAAAGCGAGGATGCCAGGCTTGGTCAGCTTGTCGAAGTAGGTGAGCGCCGTCGGCCGCCACCAAGCCGCGACATCGATCCCGAGCTTGCGCCCCAGATGATCGAGAAAGCTTGCCTCGCGTCGTCCGGCAGGAACGGCATGAAGCGTGCGCGCGATCGCCCATCCGAGCCAGGCCGCACGTGCATCGTCGGGCAGCGCGCAGAAGGCGTCGTAACGATCTGGAACGGCCGGGTGGTGGAGCCAGCTCCGATCGAGCGCCCCGTCAAGCTTCGTCCATTCACCCGCCGCCGCTGTTTCCGGCTTGAAGTCGGGCAAGAGACGGGAAGGCACCGAAGCCCGCAGATCGCTCGGCATGTCGAAGGACGCCAGGCGGGATTCTCGATCGACCATGATGAAAGTCCCCAGATCTAACGCGAATGCGGGATCACTGGCGACGTGGACCGCAAGAAGCTCAGTCTTCATCATCGCCAGCATTTCGCGAAGGCGCTGGCTCATCACAGGGCGAGCGTCATTGGCGGTATCGTTCTCCTGCGTTTCAACGCTGGCATGATCGTCGCCCTCGTCGCCGTCATCATCGGCCTCGCCGCTCTCTTCATCAGACACTGGCGCGATATAGAGTTGATGATGGATTTGCGGCGTGCCGTCTTGGCCGAGCACCACATAGCCCAGAGCGGTCGCTTTCTGCTCAGGATCGATCACAACCTCGCGCTCAATGATCGCCGTGAGTTCCGCCCGCAGGGCAGCATAGCGCTGTTCCTCATCCTCTTCCGGCTCATAGCCCTCGTTTTCGGCGAGCAGTTCGATATCGGCAATCTCCTCCTCAATCTCCCGTTTACGCGCTTCCTGCTCCTGCGTGAGCGGTTCGGCGACGCCGGTCAGCGGTTGCAGCGCATAGGTTTCCATATAGGGGATGCGCGCGCCGGTAACGATGCGCACTTCCCCCAGGCCTTCGCGCTCACGCAGTGCCTCGGCCTGCGCGGCGAGTTTCGTCTCCGCCAGATCATCAAGAATATGGGTGTCGATCCAGCGCTCGTCGGCTGCAGTGGAGAACAGGTCCGCGTCCTCGACACGGCCACCTGCCGCGATATAGGAATCCCGCCCGACCAGCAGGGCCTTGGGGTCGGTTGCGCGATAGCTGTAGCCATTGAGCGCCCGCCGGATTTCATTGACATTGTCGCGGGAATAGCTGCCTCTCAGCGATTCCCATATCGCCGTCTGACGGGCGGTGTCCGCGGTCGTCGCATAGGCCTTGGCCACATCGAGCGTGATTTCGTCAGCCTCGAGCGCATCGAAGATCGGCTGGGCGAGGTTCGCGAGACGCAAGCGCCCGACGACAAAGCGTTCCTCGATGCCGAAGCGCTTGGCGATCTCCGCCGTGCTGCGGCCCTCGACCTCGATCAGATCGCGAAATGCGAGGCAATCTTCGGCAGGCGACATCTGCAGCCGGTCGTAATTTTCAGCAAGGCTGATTTCGCGGCCGTCCTTCGCTTTGGCAAGAACAAGAACCGGCACCTCATAGTCGGGCGGCAGCGTTCCCTTCTCGATCAGGCGATGGATCGCATCGAGGCGGCGGCCACCGGCAGTGATGCGATAATGACCTTTCTTACGGGAGACCGGCACGCCAACGAGATTCTGGATGAGCCCATGCCCGGCGATGCTGGCTTCGAGTTCAGCGTCAGCGCGGAGATCGGTCCGCTTGCGCACATTGACGGGCGACTTGGTGAGATGGGTTGCCGGGACGAGGATGGATGGCTTGGTCATGCAACAAACTCCGCAAAAGCTGCGGCCCGCACATCGAACCGCGCATTCGCTTCCTTCCCCCTCTCCTTTCGTTTGCGCCGTTTTGAGGCGTGACGGCACAGTGCCGTGACGCTAGACACGGCAGCTGCATAATTTCAGGAGGACGTTTTATGAACAATTCCGAGCTGGCTGAAGCGCTCAGCGCCGATCATGGACTGACCAAGGCTGACGCACGCAAACTCGTTGACGCCCTGTTTGGGGTCATTGCCGACGCGGCGGCCAAAGGCGACGAGATTTCGCTGAACGGGTTCGGCAAGTTCAAGGTTAAGGACGTTGCAGCGCGCGAGGGCCGCAATCCGGCCACCGGCGAAACCATCTCCATCAAGGCGTCGAAGAAGCTGACGTTCACGCCCGCCAAGGCGATCAAGGATCGCCTGAACGGCTGATCGAAATCGCGGCCCTGCTGCCGACAGGTGCAGGGCAGCGGAACCTGTTATCAGGCAGCGCGTGACTGCCCTTCCAGCACATCCGCCCAATCATTATTGGGCGACGGCGGCCATGCGTTGATGATCTCAAGGCCTGGGCGCTCATAGGCAAGGCGCGCACTTTTGTTCGCTTTCCATCCAGCCTCATCCCGGTCGAACAGCAGAACGAGGCGTTCGAGCCAGTCGGGTAGCAGGATATGTCCGGCCCGTTCTGTTCCGAGGACTGCCCATACCGGGATCTTGTGCAGTTGCATCGCCGCCAGCGCGGTCTCGATGCCTTCGGCGAGGCCGAGCACCGAAGCGGGAGGCATGAGTTGTACCGCGCCGCGCCCCGGACGTCCGAGCATCATGCGGGGATCGGCCAGATCCTTTGCTTTGGTGGCGGTTGCGGCATCAATAAAGGTGCGGTGGATGGCGACGAGCCGTCGTCTCTCCCGTACGGCGGCAATCATGGCGGGCCGGAACAGCGCGCGGCTGCCTCGTCCCAGCGGCGTGCGTAAATTATAGCGCAGATCATGCCAGGGTGGCGTGAGCAGGCGCCCAGACAGGTAGCTTTGCGCAGGCGTGCCCACGAGGGATGCGGATGCGTTCCATATGCGTAGGGCTGGCCCTGCACCCGCGTGAGGCGAGGGCACGTTGCGCGACAAATCGGAAATGTGCCGGTCCGCAAAAGGCAGGCGTAAATGCCGGATTGCTCGCAGAACGTCTCTCGTGTCGCAACCGGCAAAGCATTTGAACAGCAGCGCGCTTCTGCCAACACGGATAGACAGGCTGGGATTATGGTCATCATGGGCCGGACATAGGCACAGACCACGATCCTTTTGCCATGTTCCGCCTAGCTTTCGGCAAAGGGCTTCGCCCTCAAATTCCAGTTCAAAAGATTTTATCATAACAGTCTCGCCTGACGGATTATGCGTGATCCATGTTCGAGTTCGGCAACATGTCCACGCGCCACCGCACATTGTCGTTGGACTTCATCGATGCACTTGCAGAGTGCGTAGCTGTCGCTGCGCACGACCCGCTTTTTCGCCAAAGCAACTTAAGAATTATCTGCCCCACGTCGCATCGGCGCTGCACCGCCCGAAGATGCGGAACCATGCGAAATGCTAAAATAGCCATTCGGCCAGAGCCTGGACGGCAGCTGTGACGGCGTTCCCGCCAGGTTTGAGCTCCAGGAGATTGTTTGGTAACTGCAACTATGAAGACTGTTTTTCATCGAAGCGCCGCGCTGCTTGCAATATGTGTCGGCGCACTTTTCCGGGGGCTATGCAAAGTTGGGCGGCGATATCGTCAACAGCCATTCTCTGAACAAAATAGAGTTCAAGGACTGGCCGGATCGCAGGAGGCTCCATACGGATAATTCTACGCAAGCATTGCGCGTCCTTCCGCACTTGCCTTGCCGCGCGGAGCGCAGCGGAGATGCGCATACATGGCGTATGAGCCAATTTGCTTTTGAAGCGGGAGGGCATGCCAGGCCTTTGATAAAGTCATGCTGTCACCGGACAGGTTCCATTTCCCCCCTCAGCCTCCCCTCCAGTCCGCTCGATCCTTTCGCACTTGCGAACCAAGCTGACTTACGGATTGAACCGGCACAGAAATTTTCCGTTGCGATGCATTCTTGATAGAATTTTCAAGCGTGGATTCTGTCGAGCCGTCGCCAACGGTTCGAGTGATGGCATCCGTCGCTATGAAGGAGACAATCATGATACAGAGCCAGGAATTCCAGTCGATCATTCAGGCATTCTATGATGCGAAGGACGAACAGGGCATATATGAGACCTTTGATCACCTCACATATTTTCTCGGTTTCAAATATTTTGCCATTGGCCACCACGTCGACCTGCTCAATCCACCGATCGCGTCCTTTGGCATTTCAAACTATTCGTCGGGCTGGCTGAATGAAGTCTTTCATGAGCGGTACTTCATGGACGACCCCATTCACTTCCTTTGCAACGGGCGACATGCAGGCTTTGCCTGGCCGGAGTCGCACCTGTTGAATCGATTGAATGAGCGGCATCGCCATATTCTCGAACGCGGCGCGTTACGCAATTTCCAGTCCGGTTATACGATCCCAGTTCATCTCCCTGGCGAATATTCAGGAAGTTGTACGTTCGCCACTCCGACCTCGGGCACCATCGCTCACAACGTTTTGCCTGCGGCCTTCTTCGCTGCGTCTCATGCGTTCGAAGCCATTCGGCGTCTGGCGCGAACAGCGGCGGGACTTGGGCTGGAGCCTCCCCCGCAGTTCACCGATAGGCAGCGCGAAGTCATATTGCTTATGGGTCAAGGCAAGACCTATGCGGAAATGGGCATGATCCTGGGAATATCCCGCGAGACGGCGCACCAGCACTGCAAATTGGTTTTTAGGGCGTATGGCAACATCCAGCGGTGCAATCTGATTGCCCGGGTGCTGTATGACGGCATTGCGAGCTTTCCCGAAATGCTGCGAAAGCAATAGCAATACCCAGTTTGGGTCATAGGCCGTTATTGTCCATCGCACCGATGATGCCTTCTCCGCCACCAAGGGAGCATCATCATGATCCAGATTTTCGAAGGCGCGCAGTGGGCCAACGGCCTGCCCATACTTGATGGAATGTATCGCGACCGGAAAAAGATTTTCGTCGATCTGCTGGGCTGGGACGTGCCGGTCGTCGACGGCGCCTACGAGATAGACCAGTTCGACGACGAACATGCCATTTATGTGGTCGCCACAAACGAGAAGGGCGAACATGAAGGCTCGATTCGGTTGCTGCCCAGCAGGCGACCGCATGTCCTCGGGAGTATCTTTCCCGAACTGTGCGACGGCGCGATCCCTGTCGGCGAAAACGTTTTCGAGCTCAGTCGCGCCTGCCTGTCGCCACGCAACAGGGCAGCGCGTCGGCTGCAGGTTCGCAACGCCGTGACGACGGCAGTCGTCGAGTTTGCATTGTTGCGGGGAATTGATCGGTTCACATGCATCGCGGATTCCGGCTGGCTGAGCCAGATCCTGTCGCTTGGATGGGACTGCCGGCCGCTCGGACTTCCCAGAGAGATTGCTGGCTTGAACACCGGGGCTCTGGTTATCGAAATCGACAGCGATACGCCCGACAAATTGCGGACAGCAGGCACATATGTGCCCATGCGCATCGTCCATGCCCACGCTGATGGCCGCGCTGCCGCGTGAAGGAGATAATTTATGACTATCATCGCTATCGACCGGCTGGCGCCGGATACGCACTCATGCTGCACACAACTTGATGCACACGGCTACTGCATCATTCGCGGTGCTGTCCCGCCCCTCCTGGTTGAGAGGCTGGCGAACGACCTCGCATCGGATTTCCAATCAACGCCCCATTCCACGGGTCCATTTTATGGCGAGAAGACGCGGCGATTTCACGGGCTCCTTCGTCGATCGCGCCATATCGGCCGCTTCGCGCTCGATCCACTGGTTGTCGCGATCGTCGAAACCTTTCTCAAGCCATGGTGCGACACGATCCAGATCAATCTCACCCAGGCGATCGAGATAGAGCCGGGCGGTCTCCCACAGCCGCCTCATCGCGATCAGGAGATGTGGCCGGTTCGTTCTGCTGGTGTGGAATATATGATCAACGTGATGTGGCCCTTCACTTCCTATCGGGCGGAGAATGGCGCGACCTTGATCTGGCCCGGCAGCCACCGACGACAGGATGAAATCGTCATGCCGCTGGAGGAAGCCGTCGCGGCGGAGATGATCCCTGGCGACGCGCTGGTATTCCTCGGATCGACCTTGCATGCTGGCGGCGCTAACAGATCGCTCGACGCCCGCCGGGGGATGATCATCAGCTACAGCCTCGGCTGGCTCAAGCCTTATGAACTGCCGTGGCTCGCCTATCCCCCCGAAATCGCCCGTTCGCTCCCCCGGTCCCTCATGTCACTTGCAGGCTATCAGGCGCATCGGCCAAATCTTGGTACCTATGAGGGGCGCTGTCCGTCCCTCCTGCTCAGTGATAATGCCGATGCAGCGCAAGGCGCGATTGATATTCTCCATCCCGAACAGGAGCAGTTGATCGCGGACTATCGGGCGGGCCGTCTTTCACCAAACACGGCCAGCCAGCCGGGTGATGACGGGTAATGCGTCGTGGCGCGCCGTCGTATTTGCAATGCGCTGATCGAGCAGCCGCGGATCACTGAACGCGAATTGGGTCTCGACCGATATCAGTGGTCGGAATGGATGATGCTGCTCGATCTCTACATGATCGAGCAGCAAGACATGGAGGAAGTGTTCAGGCAATTTTCGCGCAATTCGGGTCGATCAGAAACGACCGGCTATCGCAGGACCGTCGAAATGGTCGATGACGGCCTGCTAGAGCGAATCTCCGATCCTCGTGATCGCAGGCGGAGTTTCATCCGCTTGTCGGACCGGACGAGAGCGAAAATGGACAAGGTGATGGACAGTCTTGCGACGCTGCTGCTCGCATGAGTTCCTGCAGAATCGTCGTACGGCCTGAGCTACCGCGGCAATCACGATAATGGCGAACATTGCATCGCCTTATTCGAGCATACTGCCGACGCCCGGACAATGGATTTCAGTGTCAGTTTCCTCCGTTGGGCACGGTGTGGCTCTAAATAATTTAAGGCGTCCGTTTGCGAGCGACCGAATTTCGACTCTAATCGCCGCAGACCCGCTGATAGACGCCGACCAAAATACGTCGTTTCGATGCGGTGAAGGTCGGCTCAGGCGGACCCCATCGGCGTTCGCGGGCACCATCCATTTGCGCTGTACTAACAGACCTCCTCGAAAGCGGCATTAGAGCACTGATAGGTATAATCAGCCCCTATTTAATTCCGCTTATTCATCATGGCGAATTGATGATGTGGTAGATCGATTTCCTTGGGCGGAAGAGGGAGCGCAGCTTCTCATGCCGGTCGTCTACCGAGCAAAACCGATAGGTTTGCACAGGGTCTTCTAGCCTTCGTCGGCCGACCCCGGTTCCGCCATCTTGCGATGCCGTTCCGCCAACACTGCTGCAGGCGTCACATGCGCAACGGCCGCCTGTACCTTGTTCTTCCACCCGGACACGATATGCGCCTCGCCCTTCATCAGCGCATCCCAGCCATCGCGCGCGACGTCGGCTGGATCGCTCTTGCTGTCGGATGATCCGACGCTGGTATCGAGCATGTCTGCGCGATCGAAAAATTCCGTTTCGACCGGCCCGGGCATCAGGGTCGTGACGGTGACGCCCTTGCTGTCCTTGATCTCGTTACGGATCGCATCGGCGAAGCTGTCAACGAAGGCCTTGCTACCATTATAGACCGCCTGAAAGCTGCCTGGAATGAAGCCCGCGATCGATCCGGTGATCAGCACCTTGCCGTCGTCACGCGCCACCATTGCCTTCAGGACCTTTTGCAGCAGATACAGCGTGCCTGTGATGTTCGTATCCACCACCCGCCGCCAGTCGCTCACCTCCTGGTCGAGAAAGCCGTGACCCAGCCCGCGGCCGGCGTTGGCGCATAGCAGATCGACCTGCCGACCATTGGCCGCGGCGAGGAGTGTATCAACGCCTTGCAGGGTTGAAAGATCGGCCTCGACCGCAATAACTTCGACGCCATGCTGCTTGAAATCCTGCGCAGCGGCATCGATCAGCGGTTCGTCGGCCACGACCAGCAGGTCATACCCGTTTTCCGCGGCGATGTAGGCAAGTTCAAAGCCGATGCCGGTGGAGGCGCCGGTGACGATCGTGAATTTATTGGCCATGTCTGTCTCTCCTATCGCACGGCGACGGCAAGACCGGGCTTCAGCACGATCTTGGTCACTTCATTCTGGTTGTCGTGGAACATCTTGTAGCCCCTGGGCGCATCCTCCAGGCCCATGCGACGCGATATCAGGAAGGTCGTATCGATTTTGCCCTCCAGAATGGCATTGAGCAGGGCGGGCATATAATGCTGCACACTTGTCTGGCCGGTCTTGAGGGTCAGCCCCTTCTCCATGAAGGCACCCAAAGGAAACTTGTCCACGAAGCCACCATAGACGGCTGGCATCGATACGCGCCCGCCCTTGCGACAGGCATGAATTGCCTGCCGGATCGAATGGGTGCGATCGGTGCCCAGAAACAGCGACGCCTTGATCTGATCGACCACATTATCAACAAAGAAGCCATGGGCTTCCAGGCCAACCGCGTCGATCACTGCATCCGGCCCAATGCCGCCAGTCATCTCCATCAAGGCTTCGTAGGTCTTGGATTCCTCGAAATTGATCGTCTCAGCACCGAAATTTTTTCGCCAGTTCCAAGCGGTGTGGAAAATGGTCGATCGCGATGACCCGATGAGCGCCCATCAGGAAAGCGGACTGGACCGCAAACAGCCCGACCGGACCGCAGCCCCACACAGCCACCGTATCACCCGGTTCGATGTCCGCATTTTCCGCCGCCTGCCAACCAGTGGGGAGGATGTCCGACAGGAACAGCACTTCGTCATCGTCCAGTCCATCAGGCACCACAATCGGCCCCACGTCGCTGAACGGCACGCGGACATATTCGGCCTGGCCGCCTGCATAGCCGCCGGTCAGATGGCTGTAGCCGAACAGACCCGACATCGGCTGGCCGTACATTTCCTGGCCGATGTCCTGATTGTCAGCCGGGTTGCCATTGTCACAGGCGGAATATTGATGCTTGCCGCAATGATAGCAGCTGCCGCAGGCAATGGTGAAGGGCACTACGACCCTCTGTCCCTTTTGCAAGGTGGACCCGGGACCGGTTTCGACCACTTCGCCCATGAATTCATGGCCTAATATGTCGCCGGCCTGCATGGTCGGGATATAGCCGTCGTACAGATGCAGGTCGGACCCGCAGATCGCCGTCGACGTGATCCTGATGATCGCATCGCGCGGGTTGAGGATTTCGGGATCATCGACGGTATCGACGCGGACGTCATGCTTGCCGTGCCATGTGAGCGCGCGCATCAGGCTTTCTCCTCGTCACGTTGCTTTTGGGTCCAAGCCGCGGTCGCGACCTCGCCGGTTTCCATCAATTGTTTGAAACGGCGCAGGTCGCGCCGTGCCTGCATGGCGGGTTCTCGCTGGAAGAGCTTGGCGATCACCTTGCCCACCATGCCCGCGGGCGGATCATAGGCGATGGTTGCCGTAACGATGGTGCCACGCGCGCCTGCATCGCGAAATTCGATGCGGCCGCTATTGGGGACATCGGAGCCTTCGCCAGAGGTCCAGGCGATCAATTCGCCGGCCTTTTCCTCCGTAATTTTCGCGTCCCATTCCACAGTGCGTCCAGCCGGCGCCTTCACCACCCAATGCGATGTCGTGGCGGACAGGATGTCGATGCGTTCGACATTATCCATGAAAGAGGGCAGATTGGAAAAATCGCGCCAATAGGCGAAGAGTTCGTCGCGAGGGCGGTTGATCGTGACCGCGCGCCCGATCAGGTCGTCACCCTTGGGTAGCGTCACGGCCGCGATTGCGCTCGCGCGCTCTTCGTTCAATTTCGATGTCGTCGGTGGGGCATCGTCTGTCGCCATCGTCATGGATTTTCTCCAGCTATTCTTATGAGGTCCGCGCGGAGCAGTCCGATCGTTCGGAGGCTGCCTTTCGGTATGAGCGGACAACGCCTGGATGTCGGATGGGTCCAATAGCCTGTCGGAAAATCTAGCTGATCGAAATTAGTTTGTGCCCTCACTCCCGCCCAAGCTTCGCTTTCATCTCATCGATCTGCCGCGATGCATCTGCTTTCGTTAGGTCTCCGGTTGGCAGTTCCACACCCACTTCTTCGCATAAGGTCGCTAGATAGGACGCCTGCGCGCCAGTGATGGGTTCGTTGCCCGACACCCAATCTGCTGGATCTTTCTCAGCGTTCGAAGCCGGGTGCTCGTCGAGTTTGGGATTATGGAAATGGTCGGTCATGACAGCCTCATTGTTCTTGATATGTTCCGACACAACCGTCCACGTAGCATGTGGTTCCTGCACTACGGTCGGAGAAGGAATGCAACCGATCGCTCGATCGGCGCTTCATACCAAGGCCGGGGATAGCCTCCGGCTATTGGGTTATGGAAGGGAAGGATCAAGCTGATGCCTGGAAACGAGAATGGTCTCGACCCTGGACAGGGTCAATCGGACGAGATGCCCAGTCGCGGGTCTGTCGGCGACGTCCAACCCAATGAGGATGATCCCGATCCCCGCACACGCGGCGGCAAGTCGCAGGAGGATGTCGAGGATCGCCCCACCGTCGGCACGGTTAAACCAGACGATTATCCAGAAGCCGATCGCGCCGATTCCAGGCCCTGATGAAAGGATCACCATGAGCACGACGTTGGCAGGCACCTTTGATAGCCGGGAACAGGCGGACATGGCTGTGGAACGGCTGGTCCAGGAAATCGGAATCGAACGAACCGATATTTTCGTGGCTGCCTCGGGCACGGAAAACAGTGCAGGCAACCTCATTGGAGGCGCTGATAACGAGACGGTCGATCAGGCCGAAAGGGATGATGTTCCCCTTGCTGGTGGGATCACGGTCTCGATCGATTTGCAGGATGAAGCGAAAGTCGAGGTTGTAACAGCCGCGCTGGAAGAGTTCGGAGCTGAAATATGAGACCCGCGCCAACGGCACGATATGGGCTGGTCTGGTGAAGGCGCTGCTCATCCATAATCCCAATGCCGGAACAAAGCCCGAGCCGATGCGGTCACGCATTGGTCAATTGGAAGAGGCTGGCTTTGCCATCCACTATTGCGAACATGGCCGGGACGATATTCGATCCGGAATGATCGGCATGGAGATGGCGATCGCTGCGGGCGGCGATGGAACCGTAGCTTCGGTCGCTACCGAGATACCCGACCGGTCTGTACCCATTGCCATCCTCCCGATGGGTGGATCCAATAATGTAGCAAGGGCGCTGGGCATCCGCCAGTCGGTGGGTGCTGTCATTGATGGCCTCCACAGTGCGCGCGAAAAGAAGCTGACCGTAGGCAGCGTGACGGGGCCGTTCGGGCGGAAAGGCTTTCTGGAAGCGGTAGGTATTGGCGCGCTCAATCAATCCATCGAACTTGTCGATGAATCGCCCGACACCCCGGAGGAGAAGCGCGAAAACGGCCGCGCGGCATTTCGGGAGACGTTGCGCAAGGCTAAACCGATCGCGTGCGTCGTTGATATCGATGGACGCCATTTCGACGGGCCATGGCTGCTTGTAGAAATTCTCAACATCGGCGCGATCGGCCCACGGCTCCCGTTCGCGCCAAGGGCGGACACGCAGGATAAGCTGCTCGACATCCTGCTGGTGGGCGAGTCCGATCGCGACGCCATGGTGAGATGGGCCGAACATTTCTCCGGCCCGCCACCGGCCCGCCTGGAAACAGGCTGCGTCGTCACGCTTCAGGCCAGGGGGCTGTGCCCCCGGATCGACGATCGCCCCATCGACATGCCTGACGACACATGGACGGTCGAAATACGGCTGGATGACGAGCCGGTGACGATATTGGTGCCTGGCAGTATGACGGGACATGACGATGACAGTTGCTGAGCCGATGCCAACACCGGATTTACTTGCCCGCATGGAAGCTGTTGCGGTGGAACTCGCCACGATCGGCGGCCGGGAAATCCTGGCTACGCTGGGCAGCCTTATGGCCGTGCAATATAAGGGGGATGATAACGCCATTGCCTTGATGCGCGATCCGGTAAGCGAAGTCGACAGCCGGGTCGAAGCGATGATCCGCAGCCATCTGGCAGATCATTTCCCCGACCATGGCATCATCGGCGAAGAAATGGCTGTCCAGGCGGGACTGGGCAGCGATTTTGTCTGGGCGGTTGATCCGATCGATGGGACAAGCAACTTCATCAACGGCTTCCCGCTATTCGCGTCATCCGTCGGCGTCCTGTACCGAGGCGTTCCGGTCGTGGGCGCCTTATGGTGCAGCACCAGTCATCTGTTGACGCCCGGCGTGTATCATTGCGGTGGCACCGCAGGATTGCGGTTTGAAGGCGAGCCAGTGTCGCGCTTGCCAAACCCTGCCGTTCGCAAACGGCTCGCGGGTGATCCGCACGGCCAGTCTGGCGTCGGGCCATGGGATGGGCGCAAGACAGGATCGGCTGCGATCGAATGTGCGTTCGTGGCCGCAGGCCTGCTACAAGTCGCCAGGTTCGCGACACCCAACATCTGGGATGTCGCCGGGGGCATAGCCCTTGCGCACGCATCTGGCGCTTCGGTGTTTCAGAAGGAAGATGGAAATTGGTCGCCATTCGCCAGCTTTGGCGACCAATTGGCGCAGATGGCGCAATGGCGTCGTCCATTGATCCTTGGGACGCCTGAGGATGCCGCCCGCATGACCGACATCCAGCGCGCTGACGCACAAGATCGAAGCCGCCGGATATAGCGATCCGTCAATGCGCGTAGATCATTTTTCGGGTCATGCCGCCATCGACAGTGATCTGCTGGCCCGTGATGAAGCCCGCACCTTCTGACGCCAGAAACAGGACGGTAGCCGCGATGTCGGACGGTTCGCCGACCCGGCCCACCGGATGCTGTTCCCGGTCAATAGCGCGATGTTCCACCGCTTCGCGCACCTGTGCTTTTGCCCAGGGGCAGGTTTCAATCCAGCCGGGCAAAACGGCGTTGACGCGGATGTCGGGGCCAAGGCTGATCGCCAGTGCATGGGTCATGGCGCATAGCGCACCCTTGGCCGCAGCATAGGCCTCCGTATCGGGTTCTGACTGGATCGCCCGTGTCGATGCCATGATAACGATCGCTCCCTTGCGCTGACGCAGGAGCGGCACAGCAGCGCGCACCATCAGGAACGCACCGGTCACATGGCTGTCCTGCCATGCCTGCCATTTTTTAAGTTCCAGTTTTTCGACCGGACCGCTGATCGGCGTGGCAAGGCCCGCATTGGAGACGAGCAGATCCATACCTTCCGCCTGTCCCGTCGTCTTTTGCCATGCCGTAATCTTATCGAACGCCTTTTCGACGTCGCGCTCACTAGCGACGTCAGCACGGATCGTGATCAGCTTGGCAGTCGGCAACTCATCGGAAAGATCGCGAACCGCCTCGGCGTCCTGGTCCAGCACCGCCACCCTCCAGCCCTGCGTCAACAGGGCCTGGGTGATGCCTTTGCCGATGCCCTGAGCACCGCCTGTAACGACCGCAATCTTCATATTGTGTACGCCCTCTCGATGGCCCGAAAAATTCCAGCGCCGCACGTCAGGTTGATCGACGCAACGTCCAAGCGTTAGTTCCGCAAAGCGCCAATGCTTTCGAGCAGGTCGGTCACCCTTGCGAGCCGATCAGCCTCGTCGGTCTGCACCTTCAAAAGCCAGCGGCCGTCTTTTTCGGAAAGCCCTGCACATTGGCTCATGTCGCGACCCGTTTCGCGCGGCGTCAGCGCTATCGCGGCCGGGCCTGCATCGACGCGTGCCATCCCGGCCGCCCGCGCGAGAATAGCAATTCTGTTGGCATCGATCAGACATTCGGCGGCGGGGGGCAGCGGACCAAATCTATCCGCCAGTTCCTCCTCCAAAGCGTTGAGCCCAGCCTCATCGACAAGCCGCGAAAGCCTGACATAGAGACCCAGGCGGATGTCGGGGTCGGGTATCCAGTCCGATGGCAAGCCGCCCGCGCTGCCTAGATTGAGTTCGGGCGTCCACAGTCCGGCATCTTCGCCCCGCGCCTCTTTCAAAGCCGCTTCGAACAGATGTTGGTAGAGGTCGATGCCGATCAGCTTCATATGTCCGGCCTGCGTGTCGGCCAGAGGATCGCCAGCGCCGCGTTGATCGAGATCGGCTGCACTGATCGCAAAGCCCGCACCCAGCCGGTCATAGGTCGCCAGCGTGCGCAGCCGCTTCATCGTACGTTCGGCAATCTCTCCCGCTTCGGTCAGCAAAATGACCTGACCCCGGCGATTGCCGCGGCCCACCCGCCCGCGCAACTGATGAAGCTGGGCAAGGCCGAAGCGGTCGGCGCGCCAGACAATCATCGTGTTGGCGCGCGGCACGTCCAACCCCGCCTCGATGATGTTGGTCGCGAGCAGGACATCGCCTTCGCCACCGCCAAAGCGGACCATGGCGTCGTCGATGGCGGCTACCGGCATCTTGCCATGCGCTTCAATCAGCGCGAGGTCCGGCACGATCCGCGCCAGCCGTTCGGCCAGGGGCGCGAGATCTTCGATACGGGGCACGACGACAAAACTTTGTCCCCCACGCGACCGTTCACGCAGAAGCGCCGTCCTGATCATCGCATCGTCGGGGCTGGCAAGGCTCGTCCGGATCGGCTGGCGACGGGCGGGCGGCGTTGCGATCACCGACATCTGTTGCAGGCCGATCATGGCGCGGTGCAACGTCCGGGGGATGGGCGTCGCGCTCATCGCCAGCAGATGAAGGTCGGTGCGTCCCCGCAGCCGTGCCTTATCGGCCGCGCCGAAGCGCTGTTCTTCGTCGATGATGACAAGCCCCAATTGGGCATAGCGTATATCCTTCGCCATCACCGCAGCCGTGCCGATGACGATACCGATGGACCCGTCCGCCAGCCCGGCCTTCGCCGCCTTCTTCTCCGCCGCACTCGACAGACGCGACAGGCCAGCGACGACCACGCCCGTATCGGCAAAGCGTCGCTGGAACGTTTCGATATGTTGCCGAACGAGAACCGTCGTGGGCGCGGCCAAGATGACTTGATAGCCTGCAAGGGCGGCAAGCGCGGCGGCCCGCAGGGCGACCTCCGTCTTGCCATAGCCGACATCACCGATAACCAGGCGATCCATCGGCCGTCTGCTGGCTAGGTCGTCCCGTACCGCCTGGATCGCACGGGCCTGATCGGCCGTTTCGTTGAAAGGGAAGCTGGCCACAAATCGTTCGTAAGCGGCGCTATCGGGTTCGATGATCGCGGCTTTGACCTTGGCCCTTTCCCGCGCCAATCGAAGAAGATCGTGCGCGCTTTGGGCCACCGCCTCGTCAATCGCCCCGCGCCGCTTTTCCCAGGTTGATCCGTCCAGCTTGTCGAGCCGCACCGCATCGCCATCGGCGCCATAACGCCATAGCAAGCCGGCCTCCTGGCACGGAACGAGCCGCCGGGCGCCATTGGCATATTCAAGCGCAATCAGTTCTGCGTCGCCATCGCCAGGAGCCGACTCAAGGCCCAGCACGCGCGCGACGCCATGATCCTCATGCACGACCAGATCGCCCGCACGAATGTCGCCGCCCGCCTGGGCAAGCCCTGCGGCAACGCTGTCCTGCACTGCGACTATAAGCGCCCGGCTACCCAGGAGATCGGCAGCCGCAATCATTACGAGCTTACTGCCAACAGCGCCCCGGTCGATCGGCGCAACCATCGCGGCAATCGCTCCCTGCGCAAGTTCATCGATTGCCGCGATCGCTTCGATTGCTTCAACCGTAGACTTGAACCTCTTTGCGATCTTAGGCCGGAGAAAACGGACATCCCGCTCGCTGCCAACCAGAAGCAGACGCTTACCGTCCTGCAAATGCGGTGTCGCAAAGCGCTTCAGCGCCGATAGGGGTGAGCGCTGCTCCACAAAGCGGGGAATGGGCGACACATCGAAATCCGCCGGATCGCCGGAACGCCAGGCGGCAAGATCCTTCGCCCATAGTGACTGGGATGCGGCATCGATCGCCGAACCTGAATTGCCGGCGGCTTCGGTGGCCAGGCGAATGAAACGCGCGCGGCGTTGTTCGGCCTTTGCCGAGACGTAAAGTCGCCCTGGCCGCAAGTGGGCTAATATCGTGACTTTCCGCTCCGACTCTGGTTCGGCCGCGCGACCAATCTCCAGCATCTCGCACGGCGCCTGCGTACGCTGCGTGATTGGATCATATCGCCGGATGCCGACGACGCGCCCATCGGCGATATCGATCCGCGCCGGCAGCCCGGCATCGGCCGGAAAGATGTCGATGACCTCGCCGCGCACCGCCACCTCGCCTGGTTCATCGACATGATCGTCGGCGATATAACCAAGCCGTTCCATTTCAGCGGCGAACTGGATGGGATCGATCGGTTCGCCAACCTGCAAGCTAGGGGGCGCGGCGTCGAAGGCGGAGGGGTCCGCATAAAGCCGCGCGGCCCCTTCGCCGCTCATAATGGTTGCAAGAGGACGGCGCTTGGACTCCTCTGCAAGCCGCCGCAGATGTCGCAAGGCGGCGACGCGTTTCCCGATGTTGGAAGGGGACGCTGGCGCGCCGTCACCGGGCAAGGTGTCACTCGACGGCAGAAAGACGACATTGTCAGGCACCAAGGACATGAGCGCACTGGCTACCGCTTCGGCGTCCTGCTCGTCATCGGCCAGATAAAGCAGATCGCCCGCGTCCAGGGCGTCGAGCAGCATGAGTGCGGTCTCGCCAATTCCGTGGGAAACGCTCATTTGCCCACCAAGGCGCAAAAATCGACCTGGTCAGGCCCGACAGTAAACCAGCTCAAAAGTCTTCTTCGCCCTGATGATAGCCATGCCCTGTCGCGCGCAATTCCGCCCGGTCGCGATCTGCGCGCACACGCGCGGTCGCGATCATCGTCCGTTCTTTTTCGGATGGGGGAGCGTTTGATGCCGGCGCGGCCTGCTCATAGACGCCGCCCGTCGCTGCTGGCCATTGATCCGCTTCCGGTTCCTGGCCTTTTCTCTTTTCTTCCACCATGTGCTCTCCTACAGGTGGGCAGCTAACGGCGCGATGATGTCGCGGGTTCCGCCAACGGCAAAAGTCCGGTTCAAAAATGAAAAGCCGCAAGACGCGCGCTGAGGCGGCCGCTTAAGGATCAGATTGGCCGGTTGCTGCTCGGCTGCTTTTTTTGGCCATATCTGTCACCTTCGTCGATCATCTCACGAACCTTGCCGACGATGTCCTCAATTCCGAAGGGTTTGGTGATCACGTGCATATCATGCTCCAGCAGTCCGTTGCCGATGACGGCATTTTCCGCATAGCCAGTGATGAACAAAATCTTGAGTTTGGGGCGTCCCACTCGGCCGGCGTCTGCGACCTGACGGCCATTCATTCCGCCGGGCAACCCCACATCCGTGATGAGAAGGTCGATGCGCAGATCAGATTCAAGCACCTTTAGACCGCTGGGACCATCCGCAGCTTCAATGACGTGATATCCCCCGTCAGTAAGGACATCGACGATGAGCGAGCGAACGGAGGCCTCGTCATCAATGACCAGCACGGTCTCCCCATGCCCCCCAGCATCAAGCTGCGTCGGTCGCAACTCCTGCTCCATCTCAGTTACCGGTCCCATATGCCTTGGAAGGTAGAGGCACATGGTCGTGCCTGCGCCGACCTCCGAATAAATCCTTACCTGCCCTCCCGATTGCCGCACGAAGCCATAGATCATTGAGAGACCAAGACCGGTGCCTTCGCCCAGCGGCTTGGTCGTGAAGAACGGATCAAAAGCGCGGGTGATCACGTCGGGCGTCATGCCCGTTCCGGTGTCGCTCACGCATAGCGACACATATTGACCAGGGGGTAGCTCGCGCTCGCGGGCCATGCGGTTGTCTAGCCACTTATTGGCTGTTTCGATCGTCAAGCGTCCGCCATCCGGCATCGCGTCTCGCGCATTGATGCAAAGGTTCAAAAGCGCATTTTCAAGCTGGTAGCGATCAACCAACGTCATCCACAAACCGCCCGATCCAACCACTTCGATCTCTATGGAGGGCCCGACGGTCCTGCGTATGAGGTCTTCCAAGCCAGAAACTAGCCGGTTTATATTGACGGCTGTGGGATCCAATGTCTGTCGCCGGGAAAAGGCAAGCAGTCGCTGCGTCAACGCGGCAGCCCGCTTTGCCGCGCCCTGCGCGGTTTCGAGATGGCGACCGATCGCCTCTAGGCGACCCTGGGAAATGCGCAGTTCCAGCAATTCCAGGTTGCCAAGAACCCCTGCCAGCAGATTGTTGAAATCGTGGGCGATGCCACCGGTCAACTGCCCTACAGCCTCCATCTTCTGGCTTTGGCGCAAAGCCTCCTCTGTGGCGATAAGGGCATCGGCCGCTTCGGTCTCCGCGGTGATATCGCGGCCGAATAGATAGAGCATCCCGGCTTCTGGAACGGTGGTCCAGGCGAAGTGTCGGTGGCTGCCATCCTTTGCGCGAAAGACGCTTTGTGACTCGACGACAGCAGCGTTGGATTCGGAGAGTCTCGCCAACCGCTGCTGCGCGGCTTCTTGCTCCTGCGCTACAAACTCCAAAATATTGCGGCCGACCGTATCAGCTTCGCTCCACCCCAGCGTCTTCGTCCAGGATGGATTGACGGCATTGATAATGCCTTTGGTCGTCGCCACCACTTTGACGATCGGAGAGAGCGCCCAAATCCGCTCCCGGTCGCGAGCGAGTTGGCGCTCCCGGGTTATATCGCGCGCCACGGCGTGGATGCGGCCCGCGTCCGGCACAGCGTTCCAGTCGAGCAATCGATAGCTGCCGTCCTGGCAGCGATAGCGGTTCTCGAACAAAAGGGTCGTAACGCCCTGAGCCAGCTTTTCGACTTCCTTGGCTGTGGCAGATAAATCGTCGGGATGGACGAAATCGGCCAGGACCTGTCCAACCATCTCATCCTCTTGCCACCCCAGGAGCCGCGTCGCGGATGGGTTCACCAAGCGAATGACGCCATCAAAGTCGCAAACCAGCATCAGGTCCTGACTAAGCGACCACAGCCGATCGCGGTCCCGTCGCTGGGCGGATACGGCATCGATGGTGGCAAGCGCCCCCGCTATCTGCGCGGCCATAAGGTTGGCGAAATCACGAGTTGCTTCGTCGAGCAGGCGGTAGGGATTCAATCCCAGGACAAGTGCACCGACGGCTTGCGCTTCGCCGGGCTGCTCGACAGCTACGATCAACGCATCACGCGGCGGCATCTCCCACGGTCCGGTCGGCAACCTCGAAAAAGCGCCACCCAGCGCTTCCACGGCCTGTTTTTCGCCTCTTTGAATCGCAGCAACTGGCCAACCCGTAGCATCTCCAGTGCCGGGATCAAGGCTTTCAGGCAGGTCGAACAGTTGTAGGTTCGCGAACGGAAAGTCCCGGCTCTCGCTGCCAAAATGGCCTTGCACTGCGTCGATCACGTCAGACCGACTTTTCGATCGGAGCAACGCGGCGGCCAGATCATTCAATTGCTTGATGCGCCGTTCGCTGATGACCCTGTCGGTCTCCTCGCGAACGACGCACATCAGGCCTTCGACAGCGCCGCCGCTACCCATCACAGGACTGTAAGAAAATGTGTGATACGTCTCTTCGGGATAGCCGTTGCGTTCGAGGAGCAGAAGCAACTGTTCGTCCCAGGTCGCAACGCCATCTCGCATGACCGAGACGATGCGATCCTTGACGTCTTCAAAGACCTCCTTCCATACCTGTGACATGGGCCGACCCAGCGCTGTGGGATGTTTGGACCCTAAGGTGGGAATATAGGCGTCATTGTAGAAGAAGTTGAGGTCTTCTCCCCAGCCAAGCCACATCTCAAACCGAGACAGGAGCATGAGCCGTAGCGACGCCTTGAGTTCTTCGGGCCATCGATCAGGCGGACCTAAGTTCGATGCCTTCCAATCATGCGCTCGCATGATAGCACTCATTTGGGAATCGCCAGGGAAAACGTCAGGCCAGTCGTTTGTCACATCCCCCCCTTAAAACCGTTTGGTCAGCATTACGGCGAAGCCGTAATGTTTTTAATAGCCCTCGGTTCCGTCGCAGCGTTTGCGCTGTGACTCAGGGCGGTAAGGACAGGCTTGCCCAAAACAGCGGTCTTTCTCCAGATCATCTCGGAAAATTTAATCTAAAATCCCAGCGTGTCACGTTCCAATCAATCAAGGGAACACTGGACTAACTCGGCTCGTTATAAATGCAGTGTCATATAGGAGAGACTGATGAGCATCGAAGGAAAAGCAAAAGAAGCAGCCGGCTACGTCAAGGAAGAGGCGTTCGAGCATGGCAAGTCCGCCGAAAGCCAGAAGAAGGCACAGGAAGGGCGCGATCTGCGCAATGAAGGACGCGTGGAAGATGGCAAAGCGCCCAAGACTTCTGAGCCAGGCACCGGCGCAAAGTAATATTTGATTTCTGCCGAACAATACGCCGCCCTTCACAGGGCGGCGTTTTCGTTTTCCCTTACTTTAGCGGAGTGTAACGGCAGGCAAATTTCGGTGGTCGCGCCGTTTCGGTGGCTACCAAGTGGATGTGAAGTTTTTCGCCAATGACCTCATGAAGAGCAAACGCCTTTTCAGCCTCGTATAGATCGTCGCGATGGCCTTCCTTCCACGCAGGGAGGGTAGCCATCGCGCGTGCCTTGGCCTGGGTCACATTCTCAGCGACAACGAACATGTTGCGATGCTGTTCGGCGAAGTCAGCCGGATCGTAACCACCCAGATTTACGAAAAACAGTCGTTCGCGCCCCTTATATGGCTCCGGCCGCAGCTGAACGTCATAACCGTCCGCATGGTCGATCTCTGCCCAGCAGTCGATATGGAGCGTGCCGGGCGCGCCCCACCACTGACGGCGAAGCGCATCATGCGTCGCCTTCAAGGATGGTGCCACTATGAACCGTACATCATGAATTTCTATGTGAGCCGCAGGATGCTCACCTCCAATGTAGATCGCAAACAGCTTCATGCCGCGTCAGCCTGCATGGGTACTGCGATCATGCGCGCGAGGTCCTGGCCCACGATGCCGCCCATCTCATGCGAACTGGTGATCCCTTGTACAAATGGATGACGTCCCAGGATGAAGGGAAGGCTCAGACAATATACTCGGCGCGCACGCGGATCGGGCGATGCCGGGTGGAAAGCCTCATCCACCGAGATACCTTTGGTCGCGCCCTCGTCTGCATCTTGTGCGTCCATAACGATGCCTTGTTCAAGAAGCGTAGGGAATGGGAAATCGTCGGCTTCAAGCGGGCGTTGGCCCGTTGCATCGATGAACACATTATAGTGGCGCCGCTTGCCGTTGATGACGACATTGACGCCGCGTTCTGCGCCGTGCGTTTCCACGCGATAATCGTTTCCAAGGGCGATCACATCAAGGTGGCCGGCTCGATGAAGAGCTAGGAGCCGCTGTATGGAGAGATGGGGAACGCTCGCATATTCGTCGACGAAGGCAGGCTTTAAATGCTTGCCGAACGATTCCAGCGCGCCTTCGTCAAGATGCGGGATAATCAGCGCCAGCACCTCGTGCATCCGCAGGATCGCGTAGCGCCAGGGCACGGTGATTTCTTGGTCGAAATTTGCCTGCGCCTCCCGCAGATTCGTGGCGGCCCATTCAAACGGATCAGCGTCCGCGCGGTCGGCGAAGAAGCGCTCCGCGAAATCTTCCAAAGCCAGATCGGCCAACCTGACATGATCGGCATATGCAGGATCGGTGTGCGCCAGTTCCTTCTTGAAGAGCGCATAGGCCTGCTCAAGAAGATCCTTTGGCTGAGCCTCGATCAGCGTTCCGATCGCCTCATGCGTACAAAAGGCTAGCGGCTCATAGGGTATCGGATGGTAGAAATCGGCTTCAGGCAGCAGCCCCTTGCGCGACATCATCGTCAACGCAAGTCCTTCCGATCCCGCCCCAATCCGATATTCAACACTGCCATCCGGACCGTCAATGAATGCGCCATGCGCGGTGGCCAGAGCGACGACTGCGTCGATCGCCGTCAGAGAGCTCCCGCGAATGCCAACATTGACGGCGTTGATCCGTTTGAGCGCGGAAGCTGGCCAGGGGCTGAGAAAATAGCCAGGCCGCGCCTCGGGTTCCTCCGGCCACTGATGGCCAGTCGCCATGACGACGAAGTTGAAACGATTGTCGGCTATGTCCTCGCCCTCCCCTTCAATATCCAGCTGAACACCGTTGCCCTGGACAGACATGTCGAGAACGCGGTGGCCGGTTCGAATATCGACGATGAACCCTTTCTCACGCGCGTCGCCCACAAGCATGTCGAACTGGTCGAGGAAGTATCGCCCCAGGGCAACACGCGGGTAGAAAGCGCGGTCATCAACATCCTTGGGATCGATTCCCAAACTTATGAGCCGCTTGCGGCTTTGACGTTTGAGCCAGGAAAGAAGCGTCTCGCACAGTGGCGGGATTTCAACGCTCGCAATGTTCGAGAGCATGGCCGGATCGTTCCACCCCGGCCGATACGGCGTTCCGAGACCGGCGCGCGCCTGTTGCTCGAAGATGGTGATCCTTGCAGGGCAGGCTGCCTGCTCGACAAACGCCTTGAGCGTATAAAGTGTGGTCGGTCCGGCACCGACGAAGGCAATAGATGCGGTCATTCGGCAAAGAATGCTTAGGGGCCGGAGTGGTGCCATCCCGACGCACGCCACATCAAAAAATCACCTGCGCGATTGCCTTGCGCGTCAAGCCTCCCAATCTAAGCGTAGATGGCCAGCCTGTTTCCCGACCTGTTCGAGCCCCCGAAAATCCCGGGCCTTTCCTATCGTGACGACCTCATCTCGCGCGAAGAAGAATTGAGGTTGATCGCCGGGATCGACACGACTGCGCTTGAACCATTTCGCTTTCAGGGCTGGCTCGGCAAGCGCCTGACCAGTTCCTTCGGCTGGCGCTATGATTTCGAACACGCACGCTTTGGACCGACGGATCCCATGCCTGATTGGCTACTGACGGCGCGCGACAAGGCCGCAGCCTTTGCTGGCCTTGATTCCGCCAACCTCGCCCAGGCACTCCTGATTCGATATGATCCTGGCGCAGGCATCGGCTGGCACCGCGATCGCCCGGTCTTCGACCATGTTGTTGGTATTTCGCTGGGCGTGTCTGCCCCCTTGCGTTTTCGGCGGCGCAAGCCCGACGGGTTCGATCGCATCACCGTTCCGCTTGCGCCGCGCTCGGTCTATCATCTTGAAGGCGAAGCGCGGTACCAATGGGAACATAGCATAGCCGAAATGGACGAGACCCGCTGGTCGATCACCTTCCGCACGCTTTGTGAGAAAGTGGTGAACCAAAATAGACTCGGATAGCGGCAAGCCTTCAATGCGCCATGGCGCTCGCATCGAGAAGCTGGTCCAGCCGCGTCGCAATGTCGAGCCATCGCACCACGCCTGCCTGATCGCCCGCCAGCGCCAGCGTTCTTACCCTTTCTGCAATGAAGTCGCCGGCGTTCGCGCCATGCTCCCGCTCGACCGCCAGCGCTTCAGCCCAACGTTCAAGATCGGCCCTCACAGCAGCGACGGCGCAGATGCTGCTGCCCGCAGCTTGTTCCAGGGATCGCTGGTGCGCGTCATCTCGATCACATCGTCGGGGAAGCAGCGATCCTGGAAAGCGATTGCCTCGTCGAACGATCCGCCGAGCCAGCGGTCATATTCATCCTCATGCAAGAGCACAGGCATGCGATCATGCACCGGGCGGATCGCTTCGTTGCAATCGGTCATGACGCCTGAATAGACCGCGCCCCATTCCTGACTTTCTCGCCAAAGTCCGGCCCAGGCAAAGACCGGTCGATCCTTCAGATGGAACCAGGTGCGGGTCTTGCTCCCCTTCTTGCCCTCCGCTTCTGCAAAGGCAGTCAGCGGGATGAGGCAACGCCATTGGGGCTTTCGCGCGAGGCCGACCCACATGGGTTTGCGCAGGTCTGCGATATTATTGACAGGCTTGGGCTTGGATCCCGGCTTCATGCCGCGCAGGACCAGCGGAAAACCCCAGACCATGGATTGAAGGACGCGCTTTCCTTCTGCCTCGCGCACCACCATGCCGGGATAACCGGGATAGACTTCGTCCGGCACATTCATGGCGGCGATGTCGGGCGCCTCGACGCCGAAATGCGCCGCCACCTCGGCTGCGCTTAGTCGCTCGGTATAAAGATTACACATCGTCGCACCTGCCTAGTCGCGCCGCCCGACTGCAAGTGTTGCGCGGCGTTCAGAGCAAGGCAAGCTGCGGCTGGGCTTTCGCCGGCAATTTTCCGCTGCGCCAGAGATCTTCTGTCTGCTCGACGACCATGCGCTCAGCAGCAAAGGGCGCGCGATGCTGGAATCCGATGACGTCCCTGATGCCGCCGTGCAGCCATGCGTCATAGTCATGCGGATCAAGAAGAACCGGCATCCTGTCATTGGTCGGCATGACAGCGGCGTTCGCCACCATTGTCATGCCCGCATAGACAGGGCCGTAATCAGGCAGGTTCCGGCAGAAGCCGGCCCAGGCCATGACGGGCGCATGTTTGACCGAGAACCAGGTCCTCGTCTTATGCCCGGGCGCGCCGTCTGGATTGGCGAAATGGGTCAGGACGATAAGGCAGCGATAGCGCGGGTCCACGACCATATGCTCCCACATGGGATTGGTGAGATCGGCAACCAGCCCCAGCCGCTGAGGATCGTCGCCATGTTCGCGCATCTCGCGGGTCAGGCGCGGGAAGCCCCACCCCATCGACCGTAACAGCCGACGTCCCCGGCTTTCAAAGACGACGAGCCCGTCAGCGCCCTCGGTGGTTTCACGAGCAAAATGGACAGGCCCTTGCGGCAGCGCCGCACCGAAATGCATGGCGACTTCGCCGACACTCGCCAGGGTCGTATGCAATCTGGACATCGACCGCTTCTAGGGAGACTCGAAAGACATCCGATGATTGGAACATAAAGCGAACAATATTGTCAACCGGCGATAGCCGGGAAGCGCCTTGGACGGACGTTTCCCGGCGAAATTTCAGCCGTTCAGTTTATCCTTTATCGCCTTGGCGGGCGTGAAGCCCAGCTTCTTGGCAGCTGCGATCTGGATAGTGGCGCCAGTCGACGGGTTGCGACCTTCGCGCGCTGGCGTGTCCTTGACCTTGAACTTGCCAAAGCCATTGAGGGCAATTTCTTCGCCCGCTGCTGTAGCATCAGCGATTGCGGCGAAGACCGCATCGACCAGCTTGCGGGCATCCGCCTTCGAAAGGCCGTTGTCGCCGGCGATCTTCTCCGCGAGATCTGTATTGTTCATGGGCTATATCCTGTGTCGTTGGACGGCGGGCATAGACGAGGGCGCAAGCCAACGTCCAGCCAAGACGCTATCGCTTTTTGGCAGTCTATTGGCTTCATCGTCCTCCCAGGCCGTGCTTGCCTTTGCGGGGCCTGACATTCGGGATGCCCGATCCCATCTATGGCATCTATGCCATCCAAGACGACGCATGATGGAGACCAGAATGGCTACAGCGCCCAATGATGCCCTGATTGTCCTATGTCGGGCTTGCGCAACGGCAAACCGGTTGCCCCGCGAAAGGCTGGCCAAGGGCGGAATCTGCGGCCGATGCAAGCGCCCCCTATTCTCTGGGGAGCCCGTCAAACTGACCGCAGATAATTTCGACGCGCATGCCGCGCGGTCCGATATTCCCCTGCTCGTCGATTTCTGGGCGAGCTGGTGTGGTCCCTGTCGTCAGATGGCCCCCGCCTTCAGCGCCGCGGCCGGACAACTTGAACCCTATATGCGCCTTGGGAAACTCGATACCGAGGCGCATCAGGCGATCGCGGGTCGCTATGGCATCCGGTCCATTCCCACGATGATCCTGTTTCGGGGTGGCCGCGAAATTGCGCGGCAATCGGGCGCTATGCCGCAACAGGCCATCGTTGCATGGGCGCGCGAGGCGGCACGACCGGCGTGAGCCGGGAGCCCGCCACCCACCCGGCAACGCCCGATGGCCGTTATTTTGTCGTGCGCGGCCGCCTGTGGCGGCTGGCCAATCCCGCGTTGGACGAAGACGTTCGCGCTGCCCTGGTATCGGATTTGATGCAGGCGCGTAGAGCCGTGCGCGACGCCCGTAAAAACGGCGATGTATCGGCCGAGCGTGAAGCCCATGCGGCGGTGGACATTGCCAAACGCGGACTTGGCGAGCGTGGCCCTGTCTGGTGGGCCGACGGCACACCTGACTATAACCGCCATATGGCGCGCAATACGCCCTATGCTGACTGGTTTGCCGCTCTTGACTGACGGGCTTTGCGCACCGGCTTGTCGTTGAGCTCGATCCAGACCGGGGCATGATCACTGGTCTTTTCCCATCCGCGCGGCGCTGTATCGACCTGCGCCCATTCAAGCCTGCTGCGTGCCTTTGCGTTGAGCAGAATATGGTCGATCCGAAGGCCTGCGTTGCGCTCGAACGCCCCGCGCCAATATTTCCAGAAGGTGTAGATGGTCTCATCGGGGTGCAATTCGCGCAGAGCATCGCTCCATCCCTGCTCCAGCACATGGCGATAGGCTTCCCTCACCTCCGGCGCGAAGAGCGCATCGTCTCGCCACTGCTCGGGCGCATAAACATCCAGATCGGTTGGCATGACGTTGAAGTCCCCGGCGACCACAACCGGCGCATCGAGATCGACGAGCGAGGCAAGGTGATCATGAAGCCGCTCGAACCAGCGCAATTTGAAGTCGAACTTGGGTCCAGGGCGTGGATTGCCGTTGGGTAGATAAAGACCTGCCACCAGAACCCCGGCAACCGCCGCTTCGATGTAGCGGCTTTGCGTATCGTCCGGATCGCCCGGCAGCCCGCGGCGCGTCTCGTGAATTTCACCGACCCGGCTCAGGATCGCAACCCCGTTCCACTGGCTTTGTCCGTGCCAGACCGCGTCATAGCCTGCGTCGCGGATCGCTGTTTCAGGAAATTTATCCCCTGGCGCCTTCAATTCCTGCAGACAGACGATGTCGGGCTCGGCTTTGCCCAGCCATCGCAGCAGGACAGGCAGAGGCCCGTTGATCCCGTTCACATTATAGGTCGCGATCTTCATCGTTGCGTTGACCCAGCTGGCGCGGGAGAGGCATGGGAATGGTTATAAGTCATGGATGATCCACACATCCCTGCGATCAGCCTGGCGCGTCGAGCGCCAACAAATCCTGCTCCTCTGGATGGCGATCAAAATAGCCGGCGACGAATTCGCATAGCGGCACGACCTTCAATCCCTTCTCCCGCACGTCCGCCAACGCGCCGGCGATCAGCTTGCTGGCAATGCCTTGCCCTTCGAGCGCCTCAGGAACCTGCGTGTGCGTGAAGATCAATGCGCCATCGCGCCGTTCATAGGCCGCAATAGCCGTGCCACCATCGACCTTGAGTTCATAGCGGCTCTCGCCTTCATTATCGCGGACGTCCTGTGTCTCAGCCATGGTCGGTTCCTTTTTCTTTCAGGTCTATGCATCGGCGATTTTCGCAGAGCCGGTCGATAGATCGAACAGATGGACAATGGCGCGGTTCCGCTAGAGCTGTCTGCTGACGAATGTGGCCCGGCTTTTGCGTTCCGATGCCGTGGCAGCCACAAGCCTTGCTGGAAAAAACCGAGCTGCAGCGCTCATGAACAGCAGCTTCACCCGTCATTCATCGCAACATGCTATTTCATGTTCTGTCGCTTCTTCCCCCCTTTGGAGCGGCACCTCCCTGAACTTCGGTCCCGCCGCGAG
>NZ_QVRA01000024.1 GCF_003591655.1 Sphingobium terrigena
AAAGGTCAGCGCTATGTCTTCGGGCGAACGGCCTTCCCTGACCAGCCGGGTGAAACTCTCCCAGCGCGTCACCTCGTCGGGATCGAGCCGGGCGATATTCTCGATCAGCGAGGCTTCGAGCGCGGCGGCATCGTCGCCTGCTTCCATGACCGCACAGGGTAGCGGATCGATGCCGCCGCTCTCCTGCGCCACGGCAAGGGCGGCATGATAGCGCCGCTTGCCTGCCACGATCTCGTAGGTGGTGGGACTGCCGTTCTGCCGTACGATCAGCGGCACGAGTATGCCCCGTGCCCGCACGGAGGGCAGGATGTTGGTAAGGTCTGGCTGCTTNGCAAGAGGAGGAGCCGCGTGCAGCGCGGCTTGCGGCACGCCGCGGCGGGACTAGAGGAGAGGGACGCCCACCCCGCTTGTTCGGAGCCGCAACAGCCTCATCGCGCCCGGCGCGATGGCCGCTGGCCGGTCAGTGACCGGCGCGCGTGAGCGATCGTCACCCGCAAGGGACGAGACAAGCGCAGCGCAGGCTCGGTGGCGCGCAGCGACATAGAGCGCGGTCCCGACCAGGGACACGCCATGGTCTTTTTTCGTTACTTGCTCTTGGGCGTGACCCAGACCTCGACCGGTGCGACGAATTTGCCCGGTGCAGGCTTGCCGACATGGACCCGGTCGGCGGTGACGAGCTCTCCGCTCTCCAGGTTGAAGCTCGCCCAGGGCTTGGGCATGCGGCCGAAGGTCATTTTCTGGATGGGATGGCCGGTAGCCGAATTCATGATGGTGGCGATGATACTCATTGGCAGGCCGATAACGATGGCAGGGCCTGCCTGTCCATGGTGGCGGTCGATAAATCCGTAATCGCCATCCGCTCAGTGGCGACGGCCCCTTTGCGCCATAATTCGACGTATCAGCTTCGCATGGGCGTACCTGAAAGCGGACACGGTCACGGGCGCATGCAACAGTATCAGCGATAGGGTTGCACCAATAAATTTCGACCGGTGGTCAGTCGCTGGCAATCACTTGAAGCTGGATCGCCGCTGTGTCCATCAGGTACAGTTCGGTTGCGCCAAGCAGTTCAAGCTGCTTGGTGTTAAGCTCATCCTTTGATAGGCCTGGCTGTACGATGTGCACCGTCAGCTCGGGCATCAAGAGTTTGGCTTGTTTTCCTAGTTCTCGGAGTGCCTTGAGGTCGCCGCGTTCAAAACGAGTTACGTGCGCCGCCCCAGCTTTGCCTAAGCGGTTCTTGCGAACTTCATCGCGGCGCCGCAGATGCTTAAAGAGTTCTTCCACGGTCCCCCGCCAATGAGCGCTGCGCTGCGCTTGCCCACAGACCTCGTAAAGATCACCGACGCGAGCGCCCGGCGAACTTCCGGACGAGAATTTGCAGTGGTACAAATGGACCAACAGGCGGCCGTCTCGGGTCCCGATGCAAACGATGTCGGCGGCCTCGCCCGACCCATCGTCATCAAAGATGATCGGGAATGCGTCTACTGGTAGGTCGGCCAGCAGACGGTCAAGAACTCGCCTCTGAATAGAGTCTGGGCGTTTTTCCAGGTCCTGTGACTCTTTGGAGATGTCCACGCCTGACCAATTCCACGCGTCGATTTTCCCCTTATCAAAAGGTTTTCGGCCGGCGCCGTGAGGAGGAACGAATAACTCCGTTCCTTCTAGGTATCCGCCGTTTTCGAAGCGTATTGCGGGCGGCTCCTTTCGGAACCACTCGCCAAGCGGACGTGTGGTGCGGCCGATACGAACCTCAGCGGAAAACCCGCCAGTTGGTTCATACTCAACGGAGTCGGGAGTGAACTTCACGTTGTAATCAGCAAATTTGGACGGCGTCGCTACCCGGAACAGTATTGGCCCCTCGGCCTTGAATGTGAGAACCCGCAGTTCCGCCTCGTAAAATGGCACCTGCTCACCATCGATTATGATGGTGATTGCATCTTCCGAGCGTTTCAGGAAATCCTCGGGCCAATCCACCAGAAGGGGAACTAGTGCAGGTCGCTCTTTGATCTCGACGGGCAGTATAACGTTTGTGAATACGTCCCGCGTTGAGATTGCGTCGTCGCGCAGCTTAGCGCCCATCCCATGACACCAATCGACCCATGAGGCCAAATCCTCTGCGGTGGACATCGACCAAACGCGCCCTTTTTGAGAGCAGCCAACGGTAACGCGCTTCCCCTCCTCGTAGCCGTGAGCGAACAGGTTCGACTTCCGCTTGTTTGTTCTCAATGCATCGGGGAGCGCATCGGAGATGTCGGCCCCGACATGCATACTGAACCTAAGCCGCTCGTTGATCACGTCACTAAGTCCAAGATTCGTGAGGACCAGGCGGTTGATATTGTGAAGTGATCGAAAGACTAATTCGCCCTTGATCAGATTGACGTCATCGCCGCAGATCGCACGCGCCAGCTCCTCATGCATGCTCCCTTTGTTTGAGCTGTTAATGTAAAGCAGCTTCCGGCCTTCGTCCCAGTGCGCCAAGTACAAGTGCCACTCTGTATTGCGGATGTCCCTTACGTCGCCCCAAACGACGGACTCGTGTTCGCGAGTGATAAAGAGCAGGACTTTGTAGCGCTCGTTCACGGTCGGGCCGGCGTAAATTTCCGTGTTACCCATGGCAGAGAGTGCCCGCTCGGGCCGCCAGCGAGAGGCTTTTGCTCGATAAACGACCGCGCTCATTTTCGGGAAGATGTTCCTCAACGCAACCGTCTCAGGCACATCTTGAAACGCATCAAGGAATTCGGACCGACGCGTTTGCCGCGTGTTCGCCCCCTCGCTGAGATCGCGCAATAGCGAATTCCAGTCAGCATCTTCTGCGTACAAATCTTGCAGTGCTTCGCTGACCCCGGGGTCGGCAATATTCGCGATCATGGTCGCGTCGCCGAGGTCCGAGCGAAACCGGGTGAACCGGCCCGTGAATTGGAGGGTAATAGCCAAGCTTTTGTGCGGATCATGAACCGCAGCAATTTTCAGTTCGGGCAAGTCAAAACCCTCGCCCAACATGTCCACGCAAACAACTATTTTCGAGTCGGCATTCCGCAATTTCGCAAGCAGTTCTTTTGTTTCACCGGCCGAAACTTCATTGTGAAGAACTATAGGGGAGTGTTCAGGCGCCAACTCTTCGTAGAGGGCATGGATTTTCTTCGCGCGTGGAATACTATCGCAGCGAGCCATAACGATGTGGCTGTAACCCCGGGCAAGATCGGCACTCAACTGGGCTAAAGCCGTTTCAGCGATAGCTTGATCGGCTTCCACTAGGTCCAGTTCGTCGACAGGCAAAAACCGAATTTCCTTAAAGTAACCCTCTGCCTGAGCCTTCCTAAGGGGGTAGTTGAATACTACTCGGCCATCGACATGCTTATTATCATTCCTGAAAGGGGTGGCGGTAAACTGCACGATAGGCTTTTGCGAAAACTGCCCCCGGAAGGCCTCCCACGTGCGAGCAGAGATGTGATGAGCTTCATCGATGAAGAGGTGGCTGCAAACTTCAGCCATCCGCCTTTGGACCGCATCGGAACACTGTCCAGCGATTGCCATCGTCGTGACGATGACGTTGCATCTGGAGAATATATCGTCAACCTCCGCTGGGCTCTTTGGCTTATGTTGGAGATAGCCAACGGCCGGGAAAGGTGCCGCTGGGTCAAGTACCCCCAGGTCTTTTAAGAGGCCCATTTTCAGAAATTTGTCGCCAATCTGATCCCGAAGAGCGCCGGTCGGTACAATCACAAGCAGCCGTCCCAACCGCTCCCTGGCCAGCAGTGCAAGCATAGTTTCGGTCTTACCCGTGCCGGTGGGCATCACCACCGTGGCCGGCAAGTTGCTCGCTTTCCAATGAGACAGTACACCGAAGAGGGCTCCGATTTGCGGCGGTCGAAGGCCAGTCTCGGTTACTTCGTTGCCCTGGCGACGCTCTTCGCGGAAATTGAATGCGCTGCCCCAGCCTTCGCGCACGGCTGACGTGAGTGCATCATTGTCTGTTGAATTGAGCAAGTGCGGCTGCCGAGGCGCCGGAGTTTGCCATTCCCCACGCACTTCATCCGTGCGTCCCGAGATGAAATCGTCGAGATTCTGACATTTAAAAATCGCACCAGAAAATTGATCGGCACGATATCGCCTCTCTGCCAGTAATATCGCATCGCCACTGCTGATACGAAAAACATGAGCTTCATGGCGCCCAATCCGCACCGTTTCCAAGCTGCCTAGGTGCGCTACCTCGTGCTGCAGCAGCTGCCTTATCGGATTTTTGAGGACCTTCCCGTCCAGCGCAAATCGAGGCGGAAAATTCGCGGCACGAAGTATATCGGCTTCCATCAATTACACCTTGGAGGGTTGTACCTCTCCTTCATAAGCAAACCGTAACGTTTTTGCTATGTTCCGGTTGGTCCTTTTTTAGACCATTTTGGGTTTTGACCCATTTTAGCGATCCAAGCACAGTAGGACGCCTCATCTAAGTAATTGAATATAAAAGAATGATCATGCAGCAAAATTGCTGATTGTTGCATGCTTTGGCGCCCCAGACTTGTCCGCTTCGCCGGCAAGCTCGCCGAAAGCCGCCAGTCGGCCACCGGCCAGCTTCGCTATTCAATGTGGATCGGCGTGCAAAAAGGGCTCTGACGCAGTTTTGATGATCGGTGCTCACGTTGCGCCGATTAGCCGGGCTTCAAGAAGGTCGAGTTTTCCGCGGCCGTACATCTGACGTTTGACCAGCTTAAGCTTGGTGATTTGCCCCTCAGTCTGGCCGTTCGACCATTGGGAGACCACCGCGGCTCGAACGGCGGCAATGTCCCTGGCGACGCCGTTTGCAAACGATGCGACGAGGCTGGCGCGTGCTCGGATTATCCACGGATCAAGATCTGCTCCTGCTTTCCGGCGGATCATGAGGTGGAACCCGTCGATGATCTGCCGTGCCTCGACAAGCGATGGCACGCCGTTTTCGACGGCGGCGACGGTGAGCGTTTCCGCCTTGGTGAGATCGTTGCGCTCGATCGTCATCAACCGCGCGATGGTTCTGGCTGAAGGCACGCGCTGCAGCGTGTCGGCATCGACCTTGTCGGCTCGCCATCGGCGTGTTGCCCACTCCGTCACGACGCGAAGCGATCCCCGGAACCCCTGTGCCTGCAACGAGCGCCACAGTGCTGCGCCATTGTGGCGACCTGCCGCCCACTGCTGATCCAGCCATGGCAGATAGGTCTCAAGGGATGTTTCTCGCGTCCTGAACACGTCGCTGCGCTCGCCGCGCAGGATCCGCCGCACCGTGCCGCGACTGTGGCCGGTGCGGCGCACGATCTCCTTGATCGCCACACCATCCTTGGAGAGCGCGAGGATCGCCGCATTGGTTTCTTCGCGATGAAGATATCCTTCGTATTGCAGCCGCTCGGCCGCCGTGAGCAACTCAGGCTTGATCGACATCGCGCCGATCGCACATCGGATCTGCCGCATCGACCGGCGCACCGCGTCCAGGAAGGCATGGCTGGCGTTTTCCATGAGATGCCAGCGGTCGGCGACCTGCACAGCATTCGGCAGCGCCTTGGCCGCCGCGCGGGCATAAGCGCCGCTACGATCGCGGGCGATTATCGCCACCTGCGGCTGTTCTGCGAGCCATGCCTGGGCGGTCGCTGGTTCCCGGTCCGGGAGCAGACGTATCGGCCGACGCCGCTCGAGATCGCAGATGATCGTGCCGTACCTTTGATTGCGCCGCCAGGCCCAGTCATCGATGCCGATCACCCTCGGAGCCGGAGACGTTGGGGTTCCCCGGCGTCGTACGACGCGGAGCAGCGTGTCGTTGCTGACAGGCAGCATCAGCCGCTGCGCAAAGCTGGCTGCGGGCCGACCGCCAAGCGCGAGACCAAGGTGATGAACCAGTGTTTCCAGTCGGCCCGTGCGCCGTGCCCAGGGAGCAACAGCCCCATCAGCGAAGCGTTCCACGAAGATCCTTTGCCCGCACCATACAGTGTCACACCGGAAACGGCGGACATCCGCCATCAGTTTTACGGCGCGGCCCGCCAATGGCAAATCCGAGATCTGACGCCGGTAACGGCTGTGAACGCGGCAGCTGACGCTGCGGCACTTTGGGCAATGGCTGGTCGGCGACGTGCTACGAACGAAAATCGTTGCACCATCGTCGGCTATTGACGAGGCCACGATGGTAAAGCCCGGCGGGATCACCGAGGAAGGTCGTAGTGCTTTCTGCATGGCGTTGCTCCCAACGTGGAAACCGAAGCCATTCAGGCAGAGAATTGCATCAAAATTGAGTCAGAGCCCCGTTTGCACGCCGATTGACACTATTCAATGCCCAAACACTGAAACAAGCGATGATACCGGAATGCTGGAACCGCATTTGGACCGCTCGCGCGGTCATACGCTCCCGAACTGTGGATAAATAATTTCCGCGCCATCACGAAGTTGGTCAAGATGGTCAGACCACCATTGTGCCATTTTCACCCTCTCCGCCCAGTGAGCACCGCGATGGTAAGCGGCGCGTACATGATCGCGATCGCTATGAGCAAGAGCGCGCTCGATGGCGTCGGGGTGCCATAAGCCTGACTCATTGAGGAGGGTACTGGCAATGGCCCGAAACCCGTGCGATGTCATTTCATCGCTACCATAGCCCAATCTCCGCAAGGCTACATTGAGAGTATTCTCACACATTGGCCGCACCGACGTGTGGAGTGCGGGAAAGAGAAATTCTCCGCTGTTCTTTAGGGCTCGAAGCTTTTGAAGCAGACCCATCACCTGGCGCGACAACGGGACGACATGGGCTTGGCCCATCTTCATTTTTGCGGCTGGGATACGCCACACAGCAGCGCCGAAATCAATTTCCGACCACTCTGCCTTGCGCAACTCTCCGGGGCGCAGAAAGACATGGGGGGCGAGTTGCAACGCGATCCTGGTCTCGATACGGCCGCTGTAGCTATCAATTGCACGCAACAGTTCTCCGACCTTTATCGGATCAAGCACTGCGGCATGATGCTTAACCTTGGGCGCTATCAACGCTCCTCGCAATATATCAGCGGGGTTATGCTGGGCGCGGAGCGTGGAAACCGCATAACGAAATATGCGCCCCGAAAAAGCCCTCAAACGGTGTGCGGTCTCGTGATGCCCTTTTCGCTCGAGCCGCTTCAACGCGGCAAGCAATTCGTGAGCTGTAACAGCTGCTACCGGACGTCGACCTACATAGGGTTCCAAAAGATCGCGAAACCAGCGTGCCTTCTTGAGTGTTGCCGGGGATTTTCCCTCCAGTTCCATCTTCCTGATGTATTCATCAGCTACCACTGTAAAGGTAGTCGCGGCAGCAATTTCGGCTTGCAGCTTCGCTTGGGCTTTTACGGCAACCGGGTCGATGCCGCCCGACAGTAACTCGCGCGCTTCCTCCAGCTTCTCCCGCGCCTCCTTGACGCCGATGGCGGGATAGTGGCCCAGCGTGATCTTCTTCTCAACGCCATGGTACCGAAATTTGACCCGCCATATCAGTGACCCAGACGGCTGTACGGCGAGATACAGCCCTTTACCGTCGGCTACCTTATAAGCCTTTTCCCGCGGTTTGAGTGCCTTGATCTGCACGACAGTAAGCATTGGGGGCCTCTATCCAGAATGATCGTTGAGGCCCCCAGATTCGAGCCCCCAAATCATCCGGATGAGGATGAACCAAGGCGGACGACACCGGAAAGCCGATGCGTCAATATACCAGCATTTCCGGGGTTTTTCGAGGATTTTCAGCCCCGTAGATGGGGGGATCCTGGTGCCGCTTACAGGACTCGAACCTGTGACCCCCGCATTACGAATGCGATGCTCTACCAACTGAGCTAAAGCGGCGTTGCGGCGGGCAGATAACAGCGGTTGGGCCGAAGGACAAGCGGGCAATTGCATCGTCGGGCGGGTCTTTTTGTGAGGAGCGCGGCGGACGGGTCGTTGATCGCCAGCATCTTTACGGCAAATTTACCATCCGGTGCCACTGTCGAGTCCCAAAGAGGCAGAATTTTGCCTGAAATAGGGACCGACCGGATGGACACTCTGCGGGGGCATGACGTCGCCAACGACCAGGACGACTTCGATTATGCCGACGACGCAGCGATCGACGCACCGTTGATGGTGGTGTCGGACGAGCGGCGGATGCAGGTGCGCGCCTATAATTATTGGGCGTCGCTGCTGGGTGACCGCACGCTGCCATCGATCGAGGATCTGTCGCCCGATCAATTGGAGGATTTCGGCCCGCACAGCGTATTGCTGGACTTTTCCACCGGGCTCGACAATCCGGCCATCGTCTATTTGGGCACCGCGCTGCGCCAGGAGTGCGAGATTGACGGGAGCATCGGCTATATCAATGATGTGCCCGCACGGTCGCTACTGTCGCGGCTGACCGACCATTATCTCCAGATCGTCGCCAATGCCGCGCCAATCGGGTTTGAAGCGGAATTCGTCAATCAGCGCGACGCAGAGATATTATATCGCGGCATATTGATGCCCTTTTCGTCCGATGACGAGACGATCGATTTCGTGTTCGGCGTGATCAACTGGAAAGAACTGGCCAGCCGCGACGTGACCGACGCGCTGGAACTGGAAGTCGGTGCGGCGCTGCTGAACGCAATGCCCGCGCGAACCGATGTGCCGATATGGGCCGATGGTCCGACGGGCGACGAGGAGGTCGCGCCCCTTCCCCAGTCCAAAGCAGTGGCGTCCTTCGATGAAGAGCCGCTGGACCTGTCCGGCATGGAAAGCCCGACCGAGGACGCGCCGCTGGCAGACTGGCTGGCGCTGGCGCGCGATGGTGCCGACCAGGTTCGCACGAGCGAGGCGCGCAGTCATGCCGCGCTCTACCGCGCGATTGGCCTGGCTTATGATTTCGCGCTGGTGGCGCAGGCCCGCCCAGACGACTATGCCGAACTGCTGGCCGATTGCGGCATCAAGGTGCAGGCGCGCAGCCCGATGACCGCGATCATCAAGCTGGTTTTCGGCGCGGCCTATGACAAGACCCGGATCACCGAATATGCGACCGCGCTGGACCATGGCTGGGCTGTGGGACTGGGTGTAGGAACGCTGGCGGATTATCTGTCCAGCTATGCCGGTGGATTGAAGGCGTTGGTCCGCGACGAACGGGCGCAGCGCCGGGCCGAAGCCCCACCCCGCCCCGACAAGCGCCAGAGCGCCCGCAGCGCGATGAAGGCCGCGGCTGCAATTGATCCGCAGGCGCTGGCCACCGATGCCGATGGGCTGGCCATCGTTGTTGCCCGGCGGGAAGCGGATGGCACGCTGGCACTGGTCGCGGCTTTGCCCGAAGGGTCGGACCTGGCGCAGCGGGTGATCCTGGCCGCCGCGCGATAATAGCGGCACGACGCACCGCCCCGCCGACGCGGATCGCGGTAAAATGCTCCTAAAGCGCCGTTATCTGCGCTCGACATGCGGCGCGGGCTGGCCGATAGTCGGGTCACGATCTGCGCCGCCGCCACCTGCGGGGCATGTTGCGCTGCATCATATTATTTCAACGCTAAGACACTTTATTTCACAAACAGGGTTGAGCCTCCCCATGGGCGGAGGCATATAGACGGTCGAAAGCCGAGGAGTCGCATGGCGGCGATCCAGCGTCTCCTTGCGTTCAATTCCAAGCGGGACAAGCCCGCGTGAGAGGTTAGGCGAATGACGGCGCTGGCGGACGCGAACATCAAGGAAGTCGATACGTTCATCCGGGAGGCGCTGGAAACGGCGCTGGAGCGAGGCGCCTTGCCCGGCGAACGCGAAGGGCTGGACGAGCAGGGCATAGCGGCCGCCGCCGCTTTCCTGGGCCGCACCGCCAACGGGCGCAAGCCGGGCGAGGCCGCGATCATGGTCGAAACGCTGGGCGAAGGCGCCAACGGCCGCTATATGCGGATCGCGATCGTCAATGACGATATGCCGTTCCTGGTCGACAGCATCGCCAACACGCTGGCCGCCGCCGACATCACCATCCACCGTCTGCTGCATCCCATTCTGTCGGTGAAGCGCCACACCGACGGATCGCTGGCCGCGATCCTGGACGATGACGTGCCGGGCGCGAAGCGCGAATCGATGATCTATATCGAAGCAGACCGGGCCGATGCCAAGGCGCGCCGGGCGCTGGAAAAGGCGCTGCGCGACACGCTGACCGACGTGCGCGCAGCGGTGGCCGACTGGGCGCCGATGCAGGCGGCGATGGCGGCGGACGCCGACGCGGTGCCGGACGAAGAAGGCGCGGCGCTGCTGCGCTGGTTCCTGGCGCGCCATTTCACCCAGACCGGGCATGAGCTGTGCAGCCGCGACGGCACCACCCAGTCGCGGCTGGGCATCTGCACGGTGCGCGACAAGACGCTGATCGCGCCTGCTTCGCTGGAAGCAGCGTTCGTCTGGTTCGAGGAAGGCAAGCGCACGCCGCTGATCATCAAATCCAGCCGGATTTCGCGCATCCACCGCCATGTGCTGCTGGACCTGATCATCATTCCCGTGCGCGAAGGGCGCGAGGTCAAGGCGCTGTCCATCCATGCGGGCATGTGGACCAGTTCGGGCCTGTCGGCGACGCCGGACAAGGTGCCATTACTCCGATCCACCCTGTCGAACCTGATGGACAAGTTCGGCTTCGATCCGGCGGGTCATGCCGGCAAGACGCTGGCCCATGCGCTGACCGCCCTGCCCCACGACATCACCATCGGTTTCGATCGCGAGACGCTGGAGCGGCTGGCGCTGACCTTCATGTCGCTGACGGACCGGCCCCGGCCCAAGCTGGCGCTGGCGACCAGCGCGCTGGCCCGCCATCTCTACGCCTTCGTCTGGTTGCCGCGCGACGAATTGTCGACCGCCCGCCGGGTGGCGGTGCAGGACATGCTGTCGGAAGCCGCCAATGGCCCGGTGCTCAGTTGGTCGATCGCGCTGGAGGAAGGTGGCCTTGCGCTGCTGCGCATCACGCTCGACCTGCGCGAAGGCGGGATGGTGCCGGACGATGTGGCGCTCGACCATCAGTTGAAGCAAATGGTGCGCGGCTGGCTGCCCGCTGTCGAAGAAGCGCTGACGCAGACCGAGGAGCCAGGCCGCGCCGCCGCGCTGGCGCAGCGCTATGCCGGGGGCTTCCCGGCGGCTTATCGCAATGGTGCGGGTCCAGCCGAAGCCGCGATCGACATTCGCCTGATCCACGGCCTGTCGGGGGCTGGCGACAAGGCGATCCGTATCTATCGCAACCCGGAGGACAGCGCCGAACGGCTGCGGCTCAAGCTCTACAGCCATGTGACGATTGCCCTGTCCGAAGTGGTCCCGGCGTTCGAGAATTTCGGTTTCCGCGTGATCGAGGAGATGACGACCGCAATCGACGGCGGCGCATTGGGCCATGTTCAGCGTTTCGTGCTGGAACTGCCCGCTGGCGGCGATGCGCAGGGCGTTGTGGCCCGCGCCGACATCGTGACCGAAGCGATCGCGCAGGTGCTGGAAGGCCGGGCCGAGAATGACCGGTTCAACGAACTGATCGTTACCGCTGGGCTGACGCCGCGGTCGGTGGTGCTGTTCCGGGCCTTGTTCCGCTATCTGCGCCAGACCGGCATGGCCTATGGCATGGCGACCTTTGCCGAAACGCTGCGCCGAGCGCAGGGGGTGGCGATCAATCTGATCACCCTGTTCGAAGCGCTGCACGATCCCGCCGCGCGCGACGGCGCGGAGGCGCGCGTGACAGAGGCGCAGGCCGCGATCGATGCGGGGCTGGAAGCGGTCACGGCGATTGACGAGGACCGGGTGTTGCGGCTGCTGCGCGCGGTCATCAGCGCGACGCTGCGCACCAATTTCTTCAGCAAGGCCGCAGTCGAGGCACTGGCCTTCAAGCTGGACAGTGCGCAGGTGCCGGGCCTGCCCGCGCCGCTGCCATGGCGCGAAATCTGGGTCTATAGCCCGCGGGTCGAGGGCATCCATCTGCGCGCCGGACCGGTAGCGCGCGGCGGACTTCGCTGGTCCGACCGGCGCGACGATTTCCGCACTGAAATTCTTGGCCTGATGAAAGCGCAGCGGGTCAAGAACGCCGTCATCGTGCCGACCGGCGCGAAGGGCGGCTTCTATCCCAAGCAACTCCCCAACCCGCAGGCTGACCGCGACGCATGGCTGGCGGAGGGGACCGAAAGCTACCGCATCTTCATCCGCGCGCTGCTGTCGGTCACCGACAATATCGTCAACGACCATGTGAAGCATCCAGCACAGGTCGTGGTGCGCGACGGTGACGACCCCTATTTCGTGGTCGCCGCCGACAAGGGGACGGCGACTTTCAGCGACGTCGCCAACGCCATCGCCCTCGACCGCAAATTCTGGCTGGGCGACGCCTTTGCCAGTGGCGGGTCCAATGGTTACGACCATAAGGCCATGGGTATCACCGCGCGCGGCGCGTGGATTTCGGTGCAGCGCCACTTTGCCGAAATGGGCGTGGATGTGCAGAGCGAGCCGGTCAGCGTCGTGGGCTGTGGTGACATGTCGGGCGACGTGTTTGGCAACGGGATGCTGCTCAGCAAGGCGATCAAGCTGGTCGCCGCGTTCGACCATCGCCACATCTTCTTCGACCCCGCGCCCGATCCGGCCAAGAGCTGGGAGGAACGCAACCGCCTGTTCCAGCTGCCCCGGTCGAGCTGGGACGATTATGACAAGGCGCTGATCTCGAAGGGTGGCGGCGTGTTTTCCCGCGCGCTCAAGAGCATCCCGCTGACCGCGGAAATCCAGGCGATACTGGGCGTAACGGACGCTGAGATGGAGCCGACAGCGCTCATCTCAGCGATCCTCAAAGCCCCTGCCGACCTGCTCTGGTTCGGCGGCATCGGCACCTATGTGAAGGCGGCGGCGCAGAGCCATGGCGATGTCGGTGACCCGGCCAATGACCGGTTGCGCGTCAATGCGGAGCAATTGCGCGTCAAGGTCATCGGCGAAGGCGCCAATCTGGGCACGACGCAAGCAGGGCGCATCGCCTTTTCGCTGCGCGGCGGGCGGATCAACACTGACTTTATCGACAATAGCGCGGGCGTCGATTGTTCCGATAATGAGGTCAATATCAAGATCGCCCTCAACAAGGAGATGGCCGAAGGTCGCCTGCCGTTCGAGGAGCGCAACGCCCTGCTGGAAAGCATGACCGATGCGGTTGGCGCGATCGTGCTGGAGGATAATCGCTTGCAGGCGCTGGGCCTGTCGATTGCCGAAAGTGGCGGCGCGGCCGATCTGGCGAGCTATGTGCGGCTGATCGAGACGTTCGAGGAAAGCGGGCGACTGGACCGGCAGGTCGAGGGGCTGAGCGCGAACGACCAACTGCTGCGGCGTGGACAGGATGGTCAGGGGCTGACCCGGCCGGAACTGGCCGTGCTGCTGTCCACCGCCAAGCTGACCTTGCAGGACGCGATCGAACAAGGCGACCTCGCCAGCGACGAAAGCATGACCGGCGAGCTGATGGCGGCCTTCCCAGCTGCGATGCAGGAGAAGGAAGCTGACGCGATCGCCGCCCATGCCCTGCGCAAGGAAATTATCGCCACCAAGGTCGCCAACCGCATCGTCAACCGGCTGGGCCTGATCCATCCGTTCGAACTGGTGGAGGAGGAAGGCTGTTCGCTGGGCGACATGGCCAGTGCCTTCCTGATCGCCGAGCGGCTCTATGACATTGGCACGTTGTGGGCGGATATCGACGCGGCCGACATGGCGGAAAGCGCGCGGCTTGCCCTGTTCGGCGATATTGCCGGCGGAATGCGGGCGCAGATTGCCGATATTTTGCGCAGCCAGCCGGCAGGCACGCTGCCCAGCGCAGGTCTGGCGGCACTGACCCAGGGCGTCGGATCACTGGCGGCGCAGGTCGATGATCTGCTGACCAGCGAGGCGCAGCGCCGCACCAATGCGGTGACGGACAGGCTGCTGGCGCTTGGCGCGCCAGAGGCGCTGGCGCGGCGGACGGCGGGTCTGTTCAAGCTGGACGGCGCGGTCGGCATCGCGGCGCTGGCCGGAAAGATGGGCGTGGACGAAATCGCGCTGACCCGCGCCTTCACCCATCTGGGCGAAGCGGTGGGCATCGACTGGGTCCAGTCCGCCGCCGCGCGCATGGAACCGACCGACCCGTGGGAGCGGCTGCTGATTTCGGGCGTCGCCCGCGACATGCAGCAGGTGCGGCTCGATTTCCTGGCGCAGGGCAAGGGCAAGGATATTTCGGACCATGTCGAACAATGGCTGATCCAGCGCGGTCCCCGCATCCGCCAGTTCCGCACCCTGGTGCAACGCGCCAAGGCAGCGGCGACGCCCAATGTCGCCATGCTGGCGGAAATTGCGGGGCAGGCACGCGGACTGCTGGGGCGGTAAGATATGCCTGAGGGCTGGGCGGACGGGCGCGTGATGCCGTAATGCTGTCGGGGCTGCGGGATATGAGGCTATCAGCCGTCGCAGGACAGGTGATGCAAGTGAGGGAATAATCCCTCACCTCCAGCGCGAACGCCGTCAGGCCGACGTGGTGCAACGGACGATGACTTGCGGATTGCTATATTCCAGCAGCCCTTCCCGGCCATTTTCCACCCCCAGCCCCGACTGTTTATGTCCGCCAAAGGGCTGGCCAGGCCCAAGGTCCTGAACCGTATTGATCCAGACGGTCCCCGCCTCGATCCGGTCCGCGACGGCCTGCGCGGCGTCAAGGTCTGTGCCCCAGACTGACGCCGCCAGGCCATAGGGGCTGTCATTCGCCCGCGCGACCACCTCGTCCACATCGCTGAACTTGAGCAGCGGCAACACTGGCCCAAAGGCCTCCTCAGCCACCACACGGCTACCATCGTCGGGATTGTCGGCGATGGCAATCGGGATGAAATATCCCTGTCCTTCCGGCACGTCTCCGCCCAGCAGGAAGCGTGTTCCTGCCGATCGCGCATCGGCCAGCAGGGCGCAGACACGGTCAAATTGCGGGCGGTTCTGAATCGGGCCGATCTGGACGCCTGGTTCCGTTCCGTCCCCGACCTTCACCATTTTGGCATAGTCGACCATCGCTGTTGCAAAGCGATCGTAGAGGCTTTCATGAATATAGATGCGCTTGGACGCGATGCAGATTTGCCCGGCATTGGCGAAGGCCGCCCAGAACAGCCGGGGAACCACCGCCTCCACATCCGCGTCGGGCAGGACGATGGCCGGATCATTGCCGCCCAGTTCCAGCGTGACGCGCTTCAGATTACCCGCCGCGCTGCGCATGACGGCCTTACCCGTCGCGGTCGAGCCGGTGAAGGCGATCTTGTCGATGCCCGGATGCTCGGTCATCCATGGCCCCAGACTATCGCCGCCGCTGACGACATTGAGGACGCCGGGCGGCAAAATGTCGCGCGCCAACTCGCCAAGTTTCAGGCTGGTCAGCGGAGTGAAGGGTGATGGCTTGAGGAGCAGCACATTGCCGGCAAGCAGGGCGGGCGCGATTTTCCAAATCGCCAGCCCCACCGGGAAGTTCCACGGCGCAATGGCCGCGACCACGCCGACCGGGACATGCCGCAGTTCCACTCGCCGCTCTGGCGCATCCGAAAGAATCTCCGGCTCCAGCGCCTGCCCGCTGGTCTCCTGAAGCCAGTAAATCGCCGTGCCGATTTCCATCGCGGCATCAGCGAGCGGCTTTCCCTGTTCATAGGTCAGCAGCCGGGCGAATTCGTCGGCATGGTCGGCCAGCCGGTCACCCAGCGCGCGCAGCAGCGCCTGCCTCTTGGCCAGCCCCACCCCTTTCCAATGGCCAAAGGCCTGACGGGCGGCGGCGACCGCTTCATCCAGCTGCTCGCGCCCAATATCGGGAACATGGGCGATCACCGCTTCGGTCGCGGGATTGAGCACGGCAAACGTTGCTGCCGCGCGGGCTGCCCGGCCGTTGATCGTCATCGTGAAGTCGCTGGCAAAATCCATGATCATTACCCCGTTACGGCCGCAGAACCGGTTTCAAGACATGGCCCTGCGCAACATCCTCGACCGCGCTGTTAATCTCATCCAGCCGGTAGAAGCGGATCAGGCGGTCAAAGGGAAAATGCCCCTGACGCCACAGGGCAATGAGCTGCGGAATGAAAAGATCGGGCAGACTGTCGCCCTCCACTATGCCCCTGATCGTCCGGCCAAGCACGATGCTGTTGATGTCGAGCGATGTTTCAGCGCCCATCGGCGCGGTGCCGACCAGACCGCATGTGCCGGTGACTCTCACGCACTCCACGGCCTGGCGGACGACCTTTGGCACGCCGGTACATTCGATCGCAAAGGCGACGCCCTGATCGTCGGTCAGGGCGCGGATCGCGGCAACCGGGTCGGTTTCAGCGGCGTTGATCGCGTCGGTCGCGCCAAGTTCGAGCGCCAGGTCGAGCCGGGCCTGATTGAGATCGACCGCAATGATCCGGGCGCAGCCAGCCACGCGGGCGCTGAGCACAGCGGCCATGCCGACGGAACCCGCACCGAATATGGCGATGCTGCTGCCGGGCGGCGGTCGAAGCGCGTTCAGCACCGCCCCCGCGCCGGTCTGAATGCTGCAACCCAGCGGTCCCATGATGTCGAGCGGAACGTCCGGTGCGATCTTCACCACATTGCGTTCGCTGGCCATGGCATAGGCTGCGAAAGAGGATTGACCGAAAAAGCAGCCACACAGGTCATTGCCGTCATGGCCGCGCAACGTGGCGCCGCCGGCAGGGCGAAGGCCGGCATAATTGCGCGCGGCGAATTGCTGGCAATAAGCCGGTCGACCGTCCCCGCATGGAGCACACTGTCCACAGGACGCAAATGTCAGGACAACATGGTCCCCCGGCACGACCTTGGTCACCAGCGGTCCCGTGCTTTCCACAACACCCGATCCTTCATGGCCAAGCACGGCGGGTAGCGGATAAGGAACCGTCTGGTCGCGCGCGACCAAGTCGGTGTGGCACAGGCCCACGCCGACGATGCGGACCAGGACTTCATCGTCTTTGGGTTGATCGATGTGCGCCGTTTCCAGTGTGAACGGTCCCCCGGCGCTGCGGACAACCGCTGCTGTTATTTCCACGCGCTTTTCCTCATATCCGCGGCCATTGTGCCGTCCTGCGCGGCAAGGGGGAGAAGGCCAGGTTCGAGTGGCCAGCCTTCTCCCTGCAATATGTCAGAACCTGCCGGTGAACTGAATCTGCACCGTGCGCGGCAGCGCTGCAAAACCGACCACGTCTGCATGGACGCCGCCCGCCGTGCCGGAACCGCTGCCGGTGCTGGGGCCATCGGCCATGCCCGACACATAGAAGCGGTTTGTCAGATTCTTGCCGATGACGGCGACTTCCCAACGATCATCTTCGCTGCCGATCCGAACCCCGGCATCAAGCTGAACATAGGAGCCGATCTGTGAATAGGGATTGCCGAAACCCGATACGATATAGCTGTCGCTATAGCGCGCGTCGGCTGAAAGCCCGAACTTAAGGTTCGACCCGATCGGGGTCTCATACCGCGTCCCCAGCGAGGCTGTCCATTGCGGGGCGTTCGCGGTCGGCTTGCCGCTCAGATCCTGGAACGGCGCCCCCCCCAAAGGATTGTTACCAGCCGAGGGCAAGTTGCATCCTTCGCTGCTCTTCTGGCCCGAAAAGCAGGGCGCAATGAAATTCTTGTATGTCGCCTTGTTGTAATTGACCGAACCCTGGATCGAAAGGCCGTCGATCGCGCGTGGCGCATATTCAAATTCGACCTCGACACCCTTCGATCGCGCCGCGCCCGCATTATAGGTCTGGAAGGCGAATATTTGCGAGTTGAAGAAGTCGACCTGAAGATCGGTAAACTTGAAGCTGTAGAGGCCGACATTGAAACGAAGCTGGTTGTCGAGAAGCGTCGTTTTCGCACCGACTTCGAACCCCTTGGCCTTTTCCGGCTTGAAGGTGAAATCCTCTATCGGATTGGGCGAGAAGGCGCTGTAGATGCCGCTGTTGGAAAAGCCACCCGATTTATAGGCGGTCTTGTAGGCGGCATAGACCATCAGGCCTTGCTGCGGCTTCCAGGTCAGCGTTGCTTCAGGCGACCAGTTGTTGAAGCTCTGGTTCGCGTTGGCAAAGGTATTGGGCGTGAACACGCCGGCATAGGCGGCATTCACATAGGGTTGGACGAAATAGCTGTCCTTGGTCTCATGCGTATAGCGGACGCCAGCCGTTGCTTCGAGCGTGTCCACCAGCTTCCACATCACCTGCCCGAAACCGGCCAGCGTTTCGCCCTCGGTTTCACTATTCTTCTGGAAAGTGACGTAGCGGTTTGCCGGTGCCGCCAGCGAATTTTCGACCGCAAAACCGGTCGCCCCGGCCGTCAGAACCCATTGGTCGAACACGCGCTTGGTCTTTTGATACAGTCCGCCAACCATCAGGTTGACCGGCCCGTCATAGCTGGTGAGGGCGCGCAGTTCGGACGAGACAGCGCGCCACTTCGCATTCTCGGTCGCCCAGGTGCCGCGATTGCTCGACTGGAAATCGCAGGCGCAGGACCAGCTATTCCTGTTTTCCTGATAATTTGTGACGGACGAGATGGTGACATCATCCAGTTCATAGTTGATCGCGCCGGTCACCGCGAAAGAACGATACCGGTTATAGAGCGATCCATCATCCTTCGAGAAGGGCAGGTTCGCCGCAATGTCGACGGGAATCGCATTCTGGTGCGTGACGAAACTCTCCTTGCAGGGAACGGCCGGGTTGAGCGAGCTTGAACCCGTGGCGCAATTAAAGGGGACATAGTTCCAGGACGAATTATTCGTCTCGCTCCGGGTGCCGGACAGTTTGAGCGTCGCGGTCAGCCGCTCGTCCGGCGTCCATTTCAGGGTGACGCGGCCAAGCAGTTCCTTTTCGCCCGGCTGGTCGCGGGGGGCCGGCCGGGCGATGTGCGGCGTCAGCGTACCGGTGGCAATGTCCAGCGTGTTGAGCGTCACCGGGTCAGCGACATTCTTGAAATAGCCGCCCCACATTTTCGACCCGCGCACGGCCACGCGAATGCCGAGCGTGTCGGACAGCGGCCCCGATGCGATCGCTTCGACCTGGGCCTGTTCGGACCGGAATTCATAGGCGGTGCGGACCTTGAACTCCCAGTCCGGCGTCGGGTCGGCGGTCGTGATCGAAACGACGCCTGCGGTCGCGTTCTTGCCGAAGAACAGCGCCTGGGGACCTTTCAATATCTCCAGCCGCGCAAGGTCGAAAAAACCCTCATTGATCACGCGGCCCTGGCCATAATAGACGCCATCGACCACCACGGCGACCGACTGTTCGATGCCGATCGAGGTTGCCGAGGAGCCGATGCCGCGCAGGGTGAGCGTCGCGCCCGACCCGTTGGAGGCCCGCCCGACCGAGAAGTTCGGCGTCGATGCGGCGACCTTCTCCAGGTTGGTGAGGTCCTTCTGCGCAATCTGCTCGGCCGAGAGGGCGGTTACGGCGACGGGCACGTCCTGCACGCTTTCCGACCGTTTGCGCGCGGTGACGACGATGTCCTGAAGCCCGCCCTGGGATTGATCGGCGCTGGGTGCATCGGCTTCATTCGCCGCGACCGGGCTGGCCAGCACGCAAGCGAGCGCCAATGCACTGCCTGCCAGCTTGAGATTTGAGATAATATTGTTCATCTTGTTTCCCCTCCTTGATGTTATTGCGCGACCATGCGCTAAAAGCTGCTGACGGTTTATCCGTCGCTCCAGACCGCAAGGGCGTCCAGTGCCTCGACCCCATCGCTGCGCGCCAGCAATGGATTGACCTCCAGCGTGACAAGATCAGGGCCAAGCGCCAGAGCCGCGTCGCCGATCTTGCAGATTGCGTCCGCCACCGCGGCCAGGTCCGCCGCCGGTGCGCCACGATAGCCGTCGAGGATGCGCCGGGCGCGCAGTTCGTCGAGCATCGCGCGGGCCTCCGCCTGATCAATCGGCAGCAGGCGCAGGCTGGTGTCGGCGAGCAGTTCGATCCACACGCCACCCAGGCCAGCGGCAATCACCGGCCCCCAGGCGGACTGCGCGGTTCCCACGAACAGCTCGATGCCGCCCGGCCGCATCGGTGCCACCAGACATCCATCGATCGCTGCATCCGGGTAAGCCGCGCGCGCGGCAGCCATGATCGCGGCAAAGGCGTCCCGAATGGCAATCTCGCCATCCAGATTCAACCGGACGCCGCCAATATCGCTTTTGTGCTGGATGGCGGACGAAGCGATCTTGAGTACGACTGGCCCCCCAATGGCCCGCCATGCCTCGACCGCCTCGTCCGCTGTCGGGGCGCGCCTGACCAGAATGACTGGCGCGCCCTTAGCTTGAAGATAGGCAAGTGTTTCATATTCTGACGCCGGTCGTGCGGCGCTGATGTGCGGTTGCCTCAAAATGCCGGCATCTCGCTCGCCTTGCCTGATGCGCCGTTCCGACCAGCGCTGCGCGGCGGCAAACGCCCGGACCGCAAGGTCGAGGCCGCCAGTGACAGCCGCAATGCCCAGCTCCGCCATCAGCTTTTGTGAGAAGGCACCCACTGGCCGGATCGCCTGATTGATCATGATGCCTGGCGTTTTCGATGCTGCCAGACCGGCCCCGATACAGGTCAGCGCCGTCCGATCGACAAAATCCCCGCCATCGCGCGGCATGTCATAGACGCAGGCGGTCAGCCCGATCGCCGGATCAGCGGCGAGGATGGTCAATATGCGTTGGAAGAGCGCCGGATCGCGCACCGCAGCGCCCGTCACGTCGAGCGGATTGAAGATCGCGCCATAGTCGGCGATCACCGCCTGCAACGCGGCGCGCGTTTCGTCCGCAAAGGGCGGCAGGGCAAGGCCCGCCGTCTCGGCCGTATCGGCAATGATTTCGCACGCGCCGCCAGAAATGGAGATGATCGCGACGCCGCCCTCGATCGGTCCCGTGTGCACCAGCACCCCCGCCGTCACGACCAGTTCCTCGATCGAGGTGACGCGGATGATATTGTCCTGTGCGCATACCGCGTCGAAGATGCGGTCATCGCCCGTGACCGAACCGGTATGCGCCTGTGCCAGCTGGCTGGCGAGTTCGGTGCGTCCGACCTTGAGGACGATCAGCGGCTTGCCCGCTGCCGCCGCCTTGCGCGCGGCAACGCGGAACGCGGCGGGATCCTTGATCGTCTCGGCAAATACCGCGATGACCCGTGTAGCCTCGTCCCCGGCAAGATAGTCGATCACCCGTGCGGTATCGAGATCGGCCTCATTCCCGGTTGCAATCGCATAGCTGAGGCCAATGCCCTGCTGCTGCGCGAAATTTGCGATGACATTGGTGGTGGCTCCGCTCTGCGAGACGATGGCCAGATGGCCCTTCAGATAATCTTTGCCCACGGGAAAGGGCGAAACCGGAATATGATCGGCATAGTTGATGAAGCCCAGGCTGTTTGGCCCCAGCACCGTCACGCCCTTGTCGCGGGCATAGGCAATAAGCCCGGCCTGCTTCTCTGTCCCGTCCGCTCCCGTTTCCGCATAGCCGGAGGACAGGATCAGCGCATGGCGGATGCCCGCTTCCGTGACATCTTCAAGCGCTTCGCGCACCGCATCGGTCGGGACGAAAATATACGCAATATCCGGCACAGCGGGCAGATCGCGGCAGGATGTCACCGCCGCCCGCCCATGGGCGGGAGTGCCGCGCTTGTTGACCAGCCAGACCTGCCCTTCATAGCCCATCGCACCGAAATTGCCGTGGATGAGCTGCGACCAGGCCGATTTGTCGGTCGCGCCGACCAGCACGATCGAGCGCGGCCGGAAGAATGTGTGGAGATTGCCGCTCACCGGCCGATCCATTGGGGCGCGCGCTTTTCGATGAAGGCACGGGGGCCTTCCTTGAAATCTTCCGACTGCATCAGCAGGTCCAGCGCGCCCTGCATGGCCAGGATCGACTCCGCTTCGATCACATCCTGCGTGGCCCGCGCGATTTTCAGGCTTTCGCGCACCGACAGCGGCGCGTTGGCGGCAATCTTGCGGGCATAGTCCAATGCTGTCCTCAACACATCACCGTCCGGTACGACCGCGTTGACCAGGCCCAGCGCATAGGCCCGCGCGGCATCCACCGGCTCGCCCACAGCGATCATCTCCAGCGCGATGGCGCGCGGAATCTGGCGAGGCAGGCGATAGATGCCGCCCGCGCCAGCGATCAGCCCGCGCTTCACTTCCGGCAGGCCAAGCACCGTATTCTCGCCGACAATGCGCAGGTCGCAGGCCAGCGAGAACTCCAGGCCGCCACCCAATGCACTGCCACGCACCGCCACGATCCATGGCTTGTCACGCCTTGATTCAACGAAGCCGCCAAATCCGCCATCGGGCGTACTGAGATCTGCCGCGCGTCCGGCCGCGACTTCGGCAAGGTCTGCGCCCGCGCAAAAGGTCGGCCCGCCACTCGACGTCAGCACCACAACCCTAACCGACGGGTCCGCCTCGGTTTCCTTGACGATGGCATCCAGTCGCCGCGCGACCGCGCCGTTGACGGCGTGGCGCTTTTCGGGACGGTTGAGCGTCACGACCGCAATATGGTCATCGACGCGTTCCAGCAGGACGGCGTCGGCTTCGTCAGACATACAGGCACTCCGAAGGGTGAAGGCTTGGCCGGACGCGCCGATGCAGCCCCTCCCTCCCCAATCAGGCGAGAAGGCGCATCCAGCAAAGCCGGCCGAAATCATGTGTCAGGGTCGGGACAAGCCGCAGCGTGGCGGCAAATCAGTGCAGGGCTGCTTCCATATATACTCTCCCAATTCCATTTAGCCGTTGCTGTCCGCCATGCGGACCGGCCTTTCTTATCATGCGATGCTAGGACGGCCGGGCCATTCCTGTCTAATATGGATCGAAAGCTTCTTGATACGTAATCGCTATCAAGCCGCCACGCGCAGGGACTGCGCCGCGAAATTCCACAATGCCGTCACGGCGGGCCGCCGGTCGCCGGTGCGGCGAACGAGGTTCAGATTGAACGACAGTGAAGGCTCGTCGAGCGCAAGGACGGAGAAATTGTCGGGCATGTGCGGAACATCGCGTTGCCATTCGCCGATCAGCACGGGTACGCCCGTGCGCTGGCCAAATTGCAGCATGGCCGTCAGGCTCGATTCCGGCAGATAGGTCAGTGATATGCCTGCGGTTTCCAGAATCGGTGCCACGGAATCGTGAAAGGCCGGATTGACGTTGCGACGAAAGATAGCGACTTTTTCCCCCGCAAATGCAGAGAGGGTCAGGGGTTGGGGCGCCCTTCCGGCACGCTCGACCGGAACAAGCAGCCCCAGCCCGTAGCGCCCCAGCACGAGCGCCTCGCTATGTGGATCGACATGCGGACCAACCGTGAAGGCCATGTCGATTTCGCCTTCGCCCAGACGCTTGAGCAATTCCAGCGTCCAGGCATTATGGATCTCTATCTCATAGCGCGGATGACGGGCCAGAAACCCGTCGATAATCGCAGTGCGTGTCGGCATGTCCGCCGAAAAGTCGGGCGCGCCAAGATTGAGATAGACCGCCGCCTGATCGCGGATACGCCGGGCAGTTGCGGCCGCGCGTTCTGCCGCCACCAGATAGTCCTGCGCGACTGGCAGGAAGGACTCAGCCTCTGGCGAAACGATGACGGCGCGGTTGCGGTTACGATCGAACAACTGAAAACCCAGTTGCTCCTCCAACCGGCGGATCTGGACGGAGAGCCATGGCTGGGCAATCCGCAGCCGTTCGGCCGCGCGCGTGAAGGAGCGTTCATTGGCAACCGCCACGAAACACCGAACCAGCCGGATGTCGAGATCGTTCATCGACTCCCTCCCCTTGTTGACCGCGCGCCGTCGGCGCATTTTATGCCAGAGACTTTAGCGCCTCCAGACGATCCTGTCCTGCACTCTCACCGCCTGGCCGGATGACCCGACCGGCTGCTGGTCCTCCGCCATCAGGAAGGACAGCATCGCGCCATCGTCATGCGGGACATGCGCCAGGAACCTTGCGCCGTCGGGTGCGCGGGCAACCAGCGTGGCATGGCGCGGTTCGCCGTTGCGGTCGAAAGGAATGGTGAAGGTTTCGATGACGCCTTCTCCCTCATAATCCTCCAGCAGGTCTGGCACCGCACCCCGTCGCCGGTCAGCCTCCGCCTGGACATTATAATCCTGCGGGAAAGTGCCCGCTGGCACCGGGCGTCGTGTGAATAGCAGCGAATGGCTGTGCGTGGCATAGCCGCCATTGGCAACGATCAGGCCATGTTCGCCCTCGCTCCGCAGCTTGCGTACCATTTGCGCGGCAGCGTGCATCATGCAGTTGCCGATAGGCCCGCCCCCGAACGTGAGGCCGCCATAGACGCTGGCCGGCCGGTCGAGCGGCCATTCCAGCACCCGGCGCGCCATTTTGGGGATGCAGGGAAAGCAGGAATAGAGTTCGACATGGTCGATATCGCCGGGCGTGAGCGCATTGCGTTCCAGCGCAGCCGTCACGGTGGTTTCCAGACTCGCCGAACGGGCAAAGCTGTCACGCCGCAGGAAGTCCTCATCCTCATGCGCGGCAGCGCCCGCACCCACATAGACGATCCGTTCTTCGGGAACGCCCAGAGCCCGCGCCATGGCAAGGCTGGCGACGATCACCGCCGCGCCCATATTGACCGATGCATTGGCGACCATCAGCTTGGTGTAGGGGAAGCTGACCATACGGTTGTTCGCATTGACGTCCGCAATATCGTCAGGCGACACCGCCCCGCGCATCCAGGCGTGGGGATTGGCGGCAGCGACGCTCGAAAAGGTCGACCATATCTGCGCCGTTTCGCGCTGCCCCTCGGCCAGGCTCTGCCCCCAGGCGGCGCGTGTGGCATTTTCATAGAGCGGATAGACATCGATCGGCGTCAGCAGGCCATATTTGCGCGCCAGAGGGCCGGCGAGTGCCGCCGCGACGTCCGCGACCGAGCTTTTGGGCGGCGTCCGGCCGGCCGCCATATCGGCCTGCGCCCGCTTGGCGGCGGTCCGCAGCGCTTCCGCCCCGACCACGGCGGCCAGCTGGATCTCGCCTCGGCCGATCAGGTTGGCGGCATCGTTGATCAGTTGTAGCGGGCCATCGCCGCTGGCCTCGAACGTCTTGACGGCGCGAAGGGGCGGGCGCGGCAGCCGGGCGGCCAGATCGTCCTGCGGGGCAGGATTGGGAAAGGATATCTGGTCCTCCACGCCCAGCCAGTCGAGCCGGTCCAGAACCGGCACGCCCAGTTCCGTTTCAGCTTCCCGCAGCGCCGCCAGCATCAATGCGATCGAATCCAGCCCTTCGACGTCGATTTCCGGCCGATCGCAAATCTCGCCCACTGCGATCAGCACCGGTATCCGGTGCGCCTCATCCTGTACCACTCATCTCTCCCCGCTGATTCCACTGCCCATCAAGCGCGGACGATCGGAAGGTCGGCTGCTCTGGTCTGGACAGTCTGGCTGATCTGCAAATTACGGCATGACGAGGGGTACGGCTCCTAGCGTTTTGGAGAGGAGCGACAAGGCGCGGCCCGTTGAAGCCCGCAAGGTCAGGTGCAAGTCTGCGAGCCTATCGACAGATCCGTTGGAACGATATTCTGCCGATCATTCTCGCCGGAGATACAGCGTTCCATCGCCCGATGGCAGCGAAACAGCGCGATAGCCATGCGCGATAGCCCATGCGATCAGCGACGCATCGAGACCCTGCGGACTGGCGGGGGACGGCGCGCTTTCCTGCCCGGTTACGATCGCTGCCGGGGGATGGCGGGTCAGGCCGTTCGCGACGCTTGCGCCGTTCAGCACATGGAAGGCGGTCTGCTGCGCCGGGGTGAGCAGGTCGCGGGTGCGGAACAGGAAGGGTCCGGCGGCAAAACGCGGATCGAGCGGAATGCCGCTGTCCACCACCCGTTCCGGGGCCAGGCTGACGATCGGGCCTGTGATGCCCGCGGCGCGCACGCTTTGCCCGATCGCATGGGCATCATGGGTCGCCGACAGGATGGGGCTGTGGACGCGCGCGATGTTCGGGGCGATGCGGATGGCGGTTTCGGCCATGCCTGCTGCCATGCACAACATCAGGGCCGCGATGGCGGCGGGGCGCGACCAGCGGGGATCGTCCAGCATCAGGCCGAAGCGGAGAAACAGCGCAGGCAGGAGCGGGACCAAATATTGCACATAGATCGGCCGTGGCAGCCATGCCGCGATCAAGCCGACGAGGATCACGCTGTCGAGCAGAGCTGTCGTCATGGAGGATTTTGCGGATCGACGCTGGATGGCCACACCAATCGCGACAAGCGCGAGCAGCGCCGATCCCTGCGCCAGAAAACGCAGCAGGCGTAGTGCGCTGAGCGGGGTTTCCACCATATAGGTGCGCTGGTTCAGCATCTGCCATTCCAGCGGCGCCTTCAGGCTATAGTCGATGATGCCGAACCAGGCCGCATCCGGTGCGATCGCCCACAGGATCAGGGTCGGCAATCCACCCGCGATCCCGCCCGCCGCCAGTGCGAGGACGCTCATCGGGCCGAGCCGTCGAATATTGACCAGCGCGAACAGGCCGATCGCGGCGGCGGGCAGGCCATAGCTGATCTTGGCCGAAGCCGCCGCGCCCAGTAGAAGCCCGGCCAGCATGAAGAATAGCGGGCGGCGAGCCTTTCCAAGCGCGTCGTTGAGCAGCGCGAGACCGGCCATGTGCAGGAATAGAGGCAGGGCATCGTTCCGCGCAACTGTCGCGGCGAACAGGAAAGCATGGCTGGTGACGAGCGCCATGGCCGCAATCCCGGCGCTGCGCCGCGACCCTCCCACCCGACATACGGTCTGGTATAACAGCGCCGCCGCCCCCGCCGCGCACAGGGCATTGACGGCGCGCAGGGCGAGGAACAGCCAGCCCTCGCACAGCCAGGCCAGCGGCGTGAAAAGCAGGGGTTGCAACGGCGTCTGGAGATAGGCGAAATCGCGATAGGGCAGGCCCGATCGCATCAATGCTACCGCGGCGACATATTGCCCTTCGTCATGGTCGATCGGCCGGAGCGCCGCAATGCCCAGCAGCACGGCAAGCAACAGCAGGAAAATGCACAGTGGGGAAGCGCGGACAGCCTTGGTCATCACAGGGCTGGTTGCTTACCAGCCCATGTCGGCGCTGAACATGACGGCGCGGGTCTGATCGACGGCATGGAGGCTACCCATGGCCGTCGGGCCGGAGAGGCCGATGCTGACAAGGCGGCTGGGATTGATGAAGCGGGCGGCAAGGCGCAATCGCTGGCGACCCTGTTGCACGGGCGTATATTCGATGCTGCCTTCGGCGCGCAGGGGCGATTGCTGGGTGCCAAGAGCAGCCAGGGCCGCGCGACCGCTGCGCGATCCCTGCGCCGCGACACGCCACGCCCCGCTGGTCCATGCGGCGGCAAGGGCCATTTCCCGTTCCTGCACGAATCGCCCGGTCATGGCGTCTACCGCCGCCTGCTGATAGCGGACGGACCAGTCGAGATGCGGCGTCAGCTGGTGCCGGGCCATCATCTTCACGCCTAACAGGCGGGCGGACCCGATATTGGTGGGCAGATAGGCGCGGTTGGCAAAGGACAGGCCGTTGCGGATGTCGGCGCGATAGAGGCTGGTCGTCACCATCATGTCCCCGCCCGACCATTGGCCGCCAATCGACGCGATCCGGCTTTTTTCGGGGCGCAGGGAGCGGCGCAAAGCCTCGAAATCGGGGCGCGAAAGGCCAAGCGGGCCGGTAAAGCCGGTATCGCCATAGGCGCGCATGGATTCGTTATAGTCCATCGACAGCGTGATTGCGGGGGTCGGTCGGTAGTGGACGACGGCGTGGGGCAGGAACCAGTCGCGCGCCCGCAGCCGATCGTCACCACTGCCGATTGTCACATTGGCATTGCGGTTGCTGACTTTCAGTCCGGCAAAGCCCAGCGTCGTCGCGACCTGATCGGAAAGGGCGAAATGATCCTCGACCGACAACATCCGCGTGCGGCTGCGCGGGCGGTGGTCGTAGCCTGATGCGTCCATAGAGGCCGAAATATCCGCCTGCGCCCCGATGAACCGGCGGCTCTGGCGCTGGAGGCGCAGGGCCACGACATGGTCTGGCTCATCACCGGGCAGAGGGCGGATCGCGCCGATCCAGCCATAATCCGGGCTGGTCCTGCGCGCCTCCACCAGCGGAGATCGCCGGATCGCAGGCTTCAGCGTGAAGCTGATGCTTTGGTCGACGAATATATCCTGTGCCGATGCGGTGCCGCCCTGGAGCGCCAGCGCGACCAAGCCGAGCATATACAGGCCGCGCATCAGCGATACTCGCTTTTCGGCGCGGGGCTGGCATCGGCCAGCGCCAGTTGTGGGCGCTGGCGGTCATAGGCGATGACATAGCCGAAATGATCGGAGAGCGGCTGACCGTCAGGCTCCGACCCGAACGGCACCTGCGCGCCCTTCACGACGAGCGAGGTCCCCTGCCCGGCGCGCGCGAAGATCCAGTCCTTGCGACGCTGGGTCGCGTGGATCAAGTCATCGCGCGCCTGCGGAACCGGAATCGCAGCCTGTTGCAGGGCGATCTGCGCGCCGCTCTGCGCTGCTGCGACGAACGACAGGCCATGGTGGGAAAAGCTGTCGAAGAAAATGCGCGTGCGATCGCTATTGCCGCCGATATTCATGTCGCCGCCGATCATCAATGTGCGGTCGCGCGGGACGGCGCTGGCAATGAAGCGGGCGGTCAGATCGACCTGCCGCGCATAGGCCGCCAGCGATCGCGCCACGGAGACGCCCGACGCCTTGCGCGCGTTGAGGTGGATATTGACGATGGCGACGGGCTTCTCTTCGCCAGGCACCTGTATGTCGGCGATCACCACGCCTTTGTTGGCGAGGCAATCGAACCCGGCGCAGGCGAAATCGGGGAAGGCGAGGCGCTGGACGCGCAGAATGGGATAATCGGACAGAATGATGAGGCCGCTGTCGGTCTGTTTTCCCATCGCCTCGCCACGATCCCACCGGGCGTCGGTTAGAAAGGCCTGATCCGCCGTTGCAGGCGCGATCGGCGAGCGCATCAGCCGATCCGGTCCGAAGGTCATGTGCCGATAGCCGGACGTGCGCGCAATCTCTGCCGCCTGCGGCGTGAAGGCTTCCTGCAACAACAGGATATGGGGTTGCTGCCCCCGTTGCCGCAGGGCGCGCAAACGCGCGCCGATCCGCGCCAGCGCCGCATCCCGATCAAAAGCGATCGGCCAGGGCAAACCCTTGATATTATAGGTCATCATGGAGAGCGTCGTATTGCCGCCGTCCGGCAATAGCTGCGCCATATCGAGACGATATGGCAGGCTGCTGCTGGTCGATCCGGTCGCGACGAAACTGACCAGCCCTGCAAACAGCATGGCTCGCATAGTCTTGTACATGATGATGCCCCCCAATGGCTGGCCTGGTCATAGCCCGCCAATGAGTCGTGCGCGTTTCTTCCGCACTGCAATATGATGAAAGTTCCATGGCGGCAGCGTCACTGATCCGACCAGTAACTGTCATGCAGCGAGCGGAAGGCTCCGTCTGGTCCCTTCATAGAGGGTGAAGAGATCGGCGAAATGGGCGTCCATCGTGCGCGTATCGGCGGCGGCGGCGCGGGCGTTGGCGAGATGATCGGCTGGCCCCCGCGTCAGGAACAGGCGAATGGCGTCCGCCAGGCTGGATGCGTCCGCCGCGCGGTAATGATGGCCAGCGCCCGGCACCAGATGATCCGCCGCCGCTCCGCCATCGGGCAGGAACATCGGAATGCCGCTGGCCCGCGCCTCTGCCGCGATCATGCAGAAGGTTTCGGATTCGCTGCCATGGACCAGCGCATCGGCGCTGGCGAGCAGGGCGGCGAAGGCTTGGCGGTCGGTGACGGGCGCCATCAGCCGGACATGCGGATTGTCTGCTGCGGCGCGTTGCACGCTGGGGCGCGCGCGACCATCGCCCGCAATGACGAGGCCGACCGGACGGTCGAAGCCGCAGGCGGTTACGGCCTCGACGATCATCGGCCAGCGCTTTTCCGGGGCGTGACGGCCCGCGCCGAACAGCAGCAGCGCATCCTCATCCAGATCGCACCATTGCAGCAGCCGTCGCCGCAGATCGGGGTCGCGGTGCCGGGGCGAGAATATGCCGGGCTGCACCCCCATGCGATTGGTGACGACATGCCGCAAGCCACCATTGGCCAGCCGCGCCGCCAGTTCGTCACTGGCGCACACGATATGATCGAAGCGCGCGTCCAGACGGCGCAAGTGTCGCCAGAACCAGTCGAACCCGCGATCGATCTGCTCGCGACTGGCGAGGCTGCGAAACCAGCGATAGGCGTAATTGCCCAGCGGATCGGCGTGCATGATCAGGCTGCGTGGCACATCGCCGCGCCAATTGGCGACCATCGATGCGCTGCCCCACGGGGTCGATGCCTCCACCAGATCGGGACGCAGGGCGTCCAGCCGGGCGTGCAAAGCCGCTTCGTCATGGAAATAATGATAGCGCCCGTCGAGCGGGAAGCGGCGACCCGGCACATATTCGATGCGGCCATGATCGCCGAAATATTCGACATGCGCCTGCGCCGCGGGGGCAAGGATGATGACTTCATGCCCGCGCGCAGGCCCGGCCAGCATCTTGTGCCGGACATAGGTTTTGACGCCCCCGCCCTGCGGCGCATAAAACGCGCATATATCGACGATCCGCATAGCCTAAAGCGCCTTGACCGGGCCGAAGGACAATAATCCCCGGCGATAATTCATGATGATTCGCCCGCGCGTAGGACCGTTGCCGACGACCAGCGTGGCCGACGCGGCCTTGGGCTTGCCCATGCCCAGTTTCGGGTTGCCGCCAAAACCGACGCCATCGACGGAAAGCCCGAATTTCCGGTTGCCGTCGCGATCATGCAGCACGCTGACGGCATAACGGCCCGGCCCCGGCACACGGACGCAGATTTGCGCAGTATAGCCGTTTTGCGTGGAGCCTTGCCCGACTGGCACCTCGACCCGGCGGAAAATCTTGCCCTGAGAAATCAGGATATTATCGTCCTGGAGAAAGTCCTGATCGTTGGCGGGATAGACTTCCGCCTTCAGTCGGCCTTCGCGATCCTTTAGGCCGACGATGTCGAGCAGCAGCGACGGGCCGTTTTCGCCGGGGCGACAGCGCGCCTCCGCCTTCCCCAGATCGGGGGTTGAGGGGATGGTCGGCATCGCTGCAGCGGCGATGATGCCGGTTGCCCAGAGCGCCAGGATTTTCATGCCTGCCTCCGCTGTTTGACAAGGCCGCTCAGGCCCAGGATCAGCCCGACCAGCAGATGCGCGGCGAGCAGCAGGCTGGCGATCACCGCCAAAACCTGCGCAATTTCCAGCTCACGCCCGACCAGGAATACGGCCACGCCTGCGAACAGCACATCCTTGTTCGGCACCATCGGCAGGCGGGACAGGACCAGCCGCAGCGTCGACAGCATGAACCACCAGCTCAACGCGACATCGGGCAGCAGCAGGTGCCACAATGTCGCATAGAGCAGCACATTGGCGATGATCCGCGCCAGATGCACCCCCGCCACCATCCGCCGTTCCGGCCAGGGCAGGCTGAACACCTTGCGACTGAACAGGATGGGACCAAAGGAGGTCACCACAAGGATGGTGAGCGATATCCCCAGCGCCCGCCCGTCCATCGCCAGCCGCAGCGATGACAGGAGGGGCAGCGTGAAGAGCAGCATCGCCAGCGTGACGATATTGCCCATAACGCCGGACAATATCGCTGAATCCTTGACCGCGCCAAAGGGCGATCCGGCCATCGTCACGTGCCGTCGCGCCCAGGCGTAGAAATAGACGTCGCCGACATAGCCAAGCAGCAATTCGTTACTGATCCGCTTGCGGAACAGGGCCGACAGGCCACCGGCGGGGATCGACCATAGCCGGTTGAAGATGAGCCAGTCGCATAGCGGCGTCAGGCTGTATGTCACGGCGAACACCAGCCAGAAAAACGGGGTGCGCGGCAGCATCGCGACAAGCTTGTGAAAATCGAACGAGCCGATCTGAACGAATACGACCGCCAATATCGCAAAGGAGATAAGCGGGCCGAACCATGCCGTCCAGTTGCGGCCGGACCGGACCAGCGGGGTCGGGTCCAGCATCGCGCCTGTGCCCGGCGCGTTGATCAGCGGGGCAAGGGCATCGGCATGGCTCATGATAGCTGCGCCTCCAGAGGGGATTGCGAACGGGGCATGGCAATGGTGGCGCGCCGTCGGTGCGGGGGCGTTGCCAGCATGTGACGGAAGAGCGCGCGATAGGCGGGGACGGCGCGTTCGATGGTGAACCCCGCCGCCTTTTCACGGGCGCGCGGGCGGTCCTGCCTGTCCCGGTGCGCAGTGCGGATGGCATCGGCGAACGCGGCTTCATCGACGCCATCGATCAGCGTGCCGAGCGCGCCATCGTCCAAAAGCGGCGACATGCTCGCGCAGCAGCGGGTGGCGATGACCGGAAGGCCGCACGCCAGCGCCTCGACCACGACGCCCGGCTGCCCTTCATAGCGGGACGAGAGCAGCAGCACATCATGGTGCAGCAACTGGCGACGAATATCCGTGCTGAACCCGGCGAAGCGGACCTTCGCCGCGACACCGAGCCGTTCGGCAAGGCGTTCCAGCCGGAGACGTGCGCGGCCTTCCCCGAAGATGGTCAGCCTGTCGTCCGGTCCGCTGCTCGCTGCAAAGGCGCGCAGCATCAGCGGATAATTTTTCTGCCGTTCCAGCCGACCGACAGCCACGAAATGCCTGCCCGGTTGCGGCAATGACGATGACGGCGGTGCTGCAACGGCATCCAGATCGGCAAGCGCCAGCACCGGATTGGGCACGACATGCACGCGCGAGCGATCGACGCCCATCCGTGCCGCCGCTTCCCGCGCCATAGGATCGGACAGGGCAGCGAAATGGTCGATCGCCCTGCCCTGCAAGCGCAGCCAAAGGCGATAGAAGGGCCGCATGATCCCCGGCATGTCGGATCGCATCAGATCATTGCTGACCTTGGCAAGGATGAGTGGACAACGCCGACCAAGCCACAATTTCAGCAGCACGGCGACGATCGCATAGACATTGCCAGCACAAAACAAAATGTCGGGCCGGCGCGCATCAATGGCGCGCAATGTCGCGATCAAGAGGCGGAGGCTCGCCAGACGGTGACCGATCAGCGGCCAGGATGGCAGATATTGGCTGGCGCTACCGGGCGGCAGGTCATGCTGCATCGGCCCTGCCGGATTGCCGAGAATCAGGCGCACGTCCATCCCGGCCCGCCGCCAGCCCGCGATCAGCCGCAGCGCAATGCGTTCGACTCCGCCCGGTCCGGGGGCATGAAGAAAGACCAGGACGTGCGGCGGCGAAACGGCTTCACAATCGCTATCGACGATAGCTGTATCGGTCGGCGATAGCGGCTGACGGAAGCACTGCATGACCCGCCCATGTCGGACATTCATAACAGGCTGATGCACTATTCGTGACGGAACGATGAAGTCTGGACGAATGGGATGTCATGATTGCACCCATCATGAACCCGTCACAAATGTCGGGATATAGGTCGGTCATGTTTGCGCCCCTCCTCCTGCCAGTGCTGCTTGCCGTTCAGGGCATGGCAGCGTCGCCGCCCCCTGCGACCAGCGCGCCGGTCACGTTGCGTATAGCGGCAGAGGAAGCGCGGCAGGGCGTCGCGTCCGATGGCGTCCATATCTATGCCATCGACAATGACCGGATCGGCAAATACCGGATCAGCGATGGCGTCCGCATCGCGCAGTGGAAGGGCGACCGGAGGCTTTTTCCGCACATGAACAGCTGCACGGTGGTAGGCCGCGAACTGATATGCGCCGCGTCCAACTATCCCGCCGTGCCGCAGACCAGCGCTGTTGAAATCTTCGATACGAAAACCTTGCGCCATGTCCGCAGCATCAGCCTGGGCATGGGGCCGGGATCGCTGACCGCTCTTGATCGGCATGACGGGACATGGTGGGCGATGTTCGCCAATTATGACGGCAAAGGCAGGGAAGCCGACCGCGACCATCGCTATACGACGCTGGTGCAGCTCGACGATGATTTCCGGCAGTTGCGCGGTTGGCTGTTTCCCGCGGAGGTGCTCGCGCGCTTCGCCCCTTTCAGCTGTTCGGGCATGAGCTGGGGCGCGGACGGGCAACTTTATGTCACTGGCCACGACAGGCCGGAGCTATATGTCATGCGCCTGCCAAGCGCCGGATCGACGCTGGAATTGCTGGCCACCATTCCCATCGCGACAGAGGGCCAGGCAATCGACTGGGACCCCAGGACGCCCCATCGCCTCTGGTCGATCATGCGCGGCCAGTCGATCATCGCGGCGAGCGAAATCCGCTGGGATGGCGGCAAGCAGGACTAAGCGCCTGTCGAATGGCGGTGGAATCGCCGCCGGAACGATCTGGTGTCACGATAAAGCGTGCGCCATCCACAGGCGCGCTGTTCCCAAGGTTTAGGGCTTCACCCGCTCGAATCAGGGAAAACGTAAGAAAGTCTGGCTGGGGCGGCAGGATTCGAACCTGCGCATGGCGGCATCAAAAGCCGCTGCCTTACCGCTTGGCGACGCCCCAGCAGGGCCGACTTTCGTCGGCGCGGTCAGGCATATAGCGTGTGATTGGCGAAAGGAAAGCCCGGTGGATTGATTTTGACATTTGCATCCCCCTGGCGGCTGGAATGGGCCTGCAAATGTCAAAATCGTAAAATCCACTAGGATCAAAAGGGTGCCAGTGGTCCGAAAAGATTCTGACATTTGAACAGGCCTTATCCCATAAGGCAGCAAATGTCAGAATCGGACCACTAGTCATGATCCTTTTGGGACGGCAATAAGATACTTTCCTCCCGCGCTGGATCATCACAGCCATGACAGTTACCAGTTCGTCGCCTTCCTCCGCCCAAATGTCGCCCGCCTCCCCGCTGTTCCTGCGCGAGGATGAGATACGGCGCGGGATCGAGATGCTCTATTTCGGCTATTCCGCGCTGACCCGGTCGATCGACGAGGGGCTGGCCGCAATCGGGCTGGGCCGGGCGCATCACCGCGCGCTCTATTTCATTTCGCGCCAGCCTGACCTGACGATCAAGGATCTGCTGCGGTTGCTGGCGATCACCAAGCAATCGCTGGGGCGGGTGCTCAATGACCTGATCGAGCGCGGCTATATCGAAACGCGGCCCGGCCCCAACGACCGTCGCCAGAAATTGCTGCGGCTGAGCGCGGCGGGCGCGGCGCTGGAGGCGGAGCTGTTCCGCGCCCTGCGCGAGAAGATGGCAGCGGCCTATGCGCAGGCCGGGCAAGGGTCCGTCACCGGCTTCTGGCGGGTGCTGGAAGGGCTGATCCCCGATCAGGACCGGTCGATGGTGTTCGGGCTGCGCGGCGGATAGGCACGACCACGCAACCTTATCGCGGCTGCTGCGCTTATGTCCCTCCACGCAATGGGAATAGGAGCCATCATGCGCACATCAATTCTGGCCGCACTTGCGGTCCTGTCGGTCGCCAGCCTCTCGGCCTGCTCGGAAAAGACCGAGGATAGCGTCGAAAATGCCGGCGCTTCGATCGGCAATGACATCAGCCAGTCGGTCGACCGCGCGGGCGACACAATCGACAATGGTCTGGACAAGGCCGGACGCGCGATCGACGAGGGCGCGGACAAGATCGGCGCGGCGACGAGCGAGGCAACCAGCGACGCAGAACGCAAGGCGGATGCCGCGAAGCGCGATGTCGGCGCGTCGCTGGAAGAAGCGGGCAAGGACCTGAAGAACGAATGATCCGTCCGGGTGCGCGGCCCGATGCCGCGCACCCCCGGCTTGACCACGCCCTGCGCGGTCCATAGCGGTCGGCGCATGACCCAAGCCGCCGCCGTCCTCGACCATCCCCCTGCCCCCAGCCGCTGGCTGATCGGCCGTCCCGAACTCGCGCTGATCGGCGTGACGATGCTATGGGGCGGGACGTTCCTGATCGTCCATGGCGCGATGACGCAGTCGGGTCCGCTCTATTTTGTCGGGCTGCGTTTCGGCACGGCAGCGTTGCTCACGCTGCCATTAGCAATCCCGGTGCTGCGCGGGCTGACGTTGCGCGAACTATGGGCGGGGCTGGTGATCGGGCTGGGGATTTTCGTCGGCTACACGCTCCAGACCTGGGGGCTTCAGACGATTTCGAGCAGCGCGTCGGCCTTCATCACCGCGGCCTATGTGCCGCTGGTGCCGGTGCTGCAATGGATCATCCTGCAGCGGCGGCCCCGACTGGCGAGCTGGATCGGGGTGGCGCTGGCGTTTATCGGCCTGTTGCTGGTCGCAGCGCCGGAGGGCGGCATGGCGCTGGGCCGGGGCGAGATATTGACGCTGATCAGCACAGTGGCGATCGCGCTGGAGATCATCTTCATCAGCCTGTGGGCAGGCAGCGTCAACGTGCTGCGGGTGACGGTGGTGCAACTGGCGGTGACGTCCCTGCTTGCCTTTGCCTGCATGGTTCCCGCTGGTGAGGCGATCCCGCCCTTCTCCTGGGCAGTCGTGATCGCCGCCTGTGGCCTTGGCGCGATGACCGCTATCATCCAGCTGGTGATGAATTGGGCGCAACGCACCGTGTCGCCGACGCGGGCGACGTTAATCTATGCAGGCGAGCCGGTTTGGGCTGGCATCATCGGCAGACTAGCTGGCGACCGGCTGCCGCCGATGGCGCTGCTGGGCGGGGTGCTGATCGTTGCGGCGGTGATCATCAGCGAATTGCGGCTGGGCAAACAGGCGGGCGGCTCTACCCCCGGCTGAACACCGGGACGCGTTTTTCGAAAAAGGCGGTGAAGGCTTCCTGCGCTTCGGGCGAGGCGAGAGATTCGCGGAACAGCCGCGCTTCCTCCTCGATCCGGGCGGTGAGTGCTGCCGGGTCGCCCTTCATCAGGCGGCGGGTGGCAGCGAGTGCCTGGGGCGGCTTGGCCATCAGCGCGGCAGCCTTGCTGCGGGCATGGGCGAGCAGCGTGTCAGCCGGGACGATGGCGGTTACAAAGCCAGCACGGTCGGCCCCTTCCGCGTCCATCGGTTCACCCAGCATCAGCATCGCCGCCGCCTTGGCATGGCCCATCACGGCTGGCGCAAGCAGACTGGACCCGGCTTCAGGCACGATCCCCAGATTGACGAACGGCATGATGAAGCGCGCGTCGGGCGCGGCATAGACTAGATCGCAATGGAACAGCATCGTCGTACCGACGCCCACAGCCAGCCCCCGTACCGCAGCGACCAGCGGCTTGTCGAAGGCGGCGATGGCGCGGATGAAGGCGAAGGCGGCAGCGCCCCCTTCCGGTCCAGCCATAAAATCCTTAAGGTCATTGCCCGCGCAAAAGGCGTCGCCGCGCCCCGCAAACAGCACCACGCCAATGTCAGCGCGGGCGGAGGCGTCGGCCAGCGCAGCGGTCATGGCGCGATACATGGGGGCAGTCAGCGCATTTTTCTTGTCGGGCCGGTCGATATGGATTTCCAGCACGCCGCCTTGCTCGATCACCGCAATAGACTCGCTCACCATCCGCTCCTTACTGGCTTATGCGAATCTGTTGGCTCAACGATGGGGCGGCGTCTATCCCCCTTTTTTTGCCCTTCCCTGCCCAGGTGATCTGATGACCCGCCTTCGCGAACTGATCGATCCCTTCCTGCTGCTGCTGATCGCCACGGTTGCGCTAGCGTCATTGCTGCCAGCGCGGGGGGACGGGGCGCGGATCGCCGATGCCGTGGCGGATGCGGGCATTGTGCTGCTGTTTTTTCTGCACGGCGCAAAATTGTCGCGCGCGGCGATATGGGATGGGGCGAAGGCGTGGCGGCTGCATCTGGCGGTGCTGGCGACGACATTTGCCGTCTTTCCGCTGCTGGGGCTGGCCAGCCAGCATATCGGCGCAGTGCCGGACGGGATGCGGGCGGGGCTGCTGTTCCTGACTGTGCTGCCATCGACGGTGCAATCCTCCATCGCCTTTACCGCGATTGCGCGGGGGAATGTCGCTGCCGCCGTGGTCAGCGCCTCCTTCTCCAACCTGCTCGGCATCATCCTGACGCCGCTGTTGGTCGCACTGCTGATGCAGCGGACGGGCAGCGGCAGCCTGGTCTCGCTGGCGTCGATTGAGGGGATCATACTGCAATTGCTGCTGCCCTTCCTGATCGGCCATCTGGCGCGGCCATGGATTGGCGGGTTCGTGGCGCGGCACAAGGCGATGATCGGGCGGGTCGATCGCGGGTCGATATTGCTGGTGGTCTATGCCGCCTTCAGCGCGGCAGTGGTCGAGGGGCTGTGGCAGACGGTGTCGGCGGGGGAGATGGCGCTGCTTGCCGGGCTTTGCGTTGCTCTGCTGACGGTGGTGCTGGGCTTCACCTGGGGGCTGGGGCGGATGATGGGGCTGTCGCGAGCGGAGCGGATCGTGCTGGTCTTTTGCGGGTCGAAGAAGAGCCTGGCGACCGGGGTGCCGATGGCGGGGTTGCTATTCCCGGCCAGCGCGGTGGGCGCGATCCTGTTGCCGGTGATGCTGTTTCACCAGATCCAGCTGATGGCCTGCGCCGTGCTGGCGCGACGTTATGGGGCGCAGGCCGAAGCCGACACTGAGCCGAACATATAGCTGGCATTTTCAGCGATTTTATTATACGTTCGTAAAATTGATCGACAGCGTCGGGGGATGCGCGGAGATGGTGGAGCAGGCGGGAAGCGGGGCAGACCCGGATGCGGGCTGGAGCCTGCCGGCCTGGACCTATAGCGACCCGGAATTTTTTGCCGCCGAAGTCGCGCGTATCTTCCGGCCGAGCTGGCAGATCGTCTGCCATGCCAGCGACATTCCCAACCCCGGCGATTTTCACACGCTCGACTATATCGGCGAGAGCGTCATCGTCATCCGCGGCGAGGATGGGGCGGTGCGGGCCTTCACCAATGTCTGCCGCCATCGCGGCGCGCGGATCATAGATGGCGCGTCGGGCTGCGCGAAGAAGCTGGTGTGCCCCTATCATGGCTGGACCTATGCAAGCGACGGGCGTTTGACGGGCGTGCCGATGAAGGCGGGCTATGCGATGGACATGGCCGACCATGGGCTGACGCCGGTGCAGGTCGAGGATTTTCACGGCTTCCTGTTCGTCCGGCTGGCCGATGATGGCGGCCCGTCGGTGGCGCAGATGATGGCACCCTATGTCGCGGAGATCGCGCCCTATCGCTTTGCCGACCTGCGCGCGCTGGGGCGGGTGACGTTGCGGCCGCGGGACGTGAACTGGAAGAATATCGGCGATAATTATTCCGACGGGCTGCACATCAGCGTCGCGCACCCCGGCCTTAAACGGCTGATGGGCGATGGCTATGGCGTGGAGGCCAGTGCGCATGTCGACAAGATGTGGGGACCGATCGTCGAGCGACCATCGGCCAACTGGTCCGAGCGCGCCTATCAACGCTTCCTGCCGGATGTGCCGCACCTGCCGCCGGAGCGGCAGCGGCTATGGACCTATTTCAAGCTGTGGCCGAACTTCGCCTTCGACATTTATCCCGATCAGGTCGATTTCATGGCCTGGCTGCCGCTATCGCCGACACAGACGCTGATCCGCGAGATCAGCTATGCGGTGTCGGACGAGCGGCGAGAGATGAAAGCGGCACGCTACCTGAACTGGCGGATCAACCGGCAGGTCAATGCCGAGGATACGGCGCTGGTCGCGCGGGTGCAGGCGGGGATGGCGTCGAACAGTTTTACCGTCGGGCCGCTGCATCAGGATGAAGTGGCGCTGCGCCATTTTTGCGGACGGATGCGGGGGGTGATCCCGCAGGCCCGGCAGCATCGCGCGCCGGATATGGGGTGGAGCCTTTCTCATCCCCTCCCCTTCAGGGGAAGGGACCGAGGGGTGGGGGCGTGCCCCATTGATACCACCTCTCAGGCGGCACGCCCCCACCCCAACCCTTCGGCGGCGGCGCGTGACACCGCCGAACCTGAAGGGGAGGGGCTTTCCAAAGGAAGCCCGCCATGACTCAACGCTACGATGCCGTCATCATCGGCGGGGGGCATAATGGCTTGGTCTGCGCCTTCTATCTGGCGCGGGCGGGGTATAAGGTGCGCATCCTGGAGCGCCGCCATGTCGTGGGCGGGGCGGCGGTGACGGAGGAATTTCACCCCGGTTTCCGCAATTCGACCGCCAGTTACACCGTCAGCCTGCTCAATCCCAAGGTCATCGCCGACATGAAGCTGGCCGACCATGGCTATCGCGTCATCGAGCGGCCGATCAGCAATTTCCTGCCCCAGCCCGATGGCGGTTATCTGAAACTGGGCGGCGGGCTGGAGCGGACGCAGGCGGAGTTCGCCCGGTTCAGCGCGAAGGACGCAGCTGCCCTGCCCGCTTATTATGACGCGCTGGAGGTGGTGGCGGACGTGCTGCGCGACATGGTGCTGAAAAGCCCGCCCAATGTCGGCGACGGGCTGACGATGATCGTCGATGCGCTTAAGCAATGGCGGCGGATCGCGGGGCTGTCGATCGAGCAGCAGCGCGACGCGCTCGACCTGTTCACCAAATCGGCGCGCACTTTCCTGGACAGCTGGTTCGAGAGCGACGCGGTGAAGGCGGCTTTCGGCTTTGACGCGGTGGTGGGTAATTATGCCAGCCCCGACACGCCGGGCAGCGCCTATGTGCTGCTGCACCATGTCTTTGGCGAGGTGAACGGCAAGAAGGGCGCATGGGGCCATTGTGTCGGCGGCATGGGCATGATCACCCAGATCATGGCGCGGGTCGTGACCGCCATGGGGGTGGAGATCAGCCTGGAAGCGCCGGTCGACCGCGTGCTGGTGGATGGCGCGCGGGCCGTGGGCGTGCGGCTGGAGAGCGGCGAAGAGGTGATGGGCAAGGCGGTGATCGCCAATGTCGGGCCGAAATTGCTCTATGAGCAGATGATGGACCCGGCTGACCTGCCCGCCGATTTTATCAAGCGGATCAAGGCGTTCAAGGCGGGTTCGGGGACGTTCCGCATGAATGTGGCGCTGAGCGCTTTGCCCGATTTTACCTGTTTGCCCGGTGTCGGTGAGCATCACCAGTCGGGCATCATATTGGCACCGACGCTGGATTATATGGACCGGGCCTATATGGACGCGAAACGCGACGGCTGGTCGAAAGCGCCAATCGTGGAGATGCTGATCCCGTCCACCATCGATACGTCACTGGCACCGGAGGGGTGCCATGTGGCGAGCCTCTTCTGCCAGCAATTTGCGCCGGAACTGCCCGATGGGCGGAGTTGGGACGAGGAGCGGGAGGCGGCGGCGGACTACATCATCGCGACGGTGGAAGCCGCCGCGCCGGGCTTTGCAGGCAGCGTGATCGCGCGGCAGATCCACTCGCCGCTCGACCTGGAGCGCAAATTCGGGCTGGTCGGCGGCGACATCATGCACGGCCATCTGTCGCTGGACCAGATGTGGGCCGCGCGCCCGGTGCTGGGCCATGGCGCGTATCGCGGGCCGGTGAAGGGGCTGTATATGTGCGGCGCTGGCACGCATCCGGGCGGCGGCGTGACCGGCGCGCCGGGGCATAATGCCGCGCGGGAGGTGTTGCGGGACGGGGCGGTGTTTGGACGACTTTGGGGGCGGGGGTAGGCTGGCCTTGTACCAGAAGAAAGGACAAGGCTTCGACAGGCGCAGCCCGAACGGGGTTCGGTTTGCACGCCCGCATCTCCACCTTGCCCTCGCCCCTCCCCTCGCCTAAAGCGCATCCCATGCCCGAAACGACCGCCGCGCCCGCTTCGTCCGACCTGACTGGTCGGGCGCTGTTTCCGCACAGGCATTTGCTGTCCATTGCGGACCTGATGCCCTGGGAAATCCGTTTTCTGCTGGATGAGGCGGAGCATTGGGCGCGGGCGAACCGCAGTGGGGCGCGCAAGCATGATGACCGGCTGGCGGGGATGACGCAGATCAACGCCTTTTTCGAGAATAGCACGCGGACTTTGCTGTCGTTCGAGATAGCGGGCAAGCGGCTGGGCGCTGATGTCGTGAACATGCACGCGGGCCAGTCGAGCGTGAAGAAGGGCGAGACGCTGATCGACACGGCGATGACGTTGAACGCCATGGCCGCCGATGTCATCGTCATCCGTCATGCCAGTTCCGGCGCGGTCGCGCTGATCGCGGACAAGGTGGACTGTCCGGTCTTGAACGCGGGCGATGGCTGGCATCAGCATCCCACGCAAGCTTTGCTCGACGCGCTGACCATCCGGCGGCGCAAGGGCGGTTTCGAGGGGCTGATCGTCGCGATCTGTGGCGATGTGCTGCACAGCCGGGTCGCGCGCTCCAACATGCTGTGCCTGGCCGCGCTGGGCGCGCAGGTGCGCGCGGTGGCACCGCCGACGCTGATGCCACCGGAAGTCGAGATGCTGGGCGCGACACCCTTTACCAGCATGGCGCAGGGGCTGGACGGCGCGGACGTGGTGATGATGCTGCGGCTCCAGAATGAGCGGATGGATGGCGCGTTCATCCCGTCGGCGCGCGAATATCATATGCTTTACGGCCTGACGCCAGAGCGGCTGGCGCTGGCCAAGCCCGATGCGCTGGTGATGCATCCGGGACCGATGAACCGGGGCGTGGAGATTTCGAGCGTGGTGGCGGACCATCCGACGCGCTCCGCGATCACCGAGCAGGTGGAGATGGGCGTGGCGATCCGCATGGCGTGCCTGGACGTGCTGACGCGCGGCGCGCGGGGTGTGGAGGGGTGGGCGTGAGCGATAGCACACAGTTTCCGTTCGCCCTGAGCGAAGTCGAAGGGCTCGACCGAGCGCAGCGAGGTGCTTCACTTCGTTCAGCAGAGGGCTTCGACTTCGCTCAGCCCGAACGGATTTTGGAGGCGCACCGATGACCACCATCGCCATCATCAACGGTCGCCTGGCCGATCCGGCGGGGGATGCGCTGGTCTCCGGCTCGATCCTGATCGAGGGCGATCGGATCGTTGCGGCCGGGGACATTGTCGTGGCGGCCGACGCAGAGACGATCGACGCGCAGGGGCAGGTGGTGGCTCCCGGCCTTATCGACCTGGGCGTCTTTGCCACGGACAAGCCGGCCTTTCATTTCGGCGGGATCACCCGCGCGGCGTTGATGCCCGATCAGTCGTCGCTGCTGGACGAAGCGGCGCTGATTCGGCAGGCAACGCGGGCGGGGAAGCCCGATTTCTGGGTCCATCCGATCGCGGCGGCGACGCGGGGCTTGGCTGGCACCGAACTGGCCGAGATCGGCATGATGCAGGCGGCGGGCGCGAAGGCGGTCGGCACCGGGCGGCAATGGATCGCGGATTCGGGCGTGATGCTGCGGGTCTTGTCCTATGCGTCGGGGCTGGGGCTGACGGTGATCGCCCATGCCGAGGATGGCGGGCTGGCGGGCAAGGCGGTGGCGACGAGCGGCGAGACGGCGACGCGGCTGGGCCTGCCCCATGCGCCCGCCTGCGCCGAAGCGATGGCGATCGCGCGCGACATCATGCTGGCGCGGCAGGCGAACGCAGCGATCCATTTCCGGCTGGTGACGACCAAGGCAGGCTTCGACCTTATTCGCGCGGCGAAGGCCGAAGGGTTGCGGGTCAGTTGCGGCATCAGCCCGGCCTATCTATTTCTGGCCGACAATGCGGTGTCGAACTTCCGTACCTTCGCGCGCCTGTCGCCACCGCTCCGGTCGGAGGATGACCGCAAGGCGAGCATCGCGGCGGTGGCGGACGGGACGGTCGATGTCATCACCTCCAGCCATGATCCGCGCGGGGCGGAGGACAAGCGCCTGCCCTTCGCCGACGCCTCGCCCGGCATGGCAGGGGCGGAAACGCTACTGGCGCTCTCGCTCAATCTGGTGCGGGAGGGGCATGTGTCGCTCAACCGGCTGATGACCTTGCTGAGCGCCAATCCGGCAAAGATTTTGGGCGTCAATGCGGGCAGCTTCGCGCCCGGCAGCGCGGCGGACCTGATCTTTGTCGATCCCGACGCGCCGTGGATCGTCGACAGCGCGAAGATGGCGGCGGCGGCGGGCAATACCCCGTTCGACCGTATGCCAGTGCAGGGCCGCGCCCGGCGGATCATGAAGGGCGGGGTGTTTTTGTAACATATTGCCTTCTCCCTTGGGGGAGAAGGATATGGAGCCTTGCCGAACGCAGTGAGGTTAGGCGCAATTGGATGAGGGGGTGCTGGTGGCGATGGCGCAGAACACCCTCTCCCAGCTACGACTAAGGCAGCAAGCTGCCAAGTCTGCGCAACCCTCTCCCTCAAGGGAGAGGGATAAAGGTGGGAACCGCCCTCCCCCTTCATGCGCTTGCCCGGTTGAGCAACAGGGGACGCCGATGAACCAGCCAGTCGCGCAGCAGGTGCCAGTCGCGCAGCAAGTCCATGTCGATGCGCCGTGGAAGATACCGCCGCGGGCCTGGTGGGAGATTTTGAAGCGTGTCTATGGCGCGCTGTCGTCCAACCATGTGGGATTGCTGGCGGCGGGCGTCGCTTATTACGCCTTTCTGTCGATCGCGCCGATGATGGCGGCTGTGGTGCTGACCTATGGGCTGTTTGGCGATCCGGCGATGGTCGGGCGGCATATGCAGGCGATCATCGCAGTGGTGCCGACCGATGCGGCCAAGCTGATCAACGACCAGTTGCTCGGCGTCGTCAGCACTGCCAAGCCCGCGATCGGCTTTGGCCTGGCCGCCGCGCTCGGCATCGCCGTCTATGGCGCGACGCGGGCGGCTTCGGCGATCATGGAAGCCCTGAACATCGTCTATGGGCAGAAGGAAGGGCGCGGCATTATCGCCTTTACGCGTGTTTCGATGGGGATCACTTTTTCCGCCGTGCTGGTGATGGTGGCAGGCGTATTTACCGCCACGGTCATTGGCCTCATCCAGACCTGGCTGACCAGTTGGGGACCGGGCGTGCTGTTTGCGATCAAGGCGGTGACGTGGATCTGCGCGGGGTTGCTGGCCAGCGTCATCTTCGGCCTCATCTATCGCTTCGGGCCGAACCGGCGGCAGGCGCAGTGGCAATGGCTGACGGTCGGGTCGGTGACGGCGACCCTGTTCTGGCTGGTCGTGACGCTTGGCGTGTCCTTCTATGTCGCGACATTTGGCAATTATAACGAGACCTACGGGTCGCTGGGCGCGGTGGTCGTGCTGCAATTATGGCTGTTCGTGTCAGCCTATGTCGTGCTGCTGGGCGCGCAGATCAATGCGGAAGCCGAGCGGCAGACCAGTGCCGAAACGACCATCGCACAGCCCCAAGAAAAAGCTGCATAATCGCGCTTGCCCTGCCCGGCAGGCCACGCTAAAGCGCCCTCCTTCGCTGGCACAGGAGTGTAGCTCAGTTGGTAGAGCGTCGGTCTCCAAAACCGAATGCCGTGGGTTCGAGTCCCTCCACTCCTGCCAAGCGTTCCAGCAGCATCCTTGTTTTCCATGAGGTTTGCCGCTAGACGCGCCGTCGAAATTGTGTCGCGAAGCCATGCGGCCGCACCCCCCGGACGCCGATATGGGCGGGATCGGGAGGGCGGACTATTGCTTCGCGTTTTGGTGTTTGTGCAAAGGGTTTGAGGCAGGCGATGGCGAAGGTTTCCCCCGGCGAATTCGTCAATCAGGTGAAAACCGAAGCGTCGAAGATCGTGTGGCCCACGGGTCGCGAAACGGTCATGACCGGCGTGATGGTCGTCATCATGACGACGCTGCTGGGCCTCTTCTTCTTTGGCATCGACACTTTTTTCGGTGCGATCGTCCAGTGGCTGCTGGGCCTCGCGGCGGGTCAGGCGTGAACGTGACTGCGTTGGTTTTTGGGAGTTTGAAACGGTAACATGGCGCGCTGGTACATCATCCACGCCTATTCGGGCTTCGAGAACAAGGTCAAGGAATCGATCCTGTCCGAAGCGGAGCGCATGGGCCTGACGCAGCTGGTCGAGCAGGTCGAAGTGCCTGTCGAAACCGTGACCGAGGTAAAGCGCGGCAAGAAGGTGCAGGTCGAGCGCAAGTTCATGCCCGGCTATGTCCTGGCCAAGCTCGCCATGAACGACGATATTTATCACCTGATCAAAAACACGCCCAAGGTGACGGGGTTCCTGGGGTCGATGGGCAAGCCGCAGCCGATCAGCGAATCGGAAGCCGCACGTTATTTCGGCGCCCGCAAGGAAGCCGAGGCCGCCCCCAAGCACAAGGTCAGCGTCGATTACGAAATCGGCGATGCGGTCAAGGTTCTGGACGGTCCCTTCGCCAGCTTCAACGGCACGGTCGAGGAACTGGATTTCGAGAAGAACCGGGTCAAGGTGTCAGTGTCGATCTTCGGTCGCGCGACCCCTGTGGAACTGGATTTCGAGCAGGTAGAGCTTTCGAAGTAAGATTACGTGCCGTCATCGTCATCCCGGACTTGATCCGGGACCCATTCAGGGCTGCGTCGCATGGATATGCCGACCGAGCGAGAATGGATCCCGACTTTCGTCGGGATGACGGACTGAAATGACGGGACAAACAGAATTTCCGGGCAACCGGGAATAAGCGCGGGAGGAGGCTTTGGCCTTCGTTTGCACCGCTAAACTTGAACCGGGCGCGCCTTGCGGCACGCCCAGCAACAGAGTGAGTCATCATGGCCAAGAAGATTACGGGCTATATCAAGCTCCAGGTGCCCGCTGGAGATGCCAAGCCTGCCCCGCCGATCGGCCCAGCACTGGGTCAGCGCGGCGTGAACATCATGGAATTCTGCAAGGCGTTCAACGCGCAGACGGCCAATGTCGAAAAGGGTACGCCCCTGCCGACGATCATCACCGTCTATGCGGACCGCAGCTTCACCTTCACGATGAAGCAGCCGCCTGCCACCTTCCTGATCAAGAAGGCGATCAACCTGAAGTCGGGTTCCAAGGAACCGGGCAAGATCGTCGCTGGCAAGATCACCCGCACCCAGCTGACCGAAATCGCGCAGGCCAAGATGGTTGACCTGAACGCGAACGACATCGACGCAGCAACGAAGATCATTGAAGGCTCCGCTCGCGCGATGGGCCTCGACGTGGTGGAGGGCTAAGACCATGGCAAAGCAGACCAAGAAGGCGAAGGCTCTGGCCGCCGCGATCAACAAGGAAAAGCTGCACGGCGTCAATGAAGCGCTGGGCCTGATCAAGACCCACGCGACCGCCAAGTTCGACGAAGGCGTCGAAATCGCGATCAATCTGGGCGTCGATCCCCGTCACGCCGACCAGATGGTCCGTGGCGTCGTCACCCTGCCCGCCGGCACCGGCAAGGACGTGCGCGTCGCCGTGTTCGCCCGTAACGACAAGGCGCAGCAGGCGCTCGACGCCGGCGCCGACATTGTGGGTGCCGAGGATCTGCTGGAATCGATCCAGGCCGGTAACATCGATTTCCAGCGCGTCATCGCGACGCCGGACATGATGGGTCTGGTCGGTCGTCTGGGTAAGGTGCTTGGTCCCAAGGGCCTGATGCCGAACCCGAAGCTTGGCACCGTGACGCCGAACGTCGCCGAAGCCGTGAAAGCCGCCAAGGGTGGCCAGATCGAATTCCGCGTCGAAAAGGCCGGCATCATCCATGCGGGCATTGGCAAGGCGAGCTTCACCGCCGAAGATCTGCGTCGCAACTTCGACGCCTTCGTCGATGCGATCGTCAAGGCCAAGCCGACCGGTTCGAAGGGCAAATATGTGCGCAAGATCGCCCTGTCCTCCTCGATGGGGCCGGGCGTGAAGGTCGATGTGGCGGAAGTCGCCGCAATCTGATTTTTGCGCTATAGACAATCAGGCAAGCCTCCTTCCTCGCGAAATGGGGAAGGAGGCTTTCCTGTTTTGGAATTTGGTTGCCGCCATCTTCCTCCCGTTCGCCCTGAGCGAAGTCGAAGGGTTCGCCTGAGCATAGCGAAGGCACTTCGCTGCGCTCAGTGGAAGGCTTCGACTTCGCTCAGCCCGAACGGAGATTAGTGATTGGGGCGCTTGACCTGACGCCCCAGGCTTCCGCGATGTTGGAAGCATGGAAGGTTCTCATGATGCCGTCGGTAGAGGCGGAATCGCACTCCCGATGGACATTATAGACATGGCATTTGAAACTCTCCCCCCTATCCTCGCGCAAGCGCTCACGACCAAGGGCTATCAGACCCTGACCGAAGTGCAGGCGTCCGTCATCGAACCCGAAGCGATTGGCCGCGACATGATCGTGTCGGCCAAGACCGGGTCGGGCAAGACCGTCGCCTTCGGCCTGGCCATGGCCAGCGAATTGCTGAGCGAGGAAGGCCGCCTGCCGCCGCCCGCCTGGCCGCTGGCGCTGGTGATCGCGCCGACGCGCGAACTGGCGTTGCAGGTCAGCCGCGAACTGGAATGGCTTTACGCCGGAGCGCGCGCGCGCATCGCCACCTGCGTGGGCGGCATGGACGCGGCGCGGGAACGCAAGGCACTGGCGCAGGGCGCGCATATCGTCGTCGGCACGCCCGGCCGTCTGCGCGACCATCTGGAGCGCGGCGCGCTCGACCTGTCGGCGCTCAAGACCGCCGTGCTCGACGAAGCCGACGAAATGCTCGACATGGGCTTCCGCGAAGATCTGGAAGGCATACTCGATGCCACCCCCGATGGCCGCCGCACCCTGCTCTTTTCGGCGACCATGCCCAAGCCGATCGTCGCGCTGGCCCGTCGCTACCAGAAGGACGCGATCCAGATCGCGACCACATCGACCGAGCGGGGCCATGGCGACATCAGCTATCAGGCGATGACCGTAGCGCCCGCTGACATTGAAAATGCCGTGGTCAATCTGCTGCGCTTCCATGAGGCGGAGACAGCGATGTTGTTCTGCGCGACGCGCGACAATGTCCGCCATCTGCACGCCAGCCTGACCGAGCGGGGCTTTGCCGCCGTGGCGCTGTCGGGCGAACATAGCCAGAATGAACGCAACCATGCGTTGCAGGCGCTGCGCGACAAGCGGGCGCGGGTGTGCGTCGCGACCGACGTGGCCGCGCGCGGCATCGATCTGCCCACGCTGACGCTGGTTGTGCATGTGGAAATTCCGCGCGACGCGGAAACCATGCAGCATCGGTCGGGCCGTACCGGCCGCGCTGGCAAGAAGGGCACCGCCGTGCTGATCGTCCCCTATCCGCGCCGTCGCCGGGTGGAAGGGATGCTGAAGGGCGCGAAAATTCCGGTCGAATGGACGTCCGCCCCGACCAAGGAAGCGATCGCCGCGCAGGATGCCGAGCGGCTGCGCGCCCGCCTGCTGGAGCCGATGGAGCTGGAAGAGTCCGACTGGGCGCTGGGCGGCGAACTGCTGGAAGCCAAGAGCGCCAAGGAAATCGCCGCGATGCTGGTGCGGTCCGCCCGCGCCGCCCTGCCTGCGCCCGAAGAGCTGCTGGACGGCAGCGATGCCCCTGCCCGCCGCGAAGGGCCGCGTCCCGGTTTCGAGGATACTCAGTGGTTCCGCATGAACATCGGTCGCAACCAGAATGCCGATCCGCGCTGGATTTTGCCGCTGATCTGCCGTCGCGGCCATGTGTCGCGCGGGGACATCGGCGCGATCCGCATCACCACCAACGACACGATGTTCGAAATTCCCAAGGCGATCGCATCCAAATTCCTGGCCGCCGTCCGCCGCACCGGCGAAGCGGGTGACGAGGGCGCGGATGTGCTGTTCGATCCGGTCGATGGCGCGCCGCGCGAGGAAGCCCGCGAAAAGCGCAAGCAGCTGCGCCCCGCCAATGGCGATCGTCCCAACCGCGCTGGTCCGCCCCGTGGCGGTCCGGGCAATTTTTCGCGTGGCGGCGCAGCACCGCACAGCCCGCGTCCGTTCAAGGGCGCTGGCGCCGGTGGCCCCCGCAAGGGTCCGCCGCGCAGCCGGGGCTGACGATCCGAAATCCTCCCCTTGCCAAGGGGAGGATTTTTCTTGTTTTACCCCGCCCCGCACAGGCTGAGCATCCGGCCCGCCAGTTCCCGTTCGCCCATCACCACATGGGGGACGCCGAGCTTTTCGAGATAGTCGACCTCCGCATCGCTGTGTGCGCGGGCGATGACCTGGAGCTGCGGGTTCAGGCGGATCGCATGTTCGTGGATCGCGCCGCCCTCAAAACCCTCCGGCACGGCGATCAGCAGGTGATGCGCCTCCTTCACGCCCGCTTTTATGAGGTGGCGGTCCTCCAGCGCATTGCCGCGGACGACGGACAGTCCGACGGCTTGCGCCTCCTCGGCTTTCTCCGCGTCTCCTTCGATCACCACGAAGGGGACGGCGCGCTGGGTCAGGCGGGTGGCGATCAGCTTGCCGACACGGCCATAGCCGACCAGTACGACATGGCCCATCGCCGGACGCGCGGCGGCAACGCGGGCGGCTTCGGCATCGACCTCCTCCTGCTTGCGACCGCGCACCGCCAGCGAGAAGAGGATGGGGTTGAGGAAGATCGAGACGATCGCGCCTGCCAGGATCAGGTCGCGCGCGTCCGCAGGCAGCACGCCAAGGCCTGTCCCCAGCGTGGCGAGAATGAAGGAAAATTCGCCGATCTGCGCCAGGCTGACCGCGATGGTCATGGCAGTGTCGCCCGGTTTGCCGAACAGGCGGACGATGGCATAGGCGGCGATCGATTTGCCCACGATGATGATCGCGACGGTGGCGAGCAGCGGCAGCGGCTGTTGCACCAGCACGGCGGGATTGAACAACATGCCCACCGACACGAAGAACAGCACCGCAAAGGCATCGCGCAGCGGGAGCGTTTCTTCGGTCGCGCGGCGGCTGAGCGGGGTTTCGCCCAGGATCATGCCCGCAAAGAAAGCCCCCAGCGCGAAGGACACGTCGAACGCATAGGCCGCGCCGAACGCTACGCCCAGCGCGATGGCGAGGACGGCGAGGCGGAACAGCTCGCGCGATCCGGTGTGGACGACCCAGTGCAGCGCCCAGGGGATGACACGCCGCCCGACCACCAGCATCAGCGCGACGAAGCCCGCGACCTTGAGCAGGGTGCCGACCAAAGGCGCGATCAATGCGCCCGCCCCTGCGCCGGACTCGGCGTCGTTGATGACGGCGGCGAGGGCTGGCAGCAGGACCAGCGCAAGGACCATCACCAGATCCTCGACAATCAGCCAGCCGACGGCGATTCGGCCCCGTCGGGTTTCGACCAGATCAGCGCCCTGCAAGGCGCGCAGCAGCACGACCGTGCTGGCGACCGACAAGGCCAGACCAAAGACGATGCCGCCCATCAGCGGCCAGCCCATGACATGCGCCAGCGCCATGCCAAGGCCGGTCGCGACCGCGATCTGCACCAGCGCGCCGGGGATGGCGATATGTTTGACCGAGAGCAGGTCTTTTAGGGAGAAATGCAGCCCCACTCCGAACATCAGCAGGATGACGCCAATTTCGGCCAGTTCGTTGGCCAGGCTTGCATCGGCAACGAAACCGGGGGTGAAGGGACCGACCATGATCCCGGCGACGAGATAGCCGACGAGCGGCGAGAGTTTGAGGCGATGCGCGATCGCCCCCATGATGAAGGCGACGACAAGACCGGCAACGATCGTGCCGATCAGGGGCGTGTGGTGGGGCATAGGCAAATCCTTGTTCCGAACGAAGGCCCGCGCGCTGGGCCCGGAGTCGATTCGTCAGGAACAGGCTGGGGGTGCGCGCGCTTGCCTGGTGCGGGAGTGGACGCCGGATCGCACTGTCGCTGCTGGGCGAGACAATGCCGGGACGGCACATAGCCGCCAGACAATGAGTGAAGAGGCTGCCACCACTGCCAGCAGCAGGTGAAAGGCAGAGGGACCATCACCGTCTAGCCGGGCGGTCTGCACCGTCTGCGGAGGGAGCGGGGCGCGCGCCTTGATCACCACATCGCTGGTCGCGGGATTGAAGGCCGACCCGGCAACCCGGCTGAGCGGCGGCCCTAGCGGCGCGAGGGCCGAGAGCAAGACGACGCCAATCAGCATCCACAGGGCAGCGATGACCGGCAGGCGCTGGCCCGCAAATCCTTTGCTGTCTGCTCCGATGCGCTTCATGCGTGCCACTATCCCTTTATCCTGCTATAGATAGGGCAAGGCAGGTGGAAAACCACCCCCTGAACCGGCCCATCGTGGTTGACAGGTTCGAGTCATTCCACTACCGGGCCACATTCCCGCGCGGGTCGGCTTAGGCTTCATGTCTTTGGTGATTGGCGTAAAGCAGATTTGAACGAGAAGAGACAAGCCATGTTCGCTATCGTGCGCACAGGCGGCAAGCAATATCGCGTCGCCGCCGGAGACAAGATCGTCGTCGAGAAAATGGCCGGTGAAGCCGGTGACAAGATCACGCTGGACGACGTCCTGCTGGCCGGCGAAGGCGGCGATCTGAAGGATGTGGCCGGTCTGACCGTCGCAGCCGAGATCATCGCGCAGGCGAAGGGCGAGAAGGTCATCGTTTTCAAGAAGCGCCGCCGCCACAATTATCGCCGCAAGAACGGCCACCGTCAGCGTCACACGATCCTGCGGATCGTGTCGATCGGCAGCGAAGAAAAGAAGGCCAAGAAGGCCGCTGCAAAGACCGAAGACGCGGCGCCTGCCGCTGCTGAAGCCTGATCGCTTCGCGACTAGAATTAGGAGTTTAGACAATGGCACATAAGAAAGCTGGCGGTTCGTCGCGCAACGGTCGTGATTCGGAATCGAAGCGCCTTGGCGTCAAGAAGTTCGGCGGTCAGGAAGTGATCGGCGGCAACATCATCATTCGCCAGCGCGGCACCCGCGTCTATCCCGGCCGTAACGTCGGCATGGGCAAGGACCACACGCTGTTCGCGCTGGGCGAAGGCCGCGTGGTATTCCATGCGGGCAAGCAGGGCCGCAAATATGTGTCGGTCGACGCTGTCGCGCAGGCCGCCGAATAACGGACGATCAATGACGGATCGTCCCTCCGCAAAGGGGCGATCCTCCCGACAGGGCCATCAGGCGCTGTCGGTTTTCGAGGGAAAAAGGGGCGCTCCTTCCACAAGGAGCGCCCCTTTTTCGTTGCTACGGGCCTCCCCTCCATTTTCCCTCAAGTCCCTGGAACTAAAGCCCTTCCCGCGCGTCGTGCGGGCGGGGCCAGTCCAGAAGCCACAGCGTCGTCAAGCCGTCATCATTGGCGGCTATCGGCGCAGACAAAGAGGAGAGACGAGAATGTTCGCCCGTACCCCCCGCCTGCTCCTGCGTCCGGGCTGGATCGAGGATGCCCCTGCCCTGGCCCAGGCCATTGGCGATCCGGCGGTCCTGCGCAACCTGACCCCCGCGCCCAGCCCCTATGGTCTGGACGATGCGCAGGCGTTCCTGGCCCGGCCGCAGGATGTGCGCCAGCCCAGCCTGCTCGCCTTCACCCGCACCCATGGCGCGCCGCGTCTGGTCGGCGGCTGCGGCGTCATGCGCGCCGAAGATGGCAGCCATGAACTGGGCTATTGGATCGCCCGCCCCTATTGGGGGCTGGGCTTCGCGACCGAAGCGGCGCACGCGGTTCTGCGCATGGCGCGCGCCAACGGCGTGCGCGACATCCGCGCCGCGCATTTCGCCGACAATGGCGCGTCGGGCAATGTCCTGCGCAAGCTCGGCTTTCGCCATAATGGCCGGGTCGAAGCACGCTTCAGCCCGGCCCGCGGCTGCACCGCACCCTGCCTGATCTTCGAGGAAGGCGCGGTGGCGCGAAATGGGGAAGATCCGGCGATGGATCTCTATGCGGATGCCTTGCCTGCTATGGCGGCGTAGGCACCGGCCCGTCCACCATGGTCGAGGACCCTGACGGAAAATCGACACCGGTAAATTCGGGGTAGGCCGCGCGCAGCAGGGCAACCTGTTGCGTGCTGTCGATTCGGATGAGATACCATTCGCCCTCATCCTGCAACGCCAACGTGCTGGTCTGGCTGCGCAGCGTCCCCAAATCGGGAATGGCGATCTGACTCTCGGTCGGGATCAGCATATAGGCACGCCGTCGGCCTGGCGTGGTCGCGACTGTCGCTGCCTGCATATCCATGGCAAAGGACAGGAAACGAACACCCGCCAAAGCATTGGCCATCTGTGCGCCAACCATCGCCTTCACATCGTTTTCCGGCACGCCGAAACGCTGCGCGATGCTGCGCAGTAGACGGGGCGGAATAAAGTCTAAGCTGTCGGCGATGCGCCCTTCCTGCATCATCGCGCCAAAATCGGCGACGCGGACAGCGATGGCCGCGCGATCCGCCTCTCCAATCGCAGGTACAGCAATGCTAACCAGCACAGGCATGGCCCAACCGATCATGCCGACACCCCCCGACGGTCAAACAGCTTGATCACCTTGCCCCCCAGCACTGCGTCGCCCATTGCCGCAAACCCCAGCTTTTCGGCTACCTTGATCGACGCGCCATTGTCCGGCTCGATGATGCAGCGGATCGCGGTCCTGTCCAGATTGGCGTCGGCCCAGCCCAGCACCGCCGCCATCGCCTCGGTTGCCAGTCCCCGGCCCCAAGCCTGCGGTCCCAATACCCATCCCGCCTCCGGCACACCGTCCAGTTCAGGCAGGCTACGCGCGGCGCTCAGCAAGCCCGCCTCGCCGATCATCGCGCCGGTCGCGCGATCCTCCATCACCCACATGCCATAGCCCAGCAGCGACCACATGCCCGCATAGCGCAGCAGGCGGAACCACACCGCCTGCGCGTCCTGCGGCGATCCGCCGATATGGCGGACAACCTCCACATCGCTCCATAGCGCGCAGCAGGCAGGATAGTCGGCAAGCATATGCCGGCGCAGGATCAGGCGGTCGGTATGGAGCAGGGGCGCGGTCATCATGCCGCGATCAAAGGCCAGTGTCCGCCAGTCGTCAAGCCAAGCGCTTGCTACAGATTGTCGATCGCCGCGCACAGAGGTTTAATTTTCCGCCATTAGGCGCTATTTTATGTTTTCCGCATTCTGCGGGCCGTCGACTGTTCCAGCCGACTTCAGAATGCTCTATGGGCGCCCCATGCATTTTCTCGATCAAGCAAAAATCTTTATCAAATCCGGCTGGGGCGGCCCCGGTGCGGTCAGTTTCCGGCGTGAAAAATATGAGGAATATGGCGGTCCCGACGGCGGCAATGGCGGCAAGGGCGGCGACATCATTTTCGAAGCGGTGCAGGGTCTCAATACCCTGATCGACTTCCGCTACACCCAGCATTTCAAGGCGCAGCGCGGCACGCCGGGCATGGGCAAGAATCGCTATGGCGCGGGCGGCAAGGATCTGATCATCAAGGTGCCGGTCGGCACCCAGATATTGTCCGATCCCAAGCCGATCGAGGGCAGCGAGGATGAGGACGGCATTCCCGATTATGAGGATCAGGACGTGCTGGCCGACTTCACCGAAGTGGGGCAGCGCGTCACTTTCCTGCGCGGCGGCGATGGCGGCCGGGGCAACATGTCCTACAAGACCAGCACCAACCGCGCCCCGCGCCAGCATGGCACGGGCTGGCCGGGCCAGGAAATGTGGGTGTGGCTGCGGCTGAAACTGCTGGCCGATGTCGGTTTGGTCGGGATGCCCAATGCGGGCAAGTCCACGCTGATCAATCAGGTCACCAATACCAAGGCGAAGGTCGGCGCCTATGCCTTTACCACCACCAAGCCGCAGCTGGGCGTTGTGCTGCACAAGCAGCGCGAATTCGTGCTGGCGGATATTCCGGGCCTGATCGCGGGTGCGGCCGAAGGCGTGGGGATTGGCGACCGGTTTTTGGGTCACATCGAACGCTGCCGCGTGCTGCTCCATCTGATCGACGCGACCGGCGACGATCCGATCGAGGCTTTCCATATCGTGCAGGACGAATTGTCCGCTTATGGCGAGGGGCTGGACGAAAAGCCGCAGATCGTCGCGCTCAACAAGGGCGACCTGCTCGGGCCGGAGCTGATGGAGGATATTGCCGACCAGCTGCGCGAGGAAGGCGTGGAGGATGTGTTCATCATCTCCGCCGGGACCGGCGAGGGCGTGGAAGCGCTGCTCGACGCGATCCTGCCGATCGTGGGGCAGGCGCTGGACGATGCGAAGCCGGAAAGCGACGCGGACGAAGAAGGCGAACGCCCATGGTCGCCGCTCTGACCTTCATCCCCTCCCCTGAAGGGGAGGGGCGTTGCTGGACTAGTCTATGAACCCCCTCTCCGGCTTTCCCCCCACCCTCATCCGCCGTCTGGTGATCAAGATCGGCTCTGCCCTGCTGGTCGATCCGGCGGGTCAGGTGCGGGTGGACTGGTTGCGCACGCTGGTGGCCGATGTCGCGGCGCGCAAAAGCGCGGGGCAGCAGGTCATCATCGTGTCGTCGGGGGCGATCGCGCTAGGCGCGCGGCGGCTGAAATTGCCCAAGGGGGGACGCGGCAGCCTTGAGGATGCGCAGGCAGCCGCCGCGACGGGGCAGATCGCCTTGTCGCAATGCTGGGCCAGCCTGCTCGACGAACAGGGCATTGTCGCGGCGCAGATGCTGGTGACACTCGATGATCTGGAAAATCGCCGCCGTTACCTCAATGCCTCGGCAACGCTCGAACGGCTGATGGCGCTGGGCGTCGTGCCGGTGGTGAACGAGAATGACAGCGTGGCGACCGCCGAAATCCGCTTTGGCGATAATGACCGGCTGGCGGCGCGTATCGGACAGGCGGCACGGGCTGACGCAGTTGTCCTGCTGTCGGACGTGGACGGGCTTTACACCGCCAACCCGCACGTCGATGCGGACGCCATGCTGATCGAAACAATAGAGCGCATCGATGCGCGAATCGCCGCCATGGCCGACGGTGGCTCGGCGTCCGGCATGGGATCGGGCGGTATGACCTCCAAGATAGAGGCGGCGAAGATTGCGACGGGCGCGGGCGCGCATCTGGCGATCATTTCGGGCAAGGTCGATGCGCCGCTGTCGCACTGGACGGGTGGCGGCAAGGGGTCGATCTTCCTCGCCGCACCCGCCAAGCGCGCCCGCAAGGGCTGGCTGGCCGGGCGACTGACCGTGCGCGGGCGGATCATCGTGGATGCGGGCGCGGAACGGGCTCTGGGCAAGGGCAACAGCCTGCTGCCCGCCGGGGTCGCCAGCGTGGAAGGCGTGTTTGCGCGCGGCGATGTGGTGGATATCGTGACGCCCGATGGCCGGGTGATCGCGCGCGGCTTGAGCGAATATGACAGCGAGGAAGCGGCGCGGATCGCGGGCAAACGCAGCGAGGATATCGCCACATTGCTCGGCCACCTGCCCCGGTCCGTACTGGTCCATCGCGACCATATGGCGATGGTCTGACACCATGGCATTGCGGATTGCCATGACCGGCGCGACGGGTTTCGTCGGTACCGAGACGTTGGATCAGGCGCTGGCGGCGGGGCATCATGTCACCGCGCTGACCCGCAAGGCGCAGCCGCCACGCGCGCGGCTGAAATGGGTGCCGGGGTCGCTGGACGATGCAGCGGGTCTCGATACGCTGGTGCGCGACGCCGATGTCGTGGTGCATATAGCGGGCGTGGTGAACGCGCCCGATCGCGACGCATTCGAGGCAGGCAATGCGCGTGGCACGATTACGGTGATCGACGCCATGCGCAAACGCGGGGTGCGGCGGCTGGTCCATGTCTCCTCGCTCGCCGCGCGCGAACCCGACCTGTCCGACTATGGCTGGTCGAAGGCATTGGCCGAACGCCATGTGAAGGCCAGCGGACTTGACTGGACGATCGTGCGTCCGCCCGCCATTTACGGGCCGAATGACCGGGAAATGCTGGAACTGTTCCGCATGGCCAAGCGCGGCATCATGATGCTGCCGCCGGGCGGGCGGCTGTCGGTGATCGAGGTCGGCGATCTGGCGCGGCTGCTGCTGACGTTGGCGGGTGAGAGAGAGATCAGCCTGACCCACATCTATGAGGCGGATGACGGCACGGTCGGCGGTTGGGATCATAAGGATTTTGGGGCCGCGATCGGCCGCGCCATGGGCCGGACCGTGCGGACGCTGGCGACCCCCGCCTGGCTGCTGGGCGTGGCAGCGCGCACCGACCGGATGATCCGCGGCAAGGGCGCGAAGCTGACGCCCGACCGGGTCGATTATTTCTGCCACCCCGATTGGGTCGCCGCGACCGGGGCGCATGTGCCCAGGCAACTCTGGATGCCGCAGGTGCCGACCGAAGCGGGACTGAAGGCGACGGCGGAGGCCTATAGGGCGAAGGGGTGGGTGTGATCCAACGCCGCTCCTCCCGATAGACGCAAGGCTTCGATATCGCGTTCTTAGGCTGATCGTTCCTAAAACGCCTCCGCCGCCAGCGCCATGATCGCCCCCTCTCCCGCCGATATGCTTGCCGCCAGTCCGCCCGCCTGCGGCAACACCCGCCGCGCAAAATAGTCCGCCACCGCCAGCTTGCCGCTATGCAGCGCCGTATCACCCGCGCCAGCAGCCACCGCCATCCGCGTCCACATCCATCCCATCGCCACCAGCGCGAACAGCCGCAGATAATCGACCGCCGCCGCCCCCGTCGCATCCACGCCCGCCCCGCGCAGCGCCACCGTCGCCTCGCGTAGCAACGCCAACGCCTCGCCGGTCCGCGCCGCAATCACCAGATCGCCCGCCGCCGCGACATCGGCCGCGATCCCGTCGAAAAAGCCCTCGACCACTGCGCCGCCCGCCATCGGCAGCTTGCGCCCGACCAGATCCATCGCCTGCACCCCGTTGGTGCCTTCGTAAATCTGCGCGATCCGCGCATCGCGCACATATTGCTCCATCCCCCATTCGCGGATGTAGCCATGGCCGCCAAACACCTGCTGCGCCTGCACCGCGCTCTCGAAACCAAAATCGGTAAAGGCCGCCTTGATCACCGGCGTCAGCAGCGCGACCAGCGCATCGGCTTGTCCCCGCTCGCCCGCATCGTCATGGCCCTTCGCCCGGTCGAGTTGCAGCGCGGTCCATCCCGCCAGCGCCCGCCCGGCCTCCACGAAGGCGCGGACATTCAGCAGCATCCGCCGCACATCGGCATGGTCGATGATCGCCACCGGCCCGCGCGTCCCGTCTGCGCTGCGCCCCTGCACCCGGTCGCGGGCATAGGCCGCCGCCTGCTGATAGGCGCCGCCTGCAATGCCCAACCCCTGGATGCCCACCATCAGCCGCTCGGCATTCATCATCGTGAACATCGCCGCCAGTCCGCGATGCGCCTCCCCCACCAGCCAGCCGGTCGCGTCATCATAATGCATCACGCAGGTCGGCTGCGCGTGAATCCCCATCTTCTTTTCCAGCGACCCCACCGACATGGCGTTGCGCACGGTAAAGCCGCCATCGGCATCGGGCAGATACTTTGGCACCAGAAACAGGCTGATCCCCTTCACGCCCGGCGGCGCATCGGGCAGCCGCGCCAGCACCAGATGGACGATATTGCCGCCAAAATCATGGTCCCCCGACGAAATGAAAATCTTGGTCCCCGCCACCGCATAGCTGCCGTCCCCATTGGGCGTCGCCCGCGTCTTGAGCAGCGCCAGATCGGTCCCCGCCCCACTCTCGGTCAGAGCCATTGCGCCCGTCCACTCGCCAATCACCAGCGGCCCCAGATAGGCGGCTTTCAGCTCTTCGCTGGCATGGGCGGCAATCGCCTCGCACGCCCCGCGCGACAGGCCGGGGAACAGGCCGAAGGACAGGTTGGTCGCCGATATCATCTCGTCGAACCAGAGTTGCAGGACAAAGGGCAGCCCCTGCCCGCCATGCGCCGGGTCCGCCGACAGCGACGTCCAGCCCGCATCGGCAAAATCGCGATAGGCCTGCGCGAACCCGTCGGGCGTCTGCACCGCGCCGTCGACCAGACGGCTGCCCTGCTCATCCCCCTCCCGGTTCAGCGGATGCAGCCGCTCGGCACAAACCTTCCCCGCCTCCTCCAGCACCGCCACAGCCAGATCAGCGTCCACCGCCTTGCCCAGCTCCGCCATCGCCTGGTCGAAACCCAGCACCTCGGTCAGCAGGAAACGATAATCGTCGATCGGCGGGGCATAGCTCTGCATGGCGGTTCCTCTTCTGTCGCGATACCGTTACACCAAACATATGTTACAGTCAATTTCGCGCGGACTGTCCCTATGTCCATGTCACTGTCCGCAGCTCAATCCTTGGGCTTATGCGACGACAGCAGATATCGCCACACGCCGACCAGATTGATCCCCAGCATCGCGACATTCTGCCAGCCGATCCCCTCACTGTCCTGCGCCAGAAATCCCCAGGCGATCAGCGCAATCGAGCTGGTGACGAACAGCACGAAGGCCCATCCGGTCACGCGCCGCCCGATGTTGAGCGAGACCAGCAGCGCCGCCAGCGTCGCCGCCCCTGCGCCATAATATTGCAGCCCTGTCAGCACAGCCTCGTCCATCCCACCCCAACGCCGCATCGGCCGCCAAGGTTGCAGCCACGCCACGCCCCCTCTAGGCAGACAGCATGATCGCCAGCATCGACCCGTTCCACGCCATCGCCATCAGCCGCGAAGCCCACAGGCTCGAAGCGGCAGGCCGCTCCATCCTCCACATGGAATTTGGCCAGCCCTCCACCGGCGCACCGGCCGCCGCCATCGCGGTCGCCCATCATGTGCTGGACACCGATCCGATGGGCTATTGGGAAAGCCAGCCGCTGAAAGGGCGGATCGCCCGCCATTATCGCGACAGCTATGGTCTTACCATCGACCCCGAACGCATCCTGCTCACCTGCGGCGCATCGCCCGGCCTCGTCCTCGCGCTCACCAGCCTGTTCGCGCCCGGCGCACGGGTCGCGACCGCCCGCCCCGGCTATGTCGCCTATCGCAACACATTGAAGGCGCTCTATCTGGACCCGCTCGAAATCGCCTGCGGCCCGGCAGAACGCTACCAGATCAGCGCCGACGCCCTCGCCGTCCTCGATCCTGCACCTGACGGCCTCATCATCGCCAGCCCCGCCAACCCCACCGGGACCATCATCCCGGCGGACGAACTCGCCCGCATCGCCGCCACCTGCGCCGCGCGCGGCATCGCCATCATCTCGGACGAAATCTATCACGGCCTGTCCTTTGGCGACCCGGCCCGATCGATGCTGGAATTCGCCCCCGACGCGATCGTGGTCAACAGCTTCTCCAAATATTTCAGCATGGCCGGCTGGCGTCTGGGCTGGATCGTCGTGCCGCCTGCCCTGATCGACGCCGCCCGCGCCCGCATGGGCAATCTCTTCCTCACGCCCCCCGTCCTCGCCCAACAGGCCGGGCTACAGGCGTTTGAGGAGAGCGCAGAACTGGACGGCCATGTCGCCACCTACCGCCGCAACCGGCAATTGCTGCTCGACGCCCTGCCTGCGCTGGGCCTCGCCAGCATCGCCCCGCCCGATGGCGCTTTCTACCTCTATGCCGACATCAGCCACCTGACCAATGACAGCCTCGCCTTCTGCCACCGCCTGCTCCAGGACACCGGCGTCGCCACAGCCCCCGGTATCGACTTCGATCCGGTCGAAGGCCATCATTTCATCCGTTTCAGCTTCGCCGTCTCGACCGACCGCGTAGAGGACGCCATCGCCCGGATGGTGCCCTGGTTTCAGGCGCAAGGCAGGCGTTGAACGCAGGAAATCCTCCTCTGCAAGGGCAGGCTTATCGCATATGAAACTGCCCCCTCCTTCATCGTCATCCTGAACTCGTTACGAGCGACGGCATTTGGGGCACGATGGATGCTGAAATAAATTCAGCATGACGTTGGATGGATAGCGGAAAGTCATATGCAACCGCCCTGCCTTCCAGGCGAGGATGCGCGCGATCTGAACCGCAATGTCGGAAACAAAGTCCGGCCAAAAAATGGTGCGGGCGGTCGGAATCGAACCGACACTCCTTGCGGAACCGGATTTTGAGTCGCCTATATCCTAGACATGTCTTTGATTAATAATGATATTTTTAACAACGCGGCTATTTTGTGTAAGGCTTTGTGTAAGTGTGTAAGACTTGTGCAAGGCATCTTTGAAAAAACGGGCGCGTCTACATTGACCTCTGGCAGATGATGAATCCTGTGTCGAGCGACTTCGCCATTTTCTCCACATGGCGATTATCCGAGCAGAAGCTTCTCCAATTTGTCTGCCAGCATCGCACGCTTGGCTTTGCTCAGTTGATCGAGATTGCGCTGCTTCCATTGTACGGCAGGCAGATGCTGCGCGGCAGGGATATCAAGGAGCGACCAATCTGGCGTACCGCGTTTGAACGACATCAAGAAGTGCCGATGATCTGCCGACATGCCGCCTACCATCGCGTCGATGATCGCTTCGCGCGCTGCCTCCAAATCGGTCAGTAGTACCGGTTCGGCGGTCATTCCTTCAAACCCACGACGAAACTCTTGTTCCAGGGGTTTCCGGGTCGGGGCCAGCACATCCCCGATGGGACGGCCATGGCTGATGATGTAGACAAGAAATGCATTGCGCAACGCATCGTCAATGCCTTCATGCGCCAGCAATTCGCGGACATCATAGAGGTCGCGGGGATGCTGCCGGTCAAGCGCCGCGACGATCTTACCGGCATAGAGATCGGCAAAGGAAATGACCTGCATCTGCGCGAAGCCGAACGATTCTTCGACGGAGGGCGAAACGTTCATCAACACCGGATCATAAACGCACCCGCGCAGAACGGGCGTTACTTCGATTTTGATTTGGGCATCGGAAGTGCGAATGAGCAGCTTCGTTGTCGCGCTTTCGTGAAACGTTGGGGTGATCCGGGCATCGGGAATGGCGCGCTCAATGCGCGTGCTGATGCGTTGCATGGCCGTGTCAATCGCCGCAAGGGATGTCGCCCGATCCTGCACGGGCAGATAGGTCAGGTCGATATCCACCGACAGGCGCGGCATATCCCTGACGAACAGGTTGATCGCCGTGCCGCCTTTCAGGGCAAAGTCCGGTTCCTCCCCGACCAGCGGCAGCACCCGCACAAGCAAGGCAACTTGCCGACGATAACTATCACGCAGCGCCATTCAAATCCTCCGGGACGGTGATTTGGTAGCGCTGGTTTAAGACCCCACCCTTGGCCAACATGCGCTTGCCTGATCCCAGGGCGATGGCGGACAGATCAAGCTGATCGAACCAGCGGTGATGATGCCGGTCGGCGAAGAACAGAAAGAGCCGTTTCACTTTGACGCTGCGGCAGGCGGTCAACAGCGATTGCAGGCGGCGAGGGCTGAGGTTGGCCATGCCCTCCATCAGCATATCGACCTGATGGAAACTCTCCCTATCGGGCAGTTCGTCCAACAGTTCCAAAACCGCGCGCTCCGGGGTTGCAAGGCGTAGTGGCCAACTGATTGCTCCGCCCAGCTGCACCATGAAGCCTCCGGGCATACGCATCTCTTTGCCCTCCCCTTCGGGTAAGGGATCTGGCTTCGGCGTTGTCTCGTCGGGAAAAAGGCGTTGGCTGTTATGATAGTGAAACGTCACATCCAGCGGGAGCGCGCTCAACCAGCTCGGTGGACGGTGATGGCCGTAAAGATGCACCTCATTGGTGGTGGCGCTAAGGTAATGGGCATAGCCTTGGTGTTCCAGCGCGGTGCGCCCGCCCACGGTAAGCGGCGAATCGAGCGCCGCTTGCAGCGACGTGATAACCTGCTCCCATTGCAGTGGCCCGTGTGACCGGCGATAGACTCGCGGCGCAGGCTGGTTCAACCACCCCGCCCTGACATAATGACTGCGTAGCGAAGATGAGTAGCCCCGTTCCTCCAGCCACGCGGCATCGACCAACATGCCTTCGGGCAAGGTCTGCTGCAATTGGTTTAACTTTCCTGCCGAATATGTAGTCATATTGTGCAATATGGCACATTATCAAACCAATGTCCAGTTTATCATTCACTCAAAATACAAAGTCAGGCTAAGCATTGTAACGCATTTTCAAACTAGCCGCCTCCACTAATCGCCTATTTCCGCATCATTTGCCGAGATTAAGGCCGATATTCGCCGCAGTATGGGGGGAATGGAATGGGTGCCGGCGCATCAAGACAGCTTGCCTTGCCTGCTGGCCTCCACATGCTCCTGACCTGCCCCCACCGAGTGGACCGTGTTGATTGTTAGTGGATTATTCTCGCCGCCGCCATATCCGGATGGAGGTGGAGCGAAGCGGAACCGGAGGCCGGATATGGCGGTGAAGCCGTTTCCG
>NZ_QVRA01000025.1 GCF_003591655.1 Sphingobium terrigena
CCGGCCACCTATGCGGCGCTTCGCGAGAAGGGACCACTGCCGCTCGCCATCGAAACGGATTTCGAGCGCCATATTGAGGAAAGGCGCACCAGGCTCGACACGGCCATCGAACAGGTAACGGTCCTCGCGCGACAAGGCGAGCTGCCCCAGGTCAGGCTTGACGAAAACGGCCTCATCATCTCGCCGCTGAAGGCGGCAACGCCGCCCGCTACCGAAATTGCCCGTCGCGCAGCCTATGATCGCCTGCCACGGGTGAAGATCACCGACCTGCTGCTTGAGGTCGATGCTTGGACCGGGTTCAGCGAATGCTTCATCCACCGACGTTCGGGCCGGGAGGCCGACGATCGCAATGCGCTTCTCACCGTCATCCTCGCCGATGGCATCAATCTCGGCCTCACGCGCATGGCGGAAACCTGCCGGGGCGCAAGTCTGCGCCAGCTTGCTCACTTGCATGACTGGCACATCAGCGAGGCCGCCTATGGCGAGGCGCTGGGAAGGCTGATCAACGCCCATCGCACCATGCCGCTCGCCGCGCTGTGGGGAGACGGCACCACCTCGTCGAGCGACGGACAGCAGTTTCATGCCGGCGGTCGTGGGGCCGCGATCGGTGACATCAACGCGCGCAGCGGCAACGAACCGGGCGTCGCCTTCTACACCCATGTCTCGGATCGATATGATCCCTTTGCGAGCCGGGTGATCGCGGCGACCGCAGGCGAAGCGCCCTATGTCCTGGATGGCTTGCTGTATCACCAGACCGGCATGACGATCGAGGAGCACTACACCGATACGGGTGGAGCATCGGACCATGTGTTCGGTCTCATGCCCTTCTTCGGCTACCGCTTCGCGCCGCGCTTGCGCGACATTAAGGAGCGTCGTTTGCACCTCCTTCCCGGCCAGGAATCCGGCCCCTTGCTCGCCGGCATGACGACCGAACCGATCGCATTGGGCCATGTCGCGGCGCATTGGGACGAACTGCTACGGTTCGCCACGTCGATCCGCACCGGCACCGTCACTGCTTCGGCGATGCTGCGCCGGCTATCCGGCTATCCGCGACAGAACGGACTGGCCCTCGCGCTGCGCGAGCTTGGCCGCCTCGAACGCTCGATCTTCATGCTCGACTGGCTGCGCGACATCGACCTGCGCCGGCGCACCCAGGCGGGCCTCAACAAGGGCGAAGCCCGCAACGCGCTCGCCCGCGCGCTCTTCTTTAACCAGCTCGGCGAATTGCGTGATCGGCGGTTCGAAAACCAGACTTATCGCGCCTCCGGCCTCAACCTGCTCGTCGCCGCCATCATCCTGTGGAACACTCGCTATCTCGAAATGGCGCTGGCTGACATCGGCACGCCCGACGAGATCGCGCGCCACGTCGCGCCATTGGGCTGGGAGCATATCTCGCTGACGGGGGACTATAGCTGGAATGTCGAAGATCGGCCCGATCCGGATGCCTTGCGGCCGCTGCGCGCCGTCAGCTCCCTGCTCGCCGCGTGAAGTTCGCTATCCGTTCGCCCTTAGCGTGCAGATACGTCACTTTCGTGTAGTCACCCCNCTTTTAGAACGCGTGAAAGTGCATTCGGCCATACGCCGTGCAGACAAAAATGTTATAAAACTGCGTTGAGGCTCACACGGATAGACCTTTAGGATATAACCATTTCGGCGTTAACAAGGTGCGGATTCTAAAAGCCAGCTATCCGCTATTCAGAATCACAACCGAACGGCTGTGATCCTAGCATTGGTGGGATTCCTGTTAGTGATCGGCGTCAACATTTTCTCGTTTCTACGCTCTTGACTGATTTTGGGAAGCCGCTCGCGTTCAGAAAACGCGAGCGATTGTGGGAACCACTAAATTAACGGCAAAGCGTCGATTGCTCGCCGATCGCAACCTGTTGGTATCATCGGATGATGGAGCATCTGGTAATCCTCAGAACGAAACCTGTACGCGCCCTACGATTCTGTCTCCGGCGTTGCGTTGATCGGCAAACCGGCTGGCAGTGGCGGTGCGGGAGACTTCAGTCCCAATATAATCGACGCCGATCGTCAGACGGTCACGACGATGCTCGAGACCCAGCCGCCAGTTGGTGTAACTGCCGCCCGGACGAAGACGCTGCGCCCGACTGGGGTCGCGGACGCTGCCGGACGAGTGGCCGACCTCGGCCAGCATCGTCAGCGGCGTACCAGGAATACCGGCATTGGCGTTCGCATAGGCATACACGTTGCTGCCACCGATCGCGCGCTGCGACGGCGCGCCGATCACGCCGACCGTGGCGTAAAGCGGACCATAGGCATAGCTTGCCGACACGCCGGCCTCGACATAGTCCATGCGGCCCCGCGCGCCCGCGAATGCGTGGCCGGTGGCGTCGGTACGGATACGCACCGCACCCAGATCCCAGTCGGTTCCCACCGAAAGGTCGACGACCGCATCGGCGCCACCGTGTCGCACGCTGTTTCGAAGCGTTACCACGCGCGCCGATGCATCAAGCCGGCCGCGCGAGACGCGAATATCGCCTGCCAGCGCGGCACGTCCTTCACTCCAACTCAGCCCGCGGCGTTCCTCCTCGCTCATTACCTCCAAGGTTACCGAACCGGCATCCTGTGCAAACGCGGGCGTGATCAGGCCGCAGCTCGCGGCACCGAGCACTCCCGCCAATTGAACGCGGCGGATCATCCAGCGCGCTGCGGACTGTGGATCTGGTCGAGCTCGACGCGCAGCATCTGCTCGTCTTCCTGCGCCAGCTTTACCAGATGCTGCTGCATGTCCGCGGACTTCGTCGCGACCTCCTTCCTGATCGCGCCATGGCTCGAAACGCACCAGCCGGGCCGGGTGCCCGAAATCACCGGTTCGCTATTCATGCTGCGCACCAGCCTGGTACCCGATGCCGCGACCGCGTGTCGCGCCACCGACATGCTCGCCGCCCAGTCGCAGCGTAGCGACGACGGTCTTCCGCCAGGTGCAACCGCGCCCACCTGCTTATGGGTGATGACCACGTCGCCGCGATATTTGACGGCGACCGGACCGCTGCGGTGATCCACCTGGTTCTGATGATCGACAGTTATGCCGAGGGCCGCACCGGTAGCAGCAAGCACCAAGCCGGCAGTTAGAAAATAGGCCATTTTCGCTCTCCTTTTGTCATCCCGATCCATTCTGATCGGTGAAGCCAATCCTTACGGACGATGATTCTACAACGATGGTTCAGCGTGTCGGTTCAGCTGAACTGCGGCCGCAAGGCGCGTGCGTGCAGGCGGTCCTTTACGCCGAGACGCAACCGCTTCAAACGAAATAGCCGCAAGGTATCGGGCATGCGTCGCTTCATCTCGACGCGGATCTGCTCATCCAGCCGCGCATGCAACTGGGTCAACTTGTGAGAAAATATAGGCAAAGCCGCTCTCCAACCAACGATTAAACGATCGGATCAGCCGCGATGAAAGCAGGCAAACAGGCCAGGCCTAGACATCGAGATAACCCGATGCGGTCCGACATCACGTTCGTCCAGAGACGATCGCCAGAGGGGCCCGGCCCGCTCCCTCGAGCTAGGGTTTTCGCCGGTCAAGGTCAATAGGAGAGCGAATGGATTTGCACGAGTTGACATTAGGACACGGGTCCCCGATGTTACTGACATGTACGCTCCTACGACACATAAGCGTTTCCGCGACCACGCCGGCCAACTCGCCGCACGCGCTTAGCCCGAGCTCGCGGCCACTGCCGTTCGAGTTCGGGCTTTATTCGATCTGACCTTTGGGACGCGTTCTGCGCGCCCATGATCTCGAATAAGTGGAAACCGTGTAGTGGAAAACCAAGTCTCGAAATCCGATGACTTGTGTCAAGATGACCGTCAGCATCAGGTTGCCAATCCAGCACCTCAGCCTTTCCTGCGGATGAGGCCACAAAACTTTTTCTCGAACGAATTTGATCTGGAAATTGTAGAAGACTATTCTAAGGCAGATACCGAGGATAGGCGAAATGAAGGTAAAGACTGGCTAAGCCGACTTATGGAGCTTAACCTTTTACTTTTAATCGTTCTGGTTGGCGTACCGGTGCTGGTATATTGCGTCTTATCCTCCGCACTTTAGACAGGACAAGATCCCGCTTTTGCGCCGCAACCGGGAGTGCGGATAAAACCGATCTTGATTTCCTGACCCATCAGATATGCCGCCACAGGCGCCTCGTCATACCCGCTCAGCGCAAGCCCACCCTCGGCAACCTGCGTGTTCCCAAAGCGGATCGACAGCGTATCGCGGTCGGCGGGTTCACCGGCCTTGCCGACCGCCATCACGACCCGGCCCCAGTTGGCGTCCTCGCCGGCAATGGGCGTCTTCACCAGCGGCGAGTTGACGATGCTCATCGCGATACGGTGTGCGCTGCGGTCGCTCTCCGCGCAAGTGACCTGAATCTCGATCAGCTTCTGTGCGCCCTCGCCATCGCGGACGACGAGCATCGCGAGCTGGTGGCAAAGGTCCTCTAACGCCGCGCGAAATGCAGACGTCTGACTCGTATCACTGAAGGCTCGGGCCATACCGTTTTCCGACACCCTGCAGATCACCGGTGTTCTTGCTTTACCCCGAGGTCCCTGCCGCTGCTCAGTAGCACTGTCGGAAAGGTTGTGTTTTCCGACAGGGTTCGGCTCTTAAAAGCTGCCGGGCCGCTTCCTCCCAAATTCACGAGAAAAGTCGGCCACTTTTTGAAAGCGGACGTTTCGAACCGTGGTTCTGACACTTCCTGCCTCGCAAAATGTGTGGGGCCTGCGGCAGCTTCACAGCCGACCGGTTGTGACACCGTACGCTCGATAGAAGTGCCAAGGGTTGACGTAACCTGTTGCAGGCATCATCTTCGATTGATGTACGCTCCCGCGACATACAGGCGCTTTCGCCACCACGCCGGGCAACTCGCCGCGCGCCTGTAGCCCGGGCTTTGAACGGCGTTGCCGCCTGAGTTCGGGCCTTATTCGATCTGATCCTTATGGTCGCGCCGTGCGCGCCGGTCTTGAATGGCGGAAAGCTGCTGCAATGGAACAATACACTCTCCCGGCGAATAGTCGTCCGACTATCCATCTTACCGCTGGCGAATGCGACGCGCTCTCGGAACTGGCGCTTAGCGCCGAACACAGGGACCCACATTCCTCGGCGATGCTTCTGGCCGAGCTTTATCGCGCCGAGTTGTGCGAGCCGGGCGAACTGCCGGAGCAAACGGTGGCGATGAACTCGCGGATCGACTTCATCTATGAAGGCACTGGCGCGCGCCGCACCGTGCAACTCGTCTATCCGCGCGATGCGGACATAGCTGCAGGACGCGTTTCGATACTGACTCCGATTGGTGCCGGCCTGATCGGCATGACAGCCGGGTCTTCGATCCGCTGGCCGGATCGCGATGGCCATGACCGGCTGTTGCGCATCGTGAGCGTGACGCCGCCCGGAGAGGGTTGAGGCCATGATCGAGGAACTGGCCCGTCACCGCTGCACCGGGGATGACGGCACGCCTTTGTTCGTGGTTGAGCACCGCCACCTCTTCACTTCGCAAGGGGGAGTAGGAGCGCGACAACATCGCGGCTCGGCCTGGACAACTCTGCTCAACGGCGAGCCTGTGCGCTACATCGACAACCGGACCTTTGAAGTGATCGCGACGGGTGAGCTGCTTGCCCACGATCCGCAGCGTTGCGACTGTGCGCCCGCAGTCAGGATCGCGACACGGGATGGTAGCAAGGAAAATATGGCGGGGCAGACATAGCCATGTCCGTCTGGATTACCCGATCAGCCCCCGATAACCTGCGCACGGCGCGCGAACTGCGCGCGTTGGGACAAATAATCGATCGGCTGCCGCGTCGATTTGACATTAAGGAGGTGTACCGCGATGTTCGCTGGATGCCTCTGCTTGAGACATATAAGCGGTTCATTGATCACGCCGGCCAACTCGCCGCACGCCGCTAGCCCGAGCTCGCGGACATTTGCCGCTTGAGTTCGGGCTCTATTCGATTTTGATCCCGCGGATGCGCGAAGCGCGTCCGCGATCTCGAATAAGCGGGAATCGCACATGTCAGAATTTACTGAAAAGCCGCACCATCGCCTATCGCACCATATCGATGGGATTCGCATCGTAGAGAATCGCCAGCGGTTACGCTCAAGACCCAAGCACTTCTTTTCTAACAATTTCTCTCTGGAAATAGAAGACGAAGCGACCACACATTATGAAACCGATTCCAACAGCAGGCTCAGTCGTCTGGGTAGATTTATTGACCTAAACCTTGCTTTCCTAATTCTGGTCGTTGGCGTTCCAATACTTGTTTATTGCGTGATTAGCTCGTCGCTTTGATAGGCCAGATCGGCATCATCGTCCATGACCGTTGGTATCACCGGTCATGGACGGTGCGTCGAATTTTGACATTGGCTTTCCCGAAGCCTGTTTCCGATCTGATGCATAAATCACAATTTGTGCATCAGATCGAGAATGGCGGAAATCTGCGCCTCTCCCTGATGCAAAAATCTGATGCACAGATAGTGCCCATAATAGTGGGCGAAGCCACCGTTGGGCAAACTAATCTTGCGGCTCTGCCGCAGTGGCTCCGCTGCGCAGTCGGTTTTCCCGTGTTGCCAGTTCTTCAAACCGACACAGCGGCACAGCCTCGGAAAGCTGACGGTAGAATTGAACATGAAACCGGACGGGTCCAAGCGGCACAACATGATGGAGGATCGTAGGCTCCACCAAACCTGGTCTGCTCTCAGGCGTCAGTATAAGTTCGGCACCCACTCGGCGTGGATCGGTTACGCAATAGCGCAATCGGCCTTCCGCCACCTGTATCAGCCCCCATACCCCTGGCTTCGTACAATGATCCTTACGAAGGCCCGCTGGAATCGAAACCTCTGTAAACACGTCAGTCTGACGATATGGCTCCAAGCCTTCGGGAAGTTCGGCAGCGGCCTCTGATGGCATGATTTCCGATGTCACGCCGCCTCAGTGTAGAGCATGGTTTCACGTGCCTTCAGAACGTCAGCAAGGAACCAATACGCCTCGCCCCATGCATTCAGCACGGTATCATCAACCGCATCCCCAAGAACGTCCTTGATCGCCGGGAGCAAGGCGTTCGCAACGGCAGGGTAATGCTCTGGCTTAATGTGCGTCGCGACGTGGCGCGCAGCGATGCGTTCGATCGCGGGTTTCAACGCCTCAAGCTTGTCGGCGTTCTGTGCGAAGGCAAGGATGGCAGCCGCAAGCCGCTTAGGCTGCTCGCCAGATTCTTGAGCCGCCATATCGAATAGGGCTTTGATTTCAGGATCGACAAACAGCCGTTCGTACATGCGCGTCGTGATTTCCACGCCATGAACCTGCAGGATCGGCGCAGTGGATTTGACGATGGCGATAGTCTGTTCAGAAAGCGGCGTGGTCATGGGCAATTCCATATAAACATGCTGATGGAATGCATCTATACTCCTGCTCTAAAAAGATGCAATGCACCTGCATGTTTAAGGTCAAGATTTGAGATGCGCCTGACCGCGCATACCGACTACGCGCTACGCATTTTGCTCCATGCAGCACTAGCTGCTCGGGATGGAGACGGGCTGTTGGGGGTCGCGCAAGTGGCTGCCGACCATGCTATTTCACGCAATAATGCGATGAAGGTAGTAAATGTGCTTTCCAACGCTGGTCTACTCCAGACCGTGCGCGGGCGCAGCGGAGGATTTCGTCTCGGGCGTTCAGCCGAAACTATCACGCTTGGTGAAGTGGTGAGACTTACCGAGCCATGTCTGAATCTTGCCGATTGCGAAAACTGCATCCTGCGCGGCAGCTGTGGTCTAAGAGGTATGCTTAACAAAGCTATGGGCGTATTTCTCGCTGAGTTGGACCAACAAACTCTTGCGCAGGCTGCCGCTGGCTCACGGCTCCCTGCAGCGATCCAGCTCTCGAACGTACCCCGCGCCAGCACCACTTTAGTCTACAACTAATTTCCCAGATATCGTGCTAAACATATTCAAGCCAATCCTTGCAGGCGCGACCTTGCCAGATCGATTGATCGCAAGTTTGGGTGCTGCGATTGCCATCGCTCTTACCATCGTAGTTTGTGCTGGCCTTCCTCTTTCTGCTATGGATTTGCCGATCATTGTCGCACCCCTTGGTGCTTCAGCGGTACTGGTATTTGCCGTGCCTTCCAGCCCTCTAGCCCAGCCTTGGGCCGTGGTCGGCGGCAACACCATTTCAACCTTGATTGGCGTATGGGCGTTCAATCTGTTTCCAGACATCACACTTGCCGCTGGCGTCGCGGTGGGCGGCGCGATTCTGGTGATGTCGCTACTACGCTGCCTACATCCTCCGGGAGGCGCGGCTGCGCTTACTGCAGTAATTGGCAGCCAAGGCATTCACGCAGCAGGGTATAGCTTCGCTTTCGCGCCGGTAGCGATCAATTCCATAGCACTTGTGTCGATAGCTATGTTCTTTCATCGTATGACCACACATAGCTATCCGCACGTACCAGCCCTCACGCCGGAGCCTCGCGTTCCACGAGCTTTTCATTCATCCGATATCGATGCGGCACTGGAAGATATGCATGAAAGCTTCGATATCAGTCGTGAAGATATCGAAGTGCTGCTGGCACATGTCGAACGACATGCTCTAATGAAATCCCAGCGTCGGTAAATCCGTCAACTTCTCGATAATTTATGGCATTGTGGTTGCCCATTTCGTTGATGCAAAAGTTTTGATTTTTGCATCAAAAGCGACCGGGATGGCAAAGATCGACCTGAACGAAAGACCGTTTTTGGATCCCCCATTTGTAACTCGAGCGTCCGCTAATGGGGTTGCGATCGGAACACCGGCCTTCGACTCCCGCAAGCACAAAAACGGCCATCTTCCGCATCAATGTGCGACAAACAGGTGTTTTCCGACACCTGAGCGGGGCTGTCGGCGCTTAGCGTATATCTGGGTCCGTTCTATGTACTGACCCCAGCTTACAAAGGACCTAGCCGGGTTCGACTTCGCATCCAGCGAGGCCAACGAGGCCTTGGTTCGGCAACTCCATGGCGGCGAGTTCATCGACGGCGCTGACAACGTAGTACTGATTGGCGGGCCCGGCACCGGCAAATCGCACATCGCCACTGCGCTGGGAGTTCAAGCCGTCGAGCATCACCGCAGAAAAGTGCGCTTCTTTGCCACGGTCGATCTGGTCAACGCGCTCGAACAGGAAAAAGCAGCCAACAAGGCGGGGCAGATTGCCGAACGTCTGCTCAAACTCGATCTCATCATTCTCGACGAATTGGGCTATCTGCCGTTCAGCCCATCAGGCGGAGCTTTGCTGTTCCACCTGCTCAGCAAATTGTACGAACGCACCAGCGTCGTGATCACCACCAACCTCAGCTTCAGCGAATGGGCCGAGGTATTCAGCGATGCCAAAATGACCACCGCCCTGCTGGATCGACTAACCCATCATTGCCACATCATCGAAACTGGCAATGACAGCTTCCGGTTCAGGGCAAGCTCTGCATCACCAAAACCACGAAAGGAAAAATCACCAGCTTGACCCAAAACCCGCTCTGCGGGACATACCATCACCCGGGTCAATTCTCGATGGAAATACCGGGTCATGTATGGATGCCCCCAGTCGCGCAAGAGGTTTTGGAACGGCGCCGGCGTGTGATCGGATGCGGTCATGTATCAGGCCTGTTCTGCGGACTGATGTCCACTGGCCGGTATGGAGATGCGCGGATCTGATGCAAAACACTTCTGCGGGCTCGCAGCCCCATGACTCGGAATGCTTTTTCAGAACCGGATCTGTCCGATCACTTTGCCCTTACTACTCCTCGATCTTCTCACACGCCCGACGCACCGGGAACTGATCGCGCGATCGTCTGATCAGGCCGCGACAGTCACCGGATCCCTGTAATCCTCACCCTTGGTCAACATCGCCCAGACTGAGCGAGCCATTTTATTGGCCAAAGCAATGGCAACCAGCATTCGCGGTTTGCGCTCCAGCATGCGAGATAACCAGGAACCTTCTGGCGGCGCTTTACGGCCTGCCCAGCGTACCATCGTCATTGCGCCCGTGATCAGCAGTCGCCGGATATCGCGCTGGCCCATTTTGGATGTTCTGCCAAGGACCTGCTTGCCGCCGGTAGATCGCTGGATAGGCACAAGTCCAAGCCAGGCGGCAAAATCCCTCCCGCGCCGGAAAGTCTCCATTGGAGGCGCGAAGGCCTCGATAGCCATTGCGGTAACATGACCGATCCCGGGCACGGTCAACAGCCGGGCCGTCGCAACCGCCTTGGCCGCTTCTTGCTGGAGAACTTTCTCAAGCATCACGATCTGCTCACTCAGCGAGGCGATCTGCGTAAGGTAAAGCCGTGCCGTCTCGACGATCAGCAGCTCGAGCGATGTTTCGGCTTCCTCAATCGCAGCCTCCAGCATCCGGACGTTCGTCACCCCCTGCGGAGCGACAACACCATGTTCGGCAAGATGACCGCGCAGTGCGTTGATCAGCTGTGTGCGCTGTCGAACCAGTAGGTCGCGAGTCCTGAACACCATCGCACCTGCTTGCTGGCTCTGCGATTTGACCTCAACGAAACGCATGTTCGGCCGAACGGCCGCTTCAGCGATCGCCTCCGCGTCCGCAGCATCGTTCTTTTGCCGCTTCACAAATGGCTTTACGTAGATCGGCGGGATCAAACGAACCTCGTGCCCCAGCTCTCTGATAGCCCGCCCCCAAAAATGAGCGCTGGCACATGCCTCCATCGCAACAATACAGCGTGGCTGCCGAGCCAGAAATGGCAGCACCTGTGATCGGCTGAGCTTCCTGCGGAATATCGCGTCCCCGCTGGAGGACGCTCCATGAGCCTGGAAAACCCGCTTTGCCAAGTCCAGGCCGACAATGCTAACTTCGTCCATGGATGCCTTCTCCTCTACTGTGACGTTCGGAAACATCACAATGGCACATTTGATGCCGTCGGGAGGGGGCATCCACTCCATCACTTCTCAGCGGAAATCTACAGCCTGATTTTCGGCCATCTGAAGCAAACTCGTTTGGAGAACGATAATAGGTTCAAGCGGGTGTCGGCAACTCGTGCTCGCCGATTTACAAGACCGGCGTGGCACCGCCGGCGCAGGTCGGGATTTCAAGCCAGTCCAGCAAGAACAGGGGCCGCTCAATCTTGCCGATTTCTTGTAGCGCCACTTCGAGTTGGTTCTGCCGCTCATAGGCGGCGAGCTTTCGCAACATGACCGAAGGCGCGACATGGCCGGTCTTGACCGAACCGACAAGCCGCAGCACGTCCCCCCATTGCTCACGGATAATATCGGTCCGGATGCGTTTGCCCAACAGCGGGCCAAGGAGTGGATAGGCTGTGGCCAGGGCAATCGGCGCGAGGTGTCTGTCGGGGAACCCCCTCAGACGCGGGCAGAAACGAAATCCCAGCATGGCGCACAGAGCGAAGACATGATCGGTCGTTCCGCCGGTGTCGGTATAATGCTCGGAGATCACGAGATCGGTGCCATGTCTGGTCAGGCCATCAAGCATATAAGATGCCTCATGTGTCGCGGCCGAGATCACATTGACATGGTAGGGTGCGCGCTGATCGGAATTATGGGTGTAGAATCTGAATACATGGTCAACGCCGTAGCGGGCGTTGATGTCGCCGCCACGTTTCGATCAACACTTTCGCCTCGGTCAGGCTGTAGAAGATCTCGCCATTGCTTCCCCATCCAGGACGTTGTCGGATCGTATATGATGCGCGCGGGCGGTCGGGTTCCACATGATGGCTTCCAAGGTTGGTCTCGCAATCCCTCGGGATCATATCGGACTTCGATCGTGCACCGTTACGCCAGCGTTCTGACGCAGCCTCTATGCGCGTCTGTGCGGGCCGCCATGCGCTAAATGCTCTTGTGATCGCTAGAGCCAATCAAGCCGGCAATATAGGCGGTATACATCTGACGTTGCGTCTTGTTACCCAAGTTCTTCAGATGAAGAAGCGGCGACTGACGCCCGCGTGCGGTTGCTGGACGCTCAAGCGTGCGCAGCACTGGCTGCCGCCGATTTGGCCGCCGCTTCCGATGACCGCGCCCGGCTGTGGCTTTAAAGAAGAGGATATAACTTGATATTGCGGCTGTCTTGGTCTTCTGTTGAATGGTTAAATATCCCATTTCACCTGCAATCTTTTAAATAGAAGGAGAGGATACCCATGTTCGACATTAATTTGTCGCGCCGCACTCTTGTGACCGGCGCGATGACCACAGCGACGATCGCCGTCGCACCTGCGAGCGCGCAAGTCGCATCGAGACACCAGTCGCGCGTTGTCCCACCCGCACCGACCAAGGACGGCAAGACAACACTCGACCCTGATGGGGCGCTGCGGCTCCTCGAGGACGGCAACGCCGCGTTTCTGCGCAGTGAAATCCTCAATCCCGACATCTCGCCGCAGCGCCGCCTGGAACTCGCTCGTTATCAGGCGCCGTTCGTTGCCTATGTTTCCTGCTCGGACAGCCGAGTGCCGCCGGAGTTGTTGTTTGGACGCGGCTTGGGCGAACTGTTCATCGTCCGCAACGCTGGCAATACCGTCGACACAGTCGCCAAGGGTTCGATTGAGTTCGCGGTAGCAGTTCTAGGTGTGCCCTTGATCGTGGTCATGGGGCACGAAGCGTGTGGTGCGGTCAAGGCCGCGATGGACGTGGTCAGTAAGAACGCGCGTTTCCCTGGTGCGATCGGCACCATGGTCGAGCCGATAATCCCCGCCGTGCTTGAAGCGCGGGGCATTGCTGGCGACGCCACCGAGGCCGCGATACGCCAGAACGTCCGACGCACGGTGCGTAACCTGCGCGAAGCTAGCGATCCACTATTGATGAAGCCACTTGTAGAGGGCAAGCTCATGATTGTCGGGGCTTACTACGAGCTCGGCACTGGCCGCGTTGATTTCTTCGATCGCTCATGAGCACGCACCCCATGCCCCTTTTCCGATACATCGCCGCACCGCTCGCCATTGTCGTGGGCACGATTCCTGCCCACGCATCCGAACATGACGAGCAAATCTGGACTTCGATGACTGGAACGACCACCCTGTTCGACAACGTGGATGCAACGCTCGAACTCCACGGTCGCTATACGGACGAAGTATCTAGACTAGGCCAGGTACTGATCCGACCGAGCCTGACCTTAAGGCTGCCGCGCGGGTGGTCCGCGACGGCGGGCTATGTTTACGTCCACACCCGGTTCGCTCGCACCGTCGCCAATGAGGAGCATCGGGCATGGGAGCAGGTCGCCTACATCTTCAAACAAGACAGGGCGACTGGGTTGTCGATCAGCGGCCGTACGCGGGTCGAACAGCGTTTTCGGTCGGATTCGGAGGGAGTTGGTTGGCGCCTTCGTCAACAGCTTCGGGCACAGTTGCCGTTACCGCGGGGGCCCTTACGTGTAGTCGTGTGGAACGAAACGTTCGTTGGTTTGAACACAACCCGATGGGACCGGCACAAGGGCATCGATCAGGTCCGAACCTTTATAGGTGCGAGCTTGCCAGTAGCGGAGGGAATCACGATCGAACCAGGCTACCTCAACCAGACGGTGTTTCGGATTGGCCCGGACCGGGTGAATCACATTTTAGCAACCAACGTATTCATTAGGTTTTAACTGAGCTCGCGATCGTGTCCCACCTGAACCGCGCCGGGTTTGTCTGAGGCTCCAACTCCTGAGAAGGTGGAGCTATGACGAGCAAGGCGCGGCACCCCCCTGCCCCAGGCCAATGCCTTCGCGATGGTGCGCCGGCGCGCGGCGGCCGCCGAGATCGGGACGGCGATTAGCAACCACAGTTTCCGCGCGACCGGGATCACCGCCTATATGAAAAATGGCGGCACGTTGGAAACGGCCGCGACGATGGCGAACCACAGTTCGATCCGCACCACCCAGCTCTACGATCGGCGGCCCGATGATGACGATGATGTGACGCTGGACGAGGTGGAGCGGGTGTTAATTTAGGGTAGCGGAAAACCCCACTAGGCCGGTTGTCTGTAGCTCACCATTCCGACAGGGTTTTTCGTGCAGCCAGATCGGGAGCGCAAAGTCGTGATCGGGCGGGACGATCCATGTGTTTTCCGGCAAGGAGACTTTCGATCGATAAGCTGCCTGTTATGATGTAACGATGCAGTATATAAGGAATGGAATCCCTATAAAAACGATTGATATTAGTAAATTAGAGTCCGTAAATCGTTCCACATAAATCTTGAATTGAAATATATTTATGTATAACTTTCTAACTGTTAGAGCCCGATCCGAAACTAAGTTGAGTGGTATCAGCGGGTTAGCTTGACGTTCGCCGCAGTCGTTGATTCAGGGGTTTTGCAACAAACTTCCGGAGATCAACGATGTGGACCGATACCACTCGGACGCAGTATGCCCGCGCGGGGCTGGCTTTGCCAAGCGATTTGACCGATGCCGAATGGTCGGTACTCGAACCGCTATTGCCGCCGCCCTCCTATGTGGGCCGACCACGCAAATGGCCGCTGCGGCGAATTGTCGAGGCAATCCTGTATTTGCTGCGCGGGGGACTGCCGTGGCGAATGCTGCCGCCCTGCTTTCCGCCGGTCTCGACGGTGCGGCGCTGGTTTTACCTGTGGCGCGATAACAAACTGTGGCTCTCGCTCAATCATGCCCTGCTGTTGATGGCTCGTGAAGCGACTGGTCGCGAGGCTTCTCCCAGCGCTGGCGTGATCGATAGCCAGAGCGTGAAAACGACTGAAAGCGGCGGCCCTCGCGGCTATGACGCGGGCAAGAAGATCAAGGGCCGTAAGCGCCACATCCTCACCGACACCGAGGGCAATTTGGTACATGCGGTGATCCACACCGCCGACATTCAGGACCGCGACGGTGCGCCACTGGTGCTGCTTGAAATCATCTGCCGCTTTCCATGGCTGCGCCATGTCTTTGCCGATGGCGGCTATGCTGGCGACAAGCTCAGGGAAGCGCTCCGGCGTATCGGCAAATGGACCGTCGAGATCGTCAAGCGATCCGATGTGGCAAAAGGCTTCGTGGTTCTCCCGCGCCGCTGGGTCGTCGAGCGAACACTGGCTTGGCTGAATCGCAACCGCCGCCTCGCCAAGGACTTTGAACAGACCATCGCATCGGCAACTGCGTGGTTGTTCATAGCTTCCATCCAGCTATTCGCCCGTCGCATCGCAAGGCTATGAAATCTCATCGGATAATTATGAATCAGGCTCTTAATCTTATTAAATATCGGCACATTTTTGCCTCGTATTTATCATCGTAATTATCATATTTTTTCGTAATAGAATACGATTTCAATTTTTCGAACAATATCATCTATGTTTATTAGTTTTTACAATTTATAAGTGAAATATCAATATAATCATTCATAGCCTGAATTAGGCTTTCAGTATTAAGTGTACTTAATATTGGCAAAATTCCTAGATTTGGTATTCCGGAATAATGCCCTATTATCCTCTGATTTTCTGTATGTTCTGGCGATCCTGAATAAATTACACCAATCAGTGGTATATTATATCGCTTCAACTTATCAATTGTCAGCAATGTATGGTTGATTGTTCCTACGGAATTTCTCGCACACAGAATTGCTGGCAATTTCCAGTCTTTGAATATGTCGATGAATAGAAGCTGTTCATTTAGAGGCACCATGACCCCGCCCGCCCCTTCGATTACCACTCCCTTTGCTTTGTCAGGGGTGAGGCAGAGGCGGCTTGGATCGATCATTTCACCCGCAAGACGGGCTGACAGATGCGGTGACGCCGGGACTGGAAATTTATAGACTTCCGGGACTATTCTTGATCGGTCGATCCCAGCCAATTCCATCACGCGTTCGGCATCGCCATCGGGATCGAGACCGGACTGTACAGGTTTCCAGTATCGCATTCTGAGCGATGCTACCAAACCGGCGGCGACCACGGTTTTGCCGACGTCGGTGTCGGTCCCGGTTACGATGAACGACATGATATTGCTTTCTGGATTGGATGAATATCGGTGTGATTTTCGTCCATCACCTTCGTTGGCCCGGATCGACTTTTTGAGGGCTTCCATCCGGCCCGATAGCCACAAATGTGAAGCGGCCCTCGGTTACCCGATGCTTGATCCCGCTGTCCTCGCTGTTGGCGATGGCGCGGACCTCAACGATCAGGGAGGTCCGCCCCTCTTCGACAACATCGGCGTAGAAGCTCACGACGTCGCCGACCTTGACCGGACGCAGAAACTCCATCGCGTCGACGGCGACGGTGACTACGCGGCATCTAGTCCTTTCTCTGGCGGCCGCCTCGCCCGCCAGGTCCATTTGGGCCAGCAGCCATCCGCCCCAAATGTCGCCTGCCGAGTTGGTATCTTTGGGCATCGCGCGAGTGCGGATTGCCGGTTCCTTCATCGGAGGCGGATTGACCGATACCGGATTTGGAGCATCCTCGTTCGCGCCGCCATTGCGCGTTGACATGGACAGGGTCCGCCGGGTGACTATCGGCTTGCTCATGGAACGTCCCAAGAAATTCCGTCAACTGCCGTGATGCTGACGAGTTGGGTGGGGCGAACGCAGCGGGATGCGATATTGAGGAGCACGGTGCAGGACGACGCCGATCCTCGGGCGATATAGGCCAGGGTTTCATGGTCTCTGGTAGCTAAGGGGACAGGCTTATAGGACGCCCGGCTCTCCACTATGATCTCAGCGGTTTGCGGTGTTGAAGGGGCGGTTTGCGAACCTTCGAGATGCTTCAGGTCGAACATATGAAAATTTGAAGCGGCGAAAGCCGTATCTGCCTGCTGCGGCGTTATCGCCGAGATTACCAGGAATGCCGACAACATAGCAGTCAGGGACATGGTGTAACCCTTTCAGGGAGAGGAAATAGTCTGGCGACGCACGAAGAGGGGGGTATCGACGTGCGTCGCCAGTGTCCGCCGCCAGCGATAAAGGCCGGTTGGGAGCCGCGGCGGCGGTAGCTGGCTGGGGTTGGCAACCTGTAGAGGAGGAAGAAACGATCTTGCCGATGTCTCTACAGTTTGCTTGCCCTTTGGGCTGTTGACGCCCTTATGGCTCATCATAAGTTTTCGAGCCAATCGAAATTTTATAGATTAAACGATAGAAGTTATCTATCGTTTGCCTATGCCATCCGTTCGCCAACTGGAATATCTCGTCGCGGTCGCCGACCTGCTGCACTTTGGTAAGGCGGCAGATGAATGTGGCGTATCTCAACCGACGCTGAGCCAACAGATCTCGGCGCTGGAAAAGCGGCTTGGTGCCGCGCTGATCGAACGAAAAGGCTGGGCGGTGCAAATGACACCGCTAGGTCGATTGGTGGTGGAACGGGCGCGACGGGTTCTTGTGGAAATTCAGGAAATTCGGTCAGTTGCTCGAAGATCCCGCGAGAAGATGGTCGGCGTCATTCGATTCGGAGTTACACCTACCCTTGGCCCCTACCTGATGCCGTCGCTGATCGCTTCACTCCATGCCGAACAGCCCGACATCAAACTCTATATTCGTGAAGGGCTTCCGACGGAGCAAGCCCTGGAGCTAGCGAGGGGTAACCTCGATATGATGATCGGGCCATTGCCTCTGATCGGCGAAGGGCTGGAAATCGAACCGTTGTTTCGCGAGCCGATGCATATCGTCGTCCCACCCCATCATCCACTTGCCGAAAAATCGAACGTGACGCGCCATGACCTGGCTGGTGAAGCATTTCTGTCGCTCGATCCTCGGCACCATTATCACCGGATGGTGGAAGGGATTTGTGACGACCTTCGTGCGGTCATTTTACGAGATTACGAAGGCACAAGCCTAGACAGCATTCAACAAATGGTAGGTTCCGGGATTGGCATAGCAGTCCTGCCTGAACTCTATCTGCGGTCCGATGTCGGGGGCGAGGCGTTGATACGTCGTGTCACGCCCGTCGATTGGCAGGTGACCCGCTCCATCGCGGCTGCATGGCGCCAAAATGCAGCAAATAGCGCCGATTTCCGCTTGATCGCGGCGCGCGTTCAAGCGGAAGCAAAACGCATTCTAAGCGACCATTGACACGTCACAGGCCAAGAGCCGCTGCATTGCCGGACGAGGCCGCAAGATCAGCATTGGCTGCAATCCGCCGCAATCGCTGATCAAGAAGGGTGAGAGAGACGCTGGCTGCTGCCTCTTCGCGCGAGTTCACGAGAAACAGGTCACTGGCCCCCATGGTGAAACGGCGCCGTTCTGCGGTCGCCATCTCCTGGGCGCGCTGCGTTTCATCCTCCGACAAGGCGATCAATCGATCTGCCGCGCTGAGGGTGATGCCGATACCGTCTATCTCCGCCCTGATCTGTTCGTCCAGCCACTGCGTCCGACGGCGGTTTGCGTCGAGTTCAGCCTGGGTCTGCATCAGCTTGCCACGCGCGGCCCGTTGTTCCAGTGGTACCGAAAAGCGCAGTCCAAAACGAACGTCATTGCCACTTCGTGACACTCCGCCCAAGCCAACATCGCCAATATCCCGCGCCACTTCCATCTGGAGTTCGAGACGGGGCAGCAAGGCGTTCCGGTCCAAGGACAGACGGTCACGCACCAGTCGTTCTCGCAACTGTGCGACAATGAGGTCTGGCCGCGTCACCACCTGCGGAACATTGGCCATAGGTAGGGCGGGCAAGCTGACCGGCATTTGTTCCTTGCGGGGGATAAGCGGCCTGCCATCAGCATCGCGCCAATAGAGCGATAGAGTGTTGGCGGCATTGGCGACCGCCTGCTCTGACTGGACGACCATGGCTTGCCTTCGCAGCAGCGTTTGGTCGTTCTCAACCAGAATGATGCGTGGGCGCAGTCCAGCTTCGAACGATCGCTGCAAGCCTCGCTGCCGCTCCTGCGCCAGATCGAGAAGATGGCGATAAATTCCAAGGCGCTGTCCGGCGGCAACCCAATTTAGATAGGCGTCGAATGCCCTGCGTTGCACGCCGATCGCGACCATCTGCCGTTCTGCGTCGGCAACGGCCCGATCGGCGTCGGCGGAAACACGGCCAAAGCGCCGTTCATCGATCATCCGGTCCCGCAAAAGCGAGAAAACCGCGCCAGCCCTGATTTCGCCCAACTGGTTAGTGTAGTTTTTGTCCTCATAGATGGGGAAGCTTCCGCTCGACACGCGGTATCCGCCATATATCTGGCCGCCCCAATTCTCGATAGGGCGCGCGACTTTGGCGTCGGCATAAGTGCCGTTATAATAGCCCAAGACGCGCGACCCACCCTCGGCCGAAAATAACGTGTCGAACGCGCCCTCCGCGCTCAAACGTCTGCCATCGGCTGAACGTGCACGAGCCAATGCTTCCAGAATCTGGGGCGATTGTTTGGCCGAAGTGGCCAACACATCGTCCAAAGACAGTACTCCGGCGTCGGTGGGCGCGAGCGCGGGTAGCGCCGCAACATCCTGGGCCTTCCCTGGTGAAATCATGGCGGTAATTGCGAACAGCACAGCGGACAGGACGGGGAGATGGAGCCTATTTGGCATTGCCATCCCCCGTTGCGGCCTTGCCGAGAGTTCCGTCGATAGCACCTGCGGGATATTGCAGCGGAAAGTCGTTGAGCAGTCGCCAGAGTTCATAGCCCGATGTCACGGTATCCATCATCACCCAGCCACGAACCTTTGCACCAAGGCGCACGAACGGTTCCTTGGGCCACGGCCGTCCGCCGCGCCGTTGTTCGACCAATATGCGGAACAGGCCGTTACTCGATGCCGACACGTCGATCGCGCGGACCTGCCCGTCGAACATGCCCATTGCCACAGAAGGCCATCCACTGAACTGGATGGCGGGCCATCCTTCAAATTCCAGTCTGACGGGGCGTCCGGGATAGATGAGCGGAACATCGCGCCCATCGACATAGAGTTCGACAACCCGAACAGCCTCCTCCGGTGCGAAGGTCGCGAGGATTTCCCCCTCCTTCACCATCGTAGCCGTGTCGCCGCCGAGGATACGCAATATGCGGCCATTACGCGGAGCGCGCACGATTTGCACGGATTGCCGACTGATATCGATGTCGAGCCGGTTGCGATCAGCGAGACCCTTAGCAACTTTCGCGCCATAATCTTCAACCTTGATCTGGGCGAGTTCCAGGTCGCGGCGTGGCGACAGGCCTTCGCTATAAAGCTGCCCCATGCGGCCGACATCACGCTGAGCAACACCCATGGCTCGCCGTGTCGCTGCAATCTCTGCGTCGGCTTGGGCGCGTTCGGCGCGCAGACGTGAAATCAAACCTGGATCATTATCGGAAATGCGGGCTATCGGGTCACCCTTTCTGACGCGCGATCCGTCCGTGACGAACCATTGTTCGACGCGGCCAGGCACCAGGGCGGTCACATTTTGAACCCGATCGCGCGGATCGAGCGCGATGACTGTCCCAGTGCCGGTCGATGTTTGCACCCACGGAACGAGCAACAGGAACGCTATGGACCCTGCCATGCCCAACAGCAATATCCATGCCAGTGCGCGCGCGGGCCGTGGAACCGCTATGCTGGCAAGAGTTTTGAAATGCGAAATATGGTCGGTGCGGAATGGCATGTCAGCGTCCTCGCGCAGCAGTGCGGACGGCCTGAAATTCCAAGGCATCGCGCGTCAGCAGTTGTTTGTCGTGGCCCAACCAGAGCCAGTGATCGAAGGCGAGATTTTCGGACCTGCTAGTGAAGCATATGATTGTCGTAGCGAAATCATCGAGCATTCGTAGCGCTGGTCGCAACTCATGTGCTGGCAGCATATCGAAAAGGCCCGACAGAACGAGGATACGAGGCTCTGCCAGAATTGCACCGACCAGCTTGAGACGCATCGTGTCCGCAAGCGTCAACGGCCAGCCAGTCGAAGACAGCACGCAGTCCATTCCACCGGGTAAAGTGCTTATGCGACTGCCAAGGCCAACGGCATCCAACACGTCGAGAGTGCGCTCTGACGTTGCCTGTGGCGCAGCCAGACGCAGATAGTCACGGATCGAGCTTTCCACAATACTGGGTCGGTCAAGCACGATGACGTCACTGCGCAACTGGAAGATATCCAGCGCACCAATGTCTGCGCCGCCCAAAGTAATCAATCCTTCGGCGGGGCGGTAGTGACGTTTGAGAAGTCGGCTGAACAGCCTGTCGGCACCCGTGTCGCAGTCTGCCACGATATGGAGCCCTGCCGGGATCGTCAGATTGAAATTGCCACGTTCGCCGCCAACTTCCAGTCGCACAGATCGTAACGCAAGCGCGCCATCGCGCGGCCTCACGCCAGCGCCGCCAGCCAATGGTGCGTCTTCCTGATTGATGGTCCCGAACAACGCAAGTTCCTCGACCGCTGCCACAAGGTCATAGAATCCATCGAGATATGGACCTAGCTGTGCTGCTCCATAGAATATGCTTGAAAGAATCAACTCAGCCGCGACAAGTTGACCGATGGACAACTGGCCTTGAATGACCAGCCAACCACCCAGCGCGAGCAAGGCGGCGCTGGCGACAGCATAGAGCAGTAGTAATGCCACGCTTTGAGGGAAAGTCGCGCGAAAATGCTTTTGATGGGCACTGACATATGCAGCAGTTCGCTGTTCAGAGACATCCATGGCATAGTCGAGATGCCGACTGGATTTGTAGAATCCGTTAGAAGCACCGACACTTTCCAGCCAGTGGGCCGCCTCGTATTTGCGATGGCTGAGCGCCACTGCCGTTTCCATGGCTTTGCCGGCCCAGCCTTTCCAGATCAGCCAGACGCAGGCAATGAAGAGCAGGTTGAAGCCCAGAAAAATCGGATGGTAAAAGGATGTAACGATAAATCCGACCGCTGCCTGGAAGAAGATTGAGAACCCCCCGACCAACAACGACGGGATGGCCTTCTGGATATTCATCACCTCGAAAAAGCGATTGAACAGGTCGCCGCGGCGGACGTCCTGAAAGAATGGATCTTGAGCGTGAACGGCCTGCAGGGTGATCTCCGCGACAAGCCGGGCAAAGAAGCGGCGACGGAAAATCTCCATCACATAGGTACGTAATGCACCCAGCAAAGCCCATAGCAGCAACAGGCACAGCAGGACGGCAGCGAGCGTGAAAAGTGGGGCCGGAAGGGCCGTGTTCGCAACCGAATTGATTAACATTTGCACAGAAATGGGCGTCGCCAGCGAAAGTAGGCCTATGGCTGCGCCGTAGATCAATACCAGGGTCATGAAGGCACGGTCGGGTGCCAGGGTGGCGCGCGCCCATCCCATGAATGCGCGCCAATCAATCCGTCCATGGGGATGGGCGGCCATTCAGTAACTCCTCATATCAAACAGAATTTTTCAAGGTAGTTTTTCAAACTATGGTTCGGGGCTCTGCCCAACCACCAGGCGCGTCCGAAAATCTGATTAGTTCATCGCCTGCAGTCCAGCGCGACACGCGGCCATTAGTAGGGTCGATCACGACCAGCTTGACCCAACCATTCCCGAACAGACGACCGAGCAATGCATCCTCCAATATTATGGCATCCACCCGGTCAAGTGGGGCCTGTACAATGGTGAGGAGGCGCTGAGGGACATGGTGAGGCGTACCATCGTCACAAAATAATGACTGACGGGGCAGGCCGACGCACAGGTCGCCGCCATTGCCTCGCACGACTCCAAAGCCGCCGAGCACATTATGCACTGTTTTATCCCCCGCGCCGTAGACATTGTTGTCGATCGTCGAGAATAGATATTGGCAGTTAATCCATTGCGCGACAACCATCGGAGCGGTCAATATTGTCTTCAAAGCACCGCCATCGCTGTCGGTGCGCCAGTCATAGCTATGAAGAAAAACTCGGCCATCGAGGTCGATCTCCTGTGTCAGGCTGCGCGGCCCCGCTATAAAGGCTGCATTGCCAGAAAGCCCCCATTCGGGCCTAACTTCGCCCCAATGCAATGCGCCAACCATCAGGTCAGCCGCTGACCTGTTGAGCTTCCGGCCACGTTCTTCACGGCTTCGCGTGCTAGCATAAGCCATATCCCAGGCAATTTTCCCCAGAGCGTCGCAATGGCTTTGGGGCACCTGCTCGCAATCGAACAACATGACATTATCAGTGGTAGTGTCGTGCTGGCCCGCTACGAACCGCGTGTCACAAGGAATGGTCATATTCTGCTCTGCCAGACGCGCACGCACATTCGGATCATTCAGGATTGCAGCCATGACACGTGCGTTAGGACCACCGGCCCTACCGCCACATGCCCCACATTCGAGCGCACCGCCGAAGGGATTATTGGTTGAGGTCGCACCATGGCCGACCAGCAGGACAAGCGGGGCCAGGGTTTCCGGCACAAGGCCCGTCAACTTGAAGAGGCCTGTGGCATAACTCGCCTTTTCCTCCAGACCTAAGCCGTGACTATGAACATCTGACAGGCATGGGCTAAGCTGCGCTGACAGGCCGGCATCATCCGGGCCGGTCAGTTGTCGGGCGATCCTAGGGGCAAGGTTGCGCAACAGCATCATCGCTCCAGCAATTGGGCCGGTGCCTTCCGCCGCAGCAAAGCTGGTTGCCATGGTCCGCTTGGCACCATTCAATAGCCTCGATGCAGAGGATTGCCGGGCATGGCTGGCCAATAGAGAACTGTCGCTGCCAAGGCGGCTGGAAGCAACAGCCTGGGCAACTTCGTGTTGCGGCTCCAGCAGCACAGGCAGTTGCCTGCGCGCTATACGGTCGGTTGGCGCGCGCATCGCGATCGGCAAGCCGAAAAAACCGGCATAGCCATAGGTGTCGTAACTGCCTTGCTGCTCAATCGCGCGGCGCAGTGGTTCGGAACGCACGTCAATACAGAAGATGAGCTGCGCATCATACCTCTTAGGCGTGACCTTTGGTGCACGCTCTGCGTTCCGCAAACCTTGCACGATTTTGGCCTGAAATCCACGCTCGGCAGCTTCCATGAACATCATCGACAGCTGGTGACCGTTGATGCCGAGGATATAATTCAACCGTGTTTTCGCAGCACCGTTTAAGGAGACGAACGCCTTAACTGGTATGCCGAAATGGGATGCGAGCCCTTCATACTCTTGTATGGGCAGACTATCGGCGACGGGCATAGCGGTGTCGAAATCGAGCACCAACATCCACAAGGCGAGATAGTCTGTGATGGTCGCCGGTGCTCCAACACTATAGGCCTGATCTGCATACTCGCTGCGCCAGCGAATATGACCCGCCCATCCGGGCAGTCTGCCCAACAACTCTCGTAAAAGGGCCAATTTGCCCAGTTGGTTGTCGCCAAAGGAATCGAGCCGTTGGGCAATGGCTGTGACAGGGTCCATGGGTGCCTTGTGATAGACTGCCTTTGCCCGTTTCCCGGTCAGCGCGATGAATTCCGGATCATGGACAATCAGGTCGAGAGTGGCCCTGTACAGGCCTTTTTCTCTGCCCGGCATCTCCACGGCGGATAGCCCCTGATCCAGAAAGGCCGCGCACCATTTCGCAACGAACAATTCAGCCCGGCTCGGGGAAGCCAGTGGCTTGGGTTCCGTGTCGTCCGAAGGTAGGTGCAACAGACGGGCCATGAGGATATCATGCGCGTTGATGTTTGGGAGCACCGCTTCGAAGGCCAGATTTAGACCCCCGAGGCGTTCGACTGCGACCTCAGCCAATATTGCGCGATCGACTTTGCTATTATCGGTGAGCCGGCGCCACAGCGAAACGGGCAAACAACTGCGCGCCTTGAAAATGTCGGAGGCCGCTTCAGCCGCGTCGAAGAAGGGCAAGTCCTCAAAGCCGGACAACGGGTTGACCGCAATCGGGCTTTCCAGCGGCCAGAGGGGAGCGACGGCCTTGGACGCCAGACCGACCAGCTTTGCAGTTTCCGCATAACCTGGAGCCAGAGCACATGATGGATGGGCAAATTCGAGCGTCATGGTTCTATTCCTTCTGGTAGAGGGAAGTCAGCGGTTTTCAGATGTCAGCGGGTCATGGCTCCGGCACTCAGCAGCCGGACATAGATCCAGCGAGGCATTTGCCACCGGCGGGCGAACAGTCGGTTCTGGACGACCAGACTACCTAGGAAAATAGCCGCAACAAACATTTGCAGGGTCATCGGTAGTGGCGATTGGGCTGACGGGAGCAGGCGGCTCACAAAACCAAGGCCGGTAGAATGAATGACCACAAGACCCGATATCAAGGCCGCCATGACCCAGCGCTGACGGCCAGAGTTGTCGCCGATGGCGGACAACATCGCGATTATTGCGGCAACCAGCGTAAGAGCAGTTGGGATAAGGCTCGTCCTATCCAGCGGCGATACGATATCGACCAAGGTCAGGCCGATGCCGGTAGCGCCGATTGCAAATCCTGCCTTGAAGCCAAATCCTTCAGCAGCCTTCAGGGGCTGGCGACGAACAACCTGCCCTGCGCCCAGAAACAGCCATGCCTTGAACAGACCATGGGCAAGAATATGCCATAGCGCTGCAGCATATGCGCCCAATCCGCATGTCATCACCATAAAGCCCATTTGCGAAACAGTGGAGGCGGCCAGCGCCCGCTTCACGTCGGGACGAACAATCATGATCGCTGCGCCTACGATTGCGCCGAAAAGGCCCAGCAGAACTATCGCAAGTCGAGCTGCCGGTAGCAGTTCGATAACCGGAGACATGCGGATAAGCAGGAAACCGCCAGCGTTGACCAGGCCCGCGTGCATCATGGCCGAGACGGGCGTGGGGGCGGTAACAGACGCGAGCAACCATCCCGAAAAGGGGGGCACCGCGCATCGTGCGAGCGCTGCAACTATCACCGTAGCCACTAGGCCTGCGAGCATCGGCGTGGGGAGTTCACCGGCCCGTGTGACAATGTCGGAAATGGCCAATGTTTTCAGGCGCAGGGCGGCCATCGTCAGGCCGCATATAAAAATCCAGTCCGTCGCGAGGAAGGTCTTGCGAGCCTTGCGAGCCACTTGCTGCGCTTCGGGCCAAGTATCGACATGGCCGATCATGCCTGCGAGCATCAAGCCGCTGGCTACCCAAGTGGACGCCAGGACAAGGATATTATCTGTAAGCAGAAAGATGATCGCCGCAGTGAACGTCGTTACCATGCTCACAAAAAAACGTGTTCGACGTTTGTGGAGGCGCATGTGCCGCCGCGCAAACCCGAACACGCAAGCTGCCACGAAGACGGTCAGGCCTGACATGGCGACTGACAATATGTCCCAATGCAAAGCCATCGGTTCGAACCTCAGCTCAATGGCCAGCACCAAAAGGCAGATAAATGCCCACACCATCAGGGGCACGGCAAATTCCTCACGCGGTTTTGATGGCATAGTTCCCATGGCGATCTCCTTCGGAACCGCATTGACAAACCAGCCTTTATTTATGAAATGATTTTATGCAATCTCATGAATTGATAAATCGAATGCTTACGGGGTGTATTGGGCTATGACGTTGCGAAATCTCGATATTGATCAGCTCCGCGCATTTCTAACGATCGCAGAAACGGGCAGCTTCACGCGTGCAGGTGAAAGGCTTGGGCGCACCCAATCGACAATCAGTCTTCAATTGAAGCGACTCGAAAACCACCTGAATCGTGTACTTTTGGACCGAAATGCGCGCGGCGTCCGCCTCACCCTTGACGGACACAAGCTAATGGGGACTGCGCGCAAACTCGTCCACCTCAATGACAAGGCCGTTGCTGAGTTGCTGGAGCCGGACATTCGGGGCGTGGTTCGCCTTGGTGTGCCAGAGGATTTTGCTACGGTGCATCTACCCGAAATACTCGCTCTTTTTAACGAGGCCCATCCTCTCGTGGAATTGGAGGTGACGTGCGATTTGACGCTTAATCTCCTTGAGCGATTCCATGCGGGGGCCTTTGACCTAGTTTTGGTGAAGCGGGAACCGGCAGCCGCGCTGGAGGGGATGCGCGTGTGGCGTGAGCCTTTGGTTTGGGTAGCCAGAGATCAAAGCGCAGCCGACAGTGTCGATACTGTACCACTCGTAATGTCGCCGGCACCTTGTGTTTACCGTAAGCGCGCGACCGATGCCCTTGACGCCATCGGACGCCCCTGGCGCATAGCCTACACGTCAACCAGCCTGGCGGGGAGCCAGGCAGCGGTTCGCGCAGGGCTTGGGATTACAGTGCTGCCGCGCGAAATGGTTCCGGAGCCTCTCGCAACTGTGACGGGTGAAGCAGGGTTGCCGGTCTTACCTGACACGGAAATAGCGTTGATCGAAGGTTCAGCGATTTCTGAGACGGGACATATGCTGGCGCAACACATTGTTGAAACGCTTGAACGGACAAACTGACGGATAGGGAGTGATTCTACATCTTCCGCTCTGAACTGTCGGAAAACCCAGTCGGCAATCGCCGTGTGCTGCCACCATGTGTTATCTGGCGGGAAGTAGGCGCTCTAGGCGGCAGGGCCGGTATCGCGCGATGTCGGTCGGAACCGAGCTGGATCGCCGACCTCATAGCCGACATTGTGAAGCGGGTTTCTGATCTTTGCAAAGCCGCGCACGCAGGTGGCGCGGCGCATGTGTCAAAACCTACCGATTGTGACAACCGCCTGTCGTATCCTGCCGAACATTGGGATTTTGTATAATCGCCCCAAGCTGCCGCCAACATGAGGCTGCTATCGTCGTGGCATGACGCATATCCGATGCCTTCCGATCGCCACGTTGCCTCTGCTGGCGGTCCTGACCGGCTGCGGCAGTGATCCGGCTACGCCCCCGGTTCCCCCCGCCAAAGCGGAGGCGGTCGCTCACGAAAGCGATCTGCTGAAGCTCACCCTCACGACAAAAGCGCAACAGCGTCTCGGCATCCGAACGGTAAGAATTGGCGATGGTTCGGCGGCGCAAGTCCGGGAAACCAGCGGTGAGGTCGTCGTGCCGGCAACCGGCGGGGCGGGTGTGCCAACGGGATCGACGAGCAACCTCGCCCAGATCGGGGTCAGTCAGGTTGCGGCCGAAGGCGAGATCGCGCGAGCGCAAGCGCAAGTGCGGCTCGCAGTCGTCGCCTATAACCGCGCCGACGCCTTGGTGCGCGAGGAAGCGGGTAGCGTGCGCGGTCGCGACGAAGCCGCGGCGTCGCTCGCTACCGCCCGGGCTGCACTGGAGGCGGCGCGCGCGCAACGCGGGCTGCTCGGTCCCTCAATCGCGTCGATGGGCAATCTTTCGACACTGTGGGTGCGGGTGCCGGTGTTCGGGACCGACGTGAGCGCCATTGAACGCGGTCGCACCGCAACCGTGCGTCCGCTCGGTGACGATCGCGCCGCCCCGCGCGCTGCGCGCCCGGTCCAGGCCCCGCCCTCTGCCAATGCGATCGCGGGCACCGTCGATCTGTTCTTCGCGCTTCATAATCGTGACCGTGCCTACCGCGTCGGTCAGCGCGTCTCGGTGGCGTTGCCGCTTGGCGGGAGGGTGGATGGACTGTCGGTCCCGAGCGCGGCAATCGTCCGCGACATCTATGGCGGCGAATGGGTGTACCGAAAGACTGCACCCGACACATACGTTCGCCAGCGGATTGAGGTCGCGAGCGTCGCGGACGGCCGTGCGCTGTTGTCGCGCGGCCTGGAGCGCGGTGCCGAAGTCGTGACGGACGGGGCGGTCGAGCTGTTCGGGACCGAGTTCGGGACGCCGCATTGATGCTTGCCTGGTTGGTCCGTGCCGCGCTGACCCAGCGCGTCCTCGTGCTCGCGCTCGCCGCGCTGCTGGTCGTTCTGGGTCTGCGCGCGACCGGCGACGTGCCGCTCGACGTGTTTCCCGAGTTCGCGCCACCAATGGTGGAGATTCAAACCGAAGCGCCGGGCCTCTCCACCGAGGAGGTGGAAAGCCTGATTACCGTACCGATCGAAACGGCGGTCAACGGCGTCCCCGATCTGATGACGCAGCGCTCCAAGTCGGTGCTCGGCCTGTCGTCGGTGTCGATCCTGTTCGCGTCCGGCACCGACGTGATCCGCGCCCGCCAGCTCGTGCAGGAACGGGTAACGCAGGTGCAGGCACGGTTGCCCGCCGCCGCGCGTCCCCCGGTGATGCTCCCGCCGCTGTCGTCGACCAGTCGGGCGATGAAGATCGGCATATCGTCGGCAAAGCTCGATCAGATGCAGCTTTCCGAACTGGCGCGATGGACGATCCGGCCGCGCCTGATGGCGGTGCCGGGCGTCGCCAATGTCGCGATCTGGGGTCTGCGCGATCGCCAATTGCAGGTTCTGGTCGATCCCGACCGACTGCGCGCTGCCGGCGTGACGCTCGCCGAACTGCGCGCCGCGGCCGGCGACGCGGTGCTGGTCGGCGGGGGCGGCTTCGTCGATACGGCAACCCAGCGGCTCGCCGTGCAACAAACGAGCGCGATCCAGTCCTCGGCCGATCTCTCGCAAGCGGTCATCAAGCAGAGCGGGGAAACGGCGGTCCGCATCGGCGACGTCGCCCGCGTGGTCGACGGCTTCGCCGCGCCGATCGGCAATGCGATCATCGACGATGGCCCCGGCCTGATGTTGATCGTGGAGAAGCAGCCGACCGGCAACACGCTCCAGCTTACCCGTGACGTGGAGGCCGCGATCGGGGAATTGAAACCGGGCCTGCGCGACGTGAAGGTCGATACGACGATCTTCCGCCCCGCGACCTTCATCGAACGCTCGATCGACAATCTGACGCGCGCGCTTGCGATCGGCTGCCTGCTCGTGGCCGTGGTGCTGTTCGTTTTCACCCGCGATTGGCGGCAGGCGACGATCAGCCTCGTCGCCATACCGCTGTCGCTGCTCGGCGCGGGCCTGGTGCTGTTATGGAGCGGCGCGTCGATCAACACGATGGTGATCGCCGGGCTGGTGATCGCGCTCGGCGAAGTCGTCGACGATGCTATCATCGACGTGGAGAACATTGCGCGCCGGCTGCGGCTCAACCGCGAGGCCGGCAATCCGCGCTCCAACTTCGATGTGGTGTTGTCGGCCTCGCTGGAAGTGCGATCGGCGGTGGTGTTCGCGTCGCTGATCGTGATGCTGGTGTTCCTGCCGATCTTCTTCCTGGGCGGGGTGGCGGGCACGTTCTTCCAACCGCTCGCCATCGCCTATGTGCTGGCGATCGCCGCGTCGTTGCTGGTCGCGCTGGTGGTGACGCCGACGATGTGCCTGTTCCTGCTGCCGAACGCGCCCCTAAAGGCAGAACGTGACACGCGGCTCGTCGGGGAGCTCAAGCGCCGCTACGCTGGGGTGCTGCCGCGCATGGTGGCGCGACCGGCGCTGGCGATGGGGATCGTCGCGGGCGGCCTCCTGCTGGCGGGCGTCGGCTATGCTGGATTCAAAGACCAGTTCCTGCCCGACTTTCGCGAAACCGACTTCCTGATGCACTTCGTCGAGAAGCCCGGCACGTCGATCGAGGCGATGGACCGCATCACGACCCGTGCCTCCAAGGAGCTCCGCAGCATTCCCGGTGTCCGCAATTTCGGCGCGCATATCGGCCGTGCCGAAGCCGCCGACGAAGTGGTCGGTCCGAACTTCACCGAGCTGTGGATCAGCCTGGACGAGAACGTCGATTATGACGCCAGCGTCGCGCGTATCAAGGAAGTGATCGACGGCTATCCCGGCCTCTACCGCGACGTGCTCACCTATTTGCGCGAGCGCATCAAGGAAGTGCTGAGCGGCGCAGGCGCGACCGTCGTCGTCCGCATCTTCGGTCCCGATCAGGTCGAGCTTCGCGCTGCAGCCGAACGTGTCCGCGCCAAGGTGGCGGCGATCGACGGGGTTGCCGATCTCAAGGTCGAGCAACAGGTTCTGGTGCCGCAAATTCAGGTCCGTCCCCGGCCCGGCGATCTCGCCACGCTGGGTCTCACCGCGGGCGAAGTACGGCGACAGGCGCAAACGCTGGTCGCGGGGCAAAAAGTCGGTGAAATCTACCGCAACCAGAAAGCGTTCGACGTGGCGCTGTGGGGCGAACCCAAGGTGCGCGGCGATGTCCATGCGCTTGCCGACATGTTGATCCAGACGCCTGCCGGTGCGCCGGTGCGGCTGCGCGATGTAGCCGATATCCGCATCATGCCCGCGCCCAATGAAATCAAGCGCGAGAACGGTCAGCGTCGGATCGACGTGACGCTCAATGTCGCCGGTGCGGACCTCGGAACGGTCGCGCGCGCCGTCGAAACCGCGGTCGGACAGGTGCCGTTCGCGACCGGATACCATCCCCAGGTGCTGGGCGAATACGCGGCGCTGCGCGATTCACGTCAGCGGCTCTGGACGACCGGGCTGCTCTGCCTGCTCGGCGTCCTGCTGCTGGTGTGGCTGGAGTTCCGCTCGGCGCGGATCACCGCGTTGGTCGCGACCAGCCTGCCGTTCGCACTGGTCGGCGGGGTAGTCGGCGTGGCGCTGACAGGCGGCGTGTTGTCGCTCGGTTCGCTGGTCGGGTTTGTCACCGTGATCGGCATCTCGGCGCGCAACGGCATCATGCTGTTGTCGCACTACGATCATCTGCGGCGTTTCGAGGGCGAAGTATTCGGGCCGCACCTGATCCTGCGCGGCGCGGAGGAACGGTTGGTGCCGATCCTGATGACCGCGGCGTGCGCCAGCCTTGCACTGCTGCCGCTGATCGTCGCTGGCAACGCGCCAGGCCATGAAATCGAGCATCCGATGGCCATCGTCATCCTGGGCGGACTTGTTTCCTCGACTGTGCTCAACCTGTTCCTGATGCCCGCGCTCTACTCGCGCTTCGGCCGGGAGAAGCCCGCGCCCGATGCCCCGCTTGCTGGAGTTCCCGCATGATCCGCCGGTTCGCTCCGATCGCCGCGCTCGCGGTCGCGGGGTGCATGACTGCGCCTCTGCCCCCGCCGACGATCGCACCCGCGTCCGCCACGGGTGCTTTCGCAAGCCTTCCGACCGCGGCGATCGGCCCGGTCCCGGATGACTGGTGGCGGCTGTATGACGATCCGGCGCTTGATCGACTGGTCCAGGCAAGCCTCGCCGCCAATGCCGATCTGCGCGTCGCCTATTCCAATCTCGACGGTGCGCGCGCGGCACTGCGGCAAGCGCGCGCCACGCGGCTGCCGCAAACCACGATCGAGAGCGCAGGAACGATCGACAACAGCGCCACGCAACCGAGCGCGTCATCGAACGTGCCGTCCACCGACTACGATCTTGCCCTGACCGCAAGTTGGGATATCGATCTGTTCGGCCGCTTGCGCTCGGGCGCGCTGGCGGCGGGGGCCGATGCCGATGCTCAGGCCGCGGCGCTGAATTCACTGCGCGTCGCGGTCGTGGCGGATACGGTGCTCGCCTATGTCGATCTGTGCGGTGCGACCCGTGCGGCGAATGTATCGCGCGAGATAATCGCGGTTCAGGAACGCACGGTTGGCGTGGTACGCGACCAGTTTGCCGCTGGCGAAGTATCGCCGCTCGAAGTCTCGCAGGCCGCCAGCCTGCTGGAATCCACCCGCGCCACGCTGGCCCCGTTCGAGGCGTCGCGCGCGAATGCCCTGTACCGGATCGCAACCTTGCAGGGCCGCCCCCCCGCTGAAGCAGGCGGGTTCAACATCGTCTGCAATGCGCCCCCGAAGCTCCGCGCGGCGGTGCCCGTGGGTGACGGACAAGCGCTACTTCTGCGTCGACCCGATATTCGCGAAGCCGAACGCCGCCTCGCCGCTGCCGCGGCGCGGATCGGGGTCGCCCGTGCCGATCTCTACCCGCGCGTGAACCTGGGTGGTGCAGTCGGGCTGTTGACGGGTGGCTTCGTCGCGACGGCTTCACCGCTGATAAGCTGGGCCTTCCCCAATCAGGCCCCAGCGCGCGCACGACTGGAACAGGCCCGCGCGACTGAGCGCGCGGCGCTCGCCGGTTGGGATGTGGCGGTGTTGCGGGCGCTGCGCGAAGTCGAAACAGCGCTCGCCGTCTACGATGGCGAAGTGCGCCGTAATCGTGCGCTCGAAGCCGCCCGCGTCCAATCCGCGCTTTACGCCCGCCGTGCAGCCGCCCGTGTTCGGCTTGGGGATGCCGCCTCGCTGATCCAGTTCGATGCTGAGCGGGCGCGGGCGCAAGCCGCGCTCGCCCAGGCACAGTCCGATCTCACCGTGGCGCAATCCCAGGTAGCGCTATTCCGGGCGCTGGGTGGGGGATGGCAGACGAACGGCCCGGCGGGCTAGAAGGGCAGCCATGCGAATCCTGATCGTAGAAGATGATGACGAGACGAACCGCTTCGTGGCCCGCGGGCTTGCGGAATTGGGACATCATGTCGTCACCAGCACCGATGGTCGCGACGGGCTGTTTCAGGCGACTGGCGACCAGTTCGACGCGCTGATCGTCGATCGGATGCTTCCCGGTCTGGATGGCCTGTCGCTTATCAAGGCGCTGCGCGCGGCGGGCAACATGACGCCGGCGCTCATGCTCACCGCCGTGGGCGGCATTGCCGATCGCGTCGAAGGACTGGAAGGCGGGGCCGACGATTATCTGGTCAAGCCGTTCGCCTTTTCCGAGCTGGCCGCGCGCGTGCATGCACTCGGTCGGCGTCCCGCTGCCCAGACCGAAGCGAGCGTGCTCGTTATCGGATCGATCGAGCTCGATCTTCACCGGCGCACCGTCACGCGAGACGGTCGCCGGATCGTGCTGCAACCGCGCGAGTTCGCGTTGCTCGCCGAGCTGATGCGCAATCCTCGCCGGGTGATGACGCGCACGATGCTGCTGGAGCGGGTCTGGGATTTCGATTTCGATCCCAAGACTAACATCGTCGAGACGCACTTGAGCCGCCTGCGCTCCAAGCTCAACGCCGGGTTCGACGATGATGCGATCGAAACCGTACGCGGCGCTGGCTATATGATCCGCGGCGCGTGATGACCCGCCCGTGGCGATCCACCTTCGGGCTTGTCGCCCTTGTCGCGTGCCTTTTCGCGGTGGGGACGCTCATCATCGGGGTCGTCGCCTATGAAGTGACGCACGAAGCCTTGGAAATCCAGCTCGATCACCGGGTCGCGATCGAAACCCGCGCGTTGATCGACGAAGGCGATGATGGTCCTACAGGCGTTGCGGCTGCAATCCGCCGGCGCGAGGCGGCGCGAAGTACCGCCAGCTTGGATTACCTATTGGTCGACCCTGCGGGTCGCCGCGTGGCAGGGTTGCTCGACGCGACCGCACCGACCGCACCGGGCTATCTGGAGTTCCTGCATTACCGGCGCGATGGCCAACACAGGATCGCACAAGCCCTGACCACACGCTTGCCCGACGACAGCCGGTTGGTGGTCGCCGCCGATCGCGGCGTCATCGACGAGATGGATGCGACGCTGCTGAAGCTGTTCGCGGGGGCGTTCGGGGTAATGCTCCTGCTCGGCATCGGCGCGGCTTGGCTGGTCGGTGCGGTAACGCGCGTGCGCCTGTCGCGCATCGACCGCACCGCGCTCGCGATCATCGATGGCGATCTGGCGCGACGTATGCCGCTCACCGGCGCGGGTGACGAGTTCGATCGCGTGTCGGCGACGCTCAACCGGATGCTCGACCGGATCGGCGGACTGATGGACAACCTGCGCCAGGTGTCGAGCGACGTAGCCCACGACCTGCGCACACCGCTGACCCGCCTGCATAACCGGCTCGATGAAGCGCTATCGGCACGGGACGTGGACGAGAAACGCCAGGCGATCGAGGCCGCTGCCGCACAATCACGCGAGCTGCTCGATATCTTCGGGGCATTGCTGCGCATCGCGGAGGTGGAAGCATTGTCACCCCGCGCCCATTTTCAGGACGTACCGCTGGACCAACTGGTCGATGAACTAGTCGAAACCTACCGCCCCGATATTGAGGCAAGTGGCCACCTGCTCGTCACAGCGATAGCCCCCGCGATATGGACGATGGGCGATCGACGGCTGCTGCAACAGCTTATCACCAATCTCCTCGACAACGCGCTTCGCCACACCCCCCCTGGGACGACGGTTCGCGTCGAGCTGGAGCGTGATGACGCCGTTGCTCGCTTGACGGTCGCCGATGATGGACACGGAGTAGCACCCGAAGATACGTCCCGGCTGTTTCAGCGGTTCGCGCGCGCGGAACGTAGCCGATCGTCGGAAGGTCATGGTCTGGGGCTTGCACTCGTCGCTGCGGTCGCGACCGCGCACAGGGGCGCGGTTTCGCTGCTCGCGCCGCCCGGATTTGGGGTTGTCGTTGAACTACCAGTTGGGAAAACATGATGACAATCGGCGACAGGCGCGAACTTCTGAGCAAGGTGCCAGCGATCACGTTGGGCTTCTGGATCATCAAGATTCTGGCGACGACGCTCGGCGAAACAGCCGGCGATACCGTCAGCATGTCGATGAACCTGGGCTATCTTGTCGGCACCGCGATTTTCCTGACGGCGTTGATCGCGCTGGTTTGGTGGCAGATGGCGGCGACGCGCTTCCACCCCTTTCTCTATTGGTCGACGATCATCGCATCGACCACCGCGGGAACGACGATGGCGGACTTCGCCACGCGGTCGTTGGGCATCGGCTATACCGGGGGTTCGGCGCTGCTGCTAGGATGCGTGCTGGCGTCCTTGTTTGCCTGGTATCGCACCCTTGGGTCAATCTCGGTCGATACCGTGCGGGAACCCAAGGCGGAACTGTTCTACTGGCTCACCATCACCTTCTCGCAGACGCTCGGCACGGCGCTAGGGGATTGGACAGCGGACACCGGGGGCCTCGGCTATCTTGGTGCAGCGGCGATCTTCAGCGCGATGCTGGCAATACTCGCCGGTCTCTACTTCTTGACAAAGGCAAGCCGGGTATTCCTGTTCTGGGCAGCGTTCATCATGACCCGGCCGCTCGGCGCGGCCGTGGGTGACTTCCTCGATAAGCCAATCGCAAAGGGTGGACTGGATTTCAGCCGCCCGCTCGCTTCCGCAGTGCTCGCGGCGGCCATCCTGGTCCTCATTTTGGTCCTCCCACAACGCGCAGGCCAACATCCTGGTGAGAACAGGGCCGGGTAAACTGAACCGGTATCTCGCCACGACACCCGACCATTGAAAGACAGCCTGTGTTCGATCGCCTAATCGAGTTCCTTAACGAAGCCGACTACCTCGGCATTGCCGCGCTGATGTTTCTTGAAAATGTGTTTCCGCCAATCCCCTCCGAAATCATTATGCCCGCTGCCGGTTTTGGCGCGGGGCAAGGGCGATTGAGTCTGTTCGGGGTGATCGTGGCCGGCACGGGCGGCTCGGTCGCGGGCGCACTTTTCTGGTACTATGTTGGCAAATGGATCGATGCCGATCGGCTACGGCGCTGGGCCGGACGGCATGGGCGCTGGCTGACGCTTGCACCACGGGACATCGACCGCGTAGACCGCTGGTTCGATCGACATTCCGGTAAAGCCGTGTTGCTCGGCCGGCTCGTCCCCGCGCTGCGAACGCTGATCTCGGTACCAGCAGGCGTGTTCGGTATGAGTCTACCGCGTTTTCTGCTGTTCACGACGCTTGGGACCGCGCTCTGGACGACACTGTTAGCAGTGGCCGGCTACCTTCTTGAAGGGCAATACCGGATCGTTGCCGCCTACCTGAATCCGATTACCAACATCATCGTCGGGCTGGTGGTCGCCGCATATCTTTATCGGGTGGCGACGTGGCGCGCCACTGTGCCTGCTGACCACCCGCTCCGACGTATCGACGCCCTCTTTGATTTCGGCTTCGTGCGCGACGCACTGGCGGCGAGCTACAGCGCGACCGGACGACCATCAATCGATCCGGAACTGATGCTGCGGATGCTGCTGGTCGGCTACCTGTCCGGCATCCGCTCGGAACGGCGCTTGTGCGAGGAGGTGCACCTCAACCTCGCCTACCGCTGGTTCTGTCGTCTCGATCTCGCCGATCGGGTGCCTGATCATTCGACTTTCTCAAAGAACCGGCACGGTCGCTTTCGCGCCTGCGACGCTCAGTCTTCGCCACGGCGAGGAACGCTGTTAGGTCTTCGCGGCCGGCATCCATCCTTTTCTGTACAGCTTGAGTGAAATGCGAGTTCTCGTACGCCTCGGGAACACCTACCTAGCGGAAGAAGAGGAGAGCGATATGCAGACCATAGATCAGGCTGGCAGCTTCCAGCTCGGCGACCGCAACGTGAAGCGGATCGGCTATGGCGCGATGCAACTCGCCGGACCCGGTGTGTTCGGACCCCCGCGGGACCGCGCCGCCGCGCTCGCGGTGCTGCGCGAGGCAGTCGAGAGCGGCGTCGACCATATAGATACCAGCGACTTCTACGGCCCGCACGTCACCAACCAGCTCATTCGCGAGGCGCTACATCCCTATCGCGACGGATTGACCATCGTGACAAAGGTCGGCGCCGTGCGCGGCGTTGATGGCTCATGGAACCCGGCGCAGGATGCCGGCGCGCTCACAGCAGCGGTGCACGACAATCTGAGGAACCTCGGCCTCGACGTTCTGGACGTCGTCAACATGCGGCTGATGGGCGGCGGTGCCGGACATGGACCCGCAGATGGTCCGGTGGAACCGCAACTGGCCGCGCTCGGCAGGCTCCGCGAGCAAGGGTTGATCCGAAACATCGGATTAAGCAACGCGACATCCAAACAAGTGGAGCAGGCGCGTGGCATCGTCGAGATCGTCTGTGTCCAGAACCAGTATAACCTCGCACACCGCGACGACGACGAGATGATCGATGCGCTGGCGGCGGATGGCATCGCCTACGTCCCCTTCTTTCCGCTCGGCGGCTTCAGCCCGCTCCAATCGGAGACTTTGTCCGACGTTTCCGCGCGTTTGGGAGCGACGCCGATGCAGGTGGCGCTCGCTTGGCTGTTATGGCGCTCGCCCAACATCCTGCTGATCCCCGGCACATCCTCAGTCGCTCATCTGCGCGAGAACCTGGCCGCGGCGTCGCTGGATCTTCCTGACGAGGCAATAGCGGCGCTGGGCGCGTTAGGACGAGCATGATAACCGAATGCGGTGGTGTCACAACCGGTCGAGACTGTTGAAAAACGGCTGCTTGCGACGGTGACGAGGGCGTGATTCACTCCTGTAAGGCGGCAGGGGATTACGGACATGATGGGTCGGCAGGTAGCACAGGGCGCGCTGTTCTACGGCTTCCGGCCCGACGACCATGTACCGGCCGGCCACCTGCTCCGACGCATCGACGGACTGCTCGACTTCGCCTTCGTGCGCGAGGCGCTGGCAGCCAGCTACAGCACAAGCGGACGACCGTCAATCGATCCGGAACTGATGCTCAGGATGCTGCTGGTCGGCTACCTGTTCGGCATCCGCTCGGAACGGCGCCTGTGCGAGGAGGTGCACCTCAACCTGGCCTATCGCTGGTTCTGCCGGCTCGATCTCGCTGACCGGGTGCCCGACCATTCGACCTTCTCCAAGAACCGGCACGGCCGCTTCCGCGCCTGCGACCTACATCGTCTGCTGTTCGAGCAGGTGGTCGCCCGGTGCGCCGCGGCCGGGCTGGTGGCGGGGCGCGAGTTGGCGGTGGACGGCAGCACCATCGTGGCCGACACCAGTCGGGAGCGGAGGTTGAAGGGCGCAGACGCCGCAGACGAACTCCGTGCCAGGGATACCGTATCGCGGCCCGTCGCCGAATATCTGGCGGCGCTCGATGCTGCCTTGCCGCCTGGTCCTGACGAACCGGCCCCCGTCGAGCCAGCCAGCATCTCGCCGACCGACCCGCAGGCGGCGCTCACCTGCAAGCACGGACCGGCGCGCTACGCCTACGCCAAACCCGTTGCTCGACCTCGAGACCGACTGCATCCTCGACGTGGAGGCGACGCCCGCCCGCTTCGCAGCCGAGGTGGCGGCGACCCGAACGCTGGTGTCAAGCGCCGGCACCAAGCTGGGCATCGAACCCGCCAGTCTCTCGGCCGACAAGGCGTATGGTGGCGGTCCGCTGCTTGGCTGGCTGATCGACCGGAACATCACGCCATACATCCCGGTCATCGACCGGACCCGTCAGCGGGACGCCTTCTTCACCCGGGATGCCTTCCGCTACGACCGGGAAGCGGATGCCTACCGCTGTCCGGCGGACAAGCTGCTCGGCTATTGCGTCACCAGCCATCCGCCGCGCCGGTTCCGCGAAGGCCTTTTTCAACGGTCTCGAACGGTTGTAGCCTCAGCGCACCAGCGGCTTTCGACCCTTGCGGTCCTAAAGGCGGTCCGGCAGCAAAGTCCCCAAGGGCAGTCATACCAATTTCGACATGAGCCGTCCTGCCGCCCCCTGTTCCGCCGCGAGATTGCGATTATAGGCCAGCGGCATGCGCGGCGACTTCCACCGCAACGCATCCATGATCCCAGCGAGGTCCTCGCCGCTCGCAAATAGGTCCTGGTTGAGCCCGATCCGCGTCGAGTGAGCACTGATCCCCTTGAGCAACCGCGTCAGATCCTCAGCCGTGAGGTCGGGAAGCGCGCCGAGATCGAACGCCCGCTGGATGATCGACCGGAAGATCGGCCCGATCGATCCAGGGTGCAGCGCCACGGTGCCGATGTCATATTCAATCCGCGCCTTGACCGCCGGCTTGGAGAGCGTCTTGCGCAAATCCCACGTTTCGCGGCCCGAAATGCTGTCGATCGGGCGACCACGAACAGCAGCGCGGGCCTTGTAACGCCGCACCTGCACCCGCCGGAACAACGGCCCTGCCGTGATCTTGGCGGCTTCGCTCCAGGCCGCGATTGCCGAGACGGTGCGCGGGCTAAGGTAGGCGGTCGCCCCCTCCCCGTCCTGGTCGCCCTTGCTGCGCAGAATCTGTAGGAGGCGCGCTTCTGGATCGATCGCTTCCTCGATTTGCTCGACCGCGACCGCCACCAACTCGGACGCGCGCAGCCCGGTGTCATAGGCGGCCGACAGCAGTGCCCGATCGCGCAGCCCCGGCAGATCGTCTCCGCAACTCTCGAGCAGCGCGCGGATGTTGAGCCCACGCGCCTTGTCGCGCTCGACGTCGCGCACCGGCCCCTTGAATCGTAATGGCCGTGCCTGCTTCTGCGCCGCCCCCTTCTCGCGCCGGACCGCCTGCAGGCGCAGCTTGACCAGCGGCGCCAGCGTCGGATCCTTCAGATCGAGCAGCTGGTGGATCTTGGCGATCGAAGCCTTGTAGCGGGCGAGCGACGCCGGTCGGCTCCCCTTCGCGGATCGCGCGTCGAGATAATCTGCCACGGTCTCGGCCGTCGCCGGCAGCGCGATCCGATTGCTGCGCCGGCACCAGGCGTCGAACGCCTCGATGTCGGATCTGAGTGCACGGATGCTGTGGGGCGAAGAGGCAGCCTGATAGGCGGCGATCAGCGCCTCGTTGATGGTGATGCGCTCCCCGGCCCGCATCTGCACCACCGCCCACGAGAGATCATCGGCCGCCGCTGCCGGCGAAGTCCTGCCCTCCCCCGCAATCAGGGCGGTTTCCTCGATCGGCGCGGCGTCATCCATCGGCGATGGCTGTACCGCACCTTATAAAGAGGCGTCAAATAAGGACATGTGATAACTGCACTTATCGAGTGTCCATATTAGAGTTATTTTGTCCGATTTTCAGATTATTAAGGCAGTTCGCTTTCCGATTTACTTGCAACATTGCATATTCTCATTCGAATAAATCTGAACCAAATCTTTTAATCAATTTTCCCGCGACATTCGCCCCATAGCGCTGCTGACGCCACTTTGTCGGACTATGGTAGGCGCCAACTGAATGCCAATAATCACCCGTCAAAGCGAGCCCAGATAGAAATATCCAACGTGCGGCCCGCACATTGAAACAGGCATCATGGATCAACCAATGCCGCACTTCCGATCCACTACGGCGGAGGATTTTGGAAATCCGTCCCACCCACCAACTATTAACCTGCATAGGTCCCAAATCATAGCTGCCGTCTGTGTTCAAAATCTCAGCACCAATCCACCCACCTTCCTGATCGCGCAGTCCCCACAGCGTCCTTTCGAGCCATTCGTGTCCCGCCGCTGCCTGCCTGATACATTGTCCAATCTTCGCTTCGTGCGAAGCAGAGAGTATTGATTTGGCTTGTGCGGGCGCAGTTTGCGTCAGCATCAACATTGCGAGCAACGCGACCCCAATACGGCAAACGATGGTTGCCCATTTAACGATCATGACCACCTCGATGATCACGCGATTGGGTTGGCGTATTAACATCAGATTGTCGTGACGCTGCTTGATCGGTAGCCTGCCGATGTTGGTCGTCGGACTTGGTCAGCAATGACGTCAGCCACCGATCAACCATCTGTGCAACCGACTGTGCGCGGCCGGCAAGGCTCGTCGCCAGACTGCCAGGCATCGGCTGTGATCGCCTCTCTCGCCCATCAAATGTCCGCAATTTGCGCGCTTCCCGATTCGCCTGCTGTAGCAACCGCAACTCGTCCCAGCGTTGCTCATGTCTGACTGCCCTGCCCTTCACGCTGTCCTTGTCGAGCCGACCAAGCCCTTCGAGCGCAGAGGTCTTGGTGCCAGAATTGCGTTCAAGCTTTTCGATCAGGCGATCCATATCCTCCGTCCAAAGCTTCACACCAAAACGCGCGCGGGTGATGGCCGTGTAATAATTCTTACCGGTGACCAGCGACGATCCTACCGGAGCGAGCACATAGACACGATCATAGGTTTTGGACTGTGCGGAATAGACCGTTTCCGCATAGCCATGGTCCCAGTTCTTGTGTCGTGTGAGGTCAATTTCCTGACGTCTGCCGTCACGATCCCATAATATCGTCGCGGTTCGACCTGTGAGCTTTTCTACGGTCCCCCGGTCAGCATTTCGGATACCGAGCGCATGATCGACCAGACGCCACTGGATCCGATCGCCTTTGGCCAGATCACGATGCTCCTCATTGAAGATATTGACCCTTGACGTCCGACCCAGGCGTGGATCCCACAGTATCGTGCGGTCGTTTTCATCGGAAAGACGGACGCGTTGTCGCCCTTTTTCGTCCTTCGCAATGCCAGCAACCCGGTATTCCCTGTCCTGGACGACACCAAGACCAATATTATCGCGCGAGAATATCAGCACCTGCCCAGGTGTATAAAAGCGGGGCAAGCGCTTTTCCTGATCCGTCATCCCGGAAGGCGTCAGAACGGAAAAACCGGTATCTTGCCCGGCGAGCGCTCCTTCGGCCTTCAACGCTTCGCGGATTTTGTTGTTGAGGATGAGACGGGTCGCATTTTCCAGCACCAATATGTTGGTCTTGGCGCGGCTCTTGGCACCAAGGCGCGTCCACTCGCCTACAAGCGCATGTGCCAGCTTTTCGGCGGTATCGCCACTTACCACTTTGTCGAGTGACGCGAGCGAAGCCCCGTAATTCTCAAGCCGGGCCTGCGTCACTGCGACCTTCATCGGGCGTGTTTCCTGCCGAACCGATGCGGTCAGTTCTGCCTTGGGCAGCCCCAGGCGCTGCATGAGCCAGAAAGCCTTACCCTGCTCGATCGCACCGGTCTGCATATTATCGCCAAGCAGGATCAGACGCGCGCCGGTCTTGCGACTGATCTCCAGCACCCGCATCGCCTGGCGGTTGCCAAGCTGCCCAGCCTCGTCAAGGATCAGGACATGGCGGTTATCGACATCGCGGCCACCACCCGCGATCAGGCTGGCCACGGTCCGCGATTCTATTCCCGCGCTGTAACCCAGATTGGCGGCGGCCGAAGAGGTGGGCGCCAGCGCGATCAGGGTCGATTCAGGCCCGGCGCATGCGTTCAATACCCTGACCAGCGTCGATTTGCCCGCGCCAGCAACGCCATGGACGCCGACCACGCGGTCAACCGTCGTGCCGATCATCACCAACGCCGCAGCCTGCTCGACGTTAAGGCCATTTTTGTCGGCCAGATTTTGAAGCTTTTCCCTGGTTGCGATTGGCTTTGCATCATTGAGCGCGAGCGCAAGTTGATCCGAGAGCGCCAATTCAAGTCGCGCGGTCCGGCGCGAAGTGCGCCCGCGCGTGTGGATTTCGTCACCAGTTGGGTGACGGGTTTCAAGCAGCCTGGCTCTGGCTTCATGCGCCTGCGCGAGGGGGCGGATATCTTCCAACCGCACCTCGCCGACATGAGAGGCAAGGCCGATACGTAACAGCTTGCCCAGATTGTTGACCGCCTCGCGCGCCTCCGCCTGGCGCAGGCCAAAGAGCATGGCGCGCGCAGCAGTGGCGGGCTCGATACCAAGACGGCGCTCCCCTTTCTGCTCGGCCGCCACCTTCACGCCTTCGATAGCATCCTGGTGGACACCCAGGCGTGCTGACCAACGGTCGTGAAGCGCATCCAGGGCAAGTTTTTCCTTAGGACCGCGCGTCTGGTAGAAGGACATGCGTCGGGCCGCCTGGCCCGCCAGGCCATTTTCCCGCGCATGCGCCTCGATCTGCTCCGCGCGCTGGGACATATGTTCGATGAGTTCTTTAGGCACATCACTAATCTCGAACAGTCCCTTGCGCGGATCATAGTCGATTCCATAGCCAAGCTCCTTCAGCCGATGGGCCAGATCGTTGCGATAAATCTGCCCTGCAACCATCTGTTCTGCAAACAGCGCCCGGGTTTCTAGGCTGGACATGGGCGTTCCGTCCCCCCGATTGGTCATGTTCATGATCACGACGTGGGTATGCATGTGGGGGTCTAGTTCGCGCGAGGCATGTTCGGTAAACCGGGCATAGATCAGACGCCCGGTGGTTTCGTGAACGATGTTGCCATCGACCCGGTGACGCAGCGTCGCATGCTCCTCCAGATAGGATAGCGCCGCGCTCACCGCTTTTTCATGCGCGGCAATGACCCGTTCGTCACCAGCAACGAGCGCCATGATCGACACTGATTTGGGCGCATTCACAGCAAAGTCCCATCCTGGATGATGCTGGATCTTGCCTTCACCACGGCGGCGACCCAGGCGCTGCTCACCGACCTTCCCATCGAGCAAAGCCTGGAAGGTCGAGGGATCGACCCTACCGTTTAGTCCAAGCTCCGCAGCGATGGCGCCACCCCATTGCGAATGTTCGTCGGCACCTTTGGTGTAATAATCACCCACCATATAATAGCGGGTGAGATTGGTCGGCGTGCCCTTCAAGCGACGAGGATGGATCATGCCGGCGTCGCCCTGTTGCGAGCACCATCATGGCGCGCATGCTGGGAAAGGCGGAAGCCCGCGGGCTTGCCAAAAAGCTCCAACGGCGGTGGTACAGGTGGCGCTTGGCTTTCACCATCATTCCTGCTCGGCATAACGGCATTTGGTGCGGGCGCATCTACCCCACCAAAACCGGCTTCTTCTTGTTCAGGCGGAATTTCGGCGGTCGCGTGGGATGACGATGAAGTCTTGCGACGGGTCGGCCTGGCCCTGCGTTTCGATGCAGTTTTTGTCGGTGCCCCTTCCCCATCCAGCTGCGGTGACAGCCGGACAGGCGGGGCGATCCGCTCTGCAAACGCGACAGCAATTGAGGGCAACTTATTATAGCTGTCGATAAAGCGCACCACCGGAAGACTGCGACCGAAACGCAGATAACCGACGAGATTGGGAAGATTGGTAACCTCGGTATGCATGACCAGCGGCCGGGTCACTTGCATGCGCGACAGGTTTACCCCATCGCGCATATCGTTGACGCCGTAGGACATGCCCTCATTGGCTTCGACCTGTTCAGCCTGTCCCAGATTTTCGCTGACATGCCTTGCGGTCGGGGTGTCGTTGGCGCGCAGCGCTACCCAGGTCGAGCAATAGCCGGTGATGGCTGCTGCATCCTGAATACCATAGGTGGCTTCAAGCTGCGGATAGCTCTGAAACCCCAAGATACCACATCCGCCATATTTGCGGGCGCGGGCCAGAAAGTCGGAGAGCGAGGGCAGTTTCTGGAGTGATGGCAGTTCGTCGATCACACAGTAAAGACGCCGATCCTGGTCCGGCTCCAGGCTCATGATGGCGCTGATCGCGATGTCCAGCCAGACCGTTATCAGCGGACGAAGCGAGGGCAACTGGTCAGCCTTCACGGTTATGAACAGCCAGCTATCGTCCTTCTCATTGGCGACCCAATCGCGGATCGATAGGCCGTCGTCTGTATCATCCAGATAGGAGAAGCTGCGCATGACCGAGGCGAGTTCCGCCTGAATGCCCGCTGAGGTTCGCTCTCCTTCGGTCGATATGAACGCCGACGCATCGGTTCCAGCTGCGAAAGCGGCCAGATCCTTGAGCTTGGACCGGAGCAGGGTGTCCAGCAGGATCGAAACCAGGGTCCGTTCCTGCCGCGCCAGCTTGCGCATGATGGCGACCAGCGTGCCGCGGGCCGCTTTTGCCCAGAAGGGATCACCCGTCTTGTCGGGGATGGTCGATTCCGCAATCTGGTCATAATGATAGTCGCGCGGCACATCGACCCAGGGGGCCCAGGCATCAGCACGGGCATCGAGCGGGTTGAGGAGGATGTCGGTGCCTGGCCGGTAGAATTTCTCCACAAACGTACCCGCAGTGTCATATACAATAGCCCGGCGCTTGGTCTTGCGTACGCCGTCAAGCATCTTGATGATGAGGTTGGTCTTGCCTGTGCCAGGCGCGCCGCAGATGAGGATATGCTCTGGCTCGAATGCGTGAGGCACGGGAACGCCGCCGATGGCGAGGCTGCCGCGCTTCTGCCAACGCAACGCCCGGCGTATCTGCCGCACGGTTCCAAAGCGCGCGCCGCGCAGGAACTGGTTCGACCCGAGCCCCCTGCCCATGCGGGTAAAATAGAGCCAAGCCCAGAACAGCATAGCGAGGGCAAATAGACCCGAAAGCGCCGCCCCGTGCAGGAGATAGGTTTCGAAAGCGGCAAGCGTATTATGGGCAATGCCGGATTCCAGAATATCTCTGGGCGTCGTCCAATATTCGCGGCCAGCGGGTGTCTTGAACAATATGGGTGTGACGTTGCCAGGGACAGTATCCCCCATCACCATTGCCTGGCCGAGCTTCATCAGAACGAAGCGTTCATAGTCGGATGACTTCTCCAGCGCATACCAGATGATGCCGCCAATCCAGATGATGACACTGGCAAGAAAGGTCTGGTAAAAGACCTGCGTGGTCATGCGGACATTGTGGACGATCGCCTGGCCGCCACGCGTCCAGGACCCCAATGTGTCATGTCGGAAAATGCTCATGGCCGGTCCTGCTCGGGATCGAGCAGCCCCCTTTCCTTGAGCAGGCGTCGGGCATCGGCCAGTCCTGCTGCCAATATGTCGGGCGTGCGCGCGCCAATGGACTTGGCGAGGATCGCCAGGGTCTGAATGGCAGTCGCGTGCAGCTCATCCAAACGAGCATGATAGCCCGATGGATCATCTCCCTCAAAGCGGTGCAGAATATCGCGAAGATAGGCAGATGGGGTGCTGCCACTGTTATGGGCCTGATCGACCAGTCGGTCGAACAGGGCGTCATCGAGACGGATAGTTATTCGGGCCATGCGCAGATCCTGTTTCTGCGCCGACGGGTAGTGAAGCCGTCGCTTTATAGCAGATTCGTCACTTGATCTCAATGCCATAGAGAAATGTTCAGTGTCTGCCATGTCCGACAAATGATGACATGGGCGATCAAAGACTTAGCGTAGAGAGACCGAGCGGGCGTCATACCGGTATGACGATCAGTGACAAACTGTCCGACCGGTGTGACAGACATAAGCTACGGAAATCAGGGCGGTTCGCGTTCGCAGCACCCGTGCGTACGGTGCATTACAAAACGGCCTCGTGCCGTGCGTCCTTACCTCGCAGCGCGCTTGCCGCTGCGCTGCCTCGTGCCGGAAGGCGCGGGGCTCCCCGCAGGGGTTTCTGTCCTTGCCCGCGGTACATCGCGCCAGAGGCAAAGGCACCCCGGCTGCAACATTTCCATTGCGATCATGATGCACTCCATCGATAAGAAACAGGTGGCGGGCAGGCCATCTGACAGGAAGATGCCATGCCCAGAATGACTGAACGCGAACGCCTCGCTGACCTTGAAGCGCGACAGAAGAAAGTCGCGCAGGAGATCGACCAGACCCGCCGCGCTTTGCGCGGCAGATATGCCGCTATCGTCTCCGAACTGCCGATCGAGTTGTTGACTGAACGCGAATTACGCGACATTCTCACCAACGCGATCCGCGCGGGTGGCGCAGCATCTGTCGCTACGCTCAAGGCCCTGCCGGCTGCCACAATCGCACATAACCAACAACCCGATCCGCGCCCGCAGGGCGTCCCTGCGACGAGCACGGCGGAGCCGCGCGCAGGAGGCCGGGGTCGCCCAAAGGGCGACACCGCATCGCTCCGCGACGGACCCCTTGCGGGTCCCTGAGCGGGGCGACATATCCCAACAGTAAAAACAGGAGGACCGGTCCGGCAAACCCGAACCGATCCTCCTCACCCCTTCCCGTCAGGACGCGCTGTGACGCTGCCCTGCTGCGCCGCTCCGCTGATCTGCCAACCGGAAGAAGTGCGCCGGCACCCCCTTCGCCCTCACCAATCGTGCCAGATGGGACTGAAGCCCTGAGCCTTCGCACACCACCGCCTCGACCGGCTGCAGCGCCATGAGTTGCTCATTGCGGGCGAATCCGGCCCTTTGTCCCAGCTTGCGGTTGAGGGTGAACGCAATGAGTGGTGTACCGCTGCGTGCCGCCCAGGATGCCGCGATCGCATCGCATCCCTTGTCCTGCGCGCTCGTCGCCAGCACCATTGTCGGAATGCGCTCACGGATCGCATCAAGGGTCGTGGTGATCTGGTCATGATCCTCCCAGACTTGCCCACCGGAGAATATGACGATCGGTCCCTTTGGGGAATGACTTGCAGCCTTTTTCTCCCTGCGGGCGGCCAGGAAGTCCTGGGCGGCAACCACCGAAGCTGTGCGCTTGCTCGACACCAGCGATCCCCGCGGTGAAGACCAGGGTCGCCCGGTTTCGTTATGATAACTTCCTGCGGCATGGTCGCGCATGCAGGCCACCGCATCGCGCGCCTCGTCGAGGGACTGGCAGATGGTTTGCGCTTCCTCCAGCTGCGCCATCAGCACCTCGCTGCCGTCGGCATCGCGGATCAGATCCCGGACCTTGAGCGCTGCCTTGTCAGCCTCGCCATCGAGCTGTCCTGCAACCTTGTGGAAGCTGTGCACGATCCCCCAGGCGATCCGTCCGGCCATGCTTTCAAGCCTTGTGTCTCGCAGGACGTCAAAAAGAGTGCAGATCATCAGTTCGGTCGCCTGCTGCACCTGCCAGGGATCGGGCATCCCGGCATCGCTCTCCTCCTCGGCATGCCCCATGCGGAAACCGTCGATCGTCTCGGTAAAAGCCTGGCTGAAGCGGTCGGACACCTGCCCGGTTTCGAGCGCCAGCAGGTCGGCAATTTCGGGGAAGGAACGGACGGTACGGAAAATCCTTGTCATGAAAACCTCCTCTTTACAGTTTGAGATTTTCTCTTCGGCACGGGCTCCGAGCAGCGGGGTCAAGGATCGGGCGTAGCCCGACCGCGCAGCGGCGGTGGGGGTCACGATTTTTTCTGGCGGCCACTCAGGCTGGATCGACAGACACACGTCAGACCCGCCGGAAAAAATGGTGGGGCCCCGCCGTCCTTGAGGCCGGTGCTGACCCCGTGCCACACTAAAAAGAGTTGAGAGAAGAGAGGAGGCTCCCGAATCTGGGGCTCGATGCCCCTGATTCGGGGATGGGTCCTGGGATGACCTGGCGATATTACGCCATCAGCAAACCCCGTTTGAACATGAACTCTTCAGGGCATCGCGCCTAAATATGCCAAAGTTCAGGCCGCCGCCGCGGTGATAGCAAAGGGATCGACCAGGCTATGGATAGGCTGCGCTCGTCCCATCCATGGTTCGGGCTTGATGGCGCGAACCCAGTCGGCAAAGGAAGGAATAAATCCCAGATCCTCGATTACATGCTGTTCGGCAATCAGGCGCACGGGAACAATGCGGCCCGTCGAAAGGGTGATCGTTGGTCCGAAAAAATGCTCCGCCATGAAAATGCCTTCGGCATGATGGCGCAGGCTTCGGTGGCGATAGTCAGCGATGATGAGTTTGGACGGCTCGTCGAACCATTGATGAAGCGGCAGGAAATCTTCCGCCTCACCGCCCCATTTGCGTATGCTCGAAAGCGCATGATGATAGCAATGTCCCATGACGCGCTCCTTTAGAAATGGTGGGTAAATTCTTCCGTGGCGGTGTAGCGGTCATAATGGTCGAGCCGGATCGTTCCTGCGGCAACATCGAAGGTAAATTCACCAAAGGCCCCGTCTCCATTTTCCCAGCCCGGATGGGCTGAACCCAGTAAATGATAGGTGATATTTTCCAGGGCCTGGCCCAGCGGGACCGTTTCGGATTTGGGGATATGCTCGCCCCAAGGCAGGACCAGCATGTTCACCGGCGTATCGGTTATCGGAAGGCTGATGCCCTGTGCATCGCGCGCTTCCATCTCTTCGATCTGGCCGCTATCGCCCGATCCATCGAAACGGATCAGCACCATGGCCATGCCAGCAGCCGCCAATATTGCGAAAATATTGGTCTTGTTCACCGGCAGAAGCTGCGCCTCCTGCGCCTCCCGACGCGCCCATCTGGCCATGATGTCGTCTACCTCTACAGGCGACACCGACGCATCGCCCCGTTCTGATCCTTCTTCCATGCGCAGGCTCCTTCATAGCTACGCGATGATCCTGTCATCGCGCCACATCCCCCCTCCTCCGCTCCTATCCTGGGGCCGCAAGCTTGCAGTCGCTCACTTGCGAGCAATGCCCCGACACTCGCCGTAGACGCCTGCCCGCCACGCGCGCAGATCTGCGATCAGAGTGTTTCAGGATTTCCCGGTGGCACATAGGCGAGGTAGGGATCGCCTTCACACAGATGCCCGAAAGGCGTCATAATATAAGCCTCTCCATCCCGTCCAACCGCGCACAGAACATATTTTGGTTCGCCCGTCACGGAATCGGTACATTCCATCAGCGCAAGATTGCCGTCTTCCGCTGCCCGCAGCAGCGTTTGAAAATTACGGCTGTGATGATCTGGTATCGCCATATTGGCCTCCCCAAAAAATGGGGACGGTCGCTCATGCGCCGTCCCCGGTTTAGTAGATTGGACGATCAGGCAGCGGCGCTGCGCCGGCGCATAGCGCCAGGCCTGCCCACGGCCTCAGCCGGGGCCTGATCCGCCTTGCGGAAGGCATGGATTGGAATGCCCGCCTTGCGCAGCGCCTGGTAGAGATTGGCCTGAATGCCTGATCCTTCGCCCAGCACCGCTTCGACAGGTTTCAGTTCCACCATCTTGCGGTTGCGCAGGAACGGGGCTTTGCGACCGGACCCCGCCAGGGTGTAAGCGACCAGCGGCACGCCGCGGTCACCGGCCCAGGCCGCGACGATCGCGTCGAACCCCTTGCGCTGGGCTGTTGTCACCAATGTCATGTGCGGCACCCGCTTGCGCACCAGATCGAGCCGGTCCCATATCGGTTGCCAGTCATGCCAGTCGGCATGGCCGGAGGCGACCACAATCGGGCCTTTGGGCAGATAGCGCTCGCGCGCAGCCAGATCGCGGGCGCGCATGAAATCCTGCACCGCGATCTGGGTGGCGCTGGATGCAGGCGACGCCCGCGTCCCCCGGGAGGGCGACCAGGGCCAGCCCGACTGAGCGCTATACATATGGGCGGCATAGTCGCGCATACATTCGATCGCTTCGCGCTGCTCGGTGGTCGATTGGCACAGCAACTGCCGTTCTTCCAGTTCGCTGTTGAAGACTTCGGAAAGATCGGGCCGCCGCAGCATGTCGCGTAGTTCATCGACCAGCGCGTCCTCGCGCCGCTCTAGTCTGGACGCCACGAAATGGAAGCTGTTGACGAACCCCCAGGCGATTTCGGCGGCAAGCGGTTCGAGCCGCGTACCAGAAAACAGGTCGAAGATGGTGGCAATGACGGCGCCGCATTCGGCCTGCGCAGCAAGCGGTTCGGGCATGTCATGTTCGCTTGGGCTTTCGCCCGGCTCGATGATGCTGAGCGGGATCGGATCGCCAAAGGCCCGCTGAAAATCGGGACTGGCGGTGATGGCGGCATAAAGCGTTTTAAGATCAGCAAAGCTGTCGACGCTGCGGGCATTATCCTGGGACATGGATTGTCTCCTGGGTGATGGCATGACAAAAAAATGGCCGGAGAAGCGAATGCTTCCCCGGCCACAGTGCGGATGATCAGCCGTTCAGCCGTTCAAAGTCGGCTTGCCTGTCGAACCCCGCGTCGGCACCGGCCAGCGACCCGTCCATGCCAGCGGTGCTAGCGCCAAAGCCGCTCTCTTCTGCCCGATCATAGCCAGCGTCACCGCCACCCATCCGGTCATAATTGGCCGCGCCAAAGCCAGTGCCACCAAAGTCCGAGCGCAGCGTGTCGCGCCGCCAGGCGATCGAATAGCCGCCATTGTCGGTCGGGAAAAAGGCAACCGGCAGCGGTTCAGGCAGGCTGGGATCATCGATATTGCCGGCGAGGAATATTTCGCCCGACTTTTTGGCCACCGCTTCCCACAGCGCACCGACCTGCACCCAGCGCCGCGCGACGTTAAGCGCGAGGATTTCATAGACCGGCGCACGCGGATTCTGGCTATCGACTTTGCGCAGGCCGATGCGGGGGAGATCGATGGTGCGGGTGGCGACACGGCCTTCCAGACGACCATTGACGATACGAACTTCTCCGATGTTCATTGACTTAACCTTTCCAGATCGTCGCTCGAAACCCATTTCCGGCGACAATCTTTCCAGATCCTCCTCTCCTCTGATCCTGCCCTCGCCCCCTGCGCCATTGGTAGGGGCGACCCACTGCCATTCGCCTATGCCCCCATTCTTCACGCCGCGCCGCGCTTCCTTTCCACGCATACCCCCGCCCCACGCGGCAGGGATGCGCGCCCGTCAGGGCCAAGACCCGCGCAGCGGGGCTTGGGGCGCCAGCCCGCCAGCCCGGTGCCCGCGCACCGCGCGGGCAGCCGCCCATTCCCAGTCCCAATATCATTCCACGCTTGACGTCCCTCGTCCCAGCAAGACAAAAATGGCCCATGGCCTCATCCAAAACCCTCAATCAGACCAACCTCGAAGCGCTGGGCGCGCAGCGCCTGGCGCAATTGCTGCTGGAGCTTGTGACGAGGGACGCGCAGGCCAAACGACGGTTGCGGCTGGAGCTGGCCAGCGTCAGTGGCAGCGGGGACGTTGCCGACCAAATCGGCAAACGAATTGCGACCATCGCCAAAGCGAAAGCCTTTGTCGACTGGCACAAGGTCAAGCTGCTGGCAGCGGACATAGAGGCACAGCGGCGAGCAATTATGGATCATGTCGCACCCCATGATCCGGCAACTGCATTGGATCTGCTCTGGAAACTGGTTGCGCTGGCAAGACCGGTATTTGATCGCTGCGATGATAGCAGCGGTCAGATCGGTTCGATATTTGCTACCGCATTGCCTGACCTTGTGCCACTGGCTGCGGCAGCAAAACTGCCAACTGCACGGCTGGCAGACAGAGTGTTCGATAGCGTGTGCGACAATGGCTATGGCCAGTTCGACGCGCTCATCACGCTGATGGCGCCGGTTCTCGGGAAGCCGGGACTGCTACTGCTCCAAGGCAAGTTTGAGGCGATGGCAAGCAGCCCGTCAAAGCAACAGACGCAAGCTGAACGACCTATGATCGGCTATGGATCAGGGGGCGCCATCTACGAGGATGATATGGAGATCCGGCGTCACGCCCGCACAGTCCAGACCGCGCTGCTGGAGATTGCCGATGCGTTGGGTGATGTGGATGCTTTCATAGCCCAATATCCCGTCGAACAGCGCGACAATCCCGCCATCGCCGCGGCGATCGCCGAGCGCTTGGGCGACGCGGGCCGGACGGACGAGGCGATGGCGGCTATCGAGCACGCGCAGGCCGTAAGGCAGAAAGATGGCCACTGGCCGGATTGGGACCGGGTGCGGATTGCTATCCTCGATTCCCTGGGCCGCACCGACGAGGCGCAGGCCGAACGATGGGATAGGTTCGTCACGGCGCTCGACGCCCAATATCTGCGGGCCTATCTCAAACGCCTGCCCGATTTTGATGATCTCGACGCGGAGAAGAAGGCGCTGGCCCATGTCCGCGCCTTCCCGTCCTTATCCCACGCCCTGCATTTCCTGCTCGCCTGGCCTGATATCGAGGGCGCGGCAGCTATGATGCTGGCGCGCGCTGACGAACTGGATGGCGATCCTTATGAACTTCTCAACCATGCTGCCGAAGCACTGGAAAGCCGCCATCCGCTGGCGGCCACATTGGCGCTTCGCACGATGGTCGATTTCGCGCTGGAGCGGGCGCGGGTCAAACGCTATCCGCATGCCGCCCGCCATCTGGAAAGCTGCGCGCATCTTGCCCGCAGAATCGATGATTATGGCAATCATCCCGACCATGAAACCTATGTAGCAGCACTCCAGGCACAGCATGGACGCAAGCGCGGTTTTTGGGAGGACTGATCGCAGCCCATTTCTGTTCAAGCGACCAGCGCGACAATATATTCCTGAAACCTGGGCGCACGACTGGTCGTGCGAAAGGGCTGCAGAGGGTTCGCCGTGCGAAGGATGAACTGGCTGACGCCGGTCTGCCGCTGGCGTTGCAAGGCGACGGCGTAAGAGTTTTCGAACGAGGACAGTCGCTGGCGACGCGGCGATAGCGATGCCGCAGCATCGGTGTTGGACATTGGGACTTCTCCATCAGGGGCTTTTTGCGCCGATGACTAACCAGCCAGCATCATCAATGCGGCATGACGGTTCGACTCCTGACAGGAAGGAAGTCGGTCCAGCTTAATGCGCGAGCACCGGCCGCCACGACCGGGCGATGCCACATCAGTCTTACGACAGGATAGTGCTCACATCCCGGGCACCGTGGAGAATGCGTTCAATGCGGACACTCCCCGGCACAAGCGTGTAGAAAATCACATAACTGCCATATACTCTGGACCGCAGATCCGGGCGAAGCTCGGAACGCACCGTGCCAGAGCCAGGAAAATCGAGAAGCTTTGTGCAAGCCGCTTGGAGTTCATCGATGAATGTCAACGCCCGATCAACATTATCCCGGGCAATGAAACTGGCAATATCTGTCAGATCAGCGTCGGCTGCCGGTGAAAACGAAAGATGCATCACTGCTCCTTGTTGGCAGCGGCGATGTCAGCAATGCGTGCCCTTGCATTTGCGAAGGCTTGCTCCGCAGGTATGCCAGTCCCGCTGCTCGCACCCAGATCGATCTCGGCGCGTAGCGCCTCAAGCCGCGCCTGTCGCATGGCGTCCTGCTCCTCTAGCAGACGCAGGCTGTCGCGAATGACCTCACTGGCCGATGCATAACGACCGGTGTTCACCTGTTGCTTGATGAAGCCCTCGAAATGGGTTCCTAAGGTGAAGCTGGATGGCATAGTCATACTCCTTTCCGACCTAGATATCATTTTATGATATAATTCTGCAAGAGCCGCGCTCGACAGAATGCTGACAAGCAGGTGACGAGAGGCGAAGTGCTCCCTCAACCTGCATCGAACGTCGGCCAGCAAGAGGATGGTGGTTCATCCCGGTCGAACAGCAGCCAGGACGCTCCGTCCGCATTGGCTGCCGAAAGCAACGCCCAGAGTTGAGGCGAGATGTCCGGCGGATCGGCGGCCTGGCAGGCCGCGATGCCGCAATGAACGAAGAATCCGTAGAGATGGGGTTCGATAACCAGATCATTATGCGCGACATGCAATCGGCCGTCATCATCGCGCGGCGCTGCCCTGATCAGCTTTTCGATCTTCTGTCGCTCGGCGAGCGGAATATGCATGGTGGACAGGGTAAACATCGCGGATCGTCGCATATCAAGCCTCCCCAGAGCAGGAATTTTTGGAGGGTGCGAAGGCGTCATGGCGCCGGTTCCAATGTCAGTTCGACGCCCGTACGGGTCGCTGTAACCGTGAGAGTGCGGTCCGGCGGTATCAGCCATTGCACCTTGTCGGTAAGCCTGTCGCGGATTTGCCGCAGCAGAGCCTCCTCCTCGCTCAGCAGCAACGCATAGGCGTAGTTACGCGCGCTTCGCTGAAAATTGTCCTGCTGGGTTTCCCAGCTGTCGCAATCGCTGCCATCCGATGCCCTAAAAAGGCTCTGCTCCATTTGCCAGGCCAGATCATCGGGTGAAACGACGGCATTGCTCCCAATAAGGATGATCGCATCCTCGAGATCATAGCCTTCATTGCGACACACCAGCAGTTCAAGCGGGAAGCATCGCTTCGTAAGCGTCGCACCAGGCAATGCGCAACTGGCGATCCCCAGTTCGAGCGTGATTGCGTCGGCCCGTCCCGATGTGCAGGACGGATCTAGTTCGGTGTCGGCCTCATACATATGTTCGAGACCATTTTGTTCGATCACAAAGGCAAGAGTCTGCAGGCGGGGCAGCCTGTCATACCAGTCATAGCCGGAAAATTCCGGCGCGATCCGCACCGTGCGCATGCCGAGCTTGTCCGGCGCATTCAATATCGGCGCAGCGCCTTGCTGAAGGTCTATCTCCAATGCGGGCACGACCAGCATATCAGGCGACGATATGGGTTCGCCCTGATCGCACCCCATGCTGTCGGCGGTCATCGGCGCCCAGCATGGAAGCCAGGGCGCTGCATGCGGTAGCATGATGCCCAATGCCCTGGCGCGCTTCCATTCCGTAAAGCCCAGTCGATGGTCGCCACTGTCGCAGATCATCCGATAGATAGCGGCTTCTGCAGCGATCTTGAGCGCGTCGAGCCCTGCATTACGGACCATTTCCTTGCGCGTAGGCAGAACCAGTTGCAGATCGGGCGCGTCGATAATGTCGACCTTCACGCACCATTTGTCGATTTTGCCCACCTCCGACACGAACGGCAAATCGCAAGGCACGGTGACACCGTGAAAATTAATGCGGGCCATGTCGACCGGCTGGTAGCCGCGCCAGCTGAAAATGCCGATGCGGCAGCCCTGCCAGGTTTCGACCCGAACAGCCTCGGCGAGGAAATCCTCGCGTGGCAGAGGCGTGCCCGACAAAGTTACCGGCAGCGGAAAATAGCGTGCGGCGTTGCGGGCGGCGGCAAGCAAATTCTTGGTCCATGCGTCCGGCAAGGCGATGCGCAACTGCGTACCGCCGGTTATGACGCAGGGCTGGATCGCGAGCGGCTCTGGGCTCTGCCAGCCTTGTTCGGGGATCTCGACCATCCAGCCCCTGCCCGCGCTGCGCGACCAGGATCGTACTTCAACATGACGTCCTGCAAGACTGAACATGCCCATGCCGGCCGGATCCTCGCGGTGGGCAACTGCATCATTCCAGCCTGAATAGCCAAGAGTCAGCAGCGCAACCGGGTCATCGATGCCCGAACCGTCATCACTCACGACAAGGATAGGGGCACCATCGGAGCCTTCAAGATCCAGAGTTACAGCGCTGGCGCCAGCGCGGCGGCTGTTTTGCAGCAGCTCGTTCAGCACATCGTGGATCGTACCATTGAACAGACGCGTGACGCGCGTGATGAGGGACGCGCCCACCTGTGGGGTGATCGTAAGAGGTAACGCCATGATCTATGTCTCCTTGGACAGGCGGTCATTTTCCGCCCCTTCTCAACGTCCCCCTCCCCTCCGATCGAAAATCCGCCGCTGCCAGGCCGATCTGTGCAAAGCGATTTGCCGTCGGCGCGCTTCATGTTCACCAGTCATGCACGAGCAATTGCGGCAGCGTTGGGCCATCGCAGTCGAAATGCAGCAGATCGATGCCGCGCCGCCGCGCAAAGAGGATGGCAGCCATCAGATCGGCAGGCAGGGCGCGCTCGCAATCGGCTGACATAGAGCGGGTCGACAGAAACCAGCCATGGGCGTTGCGCGCCACCGTGGTTGGCGCTTCATGGGCGTGGCCATTGCACCAGCTATCAAGCAACAGCGCCGTGTTCATCGAAAGATGCGCGGTGGAAAGCAGCTGATATTTGCCGATCACGCCAATTGCGGGCGTAGGCGACTGTTCTGCAGGTCGGCTGCGCAATTCAGGATGGGTGCGGGCCGGCATCGACGATCCCGCCAATAGCGAGGCAAGGCCGCGCTTTGCAGAGGAAGGCATAGGAAAACTCCTGAAATATATGGTGTAGGAGATGTGTCTGCGCGGCGACATGGCGCGGTAGACGCACGGTCAGGCCAGCGATGATGTCGCCGTGCGCCGAAGATCGGGCACCCGACCATTGTCGTAAGCGCTCTCGCCCGACAATTGCAGCGCCTGCTGCTCGGCACGATACCAGTCTGGCGCATCGATCCGGTAGGTTTCACAGGCATAGAGGTCGTTTCCGCTGAAGAAGTGGATATCGACGCGAAAGCTTTGGAGCGAATGCTGGGACGAGGTCCGCATGATGGCGTCCTTTCAAGGGCGAGCGTGATTGTCGCCTTTCAACGACCGTCACTGATGTGCGAATGGGAGATTGGGCGACGCGGTGCCGGGGCCAGCCGGGGTCAATGCGCCCGTTCGAGAAGCCTGCGTCCCTTCGTCTCAACGTCGAGACGGCTGTCCTGATTGGATTTGGACCGGGCATGGGCGGTGATGCCCTGGACAAAGTCGAAAATGCTGGCAGGCGGATGACCTTCTTCGGCCAGCACGGTGGCGATGATCTTGCCGGTTTCGGCCTTGGAAAAACCCTGACCGCGCAGGAATGTCTGGCGATCTTCGTCGGTGCGGGCGACAATACGCTCGCGCGCAGCGCGAATGCCCCGGATGAAGCCGCTGGCGGAGGAATCAGCGAAGTTTTCAAGTGCAGGCGCGGCTTCATGGGCGAAGCGATTGGCGGCAAACTTTGAGTGGCGGATCGAGATTTCCTCGAAATTCTCGACACCGTCGGGTAGGGGCGAGGGTTCCCGGTGGGATTGTCCTCTACCCCTCCCACGGAACCGGACTTGATAGTTTCCCATCATCCGGCTCCTACGCTTGCACCATACGATCCAGCCGTTCCTGTAG
>NZ_QVRA01000026.1 GCF_003591655.1 Sphingobium terrigena
GCGCCCCAAATCCGGCGACAACCAGGCTCCACCCAAATCCCCCTGACCACTTGAACGATGCATCGACCATCCCTCCCACAATCAAAACAGAATCACATCTGATCGGTTTTGCAAAGGTCTCCTTTGAGGGAGAGGGTGTGGAGACTTGGCAGCTTGCTGCCTAGTCGTAGCAGGGAGAGGGTGTGCCAAGCCAACGCAAGCCAGTAGCCTCTGCGTCGACCCCCCTCTTCCAAGTCCGCCTAAGCGACTGCGTCGCCAAGGCTTCCTATCCTTCTCCCCGGCGGGGAGAAGGGGATTGCTACCCCTTCCGATCGTCGTCCACCATGTCGGGGGCCAGCTCCAGCCCGGCGCGGCCATGCGCGGCGGTGTGGGCCGGAGCCTTGGGATGGGGGACGTCGATTGGCTCCTCGACCTCCAGCATCCCTTCCCATTTGGTGATGACCGACGTGGCGATGGCGTTGCCCAGCACATTGGTGGCGGTGCGGCCCATGTCCATGAAATGATCGACCGCCAGGATGAAGGCGACGCCCTCGACCGGCAGGTCGAACTGGCCGAGGGTTGCCGCGACCACGACCAGGCTGGCGCGCGGCACGGCGGCGATGCCCTTGCTGGTCACCATCAGCACCAGCAGGATCGTGATCTGGGTCGCGATCGGCAGGTCGATGCCATAGGCCTGCGCGATGAAGATAGTCGCGAAGGTCGAATACATCATCGACCCGTCCAGGTTGAAGCTGTAGCCCAGCGGCAGCACGAAGCTGTAGATCCGCCGCGGCACGCCGAAGCGGTCCAGCTGCTCCAGCATCTTGGGATAGGCGGCTTCGGACGATGCGGTCGAGAAGGCGATCAGGATCGGTTCGCGGACATAGCGGATCAGCGTGAACATCCGCTTGCCCAGGAATATCGATCCCGCCGCAAACAGCAGCAGCCATAGCGCGCCCAGCGCGATATAGAATTCACCGATCAGCTCGCCGAAGGTGACCAGCACGCCCAGCCCCTCGGTCGTCACCACCGATGCCAGCGCGCCGAACACTGCGAAGGGGGCGACGCGCATGACATAGCCGGTCACCTGCAACATCAGCTCGACCATCGATTCGATGACGGTGACGACCGGCTTGCCCTTTTCGCCGATCGCGGTCAGCGCGACGCCGACGAACAGCGAGAATACGACGATCTGGAGGATCGAATTGTCCGCCATCGCCCCGACCATGGAGGTCGGAAACACATGCAGGATGAAGTCGCGGAAATTGAGCGCTTCGGTATTCACGCCCGATTCCGCGCCCGACCGGACCAGGTTCAGCCCTTCGCCCGGCGCAAAGAAATTGACGAAGATCAGGCCCAGGGTCAGCGAGATCAGGCTGGCGATCACGAACCAGGCGAGCGCTCTTCCGCCGATCCGCCCCAGCGCCGCGCTGTCCCCCATATGGGCGATGCCCGCGACCAAAGTGGAGAAAACCAGCGGCGCGATGATCATCTTGATCAGGTGGAGAAATATGTCGGCCAGCAGGTGGAAATAGCCAGCCACATCCTTGGCCAGCGTCTTGTCGCTGCCAACCCACAGATTGGCTGCGAAGCCTACAATCACCCCCAGAACCATGCCGGTGAGAATGAAGGCCGTCAGTCTGTTACGCATCCGTGTCCCTCTAGGCCGCAGGAGCCAAGGCTCCGCGCTTCTTTTACGTCTGTCAGGCCGACACCTAACAGGCCCATGGGCCACCGGCAATCGGCGCGCGTCAGGGGGCATCAGCATAGACGAACAAGCGCACGCTTTCCGCGCCTCGCTTCGTCCGAAATGGTGGCGTCAGAAGTGTTTAGGGGTAGAGGAAGCCTTCGCTCCAGCCATCGCCCGTGCGGGTGAACAGCCGCCGCTCATGCAGGCGATGCTCGCGATCCTGCCAGAATTCGATCCGTTGCGGCGTGACGCAAAAGCCCGACCAGTGCGGCGGGCGCGGTACGGGACCGCCATCGAAGCGCGCTCGTACGGCCTCATAGCGGTCCATGAAGGTCTGGCGGTCGGGAAGGGGGCGGGACTGGTCGGATGCCCAGGCACCCAGCTGGCTGTCGCGGCTGCGGGTCGCGAAATAGGTGTCGGCGGTCGCATCATCGACGGGGCCGACCGGGCCTTCGATCCTTATCTGCCGCCGCGCCGATTTCCAGTGGAACAGCAAGGCCGCATGGGGATTGGCCAGCAGTTCGCCCGCCTTGCGCCCCTCAAAATTGGTGTAAAAGACAAAACCGTCCGGGCCATGCCCTTTTAGCAGCACCATCCGCACCGACGGATGGCCGTCCGCGTCGGCGGTGGCGAGCGCCATGGCGTTGCTGTCGTTGATTTCACTCTCGCGAGCCTGGGCGTACCAGTCGTCGAACAGGGCAAAGGGATCGGTCATGCCCGGTCTTTAGGGGCGGGACGCGGCCCTGTCGATACGGGCTGACCGAAGGGGAGGGGGTGCCAGCGCGACACCCCCTCGCATCATCAGAAGCGGAAGCCCAGACCAGCCGACCAGCTGGTATAGTCGCCCGCCTTGATCAGGTTGAAGTTCAGGCGGATGAGGTCGCGGGCGTTGCGCGCCGATTCTTCGCGGCCCCTGATGCCCAGCGACAGGGTCATTTCGTGGAAGGTGTTATAATAGAGCTTGTCGCCGGTATAGTTGGTCAGCGCATAGCTGGCCCGCACCGACGTATTGCGCCCGAACCCGCGGAATTTGAGCGGCAGGTCATAGGCCAGCCCGTTGCGGAATGCCCAGTTTTTCAGGCCCGGATTGACATTATAGCCGGTAAAGCCGGTGCTCATCGTCGATGTGTAGCCGATCATATTGCCGATGATCAGCCGACCCCGGCCCAGTCCGTCCAGCACATAGCGGCTGGCCACCGTGGCGGAAATCATATGGCCGAGCGAACCGAGCTGGTCCGACCCCGTAATGCCATAGCCGATCCGCGGTTCGAGCGACCAGCGCTGCGCGATCACCGGAAATTCGACGCCGACGCCGAACTGGGCGGTGGCGGCGCGCGCACCATTCACTTCGGAATAGCTGACGGGCAGATCGAATTTCAGCAGGGCGCGGCCGCCTTCGCTCAGACGGAAGCTGCGCGCGATCCGGCCGTCCACGCGCATGAAGTCATAGCGACCGCCGTCCGACGAACCGCCGCTATAATTGGCGCCGACGATCCACGGGTCGCCCGCCGTGTTGGTGCCGCCATTGGCCGCCTGTTCGATCGCGGAATCGCCCGACGAGAGGTCGAGGCTGGAGCGGATCATGCTGCTCTGCACCGAACTGGGATTGCCTGCGAGCGGATCGACCGGCGAATAGCGCGCCAGCGATTTGAGCAGCAGGCGCACCAGCCGTTCGGCTTCGGCGCTGTCGACCTCGTCCAGATAGTCGTTGAACAGGTCGTAGGAGGACTGGCGCGTCACCCCGTTAAAGCGGTTCTGGTAGGTTTCGCCTTCCGCATCGAGCGCAGGGATGGAGATGCGGAATATCGAGCTGTTGGCGTCATAAAAGCCATAGATTGGCAGGCCGCGAAAATCGATGACGCCGCTGACCGGCAGCAGATCATTATATTGCGCGCCATAACGCTGGCGCAAACGCTGCGGATTCATGAAATCCTGGCCGTCATTGGCGATGTCCAGGCCATAATTGTCGGTCAATGTGCCGCCGCCTGCCAGACCCAGGGTCACGCCGATGCGGAACAGGCTTTCCAGCTGGTCGAGTTGCTCTGGCGTTGGCGGCGGCGGACCGACCTGCGCCTGCGCGCTGGTCGCGATCGGGCCGAGCATCGACAGGGCAGCCACGGCACCCCATGCAAATTTCTGAAACATGATATAACCCCCAAAATACTCGCATTCCCCACGCGAGACAGGCGGCGGCTAGCAATTGGCGTGACGGGGCGCATACCCCATCAGGGTTATGGCGGGCTTGGCGCGCATCCATTGCTTGAATGTCGCGCCATCCTCCGCCACATAGTCGCCAAGTGATGCTTTTTCGCAACAGGTAAGATGATGGCCGATCCCTATTCCACATTGGGCGTCGCGCGCGGCGCGACCGACGCGGAGATCAAATCCGCCTATCGCAAGCTGGCCAAGGAATTGCATCCCGACAAGAATCGGGACAATCCCAAGGCTGCCGAGAAATTTTCCGCTGCGACCAACGCCTATGACCTGCTGTCCGACAAGGACAAGCGCGCCCGTTTCGATCGGGGCGAAATTGACGGCGATGGCAATCCGACCGCGCCCTTCGGTTTTGGCGGGGGTGGCGGTGGCGGCTTTCGCGGCCAGCCGGGCGGCTTTGAAACGGGCGGCGCTGATTTCGGCGATATTTTCGAAGGCCTGTTTGGCGGCGCGGGGCGTCGCGCGGGCGGTGGCGGCGGCTTTGGCCGTCAGGCACCGCCGCCCAAGGGCGCGAACGTCGCTTATCGGCTGGCGGTGCAATTTGCCGACGCCGCTACATTGGCGCCCCAGCGGATCACCCTGCAGGACGGCAAGACCATCGACCTGAAACTGCCTGCAGGCGTCGAAAGCGGCACGCAGATGCGGCTGTCGGGCAAGGGGCAGCAGGGACCGGGCGGCGCGGGCGACGCGATCGTCACGATTGACGTAAGGCCGCACCCCTTCTTCACCCGCGACGGCGACAATGTGCGGCTCGACCTGCCGATCACGCTGGACGAAGCGGTCAGGGGCGGCAAGGTCAAGGTGCCGACCGTCGATGGTCCGGTCATGCTGGGCGTGCCAGCAGGCGCGGCGTCGGGCAAGACGCTGCGGCTGCGCGGCAAGGGCTTTACCGGCAAGGATGGCGCGCGGGGCGACCAGCTCGTCACCCTGATGATCGACGTGCCGGCCGACGATCCGGCCATCAAGGCGCTGGTGGAAAATTGGCAGGATAGGCGGGCCGTGCGCGCCCATCTGGGCGTCTAGGGCGTTACGGGCGGATGCCCATGCCTTCGCCCCTGTCGCCTGAATCCCGTCGCCAGCGGATGGCGGGTCATATCCACCGCCACCTTACCCGCGCCCGCCCCGGATCGCACCCGTTCGAGATTTTCAAGCGGGTGGCGGTCGGCACCTATAGCGACGGGTTCATCCATGCCGGGAACCTCGCCTATCTCTCGCTGATGACGCTGTTCCCCTTCTTCATCGTCGCAGCGGCGGTGGCCAGCATTTTTGGCCGGACGCAGGACGGGGTGCAGGCGGTCAACGCCTTCCTGACCACCGTGCCGAGCGGGGTGGCCGATGTCGTGCGCCAGCCGATCAACGATGTGCTCGCGGCGCGCTCCGGCCCCTTGCTGTGGCTGGGCGCGCTGGTCGGCCTGTGGACCGTGGGCAGCCTGATTGAAACGATCCGCGACATTCTCCGCCGCGCCTATGGCACCAAAAGCACCAAGCCCTTCTGGCGCTACCGGCTGGGCGCTGTCGGCATCACCCTCGTCAGCGTCGTCGCGGTGATGTTTGCCTTTTCGCTGCAGGTTGTCATCACCGGCATCGACCAGTTTTTGCAACAGATATTGCCCTGGGCCGATGATGCGATCGCGCTGGTGGCGTCGGCCAAGCTCGTGCCGATGGGCATTGTCTGCGTCGCGCTCTGGTCCTTGTTCGTGTCGCTGACGCCGACCCTGTACAAGGATCGCCGTTTCCCCAAATGGCCCGGCGCTGTCGCCACATCGCTCTGGTGGTATGGCACCACCTTGCTGCTGCCGCCCACCCTGTCGCTGCTGGGCGGCTATGACCGCACCTATGGCAGTCTGGCGGGCGTCATGATCACCCTCATTTTTTTCTTTCTCGTTGGGCTTGGCGTGGTAATTGGCGCGGAACTGAATGCGGCGCTGGCGGAATTTCCCGAAGAGGAAGAGGCCGCAGAGCCGCACACCCAAGGGAATGGAACGACGATATGAACGGCTTGATGGCAGGAAAGCGTGGCCTCATCATGGGCCTGGCCAATGACAAGTCGCTGGCCTGGGGCATTGCGAAAGCGCTGCATGAACAGGGCGCGGAACTGGCTTTCTCCTATCAGGGCGACGCGCTGGCCAAGCGCGTGCGGCCATTGGCGCAGCAGGTCGGGTCAGACTTTCTGATCGACTGCGACGTCACCGACATGGACAAGCTGGACGGAGCCTTTGCGGAGATTGAGGCGCGCTGGGGCGGGCTGGATTTCGTGGTTCATGCGATCGGCTTTTCCGACAAGAATGAGCTGCGCGGCCTCTATGTCGACACCAGCCTCGACAATTTCCTGCTGACCATGAACGTGTCTGCATACAGTTTCGTGGCAGTCACCCGCCGCGCCCGCGCACTGATGCCCAATGGCGGCAGCATCCTGACCTTGAGCTATTATGGCGCGGAAAAGGTCATCCCCCATTATAATGTCATGGGCGTGGCCAAGGCGGCGCTGGAAACCAGCGTCAAATATCTGGCGATGGATCTGGGACCGGAAAATATCCGCGTCAATGCCATCTCTGCCGGGCCGATCAAGACGCTCGCCGCCAGCGGCATCGGCGATTTCCGTTACATTCTCAAATGGAACGAGTTGAATTCGCCGCTGCGCCGCAATGTGACGATCGAGGATGTCGGCGGCGCTGGTCTCTATCTGCTGTCCGATCTGGCCAGCGGCGTGACCGGCGAAATCCACCATGTCGATGCCGGCTATAACGTCATCGGCATGAAGGCCGAGGACGCCCCGGATATCGCGCTGGACAAGTGACAATTGACCCTCTCCCTTCAGGGGAGAGGGAGGGGCCCGCCGCGAAGCGGTGGGAGGGTGAGGGGAATGAAGCGACCTGACCCTGCCACGCCAGACTCCCTGAATCGGGTTCGCGCCATGCGACGCGACCCGACCGAACCGGAACGGCGGCTCTGGGCCAGGCTGCGCAGCCGCCAGCTTGCAGGCCTAAAATTCCGGCGACAGGTCTGGCTGGTCGATTATATCGCGGATTTCTATTGCGCCGATCTTCGTCTGGTCATCGAAGTTGACGGCGACGACCATGCCGTTAGGGAAGCAGCCGACCGGCATCGGTCGGAAAGACTGGCACGAGAAGGCTTCCGCATCGTCCGTTTCGCCAATGCGGATGTGTTGAGCAATATCGAAGGGGTGTTGGAGACAATATTGATGACGGCGCGCCAAAACCCCTCACCCTCCCACCCGGCTGCGCCGGGCGGGCCCCTCCCTCTCCCCCAAGGGGAGAGGGGATTATGAGTTTCAACACCTTTGGTCGTATATTCCGCTTCACCACCTGGGGCGAGAGCCACGGTCCTGCCATCGGCGCGGTGGTCGACGGCTGTCCTCCCGGCTTGCCGCTCAGCGAAGCCGACATTCAGCCCTGGCTCGACCTGCGCAAGCCCGGCACGTCCAAATTCACCACCCAGCGGCGCGAGGCGGATGAGGTCCGCATCCTGTCGGGCGTGTTTGAAGGGCGGACCACCGGCACCCCGATCAGCCTGATGATCGAAAATACCGACCAGCGATCGAAAGATTATTCGGACGTCGCCAAGGCCTATCGCCCCGGCCATGCCGACTATGCCTATGACGCCAAATATGGGTTTCGCGACTATCGCGGCGGCGGCCGGTCGTCCGCGCGCGAGACCGCGAGCCGGGTCGCGGCGGGCGCGGTCGCCCGTGCGGTCATCCCCGAAGTCGATATTTTCGCCTATGTCAGCGCCATTGGCGGCGATGCCATCGACTATGACAATTTCGATCCGGCGCTGATCGGACAAAATCCCTTCTTCTGCCCGGATGGGCAGGCGGCGGTGCGCTGGGAAAAGCTGGTCGACGAAGCCCGGCTCGACGGCTCGTCGCTGGGCGCGGTGGTCGAATGTGTCGCGTCGGGCGTTCCGGCAGGCTGGGGCGCGCCGCTCTACGCCAAGCTCGACAGCGAACTGGCCAGCGCGATGATGAGCATCAACGCGGTCAAGGGCGTAGAGATTGGCGACGGGTTCGCCGCCGCCAGCCTGCGCGGCGAGCAGAATGCCGATCCGATGCGGCCTGCATTGGACGGGGGTAACGATGGCCCCATCTTCCTCGCCAACCATGCCGGCGGCATCGCCGGCGGCATTTCCACCGGTCAGCCGGTCAAGGTCCGTGTTGCGTTCAAGCCGACCAGCTCGATCCTGATCCCGGTCGAAACCGTCACGCGCGAAGGCGCAGCGTCCGACATCATCACCAAGGGCCGCCATGACCCCTGCGTCGGCATACGTGGCGTGCCGGTGGTCGAAGCGATGATGGCGCTGGTGCTTGCCGACCAGAAACTGCTCCACCGCGCCCAATGCGGCGAACGCCCCGAAACCGACTGACGCGCCAAAGCGAAGCGATCCTGCGCTAAAAAGGCGAGACGACTCGGCAAATTTAGGATAGGCTCCGTTCTAGGCCCGCCACAGGGCCAGCGGCAGAGCGTAAGCCTGGGGAACGTCACCACGCACGGCGCGGACATGACGACAAAACGTCCCCATACCGCCGCGATACGGGCCAGCCATGCAACCATGGCTGGCCCATTTCGTTTGGCCTTGTTGAGACGCGACCGACGCGATCAGGGGGAATCGGGCCATGCATTTCATCACCGCGCTGCTGGGCGTATACCGCGCGGAAATCGGCCTGTGCATCCTGGCATTGATGTTCATCGCCTTCGTGCGCGAACGCTATTCGCCCACGGTCATCGCAGTGGTCGGAGCCTGCGCCTTTGCCCTGCTTGGCCTGCTCGACGAAAAATCGCTCTTCTCCGTCTTTTCCAACAGTGCGCCGCTGACCGTCGGGGCGATGTTCGTGCTGTCCGGCGCGCTGATCCGCACCGGGGTAATCAATCGCGTTGCCGACATCATCATGGCGCGCGCAAAAAAGCATCCCCGACTGGCATTGGCTGAAGTCGCGCTCGGCGCGGCGGTGCTGTCGGCATTCCTCAACAATACGCCCGTTGTCGTGCTGCTGATCCCGATCATGTTCAAACTGGCGCAGGCGACCGGCTATCCGGTCAAGAAATTGCTGATTCCGATGAACACGATCGCGGTGCTGGGCGGCTGCCTCACCTTGATCGGCACATCGACCAACCTGATCGTCGCGGGCATCGCTGCCGATCAGGGGATGGAGCCGTTCGGCATTTTCGACATCACCCCCTATGGCCTGGCCGGTGCGGCCGCCGGGATCGTCGCCTTGCTCTGCCTGTCCTTCCTCCTGCCCAGCGATCCGCCCGCTATCAGTGGAGAAACGGGCGGCACGGTGCAGGATTATCTCACCGAACTGGTGGTGCCGCAGGATAGCGAACTGATCGGGCGGGAGATTGGCGCGCTTGGCCTGTTCAGCCCCTCGGTCGTCTTGCTCGGCCTCAAGCGCGGCGGCGAGATACGACGGCGCGAGATACTGACCGAAGAATTGCGCTCCGGCGACCGGTTGATCGTCCGCGCAGACGGCACCGCCATCATGACGCTGCGCGAATCGGGCGGGTTCGATCTGGGCGTGGCCGCCGATTCCAGCACATCGGCGCGCGAAGGTACGGTGATCGAAGCGATGGTCGCCCCCAGCCACCCTTCCATCGGGGAGCGGTTGCTGGACATTCCCTTCCTCCATGCCCTGCGCGTCCGCATCATCGGCATCCACCGGTCGCGCCATCTGCCCGGCCCTGCACTGGCCGAAGCGCGGGTGCGCGGCGCGGACCGACTGCTGATCGCGGGCAGCGACGACGCAATCCGATCGCTGCGGGACAATCCCCACTTGATCGGCGTCGACATCAGCCGCACCCGCGCCTTTCGCCGCAACAAGGCGTGGATCGCCATGGCGGCGATGGCGGCGGTCGTGTTGCTGTCGGCGCTGGATGTGATCGGCATCGGCATGGCGGCCTTCATCGCCGTTGGGGTCATCCTCGTCACCCGCTGCATCGACCCCGAAGAAGCCTGGGCGGCGATCGATGGCGATGTGTTGATCCTGATCTTTGCGATGCTGGCGGTCGGCCTTGGGCTGGAACGGGCGGGCAGCGTGGCGCTGATGGTCGGCTGGATCACCCCGCTGCTGACCGTCGCGCCGGTCTGGTCGCTGGTGTTCATCATCTATTTCTTCGCGCTATTGCTGTCCGAACTGCTCAGCAACAATGCGGTCGCGGCGCTGCTGACGCCGATCACCATCGCGCTGGCGCAGCAATTGGGGGTCGATCCGCGCCCGCTGGTCATCGCCCTGATGATCGGTGCGTCCGCCTGCTTCGCCACCCCGATCGGTTATCAGACCAATGCGCTGGTATATGCGGCGGGCGATTATCGCTTCGCCGATTTCGTGCGGATCGGCGTGCCGATCAACATCATCGTCGGGCTGGCGGTGTGCAGCGCGCTCGTCTTGCTAGGTTAGGCGGCCAATCGCGCACGGGCGGCCCTGTTCGCCCGCCCGCGCGCCCGGCATCACGGCGCTCTATCCATTGAGGAACCCGCCATGCCCAGCCTGCCCTTCACCCAGGTCGATGCCTTTGCCGACGAGCCATTTACCGGCAATCCCGCCGCCGTCATGCCGCTCGACCAGTGGCTCGACGATGCGACGCTTCAGGCGATTGCTGCGGAAAACAACCTGTCCGAAACCGCCTTCACGATTCCGACGCCGGATGACCCGGACGCAGACTATGCGCTGCGCTGGTTCACCCCGACGGTGGAGGTCAAATTGTGCGGCCACGCCACGCTGGCCAGCGGCCATGTGCTGATCGGCGATCGGGACGCGATCCGTTTCCGCACCCGCCATGCCGGCGTGCTGACGGTCGTGCGGGCCGGGGCGGGCTATGAACTGTCGCTGCCCGCATGGGAGACGCAGGCCAAGCCGTTGCCCGATCTGGCGGCGGGGATGGGCGGCGATGTGCTGGAAACGCGCTGGCGCGATGGCGGCTATGCCATCTTCGTCTATCGCGATGCCGCCGCGATCCGCGCCCTGACGCCCGATTTCGCCGCGCTCCGCCCGGCGGGCGACCTGCTGCTGATGGCCACCGCGCCGGGGGACGATAGCGACATCATCAGCCGGGTTTTCGTGCCCGGCGGCGGGGTGGATGAGGATCCCGTCACCGGGTCGGCGCATGGCCTGCTCACCCCTTATTGGGCGGCGCGACTGGGCAAGACGGCGATCAGCGCGGTGCAGGCATCGGCCCGCGGCGGGCGCTTGGGCTGCACGCTGGCGGGCGACCGGGTGATCCTGACCGGCGGGTGCCGGACGGTGATCGAAGGGCGCTTCCTGCTTTAGCCCGGAAACAGTCCGATCAGCCGGGCCAGCGCCGTCTTGACCGCGACCCGCTGTTCCTTGTGCGGCGACATGCCGATCCGCACGACGGTCAGCCGCTGCGACGGGGACACGAGGATATATTGGCCATTATGACCCACGCAGCCGAACAGGCTTGTGGGCGCCTGTCCCGGCATCAGCGCGCTCTCGCTGCTTTCCCGGTTGAGCCACAGATGCGCGCCATAGGCCGGGTTGCGCGCCGATGGCGTGGTCATGATGTCGATCCATTTTTCCGGCAATATCTGGTGGCCGGTCGGGCTGCGGCCATGGCGGCGGAGCAATTCGCCAAAGCGGCCATAATCGCGCGCGGTCATGTGCAGGATGCTGCCGCCGATCATCGTGCCCGCAGCGTCATATTCGGGCGTCAGGCTGGGCAATTGGCCCGGCGCCTTCAGCCTGCCGTCGATGAACATCTGCATCGCCCGCCGCCGCGCGTCGGGATCGTCGCTGTTGGTCAGCATCCGCGTCATCAGGTCGGTCAGGATCATCGTGCTGCCGGTCGAGTAGGAAAAGGTCGATCCGGGGGCATGGGCCAGCGGCTTGGCCTCGGCAAAGCCGCTCATATCCTGCGCGCCGTCGGCAAACAGCATCCGCACCGTATCGCCAGCAGGCAGCGGATCGCCATCCTCGACATGGTCCAGCCCCGACGTCATCGTCAGCAACTGGCGCAGCGTAATCCGCCCGCGCGGGTCGCCCGGCTGGCGCCACGCATCGACCGGCACCGGCGCGTCGAGCGCCAGTCGCCCGTCGGACACCATCAGCCCGACCAGCACCGCCGTCACGCTCTTGGCGATCGACCAGGACAGCAATTTCGTGTCCGGGCCGAAACCGGGCGCATAGCGTTCCGCAATGACCTGCCCGTCGCGCATCACCAGCAAGGCGCGCGTGTCGCCCATGTCGTTATCGTCGAACAGCGGGTCGATCGCGGCGCGCAGCGCGGCCTCGTTCACCACCGCGTCGCGCGACACGCGATAGAGCGGCTGCGGATCGGCCGCGCGCACGCTCCAAAGCCCGCCCGCGCCGACCAGCGCGGCCAGGGCCACGCCCAGGCCAAGCCGCTTTACGCTGTTCCATTCCCTCTTCATAAGCCGCGGCCTTAGCCATCCCCAACCGAGTCGGGAATATGCCGGGTCGCCGGACGATCATTTATCTTGCCTTTGCGCTCTGCCTGTCGCTCCTGATCGCGCTTGGCTGGCACTGGAACAGCCTGCGTGATCAGGCCCGATTGGGCGCTGCCTATGGCGCGCGGCTGACCTGTTCCTGCCGCTATGTCGAAGGGCGCGCGATGGGCAGTTGCGCCGATGACAAGGAACCGGGCATGGCGCTGGTTCGACTGACCGACCGGCCAGAGAATGAGGCGGTGGACGCCAGCGTCCCGCTCATGGCCACCCGCACCGCCCGCTTCCGCCCCGGCTGGGGCTGCCTGCTCGATCCGGTGGAATGAAGCGGACCAGAAGCGACCTTCTCCCCGGCGGGGGAGAAGGATACGCAGCCTTGGCGACGAAGGCGCCTAGGCGAAGTTGGATGAGGGGGATCGGCGCTGATCGTGCGCGCAGCGGTGCGGTCGCTACACCCTCACCCAGCTGCGACTAAGGCTGCAAGCAGCCAAGTCTGCGCAGCCCTCTCCCTCAAGGGAGAGGGATAAGGGACGTCCGCTACCCCCGCACCACCATCATAACGCAACACCCACTGGCCCCCCTGCGCCCAAGTCGCTAGAGGCCATGCGATGCGGCCCGACATTCCCACCCTCCTTCACGACATATTCGGCTTTCCCGCCTTTCGCGGGGTGCAGGAACAGGTGGTTGGTCGCGTCATGGCACGGCTTCCCACGCTGGCGATCATGCCGACCGGGGCGGGCAAGTCGCTTTGCTACCAGTTGCCCTCGGCGGCGCTGGATGGCTGCTGCGTCGTTGTCTCGCCGCTGATCGCGCTGATGCATGACCAGTTGCGCGCGGCGAACGCCGTGGGCCTGCGCGCCGCCAGCCTGACCAGCGTGGACGCCGATTGGCGCGAGACGCAGGACCGCCTCCGCAATGGCGATCTCGATCTGCTCTATGTCGCCCCCGAACGCGCGAGTCAGGAGGGGTTTCGCAGCCTGCTCCGATCGGCAAAGGTCGCCCTGTTCGCGATCGACGAAGCCCATTGCGTGTCCGAATGGGGCCATGATTTCCGCCCCGACTATCGCTTGCTGCGCCCGCTGCTCGACGAATTTCCCGACGTCCCGCGCCTGGCGCTCACCGCCACCGCCGACGCGCATACGCGCAAGGACATCCTTGTCCAGTTGGGCATACCCGACGATGGCCTCATCATCTCCGGCTTCGACCGGCCCAACATCCGCTATGCCGTCCATCCGCGCGACGGCCTGTCGAGCCAGCTCGCCGATCTGGTCGCGACCCATCCCGGTCCCGGCATCGTCTATGCCCAGACCCGCGCCGCGACCGAGAAAATGGCAGAAACGCTGGGACGCGGCGGCCGCCCCGTCCGCGCCTATCATGCCGGTCTCGACCCCGCCGTCCGCGCCCGCAACCAGGCCGCCTTCATCGCCAGCGAAGATATGGTGATGGTCGCCACCGTCGCCTTCGGCATGGGCATCGACAAGCCCGACGTGCGCTTTGTGGCGCACGCAGGACTGCCCAAGTCGATCGAGGGCTATTATCAGGAATCGGGCCGCGCGGGCCGCGATGGCGAACCGGCGGTCGCGCATCTCTTCTGGGGCGCGGAGGATTTCGCCCGCGCCCGCCAGCGGATCATGGAACTGGACCCTTCCCGCCAGCAGGGCGAGCGCACCCGCATCGCCGCGCTCGGCGCGCTGGTAGAGACCGCCACCTGCCGTCGGGCGATCCTGCTGCGCCATTTCGGCGAATCCCCGCCAGCCACCTGCGGCAATTGCGACAATTGCCTCTCGCCGCCCGCCAGCGTCGATGCCACCGAAACCGCGCGCAAATATCTCTCCGCCGTCTATCGCACCGGGCAAAGCTTTGGCTCCGGCCATATCGAGGCGGTGCTGACCGGCGGCGTCACCGACAAGTTGCGCGAGCGCGGCCATGACAAGATTTCGGTCTATGGCATCGTGTCGGGCGACGAAACCGCGCTGCTGCGCCCGGTGTCGCGCGCTCTGCTGGTGCGCGACGCGCTGGAAACGACCGAGCATGGCGGGCTGATGCTCGGCCCCAACGCCCGGCCGATCCTGCGCGGCGAGGAGGAGGTGCGCATCCTCGTGCCGCCCAAGCGCGAACGCCGCAAGCGCAACGCCCGCAACGGCGCGGAGGCCAACCCGGTCGGCGATCCGCTGTTCGACGCGCTGCGCACCTGCCGCCGCGAACTGGCGCAGGAGGCGGGCGTGCCACCCTATGTCATCTTCCACGATTCGACCCTGCGCGAAATGGCCGAACAACGCCCCACCAGCCTGCGCGATCTCGGCACGATCAGCGGCGTCGGCCAAAAGAAGCTCGATGCCTGGGGCGACGCCTTCCTGGCCGCGATCCGGCCCTATCTCTGAACGGTATCGCGCAGAGGCGCAGAGGACGCAGAGACCCAATCATAGCTTTTTATCTCCGCGCTCTCTGCGCCTCTGCGCGAACCAAATCTCTTGAAACCTTGGATATGAGCGCGCATGGCAGCGGCAAAAGGAGACGCACCCCATGTTCCGCAAGCTGACCGACCATATCCTCGTTTCCCCCCAGATCACGATCGATCAGGTGGCGGAGGCCAAGGCGCAGGGTGTGACGATGATCGTCAACAACCGCCCCGATGACGAGGAGCCGGGTCAGGTCAACGGCGCGGAAATCGAAGCCGCGGCCAAGGCGGCGGGCATCGCCTATGTCGCCGTACCCGTAGCCCATGGCGGCTTTGCGCCCTGGCAGCTTGATGGCATGGCCGCCGCGCTGGAACAGGCCGGGACGGGCAAGACGCTCGCTTATTGCCGGTCAGGCACCCGCAGCACATTGCTCTGGGCGCTCACCCGCGCGCGGGCAGGGGATAATGGCGACGTGCTGGCAGCGCAGGCCGCCGCCGCAGGCTATGACATCACCCCGGTGCGCCAGATCATGGACGCGCTCAAGAGCGACTGATCACTGCTCCTCGCACCGCCCGGTAAATTCGGTCGCCGCGCGCACATGGACGATGCGCGTGCGGCGATCATAATCGATGCGCGGCTTGTTCAGCCCGTTCATGCGATAGCTGCCCGTAATCCGGTCCGGCGTCACCAGCAGGTCGGCGATCGGCCACCAGCCGTCGCTCCCGCCCGAATGGATCGGCGACACCAGCTTGCCGGACGGATGAACCCGGCCGACGCCATCGGCAATCTCGATCTCCAGATCGGACGAGAAGGCTTCGCGGCCCATCGTCGTGCCAAATTCCGGCTCGAATTTGCGCGACTTGCGATTGTAGCGATAGCCGGACGTGCTTTGCGTCGCAGGCCCGCTGCCCGCGCCGATACAGACCAGCGAAATCCGGTCGTACGGCTGCGTTGGCCGCGTTGCCGCGCCGCCGCCAGCATTGCAATTGGCCGCCGGAACCGTGCCGATCGCGTTGTAGCGGCCCTCCGCCGTCGCCACCGAAATGCACTGCCGCTGCCGGTCGCTCCACCAGAAGGACCATTTCGTGTCCCGCACCACATTGGTGGTGACGAAGCGATAGCCCCGCGCCTCCAGCTGGGTTTCGCCCCCGGCGGCCCTGGCACCGACCAGGTCGGCGACATCGGGCGGGGTCTGGGCGATGGCGGGGTTCGCGGATGCCGCCAGCAGGACGGCTATCACAGGCAGGCAACGCATGGATCAATCCTCCTGACAGGGCGCTGACATGAACATTAGCGCGTGAACAGAAATCCGACGATAAGGAACAGGGTAAATGCTTCAAACAGGGTGATGGCAACCGCACCGATCGCGGAAATATAGCCGGTTTCCAGCTTCATGGCGAACCAGCGTGTCTCGATGATGACATAATAGACTATGCTTGCGACAACCAGCCCGATGCCGCCCATATAGGCGGCCGGAATTGTCGTGCGGGCCAGGCTGATGCCTATGCCAATGCCCAGCGCGAACACGCCGGTGGGATAGCATTGCGCGTAAAAGGGCGCGCGCAGCGCATTGCGGTCGATCGGCAGGCCGCGCCGGCGCACCATCCTTGTCGCGGTAAACAGGGAAAAGGACGCAAAAACCACAAGGCGCAGCACCAGCGCGCTGGCATCGTCATTGACCAGTCCGGCCAGCCCGTGCCGGTCCGCAACGATCGCGTCGACCTGCCCCAGCGCCAGCGAAACCGCATGGGCCATCAGCAGCGCAATCGCCAGGAACAGCGGCGGGCTGAGCGCTGCGCCATATTGCGCGTCATCGGGCAGCGCGAGCTGGTCATCGGCATAGTCCATCATCGCAAAGGGATGGATGATCGAACGCCACAGCGTCAGCGGGAAGAAGAGCAGCCAGCTCATGACTTCGTAGAGAAGCTCGTCGAGCGAGTTGATCCATTTCATGAAATCCATGGCGCATCATCGAACAAAGCCGGTGCGCAGGGCAATCCCCTTAGAACATGGAAATCTCAGCCCTCCACCGTCACATGCTCCATCCGCGGCAACGTCCGCACCCGCGCGCGTATCCGCGCGGCGTCCGCGCCCGGTGCCAGGCTGATGATCGACGCATGGGCATGGGGTCCGATGCGCCAGACATGCAGGTCGCGGATGGTCGCGCCCTCGGCCTCTACCAGCGTCCGCACTGTCGCCATCAGCGCCGGTTCGGCGGTATCGAGCAGGATCGCGGCGGTATCCTTCATCAGGCCCCAGGCCCAGCGCGCGATCACTACCGCACCCAGCAGGCCGACCGCCGGGTCCATCCACCACCAGCCGAGATATCGCCCCGCCAGCAACGCCGCGATCGCCAGCACTGACGTCAGCGCATCGGTCAGCACATGCACATAGGCAGCGCGCAGATTATTGTCGGCATGGCCATGCTTGGCACCATCGGCGTGATCATGCCCGTCATGATCATGGCTATGGTCATGCCCCAGCAGAAAGGCACTGATGATATTGATGACCAGCCCGACGACTGCCACCAAAGTCGCCTCGCCAAAGGCAACCTCGACCGGCTGAAAGAAGCGCATCCCCGATTCGATCGCAATGAACAGCGCCATGACGCCCAGCAACAGCGCGGACGCAAAGCCTGACAGGTCGCCGACCTTGCCGGTGCCAAAGGTAAAGCGCGGGTTGCGCGCGTGCCGCCTGGCATAGCCATAGGCCGCCGCCGCCACCGCCAGCGCGCCCGCGTGCGTGGCCATATGAAAGCCATCGGCCAGCAGCGCCATCGACCCGGTGGTCCAGCCCGCGACAATCTCCACCACCATGGTCGCGGCGGTCAGCCAGACGACCCACAGGGTGCGCTTCGCATTCTCGTCATGCCCGGCGGACAGATAGATATGGTCGAAATAATGGCTGTCCTCGCCATCGCCGCCTTGCAGCGATGCAGCATTTTCCAGCCCCTGGTCATGGTCCCGATCATGGGCATGATGGCCATGATGATGATGGTCGTTATGCATCGTCATTTCCCGTAGCGGCGGATCAGCGCCAGCATTTCCTCACTCGCGGCTGTGCGCTCGGCATCGGTCAGGCCGGGCCGGGCGACATGCTCGCGCATATGCTGTTCGATCAGCTCCTCCATCAGACTGCCCACCGCGCCGCGGACCGACGCCACCAGTTGCAGCGTTTCGGAGCAACCCGCGTCCCCCGCCAATTGGCGCTCGACGGCAGCCACCTGTCCCGCGATACGGCGCACCCGCGCCAGCAACTTGTCCCGATCCGCGATAATATGCATAGGATAGCCCCCTATCCTATAATAGCGATCATGACAAGATGCCCTGCTTCCCCAAAAACCATGCCGCCGCGGCATTTGAGTCATGGCCTTGTCCTATCGCCTCCCCTAACAGGATGGCATGACCAAGCGGGTGGAATGCGATCTGGCGATCCTTGGCGGCGGCCTGGCGGGCAGCCTGATCGCGCTTGCCTTCGCCGCGCGGCGACCCGACGTGCGGCTGACGCTGATCGAGCGTGACGCGGTCATTGGCGGCAATCATATCTGGTCCTTCTTCGATGGCGATGTTGTGCCGGGTGACCGCTGGCTGGTCGATCCGCTGGTCAGCCATCGCTGGCCGCAGGGCCATGAAGTCCGCTTTCCCGGCCATCAGCGGCGGCTCGACACCCCCTATAACAGTGTCGCCTCGCCCAAGCTCGACGCCCATGTCCGCGCCGTACTGGGCGACGCCGTGTTGACCGGGGCGGATGCCATGTCCGTTTCACCGTCGGGCATCACGCTGGCGGACGGGCGAGAGATTGCAGCGGGTGCGGTCATCGACGCGCGTGGCGCGGGCGATCTGTCGATGCTGCGCTGCGGCTGGCAGAAATTTGTCGGCCATACGCTGCGGCTGGATGCACCCCATGGGATCGACCGGCCGGTGATCATGGACGCAACCGTGGACCAGATCGATGGCTATCGCTTCGTCTATCTGCTGCCCTGGGACGCGCGCACCATTTTCATTGAGGACACCTATTACAGCAACAGCGCGGCGCTGGATGTCGCCACCATCGGCGCGCGCATCGCCGCCTATGCGCAGGCAAAGGGCTGGCACGGCACGGTCATCCACCGCGAACAGGGCGTCCTCCCGGTCGTTCATGGCGGGGATTTCGACGCCTATTGGCCCAGTGACGATCCGATCGCGCGGGCCGGGGTGCGGGCAGGGCTGTTTCAACCGATGACCGGCTATTCGCTGCCCGACGCGGTGCGCTTTGCCACCTGGCTGGTGGACCAGCCGCTTGATCGTCTGGCTGCCGTCACCCGCGCCCGCGCCGCTGCCCACTGGCGCAACGGCAGCTATTATCGCCTGCTCGGCAAGATGCTGTTCGGCGCGGCGCAGCCCGACCAGCGCTGGCGCATCTTTGCCCGCTTCTATCGCCTGTCCGCACCGCTCATCCAGCGCTTCTACGCCGGGCGCTCCACCCTCACCGACCGCATCCGCATCTTGTGCGGACGCCCCCCCGTGCCCATAAGGGATGCCATGCGAACATTGTTGAATCCGCCCGCCTGATGACCAGAAAAGCGATCGTCATCGGCGCAGGTTTTGGCGGGCTGGCGCTCGCCATCCGCCTGCAATCCGCCGGTATAGACACCACTTTGGTTGAGGCGCGTGACCGTCCCGGCGGGCGCGCCTATATGTGGGAAAAGGACGGCTTCACCTTCGACGCCGGGCCGACCGTCATTACCGATCCCGATTGCCTGTCGGAACTGTGGCGTCTGTCGGGGCATGACATGGCGCAGGATGTGACGCTGATGCCGGTCAGCCCTTTCTACCGCCTCAACTGGCGCGACGGCACCAATTTCGATTATAGCAATGACGAAGCGTCGCTGCGGACGGAGATCGCCAAGCTCGATCCCGCCGATGTCGCAGGCTATGAACGCTTCCTCGATTATGCCGCAGGCGTCTATGAGGAGGGGTATCGCAAGCTCGGCTCCGTCGCCTTTCTCGACTTCGCCTCGATGATCAAGGCCGCGCCCGCCCTTGCCAAATATCAGGCCTGGCGCTCGGTTTATTCGATCGTCTCCTCCTATGTGAAGAATGACAAGCTGCGCGAGGCGCTGTCCTTCCACACGCTTCTGGTCGGCGGCAATCCGATGAACACCAGCGCCATCTATGCGCTGATCCACAAGCTGGAAAAGGATGGCGGCGTCTGGTTCGCCAAAGGCGGCACCAACCGTCTGGTGCAGGGCATGGCGACCCATTTTGAACGGCTGGGCGGCACATTGCGGCTGGGCGACAAGGTGACCCGGATCGAAACCCATGGTGACAAGGTCACCGCCGTCCATACCGCTTCCGGGTGGCGCGGGGAGGCGGATGCCGTCGCCAGCAATGCCGACCTGATGCACAGCTATCGCGACTTGCTGGCCCACCATCCGCGCGGGCAAAAACAGGGGGAGAAGCTGGCGCACAAGCGCTGGTCGCCCAGCCTGTTCGTGCTGCATTTCGGTATCAAGGGCAGTTGGCCCGGCATCCCGCACCATATGATCCTGTTCGGGCCGCGCTATAAGGGGCTGCTGACCGACATTTACGATCATGGCGTGCTGCCGGAGGATTTCTCCCTCTATCTGCACCACCCGACCGTCACCGATCCGTCGATGGCGCCCGAAGGCCATTCGACCTTTTACGCCCTCGCCCCGGTGCCGCATATGGGCAAGCTGCCGATCGACTGGGACCAGTTCGCGCCCGCCTATGCCGAACGCATATTGGACGAGATCCAGCATCGCCTGATCCCCGACATCCGTTCGCGCATCGTCACCCAATTCCATTATGCGCCGTCCGATTTCGGACGGGATCTCAACGCCCATCTGGGCAGCGCCTTCAGCCTAGAGCCGCTGCTGACCCAGAGCGCCTGGTTCCGTGCGCATAATCGCGACGATGTGATCCCCAACCTCTATCTGGTGGGCGCAGGCACGCATCCGGGCGCGGGCATACCCGGCGTCGTCGGCAGCGCGAAGGCGACCGCGGCGCTGATGGTGGAAGATTTGAGCTGAGCATAATGAAGAAACTGGCAGTCTATTGCGGATCGGCTACCCCCGCCGATCCCATATTTATCGAAGCCGCCCGCCATGTCGGCCGCACCCTGGCCGCGCGCGGCATCGGCGTGGTCTATGGTGGCGGTCGCCTTGGCCTGATGGGCGCGGTAGCGGATGCTGCGCTGGAAGCGGGCGGGGAGGTGATCGGCGTAATCCCCGAAGCCTTGGTCGGCGCCGAAGTCGCCCATCGCGGCTGCACGCAGCTGCACGTCGTCCAGACCATGCACCAGCGCAAACAGCTGTTCACCGACCTGTCGGACGGCTTCGTCACCCTGCCTGGTGGCGTCGGCACGATGGACGAGTTGTGGGAAGCGATCAGCTGGTCGCAACTGGGCTATCATCAAAAGCCGGTCGGCCTGCTCAATGTCGGCGGCTTCTATGATCAGCTGGTCGGCTTCAACCGCCAGATGGTGCAGGCCGGCTTCATCCGCCCCCAACATGCGGGCATCCTGCTCCACGCCGACGGCATCGACGCCCTGCTAGACGCTATGACCGCCTATCAACCGCACGAAACCATCTTCGCGATGAAGGCGGATCGGCTGTAGGATGGCGTGCTCCCGCCTGCGCGGGAGCACACTGTGCTGTCCACCGGCGTGGGTTGCAGGCCAGCCATCAGACGGGCATGTCCATTGGATGACCGAAGCGCAACTTCTCGACCGCCCCGCCCTCGTCGCCCATGCGCAGGCCAGCATCGCGCGCGGTTCCAAATCCTTCGCCATGGCCTCCACCCTGTTCGACCGGGTGACCCGCGAACGCGCCTGGCTGCTCTATGCCTGGTGCCGCAAATGCGACGATATTGCCGATGGGCAGGACCATGGCGGCACGCTCACCGGCGTGACCGACGGGCAGGCGCGACTCTCGACCATCCGCGTGCTGACCGACATGGCGCTGCGGGGCGAGGCGACGGGCGATCCGGCTTTCGACGGCTTTGGCGTGGTGATGCGCGAATGTGCCATTCCCGCCCGCTATGCCCATGACCTGATCGAGGGCTTCGCGCTCGACGCGCGCGACTGGCGGCCGCGCAGCCAGGACGATATGCTGCGTTATTGCTACCATGTTGCGGGCGCAGTCGGCTGCATGATGGCGGTGCTGATGGGGGTCGATCCGGCCGATGAAGCAACGCTGGACCGCGCCTGCGATCTGGGACTGGCGTTCCAGCTGGCCAATATCGCCCGCGACATCAGCGAGGATGAGGCCGCCGACCGCTGCTACCTGCCCGAAGAATGGCTGGTCGAGATGGACATCCCGCCGGGCGAACATATGAAGCCATGGGCGCGCCCGCGCCTTGCCCAGCTGGGTCAGCGGATGGCCGACATGGCCGCCGCCTATGAGCAAAGCGCCCGCCACGGCACCGGTGCCTTGTCACCGCGTGCAGCCTGGGCCGTGCTGGCCGCAGCGGGCATCTATGGCGACATTGCGCGTGAAGTCGCCAGAAGGGGCGAACAGGCTTGGGACCATCGCGTCGTCACGCCCAAGTCCGACAAGCTGCTGTGGGTCGCCCGGTCTGGCTGGCAGGTGATCGGCCGCGCCCGCCGCTGGCCCGCTACCACGCCGCGCCCCGCTGGCCTGTGGACCCGCCCCACCGCCTGACAGTTCTTGTAAGAACAAAAAAAGGGCCGATGCTTTCGCATCGGCCCAAGGCATGTTCGCAGGAGGAACATAGTGGGGCGGGCGGGCCTTGTCCCTTTCGGGCGGCCCGCCCTGCCAAGTCTTACATATTGTAGGCGCGCTCGCCGTGGCTGGAGAGATCCAGACCCTGCTGTTCATCTTCAGCGCTCGGACGCAGACCGATGGTCTTGTCGATGACGAAGAAGAGGATTGCGCTACCCACTCCGGACCAGACGAGGGTCAACAGAACCGCCTTGATCTGGGTGATGACCTGACCGGAGATGCTGTAGGCCGAGGCATCGAAACCCGCCGGAAAGACGGTATAGTCGAAATAACCCTGACCGCCGAGCGCCGGAGAAGCGACGATGCCGGTGGCGATGGCACCAACGATACCGCCAACGCAGTGGACGCCGAATACGTCCAGGCTGTCGTCATAGCCGAGCTTCCCCTTCACGAAGGCCACGAAGATGTAGCAGATCGGCGAGACGACGAAGCCCAGGACGACCGAAGTCATAGGCGCGCCCAGACCAGCCGCCGGGGTGATGGCGACGAGGCCCGCGACAGCGCCGGTGACGGCACCCAGCAGCGAAGGCTTGCCATGGTGGAACTGTTCGACCAGCGCCCAGCTGACGGCAGCTGCGCAGGTGGCGACCATGGTGTTGATGAAGGCGACGCCGGTGACGGCATTGGCTTCCAGGTTGGAACCGGCGTTGAAACCGAACCAGCCGACCCACAGCAGGCTTGCGCCAATCATGGTCATGACGAGCGAGTGCGGCGGCATGGGTTCCTTGGGAAAGCCAACGCGCTTGCCGATCATGAGGCAGCCAACCAGGCCAGCGATGCCCGCATTGATGTGGACGACGGTGCCGCCCGCGAAATCAAGCGCGCCCATGCCCCACAGGAAGCCGGTGTCGGTCGGTGCATCAGCCAGGAAGTCGGGGCCAGCCCAATACCAGACCATGTGCGCGATCGGGAAATAGATCACCGTCAGCCAGGCGACGACGAACACGATCAGCGCCGAAAACTTCACGCGTTCGGCAAAAGCGCCGACGATGAGGGCCGGGGTGATCATGGCGAAGGTCATCTGGAACACGACGAACACCAGTTCAGGCAGATAGACGTTATTGCTGAACGTCGCTGCATAAGTGGTGGCATCGACGCCCATCAGGAACGCCTTGGAGAAGTTGCCGATGAACGGATTATTGCTGGTGAAGGCGAGGCTGTAGCCCCAGCAGACCCAGACCAGGCCTGCGACCGACACGATCATGAACACCTGCATCAGGACCGACAGCATATTCTTGCTGCGGACCAGACCGCCGTAAAAGAGGGCGAGGCCGGGGATCGACATCATCAACACCAGAGCGGCGGAGATCAGCATCCAGGCAACGTCGCCCTTGTTGACCATGCCGGCCATGGCAGCGGCGTCAGGCGCCTTGATCGGGCCGGCAAATGCCGGCGAAGCGGCGAGCAGGGTCAGGCCAAGCGCCCCCGCTACCCCGCAAAGTTTCTTGGAAAAGGTCATTATTTCCCCCTTCTTACAGCGCGGTTTCGCCGGTCTCGCCGGTGCGGATACGCACGGCCTGACCGACATCGAGGACGAAGATCTTGCCATCGCCGATGGCGCCCGAATTGGCGGCCGCCTGGGTCGCTTCCACGACGCGCGGCGCAAGGTCGTCGTCGCAGACCACCTCGATCTTGATTTTCGGGACCATGTTGGTGGAATATTCGGCGCCGCGATAGATTTCGGTCTGCCCCTTCTGGCGGCCAAAGCCCTTAACTTCGCTGACCGTCATACCTGCGATGCCGAGCGAGGAGAGTGCCTCGCGAACATCGTCAAGCTTGAACGGCTTGATGATAGCCATGACAAGTTTCATGTCGCCCCCTGTTACTGGTGTGCGGGAACCACTCAGCAAGAGGCGTGCCAATTTGTTAAACGCGGGTTAATGCGGGCTTGCGGCGCGATGACATGAAAGGCAGCGCCAAAAAAATGGGCAGTATCGTTTCAATGCTCAAAAAATAGGCAGCGCCAGCCTACCATTGCGCACCTTCCGTAACGGCAACGGCTTCATCGGGCAGCGTCTCCCGCCCCAGCACGGCATTGCGATGCGGGAAACGGCCAAAGCGGGCAATGGTTGCATGATGTTGCCGGGCAAAATCGAGGGAACGGGGGTCGCCTGCCCCTTCAAACAAGGTCAGCGACAGCTCCTGATCCTCCAGCGCCTCGCTATGCTGGAACGGCATGTAGAAGAAGAGCCGCCCCGCGCCGCCAATCTGAATGTCATAACCATGGGCGATAGCCCCGCGCGCCACGTCCCGCGCCAGCGCGTCAGTGGCGAAGGCCTGCGCCGTGCCACGAAACATATTACGCGGCAACTGGTCGAAGAGGATCACCGCAGCCAGCGCATCGTCAGCGCGGTTGAGGAAAGCGTCGGCAGGGAGCGCTTTCTTTTCGCTCCACAAAGGCTGGAATCGTGCCTGACATTGGTGATCCAGCGCCGGATCATGACTATACCAGCCTGCCTCGCCGACCTGGTTGAACCAGAAGTCGAGCAGTGCCGCCGCCCAGTCGGCGGTGACGGCGTCATGGCTGTCGGTCAACATATTCATGGAGGCTATACCCATGACCTTCCCGCCCGGTTCCGCGATCCGTAGCGGCAAAGCGTCAGGTCGCCGTGCCGCCGACCGTCAGCCCCTCCATCAGCAGGGTCGGTTGGCCGACGCCCGCAGGCACGCTCTGCCCGCCCTTGCCGCACATGCCGATGCCTTCGTCCAGCGCCCAGTCATTGCCGATGCCCACCACCTTGGTCAGCGCAGTCGGGCCATCGCCGATCAGGGTTGCGCCCTTGATCGGATCGCCCAGCTTGCCATTTTCGACCCGGTAAGCCTCGGTACAGGAAAAGACGAACTTGCCCGACACGATGTCCACCTGCCCGCCGCCAAAGCTTTTGGCGAAAATGCCCGACTTCATGCGCGACAGCAATTCTTCCGGGTCGTCATTGCCGCCCTTGATGAAGGTATTGGTCATGCGCGGCATCGGGCCGTGGGCATAGCTTTCGCGGCGACCATTGCCGGTCGGCTCGACCCCCATCAGCCGGGCGTTCAGCCGGTCCTGCATATAGCCCTTGAGAATACCGTCCTCGATCAGGATATTCTCGCGCGTCGGCGTGCCTTCATCGTCGATGGAGAGCGATCCGCGACGGCTGGCAATCGCGCCGTCATCCACCACGGTCACGCCCGGCGCAGCGACGCGCTGGCCGATGCGGCCGGAAAAGGCGCTGGTCCCCTTGCGGTTGAAATCACCCTCCAGCCCATGGCCGATGGCTTCATGCACCAGCACGCCTGGCCAGCCGGGGCCAAGCAGCACGGTCATTTCACCCGCTGGTGCCGCAACCGAACGGAGGTTGACCTGCGCCTGCGCCAGCGCTTCGTCGATCGCGCGGTTCCAGACGGCCGGTTCCATCACCTGATCGTAGAGATAGCGCCCGCCAATGCCGAAGCTGCCGGTTTCGCGGCGTCCATCTTCTTCCAGAATCAACGAGACGTTGAGCCGCACCAGCGGGCGGATGTCGGTAGCGGTAAAACCGTCGGCGCGGACGATTTCCACCACCGACCAGCTGCCGGCCAGGCTGACCGACACCTGCGCGACGCGCGGGTCGCGCGCGCGGGCAGCGGCGTCGATCGCGGCGCACAGCGTCACCTTCTCGGCAAAAGGGACAATCTCCAGCGGATTGGCGTCGGTATAAAGGTGCCGGTTGGTCCGCTGGGGCGGCGGCGCGGGCGGGGCGGTGGCCGGATCAAGCAAGGTCAACGTCTGCGCCGCCTTGCGAATCGCCGCTTCGCTAATGTCATTGGCATGGGCAAAGCCGGTCATTTCGCCCGACACGCCGCGCAGGCCGAACCCGGCATCTGTCGAATAATCGGCGGTTTTCAGCCGTCCGTCATCAAAGCCGAAACTCTCGCTGGCGCGATATTGCAGATAGAGTTCGCCATCGTCGCAGCTTTTGAGCGCATCGGCGGTCACGCGGCGCGCGCCATCGGGATCAAGCAGGCCGGGGCGATAGAGCAGGCCACGGGCGTCGGTAAATTGGGCGGTTAGATCGGTCATGCCACCGATATAGGGACGACATCATCCAGGCCCAAAGGAAAAGTTAGAGGCTGGCACCCGAAGCGATGTCGGGCAGGTTGCCGACGTCGCCGGTATCGGCAACGCCGCCCGCCAGCACGAAGCGGCGGTCGCAATAGCCGCAATCGACATAGCCATGCTCGTCAATTTCCAGAAACACGCGCGGATGGCCGAGCGCGGCGGGTATATCGTCCGAACCGTCGCAGGAGACGCGGGACTTGGAGACTCGGATGATTTCAGGCGGCTGGATCATGATCGCGGACCTAGCAGCGGTGGCGCTGCGCTGCAATATGGGACAAGCGCCTACATCAGCGGCAGGCGCGGCCTTTTGCAAGGCATATCCTTGCCACCCTGCACCGCCTTGGCTGCAGGCTTCCAGTCGGCACAATCGCTCGCCGCCATCACCGCAAAGGGCGACAGCATCAGCAGGGCAGGCGCGATGGTGCCGCCAATAAGGGCTGCAAAAGGCATGGGCGAATGGTGCCGCAGCGATGCTTGCTACAGGATGAACGATACGCAGGCGGTTTGATTATCTGCTGCCGCTGATGCGCGAAAGTTTTTGCGGGGCTTTGTCCCGCAAAACTGGTGGGCGATGACGGGCTCGAACCGCCGACATTCTCGGTGTAAAGCGGCGTAACATAGTTGCCGTATGCCATCATAATATTACACAGAAATATCTAAATGGCGAAAACGCGCCATTTTCTGCCATTCTCATTATACAGGTCTATAGCGGGGATAACACCCAAATACAGGCTCTGCGGATACATGGTTGGATACACGGGAAAGGCCTTCGGGTGGTCTGGCACGCATTCTTCCACCCTCCGGTGACGGCCGCCCAATCCAGATCGAAACGGGACAGATATTTCCTAAGCCGGTCCGCGTCATTTGCTTTGGCTTTGAGCGTGCGGGATGCAGAGAAGAGAGCGCGCCCTGCTTCCGAAAGCGAACGGCTGGCCCGGGAGACGCGAACGGTTTCCGCCAACTGAACCCGATCGAACGGGTCGATCTGCGCGAGCGCCGCCGGATCGAGCAATGTGGCGAGCATGCCTGCGTCGCTATCCGTCTGGCCTGACCAAAGCCGCTTCAACCGGCCGATCTCGGTATCCACGCAATCCAGATCGATGCGGCCCTTGGGCGAGAGCGTCGCCATCCGGGTGACGCTGACCGCGAGGTCACGGAAATTTCCCGGCCAATGCGCGTCAGGCGACATCGCGAAAGCAAGGTAACGCTGCCGCGCTTCCTTGTTGAAGCTTGCCCGATCCCTTTCCCGCTCGGCGATCCCCGAATTTCTGCTACGCATCCTTCCCAAATATGTTGCGATCCTCCCGAAGGCCCGGGCCAACGACCGCTATTCGAAGCCCGGGAAGGTGGGATACCGCGATCTCGATATCGCCCTGATCGACGCGAATAGCAGCATCGACATTATCGAGATCAGGCGCCTATTCGACGAGGTCCTGCTCAGCAGGACGAGCTACCGTGACAATTGAATCAAGCGGTTTCAAGGTAGCAAACAAATTCTTTTGAATTATTCCGGCTGGCACCAAAACGGTTTCTGTTCCGCAATTAGCCGGGTTGACCGTTTCTTAGCAGGTGTCATTCTGCTGCGCTATTGCTGAGGGGGAGCAAAGATGAAATTACGATTCCTGGGCGTCACCGCTCTGTCAGCCACGCTTGTCTCGGGCTGCACGCATCTCGAAGTGAACCGGCACGGTCCGGACTCCACCGGATCGCGCTCCGGCTATGCCTATATGCTGGATTTCACCCAATATCAGATCGAGCTCAAGCGCACCCTGATCTCATGTGACGCCGACAAGGTGCCCGAGGTGAAGACCGAGGCGACCATCACCGCGCTCCTCGCACCGGATGGCGAGCAGGTCTATGTCATCGATCCAGAGTCGATGATCTCGGCTTTCAAAACCTCAGACATATCCATCACCTACAAGGATGGTCGGCTCGTTGCCTTCAACGCTTCGACCGTCGACAAGACCGGCGATGTCATCGCCTCGGTGGCCGCCACCGCCGGAAAGGTCGTTCTGCTGGCGTCGGGCATTCCGATCCCTGTCAGCGATAAGGCCGGCAAGGCGCAGATGTGCAAGGATGACGCGGTAAGCAATCTGGCGCTCATCGAAGCAAACAAGAAGCCGATTAAGGCGGCGACCGACGCGCTCGATGAAGCAAACGCCAAGCTTGCCGTGCTCACCGCGCAGTTCGCCACCAAGCCGACTGAAAAGCTGCGGACCCAGATCGAAGCGCGCACCAAGGCCAACGCAGCAGCGAAGAAGCAGCTCGACGCGATCACTAAGGCTTCGAGCGATGCGCAGGCCTGGCTTACCGACAGGCGCACCGCGACATGGCCCGATGACAGCAGCACTTTCCATGCCTGGTCAGCCTATCCGCTGCCGATCGGAACGGCTGACAAATGGTTCAAGGGAGATGCCATTCGCGGCGTCATAGCCCGCGATCAGACCAAGACCTGGGAAGATACCGGTGACGATAACAAAATCCATCTTATCATCGAAGGCGAACGGGGCGCTGCCTATCAGCTCGGGATGAGCCCCGAAGCCTTTCGGGCGCGCTATCCCGAGCTCAATCCCGCAGTCGATGTGACGGAATGTCGTAAAGCCGCTGGGTCGGCATGCGGAATCCGACTCGCGCAGCTTGATAACGATCTTGTGAATGCTGTCTATTACCGTTCCGTGCGTGCTCCGATCGCCCTCCATCTCGTTCGCCGGGGAAGCTATGGAAGCGACAAGCCCTCTGCCGGGTCGAGCCATCCTAAAGCCGGCTTGCGCTATAGGGTGCCCGCCGCTGGAACATTCCTGATCTGCGAGGCCAATCAGGAATGCGGCGATGGATCGGGATCGGAGCCGATCGCTAAGGTCAACGGCGCCATCGCCCAGCTCGGCACGGTATTCAACATTTCGTTCTCAAGCCCGGCTTTCGCCTCGGGTAGCGTCTCGGCGACTTTCGATGATCAGGGGCGCCTTCTAACCGCGGGCCTCAAGCGCGACAATGCGGCGGCACTGGCGGCTGCCAACGCCGTCGGCTCAACGGTCGATGAAGCTGGCAAGGTAGTGAAAGCCAAGAAGGGCGCCGAGCTTGCGGGCATCACCAATGCGACGACGCTCGCGAAAGCGAAGGCTGATCTGGCCAAGGCGGAAGAGGGCCTGACCAAGACGCCGCAGCAGCTCGCGAGCGAGCAGCTCACCGCGCTCCAGACCCAGCAGCAGATCGAAGCGATCCAAGCCACGCTCGGCCCGAGCCAGGCCAAAGACCTGACCAATCAAGTGGCGGTAGCCAAGCTTCAGCTTGATCTTGCCGAGACACAGCGTAAACGCGCGGAAGACCCTCACGCTGACCAGGCTGCGGTCAAAGCTCAATATGACGCGCAGACCGGTGTGACCAATGCACGCATTACCTCGCTTGAGGCCGAAGCCCGCATGGTCGAAGCCGAGCGTGCGCTCGCCAAGGCAAAGGCGGGGTCGTGAGGCGCGCCCTCGCGATCCTGCTGTTGTGCATCTCCTCAATCAAAGCCTACGCGCAACCGCTCGAATTCACCCAGCCCGCCGATGCGACCGAGGCGTCGCCGGAGATCATCGGTGGATCGAAGGCGATCATGGCCAACTGGCCCGCCACGTTCGTGTTCACCGCCACTTCCGGCGAGCATTGTACCGCCACCGCCATCGGCCCGCAGGTTCTCCTCACGGCGGAGCACTGCATCCGAGGGGCTGCGAACGGCACCATCAAGGCCAGCGGCATCGCCGTGCAATGCGAGGCTCATCCGTTCCACAACAGCAATTATGACATAGCCCTTTGTTTTACGGCCGCCAGGATCGTGCTGGCGGCTGGACAAGATTTTGAGACGATTGACCTCAAGCTGAAGCCGGCCGACGACACACGGCTTTCGCTGCTAGGATTTGGCTGCATCTCGCGGGGTGGCGTTAGCGGGGTGCTCTACGAAGGGACCAGTGTCGTGAAAGATGCTACCGCGCAGAAAGCGGTGTTCTTCACGACGGGCGGGGTTTCAGTCTGCGCCGGAGACTCCGGCGGTGCCGCCTATCAGCCGGGGGTAGGGTCGTCGCGCAGAGTGGTTGGCGTCGCCTCAGCGGCGATCTCCGGTCAGAATGACCTATCTCGCTTCACGGCTCTGGCCAATGGCCCCACGATCGTCTTCTTCGAGGACTGGGCTGGTCGCCAGCGCGACCCGAAAACCGGCGCGGTTATCCCGGTCGAAATCTGTCTAGTGGATAAAGATCATGCTGATGCGCCTGCGGATTGCCACATTTAGCGCGGCTGCGCTCCTCGCCACGGCAGTCGCCGCGTCGACACCGCTCCCCCTGCTCGACGTGCGTATGGGCTACAGCCCCGCTGCGGTCAAAATGCTCGCGCGGATCGGTGCGCCATCGTCGATCACCCTCACCAGCGGCCAGTCGGTCCGGCAGCTCATCGAACAGCGCTGCGGGATCGTCGATCCTGCCTATGTGGCCGCGCTCGTCCATGAAAATCGGATAGCCAAGCCGTCACTGACCGCCGAAGATCTTGAGCAAAGCGCTCCTGGCGTGACCTTTGCCTTTCCCTATTGCCTGAAAGTCGCCGCGATCCCGCGGGCCGTCGGCACAACGCCGATCGCCAAACAATATGACCAGCAGAATGTGCCCCTCGATGCCAATGCGCTTCACCAAGCGCTGACCGCAGCCCGCGCGATCACAGCGCGCCCGCTCAGCACCCTACGTCAGTTCGCGGGTAGCGGCCAGGCAGGAAGTGATCGCGGCTTTCTGGCCACCGAAATGGCAAGGCTTTTCTTACGCGAAAATCCCCAGATGAAGGGTCTCAACCTCCACCCCCAGGACGTGGTCAACGTCGTTCCCGAAGAGCGTGTCGAAACCGTACCCATCCGCGATGACCTTTCGCTGGAAGAGGCCAAGGCTCTTGTTGCTGAAATCGATGGCGCCTCTTCGTCCGACGCAACGCTTGCCGAGCTGATCGACGATGCGACACTCCTGCCCGGAGAATGTCAGGGCGCGGATTCTGCGGACTGGCCCTTGCCGATGGCAGCACTCCATCAGGCGCTGGAGGATCTTCGCACGAAGCGCCCCGCTAATCTTGCAGCCAACCTGCCCATGCCGCAGATCCTCCTCATCGATACGGGCTATGATCCCGCGATGGGGCCGCCGGCGATCCCCGGCGATGCGTTCGGCCGTCTTGCCGGACCCGACCCCGAATCGCTCGCCGTCTATCCGGGTATCAACACTGTCGAACCGGCCAGGATGGATGCCAACCCGCCGGGTGATCTGCCCTCACGGCCGCATGGCGGTGAAGTGGCCGCAATCTTGCTGGGTGCCCGGTTCCTGACCGTCGACCCGAGCGAGCTCCCGCGGCCGAAGCTCACGTTCGCCAGTATTGCCGGAACGGCGACCGACGGTCGTCCCTATCTGAACGTCGGCGCGATTCGGCACGCCTTCTCCGTGGCCGTCAATAACGACGTGAAGATCGTCAATGCCAGCGTGGCCGCGATGCGCGAGAGGGACGATTTCATTCGCCTGATCGCGAACACCAAAAGGGTGCTGCTCGTGACCGCTGCGGGCAATGTCGCATCTGGGCAGCAGGACTTCACCCCGGCGACGCTGAGTTGGCCCGGATCGCTTGGCGGCAATCAGGGGGCGGCCGTGCTGATCAGCGTCGGCGCCCATGATCCGAGCGGGAAACTGCTCTATTTCAGCCGCAAGGGCAAAGAGCTCGACCTGCTCGCGCCCGGCTGCCTCATTCCGACCTATAGCCTCGATGCCAGCAATCACGTGATCAAGGTCTCGCGCAATGGCACCTCTTATGCCGCGCCGATCGTTTCGATGGTCGCCGCGATCCTGTCGCGCGAAACTCTGTCGGCATCCCAGATCAAGGACCGGCTGCTGATCTCGGGCGATGTCGACGAGCGCGTTGCCACGGTGAGCTGGTCGGGGAGCCGGCTCAATGTGCGCAAGGCGCTCTCGATCTATCGCGATTATGTCGAATATGACGAGCGCCAGTCAGACGGCACGATGATCACCAAAACGCTCACCGGGAAACTCACATCCCGCAAGAATCAAATCATCCTGTGCGAAGGGCAGGTGGTCGCCCAGAACGATCTGCGAAAGCTCGTCCGCTCCATAGATCCCACTGATCCTTCGGTGCCAGGCGTGTGGCGGGGATGGGCGCGCCCGGCAGGCACGTCGCTCAATAGCGCGATTGGCAAGCTAGAGCGCTGTCCGGTCGCAACGACGACCGCTATGGGCAAACCCCTCGAACTGGATGGCGATGACGGCAAGCATGTGATCATTCCGCTGGCGAATATTCGCGACTTCGTCGCGCGCATGCGGAACTGATCGCCATCACTGCCAGATGCTACCTCGCCGCCGGCTTTCGCGCGATCATATGTGCTTTCGAAATTAGGCGCGGCTCACTTTTGGTGGACGCCCGTTATCTCGCCGCGTTCGTTGCCGTAGTCGCAGAGTGGTCTAAATAGAGTCCCAACCTAGCCCTAGGGCGCTTTTCTAGGTTGCCCGATTGGGTCTCAACCGGCATGTCTATAGCCGAGAAATATCTTGGATTCGTCGTCGGTTTGGGCGTCGGAAGTTACGGATAACCTTTGAGACAGAGCGGTATTGTGCCGCTTGCTGGCGGGAGCGCTAATGGGTGTTGTCGTTGAACTTTCCGGGCTGAAGGCTGCGCTCGAAAAGGGCAGCCAGCCGCAATCGTCGCTATTTGGTATGGCGCTGCTTGCATTCACCATCTGTGACATTGTTGCCAGCCTCGCCGGACAAGGACTTATCCGTCCCCTAATCTCTCCTTGGCTTGCGTCAGTTGGAGATGGCATGCCGCTCGCGCTCGTTATGCTTGCCGTGCAGACACTGGCGCTGTGGCTCAGTTTTTCGATGCTGCGCGACAGTGGAGTGACCAATATCGGCGGTCGACGCAATCCCTTGACGATTGCTGGTGCGCCCGCTGGCTTGGAGGAACCACTTGGTCGAATCTGGGCCGGGCTTGCCGCAGGGCTCGCTGCCCTGGCATTGATCGCGACTGTTCCGGCGCGCGATTTGTCCGGTGGTGAATCGGTGCGGCTGATGCTCGTGCTAATTCCGCCTTTTGTCGGCATTGCCTATGCAGCCTTGCTTGCGCGCGCCTGGGAGGCCAATGACCGGCTCAACGATAGCAGTGGCCTGCGGGGTGCCTGTGTCGGCTTGTTGCCGCTCGGCATCGACTTATTGTTTGTATCAGGCGATTCGGTAGGGGCGATGCCGTCACCAGATTGGTATGTCACAGGCTCCGCGATCCTGCTTGCAGGCGTTATTGCCGCCATCGCCACCTTGCTTGGGCCGCGTCCTAAGCAGAGCATTATCGTGACTGCTGGCGATAAGGCTACTGCGCCAGCGACAGTCGTGTACAACCCACTTGGTCAGGGTGCCCGCGCACAGCGTTTTCTCTGTTTCGACCGCGGTGAGGCGCAACTGCTCGTGCTGACCCGCACCCAGAATGCGCAGAACTGGATCCTCGTCGACTCGGCCGATGAGCAGCTCCAGTTGCCGATCCACGACCGGACCTTGTCCATCTGGAACCTCAGCCGCTTATCGCAATCGATTTTGCATCAGCTCGATGTCACCGATGCTGGCGGCAATGTCGCGCTCAGTGCGACCGTCGGGCAACTCATGCTGACTTCGCGAATGGAACCGGGCAGCAAGTTCAACCGGCGCGCGCTCGAAGCGGCGCATAATCTGTTCTTTCAGAACCCGGACCTCCAGGGATGGATGGCGCGGGCCGCGCGCGATGCCCTAAACACCGTGCTGGTTAGGGCGCTTACGGAAAAACAGCTCGGGTCGATCGCTGAGGAAGTCCGCAAGGCATCGTCGCTTTGCGACGACTTGCCGGACAACGCGCGCTTTCTGCGTGCCGCCGCTAATGCTGATACCGAGCGGCTTGTCGAATATACTGCCGCGCGGCTTCAAAACGCGATCACCGATGTCGAGGGGTTCCGGACCCAACTTAAGGCACAGGAAGACCGTTTCCACACCCTTGCGGACGTGACCAGTCTCGCAGATTCCGGCTTTGAAGCAGCGTGGCTTGCCGAGCTGGCCGTACAAATCGATCAGGCTGGTGAACAGGGCGTGCGTGCCGGCGCCGCGCAAGTCGATGACGCACACCGTGTCCTCGAACTGATCGGACTGAAACTGAGTACTACGGCTACCACGCTGATTGGCCGGGCAAAGGAATGCGCTGCCAAGCTCGCTGCGGTGCGTAAGGATTTAAAGGCGCTGACAGAAGCGGCAGAAGCGCGTCACGAGGAAGCGCTTAAGGTTGAGACCCAGCATGCACACGCGATCGAGATCCAAGTTGTCGGCACCGGCAGCCTGTCGCGCGAAGAGCGGCGCCAAGTCATCGCGCGGCGCGTGACCCCGCATCTTCCCAAGCCCCGCGAACGGCTCGAAGGTCAGCCGCGGCCTACGCCGATTTCCGTCCGCTACCAGTTGAACGACGATGACGACGCTGACGAAGTCATCTGAAGTCATTGCCGAGTATCAACTGCTCTCCGCGCCTCGGTTCGACGCAGAGAATCTCGACGCGCGGCTATTCGATTCAGCAATCGGCCAACGCGCTTTCTGGAATCACGTCGCGCTGCATCTCGTTCGCGGACTTGGTGCGACTGCAGAACTGCGCATCGCCCATTTGGAGCGAACCGAGATTTCGCTGCGGCTCTATGCCAGCGCCGATATTGCGGCGCTGGCGCAGATCGAGCAAGCAGAAGCAATGCTGCCGCCGGGCTTTCGGTGGCGCAAGGTTGAGCCTGACACGACAATCGACGCAATGTCGCTACGTATCGCTCGGGTGGTGCGTCGGCTCGAATTTGTTGATCTGCCAGTGCCATCGCCTGATATCCAGCGCCGGTCTGCAGAGGGCGAAACCCCTATCTTCGACATGATCCCTGTCGGTGACGGGCTGCGCTTTCTACCGCGGCTCGACACCGACTTTTCTGAACTGCTGACCGAGCGCTTCTGCCTGCCCTTGCCAGGCCCGCTTGACGAGCATCGTCCGCGCGCGAAAAGCCTGTTCCAGGCGGTCCAGGGCGGCTCGCCATTGGTCATTTCGGTCGCGCTCCACCCAGTCGATCCGTTCGAGCATGAGGAAAACCAGATTAAGGCGCTCGGCTGGAAGCGCTTTCTCGATCAGTTTGTCGGGCATCTGGTCAGTGCGGGTTTCGCCAGTGTCCAGTCGCTGCGCTCCGCTTATGACCGGTTTTCGTTGCCGCGCGGACATTTGTGCCGCGCATCCATCCGGGTCGGCGGCACCAATCATGGCGCGGTGATCGGGTTGGCGAATGTCGTTGCATCGCAATTTGGCGGCTTCCAAGGTTTCCAAGTCGTCCAGCCGCGTCGATCGATCGCTGGAATAGCGCTTGCCGATGCCGATATCGACAGCCCGGCAGCGTGGTCGGACGCGCAGCGTGAAAGGCAATATGAACGACTTGCCAGCGATATGCGCGAAGCCGGGGTGAGCGCTGAAGACGCCGCCGAAGCCTTTGATTTCCTGCTGCGGCTGCCGCATTTGTTCACCTTAGAGGAAGCGCATGACTTGGTCCGCTTGCCTTTCGCGGATGATGAGGGGTTGCCGGGCTTTGAGACGGAGCCGGTGCCGCCGTTCACCGTGCCGAGCATTGCGTTTCTGCCTGCCGCTGGCGCTGACGGCGCGGTTGCGCCACCACCTGCCGACAAGCTCCGGCTCGGCATGGTGCAGCGTCCGGGTGCGCCCTTGTCCCGTGACGACCAGCCGCTGGCCAACACCGCGTGGCACGCCATCAATCCGACTGATCTGACCAAACACGCTTTGATCGTCGGCAGTACCGGATCGGGCAAGACTACTGCGACGATGTTCCTTGTGCGCGAACTGATCCGGCTGCGCGTGCCGTTTCTCGTCATTGAGCCCGTCAAAACCGAATATTTCGGCCGGTTGGAGAACGTCATTCCCAAAATCCGACGGCGCAACTTCGAAGGTGCACCCACCGGAGGTCCCGGCAAGGATTTCCTCGCTTTCGATCCGCTGCGCGTCCCCAAGGGCATCAGCATCGCGCGCCACGCTTCTTATCTGAAGTCCTGCTTCGAAGCGGCGTTCCCGATGGAACCGGTGACCGCGATGCTGGTCGAGAAGGGGCTGATCGAATATTATACTGGGATGCGTAAAGACGGCTGTTGCGGCTTTGGCAAATTCGATCGCGGCGGGCCCCATATGGGGTCGATCCGCGCTGATGGCGCCATCTTCCCCTCTTACGCCTCTTTCAAAGCCTTCATTACCGGGCCGTTCGTCGATCGGGAATTTTCAGCGCCGGCTGTCGGGCAGAGCCGCGCTCATGAAATGCGTGACATTTTCCGGCGCCGCTTCGAAAATCTGTCACTGGGCATCCTGGGTACCAGTTTCGAGCTTGCCGACGCTGCCTATCGCCACTTTTATCGCAAGAACGGCAATCGTCCCGATCCCGCCTATTACGACCTGCTCGCGCGCGACCTGCTTACTTGGCCAACCGTCGTCGAGCTCGATGCAGTGCCGGACGCCGACCAGAAAGCGCTCGCGATGGCGTTTCTGATGACATATATTTTCGAGTATCGGCAAGCGGAGGATTTGCTAGCGCGCGAAACCGGGCAACCTCTTGCCGAAGTCCTGCGGCATTTGCTCATTATTGAAGAAGCGCATCGACTTTTGGCCAATCAAGCGACGGCAAGCCGTGGCGCCGAGCAAGTCGGCGAAGGCGCGCGCGGCAAGTCGGTTGGCCTGTTTGTCGACATGCTGGCCGAGATCCGTGCCTTTGGGCAGGGACTGGCGATCGTCGAGCAAATTCCATCCAAAATTGTCCCGGAGGCGGTCAAGAACACTAGCCTCAAGATCATGCTGCGTCTGGCGGCCAAGGATGATCGCGACTCCCTAGGGGCGGCGATGAACTTTACCGAAGCCCAGAAGCGCTACGTGACCTTGCTCAAGGTCGACAAACCGCGCGATACTATTCCAGGGCGCGTCAATTTCGTGCTATTTGAGGAGGGGCTGGAACAGCCGTTGTTGCTGCATTTGCCGCTATCAGGCACCTCCGGACCCGAGGCCCGGCCGTTTGACGAATTCTTTTAGAAAGGATGGGGCGCATGCCTGAGTTTCAAGAAATGCCCGAGCCGCCTGCGTCCGCACCCGAGGCCAGCATCGAAACACCAGCCGAAGCACCGCCGGAAACCGCTGAAGCTGCCCCCGAGGCTCCGTTTGAAACGTCGGTAGATCTCGCAAGCGAAAGAGATCCCGAACCCGAAAGCTGGGATCCGCCCGAAAGCGAGCCGATCGATAGCAGGTTTGTCGCCGCCGAACAGAGCGCGGCGGGTGATGCCAGCAATTGGTGGGAAAATAGCGGCGAAACCAGCGCCGACTTCAACGCGGCGGCATCGGCTGAAGCACCGGTCGAGACCGGCGAGGTTGGAAGCGACGGTGGCGGTTCGCCTGAAACGGTGAGCGAGGCGTTCAATGCCGCGGCTGCCGAGGCACCGCTGGAAGTAGGCGATGCGGGCACAGCAGGCAGCGAGAGTGGCGGTGACAGCGTATCGCCGGAAACGGTGACCGAAACCTTTAATGCCGCGGCGGCCGAAGCACCCGAGCAACCTGATGCCCCGCCTGAAGCTAATCATGAACGCAGCGACTGGCTCCCCCCTCCGGCGCTGCGGGGGCCGGCGCCGTAACCGGCAGCACCGAGGCGAGCAGCGAGGCAGCGCTGTTTGCTCAGGCGGTCGAGCAGGATGAACGGCGTCGCGCGCAGATGGAAATGCATGACCATGCCGCGGACATAATCAAGGACGGTCTGGAAGCGCAGGCTGAGGGCCAAGTTTGCGACATGAAGCTTGATGCGCTGGAACTGAGCCTCCATCCGCCAGAGCTGATTCACACCGCGACCGAAACCAGCGTGGAGGCCCAGTGTGACCCGATTATCCGCGTGGACAATTACATGGATAAATTCTCTGCGCTGACCTTGGGCGCCTCAATGCTGACGGTTTACGGCATCAGCAAAATAATCAAACGGTCGTGAGCGCATCGAGACTGGAGTGATCCGCACTTTCTTATGCTTGGCTGCTCACCGAACAGTCCCCAAGGGCAAAGACTATCCAACTTCCGGGCATAGATCGCCGCTCATGAAAACCGAGATGGAGACATCATCGAATAATCGACCTTGCCGTTTGCTGTGCGATCTCAATGGATCGCCGCAGCACGGCGATAGCAGTTGCCGAAAGCGCAGAGGCCGAGCTCGATCGTCGAATAGGCGTGGCTGACAGCTTCCCCGATGCGCGAGGGCTTGCCGATTGATCCCCCCATCCAAGCGAAAGCCGAGCGGACGTAGATCGCGGCGCGATCGGGCCTCTGCTTGCCGATGCGGTCCGAGCGGACATGGGCGGTGAAGCTACCTTCGCCAAACGCGGCGTCAAAATCCGCACGCAGGACCGCGGCCTTGGCTGCGGGGAGATTCCCGAAGATTATACCGTGGACGCTGTAACCGACCTTTGCCAGTGCTGGCAACTCGCGCCAGACTGCGTCGAGATCGGCGCCGTCCGCCGGCAGCATGAACGCTGCGAGGCGCGCGGTCCGCCCCTCCGGAAAGAGCTGGAGATCACCAACCGAAACGCGCTGCATCGAAAGCGACAGTTGCGGCGTCGCCGATTGACTATCGGGAATGAATTTCTGATTCTCGAGCATAGTCAAACCTCCGATCCGACAAATGCCGAATTTTGGTAAATAGGTGGTTAATAAGTCGCTGAAGAAACATTCGGTTTCTCGACTTGTCCCATTTACGCACCGGGCTGTGGACGCTCGGTTCTTGAAGGCTGTGAATCGGGTCCTTGTTCGCCATTCACGAGCCTGGAACTATCCGCTGACGGGTCCGGATCGGCATCTTTCGGCGACGGCGACGCCTCGGACGCGACGGGCTCTGCGGTCGGTTGGCGCTCGGGCTCATCCGCGGGCGGTTCGCCTTCCGGTTCAGGGAAAAGGTCGCTTGGCACCGAACCGTTGGCGGCGGTCGGCCGGGGGCTCTCGTCCGGTTCAAACGGCTGGGCATCCTTGGCATTGGATGTCTCGGTGGCAGCGTCGTCGGTGGGCTTGTTATTGGAACACTCCTCCTCCCCCTTCGCCGGCGAGGGCATCCGGTCGCCACGATCGGCGCGACGCTTGCGCGCTGCCTCGCGGCGGGTTTGCTGCTGAATCTCGGCGATCCGCGCCTCCATTTCCGCTCGGGCGAGCGCGCGCGCGGCTTCGCTCAGCGCTTCGCCCATCTCGGCCAGCGCCTCGGTCGCGTGCTCCTGCGCCTCGCGTTCGATCTGGCTCTTACGCGAGCGATGGTCGCGTTCGGCCGCACGCACCGCCTCTGCTTCGCGCCGCTCGCGATCGCGGATTTCGCGCTCGGCCCTATCGCGCGCGAAATAGGCTTCACGCCGCGTCTCGGGCGGATTGGCAAAGGGATCGCCGCCACCCGCCTGGTCGACATAGGCGCCCAGGTAAGCGAGGAAGGTGTCGGCGAAGCGGCGATTGAACCGGAACCAGTGGAAGTCGCCGCCCGTCTCCCATGGGATCGCGCCGGCTGGCGGCGGCGAGGCGGCCTGATTCAGCATGCCCGGCTCGTCAGCCGCTTTGTCCTCGTCGGTACGGCGGCGGTGCAGGCGGCGGCGGGCGACGGCGTCCATCGCCAGGCGGAACGGGAACAGGCGCGGCAGCCGGTATTCGACCACCGGGCTGAACCAGCGGTCGAAGCTGCGAAGGAACAGCAGGATCGTAGCGCGCTCGACCTCGGCCGCGTCGAGCCTGCCGGGCACGACGAAATAGAGGCTGCCGCCATAGTCGATCATCAGCCGGTTGAGATCGCCCTGAAACTGATGCTCGATCGCGGCCGTCAGCCGTGCGCGCTCGGCGGCGATGTCGTCGATTCGCTGCCCCCGCCTGCGCTTGTCGCCGCGCATCAGGCCAATGATCAACAGGGTCAGGTCGACCAGCAGCGCGATAACAAGCGGGATGAAGTCGCCCGGCTGCATCGGTGAGGGCTTGGCACCGGGCAGGACCGCGGTCAGGCGCAGCGGCGTGAGCAGGCGCGAGATCGCCTCGGTCGTCGCCCGCGCGCCGGTGAACACGTCCTGGCGCGGCATCCCCACCCGGGGCAGACTTTGGAGGATGTCGGCGAGCCGGCGGTACTGCTGGGCGCTGCCCGCATGCAGGCACAGCACCTCGGTTCCCGGTGCGCGACTGTCGCCCGGTTCGCTGCCGACTGCGGTGAAGGGTATAGCGCGCTGGCGCACTTCGGGAACCAGTCCGCGCAGTTGATCGCTCGACGTGTCCGCTCCTGAGGCCGCCTGGGCGAGCAAAGCCTGCGCATCTTGGTACCGGCCGGCGGCCTGCGCGGCCTTCGCCGCAGACAGCGCAGGCGCGATCTGCTCGTTCGCAGCCTGCGCGAAGGCGTCGATCCGTTCCGAGATGCCCTTGGCCTCCTGCGCCTCCTCGGCGCGCATCCGTGTGATAGGGCCATAGCTACTGCCCGAGGGGTTACTGCAACTGCCGCCCTCGCGCTCTTCCTTCTGCGACAAGTCGCTGAAATAGGCCGAGGTCAGCATCGCTGACCGTTTGGCAGAGGTGATCCGTTGATCGGCATTGGTCACCGCCCGCTGGATCAGCTCGAAATCCTCACGGGTACGCGACTTCGTCTGCTCCTCGGCCTGCAGCAGTTCCCACCAGAACGCGAAAGAGAACGACACTGAGACGCCGAAGGTGATCAGGTAAATGCCGATCCACGCCCCGCGTGTGACGAGTTCGCGGAAGCTGGAGATGCCTTCCTGCGCGTCGAAAGCAGCCTCGATTGCGTAGACCATCACCACGATGAAGGCGAAAGTGAACAGCAGGATCAGGAACAGCAGGAACAGCCATTCCCAGCCATCGAGGATGCGACCCGACAGGAAATAGTTGATCAACCCCTTAGCCGTGCCCAGCCAGGCGAGCCCCAGCATGCAACGGAACAGTGCCGCCGCCGGGCCGGCGGTGGCCTGCATGAAATAGTCGATCGGGGCCATCAGCACCCGCTTGATGCCGGTGCTGGTCGGGCGGGAGGAGATGCCAGCGGTGTTATCGATCATCGTGAGGCGGGTCCTGCGTGTTTTCGCCGTCCGTGTCGGCCTGCGCTTGTACTTCCGGGGGTGGCAGGGCCAGAGCTGGCGCATCCGGCTCGGCCGGCGCCAGCGGCGGCGGCGGAACGGGCACCGGATGGCTTGCGACCGGCGGCGGCGCCTCGGCCGCAGGCGGCCGGCGGGGAAGGCTGAACAGTAAGATCCCGAACTGTAAGAGCGCAGCGATCACTATGGCGATGATCTCGAACTTGCCGAATGCCGCGCCGAAGCGGACCTCGCCTTGCGGCACCAAGGCATCGGCGCGCGGCGCGTCGGCGGCGGCGAGCGCTTGCTTTTCCAGTCGCGCAAGTGCGGCGGCCGCGTCCTGGATGGCCTGCGCCAACTGCGGATTGGCGCAAGCGGTGGAGGTTTGCGCGATCGTATCGCGAAACGGCGTGCCACTGCCAAAACGCTGGCTGTCGTCGACCAGCGAATTCGCGTTGCGGCGGATTTCCGCCGTGGCAGCCCGGATCGCCTCGCGTCCGTCCTCGGCCGCTTCGGGATCGGCCAGCACAGCCAGCGCAGCCCTGATTTGGTCGGCGTTCTGCTGCGTGCCTTGCGTAAGCGCTGCATAGCGTTCGGCGGCATCGCTCAGCAGGCCCACTTGCGGCCCCGCTCCCCGCCCGGCCCGCGCGCAGGTCCCGCCGGCGCTCTCCGCGCGCGCGGCAAGATCGTCGGCGTCGCGCGACAGCCGGTTCAACGCGTTCACCGCCGCCTCCACCGTCATGTCCAGCGCAGCCTGCCGCGGCGCTAGGCGGTCGCTGACGCGCTGGTCGAGCTCCACCCGCGCCGCCGCTTCGCCGCCGATTGCGTGCCACCACCCGACGCTGGCTACGGCCACCGCGATGGTCGCCAGCACCCCCAGGAAACCCAGCCAGGCTTTGCGCAACGTCGCATTATCCGCCGGCAGCGTGTCCGAAGACACCACCGTCGCCAGTGCAAACTGCTGCGCCGCGACAATCACCACGGCAATGGCGATCGCCGGAAAAGCGCCCAGATTGAGGAACAGCAGCCCCGTTACCACGGTGACCAGCAGGATGATCAGCAGCGCACCGAGCAGCAGCACGCGCTGCACATCGCCGCCGGCTAACAGGCGCCTGAACAGTCTAGTCATCTTAGTTTCCTTCCCGCGCCGCGACGGGCGCTCCGGTACCTTCGAGGTTGCGCAAGATCATGCCCAGGAGCGGCGCGAGCCGGCCGCCCTCCACGTCCTTGCCCTTGGCGTCGCGCGGAATCGTCAATGGGTGCGCGGTGTCGGCGCCCGCGACCATCAGCACGAACGAATAGGCGCGCCGGTCGCGCAGCTGGATGCCGCCCGCGATCCACAATGCGTTGACCACACCGGTCTTGCGAAAGCGGCGCAGGTTCAGCCGACGTTTGTAGTAATCGTCGGTGATGTCGTGGGTGCCCGTCTTGCCAAACAACACGATGCTGCGATCGCACCAGTCGCGCAACGTCGAAAGCGTGCCATTCGGCGCGCAGAACGGCGCGCGCAACAACTGGTAGACAGCCTGTCGATCGCGGCGCGGCAATAGCCGGTCTGGTAGAATGGTCGAGCTTGAAGAGCCCAATGCCTTGCGGATCAGCGGCTCGGCCCGGCCGGCGAGCAGCGCCTCGCCGCGCAGTGGGGCCAGCACGTCGCGATCCGGGCGAAAGTTCGCCGCGCCGTAGTTCACGGCCTGGTAGTCAGGCAGCCGCGCGAGGGTCGGGCCATACCGGCCGCCCGGCCCGCCCCCGGCATATTCTAGATAGGTGATGCGGTTCAGCAGCGTGGGCGCGCGCACCGGCCCCGACTGGCCCATGAAGGCGGCGAGCAGCGCCGAGACGTCGTGATGCACGGTGCGCGGCGAAGCGGCTACCGTGCCCCGGCTGAACGCCCTAGCCGGGCTTTCCATGCCGCCGCTGCGGCTGTAGCTTGACCGGTTCGACCAGCGCAGTTGGCGGAGCAGGTCTGGGACCACGTCGGGGGGCACCCTGCCGCTGCGCCGCGCCGCCATCCGGCTTGCCGACAGCGCCATTTCCAGCTGGTGTTCGACCTCCTTGGTGTCCGACTTTGCCATCGCCCCGACCACCCGCGCAGGGTCGATGCCGAGCCGCGCGAAAAGCAGCGCTGCACCGATCTTGCCGATGGAGGCGAGCTGGATCTGCTCTTGGTCCCAGCGATAGGATCCAGCGCGATCGAGCGGTATCTTGCCGAAATAGGTGCTGCGGTCGCGCGTGGAATAGAACCGGACGATCCTCCCTTCGGCATCGGCCACTGCTAGGGCGATGTCGGGCGACGGCCCCTCCCCGGTCTCGGCGTAGCTGCGGTAATGGGGGTTGAGTTCCCCGCGAAGATCGGCGCGGTGCAGCCAGTTGCGCATCTCGCCATTGAATGCCGCGCGGAACCGGTGCTGTTCGGGCACCGAGACGGCGAGTTCGACGCTGCTGACCGCGGCATTCCATTGATTGCCGAAAGCCTGGCGCAGCTCGACCGCCGCGCCGTTCACAACGTCCTTGACCAACGGAGCGGCATGGTTCAGCGGGTCCTGCGCCTGCACGTACCATCTGGCACCGGTTTCGTCGTCGGCGCTTCTGCCTTCCTTGCCCGCGACTTCGATCGCCGGGGCGGCGCGCGGGGTCAGCTGCTCAGCGTTGATGATGTCGTCGAAGGCGCGCTCTAGACCGGCCTCTTGGCCCGGCACGGCCATCTCGCGAATGCAGCCCATCGCTCGCCGTTTGTGATAGACCCATTTCTTGCGATAGCCGCCCCGCTCGATCGGCACGCCGCTGTCATTGACCCCATACTGGAACTTGGGCGGGTTCTGGATGGCATTGGCCAGAAAGATGGCCTGGGCTGTAGTCAGCGCGCGCTGGTCGACACCGAACACGAGCCTGGCCGACAGTGCCAGGCCGCGCAGGTCGCCGGCTTTGCCGTTGCCCTGCAGGTGGCTGAAGGCGCGCGCGGCATAACGCGCGCTGTTGTCGGGGTCTTCGCCGACGATCTGCGACATCACCGGCGTGCGCAGGAACAGCTCGTTCGCTTTGCGGCCGATCGTCCGTAGCTTGCCCGAAACGCCGTCGCTCGGCTGCTTTTCATAGCCGATGTTTTGCTGATACTGCGCGATCAGCGTCGACCCGCCGCGCGGCGCGCGAAAAGTGACGGCTGACCTGATAAGGCTCAACGGATAGCGCACATCGACGCCGTAAGGATTGAGCAATCCGCGCGTGGCATCAGTGCGATCCTCCAGCCAGCGCAGGCAGCGCACGTAATCGGGATTTGGCTTGTCGACGAAGACTGTCGGGCGGAAGGAGCCGACGACGTGAGATTTGTCTTCGTGCCCGTCTTCGGAATAGTGTCGGCCGAAGCTCAATTCATTGCCATGCAGACCGTCGCCCTTCTCGAAATCGTAGTAGTCGAGCACCGAGACAAAGCCGTGGTCACGATCGAAGATCATTGGTGACAGGTGATCGCGATCGGCGCGGACCAACCGCGCCTTGAGGTCCCGCGCCTCTGGCGTCTGGAGATAGTAGAGCGGCCAGATATAGACCGTCAGCAGCCAGGCGCCGGCCAGCGCTCCGCCCACCGAGAGGACCAGTCCGACGCTGCGCATCCCCAGCACCAGGCCCAGCAGTGCCTCGGCCGCCTGCCACACCCACTGCAGCCCCAGCAAGGCAATATCCAGACAAGCTTCGGCAATCCGGAACATCAAGAATCACCCCCGCGCCATGGTGCATGGAACGACCCGGCTTGAGAACAGAATAAGTCTGATCAAAGAGAGAACGAATTCACAAATATTCGCATATTTTACCCAATATCGGAGGATACATGCGGCGATATCATCACTCAGTGCCGAAACGGTTGCCAAATAGTGGGCGCTCGGTGAACAGCACGTTCGCTTTGCAGCGCCGCCGCTCCCACGTGTCCCGATGGGATGGCAGCCGCCGCGCTTTCAGAGTCGATGTGCTTCGAGTTGACTCGCGCGCGCGAGTCACGAAGGAATGATTTTGTGATCCAAGCTGCTGGCTAGGCGGCGTGGACAAATTTGAGCCAGTATCTGGCGGTGGCGAGATGGACCATGCCGAGGAAGCTGTTGGCCAGTTGATCGTATCGGGTGGCGATGGCCCGGTTGACCTTCAGGTGACCGAACATACGCTCGATGCAATTTCGCTGCTTGTATAGCGCGCGGTCATGTTCGATCTTCACGCGACGGTTTGAGCGGCCGGGGATGACGGCCTCGATCTTCCTGTCTGCGAGGTCGGTTCTGATGGCGTCGGCGTCGTAACCTTTATCCGCGAGCAGGGCTTTAGGCTTGCGCTCAGGCAGACCTGTCAGCGCGTCATATGCCTTGCAGTCTGCTGCTTCTCCAACCGTCAGGTGGAAGGCGAGCGGTCGTCCCAGGGCGTCAGCCAGGCAGAGAAGCTTACTGGTGAACCCGCCCCGCGAGCGGCCAGGAGCGCGTCGATGAGTCCCCCTTTTCCGCCCGCTGCCGAAACATGGGCGCGAACTGTGGTGCTGTCGATGCTGTAGTGGCCGGTGTCCGCCATGATCTCGGCGAGCGTCACCGCCATGGCTTCCCAGACCCCGGCTTCGCTCCAGCGTCGGAAACGGCGATAAATGGTGTTCCAGCTACCATATTTGGGCGGAACGTCACGCCATGGAGCGCCGCATCGGAGCCGCCAGAGTATGCCGTTGATGATCGATCGGTTTTGCTCGGGACGTCTGCCTCGGCCACGGTTCTCAGGCTCGATCGGCAGCAAGTCCTTCAGCACGCGCCATTCAGCTTCAGTGAGATCGCCCCGGCTCAAGCCTACCTCCAAAAAGCAGCCTTGAATCAATCAACAGCGCTCGCGTCAATTGCGTCCTCGTCGAATAGACGGCAAAACATGATCCATGGCAAAGCCAATACCCACGAGATTTAGCGTCCTTCCCGAAAATGAGGCTGCGGCCATCGCGCACCTCGAAGCACGCGGCTATTCCCCGATGGCCATCGAAAAGGATGATGGTGGGTTGAGCGTATTGATCTTCAGGCCGCTTCCTGACGATCAGATGTTTGGGCTAGTCCAAGCTTTGCCGGTGCATCTGAGCGCCAAGATCGGCATCGTTATGGGCAATCAGCCGCCGTTCGCATCAAAGCTCGATCACTGACCTGAATTTGTCCACGCCGCCTAGCAAGTGTAAGGTCTCGTTTTGATATTCGTCTAGTCATTACAATCGATTGATTTCATTCCATCGAAATGGTGACAATTGCCGATTGACATCAACCTTTGTCAATATTCTATCATCACGACAGGTCGCCACAATCGAGAAAAAGAGTCGTGCCCGGCAACGGGCTGTACCGGATTCCTGTCAATTTTGGGGGCGGCCATGCACGAGATCATCGATTCACCCTATCCTCTAGGCGATCATGCCGCGCGCCTGTCTCAGGAGGGCGTGCGCACGGTCATTCGCTATTACAACAACAAGAATTCATCGACCTTCCCGTCCAAATGCCTGACGCCCGCGGAATATGGCAAATTGACGGCGGCCGGGCTGAACGTCGCCGTGGTGTTCCAGCAGCGTGGCGGCGCCGGCGGCTTTCTGGAAGATTTCGGCGCAGGAAAGGGCGCGCGTGACGCCAACCGGGCGATGGCACTTGCCGGGACGATCGGTCAAGCGGCCGGGTCCGCCATCTATTTCGGTGTCGACCATGATTTCTTCCGGGGCAGCGAACTGGACCAGATCGACCGCTATTTCGCCGAAGTGAACGCCGCGCTCGGCGGGCGTTTCCGTGTCGGGGTCTATGGATCGGGCGCCGTCTGTTCGCGGCTGAAATCGACGGGCCATGCCTCGCTGTTCTGGCTTCCCGCGTCGATGGGCTGGTCGGGATCGAAGGCGTTCCTTGCGTCGCAGCAATGGACGCTCTTTCAGAAATTCCAGGAGTTGCAATCGACCTTTGGCCGGTTCGACTATGACGGCAATATCTTCAACCCCGCGTTCGAGGATTTCGGTCAGTTCGGCGCACCCGCGCTCGCTTCCCCATCCGAACGGCTGCGCAGCGAAGGCGTCGCAGTGTTCGAGGTCATTGCGCGCAGCGGCCTGCGCCTGCGTGGCGGCGCGGGTGAGGGCTTTGCAGTGCTTCAAACCCTGCCGCTGGGCACGGTCGTGCACGGGTTGGGGCAGGAGGGCGACTGGGTTCAGGTGGATGTCGGTGGCGACGGGGTGGCTGATGGCTTCATGGCGCGCGCCTTTCTGAAAGCGCTGGCGGGGGGATTGCCCTTGTCGCCAACGCCACCTTCGGCCCCTGCGATCCCGCGCGCCTATGCCATCGCGCAGGCCGAACTGACTCTGGACGTGCGCGAGGTGACGGGGCCGCAGAATAATTCGCGCATCGTCCTGTACCACAGCAGCACGTCGGGTGGCGCGGCGCCGGACGAGACCGCCTGGTGCTCATCGTTCGTCAACTATTGTGTCGAACAGGCGGGGTTGAAGGGCACCGATAGCAAGTGGGCGCGTAGCTGGCATGATGGCGGCTGGGGCGAGGCGGTGACCGACGATCCGCGCCCGGGAGACATAGTTGTGTGGCGGCGGCAATCTGCCAGCGGCGACGGCGGCCATGTCGGCTTCTTTGTCGAAAAGATTGGCAGCGACACGATCCGCGTGCTGGGCGGCAACCAGAGCAACCGCGTCCGCATATCCGACTATCCGGTCAAGGGAACGTTGGCGGGGATGAAATATACGCTGCTGTCGATCCGGCGTTGAAAAACAACGGCGGACAGGTCGCGAGCGGGGGGACGGGCAATGGGCGGATGGAAATTGTGGCAACGCAAGCCCGCAGAGACGGGAGCCGGCAAGGTCGTGACCCCGTGGCAGGGGATCATGGCTTGGCTCAGGGGCGATCCGGTTTCCACCGATCCTGCGATGACCACCGCCGACTATACCGAAATGATCAAGGAGCGCGCGCGCGAAGTCGTGCGCGAACGCCGGGCGATATTGGATCGTGCCGGTCTGCAGACGCCTGTGCCCAATGCGTCGATGGGCCTTGCCTGTTCGGGCGGCGGCATTCGCAGCGCGACGATTTCGCTGGGCATCGCCCAGGTGCTGGCCCGCAAGGAGCGGCTGCTGGATTTCGACTATTGTTCGACCGTGTCGGGCGGCGGTTATTTCGGCAGCTTTCTGGGCAGCCTGTTCCTGCCCGATGGCGTGCGCGGGCCGGAAACGCCTGGCAGCCAGATGAAGCCTCCGTCCGATGAACTTTCAGCCAAGGCGCATTTCGCCCAGTCGGCACTGACCGACCAGGCCAGCCTGACGGCCAGGAATATCGGTACCGACGCAAAGCCAAGGTGGATCCGTCATCCGGTCCGCTGGCTACGCGAACATAGCAGATATCTGGCGCCTAACGGCACTTCGGATTTGATCGCGGCGGCCGCTTATCTGATCCGCAACTGGATCGCGATGATCTATGTCCTCGCGCTCCCGATCGCGCTCGCGGCAATCCTGCTGATCGCGGCCTCATTCGCAATGGCGGATTATAGCGAGCCGACGCAGAAACGGCTCAAGGACGAGACGAGCGAGGTTGCAAAAGCCGATGCGGCCGCAAAAGGGCGCATCGCGGACATGTTATACATTGAGCCCAAGGCGCCACCCCCATGCGATTGCGTGCAGAAGCCTAAAAGCGAGGCTGGCATCATCCTGAGCCCGGTCTGGCTGCTGGCGGCAGCCGCAGCCTTTCTGGGCCTGTCGGTCGGCGTCAGCTATTGGCTGACCGAATATCTGTCCGATCGCGGATCGGCGCTGAGGCTTGCGCTGCGCAAGGTGACGCCGGGTAAGAGCCTTGACCGGGCGCGTGCATGGCTGGACTGGCTGGGCAATCCGACGGTGCGCATCACGCTGGTCATTTTAAGCGCGGGCGCAGGTACGGTCGCAGCCGGTGGGCTGTGGCTGTGGCTGCGCCGAAACGCGAACCTGTGGATCAACTGGCGCGGGCTGGACGTGCTGATGGGCAGCGCCGTTGCGCTGACGATCACTGCCTGCATCATCTGCATTCTCGCGGCATGGCAGATCGGCCGATCCACCATCACGGAAATTGGCAAGCGCGACGCCTTTACGCCTGAAATTCGCCGGATATTGACGCGGTGGAGTTCTGATTGGCTTACATGGGTGTTGATCATCGCTGGCGTTGCAACCGTCGATACGCTGGGCCTGACCGGCTTCGCATGGATACGCGCGGCGTCGAGTGACGCATCCTTCTTCGCCGGCATCGCAACTCTGGCGGCGCCGCTGGGCGCATGGATCATCAATAAGCTGCCAAGCTGGTTTAAGGATGGCAGCGGCACGCTCAGCCGATGGATCGGCCGCTATCTGTGGACCGCCGCTCTGGTTGCCGCGTTGGCGCTGTACTCGCTGCTGGCGGTGTCGATTCACATCGGCATCCAATATCTGATGTTCGGCAATCAGCAATGGGCGATACCCGGCCGGTTCGCGCCGCTCAGCCGCTTCGGCGATGTCAGCATAGGCACCGTGATGTTGTTCCTGGGCGGCATCGTAGGCGTGTTGTTCCGCTTTACCGGGGCGTCGCAGGGCTTCATCAACCTGTCGTCGCTGCACGCAATTTACGCCTCGCGCCTGACCCGCGCCTATATCGGCGGCAGCAACATGCAGCGGTTAGCATTGAAAGACCCGCCCGGCACGCTCACGCGGTCCGAACGGTCGATTATGGAGAGCGACCCGCAAGATCAGATTCCGATCCACGTCTATCAACAGACACGCACCGCCGCGCCCATCCACCTGATCAACGTCACGCTGAACGAGACCAGGGGCGCCGACAAATCGCAGATGCTCGAACGCGATCGCAAAGGCGTGCCGCTAGTCTTTGCACCTGAAGGCGTGTTCATGGACACCGCCAAGCTGGTGTCGCAGCGCACCCATTTTCGTTGGGACGACCTCAAAAAATATGGTGTGGAAACGCTGTCTTTGGGGCAGCTATGCGCGATTTCCGGCGCGGCGGCCTCCACCGGCATGGGCGCGCGCACCAGCCTGGGCGGGTCGCTGGCGCTCAGCTTCGCCAATATCCGCCTGGGCTATTGGTGGCGGGTGGGCAGGATGATCCAGGAAGCGGACGGCATCAACCCACGGTGGAAAGCGCGTGCATTGGTCTGGCTGCTGGGGACCATCACCTATTTCTACCTCGCCCGTGAGATGCGAGGACTCTACACGCGGGACACCGCCTATATCAACATATCGGACGGCGGCCATTTTGAAAATAGCGGTGCCTATGAACTGTTGCGGCGCAATGTGCAGACCATTGTCGTCGCCGACAATGGCGCGGACCCGCGCTTCCTGTTCAGCGATATGGAAAATCTGGTGCGTAAGGCGCGCATCGATCTGGGCATGGCGGTGGTCGTGGCCGACCGAGAGGAGGTAGAGGCGCTGATCGGCCGGGATGGTGCGGCCTTGTTCCTGAACGGATCGGACGAGGACTGGCGCGCGCGCGCCGCCGCCCGATCGTCCGACGGGCTGGCCGCCTCGCCCAAGGATGCAGCCTTCTGCCTGTTACTGAAGGTGCATCAGCGCCCTTGGAACAGCAAGACCGGCGCGTTCGAGGTGGAAGAGAAGCTGACTGGCCATATTGTGTGGATGAAGCCTCGGCTGTTCGAAGGGCTACCGGTTGACATCACTGGCTATGCAACCGAACATCCCAGCTTCCCGCAAGAAAGCACCGGCGACCAGTTCTTCGATGAAGCGCAATGGGAAAGCTACCGCGCGCTGGGCTATTCGATGATGAAACAATTGCTGGAACGATCTACCCACAAGGAGGATATTCTGCGGGAGATCAATCGGAGCGAAGGTTGGAACATCGTCTGGCCGAAGGGGTGATACGTGAAAGTCATGTCATCATCGGCGCGGCGCTCCGCTACTCCCATATCCGTCTCCCAACACGAGCTATAAGAGGACTACAGCATGTCAGTTCTTGATCGTTATCGGCCTACCTGCTGACAATCAATTTTGAACTGTCTATTCTCATTGCTTGCTCCAAAACGCGAGATTTTGACGTGCTTCTACTTAGCCGCTTTCGAACTTGCGAATAGCCCGTTCCGGCGCGAGAGGACGTTCCCAGCAACCCGTCGGAAAGACGTATGTAAGGTCGCGTGCTGCCTCAACCGGACGGTCTGCAGTTAGGTATTTGCTGCTTTATACCGTCTCATCTGTTTCGTCGCTCGTATCAATTCCCCGGGGCATGAAAATGCGAATGACCTTTTTCCAGTTCGGAAATGATCCCGGATCATCGGTTGATGATTTTTGACAGGTGTATTGCGCCCTAGCGTACGGAGACAAAGTTTCGGGAGGCTGATCGTCCTTTTCGCTGCCAGCGACCTCGTCTTCTACCACGGCGTCGTCGCCTGCCGCCTCAAGCTCCATATCCTCGTTCTCGGGTTTTCGAGCAGCTTTCTCTTCCTCGACAACATTTGCGGGACATACGATAGCTTGGCTCTCACCAGACTTGCGCAGTGCCAGGAGCCGCCGTAAGTCCTGCGCTTGCCATTGCTTGGCGATCGTTTCCTCGCTCAGGCCGCCCGATTTGATGATCCCGCATAGCTCCGCCGCCGGGTTGCGTTTTTCCCGCCAGATCAACTGCTGCATATCCTTCTCGAGCAGCAACTTGGCGTCGGGAACCATCCGTTGGCTTTGGGTTGGATCGATAATGGGCCAGCCGCATGGCCCTTTCAGTCTCTTGAAGGCGTCGAGCGCAGCAACATAGCCCTGCTGATACCGCTCAAGGGGAATAGCACTGTCGGGCTCAAATGGGCTGAGAAGCAGTGTGGTCGCTTTGCGATAGGAGTTATTGGGCGTCGCCCCCCAAAGGCGTTCCTCGTCTCGCGCTAACGCCAAGAATAGCTGATAGAGCCGGTATCGCTGCTCAATCTCATCCAGCCGTGAGCGCGATTGGTCGTCGGCATATTGTTTGTGAACATAGGCATAGACGCGCGCCGCATCGTGAAGTTGAAATCCCTCCATATACTGCCGCGCAAGGACCATCTGCCGGTTCTTGAAGTCCTGATTGGCAAGGCGGAGCAGGTAGTTCGTCTCCGTCCGCGCTATATTGAACAAGTTCACGACGATCGCGGCGCTAACGCCGGCGAGGGTAAAAGCCACAGCAACGACCAAGCTATTGAATAGCCATGCGCAGGCAGGAGACAGGCCTAGAGTGGCTGCCGACCGTCGCACACCTAACCATCGCCATGCGCCCTGAAGCTTTCGAACAAAGAGGGGCGCGTTAGCAGCGACGGCAGCAAAACAGACAGCAATGAGCACATAGGGCCAGAACATTGACCATACGATGCCAATATTCTCTCCCGTTTTGATGCCTTCGCGCGTTGAGATCATCGCAAAGACAAACGTCGCAAGCGTAGATACTGCGCCAGTGAGCGCGACGATCTGAACCTTAGTGTTGCGAATGAATTCAAAGGGAGTCACCAGCGCAACTCCTCTTTCTGATAATAGACAACATCACGACGGAAATTTTGCTTCTGTATGTGCGCCAACCTGGTCACGGCGGCCTCTCGGAAAGCTTGACGGAGCGCAGCACAATCAGGCCCCCGGCCGTTCTTCACGCAGCCCTGCCAAGCCTGCCAAAATGCAGCCCGAACTAGCAGAAGGTTGACGAGATCGACTTCGCGCTCGGTCAAATCGGTCCGATCACCTAAGGACGTATCAACGTCGTTATACTCACGGCGGCCGATCGACGCAGCAAGGGATGCGATCTCAGAATAGGTGGGCGGTCCGCCTTAACCCGGTTCGGATAACTCTGCCTCAGGATCAATCATGCTGGTCAGGCTGCCTAGCTCTTCGGTGACGGCTTCCAGGGCGTTGAGATTGTCGAGGGGGCGTTCGAAAAGGAGTTCGAGCAGATATACCGCGTTGACCCGACGCCTGCTGGCCTGATCGAGTGCATTATTCTCGATCGAAAAAGCGGCCAGGACCGCCGCCGTATTCCGTGCAAGCCTTTGCGCTGCGAACATCTGCCCCGAACGGCTCAGCCGTTGCAATTTAGGCATGACCAGCTTTTGTACATACCAGAGGTAACTCAGTAGGGCAGAGGGGCCACTAGAGAAATCTACGTTCTCTCGCTCCAACTCCTCTTCGGTAGGATAGTGAATGAGCAACGCCTCAGGATTGTCATGCGAGAAGCGAGCGAAGCTTGTCGCCAGCAGCCGTTCTTTGTCCTCAAACATGAGCAGCGGGGCCACGGTCCAGATTGAACTCACATAGTCGCCTGCAAGGAGGTCCGCATAACGGCGGTCAGTCGTGAAAACGTGACTCACTGGTGAGGCATCAGGAAGGATCGGGCCAGCATTGCTTCTTCTCACCTGGTTGCCCAAGATCGAATAAATTGGTTTTTCTTCGCCGCTTGGATCGCTCAGCATAGTGAACGTTACTTCATGGAGAAGGCCAATTTTGCTATCGTCTATTGAGAAATAACCGACACGGTCATCGGCAGAAAGTCGGCCGCCCTCAACTGCATGGCTGTAATTAACGCGCGCGCGCAGAAACTGGGCCGTCAATAGCAAGACGCCCATGAGCGCTACGAGCAGCCCAAAGAGGATCGCCGTGAATTGTAATGGTCTGCTCCATGTAGCCATCGATGCGCTCGCCTTCCCCATAAGGCTTCGTGACCCAGCCATCTGCTATAGACAAATAACATCGCAGATTGGATGAATAAATGAATTGCAGCGGGGGCGAAAGGAGATAATGCATCCGTAATGAAATAATGAAAAATTGACGTGCTCTCAAAGTTTTTTCCAGTTATAAATAGAATCTTGGATTATCATGGTGCCCATCTGAACGTGGTTGCACTAGCTGCCTGGCAGCATGTGTGGCCGTCAGCCCGCCGATGCTGCCAGACGGCTGCACTTGGTTGTAACCTTTGCGCCAGTGTATCAGTATTGATTCAGTATGGCTTAGCGATGCGAATTGCGTCTAATTGAGGCATTCGTCGCGCAGGTGGCCATGGAAGCTTTCGACATAGTCGGTTTGCTGCGGCTTGCCGGGCACGAGTAATGCCTTCGATGCTGCGGTCCTGAGTCCATCGCAGGATCGCCAGACTGGCTAGCTAGTTCGTTGCCATTGTCGCTGACGATCATCAGAAGCTTCCTGCGGTTATTTTCGACGCATCGTCACTCTCAATGATGGCGTTTTGGCCAATGCGACTCTCCGAGATTCAGGATCACGGGTGGCCGCGCTGAATGACCGCCATTGTAGGCGGCATCGCTGCCGGACAGTTCCCCAAGCCAGCGAATGACCGGTTCCTGTGCGAGCATACATTCACTGTATGGCACCAGAGCAGCGTGAGTTGATCGGCAACGGCAATTGGTGCCTTGGACTGGGATTGTCGGGAATCTTTCGTATGCAATCGGGGACTTGTCAGCCGGCAAACGGCTAATCGGCCCGACGTAATTCGCCAACAATTTCAATTTCTCCGAAAATACTTATGCCAAAGTCGCGGCCGTGGTAAATTTATAGCTTTTTCAAGGAATTATGAAAAGGCTAGGTATGGCTGGGTCACGATTGAAACCGCTCACCGTCAAAGAGATTGAGAAGCTCACGGCGGTTCCGCCGCCCTGTATCAAGCATCGTTATCTAGGCGGCGTGCCAGGCTTCGCGCTGGTCCACACGCCAGCGGGATATACCGGCTATGGGCTGATCTATCGGGCCGACGGCAAGCGCAAGAAACTCACCTTGGGTAGCACCAAGCGTCTGACGCTCGGCGATGCACGCAAGCTTGCTACCCGATTTCGCAATGAGATTGAGGCTGGAGGCGATCCGCACGGCGAGAAATTGCAGCAGCGTCAACGCGCAGCAAAGCTCAGGCAGGCCGAAATCGACAAAGAGCGGCTGGATGTCGAGCGCTTGTGGGAAACCTACATGCAGCAGGTGGCGAGCCAGCTGAGAACCCGAAGCTCTTGCCATAATATCCACCCGATCTGATTTAAGTCTTAACGTCAACGGAGTCCGGCGTCATCCTCTTCTCGAGGGATGGAGCGGGAAATCAGGTCGGCTGTCAGAAGGATGCTCGTTCGTGATCGGTTGATGCGCCCGTTGGACAAGGCGCGCCCTTCCCAGGCCTCGACATTCGAGCGCGACCAATCGATCTCGCGGAGCGCAAGGAGCGACTTGCGCCACCCGCTTGGATCTTCGTTCATCATCCGTGCGCCGGCCACCGCAATCGCCTCAAGGGCGATACCGTGGGCATGAATGGTGTCGCGCCGGAGCTCCGAGGGTGCTACCTCTCGGCGTCTTGCCGCTGACCAGTCGGGCATATTGTCGATCACAGCGTTCCAGAAATCGACTGCCAAACCCGGATCCTCCGCAGTCGCAGTTAGCGAAGCCTCGGCGACGAGCGTCGATACCGCGGTATGGAGGTTGCTGAAGGAGAAAAGTTTCCGCGACCCTGCCGTGAGATTGGATCGCGTAAAATCGGTCATATCGCGAAATAGTGGGATGGCGTCCGCCACCGCGCGGCTCAGACGGGCTTCCTCGTCCCGTCCATCATAGAAGAGGCGCAGCGAGCGCGCAGGCTTCACCCCATGTTGGTTCAGGTCGACGAACATCTGCTGCGAGCGTGCCAGTCCTTCGTCCGGGATAGGGTCACGGCGATCTTTTCGTCGCCCAGCGACGGGCGCTCCCGAAGCGCCTCAATGATGCCTGCACGACGGTGCTGTCCGTCGTTCACGAGGATAGTGGCCGACATGTCGATAGCAAGGACTCCTACTGACCTCTGCCCCACCGCGGGCTCGAACGCAAAAGCTCCATCTATCGTCGCCGAGAGGGCGGAAAGCACGTATTCTGACGGGTTATCCACAATGTATCGCGCGATGCCGGGAATGCGGCCCTTGTTGAGGTCGCGCTGGGCGCGGAGCTGCGCTGGTAGGTCCGCCTCATCGTATTTGAATAGCCTTTCTAGCGTCTTGAGTGGCACCATGGCGACATAGAAGGCGCGGCTCGCCTGGATGCCGCGTATCGCGGCATGTTATCCAATTTTTCCTCCTTCGGACGATGCCCGAGAGAAATCAGGTCCAATCACCAAAAGGAGGTATCTCGGAACGTCCGCGGTCCGGAGGCAAATTCGGTCAGGCACGATCCAAGCCAAGCTTCAAGTTCGGAAATCTGGCGGCTGACCGCAGGCTTGGGGATCCCCATTTGCGCAACAGCCGGATAGATGCCGCCGCATTTAGCGACAGTCGCGTACATACGCAGGTCTTCGAATTTAACTGCCACTTGCAATCCAGATTTGAACTTCGCAGCGCCATTAGCCCACGGCCCGCTCCTGCGCTACCCGCAGGAGAGTTGGCAGATTGAATACGCATGTTTAGGCCCCCTGATCTGCCCCCCGCTGAGTGGCCCAGAGACTGTGATAGTCTGGACCACGAAAGGGATGACGAATGCCGAGCAAGAAACACAAGCCGGAAGAGATTATCGGCAAGCTGCGTGAAGTTGAGATC
>NZ_QVRA01000027.1 GCF_003591655.1 Sphingobium terrigena
ACGGACGGACCCGCTCCCACTGCTCGTCGCTTAATCCGTGTCGATCCAAGATGGCGCTCCCTTCGCCAGTCTTGAATCCGATCTGCGCGGAAAAGGGAATCCCCTAATTGTCCACAGGCCTTAATCCAGCCGGGAATGAAGGGGACGGGCTCAGATCGAACCGGACCGAAGTCCGCAATCCTGTCCTGGCCCTTCCAACTGCCCGTATCCTCGCCGCTATCGATCCCGATACACGGACAGTCCTTGCATGGCTGCTTCGTGATCTTCAGCAGGACGCACGGTCGAAATCCCGGCAAAGCTGGGATCGGCGCAAGGCGTTCACGGCTGCTTACTGGGCAGCGGTTGCGACTTATGCGGGCCACATCCGGCGCGCCCTTGGCGGAGCAGGCAGCGATCGCGTCAGGATGTTGCTGCTGGTGCGCCAGCCGGGATTTCCGGATGTTCCGGCACACGATTGGGCCGACGCCTCGCGCTGCTATTGCGACCGGCGCGATCGCTATGGTCTGGGCGTCAGCGAATTCCCCGAGGGCGAACTCGCCATCGGCGACAGGGTTATCGCCCGGATCAGCTATAATGGCCGGATCTGGCTGGCGGGACCGTGGCACCCTGGCGACAAGCCGCTCTACGACAATTGGAGCGCGGCATCCGCCCCATGATCCCGGCTAACCAGCGCTCCAGCCTCTAGCTATCCGGCACCGCGTTGGGCCCGCGCCCGTCACAGGGTGGGATCTCTCAGGGACATGGCCGCAAAAGGAGAGGGGGAATTGGTGAGGAAGCCGGGCGGCAGAATGCCGCCATCCCCTCACCAACAGGAGATTCTCCGATGGACATCATCGCTTCACGGACGCGTATAACCGGGTCGACTCCTCGCTATTCCTATCGCGCGCTGGTCCTGTTGGACGAGATCGATCCCGCGCGCCGGCATCGTGTCGCCATCCTGCATGTCCAGACCCCGGCCGTCCGTCTGCCCTGTACCCGGATCGCCGACACGATCGCGCCTGATCGCTGGTTCGAGCGGAACCTTGCCGTCCCCTGCGGTCTTGCCGCCCGGCTCAATCTCGTCGGCAGGCGCGTCGAAGCCATAATCCTGCAATCTATCTTCCCCGAGATGGTGACCCACTTGGCACCGCTCGCGCTTCTGCTCGACCACGATCCGGGAAGTGCCGTTCATCGGATCGCTACCATCGACCTCAATGCCGCCTTCGATGCCATCGCTCCCCGTCTCGACATGCTGATGGCCGCCGATCTCGGTCTCTACCAGGGCGCCAACCGCCATGCCGCCTGACACGGGAACTCTATCCACGAACCATTACACGCTATCCCATCTCGAAGCGGCTGCTTGTTTGTGGGACGCGGTCCTTGAGTTGCGCGACCGGCCCGATGCCGAACCGCGCGCGATCGAACGAGCACTGGCGATCCGCAAATCCTTCGACACCCTGGGGGCCGCCGCGCTTCGCCTCATCGTCGTGGGCTGGACCGATGCGGTCGATGCGGCCTGGTACAGGGAGCAGGAAAGCCGACCGTTCTCCTTCGACTGGGGCTTCGTTCCACAGTGGCTATCGGAGAAGATCGACTGGTCGGATCCGCGCCAGCCTGTCATCCGGATGCATCACCCTTCCCAGCATATCCGCGAAGGAGAGAGCGGTGTCGTTCACGAGGGATCACGCGCGCAGCCCCCTGTTTCCGATCCTTGGCACGACCATCGCGCGCTCTTGGCACGCGCCCGCGCTGCGCTGGAAAAGCCGGCCGACCTCACTGTCGACAACTGCGATGCCCTGATCAAGGACATCGGCCATGCCGAGAAGCGGCTGTCGGCCTCTCCCTTGCTCTGGCCGATCGATGTCCACGTCGCGGTCATCGAACACCGGCACGGCACGAACCTGCATGTCGCTCTCGATGCAAATGCGCTTGATACACAAGTCGCTGCCTATTGCCGTGAATGGTGGAGGGAGATCGGCGACGACGGGGATCCGCACAGTCTTTCAGACAGGGATATCATCGAGACCTATTTCGACGATCATCCCCATGAGAGCTGTTCCATCGATCGCGTCATGTTGGAACCGCCGATAATCCCCGATCGCATCCCGGAACACCCCGAGACCGGAACCTATTGTGTCCTGTCGACCGCGCATCTGACCTTTCAGACCGCCGACCGCCTCGACAAATGGGCGTCCTGGCCGCCAAGCGAGCGTCCGATCGATATCGCCGCCTCGGTTTATGGCTGGTTCGTGCCGACGCGCGAGCTGGCCGACGATCGCCGCGCGCAATTGCCGGAGGATCTGCTCAGCCTGATCGCATTCGGCCGGGATCGGGGCTTTCGTTTCGTGCTGCTCGATTGTGACGCATGCAGTGTCGATGACCTGCCGGTCCATGACTGGTAGAGCATAGGATACCCGTTTCTGCGCCGCGCCATGGGCACCGTGCCGTTAGAAAGGAATCTGGCTCCAGAAGCCCACCTTCCTTCCGTGGCTCTTGCGCAGTTGATCGACCCAGTCGGCATGGCGCACGATCTCCGCTGTGCCATCTATGCGGTCAGCAAGTTTGCCCGCGGCCACGAAATCCCGCACGGCATAAGGATAATATTTTGAAGCGCCCCGATCGAGGACGCCAGTGACCAGTCGGCGGTAGAGAAGGGCGGCACCGACCGGATCGCTCGACGCCAAGGTTTCGGCGCAGGGCCGCAGGACGTCATATGCCCGCCCATCCAGCCGATCGATCCGATCCCGGATCAGCTTGCCGGCTCGTTGCAGATCCGGCCACTCCACGAGAAAGGCGAGCGCGCTGATGCCCGCTTCGAACGCCATTGCTTGGTTGAGCGCCTGCTGCTCCGCGTCCAGATCCTCGAAATCGGGCAGGTACTTAAGCCAGTCGCGCAGCGCTGTGCCATCAAGCCAGCGATCGAAAATCGCCTTGCGCTGCGCCTGCGCGTCTTCCCTGCGGCCCAGGGCCATGAAAGCTCGCAGCTTGAGGTCGGCAAGCTCACGCTCGATATGCCCGCGCTCGGTAGGTGCGTCGATCCAGCCGAGTGCTTCCTCGACGCGTCCATGCGCGATCAGCCGCTCAGCGACCTTCGCGTTGAGCAACGCATTCCGCCGCTCAGGATCGACTGTGGCGATATAGGCATCGACATCGTCATCGAGGTCGGCGAGTTTTGGCAGCAGCCAGCCGGCCTTATAGTCGAAGCTGCGCCGTTCCGTCCCTGCTAGCGATGCCTGACGCTCCAATAGCATGTGCCGCAATGCCGCCCGGCCCTCCTTGCCCAGCGCAGGGGAGGCGGCCTCGGGCAACGCATCGAACACGCCGTAGCCGTCGCTCTCGATCAGCCCGAGAATGACAGCAGCAAGGATTTGTGGTTCCGGCGCTCCAGGGCGGCACCAGAGTTTCCCCAGATCTTCACCGCCCTGCCGAAACACATCGCCGAGCGCACCGCTGCTGTCATCCGCGCGTTCGAACACCGGCTCGGCGAGGCTGAGAAACAGGCGCATCAACTCGACCGCCTCCACCGGCGAGGCTTCAGCAAGCGGCCCTGTTATGCTGGCGCGCAACTGGTCGAGTTCCTGGGCGAGCGGCCGCACCTTGTCCCATTCGATGAAACTGCGCGACCGGCGGATGGCCTTAAGGCGCTTCCCGATCTCATGTGCCAGCGCGCCGCTGTCGTCCTTTGCTGCCATCTCCATGCGCGCGGCACGCGCAAAGATCGGATCGGCCTCGGCCTGGTTCAGCACCAGCCGCGCCAGCCGGGCCGCACCCAGGCTTTCTAGATTTTCGAGCGTCAGTTTGGTCGAACTGCGCGAGGCCTTCCCTTTTCCTGCCATCAACCGTCGTCTCTCCCCGCCGCGCGCTCGACGGCGATCAGCGGCAACAGCATTGCGTGCAGCGAGTCTTCCGCACGCGCCCGGCGTGAAGCGTCTGTGGAAGCGAGATCGCGGCGTATCCAGTCAGGCAAGCGGCGAAGCAATTGGGTCAGTTTCGAATCCGTGGAAGCAGTCATGCCCGTCTCTTTGCCGCAACGACATGCGTGTGAAAACCGGAACGTAAATCTGTCCGCCATGCAGTCCGACCGGAGGGAAGGGGGTGAATGGAAGCGAGGGCCCAGTCGGACAGCCCGGAAGGAGATCATCATGATGCTTCCCGCCACACTCAACATGAACTGCCGTCTTGGGCGGCGGGCGAAGGAGCACGCCCGATGAACATCGCTACCAGCAATTTCACGCGCGACGCCCGCGTCCCGCTCGGCCATTGCTCGACGGGCCAACTCGAACTCGACCTTGGCAAGCTCATGTCCGGGCGCTGCCTGATCCAGGGATCGTCCGGCGCCGGTAAGAGCCAGACGCTGCGCCGGATCGTCGAGGAAGCCTTCGATTATCTGACCACGATTATCATCGATCCGGAAGGCGAGTTCGCCAACCTTGCGGCTCATATCGGTGCCATAACGGTGATTGCTCGCGACTATGCCAATGATGGGCTGACCGCATTGGCGCTTCGGACCCGCCAGCACCGTATCGCGCTGCATCTCGATCTCACCGATCTCGAACCCGATCATCGCATCGAGAAGTCCGCCGCCTTTTTCGCCGGCCTGCTTTCGGCGCCGCGCGAGCATTGGGGCAATACGGTGCTGGTCTGCATCGACGAGGCGCATCTGCTCGCGCCGCATATGGCCGCCTCGGCGCGCGATGCCGAAACTCGCCGCCTCGGCGTCGCCACGCTCACCGACATGTGCGCGCGCGGCCGCAAACGCGGGATCGGCACGATCGTCGCCACCCAGCGATTGGCCAAACTCGCCAGTTCCGTCGTCTCCGAACTGCACAACCATCTGATCGGGCTGAATGTCTTCGACCGTGATGTCGCGCGGGCCGCCGATCTGCTCGGCTTCGGGAGCGACCAGGCTGCGCTGCTGCGCCAGCTTCCACCCGGCGAGTTTTTCGCCTTCGGGCCTGCGCTGGCGGCAACACCTGTGCTGGCAAAAATCGATCCCACTATCACCCCGCATATCGGGCGAACGCCCGACCTGGTCGCCGCTGCCGATCTCGATCCCGACGAAAGCCGCAGCCTGCTTGACCTCGATGCCTTGCGCGAGGTGGCGCCGGCACGAACGAGCGCGATAGCGATGCGCGGCCAGCGTGCGCTCGACGCCTTTCTCCTCGATCCGGCCGCGCCTGCCGCCGCACGGATCATTGGCGCACTTGGTAACATAGCGCCCAACGCCACCACGGCCGACGATCTTGCCCGCCATCTGGCGCTGTCGGCCAACGACATCGACGCTGGGCTTGACCTGCTTGCTGCGATCGGCGCCTCCGACACAATGCCGCGCGGGGATACGCGGATCGCGCGTCTGTCAGCACGGCTGCGGCTGCGTGTCGTCGACACGCCCGTTGTTGGCCTTGTGTGAATGGAGATCGCCATGGACCAGCCGTTTTTCGATCTCGACGCGGATATCGTCGAACTCGTTCCCTTCGTACCCCTACCTATGGCGCTCGACACCGCGCCGCTTGCCGAACTGGCCTTCCGCGCGGACGCATGGCTTCCCGATGAGACAAAGCGATTGCGCGAAGCCTTCGCCGAAGATCGCTCGATCGACGAGATTGCGGCCATGCTTGGCAGGCCCTGGGCAGGTGTCGCCACGCGTATCCATGATCTTGGCCTGCGCCGTCATTCGCGGCGGTCCTGGACCGATTGGGACGACGAGGAGATGGCACGCTGCTATGCGCACGAACCGACGGCAACGCTGGCCGCCCGGCTAGGCCGTGGTGTAAGTGCCCTCTATGCCCGCGCACGGCTGCTGGACCTGTCGGAGCCCGGATCCCCACCCTATAGTGGATGGGAAGATGCGCAATTGCGCGCCGGCTACGAGAAGGGCGTTCCTGTCGCCCAGGTCGCGAGCCTGATCGGCCGCCCGTTCACCGGCATCATTTCCCGCGCATCGACATTGGGCCTGCGCCACGCCTGTCAGCCGGACGACTGGAGCGACGCGGAAATGATCCGTGCGCTCGAACTTGCATCGACCGGCGCACGCTATGTCGCCATCGCGCAGCTTCTGACGGCCGAAGGCTTTCCAGCCCGCAACGGTCGCAGCCTTGGCCAGCGCCTGCGCAAACTGGGCTATGGTCGAGGCTGGGGCCGTCCCTGGATTGCTGAGGAAGACGAGCTTCTGCACCATGCCTATACGACAGGCGCAAGCCTGACGCCGCTGCGTGAGCGCTTAGGACGCAGCCCGCATTCCATTCGCTGGCGTGCGGAAGCGTTGGGTTTGCGTGGTACCCATGTCCATCGGGATGGTTTCCGGCAGGGCCCTGTCTGGACGGCCGAGGAAGAAGCCCGGTTGAGAGCGGACTATGGCAAGGTGCCCACACGCGCAATTGCCGAAAACCTGGGTCGCGGTGTGCGCGCCGTCCTGTACCATGCCAATCGGATGGGCCTCACGCACGGCTTCATGCGCGCGTTCATCCCCGCGGAGGATAGGGCAATTCGTAATGCCTGGACTTATGGCGTGTCGATGGTCGACGTCGCCCAGGCGCTTGGCCGCGATCCTGCCGTCATCGGCAAGCACGCCGCGCGTATCGGCTGCCGGTTCAACGATCCGGCGAGGCCCGCCCGAGGCCCCAGGACCCGGCGGGCAAAGCGAACGCCTGTGACGCTTGAGAGCCTGCTTGCGCTCGAGCCCGCTGCAGCGGTCGATGCCCATCTTCCGTTCGCCGCCTGACCCTGTCTCGCATGGAGGCCATGATGCCGCTGCCCGATCTGCCCGCCCGATTGTCGCCTTGTCGTGGCCGTTTATGCTCGTTCGATCACGCCTATAAAATCGCCCTGAATCTTCGCGGGGACACGGGCGTCCCCCATTATGTCGTCCGGGGGATCCTGCCCCTGCAGGCCTATCGGGTAACGACAAGGCCGCCGGCCTGGCCGGACCGCTGGCTGGCGATGGTTGCATGAGCGCGGGCAAGTGTGCGCCCGTCGTCGCGGCATGGGGCGCGGGCACCAACTCCACTGCGATGATCATCGAACTTGTCCGCCGCGGCGAAATCCCTGACATGACCTTGCTGGCGGCGATGCCGGAACAGCCACATACCCGCCGGCTCATCCCCGTCTTCCGTCAGTGGATGGACGATCACGGCGTTTCCAACGAGATCGTCGAATATCAGGCCCGGTTTTTCAAACATTGGCCGCCTTACACTTCGCTGCTCGATGCCTGTTTGACGAATGGCACCTTACCGTCGATCAGCTTCGGCCAGCATAGCTGCAGTGCCCGTCATAAAATCTCGCCCCAGGATAAATGGGTCAAGGCCTGGCCGCCGGCACAGCATGCCTGGGCCAGCGGCCACAAGGTTGTTCGCTTGATCGGCTATGACTGCTCAACGCGTGACAATCAGCGCTACGCCCATCGCGAAGAGCATATCTCGGACCTCTATGAGTACAGATATCCGCTTCGAGAGTGGGGTTTCACCCGCGAGGATTGCGAGCGCATCATAGCTGAAGAGGGCTTGCCTCCGTTCCATAAATCTTCCTGCTTCTTTTGCGGAGCCATGCAGATTTCAGAGGTCCGCGCGCTTCCGCGCGAGGAGTTGCGCCTCATCGTTCTGCTTGAAGCGCGGGCCGCACCGCGGCTTCGAACCGTCGAAGGTCTATGGCGCAAATCGACGAAAAAGCGTCCCGGATCGATGTCCCCGAGATCGATGCGATCATTGCCAACGCTCCCCTCGATCTTCTCGAGTTCCAGCGGGCTGCCGCGGCCGTGCCCATCGAACAGCGATCACATATCCAGACATGGATCGAACGCTTCAACGCGGGGCTGGCATATTCTTCAGATACTGCCAACGATCCGGACGACGTCAGAGATGCAGGTTGATGTTTCGGCCTTCATCTTTGGAGGGCGGGAAAGGGCGCATTCCAATGACATAGACCATGCCTGATCCCTGGCCTGATCGGCTTGAAGGCTGTCATTTGTGTTGAATCATTGTATCCGGTAACCTGGCAGCATTCGGACGCGCCGACTGCACTATCTCGATAGAGGGAACAGGCTGGAACATGGGAATGACCCCCGATGTCTGACGCGCGGCAAGCCAGCCTTTTTCCCGAGGATGATCTGCCGTCTACCCGCCGAGGTACGTCCGCCCGCCACGCCGGCGAATTTCAAGCAGAACCGGAAAGCCGGCCCGCCTCGATTCAGCTTGTGCTTCGACGCCATGGGAGACTTGGGATCTGGGTCAAGAGCATGCGGCAAAGGCTTTCCCGCTGGTTATGAGTTGTCCATCCCCCGATGCGTCTTTCTGACGATCTCGCGATAAACCGACATTTTTATGCACGGGCTATCGCGACCCTGCCCGATGTGCTGCTGATCGATGTTTCCCCGGCCTTTGCGTCTACCAGCCTGCCACTCGGGCGCTATTATCCCGTAATCCTGGAGACCATCGAGGAGCGGCAGGAGTTCGAGGTTTTCCTCGAGGCAGATCGACCCGGGCCGATCGTGCCCGATCTGCTCGATCGCAGAGCGTCCGCGCTCACCACCATCGATATCGTCTTCGCGCTCTTCGATCCCGCCATTACGGGCTGGCCCTGGCTTCTGCTCTGCCATTGGCCCGCCGATCATGTCGCGCTGGCGGCAGATCAGGGCGATATGTTCGCGCGCGGCGCCTACACCATCGAGATATTCCCAGATTCCGCCGCGCGGGCCGCCGCCATCAGCCAGTTGCTCGCGATACTGAGGACGCACCAGTGTGTGCAGGTGGTTCAGGTCACACCCACAACGCCGGCCGGAACCGCCTGATCCTGCGACGCGCCCCGCTACAGGCACTCCCGCGACCGTAGCGCCGGCGCGGCTACCGCCGCGGCTCCAGCCTCGCTCCCCAACCCATCTTCGGCCCCGCACCTTCCACCCCGGCTCCGCGCCATGCCGTGGTGGTCACGCAGAGTTGTGGGCGGGGCGCGGCGTTGCGTGTGGGGCAGGCGGGGCGGCGTCGCGCCAGCGGGAACGGGAGCGCCGGGCCGCGAACGGGCGGCGCGCGGGGCGAGGGCGGGATACAGAGGAGAGAAGGGCCGGGGAGGGTGTCGCCGGAAAATGGATTTCGAGCGACATTCGAAAGGTCAAGACGATGAACATCGGTGAAATCTTCAATCAGAACGGCCGCCTGACGGGCTCGATCGCCACCCGCACGATCGATCTCCCCCGCATCGGGCTCCGCAAGGTCATGAGCGAGAATGAGAAGGCGCCTGTCTTCGAGATCCTCGCACTTAATGTCGCGCGTCGCTGGGTTCAGGTCGGCGCACTGTGGGAGGCCGCCTCGAAGCGTACCGGTGAGGTGTTCCTCGCCGGCAACATCGACGACCCCAGCCTGCCCGAACCGCTGCCGATCGCGCTCTTCCCGGCCGATCATGGCGGTTACATGGTCGCTTGGCGGCGCGACACCATGCGCTCCGACTTCGGGGGCGGCATGGGGACCAGCCGCACCAATTATGACGATCGCGGTCCGCGCGATCAGGGCGGCTTCGGCGACAGCACCGCGGGCGCCGACGGCGAGCTGACCGGTGCCGGCGCGCCGTTCGGCGAGGAGGACCCGTTCTGATCACCGGTTGATCGGACCAGGTTCCGGGCCGGGGAGGCGTCAGGCTTCCCCGGCCCATTCTTTTTTCTCTCGACTGAGGAGACAGCCCATGCCGCTGCCTTCGTTGCACGATCTCGCCCCGTTGACCGATCTCTCCGCGCTCTGCGCCGTGATCATGGCCAGTCCCGCCATCCGGGATATGCTTTCACCACCTCTTTCCTTTGCGGCCTGCGCTCCGGAGATCCCGGCCGGGGTCACCTGCGGCGAGATCATCGCCGCCATTTACGACCTGCTCGAGGGCACGCCCTTCGCCCCGCATGCCGCCGAAATCGTCGGAGCCGTCCTGACGCGCTCCGCCGCCTTCGTCGGCATCCAGGCGAGCATGCACTGATCCGACACCATGGGGGGCGGGACGCCAGCGCGTCTGCGCCCCCTTTTTCTTTTTTACATGAAAGTGAGAAGTCCCATGACCCAAGACCGTTCGCGCAGCATCAGCCGCTTCGCAGACCTTCCGGCACTGATCGCCGAGATGACGGAAACCCCGGAATTCAGGCGCGCCTTCGGCGATTCCATGCCGCTTTCGATCATCAGCCCGGGCGATGAGCCGGGCGAGCACGATATGCCCGAACCGCTTCACGCGCAGGCCGACTGCGCGGGGGTGATCGCCACCATCTTCGATCTCCTCACCGATACCCGCCTCGACGCGCTCGCGCCCGAGATCGCATGGGGTATGGTCAACAGCTTCCATTTCGTTGCCGGCAAGCTCGAGCGACAGGAGGACATGCTGGCCGACGAACTGCGCGACATGATCCGTCGGACGGAGCCTTCGGAGGTGTTCAATACCGAACTGGAGGAGAAGCAGCTGCTGTGCCAGTCGCTGAGTGAACAGCGCGAGGCGGTCGAGTGCATGCGCGACTATGCCGCCGAAACCTTTCATGCACTTTCGGGCCGTCCATGGTCTCCCGCACGTGGGTCGCGCGTCTCCAAGGTGGCGACCGCCACGCAGGTGTCGATACAGGATTTCCTGCGCGCGCGGGAGCTTGCGACACGCGAGCGGTACCGCCCCAGAGGACCGATCGTCATCGCCTCGGGCCATGCGGAATGGCATGACTGGCAACTCCTCTGGGACCGGCTCGATACTATCCTCGAGCGCATCCCGCACATGACGCTAGTAACGACCGCGCAGCGCAAGGGCTTCGATGCGATCGTGGCCTCATGGGCAGGCAGTCGCGACGTGCAACTCGTGACCTATTCGCTGACGGGTTCGGGGCGCGGTGCACCCTTTGCCCGCAATCGCAAGCTGGTGGACCTGAAGCCTGTCGAAGCCTTGCTGGGTGAGGGATCGGGCATTCAGGCCAACCTTTATCAGGCCCTGCGTAAGGCAGGCGTTCCGATCCATGCCTTCCGTAAGGCGGATCAGGCTCCGGTCGAAAAGGTCGCTCCACCGCAACGGGGTCGGTTGCGTCGGGCGGCGTAACATCCGCGAACTTCATTCATTCTGTCGGGGGGCGGCGCTGCGCGCTGTCCCCGCTTTTATGCTGGAGATGTTGGTCGAGGCGAGAGAACAAGGGGTGCCAGTTCTCCCCCGAGAGGCGGGCGCCAGGAGGCACCCATTTGCGAATCAGGGGCATCGAGCCCCAGCTTCGCAAAGCCTCTTCTCTCTCTCAAGAATTCCAATGGTGGCACGGGACCGCGCCGGCCTCAAGGACGACGGGGCCCCACCATTTTTTTGGGCGGGTCCAGCGGCGCGCTTCCTCTGCGATGACGGTGGCCGCCCAAAAAAATCGTGACCCCCATCGCCGGCTGCGCCGGTCGCTGCGCGATCCTTGACCCCGCCGCTCGGAGCCCGTGCCCAAGGGGGGACCTCTTTCGTTTCAGCAGGAGGTTCCAATGACGAATATCAACCGCAGCGTCCGCCCATTCTCCGACATCGCCGAATTCATCGCGCAGGAGACCACGCCCACCACCGACGACTTCCACGCCGCCTTCACCTCCGACCTCGACGGCGTCCGCATCGGGCGCGGCGAGGAGGAGATGGCAACCGACATGCCTGATCCGACCGAAGCACAGCTTGCCGTCGAACTCGTTGTCACGACACTCTTCGACGTGTTGCGGGACACACGGTTGCAGCCCGCCGCCGAACGCCTCGCATGGGGCATCGTCAACAGTTTCCATCACGTCGCCGACCAGTGGCAGGGCCAGGCCGACAAGGCGATGCGCGATGTTCAGGACCTGCTGCGGCGCGCCGACGGCAGCGAAATCCACGGCGTCGAACTCGAGCAGGCACGCGATGAACTCGAATATCTCGACGAAGCCACCGACGCGCTGCGGTGCATGCGGGATCACGCCGCCGACGTCTTCCACACCGAAACCGGGCGGCCGTGGTCGGCGCCCAAAGGGTCGCTGGTGTCGAGCAAGCGCACCGCCTCGGTCATAGCCGCCACCGACTTCCTCGCCGCCCGCCGCCAGCGCCGAACCGACGCGCACAACCCACAGGGGCCCATCGTGATCTTCTCCGGCGGAGCGGACTGCTGGTTCGACGACCGCCTCATCTGGGGCAAACTCGACGAAGCGAAATCCCGAAATCCGAAGATGGTGCTGGCCACGACGGCACAGGACAAGGGGTGCGACGCCATGGCCGCGGCGTGGGCCGCCTCCCGCAAGGTGAAGCTCATCACGTTCCGCCTCAGTGCGAAGCTGGGGAAGCGGGCGGGGTTCGTACGCAACGAGCAGATGGTTGGATTACGCCCCGTCGAAGCGCTGGTCTGCGAAGGATCAGGTCTGCAATCGCACCTCGCGCGTCTTGTTAGGGAAAAGCGTATCCCGGCGCGGTTCGTCACGCTCAGCGATCAGGGATGGGAGGCGCAGTGAGTTATCCCAAGAGGATCGGTCCGGTTCACCGGGCCGGTCCTCATTTCTTTTTCTCGAGCGTCACACTCGCCCCCGCTCAGGGACCCGCAAGCGGGCCCGTCGCGGGCGCGATGCGGAACCGCCAGGGCGGTCCCGGCCTCCTGCGCGCGGCTCCGCCGTGCTCGTCGCAGGGACACCCTTCGGGTGCCGTTTCGGCAGGGATGGTCGTGCCTGCAACGTCCAGCCCTACAATCAGAGGAGAGGAGGGACGGGGAGGGTGGCTCAATTGAGGAGATCAAAGCCATGACCGAACACACCCCCTCCCATGCCGGCGTCTTCGTTTCGGGATCACTTTCGATCGCATCGCTTCCCGAACCCGTCATCGAGCGTATCAGTGGCATTCTCGATCGCCGGCTTCCTATCCTGATCGGGGACGCGCGCGGTGCGGACCGTGCCGTCCAACGCTTCCTTGCCGATCGAAATATCGATTCCGTCGCGGTCTATTGTTCAGGCGGTGGACCTCGCAACAATGTCGGCGTATGGTCCGTGCGAAACATCCCTTCCCTCGGCAGGAAAGGCACCGCCGCTTTCCATACCCCCAAAGACAAGGCGATGGCGAGGGATGCATCCTGCGGTCTTGTGATCTGGGACGGTCGCAGTCGGGGAAGCCTTGCCAACATCCATCGACTGGCAGCGCGGCGATGCTTCATTCTTATCTGGCTCACGCCGGAAGAGCGGTTCATCACCCTCCGGTCCGATTCCGACAGGAGCGCGTTCCTCGAAGCGCACCCCTGCCGGCATCTTTGACAATCCGTTTCGGTACATCAGGTGGCTGGCGACAGTCCCTTGAGCGCTGTTAACGCGCTGCCACCACCGACCCGGATCGCGTGCGTCAGAAGCTCGCGGAACTCCCGTTCCGTGAGTTTCTCGACGGGGAGGTCATTCACGATCGCAGCATATTTGCCGCGCAGGGCGCTGCGGGCACTTTCCAGGTCCTGCGTCAGCTTGCGCTGACGCGCTTCCAGATCGGCAAGCCGATCCCTTTCCGTCATCTTTGGCATGTCCATCGTCCTTCCCCGATGGCCTGCCCGTCGCGCCGCATTCTGCCAGAGTCACTGTGCAAGGCAAGGGGCGATCGACGCTTTTAACGGCACCGGCGACTGCAAACTGCAGCTCCCTCCTTCCCACGATCTCATCTTCCCATCGTTCCTCCCGTGCGCAGGCAAGGGAGGCAAGGAGACGGTCATGTCCACCACCGAACCCCACCTCGATCGCTTTGTCGAACCCAATGACCCCGATTACCCGGCCGCGCAGATCAGAGGTTTCGCGCTCATCCGCCAGATTGAGGAACAGGTCAGACGGGCGGATCACTATGCCGGTTGCTACACTGGCTACACCGACCCGGTGACTCACGACCTTGTCATCACCGGCGAATGCGACGCTGATTATGATGAGGCGACGACCAAGGCCCATGATCTGGGCTGGATCGCCGCGACCTCAAATGCCTATTTAATCCTCAAGGCACAGGGGCGGACCGACGAGACCGCGCAGATCGTTTACAACGCCCATCATAATATTTTCCTCAGCAATCCGGAGCCTCCATGCCCGGGCGAATAGTAGCGAATGACTTCCGGGGTCGGGCTCGCGTCCGGCCCCTTTTTTGCTTGCAGGGAGCCCCACCCATGGCCTTTGTCCCTCAAGCCGCTGCGGCGGTGAACACCAATCTCCAGAAGCAAGGTTGCCCCGCGCCTTCCGGCACGAGGCTGCGCAGCGCGAGCGCGCTGCGTAAGGCGGGACGCACGGCGCAAGGCCGTTTTGTAATGGACCCTACGCACGGGTGCTGCGGTCACATTATGACCTGAAAACATTGAGATAAGTCTGTATCACACGTCTTACGGCGATCCGGCGGGCTGTAGTACGCGGAACACCGGGCCTACTTGGTCCAGCCTATCTTATTGAAACGACTTCGGGAATTTCGTGATACGCGTCGCACGTCATTCCTGATCCCGGAATGCTATGGCGCAGGAACCGGCGGGGTGGCGGCAGTTGAATCGTGGCCGAATTCATGGTCTCTTCGCGGCGGTAGAAAGGATATCGCTCATGGCTGAATTGAACGAGGAATATATCAGCGATCTCCGCCAGGCGGTGGTCAAGGCCATCTGCGAAGTGTCGGCGCAAAGGCAACAATCCCCGGCAGCGGGCAAGGGGAACACCCTCTATATTGGCTCGGCCGAAGTCTGTCAGATGCTCACCATTCTGCTGAGTGAGTTTCTGGAGGGCGTCCCTGGTCTCGATACGCCCAGCGAGGTGCGGCGCATGTCGGACGTCGTGGCCAAGAAGATCAGACTGGGGATTGGAGAGATCCGTCGGCACCGCGAGGAAACAGGCGGAACGCCGCTGCCGTCCATCATCATCAGAGGCAACTGATCCAGGCAGTCCCGCCCTGTCCTTGTCCCCACGCAATCCCCCAGTACTTATTCTCTGAATGAATCTGGTAAGCGGGCAGCTTGCGCCGATATTGCCATTCCGGTAAAGTGCGCTTGCTTCATGACACTTTCGAAGGTCTCCGGATAAGGAGGCCTTTCACTTGCCCAAGCTTAATTTCCGCCTCGATGAGGCGCTGCATGCCGCCTTAATGCGCCGTGCGCACGGTGCGAACCTGTCCTTATCGGGCTTCATTCGTCAGCTACTCGAGCAGGCGGTCGATGAGCGCAAGCGCTACGTCTTCTCTTCCCAGGATGAGATTCTCGCCACCTCGATCCAGATACTGTCGATCGTCGCGACATCGGTCGGCCAGCAATCTCCCAGGGTGCTCGAACAGGGCATGGCGCAAGCCCGGATGATGCTCGCCGAACGCGGCCTGCTTGGTGGGGAGGATGCCTCGTGAGCATCTTTCGCAACGATACGCTGGGTTCCTGGACGCGCGGCGGGCAGGCGATCGTCCACAACGTCCGCATGACCACCCAGGTCTTTTACCAGACCATATTGGCCGGCTTCATCATCTGGATCATCGGGGCGCTCTGGTATGCGTTCGAGAAGTCGACCGAATATGAGCGGTTCGTTCTGATCAAACTGGCGGAGGCCACGATCAAGGTGGATGCGGCCGGTGGCACCAATGATCCGGTGCAGTTTCGAACCCCCGAAGGCCAGGCATATTGGACCTCGGCGGACTGGCTGGTCGCCTCCACCCTCGCGAAAAAGACGCTGCATGCTTTCGAGGGCTATCTCCTGCATGGCGCACTGCTCTCGGGCTTGTTCACCTTTGTCATGCTCGTCTGGGCATGGTTCTACTTCACGCGGACGGGCAGGGGGCTCGGCTCAAACGAATATCTGCGTGGTGCGCGCTTCGGCACCATCCGGCAGGTGAAACGTGCCCTCTGGCGACAGATCAAGGGACCGCTGGTGATCGGTAATGTTCCGGTGCCTGAGGCCTATGAGCCTGAGCATATCCTGCTCTGCGGGGCGCCAGGCACCGGCAAGACCAACCTCATCGTCGGCATGCTGGACGGCATCCGCAAATCGGGCAGGCGCGCCATCGTGTATGATACGGCCGGCACCTTCGTCGAGAAATTCTATCGGCAGGGCACGGACATGCTGCTCAACCCGCTCGATCAGCGCACGGCTCGATGGTCGCCCTGGGTCGATGTGCCGCGCGACTATCATTACGATCAGATCGCAGAATCGACAATTCCCGACAAGCATGGCGATCCCTTCTGGGCTAAGGCGGCGCGGGGAACGCTGGTCGCGGTCATGCGCAAGCTTGCCCGGCAAAAGCATACCTATGTCTCGGTCCTGCTCGACAGGCTCTTGCGTTCGAAGCTCAAGGATCTGGCTGCCTTCGTCACCGGAACGGACGCGGCCGCCTTCATCAGCACCGAAGGCGAACGGACATCCGCCGGCATCCAGGCCGAACTCGCCTCTGTGATGCGCAGCTTTGGCTATCTCGACGATACCGAAGACGGCTTCTCGATACGTGACTGGGTAGAGAAGGGCGCGGAAGGAAGCTGGCTCTTCATCACGGTGAAGGCCGATCAGCTCCCCTCGTTGCGCCCATTGATAACCGTCTGGCTCGACATCGCGATCAGTGCAATCATGAGCTTGGCGCCCGATCGCGGCCGACGGCTCTATTGCGTGATCGACGAACTGCCAACGCTACATAAGCTGCCGTCGCTCTCGGACTTCCTCGCCCGTGCCCGCAAATATGGCGGATGCGGCATATTGGGCTTCCAGTCCTATCCCCAGCTCAAGGCAACCTACGGCAAGGAGGATGCTGCGGCGATCACCGGCTATTGCTCGACCTGGGCGGCGCTGCGGGCGAATGACACGGATACCGCCGAGCATGTCTCGATCAACCTCGGTCAGGTCGAACAGGTCGAGGCCAATGAGGGCATGTCCTATGGTGTCAACGACATGCGCGATGGCGTCAACCTGTCGCGTATGCAGGTGACGCGGCCGCTGGTCATGCCGACCGAAGTTACCAACCTGCCCAATCTGGTGGGCTTCCTGCGCTTCGGCCGCAATTTGCCCGTGGTCCGGTTCGACAGCAGGTTCAACGACGTGCCATCGTTGGGACCAGCCTTCCTCGAACGCACGACACCCCCCATTCAGATCGACAAGGCCAGGACGCTTGTTCGCATCGCCCATGCCGAAGCGCGTGTCCGTGAAGTAATAGAGCGAGAAGCCGCGCAGGCGTCTTCGCCAGTGACAAATGGCCAGAAAGAGCAGTCGAAGCCACCGGCATCTTCAAATCCGGCTGCGATGCCGCCATCGCAGCCGGATCTGTTCAAGCCTCCATCGCCGCATATCGATCCGCAGCGCGTAGAAGATATATTGCTGAATGAAGAGAATGCCGAGCTTCCAGCACCTGCGCGCACCCTTTGGACGATCCTTGCCGGCAAGCAGGGGGAAATCCGGTCCGACCTTGTCCAGCACGGCCGTGACGACGGACCGCGGGAACGGGCGAGGCCGGCATGATCCAGCCCCAGCGTCTCCATGGCAAGCCCGCCAATATCGCCCGCTATTATACGGTCGGCGATTATTACACCAAGGGCGGCAACGAGCCGTCCGAATGGGGAGGAAAGCTTGCGGCGGACCTCGGCCTCTCCGGCGCTGTCGATCCGAAGCTGTTTCGCGACCTTCTTGCCGGAAAAGTCGGCGATCAGCAACTCGGGCGGCACCGTGCGAATGGTGAGATCCAGCATCACCCCGGCTGGGATTTCGCCGTCAATGCGCCCAAGTCGGTGTCGATCATGGCGCTGGTGGCGGGCGACGAGCGCGTGCTTGCCGCCCATGAGAGAGCGGTGACCGCAGCTATCTTCTATCTGGAGGAACAGGCGCAGTTGCGCCGCCGCGAGGAAGGCAAGATCGTTCACGAAATGACGGGCCGGATACTGGTCGCCCGCTTCACCGAGCATGGCAGCCGGGAACTTGATCCGCATCTTCACACGCATCTTGTCGTCCTCAACATGACCAACCGCGAGGACGGCGATTCCATGGCAAGCTTGGAAAGCCGGGTGATGTATGGTGAGCAGCGTGTCGCGGGCCAGATCTATCGCAATGCGCTGGCCTATAGTTTGCGCGAAGCAGGTTATGAAATCGATGCCGATCCTCGTTCCGGATTATTCGAGATACGAGGCGTTCCGAAAGATCTGATTGATCAATTCTCACAGCGCGCCGAGGCGATCGAAGACCATGCGCGCGAGTATGGGTTGGTTGGCCAGAAAGCCCAGCGTGCTTCCTTCTACGCCACGCGTAAGGCGAAGGTGAAGATCGGTAAGGAGGAACTCAGCGCGCAATGGCATCAGCGGACCGGTGGCCGTCTCGAGACGCTGCACAAGATCGCGGACGTGGCGCACGGACGGGACGGGGGACATCTTCCGCCCACCGAACGCGAAGCATCGCGGGCCGTTCTTTTCGGCCTGGGGCAACTGGAGAGTGCTGAGGCGGTCAATAATCTGGGTAACATACTGCGCACCGGTCTCGCCGCGCATGTCGGTGAGGTCCGGCTCGATGATATCCGCCCTCGGATCGAAAAGCATGAGTTGGCGCATAAGTTGCTATCGACCCATGAGCCGACCGGTGACAGGATGCTGACCCGTGGGCGCACCAGCCGCAAGTCCTGGCGACTGGAACTGGCGCTCACCCAGCATATCGCGCTGGGCCTCGACGATGGACGCCCGATCGCGTCGAGCGATCGCTTACTGGCCGTGCTTGAAGGCACATCGCTCAACAAGGAGCAACAGCGCGCGCTGGTCGAGACGGCGCTGACGCGTGATCGCGTTACCGCCATCCACGGCGTTGCAGGATCCGGCAAATCGACCTTGGTGCGGATCCTGGGAGAAGCAGCCGAGCCGGGAACGACGCTGATTGCCCTGGCCCCCACATCGTCGGCTGCTGCGGAACTGGGAAACAAGGCAAAGATTGATTTTCATACCGTCGCCAGCTTCGTGGCGCGGGGCGGGCAGGGGATCACTGAACGGCATGTCCTGGTGCTTGATGAGGCCGGACAATTGGGCAATCGTCAGGCCCAGCGGCTGCTCGAAATCAGCAGGGCAACAGGCGCGCGGCTGCTGTTCCTCGGAGACGAAAAACAGACCGGCGCGATCGAACAGGGCAAGCCCTTCTGGTTGATGCGAAGGTTGGGCTTGCCGACGGTTGAGTTGACGCAAGCCGTTCGGCAGGAAACCAAATCGATCAAGGCCGCCGTTACCGCCGCCCGCGGGGGTAACTTTGCCGAGGCGCTGGCCAGGCTCGATAGTGTCAGCACCGTCGATGACAGTGAAAAAATGGCCGAGCAGGCCGTCAATGCCTGGATACGGCTTAAGTCGGAATCACGGGCTGGCACCAATATTCTTGTCCTCGACAATGCGACCCGGCTCATCATCAACAACAAGATTCGCGAAGCGCTGAAAGACGGGTGGGGCTTGGCAGCTGATGATAGCTTGCTTTCTATCCTCGCACCGGCAGGCCTCACCGATATCGAAAAGCATATGGCCCGCTTCTACGGAGCGGGGCAGGTGGTGCGCTTCGATCGGGACATCGCCGGCCTCGGTGTTGCGCGGCACGCCGATTATCGCGTCGCAGGGTTCGGACGTGAGGCCAATGGTCGGCATGTAGTGCGTTTGGTCGACGAGCAAGGGCGCGTCGTCCGCTGGGACCCGCAGACGACGAAGGCGGGGCACATCAATGTGTTCAATCCCGAAGAACGGCACGTCGCCGAGGGTGACCGGATCCAGTGGCGGCTCGTCAATCGAGAATTGGGCCTACGCAATGCCGAGCGCGGCACCGTGGAAAAACTTGATGGCCCCCTAGCGACGATCCGCTGGGATCGGAACGGGCATGTGCAGCAGGTTAATCTGTCGCAACACCGGACCTGGGATCATGGCTATGCAGAGACCATATATTCCGCGCAATCCAAGACCTATCCGCGCGTATTCGTGCTGGCACCGGTCGAATCTCCATTGGTCAATGCCCAGAACTTCTACACGGCCATTACCCGCGCGGCATTTGGCGCGCGACTCTGGACCAACAATGTCGAGGAACTGATTGCCAAGCTTGAGCGCCGATCAGGGGAAAAGACGTCTTCGTCGGAAGGGTTGGGTCGGCTGAAGACTGACCGCGTAGATATATTCTCGAAACGCCGGGAACAACATTTGGCAAGTATGCGGGCCGAGCAAGAGCGAACCCGAACGGAGCGGCGCGATCGGGCGCTCGAGCGACAACTCCACTATCGTGATCGCGCACCCCGTGGCGCGGCCGAGCATCTCGCCGAAGGTGCCCGGAGCATCGCGCAGCTTCTCGACAGGTTCCTTGAAAACATTCTCGACAGCGCGCGCATGGACGCAAGAGCGCCGATAACCGGCATCGACCGGGAAAGCCAATTTCCTGCGGCTCGCCCTGAACCCTCCCATGGTCCTGAACGATGAGGTTACTGCCTATGTTTCCTTCCCTGTTCGCTGTTGGTCATTATCAGCTACTACCGCGTCATCGCTCGCGGCGGTGTCAGGCAAGGACGATGGCGTTGCAATTGTGCGGAGTCGATTGGCAACAACAGCCACAAGTGCTCTATGCCCGCCTTAGAGCACTGGACCCACCCGCGTTTCGGGAACTCCGACCGGCCGCCTTCAACCGGCCTATTCATATGGCGGTTCGCAACGGCCGATATACCGCGGATGTCAGGATCAACGATGCTGACTGCTGGATCCAGGCGAAACGTTGCGGAGGTGCCATCCTGCCTGACTATGTCACGGCGTTCGATACGGTAGGTCAGAGCCGGAGAAGGCAAGGCATCTTGATCCGTATGGGTCCACCCGGACCTCACAGCCGGATATCCGTCGATCATAGCGTCACATGGGATAAGGTTACAGAGCGAAGCCGGACCCCGAAACGCTCCTGGAGGGTAGGATGGGTAGGATGATGACACACCGAATCCCCAAGCTGTTATGTACGGCAATCATCAGTATCGCATTGTATAACGCTCCTGCATTTGCAAAGCCCGCTGACGCAGAAGACCTGCGAATTTCCTCCTGCATTCGGCAAGCCTCGCTTGGTCAGCCTTGGTTGGAGAAAACGCTCTGGGGACTACGCGATCAGGAGGCGGGCTGGATCGGCGCTGAGGTTCGTAACCGCAATGGCTCTCATGATCTGGGACCACTACAGATCAATAGTTGGTGGATACCTCGCATCGCTGCGCTTGTTGGGCGTTCGCCTGGCCAGGTTCGATATTGGCTGCGTTTTGATCCCTGCTTCAACGCGGAGGCTGCACGGTGGATCTTCTTGTCCGCCCTGCGCTCGACCGGCAATTACTGGAAGGCGATTGGCATCTATCACAGTCCGACGACGTGGCGGCAGACGCGCTATCTGAATTCTGTGGCTCGCCATATACGGACCAGATTTGGGAACGCAGTCTTTCGTCCTGTATAGACGGACGCCGCCTTGATTTTTCCTTTACCAAGCTGACCGTATGGCTCGTACTGGGCTATGTATACGATCGCTATATCGGACGAAGGCGGTGAAGCCGATTCGAGCCCTCATATCGGCCCAGACTGCGGTGTTGACCGATGATGCCGTTGCCGAGCTGCAAAGCACCGCAGCAAAATGATCCATCCGCTATCAAATTATACAGAGACTATGAAATTATAGGATAGGATATATAGATTGAAACTCAATATTAGTTACGCAGAAAAAGGGAGTTATTAGCGCGATATTCTAAATAATCATAGTTTTAGTTAATGAAATATTCGATGGGCATCTGGTGTAGAGGCTCAATAATTGCAGTTATCACAGAAGCGGATTTGACGCCTTTCTATAAGGTGGGTATGTGCATCCCGGCGGAGGGCAGGGGGGCGGTGAGAGGATGGACAAAAACGTACGCTAACGCTTGTTCAGAGCGCTTTCAGGGTGTGGAGCAGTAAGTGTGAAGCCCGTTTGATCGCGCCATCGTAACGGCCGAACGCGAACGCCACCGCCTCTGTCTGCCTCTGGATCATGCCGGAATGCCGCTCGAACGCCCGATCGACTGCGGCGAGAACATCGTCGGCACCTGATGCGACCTCTCCCAGATGCCAACCGGCATAGCGTGGATCGTCCTGCCAGCTTACGTCATGGGCATTGATGAAAGCGACCGGTCGAGGCGTGGCGATAAATTCGTAAAGCTGGCTCGACATGTCGCCCAGATAGAGGTCGGCCGACCTCGAATAGGTCATGTCGAAGAGCCGGGGAGAATCCAGATCGACGGCGATGTGCCCCGGCACGGCAAGTTCAAGCCATTGCGCCCGTGCTGCCCGATCCAGGTTCTCGAACGCGCGGACGTGGGGAGCGAAGACTAGGTTATATCGCTCCTGTTCGCGGAAGCGGGCGATGACATCGCGAGCGATGCCGATCGAAGATAGCGCGGGATCGAAATGGGGATTGTACAAGACGGTCGGGCGATGATTATCGAACAATCGTGGCCCAGCTGGCAAGGCCTGCAGATAGTCCATCTTCACATAGCCAATGGCCGAGAGCCGCTTCCGGTCCAGGCCCTGCGCGACGGCTCGCTCGATGTCCTTCTGTCCGGGCACGAAAATGGCGTCGAAGGCTTTCCGCCTCGCTTCGGAAGATGGCGCGCGATCACCGGCGCCGTGGCGGAAATGCACCAGTGGACGCCGCCATCCCAGCCACCGCAAGGCAGCCGAGGTTCGCTCCGGGACGATGATGGCCTCAGAATTGCGGGCTAGCCATCGGATCCGCGCCAGCAAGGGGCCTTTCGCCGCCGAGCGGATGCCCGTCACGCGCGCTGCGATCCTGCCTGCCCAAGGCCAGGCGATCTGCGTCACGGTCATCGCGCTGGCTTTCATCGCCGCGCCCACCGCGCCCAGGGCGGCGGCAGTACGGTCGTCGGCGCAAATGCAGCAGACTGTGATATCCGGATGACTCAGGCTGAGTTCGGCAGCGACTGGAGCGAGATGCAGGACCTGATGCTCCCCTCCAATAAAGATGAAGGCGAGATTGTTCAAAATCGTCATGACTTATCCAGTGATCGCGCCTTTCGAGCGAGAAGCTTCTGTCCGTCCGCCCGGATTTCCCCTTTCGGCGTGACATGTCGGTAGAGTGTCTGCCGGGTGATGCCCAACTCGGCGCATAATTCGGCGACTTTTGTCTCTGGCTTCCCCATCGCGTGTTGATTGCCACTGAGAACTGACCCGGGATTTCCATCGAGAAGTGACCCGGGTGGATATATGTCTCCCGGTGCGGGGGTGGGGTCAAGTGGGTGATTTTTCCTTTCGAGTCTTGGGTGCGGCGGCACTGCTTGCCCTGAAGCGGAAGCTGTCGTTTCCGGTTTCCAGGATGTGGCAGTGGTGAGTAAGGCGGTCGAGCAGCGCCGTGGTCATCTTGGCATCACCGAACACGCCAGCCCACTCGGAGAAGCTCAGGTTGGTGGTGATGATGACGCTGGTGCGCTCATAGAGCTTGCTGAGCAGGTGGAACAGCAGGGCGCCGCCGGATGAACTGAACGGCAGGTAGCCCAACTCGTCGAGGATCACGAGGTCGAGGCGCAGCAGCCGATCGGCGAGCTGGCCGGCGCGGTTCAGAACCTTCTCCTGCTCGAGCGCATTGACCAGATCGACCGTTGCGAAGAACCGCACCTTCTTGCGATGATGCTCGACGGCCTGGATGCCGAGAGCCGTGGCGATATGGGTCTTGCCAGTACCGGGCCCACCGATCAGCACGACATTGTTGGCCCCGTCGATGAAGTCGCCGCGGTGGAGTTGGCGGACGATGGCCTCGTTGACCTCGCTGGAAGCAAAGTCGAAGCCGGTGAGGTCTTTGTAGGCCGGGAAGCGGGCCGCCTTGGTCTGGTAGGCGATCGAACGGACCTCGCGCTCGGCCACCTCCGCTTTGAGCAACTGGGACAGGATCGGCACGGCGCCATCAAAGGCCGGTGCCCCTTGCTCGATGAGGTCTGCCACGGCCTGGGCCATCCCGTACATCTTGAGGCCGCGCAGCATGACCACGACGGCAGCGCTGGCAGGATCATGACGCACGGGCGGTCTCCCTGTTGCGCAGCGCATCGTAGCGCTCGACGTTGGCCTTGGGCTCACGCCGCAGGGTCAATGCCTGCGGCGCATCGACCTTCGGTGGTGTGCCGGCTTTACCGTCGGTCAGCCGGAGCAGGATGTTGAGGATGTGGGTCTTGGTCGGCACGCCGGCATCCAGTGCGAGCTCGACCGCGCAGAGGACCGCCTGTTCATCGTGCTGAAGGACGAGGGCGAGGATCTCGGCCACCTCCCGGTCACCACCCGGGCGCTTCAGGAGATGGCCCTGCAGCCGACGGAAGGCATCGGGCATCTCCAGGAACGGCGCTCCGTTGCGCAGGGCGCCTGGCTTGCGCTGGATCACCGCCAGATAGTGGCGCCAGTCGTAAACCGTCCGTCCCGGCGAGTGATGGGACCTCTCGATGATCCGCTCATGCTCGCACAGGATCCGGCCTTCCGCGGCGACGACGATTCGGTCCGAGTAGACGCGCAGACTGACTGGGCGGTTAGCGAAGGAGGCGGGTACACTGTAGCGGTTGCGCTCGAAGTGGATGAGGCAAGTCGGCGAGACCCGCTTGGCGTGCTCGACGAAGCCATCGAAGGTTCGGCCCAGCGGCATCAGGCTGGCCACCTCGTCGGCCCAGACATCGGCGATCACGCCGGGCATGACGCCATGCTGGATCTGGCCCCATTGCTCGATACAGCACTGTTCGAGCCAGGCATTGAGTGCAGGAAGATCGGGGAAGCACGGCAGCGGCTGCCAAAGCCGGCGCCGGGCATCCTGGACGTTCTTCTCGACCTGACCCTTCTCCCATCCGGCGGCGGGATTACAGAACTCTGGCTCGAACAGGTAATGGCTGGCCATCGCCGAGAACCGGGCATTGACCTGGCGCGCCTTACCCGCGCCGATCCGGTCGACCGCGGTCTTCATATTGTCGAAGATCCCACGTCGCGGTACTCCGCCCAGAACCCGGAACGCCTGGGCCAGGGCATCGAACAGCATCTCGTGGGTCTGAAGCAGGTAGGCCCTCACGATAAAGGCCCGGCTATGCGACAGCTTGCTGTGTGCGACCTGCAGCTTGGTCCGTTCCCCGGCGATGATCGCCCAGTCTTCGCTCCAGTCAAACTGGAAGGCTTCCCCCGGCATGAACACGAGCGGCACGAAGGTGCCCCGACCACTTGTCTGGGCATCGCGTTGCCGGTCAACCTTCCACTCTCGGGCAAAAGCCGCAACGCGGTTGTACGAGCCGTCATAACCGAGCGCTACCAGATCGGCATGCATCTGCCTGACCGTGCGCCGCTGCTTGCGCGAGCGGCCAGCCTCGACCCTGAGCCATCCTGACAGCTTCTCGGCAAACGGGTCCAGCTTGCTCCGCCGATCCGGCACCTTGAACTGCGGCTCTACCGTGCCGGCCCGCAGGTACTTGCGGATCGTGTTCCGGGACAACCCGGTGCGCCGCTCAATCTCCCGGATCGGCATCCCTTCCCGGAAATGCCACCGGCGGATCACACTCAATAACGCCATGTCGATCACTCCATGATCCCCCGACTGCCAAGCCAGAGGACGATCAGAACATGGGTCAAATCTCAGTGGAAATTACGCCCTCTCCCGGGTCAGTTCTCAGTGGCAATCAACACCCAGACGCCTTCAAAGCCTTCCCGGCTGGCATCGAGGATGACCACGTTGGTTACGCCCCGACGCTTCAGTTCGAACGCGGCCGCCAGCCCGCTTTGACCGGCTCCGATGATGACTACATCGGGCATGACCTGACCCTCGTGAGAGAGTGGAAAGACCCAAGGCTTGGTCGCGAAGACCATCGTGGAAAGGTCGTGGTGAACTTGCGCGGTGAGAGCTTCAAGCCGGCCGGCCGCATCGTCCATATCGGTGAGCATTTGTCTGCCATCTCCAATGTCGTTGGGCCCGACCCTAGAGACTGAGGCAGGGGCGCATAGCGCCGAATGGAAGGCGAAATGTTGCGATTTAGGGGACAGGGTGGCGCCAGCGATCGAGGGTTTCAGCGAACGGCTTGAGTGCCTGGACCATCGTCTGAGTGAGGACAGAGCCGGCAATCGAAGGGCTGCGCGTTAAATGCGTCCAGATGCAAAGCTTCACTTCCGGGACCTTCGGACCGGCAAGCGGAACGAAAGCGAGAGCGTCACGCCCGAGTTCGGTTAGCAGGCCGACGGGGCTGCGAACCGCGAGGCCAAGACCTGCCAGCACCAGCGACAGGACATTGTCCGACGAACTGGATTCGATGAAGGGACGGTGCCGGCTTCCCTCGGTCATATGTCGATTGATCTCGCTCGCTCCGCCATAGCCAGCACCGCCTAAAATCATGCGTTCCCCGGCAAGATCGACGAGCGTCATCGACGACTTTCCGGCAAAGGGATGGTCGCGCGGCATGACGACGCCCATTGGCACAGCAGCGGCGCCCATCAGGCGAATGTCGCGGCGCATCGGAGGGCCCATGGTCAGTCCCACATCCACCTCGCCCGCTGCGATCAGATCGAGAATGACCGACGCGCCGTGAACACTGATCGAGTAGGTGACGTTCCGGTACCTGGCTGCGAATTCGACAAGCTGTCGCGTTACGAAGTCGCGGCCGATACCGTCTTCGCAAGCGATACGGACATGCCCCCGGCGGAGCGCCCGCATGTCGTCCATATGGTCGATCGCTGTTTCGAGATTGCGTTCGAGCGTCTGAATATAGCCGTAGAGAACCTCGCCAGCCGAGGTGAGCTTCACGCCGCCTGCAACGCGGTCGAACAGCCGCACCTGCAATTGTTCCTCAAGTTTGAGGATCTGACGATTGACCGCGGAAGGCGCTGTCGAAAGGGCTTCGGAAGCTTGGCGCATCGAGCCGGCGCGCACCGTCTCGGCAAAGTAGCGCAAGGCAACGAGATGAACATGGACAAAGCTCTGAGACATCCGCCGGTCAGCTCCCGATGAAGCAGGGATGGACACCCTGACCAGCGCGTTGACGCGGGTGACGCAATGGACAGATCGCCGCTCGCCCCTGCGCCATCAGGCGGCGAGGCCATAAGTTTTGCGGTACATGTCGGCGATATGGCCGCCGACGGTGGTTGCGGGATATTTGGGCTCGGCGCCGTCTTCGAGGAGCGTAGGTGCGCAGCGGACCTCGTAGAAATAGCTCGGGTCGAAGAAGGTCGGGACCGAGAAGCGGTCGCGGCCGCTATGATTGTTGAGCACCCGGTGCATATTGGCGTGATAGAGGCCGTTGGAGAGGACGCGGACCATCTCGCCCAGATTGATGACGAAGGTCCCGGGAATGGGCGGCGCGGCGATCCATTCTCCAGCGGCATTCTCGACCTCGAGCCCGCCAATGTCGTCCTGGAGCAGGATGGTGATCATGCCCCAGTCGGTATGAGCGCCGGCGCCCATCTGGTTGAAGGCTGCATCCTCGGGCTGCGGGCCATAGCGCAGCAACCGGCTGTTGAAGAGCGGTTCCTCGAGGCCTTCGGCGAAGAAATCCTCCGGCAGATCGAGCGACAGCGCCAGCAGGGCCATCAGATGGCGACCGACCCGAAACATTTCGTCCACATAGGCTTCGTAGCGTTGGCGGAATTCGGGACGGCCGTTCGGCCAGACATTTGCACCACAATTCGGAACGCCGGCCAGAACATGAGGGTGGTCGGGGGCCAGGTCGCAGCCAATCTGGAAGCCCTCCTTGAGATCGGGCGGCGATCCGTCATCGAGGGTTTGAAGGCCCGGCGCTTCATAGCCTCGCAAGCAGGGCGACTTGCGCGCGTCGAGAGCCACCTTCTCAGCCAAGGGCAACGCGAAGAACTCTCTGGCCAGTGCCAGCTGGCCTTCAACCAGGTCGGCCGGAACTCCGTGATTGCAGATGTAGAAGAAGCCGGTATCGCGCGCCGTCTTGTGGATTTCCCAGGCCACAGCCTTCCGAGCGTCGATATCCTTGGAAAAACTGGGTGCCAGATCGATCACAGGAATGGTATCGGCTGGCTTTGGCGGCGTATAGATGATCATGGCGGATCTCCACAAAGGCGCCACGACTGAAATGATCCTGACGCCCTCCTTTTCGGTTCCGGCCTTGGTTTCAGATAATGCTGATCCGATCCATTGCAGAATAGAGCGCCCTCTGCTCGCAAAATGCGAACAGGGCGCCTGGCGGCGTCAAAGCCGCCCGTGACCCAGTCAGCTCAGGGCGTGATTGCATCCGGTTTTCCAGATCGGTAAGGGGCGATGCTTTCATCATCACCATGGGCAGGCCGGGATGACTGACAGCAACGCAATCCAATTCAAACGGATCAGCTATGAGCGTTTCCTCGAGGATATCGAGTCGATCGCCCAGCAGCTTGAGGCTTCGAGATGGAGGCCGGACTTCATTGTCGGGATCGGGCGTGGCGGTCTGGTGCCGGGCACCTACTTGTCCCACCGCACCGGATTGCCATTGCTGTCGGTCGATCACTCCTCAAAGGTGCACGAGTTCGCGGAAGCACTGCTGGTTCACATCGCGGGCTGCGCGAACCGCGGTGAACGCTATCTGTTCGTCGACGATATCAACGATAGCGGCAAGACACTGTCCTATCTGCGCAGCGTCGTGGTCGATCAAGGGTCTGCTGACAACGTCCGGTTCGCCGTCCTGATCGACAATGCCAGCTCGCGGGAGAGGGTCGATTTTTCCGCGCAGACCATCGATCGATCCACCGAGAAGGACTGGTTCATCTTTCCTTGGGGCGCCGTGGCGACGCGAGACGCCTGGCTTGAAGACGCTCAGGAGGATCCGGACAGGCTCGGCCTTGCTCCTCAGATCTAGTTTTTACCGAGCCGGACAAGCCGCTCACTTTTCGGCATCACCTCGCTCCTCAAATTATTCTTAGGGCATCGCGCAACATCGTGCAGCTTAAGCGCTCGATAGGCGGCGGAGACTGGGGACGATGAGTTTGAGGGAAAGCGCATGATGCGTCCGCACAAGTTGGCAGTGCCAGAGGCTCACGCAACACAGCAGGGCTATGGAGGGATCGCGACAGCACCCCATAGTCTGGCTTCGCAGGCCGGACTGGATGTCCTCAGGGATGGCGGTACAGCGGTGGAAGCCTGTGTGGCGATCGCGGCCACCCTTGCGGTCGTGTATCCACACATGACCGGCATTGGCGGCGATGGCTTCTGGCTCATCCATGATCCGGATGGGTCCATCCACGCGATCGATGCCTGCGGGGCGGCGGCCTCTGCCGCTGACCTGGCCTTTTATGATGGGCTTTCCGCGATTCCGTGGCGCGGCCCAATGGCCGCCAATACGGTGGCCGGTACTATTTCGGGCTGGCAGCGGGCGCTTGAAGGCGACGAGGGCACATTGAGCCTGGGACGCCTTCTGCGCGACGCGATCGACCTTGCTCAGAACGGCGTCGGGATCACCCAGGGAGGGGCTGCGATCGCGATGGCGAAACACGCCGAGCTGTCGATCCAGCCTGGTGCCTATGCAAGCATCTTCGAACCCTCTGGCCGGCCCCTGCGCCAGCATGAGCAGCTGAGGCAACCAGCCCTGGCGAAAACCTTGCGCCAGCTCGCCCATGACGGACTGGACAGTTTCTATCGTGGGGATTTGGGTCAGCGCATCGCGTCCGATCTTCACAGACTGGGTAGCCCGCTCAAGCTTGAAGACCTCCAGCGGCACAGTGCCTCGGAGCCGAAGCCGCTGCAGATTCAGGTTAGCGGCGCAACCCTGTTCAATACTACGCCCCCGACCCAAGGCCTGGCGTCGCTGCTGATTCTTGCGCTCTACGATCGCCTCCCGAAGGCGGACGCCGAGACGTTCCAGCATCTTCACGGTCTTATTGAGGCGACCAAGCAGGCCTTTCTCGTGCGCGACCAGTTCGTGGGCGACCCAGCCTATATGCCGGTTTCACCGCAGGCCCTCCTCGATGACCAGGCTGGACTGCAGGCGATGATCGATGCGATCGACCCCGATCGTGCCCTTCGATGGCCGCGACCGTCTGCACATGGGGACACGACTTGGTTCGGCGCAGCAGACAGTCGCGGGCAGGTGGTGAGCTGCATCCAGTCGACTTATTTTGAGTTCGGGTCGGGGGTCGTGCTTCCGGACACCGGTATCACCTGGCAGAATCGCGGAGCCAGCTTCACGCTGACGTCGGATGGCCCCAATGCTCTCAAGCCTAGACGGAAGCCCTTTCATACCTTGAACCCCGCCCTGGCAATGTTCGAGGATGGCCGAGTAATGGCCTATGGAACCATGGGCGGAGAGGGGCAGCCGCAAACGCAGGCGGCACTTTTTAGCCGATATGCCTGGCACGGCGTTGCACTTCAGGACGCGATCGACCGGCCCAGATGGCTCCTTGGACGGACCTGGGGTGAGCAAAGCACCACGCTCAAATTGGAAAGCCGCTTCGATCCGAAGCTTGTCGAGCAGCTCCGTGCTGCCGGTCACGATGTTGAGATGGTCGAGCCGATGACCGCGACCATGGGCCACGCCGGTGCAGTCGTTCGCCACCCCGACGGGTTGATCGAGGGCGCGACAGATCCCCGGTCGGACGGAGCCGTGGCGAGCTACTGAGGGGGGAGTCCAGCCTCGCCGGTCATGGCCTCGATGTCGCCGAAGATCTCACGCCAGAGCGTATCACTCACCGGGAATTGCAGGACATGCCGCAGGAAGAAAAGCCCTTCCGAGGCGAGGAATGCCAGACGAAGACGGGCCTCTTCCCCGGTGCTCGCCGAGAGATCACCAACGCGTTCAGAGCACCATTGCGTCGCCACCTCGCTACGGTCGCCCGCACCAGCCATGCCAGCCAGAAGCGCCGCGATCCTAGATTGAGCTTGTGCGTCCTCTGATGCCGTGATGGCGATATGCGCGCGGACCTTTGCCGCGATGCTTGCGTCAGGGCCGGCGCGTGCTTCGAACCGCGATCGTTCAGCATCGCTCGCGCGGTCGAGCAGGGCATCCAACAACTCCTGCTTGCTGCGGAAGATCGCCTGGACACTGGACTTTGGTACGTTGGCAACCGCTGCCAGAATTCCGAAGCTCAACGTCGCCGGACTTGATTGCGCGATGATCGACTGCGCGGCTTCCAGGAGTCGGTCGCGGCTGAGTTCCTTTGGTCGTCCCATGAATAACTCCATTTCCATACGATCGTACGGAAATGGCGTGGGTCTTGTAAAGAGGGCAGGGGATCACACGACCGGGACGTCGCGCCGATCCATCGCTGTCGCGAAATTCTGCATCAGCAAAGACGCGGGAACGGACAAGGTCCGGCCGGACGCGCAGATGATCGACAATGTAGACAATTCGATCCTCTCGTCGGCAAGTGGGACGAAAACGAGCGTCCCTGCATCTATCTCGCTCAGCGCATCGAACGCAGTGAGCCATCCGGGACCGACACCCCGCGCGACGAGCGCCTTCATCACGCTGATGCTGTTGGCTTCGGCGATCGCCCGTGGCGCGCCACCGACATGTTTCGACCAGGCCACTTCGAGGACCCGGCGCAGCGACAAGGAGTCGCTCGGCATAACCAAGGGAAGAGTCGCGGCCTCGTGCAGCTTGATTTCCGTTCGATCCGCGAGAGGGTGATCGGGGCGAACGATCAGTCCGAGCCGATAGATCATCGTCCGCTCGATCCGGATTGTCGGGTTATTGGGCGGATTGAAGGTAACGCCGACGTCAATCTCTCCTGCCAGAACCTGGTCGACCACTGCTTGAGCGCCGTGCACGTCGAGGCGGACCTCGATCGCCGGATAAAGCGTCCGAAAATCGGCAATGACCGAGGTCACGAATTCGATCGCTCCTTCGACGAGGCCGATTGCGACCTTGCCGCGGCGTAGCCCGACCAGATTGTCGATCTCCGAGCGGATGCGCTGAAAATCGCGACGCCAGCGCCGCACGCCATCGATGAGAAGTTCCCCGGCCGCTGTGAGTCGCATGCCGGTGGGCGTGCGCTCGAAAAGCTTGGCGCCGACCTCTTCCTCAAGCTGGATGATCTGCCGGTCGACGGCGGAGGGCGCAATATGGAGCACGTCGGCCGCCCGCCGGAGCCCACCTTTGCGGGCGACTTCGTCGAAATAGATCGCTGCGCGGCCGATGAGCATGGTTAACCTTTCTGTCCTGATTCTGCGAACAACCTATGCTGTAATCTGCGATGGATGTGGACAGGGATCAATGCAAGAAAGCTCGAAATTACAAAACACGGGGATGGAACATAACCGAGGCTGGCCGGGACGGCGCCTCTCGGAAGGGGACATTTGATGCGCGTTGGTTTGGTTCGAACACGACTTCTGGTTGGCGCCGCAATGGCGATTGCAATGACTGTTCATGGGGTGGCGCATGCCGAGCTCGCTGACGAAGCGGAGCAGGCTTCGCCCGCCGACGCGGAAGATACGGGCGAGATCGTGGTGACTGCCGAAAAGCGCGAGACGACGCTGCAGAAGGCACCGCTCGCAATCACTGCGCTGTCGCCGGCCGCGCTCGATCAGTCGAACATCAACCAGCTCATCGACATGAACGGCTTCGTGCCAGGCCTGACCGTCGCCAACAGTGGCAGTTTCGTGCGCGTCGTTTCGATCCGCGGTATCGGCTACGAGGCCTCCGACAATCTGAGCGCACAGCCGGGCACATCCTTCCACGTTGATGGCGTCTACATCGCCAGCCCCTATGCCCTGCAGCAGGATTTCCTCGATCTGCAGCGGCTTGAGGTTCTGCGCGGACCTCAGGGAACGGTGTTCGGTCAGGCTGCGACCGGCGGCATCCTGAACGCGATCACGGTCAAGCCGACCACGACGGATGTCGAAGGATCGGGCGAGGTCGAGCTCGGCAATTATAATTTCGTGCGGGCGACCGGCACGCTCAACGTGCCGATCAGCGACACGCTCGCCATCCGCGGCGCGATCCAGCGCTACAAGCGGGACGGCTACGCGCAGCAGACCGGTTTGGGCGCACCCTACGGTCTCGATGACGCTGACCGTATTTCGGGCAAGGCCACGCTGCTCTGGACGCCGACGGACAATTTCTCCGCGCAGCTGACGGCCCAGTATTTCGAGGCGGATGAACATGGCGCGGCGCAGAAGAACGTCAATGATCCCGATCCCGATCCGCGTCGCATTTCGCAGGACTATCCGAACCAGTATCGGCTCAAATTTTTCCTGACTTATGCAGATCTGCGCTACGATTTTGGCTTTGCCACCCTCAAATCGCTGACGTCCTATCAGCGGACTCGCAACTATAATCAGATCGACGTCGATCGCCTCGACTACAAGACCTTGGGCTATTATGATAATCAGCCCTACTGGAATAACAGCGTCAACGCGATCAGCCAGGAGTTCAATCTTAGTTCGAACGGGAACAGCCGGCTCAGCTACATTCTGGGTGCCTATTTCCTGTATCAGAAGCTGGGGCAGGACATTCTCGAATATGTCGGCACGGATCAAAATCCGACCTATAATCTGACCCTCCCGCTGACCTTCGCGAACTTCCCGTACAATCTGAATTACGCGCTCAATTCGAGCCAGAAGCGGTACAGCTATGCAGGCTTTGCGCAGGCCAAATATGAACTGACCGACCGGGTCAGCGCCACCCTCGGCCTGCGGTACAATCATGATAAGTTCGACAGCAGCAACAGCACGCTGTTCAACATCTATGCACCCACCGTCTACGCATCGACGAGCGAAAATGCGCTGACCGGCAAGGCGGAGATCGACTTCCAGGTTACGAATACAAACATGCTCTATGCGAGCGTGTCTCGCGGCTTCAAACCCGGCGGCGTCAGCAACAACAGCACGCCTCTGCTGGTCCCGCTGACCTATGAATCGGAAAAGGTCTGGGCCTATGAGCTCGGTTCGAAGAACCGTTTCTTCGGCGGCAAGGCGACGTTGAATGCGGCTGCCTTCTTCTATGACTATCGCAATCTGCAATATCAGATGGAAGACCCGGTTCCCTATCAGGGCGGCGTCGCAAATGTGCCAAAGACCCGTATCTGGGGCGCCGAGGCAGAAGGCAGCGTGCAGGTCACGCCGTCGCTGACCTTCGACGGCAATGTGACTTATCTCGATGGCGAGCTGATCGGCGACTATATCACGCTGGATCCGTCCCGCGCGCATCAGGCCACGCTCGACGCGGCTGCGCTCGGCTTTGGTCCATTCGATGCCTACACGATCAATCTGCGCGCAACGCAGGTACGAAACACCAATGGTAACAAGCCGCCGAAACTGCCGAAATGGCAGGGAACGATCGGCGCGACCCATATGCTTCAGCTGGGATCCTTCGGGTCGCTCCGCACCCATGCCGAAGTTATCTATCGCGGCAAGTTCCAGTACCGCATCTTCAACGATGGCGCGCGCGACATCGTGCCGCACTATACGCAGGTCAATGCGAACATCACGCTGAAGCCGGCCAATTCGCGGTTCACGCTCGCACTGACCGCGACCAATCTGTTCGACGAGGACGGGATCGCATCGCGCTATTCCAATCCGTTCGGCAGCTTCACGACCAGCGACATGTACATTCCGCCTCGCCAGGTCATCGGGTCGATCAAATATGAGTTCTGAGCTGATCGATCAGCAGTCGGTTGACGCCGTACCGCCGCTTCCGCGTCTGAGCGCGCTGGCTTTCCAGCATGTTCTGACAATGTATGCCGGTGCGATCACGGTTCCGTTGCTGATCGCATCATCTCTCCACCTGTCCGCAGCCGACACGGCCTTCCTGGTGAGCGCCGATCTGTTCGCCTGCGGACTGGTGACCCTCATCCAGTGCCTCGGCATTGGTCCGGTCGGCGCGCGCCTCCCTGTGATCATGGGCGTAACCTTCGTCGGGGTCATGCCGGCGATTGCCATTGCGAGCCAGCCCGACCTGGGCTTGCGCGGCGTCTATGGCGCCGCGATCGCTGCGGGCTTGATGGTTCTGCTCTTCGTCCCGTTGATCGGCCGGTTGCGCGGTGTGCTGACGCCCACCGTAACGGGCACGGCCATGCTGCTGATCGGACTTTCCCTGATCGGTGTAGCGATTGACTGGGCGGCCGGAGGCACCGGTGCCGCCGATTATGGATCGCTTCGGCATCTCGGCCTTGCGGCCCTAACCATCGCGACCATCCTCCTTGTCACGCGCTTCGGCAGTCCGTTCCTGTCAAACTGTGCCATTCTTATCGGCATGATGTTCGGCTATGGCGTCGCGGCGGCCATGGGCGATGTCAATTTCGCGGACGTACAGTCGGCTTCGGGAATCGAACTGGTCACGCCCTTCCACTTCGGAATGCCGATTTTCGACCCTGCCGCGATCGCGTCGATGATGGTCGTGCTGATGGTCACGCTGGTCGAATCGAGCGGGATGCTCACCATGCTCGGTGACATTGTCGGGCGGCCCCTGACGGCGCGCGATCTGTCGCGCGGCCTGCGTGCGGACTGCATGGGCGCTGTGGTCGGCGGTCTGTTCAACAGCTTCCCTTACACATCCTATGCCCAGAATATCGCGCTCGTCAGCCTGACCGGCGTACGCAGCCGCTTCGTCTGTGCGGGCGCGGCCCTCTTCATGATTGCCCTGGCTGCGCTTCCCAAATTGTCGGCGATCGTCGCGGCGATGCCACCCTCGGTCCTCGGCGGAGCTGCCCTCGTCCTTTTCGGCATGGTTTCGGCAACCGGCATCAGGTCGCTCGCCGCGGCCGGGCTCGACAAATCGAGGGAGGAGCTCCTCATCGTGGCGATCAGCCTGTCAGTGGGCCTCATTCCGACACTGTCCGACAAGTTCTTTGCCCAATTGCCAGCCGCGCTGAGCCCGTTCACCCACAGCGGCGTCCTGCTCGGGATCGTCACGGCGATCGCGCTCAACCTGCTGTTGCGCAATGGCCGGGATCGGACGCAGATTTCAAACCAGACAGGCGGCGTGAGTCACGCCGTGCTCCCGGTGACCATCGCCGGTGACGACAGGAGACTAGCATGAAATTCGATGGCAGCGTAGTTCCGATCATTGATCTCACGCCCGCGCGGACGGGTGATGAGGCAGCGAAGGAGGCCGTCGCGGAACAGGTCGGCGCAGCCGCCCGGAGCATCGGCTTCCTCGTGGTGTCCGGTCATGGGGTCCCGATGGACGTGATCGAGAATGTCTCGGACGAAAGCCGCAAGATCTTCGATCTCTCGCCCGACGGAAAGGCCCGCTATCGCTCGCCGGATCCGGCCATCTACCGGGGCTATTTCGGGATCGAGACCGGCAATCTGGCGAGCACGATCGGCGAGGAAGAAGCCAAGCCGGATCACCGCGAATATTATAATATCGGCCGCTTCGATATTGACGAGACCGATCCCTATTTCACGTCGGAGACGGCGAAGCGGATCTTTCACCCCAATATCTGGCCCGACGCCGATGTGCCCGGCTTCAAGCCGGCGCTGGTCGCTTATTATCATGAGATGGAGAAGCTGGCGGAGCTGCTCATGGAGCTCTGTGCGCGCGCGCTCAAACTGCCGCCAGACTGGTTCGCCGACAAGATCGACAAGCACATCACCAACATGGTGATCAGCAATTATCCCGATCAGCCCGAAGAGCTCGAAGCGGGTCAGCTGCGCGCCGGCGCACACACCGATTATGGTGGGCTGACCATCCTCAAGACCGAGGATAAGCCTGGCGGTTTGCAGGTCCAGACATCCGATGGGCGGTGGGAGCCGGTTCCGATCGTGCCGGGCGCCTTCATCATCAACCTTGGTGATCTGATGGCCCAGTGGACCAATGACGAGTGGGTTTCGACCATGCATCGCGTGATCAATCCGCCGCGCGATCAGGGGATCGGAAGCCGTCGCCAGTCCTTGGTCTTCTTCCACCAGCCCAATTATGATGCGGTCATCGAGTGCATCCCGACCTGCACCGAGACGGCGCCGAAATACGCCCGCACCACGTCGATCGACCATCTGGAGATGAAGATGAACCAGATGAACGACACCCCGAAATTCAAGGAGAACGAGGCGGCCTGACGGCCTCTCGCTGGAGACATGGCATGATCGTCTACACGCCTGCAAAACCGGCCGATTCGATTCCGGTGATCGATCTGGCGCCCAGCTTTTCCGAGGATGCGGCTGCGCGGAAGGCCGTGGCCTGGGAAATCCACAAGACGGCCCGCGACACCGGCTTCTTCTATATCAAGAACCATGGGGTTGCGCAGTCGCTGATGGACCAGCAACTCGAACTTGCGCGCGAATTCTTCAGTCTTCCGCTGGAGGAAAAGCTGAAGACGGATGCGCGAAACTCGGCCTGCACGCGGGGTTATGAAACGCCAGGCCTGCAAACGCTCGATGACGGATCTCCGCCCGATCTCAAGGAAGGCTTTCTGATCGGCTGTGATCTCGACGAGACCCATCCCTATGTCCAGCAGGGCATTCCGAACTGCGGACCGAACCAGTGGCCGGACCGACCCGCGGACTTCAAGCAGCGCTATGAAGCCTATGTGGATGAGATGTTCCGGGTCGGTCGCCATCTGATGGCCCTGCTGGCGCTGTCGCTCGACCTTCCGGAGGATTTCTTCGACGAAGGCCTCGAGGAACCGCTCTTCAACAGCCGGTTGCTGCGCTATGGCCCGCAGCCCGAGGATGCAGCCTTCAACCAGATGGGCGCAGGCGCTCATACCGACTGGGGCATGATCACCATCCTGCTCCAGGACGACATTGGCGGGCTCGAGGTCGAGAATGCCGCTGGAGAATGGATCGCCGCGCCGCCCATCCCCGGGACCTTCGTCATCAATCTGGGCGAGATGGTCCGCGTCCTCTCCAACGGCCTCTATCACGCCAATATGCACCGGGTGCTCAACAATCATAGCGGCCGCGACCGCTTCTCGGTCCCGACCTTCTTCGACCCGAGCTATTTCTACGAGGTCCGCTGCGCACCCACGCTCCTCGAAGACGGCGCCGAGCCCAAATATCCCGCAACCACCGTCGGCGGCCATATCGCCGACATGTATCGCAAAACTTACGGCCTCGCCGCTTGAGGAACTGACTATGGTAGCGCTTGCCTATACGAATATCTTCACCGCCGACATCGATCGTCTGGCCGAATTCTACAGTGCGCTGTTCGGCTTCACCGAGATCGTGGAAAGCCGGTCTCCCATCTTTCGCGGCTTCACAACCGGAAGCGCATCGCTTGGTTTCAGCGGTCCCGGTGCGTTTGATCTCCTCGGGCTCACGCCCCAGGAAGGGCCTGGCGATCGGGTGATGCAGACCTTCAACGTCGAGAACAAGGACGAAGTCGATGCCTATTCGACAAAGGCCGTCGAACTCGGTGCGTCGATCGTGAAGGAGCCGTTCGAGACCTATTATGGCTGGTACCAGTCTGTGCTCCGGGATCCCGACGGCAATTGCTTCCGGGTCAACTATCCGGGGGCGCCGGCGTGACTTTGGCGACGCCCATAGCCGAGGCCCGCGTCGATCGGATCGATGTGACGGCGCCGCGGCACCTCCGGATCACCCGGCCAAGAGGATGCACCTATCCCGATGGCGACTGGGAAGTCCTTGCACGACGGTGGTTCGCCGTCGCGCGGGTGCAGGACATAGGCGACAAGCCGGTCGGAACCCGGCTGCTCGACGTGAAGCTGGTCGTCTATCGAACCGAGCAGGGCCTCCATGTCGCGCGCGATCTCTGTCCTCATCGCGGCGTGCCGCTCAGCATGGGCTGGGTGGAAGGCAATGAGCTCGTGTGCGCCTATCATGGGCTTCGGTTCGCGACAGATGGCCGCTGCACCCGGATTCCAGCGCAGCCGAACGTGGTTCCGGGCGATCGCTTCCGGGCGACGGTGCTGCCGGTGGTGGAACGCTATGGTCTGGTCTGGACCTGCCTCGATTCCGAGGATGGCATCGCCGTTATTCCGGATTTTCCGGAATGGACGGATCCCGCCTTCCAGCCCATTCTCTGTCCGCCGGTCAGTATGAACGCCGCACCAGGCCGGCAGGTCGAAGGCTTCATCGATGTGGCCCATTTCGCCTGGGTCCATCACGAAGCCTTTGCCGATCGGGACAACAGCGTCGTGCCGCTCTACAAGACGCGCAAGACGGATTATGGCGTCCAAAGCGAGTATATCAGCAACGTCAGCAACTTTCCGAAGGGGCTGCAGCATCTCGAGCCCGAAGGGTTCATGTGGCGCCGCGTGTTCGATATCCATCCGCCCTTCACAGCGTTTCTGCGGGTTGATTTTCCCGACGATGGCGTTCTTCGGATCATGAATATCGCGACGCCTGTCTCGGCCCACGAATGCACGCTGTACGTGCCGTTGGTGCGCAATTTTGACAAGACCGGCTCGCTCGATGATGTTTACGCGTTCAATGCTCAAATCTTCGCGGAGGACCAGGCCATCGTCGAGGCACAGTCGCCCGAGGATCTTCCTCTGGGCGTGGACGATGAGGCTCACTTCGCCGCCGATCGCTCTTCGGTCGCCTATCGCAAGGCACTGAAGGAGCTCGGTCTGACGGGCTAACGCCCGGATCGCCAATTCAGGCAGCTCGGAACGAGGCTGTTCGCAGGAGGGCGGACGGCGGCCCATAGGTCGTCGTCCGCTTTCGTTTAGAAGGCAGTATCCCCCTCACGCGCGGCATGCAGCCCGATTTCCGCAGCGATGATGTCGGCGAGAGCATGAACCGCGACCGGCGGGTTGCGAGCGGCGCGCACATATACGCCCAGATCGGATCGGAGCGGCATAGGCTTCTTGATCGGAACATGGACAAGCTGACCATGCGCCAGTTCGCGTTCGATCCCGATCCTGGTCTGAAAAGCCACCCCGAGCCCGCGCAGCGTCAATTGCTTCGCCAGCTCGACCGAGCTTGTCTCGATGGCGGGTACTGGCAGCTTGGCATAGGCCTTTGCGAGCTGCTGACGGATGGAAAGTTCGGACTTCGGAAGGATCAGATTGTGGCTGAGGCAGGCTGAGACCGAAAGCGCCTTGTTCGTCGCGAGGGGATGGTCCGGCGGCACGACTGCGCCAAGATGGAAGGACGCGACCGATAGCTGTTGCAGATCCGAGCTTCGGTCGAGACTGAAGGCCACGCCCAGATCGACGTCGCCGGACACCAGCGCCTGAGGAATCGCTCCCGATCCCATCACGTTGATGCCGATCGTGACGCGCGGGAAGCGTTCGCGGGCCTTGGCCAGCACATTCGGAATGAGATCCGAACTCAGGCCCTCGACGGCGGCGATTTCCACATGGCCGGTCCGCAGGCCCTGCAGCGCCTCGAGCTCAGACCGAACGCGCTCGGCATCCTGGAGCACCTCGATCGCATGGCGGGCGAAGGTCGAGCCGGCATGGGTGAGCTTGAGCCCGCTCGGAAGTCGCTCGAACAGCGGCGTTCCCAGTTCTTCTTCAAGTTTGAGCAACTGGCGGTTCACAGCCGAAGACGCGATATTGAGCCTTCTGGCCGCCTCGCGAACAGAGCCTGCCCGTCGGATCGCGTCGAAATAGACGATCATCGGCGCGTGGATTCGACGGGCTCTGCTGCTCATATTCGCGAGATGGCCTCAAATTGCCGACGAGGTCAATGTCCTCTTCTCGGCATCACCCCAGGCGAAACTCTGCGCTTTTTGAGCTCGTCTGCCTGCGCCATTCCCGCGTCGTCGGAACCAGGGAGTGCAGACGCGATGACGACCTCAGCAATCAGCCTGCCCATCGTCGATGTAGAGCCGCTGCTGTGCGGCTCGATGCGCGATGCGACGGGCGCGGTCGCCGCGATCCGGTCAGCCTGTCTGGACAAGGGCTTCTTCTACTGCGTTGGCCATGGCATTTCCGCGGATCTGCGACGAGCCGTCTTTCAACAGTCCGAAGCCTTCTTCTCCCTTTCCGAGGCCGAGAAGCTGAAGGTCGACAAGCGCCAGTCACGAGCCAATCGCGGCTATGAGATGTTGCGTGGGCAGACCCTGGAACCCGGCACACCGCCCGACCTGAAAGAAGGCTATTATATTGGTGCGGAGGTCAGCGACGATGATCCGCGCGCCGCGCGCCTCATCAATGTCGGGCAAAATGTCTGGCCGGAGCCCTTGCCCGACTTCCGCGCCGTCATGGAGCGCTATTTCTCCGAGATGAGCGCGCTCGCCTCCGTCCTCCTCAGAGGGCTCGCTTTGTCCCTCGATTTGCCTGGCGATCACTTTTCGGAGTTCGAGTGCGATCCGCTCGCGACCCTCAGGCTGCTGCATTATCCCCCGCAGCCGGCTGTGACCGCGCCGGGCGAGAAGGGGTGCGGTGCGCACACGGATTTTGGCGGGATCACGATCCTGATGCAGGACGAAATCGGCGGACTGCAGGTTTGGGACAATGGATCGCAGACCTGGATCGACGCGCCGCCAATCCCCAATGCGTTCATCGTCAATCTCGGAGACCTGATGGGGCGGTGGACCAACGACCAATACCGTTCGACTCTCCATCGGGTGATCAATGGATCAGGGCGCGAGCGATACTCCGTGCCATTTTTCTTCTCGGGAAATCATGATTATCGGATTGAATGCCTGCCGACCTGCAGGGTCGCTGGCGAGGATCCGAAATATCCGTCGACGACCGTCGATGCCCATATCCGCCAAATGTATGCCCGGACCTACGCCTAATGCGTGTCCTGATCGCAAATCGGCATCACGGTTGCCGAAAAATTGATCTTTCCGCGCGCAGCGGTTCGTCGTCAGGTTCGCGTCTCTCCTTGAAGGAACGGCCATGACGGACGCGCAGCAACTTGAAGAGATGAAGGCCCTCGCCAAGGGGGTCGGCATCGATATTCCCACGCCCTTCGCCGCGGGGGTGCTCACCAATCTCAATCTACTACGGCGCCACGCAGCGATCGTCGACCAGGCTGACCCCGTCGACCTCGATCCTGCAGAGCTGCTCATCCCATGACGCTGCGCAGCGACATTGAAGCTGTCAATTCAGGCGCGCGCACGGCTGCGGCCTGGCTGGAGCAGTCCCTCGGCTGCACGTCGGCAGACGAGGGTCTTAATTGCCTGACGGCCGTGTTCGCGGACGAGGCACGAGAGGCGGCTCAGACGGTCGACCTCGCGCCTTGCGGCCAGGTTCTGGCCGGCGTTCCGTTCGTCGCGAAGGATCTGTTCGATATTGCCGGCCGCACAACCATGGCGGGGTCGATCCTCAATGCCGAGCATGCACCGGCCGGCGCCGACGCGACGGCCGTCGCCCGGCTCAAGGCGGCCGGCGCCGTCCTGGTCGGGCTCGCCAATATGGACGAATATGCGTACGGCTTCAGTACCGAAAACCATCATCTAGGTCCGACGCGCAATCCGCATGATCCGACCCGGATCGCCGGCGGCTCTTCGGGCGGGTCGGCCGCCGCCGTCGCCGCAGGCATGGTGCCGATCTCTCTCGGTTCGGATACCAACGGGTCCATTCGAGTCCCGGCGTCGCTCTGCGGCATTTTCGGCCTGAAACCGACATTCGGCCGACTGTCGCGTGCGGGGACCTTTCCGTTTGTCGCGAGCCTCGACCATATCGGTCCCTTCGCGCGCTGTGTCGACGACATCGCGCTCGTCTACGATGTGCTGCAGGGTTCCGATCCATTTGATCCCGCCTGCGTTGATCGCCCCTCCGATCTCGCCGGAACGCTGGATCGCAGCATCGGCCGAACATTCAAAGTCGGCTTGCTCGACGGCTGGTTCAGACAGGGCGCCACCACCGACGCATTGGCGGCAGTGGAAAAAGTCGCCACTGCGTTCGCAAATCTGCGATCCGCAAACTGGGCTGGCGCTGAGGTCGCGCGCTCGTCCGCCTTCTGCATGACGGCGATCGAGGGTGCTAGTTTCCATTTCTCCCGGTTGAGCCGCCAGGCGGCAAGTTTCGATCCGGCGGTACGCGATCGCCTGCTGGCAGGCGCGCTCATGCCTGCCCATCTCGGTCAGCAGGTCCGTCGGGTGCGGCGCAGCATGATTCAGGAGGTCGACCGGCTCTTTCGGGATTTTGACCTGCTCATCGCGCCTGCCACGCCGTGCAGCGCGCCTCGCATCGGAGAGGCCACGATCGAGATCGACGGCGTCGAGGTGCCTGTTCGTGCCAATCTCGGCATCTATACCCAGCCGGTCAGTTTCGTCGGCTTGCCGGCCCTGGCATCGCCGGTCGACCTACCCGGCATGCCTATCGGGGTGCAGCTGATCGCGGCGCCGTGGAATGAGCGCGTGCTTTTGCAAGCTGCAGCCTGGCTCGAAGATCGAGGCATCCTGGCCTCACGGCCTTGCCCGGTTCCGGAGGCGTGATGTTGTCCGGCGGGGAGAGGGCGGTCGCGCGCTGCGATCAGCTGGGGAAAGCCCCTTATAGCGACATGGCTGAAGGCCTGTTCCGATCCTATCTGTCCCCGGCCTATGTCGCTGCCCAGCGCCAGTTATCTGCCTGGATGGAGCAGGCGGGCATGACCGTACGGATCGATGCTGCCGGAAACATGATTGGTCGTTATGAAGGGCAAGAGGCTGGCCCGCCGCTTGTGATCGCCAGTCATCTCGACAGCGTGCGTGATGCCGGGCGCTATGATGGTCCGCTTGGCATCATGCTCGGCATCGAATGCGTCGATGATTTGCGCGAACGGCAGGTTCGACTGCCCTTTCCAATCGAGGTTTATGCCTTCGGCGACGAAGAGGGCTCGCGCTTTCCGGCGGCCATGTTGACCAGCAGGGCCGTCGCGGGCTCGCTCGATCCCGCCATGCTGGCGATCGAGGATGCTGCGGGCGTCAGTCTCGACACGGCCCTCAAAACCTATCCGCTTCGAGAGCTGAGCAGCGCCCGGTTCGCGGATGCGCGATCCTCCGGCATTTTGGGCTATCTCGAGGCTCATATCGAGCAGGGGCCGGCCCTTGAGGCCGCGAACCTTCCTGTCGGCGTTGTGACCGGCATCGCGGCGCAGCTGCGCTATAAATTCACGGTCCGCGGTCGGGCTGGACATGCCGGCACCAATTCGATGCGGCTCCGCCGCGACGCGCTGGCGGCGGCCGCCGCCATGCTGCTCGCCGCCGAGAGTCTTGCCGTCAATCATGGGGACGGCGTTGTTGCGACCGTTGGTCAGCTCGAGGTGAGGCCGGGCGCTCCGAACGTCGTGCCTGGCGAGGTGCGCTTCACGCTGGATGTGCGGGCACCGACCAACGACCGACGTGATGCGGTCGCGCAGGAGATCATGGCCGCATTTGCTGCGGTCGCCCGGTCGCGCGACGTCGCCTTGTCTCGCGAGGCGCTGCAGGATCTCGCGGCAAGTCCTTGCGATCCGGACTGGACCGACCTGCTCGCCAGCGCGGCGCTGGACCTGGCGGTGCCTTGCGACCGGCTTGTTTCTGGCGCGGGGCATGACGCGATGATCATGGCGGCGCTCGGGCGCACCGCCATGCTCTTCATCCGATGCGATGGCGGCATCAGTCACAATCCGGCCGAGCAGGTCAAGGCGGACGACGTCGAAGACGCCCGGCAGGTCATGATCAGGTTTATCGAGAAACTGGGGGATAATTTCCGTGATTGAACAGTTCGGCGAAATCGATCCGCCCCAGCGTCTGCTCATGGGGCCGGGCCCGGTCAACGCTCATCCCCGTGTGCTGCGCGCCATGTCGGCGGATCTCCTGGGCCAGTTCGATCCTGAGATGACCAGCTATATGAACGAGGTCATGGCACTCTATCGCCCAATCTTTGGGACAGAGAACCAGTGGACTTTGCTCGTCGACGGGACAGCGCGTGCCGGTATCGAAGCGGCGCTGGTATCTCTGGTCGCGCCCGGCGACACGGTTCTGGTTGTCAATTTCGGGCGCTTCGGGCTTTTGCTCTCGGAGATTCTGCAGCGGATCGGGGCAAAGATCGAAACGGTCGAGGCGCCGTGGGGAGAAACCGTGCCGCTCGACGCGATCGAGGCGGCCATCCAGCGGACCGGTCCAGCACTCGTCGCCTCGATCCACGGCGATACATCCACGACGATGGCCCAGCCGCTTGATGGCTTTGGCGACTTGTGCGCGCGTGCCGGTGCCCTTTCCTATGTGGACGCGACCGCGACGATCGGCGGGATGGAAATCGCGACTGATCGCTGGGGCGTCGACGTAGTGAGTGGCGGCCTTCAGAAATGTCTGGGCGGCCCGTCCGGCTCGGCGCCGATCACCATTTCGCAGCGCGCCGCCGCTTATATCCAGCGTCGTAAACATGTCGAACAGGGCATTCGCCGTGACGATATCGAGGACGGGGAAGGGCCGCTGATCGGCTCAAATTACTTCGATCTCGCCATGATCATGGATTACTGGTCGGACAAGCGTCTCAATCATCATACCGAGGCGACGACGATGCTCTACGGAGCCCGTGAATGCGCGCGGATCATGCTCGCTGAAGGTCTCGACGCCCGCTACGCGCGGCATCGGGCGGCCGGAGGCGCGATGACGGCTGGCCTGCGCGCTATGGGTCTGAGCCTGTTCGGAGACGACCGCCACCGCATGACCAATGTAACGGCCGTGCATATCCCCGATGGCATCGATGGTGAAACGGTCCGGCGCAAGATGCGCGAGCATTTCGAGATCGAGATCGGAACGGCCTTCGGCCCGCTGGCAGGAAAAGTCTGGCGGATCGGCGCGATGGGCTACAACGCCCGCAAGCATAAGGTTCTGCTCACGCTAGCCGCCCTGGAGGCCGTGCTCATGGGCGAAGGCCTGCGGCTTCCTGCAGGAGAAGGTGTCACTGCCGCCCTCGCGGCTTGGGAGGCCTCCCAATGAGCCGCGACCTTGTCGGTTATGGGCAGACGCCGCCTGACCCAAATTGGCCAGCCGGCGCGCGGGTCGCGGTTCAGTTCGTGATCAACTATGAAGAAGGCGCCGAAAACAGCGTTCTCAATGGGGATAAGGGCTCTGAGAGCTTCCTTTCGGAAATGGTTGGTGCCGCCAGCCATCCGGACCGTGCGATGGCGATGGAAAGCCTCTACGAATATGGCAGCCGCGCTGGCTTCTGGCGGCTGCATCGGATCTTCACCGAGCGGGGTATCCCGCTGACGGTGTTCGGCGTTGCGCAGGCACTGGCGATCAATCCGCAAGCCGTGGAGGCGATGCTTTCGGCTGATTGGGAAATTGCCAGCCACGGCCTGCGCTGGATCGATTATCAGACCGTGACGGAGGAGGTCGAACGCGCCCATATCGCTGAGGCGATCGCGTTGCACACCACTCTCACCGGCAGCCGTCCGCTCGGATGGTATCAGGGCCGTACCTCTCCCAACACCGCCCGTCTCGTCGCTGAGGAAGGGGGCTTCCTCTACGACGCTGACAGCTATGCCGACGACCTTCCCTACTGGGATCGGCAGCATGGCCGGGCTCAGCTGATCGTGCCTTACACGCTCGACGTCAACGATATGAAGTTCGTCGCGTATAATGGGTTCAGCGAAGGCGAGGCGTTCTTCCGATATCTGCGCGACACGTTCGAACAGCTCCGCGAGGAAGGCGGCCGGATGATGTCGGTCGGCCTTCACGGTCGGATCGCCGGCAAGCCGGCGCGTGCTCGGGCCGTCGCTCGCTTCCTCGATCATGTCCTGTCGACGAGCGATGCCTGGATCGCCCGTCGGATCGATATCGCACGCCACTGGATGAAGGAGTTTCCGGCATGAGTGCCCAGATCGAAATCGATCAACCCGACCGTCTCGCGGAGGTCACGGCGGCCTTTTACGACTATGAGCGCGCCCTCATGACGGACGATGTTCCCGCCATGGATCGGCTCTTCCACGACGCACCGACGACCAATCGATACGGCGTTGGCGAGGTTCTCTACGGCATTGAAGAGATCAGGGACTTTCGCAAGGGGCGGGGCGGATCACCGCAGCGAACCCTCGGTAAGGTCTCGATCACAGTCTATGGCGACAGCTTCGCCACCGCCGACGCCGAGTTTTTTCGCGAGAACAGCGATCGACGTGGCCGGCAGACCCAGAGCTGGGTCCGGTTCGCCGATGGCTGGAAGGTCGTCTCCGCACATGTCAGCCTTGAGGGGAGCACCCACTGATGGAGCGGTCGGCCTTCATTCATCGCTATGGCGCGCTGTTCGAACATTCGCCCTGGGTGGTGGAGCGTGCCGCCGATCGGCCTCGCACCGATGACCTTCATGGCGATCTGATGAGAGTCGTCGAGACCGCGACGGGAGACGAACGCCTCGCGCTCGTTCGCGCGCACCCTGAACTCGCCGGCAAGGCGGCTGTCGCGCGTGAATTGACCGCCGCATCCGCGGCCGAGCAGGCCTCAGCGGGACTGGACAGCCTCACGCAGGCGGAGTTCGACCGGTTTCATCAACTCAATGCAGCCTATCAGGACAGGTTCGGCTTCCCCTTCATCATCTGCGTTCGGCGGACCGACAAGGCAGGCATCCTCGCGGCGATGGAACAGCGCCTCAACAACGAGCGGGACACCGAACTGCAGACGGCCATCACGGAAATCGGCGAGATCGTTCGCTTGCGCCTGAAGGATCTGCCATGACCCTGGAGCTTCACAACGCGCGCGTCCGGCATGATTTGCAGTGCTTGAATTACGGCGGCCCGGATTGGTTGCCGCCGGCTCGCCATGCGGATGGACATGTCTATGATGTGGTGATCGTGGGCGGGGGCCAGAGCGGGCTCGGAGCCGCGTTCGGTCTCTTGCGGGAACGCGTCTCCAATATCCTCGTGATCGACGAGAACCCGGCCGGCTTCGAGGGGCCTTGGGATACCTATGCCCGGATGGTGACATTGCGCACCCCCAAACAGCTGACGGCCATCGACTATGGCGTGCCGTCGCTGACCTTCCGCGCCTATTGGGAAGCGATGCACGGGAGCGATGGCTGGGATGCGATCGACAAGATCCCCCGGCGCGACTGGATGGATTATCTGCGCTGGTATCGGGATATATTGGGCTTGCCGGTCAGGAACGAGGCGCGCCTCGACCTGATCGAGCGCGCTGATGGCGGATTGTTCCGACTGCGTCTGGCCGATGGCGATATGCTACTGGCGCGCAAGATCGTCCTTGCGACCGGAATTCAGGGGGGCGGGCAGTGGCACACGCCGGCGATGATCGTCGATGCGGTTCCCAAATCGCGCTACGCGCACACCTCGGAAATGATCGATTTTGGCGCGCTGCGCGGCAAGAAGGTCGGCATCCTCGGCGGTGGGGCCTCTGCGTTCGACAATGCCCAGTTCGCGCTCGGCGCGGGTGTCGGCGAAGTCCATGTCTTCGTTCGGCGTGCGTCGCTTCCAACCGTGAACCCGATCCGGTTCATGGAAGCCTCGGGCCTGATCCCGAGATTCCCGGCGCTCCCCGACCCGGTCAAATATCGGATGATGGTGAGCTTTTTCGATCGCAACCAGCCACCGACCAATGACACGTTCCAGCGGGCGCTGGCGTCCCCGGGCTTTGAGCTTCATCTCGGCAGCCCCTGGCTCAATGTCGAAGCATCCGATGGGGGCGTGACGGTCACGACGCCCAAAGGGCTGCAGACCTTCGACTATCTGATCCTGTCGACCGGTCTAGTCACCGACCCGGAATTGCGGCCCGAACTGCGGCAATTCGCCGGGAAGATCGCGCGCTGGTCGGACCGGATTTCGGCGCCCGCCTCCGAGCGCAATGCGCTCGTCGATGATCATCCCTATCTGGGACCGGCCTTCCAGTTCCTAGCAAAGGACCCGCAGGATCAGGCCACGCTCCATGGACTCTTCGCTTTCAACTATTCCGGTCTGATCAGCCTCGGTCTGTCGGCCTCGGCCTTGTCCGGTCTGAAGCAGGCCCTGCCGCGCCTCGTGGCAGGCGTATGCGATCAGCTCTTCCTCGATCGACAGGATGAGGTGGTGTCCGCCTATCTCGCTTATGACGAGCCCGAGTTTAACGCCTGCGGTCAGAATGCGCAGGTGGCGGCATGACCTTGTCCACGCACATCCTCGACACGATGCACGGCACGCCGGCGGCAGGACTTCGGGTCCGGCTGAAAAAGGGCAATCTCGTCCTCTTCGAGGGTCTGACCGACCAGGATGGACGCTGCCCCGATCTCAGGGCGACGGCGGCAGGCGTCGGGCTCTTCTCCCTGACCTTCGAGGTCGCTGATTATTTCGTCTCTCGTGGTGTTGAGCTGCCGAACCCGCCCTTTCTCGATCATGTCACGATCGACTTCGGGATCGCCGATGCAGGCGCACATTACCACGTGCCGCTCCTCGTCTCGCCTTATGCCTACTCGACCTATCGGGGGAGCTGAGCGAATGAAGGCTTTGCTGTCATTTTTCGAACCCTTCATCCTGATGCTCCTGGCCACCGTCGCCTTGGCGAGCTTTTTGCCAGCGCAGGGGCAATGGCGCGACGTGGTTTCGATCGTCGCCAATGCCGCGATCGTGCTCCTCTTTTTCCTGCATGGCGCGAAACTCTCCCGTCAGGCGATCATCGATGGCGCCAGGCACTGGCCCCTGCATCTCGCCGGGCTCGGACTGACCTTCGGCCTGTTTCCGCTGATTGGTCTTGCCTTCGCGCAGCTGCCGCTGTTCGATGGTTCGCTCCGGACCGGCATCCTTTTCCTCGCCGTCCTGCCTTCAACCGTGCAGTCCTCGATCGCCTTCACGGCGATGGCGCGGGGCAATGTGGCGGCGGCTGTGTGCAGCGCATCCTTCTCGAACCTAGTCGGCATCTTCCTGACGCCGCTTCTGGTTGCCTTGTTGATCCATGCGGATGGTCCTGCCGGCATTTCCTGGGATGCCGCCAGAACGATCATTCTTCAATTGCTGCTCCCGTTCATCGCAGGTCATGTTCTGCGTCCCGTGATTGGGGGCTTTGTCGCCCGGCACAAGCCGCTCGTGACCGTGGTCGATCGCGGCTCGATCCTGCTCGTCGTCTACAGCGCCTTCGGCGCCGCCGTCCTCAACGGGATCTGGACCATGGTGAATGGCAGCGATCTCCTCGCTCTGGGCGCGCTCTCGCTGACGCAGCTTGCGATTGTCTTGGTGCTGGCCTGGAACATCGGGAAGTGGCTGGGCTTCAAGCGCGAGGATCGGATCGTCCTGCTCTTCTGCGGGTCAAAAAAGAGCCTGGCCTCGGGCGTACCTATGGCCGGGGTCTTGTTTCCGGCCGCGACGGTCGGTTTGGTGATCCTGCCGCTCATGCTGTTTCACCAGATCCAGCTGATCATCTGTGCCGTTCTTGCACGGCGTCTGGGAGAGGAGCCGCCAGCGGCACACGCTCCGTTGCCCGACGACAGCGGGATCGCAGCCGCCTGAATTCGCGAATGATTTCTTTCTTGGAGTGATATTATGAAGACACGCGCCGCCGTTGCGTTCGAGGCGAAGAAGCCGCTTGAGATCGTCGAGCTGGACCTGGAAGGGCCCAAGGCCGGCGAGGTTCTGGTCGAGATCATGGCGACCGGCATCTGCCACACCGATGCCTATACGCTCGACGGTCTGGACAGCGAGGGCATCTTCCCGAGCGTGCTGGGCCATGAAGGCGCCGGCATCGTGCGCGAGGTCGGCGCGGGCGTCACCTCGGTGGTGCCGGGCGACCATGTCATTCCGCTCTACACGCCGGAATGCCGCCAGTGTAAGTCCTGCCTCTCGGGCAAGACGAACCTGTGCACCGCCATCCGCGCCACGCAGGGCAAGGGCCTGATGCCGGACGGCACGACCCGCTTCAGCTACAAGGGCCAGCCGATCTTCCATTATATGGGCTGCTCGACCTTCTCCAACTTCACCGTCCTGCCCGAGATCGCGGTCGCCAAGATCCGCGAGGACGCGCCGTTCAAGACCAGCTGCTATATTGGCTGCGGCGTGACCACCGGCGTCGGCGCGGTGATCAACACCGCCAAGGTGCAGGTCGGCGATAATGTCGTGATCTTCGGCCTGGGCGGCATCGGTCTCAACGTGATCCAGGGCGCGCGCCTTGCCGGCGCCAACAAGATCGTCGGCGTGGACATCAATCCCGATCGCGAGGAGTGGGGCCGCAAGTTCGGCATGACCGACTTCCTCAACTCCAAGGGCATGAGCCGCGAGGAGACGGTTGCGGCAATCGTCGCGCTGACCGACGGCGGCGCGGACTATACGTTCGACGCGACCGGCAACACCGAAGTGATGCGCACCGCGCTCGAAGCCTGCCATCGCGGCTGGGGCACCTCGATCATCATCGGCGTGGCCGAGGCGGGCAAGACCATCGAGACGCGCCCCTTCCAGCTCGTGACCGGCCGCAACTGGCGCGGCACGGCCTTCGGCGGCGCCAAGGGCCGCACCGACGTGCCCAAGATCGTCGACATGTACATGACAGGCAAGATCGAAATCGATCCGATGATCACCCACGTCATGGGCCTGGAGGAGATCAACACCGCATTCGATCTCATGCACGCCGGCAAGAGCATCCGCTCGGTCGTCGTCTTCTGATTTCCGGCGGGGAGGGGCGCATGTCTTTAGATCATGGCGATGTCGTCATCGTCGGCGCGGGCCACGGTGGTGCGCAGGCTGCCCTCTCCCTGCGGCAGCTTGGTTTCGAGGGCTCGATCCTGATGATCGGTCGCGACGAAGAGCCACCCTATGAACGTCCGCCGCTCAGCAAGGATTATCTCGCCGGGGAAAAGGATTTCGAGCGGCTGTACATTCGTCCACGGCAAAGCTGGGCCGAGAAGCAAATTGAGCTTTGTCTTGGGGCCGAGGTGGTCGCGGTCGATGCAGATGCCCATGTTGTTCACCTGAAGGACGGTCGGGCGGTCTCCTATGGACAGCTGGTCTGGGCCACGGGCGGCGAGGCCCGAACCCTAAATTGTCGGGGTCATAGTCTGGAGGGTGTCCATACTGTCCGGCATAGGTCGGATGTTGACCGGATAAAGACCGACTTGTCGGCCGGAGCTTGGCAGGTGGTTGTTGTTGGTGGCGGCTATGTGGGGCTCGAAGCGGCCGCAGTCCTCACCAAGCTTGGTTGCCAGGTAACGCTCGTCGAGGCCTGCCCTCGCGTTCTCGCGCGTGTCGCTGGCGAACAGATTTCCGCTTTTTATGAGGCCGAACATCGTCGCCAAGGCGTCGACCTGCGGGTCAATGCTGAGGTCACTGCATTGCACGGTCAAGACGGCCGGGTCTGCAGTGTCGAACTTGCGGGGGGTGAGGTGATCCCGACCGATATGGTGATCGTCGGGATTGGGATCGTCCCTTCGGTGGCGCCCCTCATCGGAGCAGGCGCGCAGGGTGGCGCAAATATCGATGTCGACGATCAGTGCCGAAGCAGCCTCTCCGACATATTCGCGATTGGAGATTGCGCTGCGCATGTCAGCAAATTTGCCGGCGGCGTCCGGCTGCGCATAGAATCCGTCCAGAACGCCAACGACATGGCGAAAACCGTGGCTCAGGCGATTATTGGCATGCCTGCCTCCTATGCGGCTACGCCCTGGTTCTGGTCGAATCAGTTCGATCTCAAGCTGCAGACCGTCGGGCTTTCGATCGGCCATGACGAAGCTATTCTCAGGGGCGATCCAGCATCCCGCCGCTTCAGTGTGATTTACCTCAAGGCCGGCACCGTCATCGCCTTGGATTGCGTCAACGCAACGCGCGATTATGTGCAGGGCAAGCGTCTGGTGTAAGCGCCGACGGAAGGTGGCGTTGACGCGGCCTGTCAGGCTTTTCGGCGTGTCCGTGGCGCCCATTTTTTCGCAAGCGCTTCCAGCCTTGCCTCGATCAGGGGGATATCGGGCTTGGCGTT
>NZ_QVRA01000028.1 GCF_003591655.1 Sphingobium terrigena
CGATCGACCCGAGCACTCGGCATTGCGAGCGGCATATCTCGACGGCTCGGTGGTCGTAACGCCCAATCCCCATGTCCACGCGAAATTCGCCGACAAGCGCAATCTCACCCTGCTGTCCGACACAGCGCTGCTGCAGGAATGGGGTTTCGACCGGGCCATTGTCGATACACTTGTTGCCGGCATTCCGGCAACCGAACGGGTCGACGAAGCTTCCGCCGAGCGGCTTTGGGCCGGCCGCAGGCAATTCTTCTTCAAGGCGGCCGGGGGGTATGGGAGCAAAGCGGCCTATCGTGGCGACAAGCTGACGAAATCGGTGTGGGCCGAAATCCTGGAGAGCGACTATGTCGCCCAAGCCTATGTGCGGCCAAGCGAGCGGACCATCCGGCTGGATGGAGAGACGGTCAAGCGCAAGATCGACGTTCGTCTCTACACCTATGATGGGGAGCCGCTTGTTGCCGCAGCGCGACTATATCAGGGCCAAACCACCAATATGCGCACCGCCGGCGGCGGTTTCGCGCCTGTTCTGCTGATGGCCGCCGACGATTCGCCGCAGGACTGCGACAGGTGCGCCACCGGCGAGGCGTGAGCCGGACAGAAGAGCGAAACTGTTGTCCTGGAATTCGGGACGCGTCAGACTTCGCCAGACCGGATTGCAATAGCGAACCGGCGAAGCCGCGGCGCAGAGACGAGCATCCGTATTGTCCCGCATATCGATGGCGCCCGATCTCGCTTTAGCTCCCGTTATGAGAAACTTGAGATGAGCAGCGCGGCAAGCGACATCGATAAGACGAGCGGACGCGTCTGCGCGATCCGCGGTCCCGTGCTCGACGTGGAATTTGCCGCCGGCTCGCTCCCGCCAGTCAACGATGCGCTGTGCATCGCAACCCCAACGGGAATGCACATCGCCGAGGTGCAGAGCCATGTCGATGCGCGCACCGTCCGAGCGGTCGCACTCCAGACCACCAGCGGACTCGCGCGCGGCGTCCATGTCGAGGCCACCGGTGCAGCGATCATGGTACCGGTCGGCGATGCGGTTCTGGGCCGCCTGCTCGATGCCACCGGCGTCATCGGCGACGGTGGGGCGGCGCTTCCCGTGGACGTTCCGCTTCGCCCAATCCATCGCCAACCGCCGCCACTCGATGTCCAGAGCACAGCGACGACGATGTTCGAGACCGGGATCAAGGTGATCGATCTGCTTGCGCCCCTCGCGCAGGGCGGCAAAGCGGCGATGTTCGGCGGCGCCGGGGTTGGCAAGACCGTGCTGGTGATGGAACTGATCAACGCGATGGTCGCGCGCTACGAGGGCGTGTCGGTGTTTGCTGGCATCGGCGAGCGCTCGCGCGAAGGGCATGAACTGCTCACTGACATGCGCACTTCCGGCGTGATCGCGAAGACCGTGCTGGTCTTCGGACAGATGAACGAGCCACCGGGCGCGCGCTGGCGGGTCGGTCTGACCGCGCTTACCATCGCCGAATATTTTCGCGACGAGCAGAAACGCAATGTGCTGCTGTTGATGGATAATGTCTTCCGCTTCGTCCAGGCGGGCAGCGAAGTGTCGGGGCTCTTGGGGCGGATGCCGTCGCGGGTCGGCTATCAGCCGACGCTCGCGAGCGAAGTCGCGGCGCTCCAGGAGCGGATCGCCTCGGTCGCGGGCGCATCGGTTACGGCGATCGAAGCGGTTTATGTGCCCGCGGATGATTTCACCGATCCGGCCGTGACGGCGATCTCGGCGCATCTCGACAGCAATGTCCTCTTGTCACGCACGATGGCTGCGGAGGGCATGTACCCGGCGATCGACCCGCTTGCCTCCACCTCGATCCTGCTCGATCCGCTGGTCGTGGGCGAGGACCATTATGCGCTGGCCCAAAAGGTCCGCGAGACGATCGCTCACTATCGCGAGCTGCAGGATATCATCGCGCTGCTCGGCATGGAGGAGCTGGGACAGGAGGATCGGCTGATCGTTGGCCGTGCCCGCCGACTCCAGCGCTTCCTGACGCAGCCTTTTGTCGTAACGCAGGCTTTTACAGGCCAGCCCGGACGATCGGTGCCGCTCCACGTCACACTCGACGGCGTGCGCGCCATCCTCGGCGGCGAAACCGACGACTGGCCCGAAAGCGCCTTCTATATGGTCGGAGACCTGGAAGAGGCGCGCGGCAAGGTGGGACCCAAGCCATGAGGCTGCGCATCACTGAACCCACTGCGATCGTGGTCGACCGGGAGGTCGCCGCGATCCGCGCCGAGGATGCGACGGGCAGCTTTGGCATCCTGAACGGCCACGCCGATTTCCTGACCGCGCTCGATATCTCGGTCGTCTCCTGGCGCGAGACGGATGGGCGCGCTGGCTACTGCGCGGTGCGCAACGGCATTCTGACGGTGAGTGGCGGCAAGGAGGTCGAGATCGCGACGCGCGAGGCGCATGTCGGCGACGATCTCGACGAACTCGAGACGGTAGTGCTTAGGGGTTACCGCGAGCGTGGCGATGCCGAACGCAGCGGCCGCACCGCCGCGACGCGGCTGCGCATGCGCGCGATCCGGCGCATGGTCGAGGCTCTGCAGGGCGGGCCGGCGGAGATCGGTCTATGACCGAGGATCTGCCACCCGAGCAGGAACGGCTCGTGGACGCCGTCAAACAGCGCGCCGAACGCCGACGCAGGGCGCGGGGATTGCCCTCCTTTGCGCGCAATTTCGGCCAGATTGGTGTGCTTGGCTGGCAGGTCGTCGTGCCGGCGCTGATCGCGCTCGCGATTGGCCGCTGGCTCGACCATCGGCTGTCCAGCGGTATCTTCTGGACCGCGCCGCTGCTGATCCTGGGCGTGAGCCTCGGCTGCTGGTCGGCCTGGAAGTGGATCGGGCGGCAATGACGCCCTGGGCGGTCCTCCTGTTTCTGCTGCTCGGCGCCGCTGCCGGAACAGCACATTACCTCGCTATCGCGAAGGATGCTGACCTGCTCGTCCATGGCGGATCGATTATGCTGTCGCTCGGCCTGCGGCTCGGTCGGATGCTTCTGACGCTCGGCGTGCTGCTCGTTGCCGCAAGGCAGGGCTGGCCGGACCTACTTGCGGCCGCGGCCGGGTTCATGGCGGCGCGACAGGTCGTCCTTCACCGACTGGGAGCGGTGTCGTGAAGATCGCCTCCCCGCTCGAAAGCCATATCCTCTTCACGATCGGACCGGTTCCGATCAGCCAGCCGGTCGTCACGACCTGGGGCATCATGGCGGTGCTGACGATCGGCTGTTGGTTTCTGACCCGGCGGCTCGGCCTTCGTCCCACCAGGACCCAGGCAGCGCTGGAACTGGTGGTCGATGTGACCGCGCGCCAGATTCGCGAGACGATGGAGGCGGAACCTCAGCCCTATCTGCCTTTGATCGGGACGCTCTTCATCTTCCTGCTCGTCGCAAACTGGTCATCGCTTTTGCCGGGCGTCGAACCGCCTACGGCGGCCCTCGAAACTGACGCGGCGCTGGCCTTGATCGTGTTCGGCGCGACGCTCTGGTTCGGTGTCCGGGCGCTTGGCGCGCGCGGTTATCTGCGCAGTTTCGCGCAGCCGTCGATCCTGCTCGCGCCGCTCAATCTCGTTGAGCTGTTCACCCGCAGCTTCTCCCTGATGGTGCGCCTGTTCGGCAATGTCATGAGCGGCGTGTTCATGATCGGCGTCGTGCTGAGCCTTGCAGGGTTGCTCGTACCGATCCCGCTGATGGCGCTCGAGATGCTGACCGGAGCCGTCCAGGCCTACATCTTCGGTGCGCTCGCCATGGTCTTTATCGGCAGCGCCATCAGCGAAACGAACCCATCCCCGAAAGCGCCGAACCACGAGGTCTCTTCATGAACTGGATCCACATCGTCAGCATCCTCGGCGCGGCGTTCGCCATCGCCATCGGCGCGATCGCGCCGGCACTCGCTCAGGGCAAGGCGGTCGCCGCAGCGATGGATGCGATCGCCCGCCAGCCAGAGGCGGCGAACACCGTCTCGCGCACCCTGTTCGTGGGCTTGGCCATGATCGAGACGATGGCGATCTATTGTCTCGTGATCGCGCTGCTGCTGCTCTTCGCAAATCCCTTCGCCTGACATGCGTATCGACTGGTGGACGCTGGCGCTGCAGGCGATCAACGTCGTCATTCTCGTTTGGCTGCTCGCACGCTTCCTGTTTCGTCCGGTGATGGGGGCTATCGCCGCGCGCCAGACTGCTACGGACCAACTTCTCGCCGATGCGGAGACTGCAAAGACAGCTGCGCTCAAGCTGGAAGCGGATCTCAAGGCGCAAACCGACGCCTTCGCCGCCGATGGAGACGCACGCCGGACAGCTTTGCTGGCCAGCATAGAGGCCGAACGCAGCCGCCTCCTTGATGCGGCCAGGACCGAGACCGATGCAAAAGCGAAGCTGGCGCTTGCTTCTGTCGAGGATGCGCAAAAGGGCATGGCGACACAGCTGGAGGAAAAAGCGGCCGTGCTCGCGGGGCAGATGGCGTCCGCGTTGCTGCACCGGCTACCGGCCGGGGGCACCACAGATATGATGTTCGCTGCCCTGCTCGAACGGATCGAACGCCTGCCGGTCGAGGAACGCCGGGCCCTGGCCGGTGACACTCCTCTCGCCATCGTGACGCCGGCCGCGCTCGATGGGGAGGCCCAAGCGCGGTGCGTGCAAAAGCTCGCAGAGGCGCTGCCGGGGCTAGCAGCACCGAACTTCACCGTCGATCCCGCGCTGATTGCCGGGTTCGAGCTCCATGGACCGCACATGCTCGTCCGCAACAGCTGGCGAGCCGATCTCGACACGCAGCTGGCGGCACTCAAGGAGGACGATCATGCCGGGCTCCGCGGATGAATGGCTTGCCCGGGCCGCGACGTGCGTGGCCGCGGCGGAAATCGGCGCACAGGTCCGCCAGATCGGCCGCGTCGAATCAATCGGCGATGGCGTAGCGCTGGTCTCGGGTTTGGCGGAGGCACGGCTCGACGAATTGCTGCAGTTTGCCGGAGGTCAGGCGGGCTTCGTACAAACGCTCGACCGCGATCGCATCGGCTGCGTGATGCTTGAGGATGCTGACAGCATCGAGGCGGGGGACATCGTCTCGGGCACCGGCGCAGTGGTGCGCACGCTGGTGGGGCGAGGACTGCTCGGCCGTATCGTCGATCCACTCGGCCGACCACTCGATGGCGGGGCGGCGATCATCGCCGAGCGGTTCGAGCCGGTGGAGCGTCCCGCGCCGTCGATCATCGATCGCGACCTCGTCGTTCAGCCGGTGCAGACCGGGATATTGGTCATCGACGCGATGTTCGCGCTCGGCCGCGGCCAGCGCGAGTTGATCCTGGGCGACCGCGCGACCGGCAAGACCGCGCTCGCCGTCGATGCGATCATCAACCAGCGGTCGAGCGACATGATATGCATCTATGTCGCGATCGGCCAGAAATCCTCCAGTGTCGCGCGCGTGATCGATCAGGTGCGCCGCCATGGCGCGCCGGAACGCTGCATCTTCGTGGTCGCGAGCCCGGCTTCCGCACCGGGGTTGCAATGGATCGCGCCGTTTGCCGCGTTCACCATGGCGGAATATTTCCGCGATCAGGGCGGTCATGCGCTCGTCGTGCTCGACGACCTCACCAGGCATGCCGCCACGCACCGCGAGATCGCGCTGCTGACCGGCCAGCCGCCGGGACGCGAAGCCTATCCGGGCGACGTTTTCTACCTCCATTCGCGGCTGCTGGAGCGCGCCGCCCGGATGTCGCCCGAAAAGGGCGGCGGCTCGCTCACGGCGCTGCCGATCGCGGAGACCGATGCCGGCAATGTCAGCGCCTATATCCCGACCAACCTGATCTCGATCACCGACGGGCAGATCGTGCTCGACACCCGGTTGTTCGCCGAAGGCCACAAACCCGCGGTCGATGTCGGCACCAGCGTCAGCCGCGTAGGCGGCAAGACGCAGGCTCGGGCGTTGCGGGATGCGAGCGGCACGATGCGGCTCGACTATGCCCAGTTCCTCGAACTCGAGATGTTCACCCGCTTCGGCGAGCAGCCAGAGCCGCGCGTGAAGGCCCAGATCGAGCGTGGGAGGCGGCTGCGCGCATTGCTCTCCCAGCCGCGCTTCCAGCCTCTGCGGGTTGTGGATCAGGTGGCGCTGGCAATCGCGCTCACCGAGGGCCTCTTGGATGCCGTGGCGATCCCCGACATCGCTGCGATCCGCGCGGCGCTGCCGTTATGGCTCGATGCCAATGCGTCCGCTCTCGTGGGGCAGGTCGAGGATAAGGGGACAATGGATGCGACGTTGCGCGCCGCATTGTTGGCGGCCGTAAAGCGGATGATCGCCAGCTCCAGCGCTGGCGCCGCGACATGAGCGATCGTCTGGCCGATGTCGGGCGACGGATCGCCACGGTGCGGCAACTCGGTGCGGTGGTCAACGCGATGCGCGGCATCGCCGGCGCCCGTGCCCAGCAGGGCCGCGCGTTGTTGCCCGCGATCCGCGCCTATGCCGCGACGGCGGGTCATGCGATAGGGAAGGCGCGGCAGCTACAGACAGGATCTTCGGCACCGCCGCTGAACACCGCAAAGGGCAAGACAGGTCTTATCGTCTTCGGCGCAGAGCAGGGCTTCGCGGGCGCCTTTCCAGAGCAGATCTTGAACGCCGCTGCGAGCGATTCCCAAGCGGCGCACATCTTCCTCGTCGGCGATCGTGCCGCCGCGCTCGCTGCCGAGCGGACACTGCCCGTTGCCTGGGCCACCAGTCTTCCCAGTCGCGCCGCTGCGTTTGCCGATATGGCAACCGAGCTGCTTGGCGCCCTTTACGACTATGTGGCCGTGGCCGGCGCGGTCCCGGTCGCAATGATCTATCCGGTGTGGACGGCAGGGCATGGTGCATCGGTCGTCCGCCGCAGTCTTTTGCCGCTCGATCCCGATATGTTTCCGCCGGAGCCAGTTGGGTCGATACCCCTGATCAATCTGCCGGCAGGCGAACTCGTCGAGCGCTTGGCCCAGGAATATGTCTTCGCCCAGTTGTGCGAAGCGGCCACCGAGGCCTTCGCCGCTGAAAACGAGGCTCGCATGGCGACGATGGCGGCCGCGAAAACCAATATCGACGCCAGACTCCAGGCGCTTGAACGCGAGGAACGGCTGACGCGTCAGGAGGAAATCACCGCCGAAGTGGTTGAGCTGGCGGCCGGGGCACGCGCGCACGGCCGAACCAGGACGGTATCGGAGTAGGGGGCTGAGCTGACGCCGGAAGCGACGGGATTGCCTGGCATAAGTGTGCGTCACTGCCATCGTCGTGATGCCTCAGTTCGCTGATCGCGTCGTAGATATAGACGAGCAGGGTGCATTGCGGCCCGCGTTGCCCGCGACTTCACGCATGACCACGCGGATACCAATGTGGTCTGGCGTGCGTTCACGCCGGACCGTCTTGGGATCGACACCAATCAGCACACAGGCCCGGCGCTGGGAAATCTGGTAGCCTCCCAGCACCTTGAGCACAGCGTCTGGCCGCTGGCCTGATGTCGTCAGGCTTTTCCCAGCAGATTCCTTGAGGATGACGTTGTCGAGCATGCTGTCAGCGCGTACTCATACGAGTGCTCGTATGAGTAGTCAGATCGAAGTTGCCGACCGGGTATCCGGTCGACGGCGGTGGAGCGTCGAGCAGAAGCTGGCGATCCTGCGCGATGCGTTTGGTCTGGATGGATCGGCCCCGGGGGTGACAGGCTACGCCGATCGACGCGCCCGCCAACCGGCAATGGTCATCCCACCTAGCTGTTCGCCGGATCGAAGGCTGGCGGCGATGCTGGGTGCCATTGGTATCGACATCCTCATCGATGGACTGGTGCTCGGGCTGGCGTTTGTTGCGGGCGCCAAGGCGGGCCTCTTGCTGACGATCGCGCTCACGCTCGAGGTGCTGTTCCTCGGACTGACGGTGACAGCCGAACTCGGGGAGACGGTCCGCTCAAGGCGCAAGGTGATCGCCATAACCGCCGCACTGGCACTGCTGCTTCCCGTCGGGGCGCTGGTCGCGACCCCGGTTGCGGCCTTTCCGCCGATCGTGATTGCGGGCTTCCTGAGTTTCGGACTCATGGCCCTGCTGTATCTGGTCACCGAGGAACTGTTGGTCGAGGCTCATGAGCGGCCCGACAGCCCGCTGATCAGCGCCATGTTCTTTGTCGGCTTCCTGGGCTTGCTGCTCATCGAGGAGATTATCGGTTAGGGCGATCCGCCGGAAAATCATCACGCTCGCACGCCATTCCGCGGGCGTGCGGGTTCAAGATGCCGACGCCGCATGTAGCCTGACCAACTTGGCCCGTAGTTATGAGGACTGCGTGCCTGCTGCGCTCAAACCTCGAATTACCACGCAATTCATGTACGATCTGGGAGGCAGAAGCTCTCGGTCGACGCAGGCACCCTGACCGCCTGTCACGTTGTATCGAGGAATAGCAGCAGCTATGTTGTTGAGATTGACTCGCAAGTTGGAGCGCGTGCCAGATTGGGAGATCGACCACGCGCTGACGCCGCTGGTCGCGCTACCCTGGAGGATGGACGTTCCCTTGCCCAATGAGCTCACAATATCGCGGCTCTGTTGCACTGGTCGGGATCTCGCGATCGACGAGCTTTGGGGCGCCCATCGCAGGAGCGGGGTCCATGCCGGACGGCCAACGAGGCGGCTATGCCGAGGGAGCCCGTGAAGGATAGTGGCGCTTTACCTTTTCGCGGGCAGCGCGGCGCTTCTGAACGGCGGGGCCTTGCGGTTTCCGGCGGCTCATCCCGTTCCGAGCCCATTGCGGACGAGACTCTCGAGCGTCTGCTTGCCCTGCTGGAGACAGAATATGATTTGCTGCTCGTCAGGCTCAGCGGCGCGTTGCGATCGCCAGATGCCGCGGCGGAGGCGCTCCATGACGCCTATCTCAAGCTCGAGAGGGGCCCGGCCGTCGGAGAGATCAGAAATCCGCTCTCCTATCTCTATCGAATGGCAATCAATCTCGCGAAGAACCGGCGACGTCATGAAATGCTGTTCACGCCTGCCGATGCCGCCGCAGTCGTCGATCTCACCGACGACGCGCCGGATCCCGAGCGTGCGGCAACCGCAAGGCTTGCGCTGGCGCGGGTGCTTGACGCGCTCGAGACCCTGCCGGCCCAGAGGCGCGACATCTTCCTGGCCGCCTGGCGAGACGAGAAAACGCAGGCCGAGATTGCCGCCAAATTCGGGCTCCACAAGCGTACCGTCCAGAAGGAACTAGCACGCGCAGAACGGCACCTGCGGACCGCTCTTTGCGGCGAGTCTTCCTGCGACTCTGCATCCGCCACCACCACACCACGGTAGTGCCGGAGCAAACTGACCGCTGACCGCAGCGCGCCGACGATGTGCAGGATTCGAGTCCTGGCGACCAGCGACTCCGCAAATACCTCTGCCTCCAAGAAATATTTGCAGCCGGAGGACCGCCTTTTCGTCTCGCCAAGTGTCAGGGACGACAGGGAGTATAGGGTCCTCACGCCGTGTCCTGACACGGACGCCCTTTCCAGGCGTCAATGTCCCACGCGTGGCGACTATTGGGATCGGCGATCAGACCGCGTTCCGCGTCCGTAGCCTGCCCATTGTCCCTCCGGGGGTCGCGATGGCGGCAAGGCGCGGTTGAAGGCCGGCGAGTATCCCAACGCGCGCGTTTCGCGGCGGGGCGAGTGCGCGCCGTCTCTTCTGGCACAGACGGGAAGGCGCGAGCGCCGGACGGCCTATTCGCCCGCAGGGCCTCGCCTGGCGTCGTGGCAGGAGCGGCTGGCGAAGGAAACCATGAGCGCGAAGCTCGGGGAAACGATTGCGATCTCCGACCTCGCGCGCGCTTGCCGGCTGTCGATGAGCTATTTCGTCCGGGCTTTCACCAACACGGTCGGGATCGCGCCGTACACCTGGTTTATCGGACAGAGGATTGTTCTCGCCAAGGACCTTCTGGCACAATCGCATTACCCGCTGGCAGAGATCGCTCTCGAATGCGGATTTGTCGATCAAAGCCATTTCACCAACACCTTTGTCCGGCGAGTTGGGACAACGCCGCTTCAGTGGCGACGAGCGGCATGGGGCGATCGATCATTGCCAAGATGCACCCGTTCGAAATAGCATCGGCTACCAAAGGCGGCTGCCTCGGCCGCGACGTTTTTCCATCACAAAGGAAGCTCATGAACGACACGACCGACAGCACGCTCGATCTTCTCGCGCTCACGGCTGACATTGTTTCGGCGCACGTCGCCAACAACAGCGTCGCGGTCGGTGATCTTCCGGTTCTCATTGCCAATGTCCACGGCTCGCTCGCCGGCCTCGGCGCTGGGCCGGTACCAGTAGCGGAGGAACAGCAGAAGCCTGCGGTTTCCGTCCGCACATCGATCAAGCCGGACTTCATCGTCTGCCTTGAGGATGGAAAGAAGCTGAAGATGCTCAAGCGGCATCTCATGACCCATTATCAGCTGACGCCCGATGCCTATCGAGCGAAGTGGAAGCTTCCTGCGGATTATCCGATGGTCGCGCCGAACTATGCCGAGCAGCGCAGGAGCCTTGCCAAGAAGATCGGTTTGGGCCGGAAAGGGCGGGGGACGGGGCCGCTCCCTGCGCCAGTTACGCCAGCGCCCAAGCGGCGCGGTCGGAAACCCAAGGCGACCGCATCCTGATCTCGGACCGAGGCTGGTAGCAGCATTACGGAAACTTCCAGAATTCGGGGTTTAACCAAGGAGAGAGCCCTTCGGGTGAGGTTCAGGATCAAATGCTCGCGACTGGTGTCGACCCTTCTTCGCCGCTCAGCGGCCAAATTTCGCTCCCAATTAGCGGACATCTCATTGCCGCGCTCGGGCCGGTCATCATGTCCGCTTTGTCGGACACCGCGTAATTGATTTAGCCACCCTCCTGGATGGTACGAAGTCGCCTTGGCGCTTCAATGCAGGAGGGTGACTGATGGCGATCTATGCGGGTTTGGATGTGAGTGACAAGACCACCCACGTGTGCGTGGTGTCGGACGATGGCGCGATTCAGAAGCGTGACGTTGTTGCCAGCGATCCGGTTGTTCTGGCCAAGTGGCTCGGCAAGCACTGCCCTGACCTGGTTCGTGTGGTTCTGGAGACGGGCCCTCTATCTACGTTCTTGTATCATGGTCTGACCGAGCGGGGAATTCCGGTCGAGTGCATCTGCGCCCGTCATGCCAAAGGCGTGCTGGCGGCTCGCGTGAACAAGAGTGATGTGCACGACGCGGAGGGGCTGGCGCAACTTGCCCGTACAGGCTGGTTCAAGCGCGTACATATGAAGGCTTCAGCGACGCACATCGATCGGGCTGCGCTGCGCATCCGCGCGCAACTAATCACAACCCGAGTGGCGATGGGCAACCAACTGCGCGGCCTCCTGAAGCTGTTCGGGCTACGCCTTGGGGCCGCCCGCACACCAGGTAAGCGGCGAGAGCGGCTCAGCGCCTTGTACCAGCAACGACCAGATCTCGAACCGCTGTTTGCGCCGCTCGTAGCATCGATAGAGGTTATCGAAGAGCAACTTCGTGCTTCTAACCGGCTACTGGAAAGCCGGGCTGCCGAAGACGCTGTTTGCAGCCGGCTGATGAGCGTTCCCGGGGTCGGCCCGATCACTGCGCTGACATTCGCGGCCAGCATCGAGGATCCGCGTCGTTTTGCACGAAGCGAGGATGTCGGTGCCTATGCCGGGCTGGTCCCACGACGTAGCCAGTCAGGCGAACGCGACGTCCGGGGCAACATCTCCAAGGCGGGCGATCCGATGCTGCGCCGATCGCTATACGAGGCCGCGAACATCATGTTGTGCCGCGTGCAACGCCCATTCGCGCTCCAGCAATGGGGCCAGCGCATCGCAGAATCGAAAGGTAACAAGCGTGCCAGGATTGCGGTTGCCCGCAAACTGGCCGTGTTGCTCCATTCGCTTTGGCTGAACGAGACGGAGTTCCGCTGGGCATGACGCCAGCGCCCTTCTTCCCGGTCAGCCATGCCAGGGTGATCTCGCCCGGACTGTAGAGGACACAACCTCGAGTTGGACCCAGAGACACCCACCCTTTTCGCCCGGCCGCGATCATGAAGGCTCGGACATAGTGTTACCAAACGCCGTCCGATGACCTCGAAGACAACCATTGGCACCGGGAAAAGGAATGCCCATGAAGAAATTAATTAGACAACATTCCGGATAGTCCGCTCACCGCGATGCTGTAAAATCCTATGCGCACCGCAGTGCGCTCGCTAAGTCTATCCTCAAGTAAAATCGGGGCAAAAGGCGAGGCATGAAAATATCTCTGGTCAACGCGGCATCGACGGCGCGCAAACTTTCAGCGCTCATCCGCAAGCATGACAGTATTTCGATTGCGGTTGCCTGGGGCGGCCTCACGGAAGTCGCCGAGACGCTCCTTGCCCATAGCGAGAAGTTCGAGTCCGTTCTCCTGGGTGTCGACTTCTCTGCAACCGAGGCCGCGCTCGTCGATTGCCTCGTTGATGTTCCCAACGCCTATGTCGCGAAGAACCGGCCGGGTTGCTTCCATCCTAAGATCTTTTACTTCGAGACGGGGGACAAGGCGGAGGCGATCGTCGGCAGTGCCAACTTCACCAAGGGCGGGCTGGGCCCGAATTTCGAGGCCGGCGTCCATGCGAAGGGAGCGACCGACAATCCTTTCTTCGTGCAGGTCCGCAGCCAGATCAAAGCCTACGCGCCGCTCCGCCTCACCATCACGCCAGAGCTTGCCGAGAGCTACAGGCGCCAGGCCAAGGCGGCTGCAGGCAAGCCGAGGCCGAAGAGCCCGATCCTGCCGGACGATCGCAAAGAGTGGGCACGGGTCAACTCGCCGCTCGCCAGGATGGAATGGCCCGAATTCGTGAAACTCGCCCGTCGCGATGAATATCATGACTTCGAGAAGCGCATGAAACTCGTGCGGGCCATCCAGCAGATCTTCTCGCGCACCTCCTCCTTCGCGAAGGTCTCGGCTGCCGAGGCCAAGGGCATCGCCGGGGTGCTCGGCAAGAATGAGGCCGAGGCAGAGGGTCTGGCCGATCTCGACTGGGGCTGGTTCGGCTCGATGGGCGGCGCTGGCACCTTTGCCGAGCTGATCGGTCTCGAAGACGGCGCACTTGCCGCCGCGCTCGATGCCATCCCGCGCCGTGGTGACGTGACCGAGGCCCAGTTCAACGACTATGTCGCGGCCTTCACGGCCGCCTTTTCGAAATCCTCGCGAGTGGCGCGGCTGGCACCGGCCACCCGGTTGCTCGCCATGAAGCGACCCGATGTCTTCGTCTGCGTGAACGGTGGCAACACCCCGGGCCTCGCCGAGGCGCTCTCCTTCGCGCCGACGACGATCAAGCTCGAAAACTATTGGGGCCGCGTGATCGAGTCCATCAGACAGGCGCCCTGGTACACGGCCGAGCGGCCCACCGGGCGCGACACCGAGCTCTGGGACGCGCGCGTCGCCATGCTCGACGCCATCTATTATCGGCCGACCAACTAGGCCGTAGACTCATAAGCGCGGAGCCACAGCCGCATTGAGGCGAGCTGGATCATAGCGAGGAAGTTGGCTGCGAGCTTGTCGTAACGAGTGGCGACGCGACGGAAGTGCTTCAGCTTGGAGAAGAACCGCTCGATCAGGTTTCGCTCACGATAGAGCCGCTTGCTGAAGCAGGGCTTCCACTTGCGGTTGCTCTTTGGCGGGATGTTAGGCGTTGCACCCTGGTGCTGGATCAGTTCGCGGATGCGGTCGGCGTCGTAGGCCTTGTCCGCCAGGACGATCGTGCGCGGGCCGAGATGGTCGAGAAGGCGGTCGGCGATCTGTCCATCATGCGTCTGCCCTGCGGTCAGGCCGAGCCGGATCGGGAGCCCTTGCGCATCGACGACGACGTGGATTTTGGTCGTGAGCCCGCCTCGGCTGCGACCGAGACAATGATCTGGACCCCCTTTTTTGCCGTCGCAGCCTGCTGGTGCGCCCGGATGGAAGTGCTGTCGATCATCTGGATGGCGCCGTCGTGCGCGGCGCTGATGGCGTCCATCAGCCGGTCCCACACACCTGCCTGCCGCCATCGGTTGAAGCGGTTGTAGCAGGTGGTGCGAGGGCCATAGCGCTCCGGCAGGTCGCGCCACGGTGCGCCCGATCGCAGCACCCAGAAGATGCCGTTCAGCACCCGGCGGTCATCGACGCGCGGCACACCTCGCGGTTTGTTAGGCAGCAGCGGCTCGATCACGCGCCACTCGAAGTCGGTCAGGTCATATCGGCTCATACCGATGTTGAATCAGAACCGGGCCAAGAAGAAAAGCTCAAGCGCGTGTTGCCGCTGTATGCGCACCGCCCTTATGATATCAAGATGACAGACCCGGAGCAGGTTGCGAACGATGCATGGCAGACCGCCTTCCATGAAGCGGCCTACCGCTTCTCGGTAGCGCTGAAGGAACTGCATAAAACCAATCCTTGGCCAGAAACTCAGGTCTTGGCCCCAGCCATTAATCTGCTTGCAACCGAGCTATGGGACCGGTGCTTTAGCCTGACCGAGATCACCTCCGCCCTGAAGGACGCAGCCGCCGATCTCCCTCGTTATGCGGCCGGCGAAGAGGTCCGACCCTGACCCCCGTTTATGGGTTCACGGCCTAATGAGTGGCGTTCCCGAAACCGGGAGCGGGCTGGCGCGCTGGTTCGGCAGCTTTGCTGACCTGAGCCTTGCCGACCAGCGTGCGGGCGCCGAACTCGTCAAAGCAGGCGGCGCCATTCAGGGCAGCGTCGAGGACATCCTGCCGAGGCTTCGTCGGACCAGAATGATGGCCCTACTGCGCGAAGGCGAGGGGGGCCGCATCGTTGGCGCCGGCGCTCTCAAGACACCGCTGCGGCACTATCGCCAGGGCCGGTTCGCCAACGCCGGTGCATCGATCGCCGGCTTCGAGGAGGCGCCCGAGCTTGGATATGTCGTCGTGCATAGCGATCGGCGCGGCCAGATGCTCTCTGGTGATCTCGTCGAGGCGATTTCCGCGGCAATCCATGAACCCGCTTTCGCCACGACCGACAGCAACACCATGCGCAACAACCTTGAACGGTCGGGCTTCCTGAGGGTCGGGACAGACTGGCAGGGCAGCAAGGGCACCCTATCGCTGTGGGTCATTGATCCGGGCCGCAGCCAATCCTTGTAATTTCTCCGGAAACTCCGTACTTTCCGGATAGGAGAATCGCCATGCCCCATTCTGTCAGTTCCGTTGAGGCCTCGAAGTCGTTCGGCCGCATCAGCCGCCAGGCGCTCGAAGCCCCTCTCACCATCACGCATCACGGCCATGACAGCCTGGTCCTCATGTCGCACGCTGAATATCAGCGGCTCAAGAGCCGCGATCGCGAGGTCATGACCCTCAGCGACTTCACCGATGACGACCGCGCCGCCGTCGCCGCCGCGCGCGTACCGTCCGAGGCCGCCCAGTTCGATGACGAGACCCGGGATCACTGATGCCGCTTCCAGTCCCGGTACCTGGTCTCGTGATTCGTTACTCGTTTCTCTGGAGCCATGAAGCCAAGGCTGGCGTCGAAGACGGCAGCAAGGACCGGCCGTGCGCCGTCCTGCTCACCACGACGACCAGGGACGGCCAGCAGATCGTCACTGCGCTCCCGATCACCCACACGCCGCCGGCTGACGACCGCTTTGCGGTGGAGATCCCGACGCGCACCAAGACGCGCCTCGGGCTCGATGATTCACGCTCGTGGATCGTCCTGACCGAAGCCAACCGATTCCAGTGGCCCGGGCCCGACCTGCGGCCAGTGCCCGGCGACAAGGATGGCGCTGTGGCCTACGGTATGTTGCCCGCGAGCCTCTACGATCTCGTGCGCACCAAATGGCTTGCGGCCTATGACGCGGGCCGCGCTGGCCAGATCAAGCGCACGTCCTGAGCCCCGGCGCATCCTCCAGGACAGACTATCGCCATGACAAGTTCGCCACCTCCTCCGCACGCATCGCTGACTCAACCCTTCAGCCGGCTCGCCAGGGTTTACCGGCCGAAGAGGATCGGCCGGAACGATCCGTGCTGGTGCGGAGCGCCCAAGAAATTCAAGGCCTGCCATGACGGGCGCGAGCATATGCCGCTCTTCAATCACCATCAGGCGGCCGCTCTCTACATGAAGGAGCTGCAGCGTCGCTACTGCTCCCATGCCAACGCCTTGGGCCAGCCCTGCGGCGGCCAGATCGTGAAGGCGCACACCGTCCAGAAGAGCGGCGGCCTGGAAGCCATCGCGCGCGACAGCCATGTCTATTCGCTGATCACAACCATGCCCGACCTGGAGAAGAACGGGGGCAAGCTCGTGCCTCGCCTTGTCGGCATCGGTCAGGCCTCGGTCTTCCCCGGCTTCTGCGCTGAGCATGATCGCGACCTCTTCCTGCCCATCGAAGGCAAAAACTGCACTATCGGCCCGGCGGAAGCGTTGCTCTTTACCTATCGGGCGGCCTACTTTGAGGCCTATTTCAAGCGGGCGCAGCTCGCCGCATCTGACGTCTTCTTCCGGCTCGACGAAGGCTCACCGATCGAAGAGCACGAGATGGTTCAGAATATGGCCCGCAACTTTCAGCATAGCGCGCGAAGCAGCGAAGCGAGGACGCGTGCGCGAAAGGAAGCCTATGATGCGCGCCTGGCCGCGCAGGACTTCACTGGCTTCGCCTATTCCTGGACCCGCTTCGACAAGCTCCTCCCGATCGCCTGCTGCGGCGCATTCCTCCCGGACAATGATCTCGACGGCACGCCCCTGCAGCGGCTCGCCCACGGGTCCGACCCGTTCGAACAGGTGACGCTCAACGTCACCTCCTTCGCCGGACAATCGGTCATCATCTTCGGGTGGACCGGCGCCGACACAGGGCCTGCCGCCCGTTTCGTGCAGTCATTCGATGCGCTGGACGACGATCTCAAGGCGGCGGCCGCGACCCGGCTCGCCCTCGAATATCTCGAGAACAGCTACATCACACCCGACTGGTGGGAAGCACTCTCGGGCGCCGACAAGCGCGGACTCATTCGCCATGACGCGGTCCGCAACGTCTACCAGCGGCCGCCGGCGGTCTCGCTCGGTCTGCGGCTGCCAATCGCTTCCCTCAGTGCAACCGTCATAGCCAAAAGTAGCCGGGCCGCAGGCACCGTCTGAGCTGGCAGGCGGTGGCTGTCGGCTCGCCGTGCGCGCTCTATACCGGAGATTGGCCGGAGATAGGTCTCTGAAGTGACTTCTCGATCTCGTTCGCACCATCTGGCCGTCAGCGATCCATCAATGGCGTCCTGCATTTCTCGGCATGCAGTCCATCGATATCCATGTTCTCGACCTTGGTTTGGCGATCGAATATCAGGGCCTGCCGTATATGAGCCGGTCGCGCTGTTCGGCGGGCAGGAGGGTTTCGATCTCACCCGCGCGCGCGATGAGAAGAAGCGCGTTCTCCTTGCCCGCCATGGGGTGCGGCTGCTCGAATGGCTGTTCAACGTGCCGATTGCTAGAACCGAGCTGATCGGGCAGCTCGCGGCGATTGGGATCCTAATTCCCGACTAGACGGCCAGCTACTCTATGATGCTCACCATGGAGCCTGAGGAGGACGTCAAACCCTACCACAAGCGGCAGATTATTGCGCTCCCGCGCGATCGCTGGGCCGACTGGCTCAATCCCGCGTCCCAGCAAGCGAAGCGTTGCGCGTCATACTCAAGGGCAGGCTGAACGTGTCGCAGATCTATCCACCGCCCGAACTCCAGCCATCGCTGACCTGAGGCCTAGCGGCCGTGACACCGTTTGTATTTCTGTCCTGAGCCGCAAGGGCAGCGCTCATTCCGGCCAATCTTCTTGCGTGGCTCAACGGACGGCGTTGCGCCCCTCCGCTGGTCGAACAGCGCTTGGAGCGGCGGGGGAATATCGACACGACGCTGGGGAGGCCCTCCATAGCGCCGGACATCACTGATGATCTGCTTCTGGTCCTGAAAGGCGGCGCGATGGTTGGGATCCATCGCTTCCTCATAGGGACGAAGGCGCTCGACCTCATTTGCAGCCGCCTGATGGTCGCCGCAGTAGGCCAGTACCACCGCATAGAGCGCTCGAAGTTCGAGCACGTCGGAGGTGAGGCCGATGGCCTGGATGACCGGGAAGATATTGCGTTCGATGGTGTACCGGGCGGACTCGAAGTCATTCACCCAAACAAGTTCGTCGACCAGGTCCATCCCGACGCGAACGAAGGATGAGTATGCCTGCGCTAGCTCGTAGAATTTCATCGCATGAATGCGCGCCATGGTGGAGCGCTGGCTCTTCCGGCCGGCTGCCTGCGCGAGGAGATCGAGCGTGTCAGCCAGATGTTTCAGCTGATCGGTATTATCACGGCCCTTGGGAAGGAGCGGCCGCAGCTGCGGTGGATTACGGCCCATGACATCCGCTGGTGTTAACCCCAGCGCGTCGTAATATTCTTCCACCAACTTGCCCGCTTCGGCGACAGCTGTCGTGTTGTCTCCCAGCTTGAAAAAGGCGAGAGCCCGATTGTAGCGGAATACGCGCATATGCTCGGCCTTGGCGGGCACCCGGCCTTCGACGAGCCCAAGCATTTCCTGAACCCCGGCGGCATCGCCGACCATGGACATGAGCAGCATGCGCTTCATGCCCCAGGCAAGCCACTCATCCTCACCGAGATCATGCTCGTCGAGAAGAGCCTTCATCGCATCGATACGGGTCTCGCCTGGCTCGAATTGCCCTGTGCGAAGATCGTTGAAGACAAGGCCGTCGAGCGCCCAAAGCCGGATTTCGGCTTCACCATCGACATCGGCGGCGATCGCCAGCAGGTAGGGTTCAATCTCAGGCCAGACGCCCATTTCATGAAAAAGCTCGTCAGTAGCGAACTCGACCAGGATCCTCGCATCCCCCAGTTGGCCGAACAGACGAATGAGAAGGCCGAGCTTTCCGATGCTCCAGTCCTGCCGGATTGAGCGAATGATGATGCCGCGAAGAACCTCCTGCACCTTCTTCTCAAGGTCAGGACCGCGCGCCGCCAGCTCGGCTTTGCCGAGCATCCTCACAGCGTCGTGGATCTTGAGGCCCGTCATGCCAAATAGCTCGAGCGTCCCGGTAGAGGGCAGCGCTCGCAGGCGGGCAGCTGCACCCTTCGCATCAAGACCACACGTCTCTTGCAGCAGCTGGGTCCCCTCGTCCTTGGAGAGGGCGACATCGGCAACGCTCAGTAGGGCAATGGCTTCGCGCGCGTCGGCGGGGAGACCCTCGAACGCCCTTTTCAGAATGATTTCCTGCGCCGTTTCGACGATGTGTGTCTGTGCTTCCACATCCTCGCAGAAGGCGCGGATCGCTCCGCCATAGTCACGCGCGGCGACGGTTGCCGCGTTGAGGACATAGAAGGGCAGGCCGCCCGTCAGCCGCGAAAGGCGCTCACAGTCCGCGAAATTCGCAAGGCAGCCAGCGTCGTGCGCGGCCGCTGCAATCGTATCCTCATCCCAGCCGTTGAGCGCTTCGGCCTGGATATTGAATCTGGCCTCAAGCGCAGCGACCCCTGGGCCAGGCTGACAGAGGAGCAGCAGACGCAAGTGCGGCGCCCGGCTGACGATCGCCTCAATGTCAGAGGCAGGGATGCGATGGGCGTTGTCGATGACAACGTCGGCATGCAGGCCCTCCTGGCCGAGCGTGACGCTCAAGGTCCCCAGCATGTCGAGACCACTGGCGCCCGGTAGCAATATCTCACCGAGCTTGCCGCTCGAACGCCCGTACATCCTCCCGGCGACCTCACGCGCGACTGCAGAGGCAAGCGCGGCACCGGGCATCTCGACGACATCAATATAGGTGACAGGAAGGGGGGCGTGCTGCGCGGCTTCTGCGAGCCAGGCTGTCTTGCCGGCACCAGAAAGCCCCGCGATGATGCGGACTGGCTTCTCTGCCAGCAGCGCTGGCTCGTTCATCTGCGCGCGGTAGACTGGTGGGGGTGCCGGCAACTCCTGCATCTGAACGACAAGCTGCTCGAACAGGCCGGGCAGCTCTGCCCTTGAGAAGCTGTGATCCTTGCGTGGTGGCGATCCGGCCGATGCGAGCATGACGAGGCTCGCCAGCTTCCAGGTCAGTGTCTCGGGCCGTAGCAGCGCGAACGGGAGCTGGCCCGCGAGCTCCGAGCAAACCGAGAGCGCGTCGGCGAGATCGCGTGGCGGACGGGGCAAGCAAGGCAGCGTCCGCTCTGGACCGTCGGGCCAGTGCAACTCGACATCTTCCGGCCAATCGGACGAGGCAATCTGCTTTTCCAAGGGGCCGTTCGGCGCAGCATTGGAAGCGATCACGAAACTCGGGATGCCGGGACGAGCTCCCTTGCGATGCTCCTCCCTGATGTCCTCGAAACGCTCGAGTGCGCCCGAAATGTCGCCCGCAGCGAGTTTACCGTTACGCGTCTTGATCTGAACATAGATCCGGCGGTCGGGCAGAACGATCTCAATGTCCTCGTCGCCTTCGACGACGATCCGTTGCACCTCGCCTGCTCCCGCGAGCAGCAGGCATGCCGCGCCATACAGGTGCTGATAGAGAAAGCCGCGATGGACTGCCTCGATCCGAATGAGCTGCTTTTCGTCGATGACCGAAATGCCATAAACGGGGGAAATTTCGCCGCTGGAAGTCGCGGCCTCTGAGTCTTCGGCCAAACGAACCTCGTGATCGAACAGATGGTCAGCGGAGAGTAGCGCAAGACCCCGATCATGTCACGATCCCACGGGAATGTTACGCCTCAGTTCCATTTTCTAACCTTTTTTCACAGCTATTCATCTTCTCTCGGGTCTTCGCGCTGGCGACCAGTTCGCCGCGGCTTTTCGTCGGCTGCCCTTCAAAGCCTCCTTTCAATCCTACTTCGCACAGCAAAGGAGAACGCCGTAAATGGGCTAGACCGACACCTTGCGATATCCGTCGCCGCGCACAAAACCGGCCGCCAGGCACCACTCACGCGTGAGGCCGGCACCAGTGTTGTTCGAATAGGCGCTGGCGTTTGACCGGAATCGCAAAAATGATGGCCATGAGGCGGGGCAGGGGTGGTTGGTCTTGACGTGGACCATCGCCTTTTCGCCGTTCCGGATGTCCGTTATCGGCTTTACCGAATAATATTCACCCCAATCATTGGTTTCCTCAAGCACAAGATGCGTGACGGTGTGGCGGCTTGAGGAGCGTCGATCCGCGACGAGTTTCGCGGCCGCAAGATGGTCCTCTCTGCGGTTCCAGTGTCGGAAATAGACGTTCGAGGCGCAGCCGAGGACCTGCAAGGCGTTGAGCGCTGCGATATCGACAGGCTTCGCTGCGTCGATCCAGTGCTCGCGCCCATCGTAGCTGTAGACGGCTCCGTCATATAGGATCGCGCAAAGCTGCGAGTTCAGCGGCAAGACGAAGATCGCGCCGGCCGATTTCACTCCGAAGCTGTTCGATGCCTTGTGCCGGCGTTGGAGATGCAGTCGGTTGGTCAGGATCGCAGGGTTGTCCGACGTGACGAAGGGCATGTCCGTGTGATTGCGGACCAGGCAAAGCTTCAGGTCATCGACGATCTTCATGGTGTCATTGAAGTGCAGCATCGCTGCCTGCACGGCCGCCAACATAGCCTCTCGCATCGGTGGCATCGAGATGTCGGAGCCCGGTACGTCCTGCAGCGCCAGAACCATTTCGCTAGCGGCTCGTGAAGCGGCTTCAGTCCTAAGATACTGGAGATAGGCAAAGCGCTTCAGCACGATGTTTACCCGGCCATCGACGGTTGGGTGGCCATCCTCAAGAAGCCGGACCGCTTCGCCATAATGGTTCTCGACGAAATTTATCGCGCTCTCGAGCTTTGGGTCTTTCCCGTAGAAATAATCGCTCGAACACTGGTTTTTGACCGGGGCATTCGGGATCGGCTTCATCTGGCGCAGATTAATCAGACTGATCGCCAGATTCTCACCGTCGAGGCTGAACGGCCGCAGATGAACCTTCGGTACGAAATGCTGATTCTTGTTGAACGCCATTTTCCCGCCCGCCGCTATTTCAGAGTGATATGGGCAGCACGGCGTGGGTATCCAAGCTCACCCTTGGCACCTCAACGAAGAGCGAAGGGCCTGATGTTTATGCCTCGGCCGCCCGAGCGGGGATGCTTCCCGACCAAAAGGCGAACCGACTGTATCGTGCGGGCTGGCCACATGGGGTGGGGACTGCAGTCGCCATGGTCACGACTGATCTGATCACAATGCTGCGCGTAGCTCAGCGATGCGCGCGGTGCAGACCTCATGGACGAGCGCGCCTAGCTCCTCGACACGTTCGGCAAGCCAGGACAATTCCTCCTCGGTGATACGGTAATGTTTTGAGAAGCGCGCCTTCACATATGCATCCCTCAGCTGGATGAACTGAGCCTTTTGCTGCCGTGTTTCTCTCGGCCATGCGTGGATAAGGCGTGCCGAGGTACGCTCTGCCTGCGTTCGCAGGAACTTCAGATTGTGGACGTGGGGGGTATAGAAATTCATCACCAACAGCACGCAATGGTAGAGCCGCTCGCACGCCTGATTGAGAGTGAAGGCGGCATCTCGATACGCCTTCTGGGAAAGGAAGAAGTGGTATCCCTTCTGCGCATCTGTCGCCGCGGAAAACCAGTCATCGAAATATTCCTGGGCCAATTCGTAGGCTTGTTCCGGCGTCTTGGGTTTTGGCAGGAGAAGCTCCGTATCGTCGACCTCATAGAGCACAATGCCGTCGCGCCTGACGTCGATGAAGAAGGATCGACCGTGAGCGAGGCCATCATTCACCTCCTGCAAGGTGTGGATGATGAAGTTTACCGGCGTCTTCAAATTCTGAGTGATCGTTCGTTCACGGTCCAGGCGTTCGTCTGCCTTCTCCCAGTAATCAAACCGATCGGTCAGTTCCTTCTGGTTGACGATAATCAACAGGTCGAAATCCGACTGATATCCTTTCGCCGTATGCGGTTCATCGACCCAGCCGCCCCGTGCGTATGAACCATAGAGGATGATTTTCAGGATACGGCCAAGCTTGCGTTGCCCATCCGGCTTGCCGTGCGCGTCTTCGAATTCTTCGAACAGAATCTGAACCACGCGATCGAGTTCGCGTCGCTTCGCCAGTGGGAGATGATCGAGTTCTGTTCGCATGGTGATCCTGATTCTAGCTCTTCGCGACTATGCCGCATTCCTCCGGTGTCGCATCATGGTTCGATATATTGTTTGCCAAAATGCTCGGCGAGTTGCGTTGCCTGCGCTGGTGTTAGGGGTATCTTCCGGATCGCGGTTTCGGCGATGGCGTCCGATGCCCGGTCGAACAGGGCGACACAGCGCTGATTGTCGAAGCGGGACGTGTAAAGGATGCCATCGGCCATGGTCGTGGCATAAACCTCCGCACTTACCGCCCAGGTCTTCTTGTATGCGTCGCCATGCAGGTCCGTGAAGGACAGGCCATGCGCCGACACGCCGGCATCGACCAAGGGATAAAGTTTGAGCGCCCTCGTCGTTTCGAGTTCGCTGCGGACACGCACTTCGACCGCACTGGACAACACATAGGAAACCGCGGGCAAGCGGACCAGGGTCTCGCCAAAGGCTGTCTCAAGCGATCGCGCCGCGTAAAGTACCTTGTAGCTGCCGTCCGGAGAATCAAATCGGAACTCGGGGAGAACACCCGTTGGACCGAAGAAAATCGGATCATGGGCGATGCGGTGGATGCGATGCAGGCGCACCCCGGCATCGATCCGCCGCAGTCGAACTCCTGCCACGGGCGGCTAGGCCGACCAGCTTGAGGCCAACGCGACAAGCTGGCGCAGAGCCCCGGCATCCGGTCGCTTGGCCAGCAGTTGCAGCATCGTTTCGGACTGCTCGCCATAGCCGTCGAGCGGTGTCGTCAGCAGCATAAGCTGCTCCCAGGGGTTCATATCGCCGAGGGCTTCCAGCACGAGCTTGAGACTGCTGACCGTCTCGCCGTCCACGAACTGGGCGGCCGGATAACGAGTCTCGGTCCCATAGGGCACGCCCAGGATTTGGCGGCGCTGGCGTTGCTTGTCGATGGCGGCCGCGCTCACGCCAAGCATCGTGGCAACATGCGCGCGATCGAGCATCCCACCCGCTCGATCCGCCATTTCCTCGCGGACCCTGGCGGTCTTGTCGCGCGCAGCCTTGATGGCGTCCAGATCGGAAGGTGAGTCCGGTGCAATATCCCTACGCGCCACGCTGAGCGCGTGCCGCGGGTCGGCGTCGCTACCGACAATATCGGCCAACGTATCCTCGCTGGCAGACTCGACGGCCTTTGCGATAGCCTTGGTCAGCACCTCAAGCGCCCGACGACGGAGCGTATCATTTGCCCCAACTGACGCCGTAAGGCGCGATCGGGAGACTGGGCGACGTGCCGGTATGGGTGCGGTAGTGGCCATATCTGTCCTTCCTGTCTTCCATATAGCAACAGATGACAGGTGGGACAAGTGCATTGGCTCAGCCATGGCTGGCCACGCGAGCGCATTGCATCGACCAGATATCCGGAGGGGAGGGAGCGGTCGTGGCTTGAGGAGGTTGGCTATGCGCCACGAATTTTTCCCCTCGAATCCAGATCGGCGATTCCAAAAGCGTGCGGATTTTGCTACAGCCGTCACGCACAGGAATGCGGATCAAATGTCGCCAGATTCTGCCACGAATACAGATGAACCGGTCGCCCCGGCCGAGGAGGGGGTTCGGCCGCGCGCCTCGGACTATCTGTGGCGGCCGTGGTACGCGAAGCTTTGGTGGGCTGCGATCCCGATCTATTGGGCCGGGATGGCAGCGTCCTTGAAGGTTCCGCCACTGCAGGACTTCTACGCAAGCGCGCTCGCCGGATATTTCAACGTCTTGTTCTTCCCGATGACCGCGCTGATGGTGTTGGGCGTTGGATATGCGCGTGTCGTCCTCGATCGCTTGGCAGAGGAATCCGTTCCCGGCGAGCCAAGTGATCATGACTTCGGACCAGGGCGTCGAGTTGGAGCGCCACCTCCGGGTTTCGATCCACTGGATCCACGCTCTGGTGCGCTTTGGATCGGCAACCCGTCGAATATTTTGAGGCAGTACCCGCGCCACTAACGCTTCTTGAATTCGGGATCGCCATCGAACGGCCCGTTAGCCAGGTCGTTGGAAAAGCGGCCGCTACCAAGCACCGACGATTGCTCAATCGACGTTAGCGGTCCAGTCAGGTCAGCAGTTCCGCGGCCTGAATCAGCTTCCCCAAGATAGCGGTTCCGAAGTCCCTCTGGTCCCAAAATCCGGCCGGACAACGTGTCGGTGAAAGTCTGCTCCGGATTTGGGCTACGCGCTGCGGCACGTTCAGCCTCAGCAATCGCATTCCGAACATCATAGTTTATGATATCGAGATTGGCCTGAGCCGTTTCACTCGTCGCCCCCGTATCGGTGCTGCTGAATCCTAATTCGCCTCCGATCTTCCCTGATGTTGATTTTGCTGTTTTTCCCTGGCCACCGCGACCGCCCGATGTTTGTGTCGTGTCGACACTCCCACCAATCTGAGCACCAACCGTCGTTCCCATGATCGTTTGGTCCTGAGCGCTCCGTGTGACGGACCGCTGCCAACCGGTCTGGGCGATCACGGCCTGAACATCACGCTGAAGCGTGTCGGCAACCTGCGGCTTCAGCCGCCAATCGCCCTTTCGGTCCATCTCGAACCCGCCGCGAAGCCAATTCGCCATGGCTGCGTGGCCTTCCTCGCCGCCGCCCATGAAATGCTCGATCGTGTCCGGGCCAGCCTGCTTGCCTGCCTCGAACCGTGTGCTCGTATCGCTGCGTGCCGACTGCTGGAACCCCGCGCTGCTCGAGACCAGCAGGTCGTTCTCCGCAAAGCTGAAGCGGGCGGACCCACCATTCGCGAGCGCTCCAGCCTGGCTCTCGTTGATGAGGCCAGCACGAAGGAGCTGCCCCGCTTGGTCCGGCGTGACGTTCATCGCGAGATCGCCATTTTGCGCCATCGCCAACTCGCGCTTCGACATGGTGATGCCGTGGCCGCGTAGTAGCCCCTGCATTCGGCTGAGCCGCTCGTTCTCGACGATACGCGACATGCGTTCGTTGCCGGCGCGATCGGCGATACCGGCGGCGCCGCCTTCCGCCATATCGACCTGATTGCCGGCCGTTCGGCTCAGCGCCTGGATGAAGCTGTCGAGGCGCGCAGCCTCGCGCGTCGAGACGCCGGCCGCTGCGGCACCCTCGGCAAACCCGAAATTGTCGGACTGCCGGCGCTGCTCTCCGATCCGCGCCGCCGCGCGCGTGCCACCGGTTCCCACCTCGCGCTGGGCATCAAGCTTGCCCGAGCGCTCCGCAAAGTCATAGCCAGCGGCCTCGCGGGTCCGGCCATAGACACTGGTGCCCTCACGGGCTGCCTCGGAGGTCGCACCGTCCGCGGTGCCGACCTGGGTCGCAGCATTGTAGGTTTCGAGGGCGTGAAGCACCTGCGCCTCGTTGCGGCCAGTTGCGCGGGAGAGCTGGGAGATGGCGGAGCTGCGGGCTTCGCCGGAAAGCGCGTTGACGAAGCTGATGCGGCGCGCGGTTTCCTGCGGCGAGAGGCCGAGCATCTGCGCGGCGTCGCGTTGACCCTGGTTGGTCCCGGTGCGCAGCGCCTGCTCGGTCGCGACATTGCCGCGCTCGATGCCTGCGACATTGTCTCCGGCGAAGTCCCGCCGGCCTTCCATCGCACCGACGTGGACCTGCGCCGACGTCAGATCGTTGGCGAGCATCTGTTCCTGGTCATAGGTATTGGCGATCAGCTTGGCGAAGGTCGGATCGGATTGCGCCTCGCCGATCACGCCCGACGCCTTCAACTCGGCATCCTTCGCCGAATAGCCGCCGCGCTCGAAATGCCGCGTCGCCGCCTGCATCATCATCCCGTAAGCGCGCTGGTCGCCGAACGCGCGCCATTGGACCAGGTTCTGCGCAAATGCGCCGAACGCCTTCTCGCCCGCCTCGCCCCCGCCGAAATAATTGGTGCCAAGACGCCGGAGCGCGTCCTTCTCCGCGAACTGGTGGATCGCGCTGGTTGCGGCATTGGCCTGGACCGCGCGCGCTACCTGCGGGTCGCCCAGGTCGCGACCGTTCAACGCGGGCGCCAGGCTGCCCATCTGCCGAGCACCCTCGATGCCGCCGAGCGCGAACGCCGTGCCTCCGGCCGTGCCGGGCCGCTCCCCGAGGATTCGGTTGGCTTCGCCGAAGGCGCGGTTGGTGCCGAAGGTGGAACGCTCGCCGAAATCCCCGAAGCTCGCAGCCGCACCAGCCCGGGCGCGGGTGCCGGAGGCCGACGCCTGGCTCTCAAGCGCCGACGCATAGCCCTCGGTGGTTGCCATGGGAGCCGCCGCGGCGGTGCCCTGGCCGGCGACACCAAGCGCACCGCTGGTGAAGGACGTGAACACATTGCCCGAGAACCGGAACACCGTGAACACGAACGCGCCGGCGAGGCCCGCTGCCGCCGTGCGGAAACTGCCGAAGATCGCCAGAGCCTTCATCGCAGCTGAAGGCGCCAGCAGCCAGGCATTGGCGCCGAGCGCGTTCGACCGCATTTCCTCGAGCACGTCGGCAGAGCGGCCGAGCGTCAGCTGATAAATCCCGGCATCGATTACGCCCCAGAGCGCGACGAACACGAACAGGCCGAGAGCGAAGCTTGCGACGCGCAGGTTTATCGGCGTCAGGATGAACAGCAGCGCGACCGGGATCATGAACAGCATGATCCCGAACACGGTCGCGCGGATCGTCGGCATCCACTCGTTCGCGACCGACATGGTCGCCAGCCCGTTCGATACCACTGCGCGATTGGCCATCACGCGCGCCGCCGTTGCCGGTGAATCCTCGAACAGCACGTCGCCCACGGTGTTGCCGAGCAGGATATGGGTCATCAGCGCCTGGGTGGTGAGCGGACGCCCGAGCATCATCTGGCCCATCTCGCCCAGTTGCTCGCGGCATCGCGCGAGCTGTTGGGCGTTGCCGGTGTCGAACCCGGTCCGCGCGCAGACCTGGCGGCTATAGCCCTCGAACAGGGCCGGGTCGGACAGCCGATCCGAAATATGCGCCCAGGCGTCGGTACAGCTCACCGTCGTGCCGCCCTTGTCGGTCTCCGTATAGACCGTCGAGAAGGTCGCAGGTCCTGCCATCGCCGCAAATGCTGCTGGCAGGTCGGTGGTGGTGCGGAACAGCTTGTCATCGTCGACGCCATAGGCAGCCGAGACGCGCGCAACCGGATAGCATTGGCGGACATAGTCCTTGATCGTCGCGTCGAGGAAGGTGTCGGTCATGGGACCGCGTGGACTGACGGCGTTGAGGAAAAGATCGAACGAATGGCCGCCGGCGCCGAACTCGATTTTCGCATCCGGATCGAGCGTATTGTCGTCGATCGTCTCGACCAGCGCGCGCTCGATCATGTTGGTCGCGCCCGCCACCAGCACCAGCAGGACGGGCACGTCGCCGACCGGCTGATAAGCATTGCGGACGCGGTCATAGACATGGACCGTCCCGGTGGTGGCGACGAGCCCGACGAACAGCCCGACGCCGATGAGGATCTGAAATCCGAACGCGACCAATCCCATGCCGGAACCCCGGACGCTGGCGAGCAGCGCGCCCAGACCGATGCCGACAGTCGCGACGATCAGCACCAGCGTCTCGTAACGCGGATCGGCGAAAATCATCGAGACCAAGCGGAACGCATCGACGGTCTCGGCGAAACCGTCATAGGTGTGGAAGCTGGTATCGACCGCCAGGGCCGGGGTCGCGGCAAGCAGCGCGGGCAGGGGGGCGAGAGCTCTGGTGAGGCGGCGCACGGCGATCTCCTCGGCTATTGGTTGCGTGCGGCGGCGGCGCCGGCGGCGTCGCGCGCATCGCGGTCGCGCTGGCGGATCAGGCCCGCATAGTTGGCGGAGAGGTTCGCCTGGTTGAGCGCCGCCATGTAGCTCTGGCGCATCTGCGCGCGCTGACGCAGCACCTCATCGCGCAGGTCGCGCAGCTGCTCGATCCCTTTGACGAGAATCCGCGTCTGACAAATATTGGCGCTGTTGCCGTCCGCGGCACCCGCCGCGCTGGCGCCCCGCTCGGCATTGCTCACGGCGAAGTCGATGGAGCGCGTGAGATCGTTGAGCATCTGATAGGCGAGGGTCAGCGCCACCAGCTCATCGGTGTCGCCGATCACCGAATCCACCACGCCCTGGCGAACGCCCCATTCCAGCATGCGATAAACGGGCAGCGTCCGGACATTGGCGACGAACTGCCGCTCCTCGGCAGAGAGCGCGGCGCGCGTGCGGATCTTGGTGGCGATCGACTGCATCCGCTCGCGCGCAAGGACCAGCGCGCCGCGGCCGGGGCCATCCTGCGAACAATCGGCGCCGGTCGGCGGCACGTTCAATGTTCGCTTCTGCACGCGTCCAGTCAGGAAATCCTGCGCACTTTCGGTGTCTTGCGCCGGGCATTGGGGAATAGCCGTGAACAGCGGAACTTTGTCCGCGGGGTCCCAGCGCATATAGACGTCGCCGACCCTGGCGCGCATCACGCTCGCCCAGTCGCCCGCGCCGACGCGAGTGGCGGCATGGCTCAAGAGCGAACCGGTGCGGAAGATCTCGGTCACTTCGGCCGGGCAGTTGGTCAGAGAATCGCGCAGATCCTCGGTCGGATTATTGTTGTTAGCCTCGATCCGCTCGCGGCTCTGCTGATAGCTCTTCGAGAAGCCTTGCTTGACCGAGCGATAGCCGGTCATCTCCTCGATGATGCCGGACATATTGTCGTCGCCCTTGGCGATCTGGACCATGCGGTTGGCGAGCCGGCAATCATTGACCTGGATCGAATTGAGGAAGTTGGTCGCCGCTTCCATCTTCGAGATGATGTTCCCCATTTTCTCGTCGAGCGTTTCGAGCAGGTACTGAAAGGCGACGGCGGGGGCGGCCTGAAGGATGCTCTCCAGCTTCTGGACCAGATAATCGGGATCGAGGAACGACATGCCGCCCAGGAACATGTCGATGCCGCCGCAGCCGGCCTTCACCTTGGGCAACGTCACCGACATCAGATAGTCGTTGTGGACATCGACCCGGCCCGACATCCCGCCGGCCGTCACATAGCCGCGGGTCTGATCCTCGAAGCTGCCGGGGCTCGTGTAGGTGACATTGTCGAACCAGCTCTCGGCCCAACTCTGCGCGCTCGCCGGTGCGGCACTCGCGCCGATCGCGAGGATGAGCCCCGTGAAGAGGATGCGGACGCGGGGAAGCGCTAGAAACATGGCGGGCTCCTGTTGAGATCAAAGGGGAGGGGAGGTGCTGCGCCCGCCATTGCTCAGCGCCTTCCTTGCGGTCGCGCCGGCACCCCGACGATGCCGGTGAACTTCGACATGGCGCGCACGCCCACTGCGGGCCGGACGCCCGTCAGCATCTTCGCCGCCAGATAGAGGTTGCGCGCGAGATTGGGTCCGTGATCGGTTCCGACCGCGATCGGCACGACGCGCCCTGCGTCGGCGATCGGCCGCGCCCAGGCGACCGGGTTCCCGACCCAGGGCAGGCCCAGCCGTCCCGAGCGGATCATCGCTTCCTGGGCGCTGATCGTTCGGACCTGCCAGCCATATCGCTGTCCGAGCGTGGTGAGCTTGGTCCAGAGATCGCCACATGGAACGCAACCCGGGCTCGTGGTCATCTCGATGACGAACGCCGGTCCCTGACCACGCAGCGTGGCGTTGAAATCGTCCGGGAAATCACGCGTCACCGGAACCCGCGACAACCAGGCCTGCATGGTATTGCTGTCCGCGACCGGATGGATCGCGGCCCGCATGGCCTGCTCGCGCGTAACAGTCTGGGCAGCCGCAGCCGACCCGGTGGCGATCACGATGCCGGGAATGCCGATCAGGACGGCGAGCTTGATCATCGATCCGGCCTCACACTGGCATCGACAAGGTCGCCACCCAAGGCGCGTGGATCGGTCGCCGAGACCGGTCCGTTGCCGAGCGCGTCGAAAAATCCGTCATCCTCGCCGGGACCGGTCAGGAACTGTTCGGGGCGGATGTTGCCGCGCAGCAGCCGCACCGCCTGATAGGCCATTTGCGCTAGATTGGGGTATGCCTCGACGCCGCTCGCAATCACCATGCGCTGCGGGCTGCCGCGGCGGATGACCATCGTGGTCGGCGTGATCTCGACGCCGAACCGTTGCCCGACCTCGGGCCGCTTGCCGACGTCCATCAAGGTGACCTGCCAGCCCATCTCCTCCTGGAAGCGCTGGACGATGGGCCATTGGACGCGGCAATAGCCGCAGGTCGATCGCGAAAACATGACCAGCGCAAATTCGCCCGCATGCGCCCGAAGATAAGCACGGCGGATCGCGTCCTTTTCCGCAGTGAGTTCGGCGCGGGCATCGCCGACCATCGGGTTGGCCGACTTCGAATTAAGCTCGGGATGCTGGAGCATCGCCAATTGTGTCACGCCGGCGAATGCCCGTGCCTTTCGTCGCGCAAAGTCCTGCAGCCGCCAGAAGTCGGCGACCGCGTCGACCGTCAGCACGGTTGCGGCATAATCGCGCTGCTGCTCGATCAGCTTGCGGATCTTGGGCGGGGTCCAGGTCGCGAGCTCCGCCATTGGCGGGATGGCCGGCTTCTGCAGCGCGTCTGGGTCATCCGACGGCGGCGAGGCCGGTTTGGGCGCTTCGTACCACCAATAGCCCTGCTTGAGTGTCGGGCGCGGCGCGGGCGCGGCGGTAGAGCTTTGCGCAAGCGCGGGCGTGGCTGAGAGCAGACCCATGGCAGCAGTCGCCACGATGATGTGAGTATGGCGCGCGTTCACAGCAGCCGCTCCATCCGCGTCAGCTTGGCTGCGGGCACCAGGCCGAAATAGCGGCTGTCGAACCCGCGGGGATGATGCGAGCCGACATAGATCATGCCGGGCGGGATCACGCCGCTCCACTGCATATGCTCGAGCTTCACGCCGTGGATGCCATAGGGAAGACTGACGCCGAGTAGATGGCCGTTGCAGAAATAGTGACCGTCCCATGCCTTGGGCGCGCCGATCGACGGCGTCACGATCATGGTCAGGCGCTCACCTGGCATGCACAGGGCATATTTGGTCACATTGACGGGCTTGGGTCCGGTGATCGGGTGGCGGAGCGTGAACATCACATAGTCGCCCTTGGCGATTGGCCCGGGCGCTTTGCGCACCGCAAAGGCCTCGATCGAAGGGCTCATCACCAGGCTGACCTTGGGAAGGGCGATTGCTGCGAGGAGGGCCACCGGCAGCACGAAGGCGAGCGCCCGCCACAGGCGGGTCGGTCGCGCCGGCTCGCCAAGGCCGGGCGCGCCAAGCGCGATTGCCGCCTTGCCCGGCAATCGCCGGAGCCGCGGCCAAAGCCCGAGGATGGCGCTAGCGAGCGCCCAGAAGAGCCTGAGCATCACGCACCTCCTTGTCGCCGCCCAACCGGGCATATTCCTCGAACAGACCCGAGAGCGCGCTGTCGCCATAGACGACGTGGCGTGCTCTCGGGCTCTCATCCTCCCGCTCGCAATAGGCCTGGATCGGGTCGCCCGGAATCATCGCCAGTGCCGGCACCCTGCTGACGCCGTGCTGACGGAACACGATAGGATCGACGATGAGCTGGACGCCCCGCATCGCGCAAGACGGCCCCTCGCAGCCGGGATCGATCCGTAGAATCTCAGCCGACAATTTCGCCATCGGCCCCACCTTATGGAGGCCGCCCGGCATCCCGCGAAAGGCGAGCACGCCATGCACACGCTCGAGCTGCGCGGCGTAGGTTCGCAGGATCGGCACAGGAATCGACGAGGAGACGAACAGCACCGGCACCCACGCCTTGATCGCGGGGGAGGGGCCTGCCTTGGCCACTGCCTCCATCTCGGCCGGTTCAAGCCCGAGTGCCTGGCGCAAGCGCTTGGCCTGCGCCTCACGCTCTTGCGCCATCCGCGCCTCGCCGGCGGCCAGGGCGGCGCGGGCGCGCGCGTCGAGTGCCGGCGACGAAACGCGGCTGCGAAGCCCTTCAAACGCGCGTCGACGCTCTGCCTCGCTGGGGTTGGGTGGCAGTTTTGGGTCCGGCACGTCCGCGTGCCCCTCCTTTGCGCGCGTGACAGCGCCTTTCACGCGCTCCATCGCAGCGTCGCCCTGATCCTGGATGCGCTCGCGCGCGGAATCCTGGGCGAGCGCCGCGGTCGCTATGGCAAGGCCAGCCAGGGCAAGGGCGCTATTCGCCGACCGCCTTGAGATACGCATCGACGCGCTCCTTCATATCGATCTGGATGTCGGACTGGGCGCGGGCCTCGATGTCCGCATAATATTCGGAGAGATCCATCTTGCTGAAATCCAGCGCCTGGAACTCTTCGGGCGTGAAACCCCGGCACATCGGTTTCTTGGGCGTGCCCCACAGATTACCGTTGAACGCCTTGAGCTGGGGGCGGCCCTGCTCCTGGATGATCCGGCCGAGCTTGGTATTGAAGCAGCAATGGCCGCGCGCCTTTTGCAGGCAGATGCCGAGAAAGCTTGAGGTGCAATAGCTGCCGACCTCGTGGCACATGCCCGAGCCGCGCAGCATGCCGACCTCCATATCCTGTTGGTCGCAGCCCTGGAGCAGCACCTCGATCATGAAGTTGACCGCGAGGCTGATCGCGATCGAGGTCGGATCAAGGCCGATGATCAGCGCATTGGCGCCGGCGTTCGCCGCCTGGCCTGCCGTCGCCCCGGCACGGAAGGCTGTATAAGCCGCGCTCATGCCGGTGAAGACGCCCTTGGCGACCGCGATCTTGGTGCCGATCGAACCGACTGACGACCCCATGCCGTCCTTGACGATCTTGCCCTTGTCCTTGCAGCAGTTTGAAAGGGTGGTGCTGATCCCAGGGGGCCGGCAGCGCATCGCGCGGCCGCCGAAGATCTCGACCGTGCCCATGCAATTGCCATCGGCATCGACTGGACCGTCGGGCGCCGTCCCGGGATCCTCGATCGGGGGCTCCTCGACGATCGGATTGCTCGCGACATCGGCGCAGGCGTGCGGTGAGCAGGTCGCACCGCCATTTTTGGGCAAGCAGGAAAATTGTGGCCCGAGGGGGCAGCTAAAGTCGCCGCTAGGCGCAGCCAGGCAGGCGGTCTCCTCGAGTGGGCACTGATGCTGACCGCTTGTCGTGATGCTGCAATAGGCCATCTCGCCGGCATCGGCCGCGTCGCCGTTTCCGTTCAGATCGGCAGCGCACATCTGCTGTGCGTAGGCCGGGCGCGCCTGGCACGCCGCGACAAGGGCGCAGGCGAAGAGCATGGCATGCGCCGCGCCGCGCGGCGAGAGGAGCCAGCGCGCGATCATCGCACTGTTCCCGTGCAGACCAGGTCAGCGCCGCCGAGGCGCACGGTCTGCATCATGACGACAGCCTCGGGAAAATCGTCGAGACAGCCGCAGGCCGAGACGATCTCCTCGCCAGGGCCGGTTGGACAGACATTGTCGGTTCCGCAAGCATGATAGAAGGTGTCGTAGGCAGCGGGATTGTTCTGCAGGTTGCCGACGACCCCGGCAGGGGCCGCGGCGGTATTCACGCGCGGGGCGCGGGTCTTGCAGATGGGTTCGCAGGCCGGCACGCTGCCGCGATCGGGCAGGCTGAATGGCCGTGTCGTTTCCGCGAAACTGCCATCGCCCTGGCGTGCCCGGTCGGCCAGCATCGTCTCGGTCGAATGGTCGATGATGTACGTGCCGCGGCTTGTGTCTGGTTTCGGTAGTGCGTTGCTGTCGATCTCGCAGCGATAGGTCCGGTCCTTCTGGAAGAAGTCCCGCGTGAGCGATACCGGGCAGGTTTCCGTGCCGAGGAGTCGCGTCTGGGGCAGCGGGCGTAGTCCCGTACTGATGCCGTTGCGGAAAGTCTGGACGCCGTCGACCAACTCGCTGTCGACCTTGCATTTGGGATCGGCGGCGATCGCGCCGCAGCGATCGACCAGTTGCTCGACGGTCTTGCAGCTATCGTCGACAACGACATGGACCTGTGCCGAGCCCTCGCCGCCCTCGCCGACGGCCACGCGCAGCCAGATTTCGTGGTCACCGGGGGTAAGCCAGGGTTTCAGATCGAGATTGGGATAGGCGTAGAAGGTCTTCTTCTTCTCGCATCCGCTAGGCGGGAAGCCGGTCGACGTCCATGGGCTCGGACCGGACGCGACAAGCGTCCCGTCGATCCGGACCTGCGCCCAATCGTCCGCATAATATTGCGCAAGCCGTGCTTCGACGATGCGATCAGGGTCCCCGACGCGCAACGTCATCCTGAAGTCGAATAGCCGGCAGCTTCCGCCCGCGAGGCTGTTGTCATTGGGTGAGCCGAGATAGAAATCGAGCGAAGTGCCGTCCTTGATCGTCGCATAGCCACCACTCGTGCGGCTGATGACGTCGTCGGCGCCGGTCTTGATCACGGTCACCTGGCGCTCGATCGTGCAGTGACGCATCTGCTGGGCGGTGCTCATCCCGACGGGCGACCCGGCAAGCGCCTGGAAGATTGTGTTGCCGCTCGACGCGACGAAGGCATCGCCGGCCAGCGCGGAAGGGTTGGCGCGATAGCCGGTCTGGGCAAGCGAGGGATCGCTGGTGCAAGCGGTCGACTGGGCGCCGACATAGCGGATCGCGGGTCCGTCGATCACCGCTTGCGCGACACCAATGCGCGGGTCAGCCGTGGTGAGGGCGCCGATCATGCCGCCGCCCAGGTCCCCGAGCACCGACGGCATGTTGGACCAGGCGAGATTGGCGCCGCAGCTATTGTTGATGCAGTAGCAGCCGCCGAGCGCGGGCATGTCGACCTGTGTGAGCTTCAGGTTGCGGGCGCTATCGACGTCCCACCGGAAATAGTTGCACTGGTTCCACGTGCCGGGCTGGCACGAGATCACCCCATTCGCGCAAATCCCCGAAACCGGCACGGGCAGGTTGATGCGGCTGTCGACCGTGCCATCGAGATCGGTATCACGCGCGATCTGGACCATTCCGAGATCGCCGGAGGATGCCGGCTGCACCAGCACCTCCATCAGCGTCGCCGTCTTCTGGCAGGCGAGATTAGGCGTAAATGCCTTGCTGGAATCGACCGTCGTGATCGGCTGGCCCGACAGACCCGGCGTCACATAGTTGCGCTGGATCGCCTCGCTGTCCCCGGATTTGGCGCGCGCGGCTTCAGCCGCGGTACGCGCGCGTTCCTCCATCGTCTGGGCGAGCAATGGTGCTGTGGAGAAAAGGGTGGCCAGCGCGGTCGCCTTCACGGTCCAGACCAGGGGGAGCAGCCCGGACCGCCAGGGGAGCGTGACGGCCGCGCTGGCCGTAGGTGGAGCGACGCCGCGGGGGGACATCGGCGCCGCTCCCGCCTCGCGTGCGCGCCAGCGGCCGTAGAGGCCTTGGCGGACAGACCCCCGGTTATTGCCGGCAGCGTGCGCGAGACGTTCGAGATGGGATTTGGGGGGAAGCTTGTCCGTCATGGCACCGGGATTCCGGCGCAGCAGATCATTTTTTCGAAAAGCATGAACTGGGCGTTGTCCTTGCCGGGCGCGTGCTTGCCGCTCGTCCAGAGCGCACCGGGCCGCCCGATATTGACGCATTTTCCGCCTTTGACGGGCTCCATCAGCTGGAGCTTGTAGCGGGACTTGGTCCAGATCGGGCTGGGCTTGAACGAGCAGCCATCGGACGAGCTGATCGTAAGCGCGCCCAGGCGGCCCATCATGAACGTGCCGCGCGCAGCGAGCCCGGCCCAGGCCTCGACGCTGTCGTCGAAATGAATGTCGCCGGCGATCGGATAGGTCGCGCCCCACGACCCCATGCACCAGAAGAGCGGATCGATCACCTTGCCAGCGGCGGCGGCTGCGCTGTCGCCCATGCACGCGAGGCCGGCCGCGGGGTTTCCGAACAATATGCCCTCGGGCTGGATGATCGCGCCCAATGTGCCCGACTGCCAGGTCGGCAGGATTTCGGTGATCAGCGCCACGTCGAACCCGTCATCTTCCAGGCATGGGAGATCGGTGAACATGTCGAGCATCGCCCAGACCGGCGAGATGTAATAATGCATCTGCGCGAACATCTTGCGCGTGTTGGTTCCATCCGAGATCGAGGATTGGCTGCCCTGGAGCTTGCCGCCGGTGGGCATGAGATCGGCGCCGAGCGCCATCATGCAGCCCGGCTCGGTCACCACATCGACCATACGGTTGGGCGACCAGTAGGAGACCTTGACGCCGAACCAGAACTGGACGCCCTTGCGGCAGGCGCAAAGCGGCTTCGACGCAGACTGTGCATCCAGCGCCTTGTCGAGCTTGTCGAAGCTGCCGATGCGAACGCCACCGACCGTGATCGGGAAGATGCAGGTCCAGCGCACCTTGGTGATCGGATTGAAGACCGTGCCGGTCTCGCATTTCGAGGCATGGGCCTGGCTCGGCCAGGCGAGCGTGCCCGCGAGGCCAATGGCGAGGCCGATGAGGAAGATCTGCCAGCGCCGGATCATTGCGCGCCTCCCGCGGCACCGAGGGGCAGCCTTCGGCTGCGCGGCCCGAACTCGGTCAGCACCAGCTTCTGGCCTGCCTGCGCGACCACGACCGGCGCGACCGTCAGCCCGAGCCGTTCCTTCACGCGCTCCTCCAGGATGTAGATCGCGCGGCCCGTCTTCTCGGTGAGCGTGATCGGATCACCGCTCTCGCCGCCCAGCGCCGTCAGCAGGATGAAGTCGCTCGGCCGTGCGGTCCGAAGCGCCCAGCCAAGGTCGCGCGGATGCACCACCACCAGCCGCTGCGGTAGCTTGACGAAGGTGAGAGGGTTGAAGGTGAAGCCCTTAGGGTAGAGCGTCTTGCCGTCCGGCAATTGGATGTCGAAGTCGAGCGTATAGAAGGGGACCACGGTCCGCACCCGATCGGCGGTAGCCGGCGCCAGCGCCGCGGATTTAAGGGCGCTCCACTTCGCCCGCGGACCGAAAGCCTTGGACATGTCGCGCGGCAATGTGGCGACCTTGGCTTCGATTTCGGAGAGCGCGTCGGGCTCGGCGATCAGCCAGGTCCTACCAATCGTGCTTCGTCCGGTCGGCGCCGTCTGCGCGTCCGCGGCAATGGCGAGTGCGCCTGCCGCGAGGATGAGCGCTGCGACGGTTGCCGCCTGGCCCAGCGCGACAAGACGCACGCGGGGCGGGAAGGGGAGATCAGCGGCCATTGCGGCGTCTCCAGTCGGTGGGAGGAGGATCCGGCAGGCCGACGAGCGCGCCGATCAACGATGCCCCGGAGACGAAGGTCACGAGCCAGACGATCATCCGCAGGTGCGTCGCAATGCCGGGCGCGAGCATCAGCAGATAGGTCTGCACAAACATCAGCACGAACCCGCCAACGGCGAGACGCACCGAGCTCGGCGACGGCTTTCCAGACAAAAGACCGCTCATGACGCCCTCCACCGCTTGAACCGGGTCAGCAGGCGCGCGCTCCAGGCCGAGAGGCCGAGCAGCAACAGGCCGCTCGCGAAGCACGAGGCCGCGACCAGTATGGCGGCGCGGGCGACCATCATGCCGGGCTGGTCAAGGGCGATCCCCGCGGCGGCGACAAGCGCGCCCATCATCACGGTCTCGATCGCGACCAGACGGAACTTCCAGCGGACCGACTCCGCTTCGCAGCGCGCCGCGACACGGGCCTCGATCTCGCGTTCGAGCCCGTCGGCAGACAGCTCGAGCGGCAACTGGTCGGGGTGGGACAAGTGGGAGCGGCCCATGGCGATCACTCCGCCGCCTGCCGGACTGTGTCCGGCGTGCCGAGGATCTCGGCGGGATCGACACCCGCCAGGCGGCAGACCGCCTCGAGGGGAGAGAAACCCTGTCGCAACAGGCCTTCGAACGCCGCCACTTCCTCTGGCGCCGAGGTGTTGATCCAATAGGAGAAGGGATCGACGACCAGCCGCGCGATGCCCAGACCCAGCGGGGAGTCGATGAACACCTCGCTATAGTTCGGCTTGGAGTTGCGGACCGATTTCAGCAGGTCGAGCACGAACCCCGAATAGTCGAGAATCTTGTTCTCGACGGCGCGGTCATAGGTCGACCCCTGCAGCAGGAACCGGGTCGCGGCATTCTCGAGGATCACCTGGCCCGTGCCGCCAAACAGCATCAGGTCGTTCATTGACTGCAGCACGATGCCGAACGATCCGCGATATTTGCGTGCGCGCCGATAACCCTGGCCGAACGCCTCGGCGAGGCGGCTGAGATCCTGCCCTTCGGTCCGCGTCATGAACTGCGCGGCCTCGTCACACAGGACAAAGCGCGGGCGGTCGCGGGCCGAAAGGTAGAGTTCCTGGGTGACGGCGTTCACCACCACCATGACGATGACGTTGAACAGGTCTGGCATGGACTTGAGGCGCTCGAGTTCGAGCACGACAAACTCGTCCGAGCGGATGTCGAGCGTGGAGGGGCCGTTGAAATAATGGCCATAGGCGCCGTCGGAGCCGAAATCGCGAAGATTGAAGGCCAGCTCCCGCGCGACGGGTACGAGATGTTCGACCCGGTCGAGATCGCTTCCCGCATGGGCAGGATAAGTGCCGAGCCACTCGCGGACGGAGTCGATGCCATGGTCGGCACGGCCAGTGTCGATCGTCCATTGAACTGCCGATTTCAGCAGGTTCCATTCGGAGGTCGAGACGCCTTTGCGGGTCGAGGCATTGGCCATTTCGGCGACGATCGCCACCGCCATGGTGATCGCGGACTGTTTGTCGTCCCCGTCGAGCGCGAGACCCATATCGAATGGGTTGAGGACCAGTTGCTCCTCGCCGATGTCGATATAGCGGCCCGAGCACAGCGTGCAGAGCTTGCGGTAGCTCCCGCCGATGTCGATGATGCGGATGAGAGCGCCGCACGCGAAATATTGCTGGCAGAGATTATTGAGCAGGAAGCTCTTGCCCGCGCCGGATTCCGCCGAGACGATGAAATTGTAATTGTTGATGCGCGGGTCGAATAGATCGAGCGTGATGAGCTGGCCCTTGCGCCCCGTATAGAGCAGCGCCGGCCGCCCGCCGCCCCGGAAGTCGGTCTGGATCGGCGCCATCAGGACCGCCGCCTTGACCGGCATCCGGAAGTCGCGCTCGAGCATGCGCAGCGTCGTCCGGTCTGGGTAGAGCCCGAAGGGCAGGCTCATCGCGAGCAGCGTCGGATTGAGATAGCTCTCCTCCTGCATCGAGAAGGGAAGCGGCTCGCTCTCCCACAAGCGCTTGGCGCGCGCGGCAAGATCGCGGGCATGGGCACGGTCGCGGCCGAACACCCAGACCGTCGGGATAACGCGGACGAACTTCGAATTGCCCGCCTCGTCGAGGATCCAGCCAATCTCCTCGATCTGCTTGCCGACCTCCACCGCGAATGATCCCGCCGCCTTCTGGGCCGAGAGGATCTGCGCGCGCTTGTGGATCTCGAACTGCGAATGATCGAACAGGATGTTGAGCGTGTAGAGGAACGGCCCGCCGATCTGGTCGCTGTCCTCTGCCGAGCCGCGCATGCCGCCCAGCAAGCGGTTGGCGCGCTCGGCGGTAATGCGCCGCGCCGGCGCCTTGGGCGTCAGGCAGCGCGCGACCTGGTTGCCGAGGAAAACCTCCTGACCTTCGAACACCAGGTCGGGACCTGCGTCGATGATCTGCTTGGCGAGCGGCGGGGCGCCGATCGTCGTGCCGTCGGCGAACACACCGGGCGCGGGCTGCGCGACGCCGTTGAAGATGCGCCGGTAGAAGGCGATCATCTCCTCGGGCTCAAGCCGACGGATGCCGAGCTTGGCGAGCTGCTCCTCGACCTGGCGGCGCAAGTCCTCGCCCAGCGGCCGACGGGTCTTGATCGACAGCAAGGTCCGGAAGTTGCGGACGGGAATACCGTGCAGCGCCTTCAGGCCATGGCGGCCTTGGCTCAGATATTCGCGGGTCCGGCGCGCGGACGCCTGGATCAGTGGGTCGTCGCGGGTCTTGAGGTCGAGAAAGGCATCGAGCGCGTCATCGATCAGCGGATCGGCGAAGGTGTGGAGCTGGAGGACCGTGCCGTCGGGGAAATGGATGTTGAGCAAGCCCTGAAGCGCACCCTGGACATGTGCGAACAGGTAGGCGGTTGGCACGATCTCCCAGGCATGGCCCCAGCAGTCGTCGATGCACAGGAACGCCTCGGTCTCCGCGTCCCAGGCAACAAGCGGCAGATAGTCCGAATAGGCATCGCGGCGGACCGCATTGCGCATCCGCGCGTAGGTGAGCCCGCCACCGCCCTTGGATCCAAGCGCGCTCATTGCCGCGGCTCCGTCGCGGAGGCGATCGGCGCTTCGGGCGCATCACTGGCCGCCGCCGCCGGTTCCTGGACCTGGCCGAGGATTGGAGCTTTCGACGCCTGGCTCGGCGGGGCGACGAGCGTGCCCCCGACCACCCAGACGGGTTTATCGACGATCGAATAGACGTAGCGCGGCATATAAAGCCGGTCGAGCCGCTGGCGGTCGGCATAGGGCAGGATCAGCGTGCGGACAGTGCGCGCGGGCTTGAGCATCGGCGTCACCGGCGCCTCGATCAGCCCCTTGAGCTCCTGATAGACACTGTCGCGGTAGCTGCCATACGCACTCGGTGCCGTGGCCCGGCCGCCGCTTCGTGCACGCTCTGCTGCGGGTTGGTCGTGCAGCATCTTGCGGTCGTTGGTGACAGCGGGATCCGACTTCGATGCGACGCCGGCGACCGCATCTTCGTAGGCGCGCTCGGGATGGATGCACTGGCCGTGATCGTCATTCTTGCACGAGAATTTCTCGCTATAGGGCGACATGAGCGAACCCATGGTCGCGCAGCCTGAAAGGAGCAGGCTGGTTCCGGCGGCGAGCGCAAGCGCTCCGCCGCGCAAGGCGTGCTTGGGCATGGATGGTGCTCCCTGGAGTATGCTTGGCTGGCGCATCAGAATTTGCTCCCAACCGAGGGCTTGATCTCGAGGGCCAGGCCCTCCTGGATGACGACCACGACGTCCTTGGCAGCGCCGACTTCGACCACCGGCCCGGCCTGGCGAGCAAGATCGAGATAGAAATCGGTGAGCTTGTCGGATGAGCGTGAGAGGCCACCGGCGACGCCGGTTTTGGCCGCGTCGCCCGCATCGAGGGTCCGCACGCTGCCGAGCGCCGATGTCGAGACGTCGCCGAACGTGCCCTCGACCGACTGCGCGATCCCCGCGATCGTGCCGGCGATGAACGAGCGCGCGAGTGTCGCACCGGCGCGCGTCACGACCTTGCCGGAGAGGCCCTTCTTGCCGTCGGCATCGACGAAGAAGCCCTTGATGGGTTGGTCGACCACGGCGTGTTCGTCGAAATCGACGCACGAGATCGAGACGAGCTGGATCTCGACCCGCTCCTTGGCGAGGCTGCCGGTCGCATTGCCGATGACGAAGCATCCGGACAGGTTGGCTTTCACGTCATTCGGCAGAACGGCGGGGGCCTGGACACGTGCGATGATTGGTTCCGGATTGCTTGTCGCATCGCGGCTCGCGAGCGCGTCGACCCCGGTCAGCAGCCGCGCCTTCATGAAACCAGGCGGCAAATAGATCGTCCGATTGGCTTTTTTTGATCGCGCCCCGCCGGCCGCGCCTCCCTCGCCAGCAGCCGTGATCGCGGCGCCGATTGCACCGACCTGGCGCTCGGTCGGCGGCGCTGGTGGCGCCGGGGGTGACGTGGGGGCTGCGGGCGGGGGTGGCAGCGACCCGCCATCCGAATTCGCCTCGGGCGGTGCGGGCGGATAGGCGGGAGCCTCCCCGGGCAAGGCTGGCGGCAATCCCGCGTCGGTGCCATCGGGCAGTGCGTGGCCCGCGGCGCCCGCGCCCGGTACGATCTTGCCTTCCTCGATCGCGGTGACACGGTCGCCGAGCAGGGACTGGCCATCGAGGATCTTCTGCAGGTCGCCCCGCATCTTCACCTCGAGGCTGTCGCCGCGCAGGCCGGCGCCCATGTCCAATTTGGAGGCCTCGGGCACTGGCGCCAGATCCTTGGTGCCGCTGGAGCTCGCCGAGTAGAGGCCGTAACCGACCAAGGCGATCGTCGCCGCGACACTGATCTGCTTTGCCCGCAGCTTTTGGTCGGAGGTCATGCGCGACCATTGCGCGCGCAGGTCGAGCATGGCCGGGCGGTCGGTATCAGCCTCGATGGGTGCGCCTGTGGAAGCTCCGCCGAGCGGTTCGGGCTGGGGCGCGGCGCCTGACGCGCCGGGGTCCATTGACGCGGTCATTGGCCGACGCTCCGGCGCACGACAATCAGACGCGCGCTATCGCCCTGGCCAAGCGCGAGCCGGTCGAGTGTCACTGCGAAAATGTCCGGGCCGAACGCGCTGTCGAGAAAATTGCGCTCTTCGAGCGCCACCTGACGGCTCGTGCTCACCAGATACTCGCTGGCCGACAGCCCCGCCCCCTCGATATCGAGACGGCGCCGCTCGCTGATGGTGATGCTCGGCAGGTCGGGAAGTGTTAGCCGGTCGCGGCTCGGCGCCACCTCGGAGAAGGAGGCGGGAACGCGGTCCTGTAACAGCGCCAGCACGACGCCGACCGCGCGCTCTTCCTCGACCAGCGGGCCCAGCAGCGCGTCATTGGCCCGCGCCCGCTGGGCGGCGCCTGGCACCAAAGTCACCGTCTGGGCCGGCATGTCCGCCGGCTCGGCATAGAGCGGATAGATTGCGCCGTTGCACGAGACGAAGAATTCGGACGGCGTCGTCACATAGGTTCGGGTTTTCGCGCCCATGTCATCGGTCTCGAGCACCAGGAACTTGACCCAGGCGTCCGACCCTCCGCGCTCGACGGCCAGGCCCTTCTCCGCGGAGAATTTGACGTCCTCGATGTCGCCGCCGACACACACGATATGATTGACGTCGCGGTTGGACAGCCGGATGCGGCTGGTCTGGTCGGGCAGGGCCGCGACCGATTGGGCGAGCGCCGGTCCGGTGGCGGTGAATGCCGCCAGGGCGCAGGCAAGCCTCAGGCTTCTACCGAATCTCGGCATTGAAATTCTCCTCCTGAAGGGCGGTCAGCCAGAAGCGGCCGTTGTCGATGGCGTAGCGAATGCGCAGATTTCCGCGGAATTTGCGGATGACGCCGCCGATGACGCGAACCTTCTCCACCGGCACGACGATCTCGGTATCGGTGTAGGTCACCGGTTGATCGGCCCGGATGTAGGTGGCGATCGAGAGCGTCGGATTGCTGTTGAGCTCGTCGAGCAGCCGGTTCAGGCTGTCCCGCAGGCCATTGAAGGCGCTCGGATGGACGAGGCTCAGCAGTTCCTGGAATTGCCGGTCGGCCGAATAGGATGAATAGGTTCCCGCCATGCTGACGATGTTGCGGGTGATGGTGCGCAGATAGGTCGCCGACGGCTTGTTGCCGGTGACATAAAGGTCGCCGCCCGCGCCGAACGGAACGATCACGGTCCGCTGGTTCTGGTTCGACGTGTAGAGGACCGTGCCGAGCACCGCGGTGATCCCGAACAGGCCGGCGATCGCGAACTTCAACAGCCGGTTCTCTTCGAACAGGTTCGCCGAGCCCTGCAGATAGCGGTGAAGGTGCCAGCTGGGTCGCGTGTCGCCGATCATGTCGGCAGCGACCTTGCGCCTGAATGGATGCCCCATGCGCTCTACTCGAAGAAGCGGGTCTGTGTCGGACCCGGATAGTTGCGAAATTTGAGCAGGCCCCAGCGCCAGGCGAGGTGCGGGATGAAGCCCCGCGGCTTGCTCCGTTTCCAGGGAATGAAGAGGAGAAGGACGCCGAGGAGCGCCCAGCCGATCATCCCGCCGACAATCACGGCGACGAAGATGGTCGACATGACCACGATGAATTCCTGAGAGTCGAACCAGAGGATCTGGACCGGCCGGTGCAGGAATTGTGGAAGACGTTCGTCCAACGCCCTTCTCCCTTGCTTCATCACGCGTCAGCGTGACCTCCGAGGGATGACCACCACCCCCCGTCTCGGAAGGCGTGACCGCACCGGCAGCGCCGGCCCGGCACGCCGATGCTCAGATCACCATGCCGAAGGTCTGGAGGATGCTGTCCGCCTTGATCAGGCAGACGGCAGCCACGATCGTCGGAATGCCGATCATGATGTTGCTGAACAGGCGACTGACGCCGAACAGGAAGGCGGCGACGCCCGCTACGAAACCGAGCGGACCCTTGACCCCCTGGTTCACGACTATGTCGTAGATGTCGTAGCCGAGGTCGCCCGCGGCGGGCGCCGTGAACGCATGGGCAACGGTGGTGCCGGCCAGCGCGGCCAGAAGGATCAGGACGGCCGCATCGATCGTGCGGAAGGTCCTGCCCCGAAGCAGTTTGAGCATTGATGGTCTCCTTGGAAGCGGAGCCGTCCGAACACATGCCTGCCGGCACCGATTGAAATCGTTGTCGGCCGACGGCGACGCTGGACGGCTCCGAAGGAGCGCGACCGCCGGCATCCCGGCCCTCGCACCACCCGGCGCGCGCTCGGGGGAGCTGTCGCGCGGGGCGGGGACGAGGCCCGCCAGATCGAAGTCAACGCGGCCGCTTACGACCGCGAACCGGGTGTCAGGGGCGCGCATCTGCGTTCCCCTGCTTTTGCTCGAGGAACGCCTCGAGTTCGGCCTGTTGAAAGCCGGAGATCAGCTTGCCGTCGACGAACAATGTCGGTGTCCCCGAGACACCCATCTTCTTGACGGTCAGCGCGTCCTTGGTGACCTTATCCGCGCCCGCTGCGCATTTGAGCAGTTCGGCGGGTCGGGCACCGGCATAGACTGACCTGAAGGCCGCGACCTTGTCGGGCGAACACAGAATGTGCTCGGCTTTCGCCGCGGCGTCCAGATGGATGCCGCTGACGAAATAGATCAGACGTTGCACGACCTTGCCCTCGGCAGCCTTCACGGCCCAGAACCGCTCGAGCGCTTGGCAATATGGACAGTCGGGATCGGTGAACTCGATGACCTTCGGCGCGCCGGCCGGGCCGATGACGAGTGCCTCGTTGGGGTCGATGGCCCCGAGACGCTTCCGCGCGCTCGCATCCTGCGCCATCGCGGTGACGTTGAGGCCGTTCTTGTCGTAAACGGCAGCAAACAGCAGGTGCTCGCTCTCCGGCGCGAAATAGATGATGCGCCCGCCTGCGGTCGCCTGATAGATTGGTCCCTTGACGGGCGCCGGTCCGAAATCCTCGAAGCTGAGGTTGGTGAAGGTCTGGCGCAATTGACGCTGGGCGTCCGCAGCCGCCGCGGGCAGGGGATCGGTCGCCGGCGCCACCGATGCATCCTGCGCAAAAGCGGATGTCCCGGCGATCAGCAGCGAAGCTGCCAACAGTTCAGCGGCGCGGCGCACGCGAAGCCTCCTTCGCGGTGCTGGCGGCGAGCGCGAAGATCTTCGCGTCTACCGTGAGCGCTGCGCCGATCGGGATGGCGGACGCAGCCGCCACCTTGTCGACCTGCGTGAGCGACTGGTGGCGGATCGAGTAGCCCTGATCGTCCTGAACGATCGCCAGGCGGCCGCGAGCGGCACAGGGATAACCTTCGGCGTCAGGCCGATAATTTTGAGCCTGAGCCTGGGGCGCGAGTAGGCTGGTCGCCAGGATCGCAACAAGCCCGGTCGATGGGCGTGGAAAGGTCATGAGACACGTCTCCTCGTGGCGCGAATCCGCGCTTTGGCTTCAGGGTTTGGAGGTACGGATCGAGGGACTGCGGGCGTTCGCTAGAGCCGTCCATGACCACCGATCCGGTGTGCCACGAGCAATGCCGATGTCTTGAAATGCCTGCAATAGGGAGGGCACTGAAGTGCCGAAGCGGCGAAAGAAAGCTTATAAGTCCACAACTTGAATATTGGAGACCATCACGCGCTCAAATGGACGCTAAACGGACCCGAGCGGCACTGAAGTGCCGCTTTGGTCATGGTTGGAGTAGGGTGCAGGCCGACTTTCGCCCCGAAACAGCAGCAAATCGCCATCGGGAAGGGGGTAGCAAGCGAATGGGCCGAGCAACACGAACCTTCAAACTCCGGCTCTCGTCGGCCGGGATGGATGTGCTCATCGACTCGCACTGCCATCTGATTCGCACGACACGCTGTCTGCTTGCGTGGGGCACTACGCTGCATGTGGCCGTGAACTATCTCGATACGGTCCCTGCGAGCGCAATCGTCGATTCTTTGAATGCCCTCCGAGCAGCACCATTGAGCGGATCGGAAGAGCATCACGTCGGTGCGCCGCATCGCCTATGGGATATTGCTTCTCAGATTGCCGAGCGCGTTCGACGTGCCGCGCCGGATCATGAGGCGCCCTCCCTTGGGAGCATCTACATTCTCGCGCTTCAGCATCTTGCGCGGGCGGATGGCGCACAGCTCCTGGCTGCCTTCGAACGCGCACGACCGCCGGTTAAGAGGCCGCCCATCGCCGATGGCGAGATTGCTGAATGATTTCAGAAAGCTGGCAGCCAATGCTTGGCCAAACTGGCGGCGGTTCCGTTTGACAGTGGTGGTATGCACACCTAGCAATAGGGTCCGGAATGGCCTTGGCGGGCGGTATCTCCCGTAAGGAGACGCGGAAATGTCGCTGGATTGCGCGGCTTCCGTTGCTGATGCACCGCTCTCGTATGTCAAAGAACAGTCGGGACGGCAGATCGAGGAAGCACGGAAGAAGATAGGTATCACGCAGCGCGAGCTGGCAAGGAATCTCGGTATGGGAGTCCGCTGGTTGCGTGAGATCGAGTCGGGAAATCCAAAGTCGAAGCTCGATGATCATCTGCGCTGTACATATCGGCTTGGCCTGTCGACCGGCCACATTCTTATCCCCCTGCTGTTCGCGGGCCAACGCATGTGCTTCCCTAGGCAGCTCGCGGCCGGCGATCTTTGCGATCTCGAGCGGCTGTGCGTTGAAGTTGTCGCGGAGCGGAATCTCAGCCAACTGACCAATGCCTTGACGCCTCGCTGGCAGTCGCCGCCGCTCATGGCGGGAGCGAGTTCATGATGTCTGCCGCCGATCCGATCACGCAAGAACGCGTCTATCGGGCCTTGAAAGCAGATTATCTGGCGGGGCTGTTCCACGCCGGCGAGAAGCTCGAAATCCAGGATATCGCAGACCGCCATGGGGCGAGCAAAACACCCGTGCGAGAAGCGGCTTGTCGACTGATGGGAGAGGGCCTGGTTGAGCCGGATAGCGCCGGCGGATTTCGGGTCACGCTCGCGACCCCGCCAGCATTGATCCACCTCTATGCCTGGAACACGCACCTGCTGCTGGGCTTAGCCCAAAGGCTGAAGAAATCAGTTCTCAGCCAGACGCTGGACCGATTCTCGAATGCCGAGTTCGGCAGCACCCCCGTCGAGATCGCCACACTTACCGGGGCGATCTTCTTGGCGTTTGCCGAAGCCACAGGCAATTCGGAAGCGATGGCCACGATCACGCAAATCAACGAGCGTCTATTCTATCCGCGAGTCGCTGGAGTGGCCAAGGTCAAGGAGGCCGCCAGAGAGCTTCGTACAATGACAAACTCCGCTGTGACCGATGTCCATAAGAGCGTCCATCGGCGCATTGAATCTTACCACGAGCGGAGAATCGTCCATCAACAGAGCATTATCCAGAAGCACGCTCCAATATCGTTAGATAGCTAAGTCAGACACTTAGTAGGCATATATCCCAGCGGCCCTCAAATTTCGGTCAATTCCAATGGCCGTTCGCGGATATCGCGCCATTTTGTCCAGATATACTTGCAACATCTGCGGTATTGGACGGAGTAACTCGGGATTGTCGTGGATTCACACGGCAGATCAAGAGGAGCATATCATGCAGCGCAACGACCAACATCGCGACGACGAGCTGATCGACCTCGGCGGTGTCATCGAAGAGACCAAGGGTGGCGCCCCGAATCTCAACGATACCGCGGGTCAGCAGCAGCCTTTCGGCGGCGCGCTCACCGACGACTGAAACCTTGCGTGCGCTCTCCGTGCGGAGAGCGCACGTTTGCAGGTTTGATGCTGACATGCGCCTTAGTCTCGGTCACGATCTCCACAGCTGCATGGTCAATGGGAAGGTCATCTTTCTCGATGCCGCGGCCGGTCGCTACTTTTGTCTTCCCGATCGATTGGAGGGCGTTTTCGTTGACGCGGCCCGGCTTGGGCCGATCAACGAACGCGGGCCCGAAATTCAGGAGATGATCGGAAGAGGCCTGCTCGTTGTGGACACGCCGAATCCAAAGCCGCTATTGCCCGATTCAGATCTCCCCGCTCTGTATCGCGATCTTTCCGACAATCGCTCTCGCCCTTCCTTGTCGGATGTGGCCACGGCTGCCGCAGCACAGGCCCGTGCGGCCATCGTTCTGCGAACCAAGCGTTTTCAACAGATTTTGCGCATGTTGCAGAGCTCGCGCAATGCAGCCCAAGCGCTGCAGCCTGGGAATGACGGTGCAACGGCCATACGGCTTGCAACAGCGCTTCAAGCAACCAGTCTGCTGTTTGGTTCATCTGACCGATGCTTGAATCGTTCGCTGGCATTGCTGCAGTTATGTTACCGGCGCGGAAGCACGCCAACATTCGTCATAGGTGTTCGCACCAACCCGTTTGTGGCCCACTGTTGGGTGCAGCAGGGCGATCTCGTCTTGAACGATCGATCAGAACATGCCCGACTTTTTGCGCGCATTTTCGCCCTATGACGAACCTCCGGTATCTCCTCATCATCTTTCGAGACGAAACCAGTCGACATGACAAAATCGCCGAAATCCTGAATCGCACGGGGCTGGCTGCGAGCCACTCTGCAGGCCCGATCACCGCAGTCGTCAGTGACCCGCGTTGGCTGTTGGCCCTTCCGCTAGGCATCGCGGTCGGCACGCTGTTTCCTCGCCGCGGCCCGGGCCGCGCGATCGATCATGATGATGCCCACCTCTTGGCTGACATCCAACGGTACGGAGAATCGGCGCTGCTAGACCACTATTGGGGCAATTACGTCGTTGCGCTCCAGACTTCTGGGCGCGTCTATATTCAGCCCGATCCCACTGGAACGATGCCGAGCTACTTTGTAGACCATGGTTCGTTTGTAGCGTTCTCCTCGGACCCGGCTCTCCTGCAGGATGCGGGCTTGCTCGACGTGGCAATCGACTGGGAGGGGCTCTCAAAATATCTCTACTTCGCAGATCTTCCTATCCAACAGACCGCACTTGATGGGTTGTCCCGTGTCCTTGCAGGATCAGCGGTCATAGTGACGCCCAACGGGCTTCGGGTAGAGGAGTGCTGGTCGCCATGGGAATTCGTCGATCGGGCTCCATCTGACCGGCCTGAGCAATATGCCGAACGACTTGAACGGACGGTTTCGACATGCGTCACGGCGCTAAGCTCTCCGCATTCCTCGCTTCTGCTCGCCGTTTCAGGCGGACTCGATTCCTCGATAATTGCAGCCTCGCTGTCTGCCCGATCTGAAAAAGCATGTCTTACCGTCGCGACGGATGATCCTTCGGGCGATGAGCGATACTATGCGAGAGCGCTGTGCGAGTGGCTTGAGACAAAACTGCTTGAGGATTTTTACTCGATCGACGACATTGATCTGCGCCGCTCCTGTGTCGCTCACAAGCCCTATCCCTGCGGCCGTTCGCAATCACTCGCCTACAACGCTGCGGTCAGAAGGGCGGTGACGGCAACTGGCTCAAAGGCCGTGTTGACCGGAAATGGCGGAGATAATGTTTTCTTCCACAGCCAATCGGCAAGGCCCATTATCGATCGGTTTCAGGCCGAAGGGCTCAGCCTGGGCATGCTCAGGACGCTTAGCGAAATTTGCTCGTTGACGGGGTGCAGTGCTTTCGTAAGCGCCGACGGAAGGTGGCGTTGACGCGGCCTGTCAGGCTTTTCGGCGTGTCCGTGGCGCCCATTTTTTCGCAAGCGCTTCCAGCCTTGCCTCGATCAGGGGGATATCGGGCTTGGCGTT